>OZ252018.1:0-1977289 GCA_965247535.1 Dehalococcoidia bacterium
CGTCCTCCAGCAGGGTAGCCGTGTGACCCCAGCGACCCTGCGCCAGGGGGGCCACTCCCGAACCATCATCGCCGCCGCAGCCGGCGGCAAGTCCTGCCAGGAGCACAAAGGCCGTTGCCAGGAGATACCGAATCGTTCTGCTCATTGCCTATTGGCCCTCCCAGGCACGGCTCCAGGGCCGTACCGCAATTGTGTTCGATGGAATAGCCCTATACCCCGGCAGGCCGTCCATGCCTGAAATCCGGGCACTACTCCTCAGCCTCAAAGGTGGCGGGGTCGTAGATCTCGACCGACGCCAGTCCTCGCGCTCTCTCTTCGACTTCCCCTTTGCCGCCGACAACGAGAACCGTACCGTCATTCAGCACGGTGGCCGAGAGGAGAGGTGAGTCGAGGTCCCGTTCAGTCGCCAGCTTGCCGGCCAGCTGCCAAGTGTCTGTATTGGGGTCATACATCTCGAGCTCAGCGCCTGCGACCACAAGCACCTTTCCATCCTGGAGCAGCGCCGCCGCGTGGTCGCCGCGAGGTTCGTTCATGTCGGCCACCCTCGTCCACGCACGAGCTTCGAAATCGTAAAGCTCTGCGTTCCTGATGGGCGCGCTCGGAATGCCCTGCCAGCCGCCGCGCAGGAACACTCCACCGGTCACCAGGATCTTCCCGTCATTCAACAGGTCTGCCGTATAGCCCCAAGAACGCTCACGGTCGGGAGTACCTGCCTCGATCCACGTATCGGCTTCGGGGTCGTAGATCTCCGTCAACATGCCGCCGGCGAGGAATACAGTCCCGTCCTCAAGCAGAAGCGCCCTGTGGCTGGCGTGCACCTGATTCATGCTGGCTGCCTGAGACCACTCACCCGTGGCAGGGTCAAATATCTCCACCGTATCCAGCCGCTCCTGGCCTGCCTTCGTGGCGTCCAGGCCGCCGGACACCAGCACTCGGCCGTCCGCAAGCAGTGTGGATGAAGCCGATGTTCGTGCCTGACTCAGACTTGCCACCAGCGACCACTCGTTGGTGGCGGGATCGTAGACCTCCGCGGTCGGCTCGTCGGTCTCTCCGAACACGAGGACGCGGCCGTCGCTGAGCAGGGTGGCGCTGTGGCCTTCGCCCCGCTTATCCGACATGCTGCCCGCGGACGACCAGGTCTGGGAAGCGGGGTCGTAAATCTCAGCGGTCTCCAGCTTGAGTGACGCGGTCTCATGTCCGCCCACAATCAGAACACGGCCATCCTCCAGAAGAGTCGCGGAGTGGGCCCACCTGCCCTGCGATATGCTGGGGGCCTCCGTGGTATCCGGATCGCCACCTCCGCAGCCCGCCAGGATGGCCATCATGAGCGCGACTGCCGTCAGCGCAAAGTATCGAGTTATTGCCAAGCGTCCCATTCTTGAGACCTCCAGTCTCCTGTCATTCGTTGAACAAAACACACCATGGCCGCAGGGCGGCCGTGATTCATCATATGGTATTGTCATTCGCCAGGGTAGTCAATCCCCCGTCACGTGCCTGCAATTGCACAGCTTCCGCAAGCCGGCACTCGGCCGAGCAGGCGGTCTATCATCACGCGCCGGAGTGTATTAGAATCAAGGTGTACGGACCGCTCGCAGCGCGCGGGCCATCAAGCTAGTCTAATTAAGGAGGCGGCCATGCCATCGACACCCACCCTCGAGGGATACCCCAAGAGCTTCGCCCTGAACGACGGCACGGAGGTGGAGTTAAGACCCCTGGCCGCCGGCGACAACGAGGCGCTGCTCAGCCTCTTCCAGCGCGTGCCTGAGGAGGACCTGTTCTACCTTAAAGACACAGTGACCGACCCGGAGGTGATCGACGGCTGGACGCAGGACATCAACCTGGAGCGTGTAATCCCTATCGAGGCCCTGCAGGGCGACCGCGTTGTGGCAGACGCCACGCTTCACAGGAGCCGAGTCTTTGCTCGCAGGCACATCGGCGAGCTGCGGATCGTGGTTGACCCGGAGTTCAGGGGCAAGGGCCTGGGCCGCAGGCTTATGCGAGAGCTGCTGGACATCGCCGCGGAGCTGGACCTGTACCGCGTTGTGATGGAGCTGGTTCCGGACCGCGAGGACGCCGCCATAGAGGTCGCGGAGAGCATGGGGTTCATCAAGGTAGCCACGCTGCCGGCGCGCATAAGGGACTACTTCGGCAGCTACAAGGACCTGGTTGTGCTGGAGATTCCTCTGTCCGACCGCTCCTCGTGGTGGGAAGGATAACGCCCCGCGCAGGAGCCGCCCGCGCCGCTGACCGTTAGCGCGGCCGCCGGCCCTGGAGTACTCGCGTTGGACTTCCGGTTCAGCCCTGAACAGCTGGCCCTCCGACAGGAGGTGGAGCGCTTCATCCAAGACCGCATGCCGGAGGAGCTGCGCTGGTGTGAGCGCGATGCCTTCACGGACTCCCTCTGGCCCCTGGTTACGGAGGCGCGATGGGAGTTGGCACGTCTTGGGTTGACCACCATTCATTGGCCCGCTGAGCACGGCGGCCGCGGCGCTTCCCGCGTTACCCACACGCTCATCGTGGAGGCAATGTCCTACGGCGGCGTGCCCCAGGTCATTGCATTCGACGACGGGCCCAATGTCATAGGCCCAATGCTCATGCGGTTTGGCTCAGAGCAGCAGAAGCGCAGACACCTGCCCGCCATCGCCCGCGCCGACGTGTTCTGGTGCCAGGCGTACACCGAGCCGGGCGCCGGCTCCGACATGGCCGCCATCTCGACGACCGCAGTACTTGACGGCGACCACTACGTGCTCAACGGCCGCAAGAAGTTCGTGGGCGGCGCCGCACGCGCCGACTGGGCCCACGTGCTGGCTCGTACCGGCCCGGAGGGGCACAGGCACCACAATCTCGGCTACTTCCTCGTGGACATGCGCTCCCCGGGCATCAGCCTGGAGCCTATCGAAGAGGCTCATGGCAGGACCGGCATGCTCAACGAGGTGGTGTTCGAAGACGTGCGGGTGCCCACCGATAACCTTGTTGGCGGCCACAACGAGGGCTGGCAGGTGGCCATGAGCGCGCTCGACCTGGAGCGGTCCGGCATCGAGAACGTGGGCCGCGCCGCGGCGCTGCTGGAGGACGTGATCGAGTACGCCCAGACGTCCGGGCGCAGCGGCGGCCGCCCGCTCCTGAGCGAAGCGGCGGTGCGGCAACGGCTGGCGGAGGCTTCGGTGAGGGTGGAGGCGAGCCGCCTGGCGGCCTACAGCGTGGCCTGGCGAAGGGACAGAGGTCTTCCAATCACGCACCAGTCATCCATGAGCAAGCTGATGACCAGCGAGACTTGGCAGCACATCGCCGCCGTTGCACTGCGCACGCTTGGCCCGGACGCCCTCCTTCTTTCGGCCGCCCCCGGCGCGCCTCTACGGGGAAGGATTGCGGACGCAAGCGTAAGCGCAATTTCGGAGACGATATACGAGGGCGCCTCCGAAATCCAGCGCAACATCATCGCCCAGCGCGGCCTTGGACTGCCCCGGTGATGGACTTCGGCTTCACCGAGGAGCAGGAAACGCTCCGCTCCAGCGTCCGCGCGCTGTTGGCCCGCGAGTGGCCAGAGTCGGTCCTTAAGGGAATGGCACACGCGGACTACCCGCTCGCCGATTCGGCGTGGCGCAGCCTGGCCGAGAAGGGACTGCCGGGTCTGACGGTCCCGCAGCGCTACGGGGGCGCGGGCCACGGCTTCATGGAGCTTGCGGTTGTGCTGGAGGAGATGGGCCGCAACCTGCTACCCGGGCCGTTCCTTTCAACCTCTGTGTGCGCGCTTGCCATCCTGGACTCCGGCACGGAGGAGCAGAAAGAGGAGCTCCTGCCGCCGGTGGCCTCCGGCGAGCTCAAGATGGCCCTCGCGCTGTCCGAGCCGCGCGGCTCCCACGGCGTCGAAGGCGTCGGGCTGCAGGTCGAGCCATCGGAGTGCGGCTACGTTCTCAACGGCGTCAAAACGCTGGTGCCCGCCGGCGCCGACCGGCTTGTCGTGGTCACCAGGACCTCCGACACGGGCGATACCGGGGATGGCCTGTCGCTGTTCGTGGTAGACGCGCAGAGCTCCGGGGTTACCATGACACGGCTGCCAGTGTTGGGCATCGACAGGTACTGCGAGGTCGAACTCCGGAACGTGGAAGCGCCCGCGCACAGCCTGCTCGCCCAGGCGGGCAGCGGCGGTCCTCTCGTGGAGCGGCTCATGGCGTGGGAGGGCATCGGTAGGTGCGCGGAGCTTGTCGGCGGGGCACAGGCAGCGCTGGACATGACCGTCGACTACGTCAAGGGGCGGCAGGCGTTCGGGCGGCCCGTTGGCAGCTTCCAGGCCATCCAGCACCACTGCGCCAACATGCTCGCGGACGTGGAATCGGCGCGCCATCTGACGCAGCAAGCCGCGTGGCTGGTCTCCGAAGGGCGGTTCAACGCTCCTGAAGTTTCGATGGCACAGGCGTGGACAGCCGAGGCCGCTCGCAGGGTGACCGCGACGGCCCACCAGTGCTACGGCGCCATCGGCTTCACCACGGAGCTGAGCCTGCACCTGTACCACAAGCGGGCCATAACAGGCGAGATGCTGCTGGGCGGCGCCGCGTACCACCACGAGCGAATTGCTGCGTCGTGGCGTGCCGACGACGGCGCAGCGGCTGCACAGCCCTGACGCCGCCGATGCGGCGGAGCTTTGACGACGCGCACGGCCCTACGCCCGGGCCAGCCTCTTGATGGCCGCTGGATTGGTGTATAATGCCTCCATCACTTATGATCGCTTGAGAGGAGCACCACGTATGCAGTACAGACGACTGGGTTCGTCAGGCCTTCACGTCTCGACCGTTGGGCTGGGCACAAACAACTTCGGTTTCAGGATGGACGAAGAGAGCTCAATAACGGTAGCCCGTCACGCGGTTGACGAGGGCATCAACTTCATCGACACGGCGGACAGCTACGGCGGAGGCCTGTCCGAGGAGCGCATTGGCCTGGCGCTCAAGGACAAACGCCAGGACATCATCATTGCCAGCAAGGCCGGCAACCCCGTGGGCGAAGGCCCCAACAAGCGCGGCGCATCCCGCCATCACATCATGAACCAGGTGGAGGCCAGCCTCCGCTTCCTGCAGACCGACTACATCGATCTCTACCAGGTCCACCGACCGGACCCCAACACTCCAATCGAGGAGACCATGCGCGCCCTCGACGACCTGGTCCACCAGGGCAAGGTGCGCTACATCGGCTGCTCCAACTTCTCCGCCTGGCAGACCTGCGAGGCCAACTGGATGGCCCGCGCCAACAATCTCAACCAGTTCGTCAGCGCGCAGCCCGAGTACAACATGCTCAACCGCTCGGTCGAGCTGGAGCTGGTGCCGTTCTGCCACGAGTACAACATCGGCATACTGCCGTTCTACCCGCTGGCCAGCGGCTTCCTCACCGGCAAGTACCGTCAGGGCGAGCCGGTCCCAGAGGGCACGAGGCTTGCCGGCAACCAGCGCGCGCAGGGCAACACCCTGACCGAGAAGAACTTCAACATGCTGGCCAAGCTTGAGAACTTCGCCGAGGAGAGAGGTCATCCGATGGTAGAGCTGGCAATCGCGTGGCTCCTGGGCAACTCTGCCGTCAGCTCGGTGATTGCAGGCGCAACGAAGAACGAGCAGGTGACTGCCAACGTCAAGGCCGCCGACTGGGTGCTGACGCCGGAGGACATGACGGAGATCGACGAGATCCTCCGCACCGGGGACTAGCAGACGCATTGACCTATCTGGGCCTCGACCTCACCACGTCCGAGAAGAAAGCCAGCGCCTATGCCGTGCTGGACGACAGTGGGAGCCTGACCAATTGTGGCAAGCTACGCACCGACGCGGAAATCCGCGAATGGGCACTGAGCCAAAGCGCTGCGGCATTGGGAATAGACTGCCCCTTGGGTCTACCGGCGGGCCTCGATTGCCTTGAGGAGGACTGTCCCCGTGAGTCGTGCATAACGCGCTCGACCCGCAAGGGTAGAGAGGCCGAGCGGGAGTTGGCGAGGAGAGGCATCAGCTGCTACTTCACCACCAAGCGCTCCATCATCAAGGCTATGGTGTACCGCGGCATGGCCCTGAGTGAGGATTTGAGCGCCAAAGGGCTAGAAGTAGCAGAAGTGTACCCCTACGCTTCCAAGCGATTGCTGTGGGGCAAGCCCATTCCCAAGAAGACCAGCCGCAGCGGAAGAAACTACATGCAAGAGCACTTGGGGCGCCTCGTTCCCGGCGTTGCGTCCTGGGCCGGCACGCTCACGCACGATCATCACGACGCCATTGTCGCGGCCTATACGGCGTATCTTCACGGCCACAGAAAGACAGAACAGCTAGGGATAGAGGAGGAGGCGTTCATAGTTGTTCCGAAGGCGAAGTAGCTGGCTGCGGGCCCACCCGGTGCAGCTGCGAACCGCGGCTGCGCGAGCAGACTCTGCGGGCCTTCACCAAGACGCGATGCGCGGTGGGACGGCTCAGGCCTACACCCTCCCGTTCTCGAAGCAGCTCGGTTAGGTGGAACTGTTTGGTTCCTGCTCGCGTCGGCGCTGTTCCCGGGAGGTTATCAGTTGGACAGCTTCCTCCGCTCCCATGCGGCCCACCGGACCGGATGCGTACATGGCGCCAAGAACCACACCGCCGCGTCCCAGGAGAAACTCCGCCGGCTGAATGTAACCGCCGCGGTTGTCGTCCCACCAAGCGTCGATGAGGTCGGCGTCCTCGCGGGTCGCGCCATAGGCGATAGGGAATGTCAGGCCACGGTCGGCCACCTCCTGCGACTGCTCAAGGGTGTCCACGCTGATGGCGTAGACGGTAGCACCCAGCTCCTCCAGCTCCGCCTTGCGCTCTTCCCATGCGGCCAACTGCCGCTTGCAGTAGCCTCACCAGTGGCCTCGGTAGAAGAGCAGGGCGGTGTAGCGGCCGGTCATGTCGTCCGGCATGGTGACGCTCTCGCCGCCGGTCAGCTTTAGCGTGATCGATGGAAATCTATCGCCCTGTTGCAGTTTCTGACCCATGTTCCCTCCCAAGGTGACGAGGCATTCAAAGTTGTTTCGAAGACGAAATACGTGGCTGCCGAGCCTGGATTCGAACCAGGGTTACCTGATCCAGAGTCAGGCGTGCTACCGCTACACCACTCGGCAACGCGGGCGTCCATCTAGTTTAGTACACCGCTAAGCGGCGGTCAAACGCGCTATGGCGCCAGAAGTCCCATCTCCCGAAGGCTGGGTGACCCCTCCCGGTTCGGGTGGAGGTCCGCAACAAGCCTACCTGCGGCCAAACCCTTGATGGTCTCGGCGTGCTGCGGTATCGATTGCGTCCTTGCCTGCACATACGCCTCCACGGACTCGGCGGGCAGCGCCACGAGGTAGTCGTAAAGCTCCAGCGACGCATTTCGGCCCAGGCGTCCCTGTGAGGTCAGCTCCTCTTTGAGGTCCGCAAGGTTGGGGTCGTCCAGGACCGATAGCCACTGGACCAGAAACCCATAGGAGTGGACGGTCAGGTCAGGCTCCCCAAACCAGGTGTCGAAGCCGATGCCAATGAGGTCCCTGAGCCCGCGGTGATCCGGGAAGGCGAGTAGCTCCAGGCCGGTGAACCGCTCCATCTCCAGCCAGAAGGCACGCTCGAACTGCTGGGCTTGGGCTTCCTTCAGCGCATCCGGCCCGCGTGAGGTCGACGAAACGCCTCCCTGGTCGGGATTGAGAATTGCCTGCCGCATGTGGCCCAGCTCGTGCATCAGCGAGCCGATGACATCCGCCGCTCCGCGCTCCGCGTCCACCGCCACTGCGATCTTCCCGTACCTGGGCACCTTAAGCCCGCCCGAGTGCTCCAGCACGTACTCCCGCCTTACCAAGATTGCCGCCCGGTCCGCGCCCTCGGTCAGCGCCAGCCGCTCGGAGTAGTGGTCGTCGACCCAGTCCAGGTACTCGCGCTGGTTGAGCAGGTACACGTCCACGCGCTCGTCGCGGAGGCTCTTGCCCGTGAGCAGGTAGTAGCCAGCCTCAGCCACCTGTAGGACCTCCCCGGAGTGGTCACGCACGCCGGGCAAATGGACGGGTTCCCTGTTGTCTACCAGCTCCTGCAGGTTGGCCAGCATCAGGCGCAGTTCCTCCTGCGTGTAGGTCGTAGGCGCGGGCTCGGTCAGGGGGCCGCTGATCCAGCTCAGCGTGACCTCGTACACGTTGTCGTCCTCGTTGGCCTCAGCCACCAGGTTGGCGGGATCAATGACCATCCTCAGGGCGTGCTCGCCTGCGGTGACCCTGGTCTTGCCGCCGAGGCCGTCCCAGTCCGCCGACCACCAGAGGGCGTTGGGCATCATGGCGTCCTCGAAGTCAAAGGTGTGCGCCAAAACTCCGTCGAAGTACAGGTCGACGGTAAAGGGCACGTTGGCCGGCACAACGCTCTCGTTGTGAACGATCACATCTACGTGTGGGGTCATGTCCGTGGTCAGCAGGCTGTTGCGGAAGGTTCCCAGCTCGTGCGACACGATGATTGGGCCATCCCAGTCCAGCCGCCATCCGGGCACAAGGTTTGGCAGCGTAAGGGGCTCGGGGATGAAGCGCGGCGTTGGCGTAGGGCCCGGCGCCATCGGCGGGACGGCGCCCCGGCCCCACGTGAACTGCTTCTCGATGGCGTTGTTGGTCTCGTCCGCCTCGTCGATGAGGTTCGTAGCGTCCACCTCCAAGCGCAGCGTGTGTACGCCCGGCGTCAGGTTGATCGACTCGAGCAGGCCAGCCCATTCCGCGCTGCCGACCGTCTCCTCTGCAAGCAGGCCCACCCCCACCTGAGCGGACACCAGCACGCCGTCCAGGTACAGGTACACCCACGACTCTTCATCGAAGCTGGCGAGGCTCTCGTTGCGGAAGCCGTAGCTGATGTACGTTGGGACGTTCACGGACAGGGGCCCGTCCGTCTTGTCGCCTCTGTAGGACGTAACAACGAGCGCGTCCGACCAGCTGTCCGGGGCCGCCGGCGCCAGGTCGGGCAGCCGCTTCGGCGGCGGCGGGCGCGCGCCCGTATACGTGGTCGGGGCCTGCCAGGAGAACTGGATCTCGTACACGTTGTCGTGCTCGTCAAGCTCCGGCACCAGGTCGGTCGGGTCAATTACCAGTTTCAGTGTGTGACTGCCCTGCTCAAGCCTGACTCGTTGGTACAGCTCCTCCCAGTCAGTCAGAGCGATTACCTCGTCGGCTCCCAATTCCGGCGTGGACCAGCGCTCCGCCAGAACGCCGTCGAGGTACACGTCCACGAAGAAGGGGTAGTCCACGCTTCCCGGCCCGTCGTTGACCACCGCCCAGCTTATGTAGGTCTCGCCGTCCACTGAGAGCACGTCCACCCTCTGTGAGCCGGGCGCGGCCGAGGCCACGAGCGGGTACGTCCAGGACGGCGGCGTGAACGGCGCCAGGTTGGCATTCCGCTCCCTGACCGGCGTGGGCTGCAGCGTAGGTATGGGCGTTGCCGTCGGGTACGGCGTCGGCGATGGCGCGGCGGTGGCCATCGGCATCGGAACCCGCGTGGGAGTGGGCGCCGGCGATGGTGTTGGCGTGGCGGACGGCGCGGGTATCGGGCTCGGCGTGGGCTGCGCCTGCGTGCAGGCCGCGGCCAGCAGCGCCGCGAGCAGGCCCGCTGCGAGCCGCGCATGCCACCTGAGGGAGGAGTCCATACCACAAGTCTAGCAGAACGGACAGCAGCCCAGAACTGCGGAGGCGCGCGTCCGTCCTGCACCGCAGTACAGACGCTTTACCTGTCCCGCCGTCTGCGGGTACAATTGCGGGAGAGAGCAGGACCGCGTCAAGGCGCGGCCCGGAGGCAGAATCCGACATGATACTACTCATCGACAACTACGACAGCTTCACCTACAACCTCTACCAGTACCTGTGCGAGCTTGGCGCAGAAGTGGAGGTGGTGCGCAACGACCAGGCCACCCTGGAGGACGTTGAGCTCATGGCGCCGGAGAAGATCGTCATCTCCCCCGGGCCGTGCACACCGAGAGAAGCGGGCATCTCCAACGATCTCATTCGCCACTTCGAGACCCGCGTGCCCATCCTCGGCGTTTGCCTGGGTCACCAGTGCATCGGCTTCAGCCACGGCGGCACCGTCGACAGGGCCGGCGAGATCATGCACGGCAAGACTTCGATAATCCACCACGACGGCAGAGGCCTCTTCGCCGGGCTGCCCAATCCCTTCGAAGCAATTCGATACCACTCCCTGGCCATCTACAGGGACGACCTGCCGGACACCCTGGAGGTAACCGCCTGGACGGACAACGGCCTGATCATGGGCGTGCGCCACAAGGAGTACGCCGTGGAGGGCGTCCAGTTCCACCCGGAGTCGATACTGACCACGGTGGGCAAGGACCTGTTGCGCAACTTTCTGAGGATGTAGGGGCCTCGAATGGACCGCACTCGACGGCGCAAGGGGACCCAGACCAGCTCATTCGGCACATCTGGACGCATCGGACACAACTCGGCGAAGTTCTACGCGGGCCGCCTCTACGAAGGCCTGCCAACCGAGTCACGCGTGCCCTACGAAGAGAACCCCCTGCCCGATGGCGTTGCGAACCAGGTCTTCGCGCACACCAGCGAGCGAATGGAGGAGCTGCCGGACCGCAGCGTACACCTCATGGTCACCTCGCCGCCCTACAACGTGGGCAAGGAGTACGACGAGGACCTGACGCTGGACCAGTACCGGGCGTTCCTCAAGCGGGTGATGGCGGAGGTGCACCGCGTGCTGGTGGCCGGCGGCAGGGCGTGCATCAACATTGCGAACCTGGGCAGGCGGCCTTACCTGCCGCTCCACGCCTTCATCATCGAGGACATGCTTGACCTCGGCTTCCTGATGCGGGGCGAGATCATCTGGGACAAGGCGGCAAGCGCCAGCCCCTCCACGGCGTGGGGCAGCTGGATGTCGGCCGCCAACCCAACCCTGAGAGACATCCACGAGTACATCCTGGTGTTCTCCAAAGAGAATTTCAGCCGGCCAAAGGTCGACGGGCGGGAGTCCACCATGTCGCCGGAGGAGTTCCTGGAGTTGACCAAGAGCGTTTGGAGCTTTCCGGCGGAGTCCGCTCGAAGGGTGGGACACCCCGCGCCGTTCCCGGTTGAGCTGCCCCACAGGTTCATCCAGCTCTACACCTACGCCGGCGAGGTGGTGCTCGACCCGTTCATGGGCAGCGGAAGCACCGCCGTGGCGGCCGTGCGTGGGGGACGTGCGTTCGTGGGTTACGAGACCAACGCTGACTACTGCAGGGCATCGGAGCAGCGCGCCGCCGAGGCCGGCCTACCGGCGTTGCAGCCTCAACTCGACCTCGAAGTGAGCCTGAGGCCCTGAGCCGACGGGGCAGACCACCGCCTCGCGACACCCAATACAGGAGCAATGCCAACATGGTGCAACAAGCCATAGCCGACCTGGTTGCAGGCAAGAACCTGTCCGAGGAGCACGCCTCCGGCGTCATGGAGTCCATCATGACGGGCGAGGCCACGCCCGCCCAGTTCGGCGCATTCGTGACGGCGCTGCGCATCAAGGGCGAGACCGCCGACGAAATCGCCGGCATGGCCCGCGTCATGCGGGACAAGGCCCTGCGCGTCAGCGTCGACGGCGACCTGGTGGACACCTGCGGCACCGGCGGCGACGGTACGCATTCCATCAACGTCTCCACCATCGCCGCGCTGGTGGCTGTCGGAGCAGGCCTCCGCGTCGCCAAGCATGGCAACCGCGCCATCACCAGCGCGGCCGGCAGCGCCGACGTACTGGAGGCCGCCGGCGTCAAGATCGACCTCGGGCCGGAGGGCGTGGAGCGGTGCCTCCGCGAGGTCGGCGTGGGCTTCATGTTCGCCCCCGCGTTCCATCCCGCCATGCGGTTTGCCGGCCCGCCGCGAAGGGAGATAGGCATTCGCACCGTGTTCAACATCCTCGGCCCGCTCACCAACCCCGCGGGCGCACAGCGGCAGGTGCTGGGCGTTGCCGACGGCGCGCTGGGCGAGAAGATGGCGCAGGTGCTGCGCCTGCTCGGCTCCCGCCACGCGCTGGTGGTGCACGGCGAGGACGGAATGGACGAGATCTCCATCGCCGCGCCCACGCAGGTGTGGGAGCTGAAGGACGACGCCATCCAGTCATACACGATCGCGCCGGAGGACGCGGGCCTTTCCCGCGCTTCGCCGGACGCCATCCGCGGCGGTACCGCAGAGGAGAACGCGGCTGCCATGGAGCGGGTGCTGTCCGGTGAGCTAGGCGCGCACCGGGACATGGTGGTTCTGAACGCGGCCGCTGCTCTGGTGGCCGGCGACGCTGCGCAGGACCTCGCCAGCGGCGCCGCTCTCGCGGCCGAGGCAATCGACAGCGGCAGAGCGCTGGCCAAGCTCCGCGAATTTGTGGCGCTCAGCCGGAGCCTGGAGTAGACTGCACGCCATGCCAACGATTCTCGACCGCATTGTTGAGGTCAAGCGACTGGAGCTTGAGCGTCACATGGCGCAGACGCCCCTGACCGCGCTCGAGGAGCGCATCAGCGAACTCCCAATGCCCCTGAACCTGTCCGGCGCGCTCATGGGCGACGGCCCGCGCCTCATCGCCGAGTGCAAGAAGGCCTCGCCGTCACGCGGGCTACTGCGCGAGGACTATGACCCCGCGGCACTGGCCACAGCCTACGCCGAGAGCGGCGCGGCGGCCGTGTCCGTCCTCACGGAGCGCGACCACTTTCAGGGCGGCTTGGAGCACATGGAGTCGGTGAAAGAGGCGACGCGCTCGTGGGCGCTTCCCGTCCTGCGCAAGGACTTCCTCTTCGACCCGTACCAGGTCTACGAGGCACGGGCGCACGGCGCCGACGCCATACTGCTGATCGTGGCCATCCTCTCGCCCGAGCAGCTTGGCGAGCTCCTGGGCGTCTGCCGCAGCCTGTGGGTGCAAGCGCTCACGGAGGTTCACACCGAGGAGGAGATGGACGCGGCGGTAGCGGCCGGGGCGGAGATCATCGGCATCAACAACCGTGACCTGCACACCTTCACTACGGACATATCGCTGACGGAGCGGCTGGCGTCACGCGCACCCCAAGGCCGCATACTGGTCAGCGAGAGCGGCATCCACAGCCGCGACGACGTGGTCAGGCTCGGACGCGCGGGCGTGCACGCCGTGCTCGTTGGCGAGGCGCTGGTGACAGCGCCGGATCCGGGCGCCGCGGCCAGATCGCTTCTCGGCGGCTGATGCGCCCGGCCCGCTAAACGACGCCGCTCTCAGCCAGGACCGAAAGCTCCGCCCGCGTGAGGCCCAGCTCTCCGCACAGGACCTCCTCATTGTGCTCGCCGATGAGAGGCGCGCGGCGGGAGATGCCCCACGGGGAGTCGCTCCAGATGGCGGCCGCCCCCGGATACGTGAAGGTCTCCTCAAGCTCCGGGTGCTCCACCTGCACCCAGAAGCCGCGGTCGTTCAGCTGGCCGTCGTCCGGCAGCTCATCGTGTGCGCGCACCGCGCCCCACGACAGGCCCATCTCCTGTGCACCCGCGTAGACCTCGTCGCGGGTTACGTTGTGGATAAAGTTGCGCACGGCTTCGCTGATGTGGTCGGCCTGCTCCTGGATCACCGCCGTGTCCTGGTACTTCTCGTCCAGCAGGTCGTCGGCCATGCCGTACCGGTCCATCCACTCGGCCAGCCGCCGCAGCTGCGCGGGCGGCAGCCTGAAGGCGATCAGCTGTATGTTGATGTACTTGCCGTCCTTGCAGAGCGTCTGGGTGGGCGTCGTGGGGGCCATGCCAGCGTGGCGGCCAGTCTGGCGAATCATGGTCTTGCCGTTGTAGATCCAGGATGCCATTGCGCCTTCCGTGGTCAGCGCGCACGACTCGTGGACAGAGACGTCGATGTACTGGCCCGCGCCGGTGTTTCCGCGGTGAATGAGGGCGGCGGTTATCGCCATGCAGGCGTAGTGGCTGCCCATGTGCCACGCCTGCCCTCCGCCCGGCGCTATGGGAGGCGCGTCCGGCACGTCGTCGTAGCCGCACGAACCCATCTGGCCGCCAACGGAGAGGTGAAGCAGATCGCTCGTCAGGTAGTCCCGCCAGGGCCCCGTCTGACCGAATGGCGTGATGGAGCAGACGATTATGCGCGGGTTTAGCTCCTTGAGGTCATCGTAGCCCAGGCCGAGAGACGCCATGTATCCCGGCGAGAAGGACTCGATCACCAGGTCTGCGCCCGCGGCCAGCTTCCGGAACAGCCCGCGGCCGTCCTCAGATGCCACGTCCAGCGTGACGCCGCGCTTGGACGAGTTGTAGTGCCAGAAGCTGAGGCTCCGCTCCGGCCCGAAGCTATCCTGGTAGAAGGGGCCGACCGTGCGAGTCGATTCGCCGCCGGGCGGCTCAATCTTGATCACGTCCGCGCCCAAGTCACCGAGGAGCTTGCCGCACCACTGCCCCTTCTCGTCGGCCAGCTCCAGCACACGCACGCCGGTAAACGGGCCACCCGCGCTATTCTGAGTAGTCATTGCAGCAGCTCCTTCTGGTAGGGATAGAGGTCCAGTGAGTCGGGCCAGAATGTGCCGTCACTGTAGCCGGACACCAGCTCCTCGCGGCTCATGCCCAGGATACCCGTGATGATCTCCTCGTTGTCCTGGCCGATCAGCGGCGCGTGGCGATGATTCATTGCGGGACTCTCGGAGAGCACGAAGGGAGCGTTCTGCATCCGCCACGTTCCCAGCTCGGGGTGCTCAACTTCACGAAGCAGGCCCCGCTCCCGCAGCTGTGGGTCGTGCTCAGCGCGATCCTCGTTGCTCTGCACGGGCATGGCACGCACGCCGGCCGCCTGGCACTTCGCCATGAGGTCGTACTTCTCCAGCGTGAGCGTCCACTCCTCGATGCACCGGTCCATCTCCTCCTGATTCTCCAGCCTGCCCTGCAGCGTGGCGAGCTTGGGGTCGGTAGCCCAGTCAGGGCTGCCCAGGAGGCACACCAGGTTGCACCACTCCTCGTCCGAGAAGCAGGCGATGGTGCACCAGTCGTTGTAGCCGCCGCCCAGCGTCCGATAGCTGTTGTGAGGCGCGACGGTGCGGCCGCGGTATCCGCTTACGAGCGGGGTGCCGGGCCAGTTCGCGCGGTTTCCCGGCGGGTAGCCCTCCCGCGCCGAGCTGCGGCCGTTGATGGTGACGTCCAGCAGCGCCGGGCCGTTGAGGGTTGCGCCCATGATCATCTGGCCCATGTCCACGTGCTGGCCGCGGCCGGTGGTCTGCCTGTGGAACAGGGCGGCCAGGGTGTAGAAGGCGATGTACATGCCGCCGGAATCGTCCAGGTACGACCAGCCCCAACCCGCCGGAGGCTTGTCGGGCAGCCCGGACGCGAAGGTCATGCCGGACAGCGCCTGGGCGGACGGGCCGAATGTGGTGTAGTGCTTGTCGCGGCCGGAATGGCCGAATCCGGACATGGACACGTAGACGATGTCCTCACGCAGCTTCCTGAGCTCGTCGTAGCCAAGGCCCCAGTTCTCGAGCACCGACGCGCTGTAGTTCTCCACCACCGCGTCCGACACGGCAATGAGCCTGCGGATGATGTCCATGCCCCGTGGGCTGCGTACGTTCAGGGACAGGCTCATCTTGTTGGCGTTGGTGTCGTTGAAGCCGCCTCCGGTGTTCAGCGTTGGCGTGATGCCGGGTGGCGCCCCTGCGGCGCCTCCGGCCCGGCCGAACTCCCGCAGGGGCCACTCGATCTTTATGACCTGCGCGCCGAGTGCGCCCAGCCATCGCGTAGCCCAGGGGCCGGCGCGCACCCACGTGAAGTCGACGATGCGGCAGCCATCCAGCGGCCTGGGGTGGGTCTTCGTCTCAGTCGTGGTTTGAGTCATGGGCACCTCCATTACATGGGCGCATTCAGCCGTGTCGATAAGCTCTGCGTACGGTATTCGTAGGAGTGCAGGGGTGGTACGGCTAAGGCAATTCTATGGAACGGCGGTTGGAGTGTCAATTGCCCAACGCGTGCGGGCATTTTAGGCCCGCTCACCCTGAGCGTGTCGAAGGGTGTGAGTGGGCCGGAACGGACGGCAGGCGAAAGCGGTGGGGGCCCACAGCTTCAAGTGGCGCCAGCAACGCAAGACCCTTTGGCCCACTTATTGCGAGACCAGGCCGGAAGCTGGTAGGATAGCGCTGCACAACGGCTACAATATGCAAATGAGAGGCAAGAAGACGGGGCAATGGCAACGGTCAAAGAACTTCAACAGGCCATTCTGAAACTCCCGGAAGAGGATTACGCCGAACTTCTGCGCTGGCTTCTTGAACTCGACTGGGAGAAGTGGGACCGAGAGCTGGAAGAGGACGTTCAGGCCGGCCGGCTGGACGCGCTTTCGGCAGAGGCAATTGAAGCAAGGGCAAAGGGCATCCTGAAGCCCCTCTAGATGCACTGGACAGATCCCGTTTTCTGGCGGCGCTTCCATGAGCTGCCCGCCTCGGTTCAACAAACGGCCCGCCGGAACTTCGATCTCTTGAAGGACAATCCCGGGCACCCTTCTTTGAGGTTCAGAGTTGTCGGACGTTACTGGTCGGCGCGCGTGGGCGCTTCACACAGAGCATTGGCAATCCAGGATGGCGGCGACTTCATCTGGTTCTGGATTGGCGACCACGACGAGTACACCAGGATCATCAGGACGTAGCATACGCAGCTCTGATGGCCTGCCCCGGCCCGCTCATCCCCGGATGGGCATGCGGGACTAGCTTAGCGTGAACCGTCCAGTCGCGTCCCCGGCCCCCATCAGAGCGCGCGGGCGCAGATGACGCGTCGTCACACTCCACGGTCGTCTTGGATTCTTCGCTCCGCTCAGAATGACGGTAGTAAGGGCGCGGCTGCGCGGTGAGACGTGCAACGGTAACGAGGGACAAGCTTCGAGAGCCTCAAAAGGGAAGCACCGCCTGCACGGTTGGGAAGCGGCGCACCTTGACGACTGAATAGTGGAAGGAAGGCAAATGACCATTGGTTGGCGGTGAGTTCTCTCGGGGCTTGCGCCCCGAACGGTCCCCGTCGTGAGGGAGCTTCCTCCGGTCCCCCGAAGGGGTCCGGGTCATGCTTCGACCACACGGTCGGGGGCCAATCACCCACCGATCGAACTGGGATCCCGGTACGAGGGGCGTTATGCCTCTCATGTGGGCTCCTTAGAAAGGAGGTGATCCAGCCGCACCTTCCGGTACAGCTACCTTGTTACGACTTCGTCCCAGTCACCGGCCCCACCCTCGGCCGCTGCCTCCCTTGCGGGTTAGCCCACGGACTTCAGGCATTGTCGGCTTCCATGACGTGACGGGCGGTGTGTACAAGGCCCGGGAACGTATTCACCGCAGTAATGCTGACCTGCGGTTACTAGCAACTCCTCGTTCATGCAGGCGGGTTGCAGCCTGCAATCCCCACTGAGGCCGGGTTTGATGGGATTAGCTCCACCTCGCGGTATCGCGACCCTCTGTCCCGACCATTGTAGCGTGTGTGTAGCCCAGGGCGTAAGGGCCATGCTGACTTGACGTCATCCCCACCTTCCTCCCCCTTGTTAGGGGCTGTCTCGCTAGAGAATTCAACTAACGACGAGGGTTGCGCTCGTTGCGGGACTTAACCCAACACCTCACGGCACGAGCTGACGACAGCCATGCAGCACCTGTGACGGCTCCCCGAAGGGTCGCCCTGGATTTCTCCGGAACTACTACCGACATGTCAAGCCCTGGTAAGGTTCTTCGCTTTGCATCGAATTAAACCACACGCTCCGCTGCTTGTGCGGGCCCCCGTCAATTCCTTTGAGTTTTAGCCTTGCGGCCGTACTCCCCAGGCGGGATGCTTAACGCGTTAGCTTCGGCACGAGGGGGTTCGATACCCCTCATACCCAGCATCCATCGTTTAGGGCGTGGACTACCCGGGTATCTAATCCGGTTCGCTCCCCACGCTTTCGCGCCTCAGCGTCAGGTACAGCCCAGAGGGCCGCCTTCGCCACTGGTGTTCCTCCCGATATCTACGCATTTCACCACTACACCGGGAATTCCACCCTCCTCTGCTGTCCTCAAGCCCAAGAGTTTCCCCGGACCGCTCCCAGTTAAGCCGGGAGATTTCACCGGAGACTTCTTGGGCCGCCTACGCGCCCTTTACGCCCAGTAATTCCGGACAACGCTCGCCCCCTACGTATTACCGCGGCTGCTGGCACGTAGTTAGCCGGGGCTTATTCCTGGGGTACCGTCCTTGCTCTTCCCCCAGAAAAGGGGTTTACAACCCGAGGGCCTTCTTCCCCCACGCGGCGTCGCTGCGTCAGGCTTTCGCCCATTGCGCAAAATTCCCTGCTGCTGCCTCCCGTAGGAGTGGGGGCCGTGTCTCAGTCCCCCTCTGACCGTTCATGCTCTCACACCGGTTACCCGTCTTTGGCTTGGTGGGCCGTTACCCCGCCAACTACCTGATAGGACGCAAGGCCCTCCCTGGGCGCCACGGCTTGCGCCGCAGCTTTCCTGACCAGCCATGCAGCCAGCCAGCGTACGGAGTATTAGCCCACCTTTCAGTGGGTTATCCCTCTCCCAGGGTCAGGTCCCTTACGCGTTACTCAGCCGTCTGCCACTATCACCAAGGCCCGAAGGCCAAGGCAACCGTTCGACTTGCATGCATTAGGCGCGCCGCCAGCGTTCGTCCTGAGCCAGGATCAAACTCGCTTGAAAGAACCTTCCTTCCACTATTCAGTTGTTAAGGTGCGCTTCGGCTTCACACCGATGGAATCTCTATTATACCCTACGCCAAGGCCATGTCAATGCCTGCGCTGCTTGCTCTACCTCGGATATGGCACTCGAATGAACTCCACGTCATTCCACGCGAAGTCTGCGAATTCTCCCCCATCCGGCACCTCGAAGAAGAACCAGCCCGCCACCTCGAATCCCCTGCGCAGCTGGAACTGGCCCCACAGGTGAGGCCCGTAGAGGTTGTCCTCGGCCGCCTCCGCAGCCGTCTCCACGTGTCTGCTGCTGGGCTCGAAGGGCGCGTACGCCTCGCCTTCCTTGGCGTTCAGAGTAGCTGCTCTGGCGTCGATGGACAGCGTAACCTGGGTGGAGTCCTGGTTGACGGCCCTAGCCCTGACCGCTGCTATCTTGGTTCCCTCCGCCTCCGGCGTAATCTCGTAGTTGAGGCCGTCCGACCAGGTGTAGACCACACTGTCCAGCAGCCGGGGCTGGTGAGCGCCTATCGAAAGCACTTCACCGTGGCCGCCGAATTCCCGGTCCGGAGTGCGGATGCAACCCAGGGCCGCGCCCAGTGCCAGTACAAGCGCAAGCAGAAGGTAGGGTGTGGACGAGCTCAATTTCATTGTGTGAGGGCTGCTCAGCGGGTAGCGTGGGACAGGCTGGGCATGGCCCGGAGCCGGCCCACCAGGTCCGGCAGGACCCTGAGCACGTAGTCCACGTCCTCTTCGGTATTGTCGCGGCCCAGGGTGAGACGAAGGCTCCCGTGGGCCAGGTCGGCGTGCATACCCAGTGCCAGCAGCACGTGCGAGGGCTCCAGCGACCCGGACGAGCAGGCGCTCCCGCTGGACGCAGCCACTCCTGCGAAATCCAGTCCCAGGAGCACGGGCTCGCCCTCCACGCCCTCGAACGAGAAGTTTACGTTGTTGGGCAGGCGCAGCGTGGGGTGGCCATTGAGGCGCACTCCCTGGATGCGTTCCCTGACGCCCTCGATTAGCCGGTCTCGAAGACTCGCGCAGTGGGCGCTGACTTCTTCCCTCTCGCCGTCGGCAAGGGCCAGCGCAACCGCCGTCCCGACGATGCCGGGCATGTTCTCCGTGCCCGCGCGTCGCTGCCGCTCCTGCGCTCCTCCCAGCTGCTGAGGCGTGAAGGGAGTACCACGACGCACGTACAGCACGCCCACGCCCTTGGGGCCGTGGAACTTGTGGGCCGAGAGGCTGAGCATGTCCACGCCCAGCGTCTTCACGTTGATGTCCAGGAAGCCCGCGGCCTGCACTGCATCGGTGTGAAAGACGATGGTGCGGCCTCGCTCGCGGGCGATATCCTTGACCCTGCGGGCCATTTCGGCGACAGGCTCGATGGTGCCGATCTCGTTGTTGGCGAGCATCACGCTGACGAGCACTGTCTTGTCGGTGATGGCGTCAACCAGCTGGTCCGGGTCGACCATGCCGTCGCCGTCGACGGGCAGGTAGGTGACCTCGAACCCTGAGTCTTCCAGGTGAGTGAAGGTGTGAAGGACGGCATGGTGCTCGATGGAGGTGGTAATGACGTGGTTGCCGGTGCGCGCCAGCGCGTTGACCGCGCCCTTGATGGCGGCGTTGTCGGACTCGCTGCCGCCGCTGGTGAACACCACCTCGCTGGGCCTGCTGCCGAGGACACGCGCCACGGTCTCCCGCGCCTCGTCAAGCGCCATGCGAGACTGCTGCGCCAGCGTGTAGAGGCTGGAGGCGTTGCCGAACCTCTCGGTGAAGTACGGCAGCATAGCCTCCATGACCTCCGGGCGGACCGGCGTGGTGGCTGCATGGTCCATGTATATCATAGCGCTATGCTCCTGTGCCCCGCTCTTGGCGATGCGATTGCACTCCCTAACGGGGTCGTGCTCTCCATTGTAGCATTGCACGGGCGAGTGATAAAGGGCGGGGGGCTTTCGCACGCAAGGACCCCTCCTTCTGGTCAAAAGCTGCGCGGCGGCCCGGTCGACGGCCTGACGCGACTTTGGTGTAGTATGTCAGGTCACAATTGAGCACAGTGATGGGCCTCGGGAGAGGGAGCCGTCCCGACTTCCCAAGCGTCTGCGATGTGACGCAGAGCGACAGCCCACTCCGCTGGTCTGGGGCAATCATGATTTCTGTTAAGAATCCAGCATATTGCCATGCCAGATTAAACTTTAGGCCTTCAAGGTGATTTCGTAAGCGATACGCGAAACTGCCCAGGGTCTCCTTCCAACTCCCTAACCAGCAGCTCGCAAAGCCAAGCGATACGTCTAGAGGGAAGTTGAGCTTCTAGAAACAGACCATTTGAGAGTGTCTTGTAAATCATCTCAGACCCGTCGCCATGTTTGGGCTCAACGTGAATCAGATGTCTCTTCCGCATTCCTCCAACCCTTACCGGACACATGGAGCGTGAGAGTTTCCCTTCTCGAACGAACCACTCAGCGACCTGAGCTATGAGTTGGATCCAATTCTTTACTTGTTCTGTGCTTCCATCCGGACATTGCAGGCCACTAGGTCTAACGTCGTTGGTCGCCCCTGCCTTACCCAGTCGAGCTAGCTCGCTAAGTTCCAACCAGTCGCCCGAGGCTGTATTGGCACTCCCTCCGGTCTTCCGATCCTCATCTCCCACCCGAACGTGGACCCTTGATATCAGGCCAGCCTCGCGTGCCTCTGCCTCCAGCAGACGCGCCAAACGCTCGCGGACGTTGCTGAGAACGAGCTGGCTGTCCACACTCTGTGTCTCCAAACTGGCAAGCTCTGCCCTCAAGTCCTCACTTTCCTCCCTATACTTGCGCTCCCATTCAAAGTACATACTCCACCATTGCCGTTCACCAGCCGGCCGTTGTAAGTCAGCGAGTGAGTCCAGATAATTTGTGAATCTCTGCTTCATTCCAGCTTCGTCCGCAAGATTTGACTCTCGCTGCTCAATTGAACGGCGAATCTCCGCCTTTCGCGCTTCCGTCGTGCCCCCAAGACGACGTCGCTCCTCATCCAGCATATTCTTCAAGTACGGGTCCCGGTAGGGCGAAAGTTCATCATCAATTGACATTATCGCCAGCTCCTTCAGCTCGTCGGTTACGGGCAGCTCTGCCATGACGTGAGCGTCGTAGTGACACAGGTCACAGACCTCGTCGTGGTCTTCGCCACACATAGATCGACGCGTCCATCGCTTCCACGCCCGCCACGCGCCGCACCGGCCACATTCCTCTCCGAACGGATCCCCGCAGTTATCGCAATTGTGGGACCCGGCGGCTGAGAGCGCATCGCACCGCTCACAGCGAATTAGGGGCATACCGCCCAGCGGCTGCTCGCCCCGCTCCCTTAGTGACCATTCCCTATCGTTATCGGGCAACCCGTGAATCAGGCTGTTGCCTGCCAAGTCCAGGACTACACAGTCACCGGAGTCCGGCTTGGGGCGCATGCCTCTACCCACCATCTGCAGGTAGAGCGCCAGGCTCATGGTGGGACGGGTCAACAGAATACAGGCAGCGTCCGGCAGATCAAACCCCTCAGTGGCGACTGCCACGTTGACCAGCACTCTGAGGCGGCCTGTACGGAACCTCTCGATTATTTCTGAACGCTCCGCGTCCGGTGTATCGGCCACGAGCACTCCCGCCGGTATGCCGGCCTTGTTGAATACGTCCGCGAGATTACCGGCGTGCCTCACGGAGACGGCGTACACTACAGTTTGCCTGTCCTCACCGTGCCTCTCCCAGAAGCGCAACGCGCCGCCCGTCCAGACGTCGCGGTCTCGGTTGGCTTCCTCTATACCTGGCTCCGAGTAGTCGCCGGTAGCGTCTACCGAGCCTCCCAAGACTAAGTCACCCTCTGGAGGCGACATCACGCGGACGCCGCACAGCCAACCCCCCTTTTGCAGAGACGCCACCTGCGGTCCACAAACCAGATCCGCGAATAGATAATCAAAGCCCTCTCTCTTTGAGAGCCTCCAGGGAGTTGCCGTCATGCCCAGGACGGGGCCGGGCCACTGCCGTATCGCCCGTGTCCAACCTTCGGCCGTGGCATGATGCGCCTCGTCGATGATCATCAGGTCGTTTGCGTCATACCGCCCCCACACGTCGGCGCGGGCAGTGCGGCGAGCCACTGTTTGCGCCATAAGAATGACTACGCCGTTGGGAATGGGAGGTGCCACAGAGCCGGGCTCCCAACTGATGTCCTTTGTCGCGGAAACGCCGTCTTCTTGCAGCATTCCCTCAGTCTGGGCCGCCAGCTCTCGCCGGTGCGTGAGCCAGACCGCCTTGCGCCCTCCGCTCAGGAACCGCGAAAGCAATTGCCCGGCGATTCGTGTCTTGCCGCCGCCGGTAGGCAACTGTAGCATAACCCTGGCGTTCGGCGAGCCGGACAGCTCGTCCACTACGCGATCCGACAACTCGCTCTGGTAGGCTCTCAGTTCCATCGATCGCTACCTTACTCTCCACTGCCCGGCATCAAAGTTGTGCGGACACATTGTACCAGACACCGCCCGCCGCCCTCCTACCGCCGCATCGCACTCTCCGCGGTGATCACGCCCAAGAGCTCGCCAGACTCCATCACCGCCAGCATGCCCGTCTCGCTCTCCTCCAGCGCCTCCAGCACTCGGTCGCTGCCGTCGTCCGGAGCCACTGACGTAGCGTGGTCAACCGGCGACATCACGTGCCTCACCCGGGCTACTGCACGCGCTCGCCGCGACACCTTCCCCACGGACGCCGCTGCAATCAACCCGACGGCCCGCCCGTCCTCGATCACCACCAGGCCGCGCTGGTCCCCGCGCAGCGCGCCCGAATCGATCAGCCCTTGCACACTCGCATCCGGCGACACCTCCGGTACGGTGGTGCTCATCAGCTCCCGCGCCGTCGTCCCCTCCAGCCGCCGTCGCTGTCGATGCTGGCGGTAGCTCATGAACGCCGCCTGGAACAGGAACCAGCCCACCAGCACCAGCCACATGCCCTGAAGCGCGCTGCGACTCACAATGAAGACGAACACTCCCAGCCCCATCAGGAGCAGCGCGGTCGCGTAGCCGCCCATCGTCGCAATCCGTGTTGCAGCGGCGTAGTTGCCCGACACGGCCCAGATGACGGCGCGGAGCACCCTGCCGCCATCCAGCGGGAACCCTGGGATCAGGTTGAAGATACCCAGCGCCATGTTCATCAGAAAGAGCCAGCTCATCATCACAGCAACGTGAACGCTGAACCGCTCGACCAGGTAGCCCGCGCCCAGGAACAGCAGAGCCAGCAGCACGCTGCACACCGGCCCCGCGAGCGCGATGAGCAGCTCTATGCCCGGCCTCGGCGCCTCCCGCGAGATGTGCGCGGCCCCGCCGAACATGAACAGCGTGATGGCCCTGACCCGGATCCCGTACCGCATCGCCACCAGGCTGTGCGACAGCTCGTGAGCGATGACCGACACGAAGAGCATGGTGCTGGCGGCCAGGGCCACGCCCCATCGCTCTGTTGTAGACCACCAGGGACGAATACCGCCGAGGAACATCGCCAAGGAGTAGGTGAATAGCAGAAGTACGAGAAACCAGCTGAAATGCAGCCGCAGGGGTATGCCCATCAGCCTGCACAACTCGAATGAGCCCCTCAACGACCTTCCACCTCCGGGGCCGAGGCCCCCTCACACAGCGGCGTCACGCTCAGTTGCGTAGCCCATCACCTTGTACGCCAGCTTGGCGGCCACGTAGGCACACGACGGCGGCCCGGCCCACGGGCACAGCTCCACCACGTCGAAGCCGACCACCGTCCGCTCCCGGCAGACCGCCCTGAGCAGGCCCAGCACGGCCTCCCAGCCGGGGCCGCCCGGCTCAGGCGTGCCAACCGCCGCCATCAGAGCAGGGTCGAACACGTCCAGATCGATGCTCACGTAGACGTGCTCGGTGAGTCCTTCCAGCACCGCCGCCACGTCCCACGAAGCCGCACGACCACCCTCGCCGTGCTGCATTACGCGCAGGCCCTCGCGGCCATCACCGCGAATGAAGTCAGCCTCCTCCAGGCTGATACTGCGCACACCGACCTCCACCACCGGGCACATCTCCCAGATGCGACGGGCCGCGCAGGCGTGGCTGTACGCGCTGCCCATGTACTCGTCACGCAGGTCGCCGTGGGCGTCGAGGTAGAGTACTGAAAGGTCGGCGTGGATCTCTCGAAGCGCCCTGACCGCGCCCACCGATATCGAGTGCTCGCCGCCCAGGGCGGCCAGCAGTCTGCCCTTGCCGACCAGCGGGCGCACCGCCGAAGCAATGCGTTCCGTCATGGCCTCCGGGCCGCCGACGTGCGGCTCGACCTCAGGCAAGGTGTGAATGCCGACGCGGTAGACCTCCCGCTCCGTTTCCATATCGTAGTCCTCAAGGTAGCGGGACGCGTCGATAATGGCGCGAGGGCCGTCGCGCGCACCTCCGCGGAAGGAGGTCGTGGAGTCGTAGGGCACGGGCAGCACGACAACGCGGCTGCTCACCAGCGGCGACTCGTCCGGGCCCACGCCCGCGAAGCCCCACGGCATTGCGGGATAGTGTGGCGCGGGGCCGCCGGTAAGCGTCATCTCGCTCCGGTGAGCACACCCCTTGCGCGGCCTCGCGTGACGGGAGCGCCGCTGCTTGGGCGCGAGTAGTCCAGGCCCCGTCCGATGACCCAGTGCTTCACCTGCTCCAGCGAGAACGTCTCCATGATGCGGTCCAGGGCCTGCTTGTGGTCGAAGTCCTTGCAGCTGAACACGTCAATGTTGACGTAGGCGCGCTCCGGGAAGGTGTGAATGCTGATGTGGCTTTCGGCGATGAGGACGAACCCGGACACGCCCCAGTCCTCGGCCACGGGGCCGTTGTAGGTGGTGACCAGAGGCGAGCTGATCTTGTTCATCTCGATGCGCGTAGGGAAGTCGTCCAGGAACCGGTAGACGGCCGCCTCGTCCTTCAGCATCTCAAGATTGCCGCCAAATCCGTCTATGAGCAGGTGCATCTGCGAAACCTCCGACAAGTCCACTATAGGCGACTCTGCGTCCCCGGTCAAAGGTCGCAGAGCAAAACCGAGACAGCATAGCACCGATGGCGCACAGACACAACCGCGGTTGTCCGGAGAGAGGGTGGCCTCTGCATTCGCAGGGATGGTCACGAGGCGACGCGGTGGCTGCGCCGTCTAAGGTGAGCTTGTCCATCCCAATTGCCCAATAGACACCAAAAGCTCAGGTACTCGTGGGCAGTCGAGCTAGAGCCGGCTAGAGGACAAGGGCGAAGTCCCAAATCGCTGCGCCGCTCAAATCCGCCTAAGCAGGCTTGAATGTTCCTTTTGGCTGGTGCAGAGAATGGGGCAAGACTAGTTCGGTGCAAGGCAAGTTGGTAGACAACGAGCGTCTTACACGTTGCTTTGGGCACCATTCGACAGGGGATCACTCGGCCGACAGGACATTCCCCAGAGTTCCGAATTCACCTGATGCCCGAACAGCGGCCATGTCAGTGGAGTCAGCCCTGTACACATAGCTCCTGTCCGGCTCCAGCTGCTCCATGTAAAGTATCTGCTCGTGACCAGGGTATCTGATGACTAGAGCATACCAGCCGGGGCCCGGCAGGACTACCTCAGCGTTTCCGTTGAAGTCACTCCTGAAGGTGCCAATGCTCACAGCTCTAATTTCGGCTTCAGGGACTGGATTACCGAGAAGGTCCAGTATCCTGATCCTGCAGGGGCGGCCGGCGAGTTCGGCATCGGGGACTCCTGCCACCACCTCCCGCTCGTACTCTCCAGGCCTCTTGGGAACCATCCACTCGCCACCATACTTCAGACGCAGGTACTCCTCAGGTGGATTCGGTACCAAGAACTTCTCACCCAAGAAGTCGACCTCCTTGGGGTTGATGAACATTTCAGCAGGCATGCGAATCCCCGGGAAGCAGTAGATGTGGTTCTCCACAGGGTCCGCACAGCTCCAGTCTATTCTGACGAAGTCCCTTATCATCGACATCGATCTGTAGTTCCTTACTCTCTGCTCACCCACAAAGTACCCGCTATCCGCGAAGGCCTTCGCCCCTGCTCTTCTGGTCTCCTCCGTTAAGCCATTGACTCCCAACACCGAGATCAGATCGATATCGTCATCCCAGGAGATCAAGGCCTTGTCCCGGACCGCCCCGAGGCACGTGCCGGAGTTGAGAAGGAAGGTCACACCCAGGGCGTCGAAGATCCGCTTTGCCTCCCTCAGATTACGCTCTGCTACCTTTACGTCGACCGGGGGGTTGTACCTGAGGGAGTATTCTAGTGTCGCCTGGTCTCTTCCATTGCCTGATGTCATTCTCTGTTCCACCTCACGTGAGATTATTGAAGACATCATAACCCAACCGGTCGGCCGCTGCGCAAGGGCGTGCTCTGCTCGACGACATCCCTGGCATGGTGTTTGCCTGGTCAGGCTACCGGTCAGCAAGAGCCGTGCTAGACTCCGTCCAAGGACCGGTTGTGCTTGCAAATGGAAACCGGGAATTGGGTGCAGGCTCTCTTGGGTGGGATCGGGGGCAGCGTCCAGGGCAAGGCGGACCCTTAGGCGTGCTGGTAGCGCCCCTTGTTCGGATGACGAAATGGCCTCTAGAACTGCTCGAGTAGAGCGGCTATCGGCCCGCGCCCTACAACCCGGACGGTTCCGACGTGACCGCCTCCACCAGCTCCTTCCGCTCGCCCAGGCGCGCCAGCCTCGCCAGCCATATGCCCAGCTCGTATAGCAGCACTATCGGCACCGCCACCAGGCTCTGGTTGACCGGATCGAACGTCGGTGTGATCAGCGCGCCCAGTATGAACGCGCCCACGATCGCGAACCGACGCTTCTTCGCCAATGCTCTCGGCGTCACCACTCGAATCTTGCTCAGGAAGAACATCACCAGCGGCGCCTGGAACGACACGCCCAGCCAGAACAGCAGCGTCACCACCAGGTTGATGTAGTTGCCCACCCGTATCATCGGCGTGGCTATTTCCGAGCCGAACGTGAGAAGGAAGTTGATGGCCGGCGGCAGCAGCACCATGTACCCGAAGGCCGCTCCCGTCGCAAACGATAGGATCACGCCGGGCAACAGTGCGAACAGGTACCGCTTCTCCTTCGGCGTCAGGCCCGGCGCGATGAACATCACTGCCTGGTACAGCAGCACCGGCGACGCCAGCGCCAGCCCGCCCATCATCGACACCTTCATGGTAATGCCGATCATCTCCGTGGCCTGCGTGAAGATGAGCTTGTTGCCCTGGAGCGACTCGAAGCCCTGCGCCGGGCCCATGAGCAGCTCGAATATGAGGGGGTGGAACACGAACGCGGCCACGGTGCCCACGATGACTGCCGCCGCGGACACCATGAGCCGCCTACGCAACTCCACAAGGTGCTCGCTCAGCGACAGCGTGCTAGTCGACATCGCGCCGCCTCTCCGCCGGCCCCGCGCCGGTCTGGGGCGTGCTGCGGGTGCGCTCCTCCTCGGAGCTTCGCTTCGCGGCTTCCTCTTCCTCCATCGCGAGCATGGCGGGAATATCGCCGGTCGTGCGCCTGACGTCCCGGATGAAGTTACCCAGCGAGCGAGCCATCTCGGCCATTCGCATGGGGCCAAGAACCAGGAATGCCACCAGCAGTATCGCCAGAACCTCCAGCGAGCCTATGCCCAGGAAGTCCATCTACGATCCTCCTCCGTGCCTCTTGGCGAGTAGGGTCTAACTATAGCGCATAGCGCCTGCAGTGCCAAGGCAACCGGCGGGTCACGATGTGCGGGCCGAGGCCGCCGCGCCCGTCGGGCACACGGCCAGCAGGCAGCACGACTCGCAAAGCGGCGACCGCTTGCGGCAGGCCTCCACGCCGTGATCGCCACCTTCACTGGGACACTCCTCCCGGCGCCCATTTCGTTCCAGGCCACCACCGTCAGCGTAACCGTCGTCCCGCCCTCCCCACTCAGGTCTGCAGCCACCGTGACCTCCCCGCTACTCCCCCCAACCGCAAACAGCCCGTCATCGTTGCCCGCCTCGATTTCGTACCTCAGCGCACTGCCGCTAGCGTCCGTCGCCGAGACGGTACCCACAACCTCACCTAGCGCCGCATCCTCAATTACTCGGAACGTCATGACCCGGAACGTGTAGAAGTATGCCCCAAAGTCGGGGTATACGCACTCCCCCGTGGTCACCGAGACGACGTCCGAAGGATCGCTCCACGCAGCGGCGTACGTCGTCCCGTTGCCGTAGGCGCTCACACGGAACCTGTACTCCCCCCCGCAATACAGCCCGTCCACAGTGTGGGTCGTCCCCGTGAGCGTGTCATCGTCAACGGTCCAATGGTATGCCAGCGCCTCCTTGTACGCCACGCGGTACTTGCTTGTGTTGGCCACCGCCGTCCAGCTCATTGATACGCTGGTCTCTCCGGGCGTTCCTGCAGTGGGAGCATCGGGCGCAGGCGGGCAGTAGAGCAGATTCAACCACCTCAGGTCATTGGTCGTTACATCCTTCAGCGCTATGGGCATGCATCCGGCGAGTGAGTTGCCCGAGAGCAGTACCTGCCTCAGGTTGGAGAGGTCTCCCAGCTCCCTCGGTATCCCTCCGGTCAGCGAGTTGCTCCTGAGATTCAAGTGCGTGAGCTCCGAGAGGTCCCCTAGCTCAGGTGGTATCGTCCCGGTAAGGTCCTCATCCGAAAGCAGCAGCTTGGTGATCCCGCTCGGGTCGGTGCTGGTTGTGACCCCGTCCCAGTCGGCGATTGTCGTATCCGTGCCCCAGTTCAGGCTCCCCGTGCCCCGCAGCGTGTCCTTGCCAGCCAGAAGCGCCTGGCAGTCCCGCACAAGGCCGGGGTTCTCGGCCTGGTTGGGCACGGCCAGCCCGCAGGGCGGCGGGGGCTGCACAGGATGGCCGTCTGGATGGTCGTATGCCCCGATGTCGGTGAAGAACTGGCTCAGGTTGTTGGCGTCCGTGACCAGCATGGGGTATCCCTCGTCCGCGGCGGTGCGCCCTCCATATTCGGCGATGCGCGCCTGGTTGGCCGCCGCTACCGCCTGGGTGAAAGCGGGCAGCTCCATCTCGAGCCGAGGGAGGTAGGTCTGGTAGTCGTCATCGCTCCTCCAGCCGTCTCTGTGGGGGTGAACAGCAACCACCGTGTCGTCCTCCAGCCGCTGCACGTCCCACGTAAAGAAGACTTGCCATGCTTCTGCAGAGGCGTCGTACGATGGGCCGAGGAACATCATCATCTCCCTGCCCTCTATCCCGTCCTCAGGGATATCCTCGTAGTGACCGCCTTCGATAAGCGCCTGCTCGAGAGTGCCTCTCCACTCGTCGATTTCATCCATGCGCTCCTGTGCACCATCAAAGCCATAGGATCTGTAATACACCAAGACAGTCAGGGTGGCCGGACCGGAGCCCAGAACGTAGGTGTTCACCCTCACATCCGCATAGCAGTTGATCGAGACCATATACGACGGGCGAATCCACTCACCCGGGTTCAAATATAGTGGGTTGCGGAAACCGATTCCGTGATCTACGCACCGCACGGTACGGGGCAAGTAAGTGCCGCGCAGCACCAAGTGCGCGACATGAACCGAAGTATCCTCCAGAAAGGAGCGCAACCCCCAAGGCTCGGTGCCGATAATAAGGAGACCGCCGCCCGATGACAAGGAAGAGGAGGGACCCGGCTCGCAGGGATCCACCGAGGAGCTGTGCACAGGCGTACAGGGGGGTATCTCCTCTGCCAGGTACGCGGGTGTGGATGTGGGTGTGGAAGTGAGGGGGTCGCCGGTATCGCACGCTGCCAGTAGCAGCAGAAAGCTGCTCAGGACCGCCGCAGTAGGCACAGCACGTTTGGCCACCGTCGTCCTCCCCTCCGCTACCGAAAGTGTACCATCACGGCGGTCGTGACGCTCAGCCGTCGACTGCCGCCGCGCCCGTCTGGCACACGTCCAGCAGGCAGCACGACTCGCACAGCGGCGACCGCTTGCGGCAAGCCTCCACGCCGTGCCGGTCCAGCAGCGCGTGGTACTCGTTGAACAGGGCCGCGTCACGCGGCAGGTTGTCCATGAACATCGACTGGTACGCCCCGTACCGATCGACCGCCGGCGTGATGCCAAGCCGGCCCATGATGCGCCGCGTGTAGGCGTCGATTACGAACACGGGCTTGCCCGCGGCGTACAGCAGGATGTCGTCGGCCGTCTCCTCGCCGATGCCGTGGATGGAGAGCAGCTCCCGTCGCAGCGCATCGACGTCCTGCCGGAACATGGCGTCGAGGTCGTCGTCGTAGTGCTCGCCGAGGTGCTCCACGAAGGCCCTCAGCTTGCGCGACTTGGCGTTGAAGTAGACTGACGGGCGGATGAGCACGGCCAGCTCCTCGATGGGTACGGCGCGAAGGGCGGCCGGCGACAGCACCCCGGCGGCCTTGAGGTTGTTGATGGCGCGCTCCACGCCGGTCCACGCGGCGGACTGCGTGAGAATGGCCCCGACGATGACCTCGAACGGGGATTCGCCCGGCCACCAGCTCTGCGGCCCGTACCGCGCCAGCAGGCGCCGGTACACGTCCCTCAGCTTCTCACCGAGCGAGCCTGTCACTGACCCGATGCTACATCCGGAACCTGGATGTCAATGGGGATGTTGATGGCCTCGATGGTCATAAGACGCTCAGTTTCCGGGGCGTCGGCGTCATAGAGTTGGCCGTATATTCCTATCTGCCGCACGGTATGCTCAGTGTCGTCGATCCACAGGGTCAAGCCTACGTCGTAACCCGAGTCAACCGAAGGGAAGAAGTTCGACATATCCTCAGACGCGATGCTACCGTCGACGCGAACGGTGTCGAATCCCAGTACCGACTCCCTGCCTGAGATGGTTGCATCCTGCACGAAAGGCAGCGTGGCGCGCAATTTCGCGCCCAGCCCCCCAAGGTCGAAAGGCAACAGGTCCACGGGAATATATGCCCAGGGAGAGATTGGGGACACCTTGATGCACGCCTGGTCCTCGACCACCACTATTTCGATTGGCACAACTCCGACGACCGGTGAAATCACCTCGATCACCATCCTGGAGTTGGAGGGAGCCTCTATTTCCACCTCCAGCCTCTTGAAGGTGAGATCAAATAGCTTGGCTCCCGTTTGCCTCACGTCAACCAACGTGACCCTTGCCGTGGACACGGTTGCCATCCTCTCCCCAACCCTGTTGAACAGGACCATCACCTCCGACTCCGGACTCGGATCAGGAGTCGCCGCGGCCGTGGCCTCCACTGTTGGTGATACAGTGGCGACAGGGATCGCCGTGGCTGTAGGTGCCCGCGTGGCGATGGGCTCCGGCGTGGGCGTCGACGCTGGTGTTGCCTCAGGCGCGGGCTCCCGCGGCGGAGGTGCAGTAGCCACAGGCACCGTCGCCGTCGGTTCCAGCGTGGGCGTCGGCGTTGGCAGCGGCGTAGGTGTCGGCGTTGGTACCGGCGTGGCAGTGGCGGTTGGTGCCGGCGTAACGGTGGGCGATGGAGTGGGCGTCGGCGTGGGTTCCGCCTGGCATGCTGCCATCACTGACGCCGCCAGGGCAAGCATTGCTGCTACCAGTGCCAGATTGAGGCTTCGGGTCATCGATCCACTTGTCCGTTGGTCAAGGCTTCGTGTGATCCCTTTCGGTCCACCATGCTTTCGATGCGTTCGCGAGGGCCCGGTCGCATTGTGCCATCAACATAACGAGCGAGCCCAGACTCACGCCGGGGGATCGAATCCCTCCACGACGACGATATGGGCCTTCGTCGCACGGCGGCGGAGGTCGTCGAGGGTCGCGTATACTCGGCCGAGGAGGTGTACCCCTTCGCTGCCTCGAGGTTATCCGAACTCCAGGACCACCAGGCGCTTTGGCATCCAGTCGCGCTGGATGGCCTCAATGTCGCTGGTGCGCACGAGGACTCGTCCGCCATGCGCAGCGACAGCCTCCGGGGACTTCCTGGCGAACTCGGCGTAAGCCTCGGTGTCGATGATCTCAGCGTCCATGAGAACGTGGCCCTTCATTGCTCCACTCCCTTCATGTAGGCCGGCGCGGCTGTATGGGGCACACCACTAGCTTATTTCTCTGGCGCTATCGTAGTCAATTGCCACCGCATGAGTCTCTGTACCACCTGCGATGCCTGCGGCGAGTGGGCCCGAATGTGATTGGTTCTTGAAGGCGCTGGCGGTGATTGAGGCCGTCGAGGATGTCAGCTCTCCTATTGGGAGCGGCTCCACATGGTAGTTGTGCTGCTTGATCAACTGGTCGCAGCTATATGCCTTCCGATCCCCTAAGCTCGGGGAAATATGCGGAATAGACTCCCAGGTCCCGCGTGAGGAATGAATCGGCCGTTGCGAGTGCGTGAGCCCCAATGAGAAAGTCGGTGATGATTCGTTCCCGCGGGCCGCCGGACAGTCGGTACTGCTTCCACCGGAGACCCGCCTCGTAGGCAATCGACGAGTCGACCGGAGACAGTGCAGCGCCGATCTCGCGGAGCGCGGCATCCAACGAGATCCGAGAGGGGAATGCTGGAACCAGCTCTGCGTACACTAGGTCGCAGACGATAACCGCCCCTCGGTCGTAGGCGCGCCGCAGCCACTCTCGGGACCGGGAGTGGAACGGCGAGTCGGTCCTGAACAGATCGAGGAGGACGTTGGTATCGACGGCGGTTATCACCTTCCCCGCATTTCCTCCACGTACTCGTCGATGTCGAACTCTGCGCCGTCGAGGATGCCTGCAACCCGGTCCACGGGATGAAGCTCAGCGGCCCGCTTGCGTATCAGCAGCCCGATGTCGGTAGGGGTGATCTCAACCTCGACGTCATGGTTCATTCCGAAGCGGTCCCTCAGGTGCTTCGGAATGGTAATCTGGCCTCGCTCGGAGATTCTCATGATTGCCCTCGTACGCATTGCGGATACATACAATCATACCATCTAATGCGGGTTGTAGGCAGTGGAAGCGTGCAACGGCTGGAAGCGTTCCGGGTTGGTTACGCGGCACCAAGCCTCTTCGGACGACCCGTCGACTCCACGCCTGTCCCCGCGCATGTCCCTGCCTACGGGCCGGGGTATCGACTCCGCTAGTCGCCGCGGGGCTTCTTCACCTCGAACACGAGACTCACAATGCCCGTCTTCTCGTAGGTCTTCTGCTCCACCAGTTGCAGCTCTACTCGTGCGGACAGCTCAGGGACGAGAGGAACGCCGCCGCCGAGCAGGATCGGCACGATCGAGACCTCCACCGTGTCGACGAGCCCTTCCTCGCATAGGCTGCGAAACAGGACGCCTCTGCCGAACAGATAGATGTCCTTGCCCGATTCCTCTCGAAGCGACCGTACCACTTCTTTCCAGTTGTCGCCGATGATCGTGACGTCCGCGTAGTCACTCTGGCGCAGCGTATTCGAGAACACGAACGTCCGGCTGCCCGGCGGGACCGGGAAGTCCTCCCCGGCGGTCACCTCAAACGTTCGGCGGCCGAGCAGGTAGGTGTCGAATTGCTCGAATAGTGCATCGAAGTCGATGTCGGGATCAATCGCGATCCAGTCGAACTCGTCGTTCGGCCCCGCGATGTACCCGTCGAGGCTCATAGCGCAGTTGTAGCGGACCTTTCTCATAACTAGCCTCCGGTCAGTTGCTCCCCTCGCCAGTCGCCCAGCGCAGCGATCACTTCGTCCATCCTGGCGTTCCTGAGGCGTTTACTTGCAAGTCGCCCACTCAGTTTGGCGCTTGGTGGGATTGACGCGGTCGAGGTTGAGCGGCGATTGAGGGACGTGGTCGGCAAGTCTGAGTCCGGGACGCTCGCCACCTACTCAATCCAAAAGTGAGGATTCCAGGCTATCTCCCAGAGGAAGCCCTCCGGGTCGGCAAAGTATCCGGAGTAGCCACCCCAGAAGGTGTCTTGAGCAGGCTTGACCAGGGTGGCTCCCGCGTTCACTGCAACGTCCAGCAGGGCGTCCACCTCCTCCCTGGTGCGGACGTTGTGGGCCAGAGTGACGCCGGAGAATCCACCGCCCTCTGTGGCGATGCCGGCGTCGGCGGCCAGTGATTCTCGAGGGTACAGGGACAGCCAGGTGCCCCGGTTCTTGAAGAACGCGATGGATTCGGTGTTTTCGTCCAGAAGAGGTAGGCCCAGTCCGTCCCGGTAGAACTCCACCGCGCGAGGCAGATCGGAAACGCCAAGGGTGATTATGCTGATGCGTGGTTCCATGAGAGTTCCTTTCTCACCCACGAGTTTGTGCGATTGCTCGTGCTTGCGTGGGAGACGCTATCTCTCACCGTCGCCAAGGACGGAGCTCCCCCATTCCTCAACGTGCGCGGGGTCAAGCCTGTCGATCCCCGTCAGTTGATCGAAGTCGGCGTCAGCCGAGATGATGCGGTTGGCTCCGAGGCGCAGCATCACCGCTGCGTGCACCAGGTCTCGAGCGCTGACGTCGACGTGGCGGTCCGCCAGCCGTGACGCCGAAAGTATGTCTTCCGCAAGAACGGGTTCGACCCGGCCGTCCATAACCTCGGCGAACGCGTGGAGAACCGCCCGTCCCAGCGCCCAGCGCCCCGAGGCCAGATAGCGGTGCATCAGCTCCTGGAGAACCTCGGAGTCGGTTACGAACGGCTGAGGATCTGCGGCCGCCATACGGAGAACGCGGGAACATGGCTCCTTGTAAGGGTGGTCTCCGCCCGCGGCGTAGATGGGAACGTTGGCGTCAATGAAGACCGCCGGGCTCATGGGCGGCCTCCAGCTCGCGGGAGAGGGTGTCCGGGTCAGGCGGGTCTTCCACGTTCAACCCGATCAGTCGCTCAACCGCCTGCTTCCTGCGAACGCGAACGATGTCCTCATAGGCGTCGTCGATCAGGCAACGCACCACCGCGGAAATGGGCACGCCTCTCTCCTCGACAAGCTCCTCCAACCGCCGTCGCCGCTCTTCATCCAGCCGTACGTCCAGGCGCGCCATGCCCTGCTCCTTGTGCGGACAGTAGTGTACGGAGAATAGTATGCGGCAGATGCTGTAGGCCTGTCAATATAGAACTGCACTCCGAAGTACTCCGCCGACTTAGCAGGACCGTTGAAGCTGACAAGCATGTCCACGTCGCTTCCATCCGTAGCCTGATCGCGGACGTAGGAGCCAAAGAGAGCCAGCCCCGTCACACCGAACCTCTCCGCTAGAGTCTGTTTGTGAGCCGGGAGTTTGACGAGGATTTCAGCTTCGTTCGCTAGGGCGGCCCCTCTTGGTGAACGCGCTTCTCGAGCAGCAAATCGCAGCTGAGCGACCTCCGGCCCCTTCAACTTTGGAAAGTAGGAGGCGAGGTTCCTGAATTGAGGGACAAACGAGCGAACAGATCCCTTTCCTCTTGATCTAGCTGGTCTCTCTTAATCCTAATTTGGCTTCTGAGGGTATCGATTTCCTCTGCAATCTGTTCGATGTCTTGGAGAAGGCTGGCCGGAATAATGAATCTCCGGACATCGTCCTCCGTTACCGCGGTCTGTCCACTGGCGCCTGACTCGGCTTGTCTAAACTGCTGCTGGCAGATTGGGGAGGCAAGCAAGTATGTGAGACCTAGTGAACTGATCCCCTCAGGCCGTAACGCAACTACATGACTGTCCATAGTCATTTCTTCCTCGGAAGAGAAGTTCAGCGGTTTCCCAATGCTCACGCCCCCATCCATCGTAAGCAACACGTCGCCATTCCTCAGTTTTCTGGAACCGTCTAATCCATCGAATGCTTCTTTAGAGATGTGACGACAAGACTCAGGGTGCAATGAGAGGTCTTGTATCGAAAGGGTGTTGACTACTGCAATGGATTCTTGCGTAGGTTCGTCCAAGTAATCAGGCTGTATCCCTTTTACGAACGGGGTGGGAAGCAACTCGCCGAGATCCCTAAAAGGTGCTTCCCTGATCTGTTCGACTGTATCTCGGAAATGTTGATCCGCAATTTTTGTGTCGCATCTGAGGGCAAAGTGGCCACCGATCAATTCTAAGGATGACCGGAATGCCCGATACCCTGACGGTTTGTTCTCTGCCCCTATGACCATGATGTCTCCGCTATGATTTCGTCTAATACTGTCTGTGGGTTAGCCACATCGACCACGGTGTCGCATTCTTCGTCCGCTAGGTGCAGGTTGCTAATGTCTTGGCCAGTTGTTTTGCCCCGCATTCGGATAAGCTGGTTTGGACGTTGTCGTTCACCTCGTTTGCTGAGCTTGTAGCCGACTTCGTCTACCTCATAAACAGGGAATTCGTAAGAGATTTCAGAAGCGACGGACTTGAAGACGTACTGGTCTCGGATTCTTTGAAAGTCCGAAGTCCGTAGGATGCTACTATAGTGATCGGAAGCCTCCTCAGAAGTCTTGTCGGTCCAGTCTACAGACATTCGCAGCACACTTGGATTGCTTCCGCCTTTGATGACCCAAGAATTGTCTGGGATTATCGGCCTTATAGCTTCGGTAAAGGCTCTGGCTACTTCGTCTGCAGTGTGGTCTTTGCAGTATTTCTTGTAGAGTACCCTTCTTGCATTGGCCACGCACTGGCTAGCCTTCTGATCAGCGGATTGCCATCTTGTGTCCCATTCGTCTATTTCGTCTCGCACTTTCTTTTGCGCGATGAGGATACTGGTCTTTGTAGGGGTGTCGATAAAAAGGGTACGCGGCATAGATACGATTGACTTGATCGTGAACATTCGATACAGGAACATCCGCACTTCCATCATTTCTTTGCCGTTCAGGAGTGATTCCGGCACAACGACTGCCAAGCGTCCACCAGGCTTTAGCAATTGAAAGCAGCGTTCGATGAATAAACCTTCACTAGATGTTGATTCTGGTAACGTAAAAGTGCTCCTAACTTTGGTACGGGTCTCTTGAGCTAGTGTGACCCCAAATGGAGGATTAGACACTAGGAGGTCAAATGTCTCACACATGTCCGAGGAATATCGCGCCCCAGGAACTGAACGCTGAGTCTCGTTGCGGGGTCGCAACCTAACTTGGTCTTCGGGGTACTTGGAGAATGGACTGAAGGCATCCTCCTTGAGTACGTGTGCCGACCCGTCCCCATGAAGAACCATGTTTACCTTTGCCGTGATGGCCATTACGAACTTAGGGTCAAATCCGTAGATAAACCGCTCAGCCCAACGGTTAGGTCGGTCAACACTGAAGTTGACCGCGAAAAACTCCTCCGCTTCCGGGTCGGCTGTGAATATCCTGTTGCCGTTGCGAACAGTATCGGTCACGGCCTGCATACAATGAAGCAAGAACGTGCCGGATCCGCAAGCGGGGTCTATGATGTAGGGTAAGCGGTTCTCGGGGTGACTAGCTGATTTCCAGGTCTTGTAGATTAGTTGCTTTAGGCCAACCGCCTCCACCATGAATCGGACTAGGTTATCATGAGTAAAGTACATACCTCTATCTTGCTTGAAACCGGCTTGTAGTATCTCTTCGAAGAAGGCTCCGATAACATCTCCATTCCTTGCTGCTCCCATGGTAATCGAGAGGCGTTGGAGACCCTGCACTACGGTCTTTACACGTTCCGCAGAGAATTCTCTAGTGCTAATCTCGTCTTCATCAGAGTCATCGGAGGCGACGTATCGCTTATATGCTTGTTTATATAGGTCGTTGATACGCTCGAAGACTTCCTCTGCCCTTTCAGGCTGGCCGGCGGCCTGGAACACTTGAAAGCGGTATTCGTTTCCTTTCTCGGTAGTCCGCTCGTCATGGATTTTTGCTAGTAGGCACTTGACGAGGTTTACGTATATCGTGTTGTCTGGATGCTCTCCGAAGAACTCGCTATGGAATGTCAGTGCAATAGACCGAAAATCTGCAAGAGTTCCATTGAGATTAAGAGGGTTTTCTCCCTGGTTGCTCAGGGGCTTATAGTCTAAGTCGCGATACTCCCTGGGAAAGTCGTTTGAATGTGGCTCGCCAGCATCACGCCATGCTTCGAAGCTCTTATACTTGGTATAATCAACGCAGATAGCTTCAATTGCGGGAGTTGCCCCTCTTGGTTGCACGGTAGCGTAAACAAGCAATCTTGGTGAACCGGTGATGGGAGCGGTTCCAAAAAGCTGGTACTGGATTGCCCTGTATTTTTCTCTTTCAAAATCTTGGGCTGACTTCAACTCGAAGATTGCGAATGGTAGACCGTCCCTGTCGTATACGACGACATCTACCTCGTCCGCTTTACTTCCCTTACTGCCGTGGGCGAAATGAATCTCGTGCCCGACCATGTCTAGTGGGTAATTGTAGGCGTCGCCACATAGGAGTCCGATTATAGTTGCATGGACCAGTTCCTCAGGGGTGATAGGTTTTACTCGGCTCTCGTCTGACCTGATGGCTCCGTCATAGGTGATTGTACTCACGTTAGGGTCCACAGAAACGGCGGGGCTTTCCAGAGACCTGATCGCGGCGAAATACCATGCTTGTTCCTCTGTATCACTGCTCGCTGCCATACTAACCCTTCGCCGCCAATTCTTGCCTAGTGGGCCCGGCAGGGATCGAACCTGCGACCAATCGGTTATGAGCCGACCGCTCTACCACTGAGCTACAGGCCCCGCTCCAAGATAAGGGCGCGCTTATCCCAGTGTCAAGGAACGCGCCCGGTCGCCAGCGCCTCCATCACGCGGTCCAGCAGCCGGTGCCCAACCTCGTACTTCGTCAGCAGCGGCAGTGCCTCCTCCGTGCCGTCACGGCCGATGATCACCACCCGGTTCGTGTCCACGTTGAAGCCGCTGTCCTCCTGCGTGATGTCGTTGGCGGCGATGAGCACCAGCCCCTTGGACTCCAGCTTGACGCGGGCGTTATCCAGCAGGTTCTCGCTCTCGGCGGCGAAGCCTACCCTGAGTACGCCCGTGGGCACCTCCAAGAAGAAGTCGTCGTTCTTGACGAGCCTCAGCACCAGCCCGTCCTCGCCGGCATCGCCCTTCTTGATCTTCTGCGACGCCACCTCCACCGGTCGGTAGTCGCTGACGGCCGCCGCCATGATGACGGCGTCGGCGCCCGCGCAGGCGGCCAGCACGGCCTCCCGCATCTCGGCGACGGTCAACACGCGCCGCAGCTCCACGCCTGCGGGGTCCGGCAGCCACGTGGGCGCCGTCACGAGCGTCACGCGCGCGCCGCGGTCCCGCGCGGCCTGCGCGATGGCGTATCCCATCTTGCCCGACGAGTAGTTGGTGATCACGCGCACAGGGTCAATCGGCTCCTGCGTACCGCCCGCGCTGACCACGATTGCGCGTCCGGCCATGTCGCCTCGGCGGCCCAGCACGACCTTCAGCGAGTCTACGATGTGCGCCGGCTCCGACATACGCCCCATGCCTCTCATACCGGAGGCCAGGTGCCCCGACTCCGGCCCGATGATCGTCGCGCCGCGGCGCCGCAGCGTTTCGAGGTTCTCCTGCGTGGCCGGATTGTCGAACATGTAGCCGTCCATGGCGGGCGCAACGACCAGCGGCGCCGCCGAGGCCAGCGCGGTGGTGGTCAGCGCATCGTCTGCGAAGCCGTGGGCCAGCTTGGCGATCACGTTCGCGGTGGCCGGCGCAACCAGCACCACGTCCGCCTCGTGCGCCATCGCCACGTGGTTCACGGCCTGCTCGGAGTCCGCGTCGAACAGGTCGGTGACCACGGGCCGGTGCGTGAGGCTGCGGAAGGTGAGCGGCGCGACGAAGTTGGATGCGCCGCGCGTCAAGATCACGTCCACGCGGGCGCCCTCCTGCATGAGCTTGCTTGCCAGGTCGGCGGCCTTGTAGCAGGCAATGCTGCCGGTGACCCCCAGTACCACCCTGGCGTCCACGAGCGGGCTATTCATTCGTCGTACCTCCCGGCGCCCTTGCGGAGTCAGCGTTGAGCCTGTGGATGATGCGAAGGCCGATTAGGGTGAGATCAAGGTTGACTTCGTCGAAGATCGACGTCTCCCTGTGCACCAGCGACGCCATTCCGCCCGTGGCGACCACCCGAGTCTCTTCGCCTATCTCACGCTTGAAGCGGCCCACCATGGCTTCCACCATGCCCACGTGCCCGAAAAGGATGCCGGACTGGATGGCGGTGGCGGTGTTGCGCCCGATGGCGGACTTGGGGGCGACGAGCTCGACGCGCCGCAGCTGTGACGTCCTCTGGTAGAGGGCCTCGGCGGTGAGGTTGATGCCGGACGCGATGGCGCCGCCGAGGTAGTCGCCGTCGCGGGAGATCGCGTCGAACACGGTTGCCGTGCCGAAGTCCACGACGATGACCGGCCCGCCGTACAGCTCATAGGCTGCGGCCGCATCGGCCACGCGGTCTGCGCCCACGTCGCGCGGGTTCTCGTACAGGATGCGTACGCCAGTCTTGGTGCCGGTGCCAACCACGAGCGGCGGGCAGTCGAAGTACGCGGCGCTCAGCTCCTCGAACACCTGCGTCAGCGGAGGCACCACGCTGCAGATGACGATGCTCTCGATCTCCTCCGGCTGCACGCCCTTGAGAGGCAGCAGGCTGCGGATAAGGAGGGCGTACTCGTCGGGCAGCCTGTGCGTGTCCGTGGCCATTCGCCACGTGGCAACCAGGTTGTCATCGCGAAAGACGCCCATGGTCACGTTGGTGTTGCCTATGTCGATGGCCAGCAGCATGCGCCCCCTCCCCTGCGTCGATTATAGGCAAGTTGCCCTGGCGCTTCAACCGCGCCGCCGGGGCGACGTGCCGCCCTCCCTGATCGCTCGCATGGCGAGGGGCAGCAGAGGCAGCAGGTCGCCGGCCAGCACGCCCGCGTCGCCCATGGACTGCCGCGCCTGCTCACCGGCCGCGCCGTGGAGGTAGACGCCGCACGCGGCCGCGTCGAACGGCTCAGCGCCCTGCGCGATCAGCCCAGCGATCACACCCGCGAGCACGTCTCCCGAACCGGCCGTGGCCAGGGCAGGGTTGACGAACGGGCTGACCCGCACCGAACCCTGCGGCGAAGCAACGACGGTGTACGCGCCCTTCAGCACCACGGTGACGCCCCACTGCGCCGCATAGCGCTCGGCGAAGATCATTCGATGGGCGTTCACCTCCGCCGTGGAAAGCCCGGTCAGGCGGGACATCTCGCCCGGGTGCGGAGTCACCACCGTCTCGGCGTACAGGCCGGCCCACCACTCCGGCGTCTCCGCCAGGAAGTTCAGGGCGTCGGCGTCCAGCACAAGAGGCGTTCCGGGATAGCGGTGCGTCCGCAGCGTCTGCTGCACCAGCCGGTCGGAGTCCCGCGAGCGGCTCAGGCCGCAGCCGACCAGCAGCGCCTGATAGTCCTTCGCCTCGGCCAGCAGGACCTCGGGCGCGTCGGGCGACAGCGCGCCGTCCTCCGAGGGCAGCGGCAGGCAGGTGGCCTCGATGAGCTTGGGAGCGACGACTCGCAGCACGTTCTCGGACGCGGCCAGCGTGACGAGGCCCGCGCCCGCACGGGCGGCGCCCATGCAGGCAAGGTACGCAGCGCCGCCGTACCGCTCAGAGCCCGCCACCACAAGCGTCCTGCCAAACGTGCCCTTGTGGGAGTCCGGAGTCCGCCGCGGCAGGGCGCTTCGCACCCACTCCGGCGTTATGACCTCCCGGGCCGACGCCTCGTCCGCAAGGTGCGCCGGTATGCCTATGCCCGCAACCTCCAGCCGGCCCACCAGGGCGGCGCCGGGAAACGCCATGTGTCCGACCTTGGGCAGGCCCAGCGCCAGAGTGACGTCCGCCCGCGGACAGAGCGGGTCGGCAAGTCCGGTGTCCGCGTCCAGGCCGGTGGGCAGATCCACGGACAGCAGCAGCATATTGGGCTTGTTGGATCTAGCCTCTGCGAGGCGGTCGAGGACGGCGGCAAGCGCTCCCTCGATGGGGCGGTTGCGCCCCGTACCCAGCAGCGCGTCGACGACCAGCCGCGCTTCCTCCAGCTGCTCCGCAAGCACCGAGAGGCCGGGATCGCCGTCTGCAGTGTGGAGCGTGACGCCGCTGCGAAATAGCGCGACGCGTGCCTCATTGAAGTCCGACCGCTCGCGCAGGAGGAATGCCGTCACCGGGTGGCCCCACTCGGAGAGGTGGCGCGCGGCCACCAGGCCGTCGCCGCCGTTGTTGCCAGGGCCCACCAGCACGAGCACATTGGCATCGCCCGGCGGTACGCCTGCGGAGGCCAGAATGTCGTGCGCCGCGTGCGCGATCGCCAGCCCGGCCTGCTCCATGAGCGCGCCCGTGGTGACGCCCTCCTCTGCGCAGCGCTCCTCCAGGAGGCGCATCTCCTCAGCGGTTACTATCTTCATTTACTTCCATCACAACGGAGGCTACGGCGTAGTCGCGGGAGTGGGACAGGCTGACAGCCACCTGCGTCATGCCGATGCGCTCGGCGCGGGCGAGGCCTCGATTGTGGAGCGCGATCTGCGGCGGCCTACCCCTTCGCCGCGTCACCTCGATGTCGCGCCAGCCGACGCCGCGGATGCCGGTGCCCAGTGCCTTCATTACGGCCTCCTTGGCGGCGAACCGCGCGGCAAGCTGCGGGATGCGGCCGCGGCAGTAGGCCTGCTCATCGGGTGTGTAGATGCGGTCCAGGAAGGCCTGCCCGTACCGATCGAGCACGCCCTTCACTCGCCACAACTCCACTATGTCCACGCCCACAGTCAGCACTAACTCGACCTCCGATGGCCCCGGGAGTATTCGGGCGATGCAGCACCGCCTTGCCCTGGATTATATTCGTGCGGTCGTGAGTGTGTCCACGGCCGAGGTCACGATCAATGCCGTCCCGTGCTAGAATAACGTATACCAGCCCCCAATCGAAGAAGCGACGGAGGCTAGGAAGCGTGCGTCCCAACTACGCAGCCGTGATCCCGGTTCTTGTTTGTGTGCTATTTGCCTCTGTCTTGGCCTGCACCGATGAAGATCCAACTCCAGTGCCCAAGGGGGCACAGGTCCTGTTGGACCGTCATAGAGCCGCGTGGAAGGAGAGTGGCATCTTCGGCTATGCCTACGAGTACATCGTCCTCTGCGAGTGCCCGGACAGCCGCGAAGAGCCCATCCGAGTGGGGGTCGATAGTGGCAAGACCAAATATGTGGCCTACGCCGAATCCCGTGAGACGCCCCTGACCATAGTTCCGCTCCGCTTGCACTCAATCGAGGGTCTGTTCGAAATCATCCAGGATGCCATCACCGACGACATGGACCACATTGCCGTGAGCTACGACAAGGAAAAGGGTTACCCCACGAAGATAGAGATTGACTACCGTAGCAACGCCATAGACGACGAGTACACTCTCATCGTCACCGATTTTGAAGCATTTCGCCTAAATATGGAGTGAGGGTGATCCTTCTGACGCTGAACTCGACAATCGCCCTCCCCCTCTTGTACTTCGCAGCTTGCGACGCCAAGACGCCGCGGCAACCCCAACGTCACGCTGCGAGAGCGTAAGTGAAGAGGCTCATTCACTATTGTTTCTCATAACAGCCTACTACAAAAAGCAATGTGAAGAACTTGATATCAATCGCAACGCGGTTCTGGACCCTTGGACTGGTCGGCGCGGCAATGTTGGTGTTGGTTTTGGCTGCGTGTGAAGGATCGCCGACGCCCACGGTTGCTCCTCCTCCGACGTCCACGGCTGTTCCGACATCGACGGCCGCTCCTACAGCGACAAGGGTTCCTTCGCGCACACCTGTCGCCGCACCGGCGCCCGGCGCCGGGCTCCTGGCGAAGCTGTCGCTGATACCGGCAGCCCTAATAGACGAAGGCGTGTGGTACGGCGACCTGGGCCGCGCATTGGAGATGGCCGGTGTTCAAGCGCCGCGCAGCCGAGATGACTTGGTTCAGTCCGATAGTGTCCGGGACGCGTACGGTGACGCGAGCCGAGGAATCATCCTGGCTCCCGGATTCCTGGGCGGCGTGAGCAGCGAGCCAGGGTGGGAGGAGGTCTTCGGGTTCAATGGCTACGAGGTCACAGAGGCTTTGGGTTTCGGCGGGTCGCCCTTGGGGATCGCGCTCCCCTCCTCAACGGCGTACCTGGAAGGCGACTTTGACGATGTTACAATCCGGCAGAAGCTCCGGGACCTCGGGTACGAGGAGATAGAAGCCTCCGGCCGAACCTACTTCTCGATGAACGATGATAATTCGTGGGGCTCTCTTGCGAGTCCGGAAGGGATTGCACTTGGCTCAATGAACCGCGTCTACGTGGGCGACGCTGCCCTGATCGTCGCACCGGACACCGCGTTCATCACCGGCATGATGGCTACCTGGGCAAACGAATCGCCATCGCTGGAGGATGACGCCGCCTTCTCCAGCATAGCCCTCGCACTGGGAGACCCACTCTCGGCCGGGCTCTTCACCAGGGAGGCCATTATGGACCCTGAGGTTGGACTCTCGGCCGGCTTTTCGCAGTTCGAGAAACCGGCTGAGTGGGGCACGCTTCACGAGTGGTCCGACATGGGCGCAGGCTACGGACGAGATGAAGAAGGCGATTGGTGGGTCATATCACTCTTCTACTCCGATCCGGGCGCGGCTGATGCCGACGCGGATGAGCTCATCCAGCGCATGTGGGGGTACGATACCGCCCTGATGGAGCTCGTCGAGCGGGGTTGGCTACAGCAGCCCGTTGACCAATCATGCGGTGAGCTTACGGCAGAAATCTGGCGACATGAATACGGGTCAAACTTGAGCATTCGCTGCACAATGATTGAGGACGGCGCAACGGCATTGCAACTCGTGGACCTCCGAGACCTGGGTTTTCTGCTGCCGTAGCGTCGAATCTACCCTCCAGCCGAGCTTTAACCCCAAGCCATCGCCGGCCACGCCCATCTACCCCAGAGCCTTTTCGCTGTTGGGATAGAACCGTATCTCGCCGTTCGGCCTGAGCTTGTCGAAGGCCCAATTGTGGTTCGACAGGCTCACCACGAGCGGACTTCGAATGGGCCCCGCCTAGCCGCGCCGTTGTTGCGCGCGCGGGCGTGTGCTAACATTCCTCGGAGAACCCTACGCCACGACCAGAGGAGGTACATGACCGCGGTCGTAATTGACGGGAACGCAATCGCGCAGGAGATCCGCGCCGAGGCGGCGCAGGCAGTGGCCGCCCTCCACTCGCGCCACGGTATCGCGCCCGGCCTCGCGGTCGTGCTCGTGGGCGACGATCCGGCCTCGGCGGTTTACGTGCGCAACAAGGAGCGCGCCTGCCGTGAGGCCGGCATCCACGCGCAGACCATCAACCTGCCGGCCAGCGCCTCGCAGGTCGAGATCATCGCCGAGGTGCGGAAGCTCAACGCCGATCCCGGTGTCCACGGCATCCTGGTGCAGCTGCCGCTGCCGTCCCACGTGGACGAGCGCGCCGTTATCCTGGCGCTGGACCCGGACAAGGACGTGGACGGCCTCCACCCCGTGAACGTTGGGCGGCTGGTGCAGGGCGAGCCTCTCTTTGTACCGTGCACCCCTTGGGGCATCCAGGAAATGCTGGTTCGCAGCGGCCACAGCCCGGAGGGCAAGCACGTGGTGGTGTGCGGTCGCAGCGACATCGTGGGCAAGCCCGTGGCCATGCTGCTGCTACAGAAGCGGACGGGCGCCAACGCCACCGTGACCATGTGCCACACAGGAACCCGAGATCTCGCGGCCGTGACGCGTTCGGCCGACATCCTGGTGGTCGCCATCGGGCGGGCGGAGGTCGTGACTGCGGACATGGTGAGCGAGGGAGCGGTGGTCATCGACGTGGGCATCAACCGCGTCGATGATTCGACCAGGCCGCGTGGCTACCGCCTCGTGGGAGACGTCGACTACTCGAGCGTGTCGGAGAAGGCGGCGGCGATCACGCCGGTGCCGGGAGGCGTGGGCCCGATGACGGTCGCCATGCTCCTGAAGAACACGCTCAGGGCTGCGGAGCGAGCGTCGGCTGGTGGTTGACCCGCTCTAGTGGTTCGACAGGCTCACCACGAACGGGCCGTGGGGATCCAACACCCGCTCGCCCTGAGCCGGTCGAAGGGTGAGCGGGCTGGCGCGGACTCCTGGGCGTTCGAATGGTTCGACAGGCTCACCACGAACGGGCCGTGGGGATCCAGCACCCGTTCGCCCTGAGCCGGTCGAAGGGTGAGCGGGCTGGCGCGGACTCCAAGGCGCCCGAATGGCAAACCTGCCCTCAAACGCGAATAAGGGTGAGTATCGCATGACCGGACTGGACTCCCTGGGAAGGGTGCTTATGCTCCTGGGAGGCGTGCTCCTCCTCCTGGGGCTTCTGCTGGTGCTTGCGCCCAAGCTGCCGTTTCTCTCGCGAATCCCAGGTGACATCGTGCTGCGACGGGGTGAGCTCACGATATACTTCCCGATTGTCACCATGCTCCTCGTGAGCGTGGGCCTGACGATCGTCCTGAACGTCACCCTGCGGCTTTTCCGGGGCTGACCGTGCGCACCGCCGACTTCGACTACGAACTGCCGCGCGAGCTCATCGCGCAGACGCCCGTGGAACCGCGCGACCACTCCCGCCTCATGGCGCTGGACCGCCGCACCGGCGAGACAGAGCATCGCCGCTTCTACGAGATCGGCCGCTTCCTCAGGCCCGGCGACCTGCTGGTGCTCAACGACAGCCGCGTGATACCGGCCCGCCTACGCGGCCGAAGGCTCGGCTCCGGCGGCGCCATCGAGCTCCTCCTGCTCCGCCGCGAAGGCGAGGGTACCTGGAGGGCGCTGGTGCGCCCGGGCCGCCGGCTCCGGCCGGGCGCGCGATTCGAGGTGGACGGCGTGGAGGGCGAGGTGCTGGCGGACGCGGACGGCGGCGCGCGGCTGGTCCGCCTCTCCGACGAGGCCGTCATCCACCGCGCCGGCGAGATGCCGCTGCCTCCCTACATTGCGACGCCACCGGAGGACCCGGAGCGTTACCAGACTGTATACGCCAAGGTGGAGGGCAGCGCAGCCGCTCCCACGGCCGGCCTGCACTTCACGCCGCACCTGCTGGAGTCGCTCGCGGAGGAGGGCGTGCGCTTTGCCCGCGTAACCCTTCACGTAGGACTGGACACCTTCCGCCCCGTGAGGTCGGAGGAGCCGGAGAAGCACAAGCTCCACTCAGAGTGGTTTGAGGTGGGCGAGGAAGCTGCCCGCGAGGTGAGCCTGGCGCACGCTGAGGGGCGCCGCGTCGTTGCCGTCGGCACCACCAGCGTCCGGGTGCTGGAGCAGGCCGCCCTACTGTCGCAGGACGATGGAGCGGGCGCACTGTCGCCGGTGTCCGGCTGGGCCGACCTGTTCATCCTGCCCGGGCATCGCTTCCGGCTGGTCGACGGCATGGTCACGAACTTTCACCTGCCGCGCTCGACACTACTCATGCTGGTTAGTGCGTTCGCCGGAGCCGACGCGGAGCCGGACAGCGGGCGGAGACTGATGCTTTCGGCCTATCGCGAGGCAATCGACCTCCGGTACCGGCTCTTCAGCTTTGGGGATTGCATGCTGATACTCTAGTGTTATTATAGAGTTGGCCCTCCCCATTCGCGCCCTGCGGGCCAATCCCAACTCAAGTGGAGGTTAAGATGTGGAATTCCATGCAGACGGATAGCTTTGTTGGACAGACCAGCGAGGTCGTAACACTCAAGGGGTACAACGGCGACGAGGTGCACGCGTACGTGTCGAAGCCGGAGGGGTCCGGGCCGTTCCCCGGCGTTGTCCTCGCACACCACATGCCCGGATGGGACGAGTTCTACCGTGAGACGGCGCGTCGTTTCGCCGACCACGGCTTCATCGCAATCAGCCCAGACCTGTACGAACAGTTTGGGCACGGCGCGCCGCCGGACGTGGCGGCGAAGGTGAGGAGTGAAGGCGGCGTCCCGGACGACAGCGTGGTGGCGAACTGCGTGGCGGCAAGGGACTACGTGAAGGGCCTGTCTTCGTCCAATGGCAAGGTGGCCGTCATGGGCCACTGCTCGGGCGGGCGCCACTCCTACTTGGCGGCCTGCCGCGCGCCGGGGTTCGACGCCATCGTCGACTGCTGGGGCGGCAACGTCATCCAGGCTGCTGACCGCCTCACGCCTGCCCAGCCGGTGTCCCCGATCGAGTACACCGCCGACCTTTCATGCCCCATCCTGGGCATCTTCGGCAACGAGGACCAGAGTCCCACGGCGGAGCAGGTCGACCAGCACGAGGAGGAGCTCAAGAAGCACAACAAGGAGTACGAGTTCCACCGCTACGACGACGCGGGCCACGGCTTCTGGTACTACGACCGGCCCGCCTACCGGCAGGAGCAGGCCATGGACTCGTGGAACAAGACGTTCGAGTTCCTGGGCAAGCATCTGTCCTGAGCCGGGGCAGGGAGGAGTAGCGACATGTGCACAATGATTGTCGAGAAGGCTGCTGTGACCGGCAGCGGCAAGGGGTCCAAGGGCTGGTTCGAGCTGAAGGAGGCCAACGTCTCCTTCGACCACCCACAGAATGCGCAGTTTGACCACGCGCTGAACATAGACTTCGTGAACCACGAGCTTGGCCTGGACAAGAGGGTGGCCGTGGAACTGTCGGCGGAGTCGGCGCGGCGGCTCATTGTAGCGATCGAGGAGGCGCTGCGGCGGGGCGCGGAGGAGGAGGGGCTGGACACCCGCTAGGCAGCACACCACAGCACTAAAGCGAAGGGCCTGGAGCGAAGCGCTCCCGGCCCTTTCTTCTTGCTCTTGTTGGGCTGCTCCCCGCACCGTACCTGAGGCCCGAATGAGGGCGGTGAAGCGACCTATAGCTAGCCCCGCATCTGTCTCAGGCGCGCAACCCGGTCACGTATCGGCGGGTGGGTGGAGAACAGCGAGGCCGTGATTCCGCTTAGCGGGTTCACGATGAACAGGTGCGAGACCGCCTCGTTGACCTTCATGGGTCGACGGTGAGATCCCGCCTCCAGCTTCTCGAGCGCGTTGGCCAGCGCCAACGGGTTGCGGCAGTTCTGGGCTCCCGTGGTGTCGGCCTGGTACTCACGGGCGCGTGATATGGCCGAGCGAACTAGCATCGCCGCGAGCGGCAGGAGTATCGCCACAACCAGCATGCCGATAAGCCCGATCATCGCTCCGTGGCCGCCGCCGCCTCCACGCCTCATGCCGCCGAAGAGCATTGAGAACCGGGCGATCATGGCCATGAAGGTGATGGCCCCGGCGACGGAGGCCGCCACGGTCATGATCAGCGTGTCGCGGTTGCCGACGTGCGCCATCTCGTGTGCCATGACTGCGGCAAGCTCGTCGCGCTTGAGGATGCGCATGATGCCCGAGGTCGCCGCCACGGCCGCCTTCTGCGGGCTTCTGCCCGTGGCGAACGCGTTGGGGGAGTCGTTCTCTATGAGGTAGACGCGTGGCTTGGGAAGCCCGCTCAGCATCGCCTGCTCCTCCACGATGGAGTGGAGGACCGGAGCGTCCTGAGGCGTGACCTCCTTGGCGCCCGCCATGCGAAGCGCGAGCTTGTCGCTGTGCCAGTAGGCCATGAAGTTCATGCCCACCGACAGGACCAGGGCGATAGCCATGCCCCCGACGCCGCCCAGAAAGTAGCCTGCCATCACCAGCAGCGACGACATGACTATCAGCAGGAATCCGGTCTTGAGCGTGTTCAATCGGTCAACCCTCCGGGTCAGGTCTCAATGGCCGCGGAATCCGCGCAGCCGCGTGAACATTATACCATTGCGCGGGGGCCGCTCTGCCGAGAAGATGCCAACAGGGCAGCCGTCTCTGCATCCGCCCGAATGGTCCAAAGCCCGATTGAGGTCCAGCATCATCCAAGAAGCTTGCGCTAACCTCCGGGGGAGTTCCTAAGGCCAGACCTCGGCTTGATAGGTATCGATAAGGGCTGCCAATTCACCAAGTGTTCGGCCATTGATTTCCAGAACGCGACCGTGATTGATAGCTTCCTCAATTTGGCTAAGCTGCGCCTGGTCAGCGCCCTGCGCACGTTGTGAGATAACCAAGTATCGCGTACCGGAGGACGCGCTGGAGACCTTACTGAGTTCTGTCCAGGCCTTCTCGCCGGGTTTCAGACGCCCATTGTTATAGTCATCAGCGCAATACAGGAATCCCTCTATGCGGTCCAAGGCATAAGAAAGTTTGCAGTTGAAGGGGTCTTGTCGCGCTGTATTGGCAAGATAATCCATAATCTAACTCGTTCGAAAACGGCCCGCCCTCAGTTGGCGATAGTATTCAGGCTTGAGAAACTTGAGCGCTATCATGACAGCGAGCAAGTAAGGATGACTGAAGGCATCCGGTCGGATATTCCTTGCCAACAGGGCCAGCAGGCGTATTCCAGAGTCCATGTCACGCAGCGATAGGCCTAGAGAACTCCAGAGGCTGGGTACTATCAGACTGAAGTTTCCGTAGTAATGTGGGTTCCTATATACCTGCGGGACCAGTCCCTGGGTTGCTCCCCCTAACGCCCAATTGGGGGGTTGAAAGACCTCTCCCAGCTGGAACCTGCCAATCAAGTGCGCCGCAAATGCCTGAGAATCTACCTCCTGTAGCTGAAACTCGAAATCAAAGAATCGTCTGAGGTACACATCCGTGTTGATCTCTCCATAGATTGATGACAGTGATTTGCAGAGTTCGTCTCGGTTGATTCCAAAAACGAATACAAGATACGGCACGTCGAATATGTGCTTGACCCTCTCAAGCAGTTCGATGGCGAACGTGGGTCGGCATCTGTCGAGTTCATCGATAATGAAGACCAAGGGATGTTCGGTCTCGTTGTAGACTGCTTCAGATAGTTTCTCTAGTCCTTTCTTCAGCTCGTCCTTGGTAGCCCTTACATCAAGATACTCATTTACCAGGTCTCTCTCACTCGAATCTGCATTAGGTGTTACGCCGATATGTTTGGACAAAAGGCTCTCAGCGTTGTTCTTGAGAAGCGTCAGCCCAGTGGAGACAAACTGTTGAGCAAGTGTCTTGAAATTGCTGTCCTTGAATGTATTGGACATCTGACCGAGTATAGCCAGGAGAGGGTCGTCACAGAAGTCGTCCTCCCACGCATTGAAATAGATGGCCTTGAAGCCGGACCTCTCGAGATCCCTCTGCCACCGTCGAAGAAGGAATGTCTTACCGGTTCCCCATTCCCCGTGGAGACTAATGGACAGCGGCGGCTTCTGGGCTGCAACAAAGTTTGTGAGGCGCTCAGCAACCGCCTGCCTCTTGAGCAGGTCGTCACGCCACGGATAGTCCGCGTCGACCACCGGTTCGTCGAGCTTGAGGGGAACTGACTTCTGCTCGTCTAGAAGTTCATCCGGGTTCCTGAACATCTTTATCCCTCCCCATAGACTCCCCACCAGTGCCTACACCAAGCGCATAGACCCCATTCTATCAGCCTCAGTCGGGTGTAGCCCCAAGTGGGCAATGTGCAAGAAACCACAAGGCCGGTGCCCCTTGCGGGGCACCGGCCTTCTCGTGCGAATCGTGTGCGCGGCGCGCCTATGCCTTCTGCCTGCGCCTCCGCCTGCTTGTCGACGGCTTGGGCGCGGGCTCCGGTTCCGGTTCCGGCGGCTCCACAAGCTCACCGGACTGTCCCCTTCGGAACTCGCGAATGCCCTTGCCCAGCGCGCCGCCTATCTCACCCAGCCGTCCCACACCAAAGATGATGAGGATGATGGCCAGGATGATTATCAGCTCCGTGGGTCCCAGTCTCAGTGGCATTTGAAGTTTACCTCCTGGCAGGCTTCCTGCCTGTGGGCGAAATGATAGCCCGCATCGCCCGCGCAGTCAATACTTGGCTCTGCCGGCGCCTACCCGGTCACGGCGCCCTCAGAGGCCGATGACACGAGCTTGGCGTACTTGGCCAGCGCGCCCGTCGTGTGCGTGGACGGCGGCGCCTCGTTCTCCCGCAGCCTTGCCTGGATCTCCTCGTCGGTGAGCTCCACTTCCAGCAGACGGTTGGGGATGTCCATCGTGATCATATCGCCGTCGCGCAGCGCCGCGATGGGCCCGCCCACGGCCGCCTCAGGCGCAACGTGGCCCACCATCGGCCCGCGGGTGGCGCCGGAGAAGCGCCCGTCCGTTATCAGCGCCACGTCGTCGCCCAGACCCTGGCCCACGATCGCAGCCGTCACGGCCAGCATCTCCCGCATGCCGGGCCCGCCCTTGGGCCCCTCGTAGCGGATCACCACAACGTCGCCGGCCATGATCTCGCTCCGCCGGACCGCCTCGAACGCGTCCTGCTCGCGTTCGAACACCCTTGCAGGCCCCTTGTGGTAGGTCATTGCGTGGCCCGCAACCTTGATGACGCCGCCCTCGGGGGCCACGTTCCCCTTCAGAATGGCCAGCGAGCCGGTGTCGCTCAGCGGCGAGGATACGGGGAACACCACCTTCTGATCGTGGTTCTCCTCCACGCCCTCCAGGTTCTCGCGCAGCGTCTTGCCGGTGACTGTCATGGTATCGCCGTGCATCAGGCCGGCGTCCAGCAGTCGCCTCATCACCTGCGCCAGACCGCCCGCCTGGTCGAGGTCCGCCATGACGTACTTGCCGCCCGGGCGCATATCTGCGATGTAGGGTGTGTTGCGACTGATGTAGTCGAAGTCGTCGATGTCCAGGGCGACTTCCGCCTCGCGGCTGATGGCGAGCAGGTGCAGGACGGCATTCGTGGAGCCTCCCATCGCAACCACGACGGCGATGGCGTTCTCGAAGGCCTTGCGCGTGAGGATGTCCCTGGGTGTGATGCCCATCTCCAGCATACGGAGCACGGCCTCGCCGGACTGCTGGCACTCCTCGGGCTTGCGCGGGTCGACGGCGGGTATGGAGCCGTCGCCAGGCAGGGCCATGCCCATGGCCTCGATGGCGGCGGACATGGTGTTGGCGGTGAAGAGGCCCGCGCACGATCCCTCGCCGGGGCAGGCCACGCGCTCCAGCGCATCCAGGTCGGCGTCCGACATGGAGCCGCGGGAGTGGGCGCCCACGGCCTCGAACACGTCCTGAATATTGACGTCGCGCCCCTGGAAGCGGCCGGGCATGATGGTGCCTCCGTAGACGAACACGGACGGTATGTTGAGGCGCGCCATGGCCATGAGGCAGCCCGGCATGTTCTTGTCGCAGCCCGCGACGGCCACCAGGCCATCGAACCACTCGGCCATAGACACCAGCTCGATGGAGTCGGCGATGACCTCGCGGCTGACAAGCGATGCCTTCATGCCCTCCGTGCCCATCGAGATGCCGTCGCTGACGGTGATGGTCCCGAACTCAAACGGAGTGCCACGCGCCTCGCGCACGCCCTGCTTGACGCGGGCGGTGAGCCGGCTGAGGTGCACGTTGCAGGGCGTCACGTCGCTGGCGAGGTTGGCTATGCCGACGAATGGGCTGCTGAGCGCCGCGTCGTCGAGGCCGGTGGCGCGGAGCATGGCGCGGGCGGGAGTGCGCGCCGGCCCCGTGGTGATCTCGCGGCTCTTGTGCTTGAGGTTGTTGGGACCCGGTCTGGCCTGCATGGCGCCTCCTGTGCTGGGGGTGTGAGTGGTTTCAGGGGTAGTGTAGTCGCGCCGCCGACCGCTGGCAACTCTTGACGCGCGTGGGGGACAGGTGGTGCAGCGGACCTACGATAGCGGTCCGAATCGATCTGCAAAGAAAGCGGCTACGTACGAAGAGAACGGCGTGCCCGGCTGGGTGAACTCAATTGTCAGTTCGACAACAAGTAACCCCCGTGTGTGCGCAGACACGCGCGGCCATGCGGTATAATGCAGGTGGCGCTCACTCCACACCCGAACAGGAGCTACTCATGAAGATACTCGTTACGCTGGACGGTTCCACCTTCTCGGAAGCCATTTTGCCCGCGGCGGCACAGCTTGCGCAGGCCACCGGCTCAGAGGTTCACCTGCTCAGCGTCGTCGAGGACCCTAGCATCCGCCGCTCGTGGGTCGAAGCAATAGCGATGGGCGAGGCCGGCACGGGCGAGTTCATGATCCCTCCAGCTTCCATGCCGCGCTACCCGGACGCGGGCCGCGGCGCGGACATGAGCGCGGAAACTCTCGAGGAGGCCATCCAATCCGCCAAGCAGTACCTGGACGAGGTGGCACTGCACTTTCCCGCAGGAGCGAAGTCCAGCGCCGTCCCCGGCAACGATCCGGTCGCCGCCATCGCCGAATACGCCGCCGAGAACAGCATCGAGCTTATCGCCATGTCCACCCACGGCCGTTCGGGCATAGGCCGGTGGGTCTACGGCAGCAACGCCGACAAGCTGCTCCAGTCCACCGCCTACCCCATTCTGCTTGTACGCCCCCGGAACGGCGACGCGCCTGCGCAGGGCGACGTGAAGGTCGACACGCTGCTGGTGCCGCTTGACGGCTCGTTGCTTGCGGAGGAGGCTTTCGCCCACGCCGAAGCGCTGGCCTTGCAAATGTCGCTCAAGCTCTCGCTCATCCGCGTTATCACTACACCCGCCATCGCCTACCCCGGCACGGAGACCTACGCGTACGATCCCGCATTCTTCACCCAGCTGGAAGGCGACGCCATCGCATACCTGCAGGAGAAGCAAGCGCAGTTGGAGTCGAAGGGCCTGGAGGTCTCCTGCACAGTGAAGGCCGGCTACCCCGCCGCCAACATAATCGACTTTGCGGAAGACAGCGAGGGAAGCGTCATCGTAATGTCTACGCACGGGCGCGGCGGCCTGGGCAGGTGGATACTGGGCAGCGTGGCCGACCGCGTGCTCCGCGCAGCCTACCGGCCTATCCTGTTGATTCGCTCCAACTAGGGCAGTGACCGGCCATCGGGCACTGGAAGACCTCAACCGCAGGGTAGTAGACTGCCGCATGTGCCCACGGCTTGTGGAGCACAGGGAGCGCACGGCCCGCGAGAAACGAGCCATGTACCGCGACGAGGAGTACTGGGGCCGGCCGCTTCCTTCATTCGGTGACTCGCAGGCCCGCCTCCTCATCGTTGGCCTTGCGCCGGCCGCACACGGCGGTAACCGCACGGGACGCATGTTCACCGGCGACAGCAGCGGCGACTGGCTCTTCGAGACGCTCCACAAGTACGGGTTCGCCAGCTCACCAACGTCGCGTCGCCGCGACGACGGGCTGACTCTGACGGACGCCTACATAACCGCTGCCGTGCGCTGCGCGCCGCCGGACAACAAACCCACAACCGAGGAGAAACGCCGGTGTCGCTCGTACCTGGCAGGCGAGCTGTCGCTGCTGACGGGCGTGCGAGTGATCGTCGCGCTAGGCAGGATCGCCTTCGACGGCTACCTAGCGGCGAGGCGGGAGCTGGGCATGACGCCGTTGAGGCCGGCGCCGCGCTTCTCACACGCGGCCGCTCAGACGCTGCAGGACGGGGTCACGATGGTCTCGTCCTATCATCCCAGCCGGCAGAACACAAACACAGGCACCCTGACCCGCAAGATGTTCGAGGACGTATTCGAAGCCGTGCGGGGTATCCTGGACGGTTAGTCGTACAGCCGGTCCGTCTTCGCAGCCATTACAAAGTCGTTGCGGTGAAGCCCTCGTATCTTGTGGGTCCACCACGTGACGGTCACCCTGCCCCACTCCGTCACGATGCGCGGGTGGTGCCCCTCCTCCTCAGCCGCCTCACCTACGTTGCTGCTGAAGGCAAGCGCCTCCGCGAAGTTGGGGAACGTGAAGGTGCGCTTCAGCCGCTGAATGGAGTCCTCCTCCATCAGCTCCCAGTCGGCAACCTGTGGATGAAGCTCGGTGACCTCTTCCTCGGTGACCAGGGGCGAATCCCTGCGGCACGCCACGCACTTCTCCTGCATAAGCTGCGTCATGTTCAACCTCCTCAGCCTCTGAGATTTGACGATGCGCGGCCCGGCGGCCAATCCCGAGCGTTACCCTGTCGACTCAGCTCGATGGCTGCCCGACGTCCGCGCTCCGCAGCCGCCGCAACAGGTTCGCCATCTCGATGGCGGACAGTGCGGCGTCGTAGCCGCGGTTGCCCGCGCCGCCTCCCGCCCTCGCCAGCGCCTGCTCCTCCGTGTAGGTCGTCAGGATGCCGAAGGTCATCGGGACGCCCGTTTCCCTGGATGCCTCCGCAATGCCCCTGGCAGCCTCACCGGCCACGTATTCGAAATGGGCGGTCTCGCCCTTGATGACTGCGCCGATGCAGACCAGCGCGTCCCACCGACCGCTGCGGGCCATCTCGGCGGCCGCTAACGGCACCTCGAAGGAGCCGGGCACCCAGCAGACCGCAAGGTCGTCCTCACGCAGTCCGTGGGTCAGCAGGGCCTCGCACGCGCCCTCCACAAGCCTGGACGTGACGAACCGGTTGAAGCGAGCGGCTACGACGCCTATTCGCAGGCCCTGCGCGTCCAGCCCGCCGGCGAGTCGGAGCCCGGGACCTCCTTCATCCTCCTCGTAGGAGGGGCCCTTCAACTCCTTGCCTCCCCCATCTCCAGCAGGTGGCCAAGCTTCTGGTGCTTGGTCTCCATATACCGCTCGTTCTCGGGCGTGGACGGCACAATTATGGGAACACGCTCCACCAACCGAATGCCGTACGCCTCCAGCCCTATCACCTTCTTGGGGTTGTTGGTGAGCAGACGCATGTTCCTCACGCCGAGGTCCACCAGGATCTGCGCTCCAATGCCGTAGTGACGAAGGTCCGGCCCAAATCCCAGGCTTGCGTTAGCCTCCACGGTGTCAAGCCCGCTGTCCTGAAGGGCATAGGCCTTGATCTTGTTGTGCAGCCCAATGCCCCGGCCCTCCTGGCGCATGTACAGAAATACGCCCTTGCCCTCCTGGGCAATGAGGTGGAGCGCCAGGTCGATCTGTGCGCCGCAGTCGCACCGCTTGCTGCCGAACACGTCCCCGGTCAGGCACTCGCTGTGCACCCTCACCAGCACCGGGTCGTCCGGGCCAACATCGCCCAAGACCAGCGCCAGGTGCTCCGCCGTATCCACCTCGCTCCTGAAGGCCACCGCGGTGAACTCACCGAACCCGGTGGGAAGCCTGGCCTCAGCCACGCGCTGCACCATGTTCTCGTGCAGCCGCCGGTAGGCGATGATCTGGGCCACGCTGATGATCCGGAGGCCGTGGAGCTCGGCAAACTCCTCCAGGTCCGGCATCCGGGCCATGGTGCCGTCATCCTTCAGAATCTCGCAGAGGACGGCCGCGGGGTAGAGTCCGGCCAGTCTGGCCAGGTCTATGGAGCCCTCCGTCTGGCCCGCCCGCACGAGCACGCCCCCTTCCTGGTATCGCAGGGGGAAGAGGTGACCCGGTCTGGCCAGGTCCTCCGGCTTTGTGGCCGGGTCCAGCATGGCTCGGATGGTGGCTGCTCTGTCGAACGCAGAAACGCCGGTGGTCGTGCCACGGGTGGCGTCCACCGAGACGGTGAAGGCGGTGGTGAAGCGGGAGGTGTTGTCCCGCACCATCATGGGCAGTCCAAGCTCCTCCAGCCGCTGTTCGGTCAGAGGAATGCACACCAGCCCACGGCCGTGCGTGACCATGAAGTTTACGGACTCCGGCGTCGCCATCTCCGCGGCGACTATGAGGTCGCCCTCGTTCTCCCGGTCTTCATCGTCAACCAGGATCACGGGTTTGCCGTCACGAAAGTCCTGAATCGCCTCTTCAATCGTAGCCAGTGCCATGTTGCGCCCTCCGCGGCGGCTGTATGGTCGGATCGCTACGCGGAAGGCTCTTGCTGCACTCTGGGCTGCAGGAGTTTTTCCACGTACTTTGCCAGTATGTCCACCTCCAGGTTGACCGGGTCGCCCGGCGCCCGATTGCCCAGATTGGTGTGCTTCAATGTATATTCTACCACAGAGACCAGGAACGACTGCTCGGTGCAATCCACCACCGTGAGGCTCACGCCGTCCACCGCAATGAACCCCTTCTCCACCACGTACCGCGCCAGGCGCTGCGGCATGGTGAAGCGCATCAGCACGGCCTCGCCCTCTGGCTGCGCGTCTACCAGCGACCCCGTGGCGTCTACGTGCCCCTGCGTGAAGTGCCCTCCAAGCGGCGTGCCGAGCGTGAGCGCCGGCTCCAGGTTCACCGGGTCGCCCGGCCTGAGCGAGCCCAGGCTAGTGCGCCTGAGCGTCTCCGGCATCGTGTCCACTGAGAACCAACCGTCGCCCCTGGCAGTGACCGTAAGGCAGGCGCCGTTGACGGCAATGCTGTCTCCGTCGCGCAGCGCGGCCAGGGTGGCCTCGGCCTCAACCCTCATGCCGGAGCCGTCCCGCTCCCGCAGCCTACCGACCTCCTGCACTATTCCGGTGAACATCAGCGCTACCTCACGTATCCCGTGATCATCACGTCATCGCCGATCAGCTCGGTCTCGGAGCGCGTTAGACGTACAGCGGCGGCCATAGCGTCCGCGCCGGCCCCGGCCACCGGCGTTGGAGCGTCGCGCCCTCCGAGTACGACGGGCGATACGAACGCGACCACCTTATCGACCAGGCCCAAGTCGAACATCGAACCCAGCAGCACGCCCCCTCCCTCCACGAGCAGGCTGGTAATGCCCCGCTGTCCCAGGGCCTGCATCAGGGCCCGCAGGTCCACTTGGCCGTTTCCAGCAGGCAGTTGGGCCACCTCTGCGCCGGACGCGCCCAGGGCAGCCACTCTTTCGGCCGCCGCGTTGGGCGTGGCCACGAGCACGGGGCCGGGTTCGCACAGGAGCTGCGCATTCGGCGGCAGCGACGCGGCGCCCTCGACTACAACGCGCAGCGGCTGCCTCGGCAGGTTGCTTCCGGTATCGTCGCGGGCGGTCAGTCTTGGATCGTCGGCAAGGACGGTGCCTATACCGACCATCACCGCGTCCGACTGGCGCCGCAGTTCCCCGGCGCGGCGTCTCGCCTCCTCGGAGCTGATCCAGCGAGAGTCGCCGGATGCGGTGGCTATCTTGCCGTCCAAACTCATTGCAAACTTGGCCGTCACGAACGGAAGGCCCGTAGCCACAAACTTTGTGTATGCCTCCACCAGCTGCCGGGCCTCGTCGCCGCACTCGTCGACGTGTACGCTCAGGCCGGCGTCCTTGAGCTCCGTCACACCCTTGCCGTTCACCAGCGGGTTGGGGTCGAGCGTGGCCACGTGGACGTCGGTGATGCCCGCACTGATGATGTCGCGGGTGCATGGGGGCGTCTTGCCGAAGTGGCAGCAGGGCTCCAGCGTGGTGTAGAGGTGGGCGCCCCGGGCGAGGTCGGCGGCCTGCCGCATCGCGATGATCTCGGCGTGGGCCTGGCCCGGCGGAAGCGTGTGGCCCTCGCCCACCACCTGCCCGTCCTTGACCACAACCGCCCCCACGGGCGGGTTGGGACTCGACAGGCCCAGGGCCTCACGCGAGAGCTCCAGGGCGCGTTGCATGTAGCCCATGAGCCCTATCCGCTCGGGGTGAAGTCCCTGTGTATCCTGCTCGCGGTGGGCTCCGTCTGCCCCTGGTACTTGCTGCCCAATGCCGGCGAGCCGTAGGGATTCTCTGCCTCGGAGGTCAGCCGGAGGAAGGAGATCTGGCCGATCTTCATGGCGTAGTAAAGGGTGATGGGAAGGCTGGCCACGTTGCTCAGCTCCAGCGTGAGGTGGCCGGACCAGCCCGGGTCCACATAGCCCGCCGTTGAGTGGATTAGCAGACCCAACCTGCCCAGCGAGCTCTTGCCCTCCAGGCGCGCCACAATGTCCCCCGGTAGCGTGACGGACTCGAGCGTGCTGCCCAGTACGAACTCGCCCGGGTGCAGGAAGAAGGGTCCCTCCTCCGGAATCTCCTCCACCTCCGTGAGGTCCGGCATGTCCCGCCGCACGTCTATGTACGGCTGGCGCGTGTTGCGGAAGACCAGCAGCCTCCGGTCCAGGTGCAGGTCAACGCTTGCCGGCTGAATGCAGGAAAGGTCCAGGGGATCGATGACGATCCTCCCACAGCCCAACTCTTCCCTGATTGTGCGATCGCTGAGTACCATGCGCTCCTCTCAAGGATGGTGAGGACGGCGAAGCGACGGGAGAATTCTAGCAGTCCCTACAGGGTACCGCAATGCGGCGGTGTGCGATTAGTGAAATCTCCCCATTTGCATTATAATTCCCCAATCCGCCCTTAATCCAGACGCGCTGCCACTACGTATATATTAGTGGAGCGGCGGCACTCAGCTAAGAGGGGACGCCGTGGACTACCACCTTCTGGAGGATACAGAGTTGACTTCTCTGGTCGCATCCGGGGACCAGCAGGCCCTTGCGGCCCTTTACGACCGGCACGCCTCCAGGGTATTCTCCCTGGCGCTCGCGCTGCTGGGGAACTACCACGACGCGGAAGAGGTCACGCAGGACGTCATCATGTCCGTCTGGCAGAACAGCGGCACCTACGACCCCCTGCGAGCCCGCTTCTCCACCTGGATCACACGGATCGCGCACAACCGCACCGTGGACGAGCTCAGGAGGAGACGCAGGCGCGCCGCCGACTCGCGCCTGGAAGACCAGGAGATCGAGCGGCCCGACTCCACGGAGGCCGGGCTGGATTACGAGACTGTCCGCAGGGCACTCTACGACCTCCCGGAGGAGCAACGCAGGGTGGTGTACCTTGGCTTCTTTCAGGGATACACGCACACGGAGATAGCAAAGCTGCTGGACAGGCCGCTGGGCACCGTGAAGACCCAGATGAGGTCGGCCCTCAGATTGCTGAGAGATCGAGTTACCGCATCCGCGGAGGAAGTGCTATGAACTGCGAAGAGGCGGGAGAGCTTATTCACGCATACCTGCTGGGCGCTCTCGACGAGGACGAGAGGCACAGGCTGGAGGCGCATGTCCGCGGGTGCCCCGACTGCCTCGCCCTCTACTACGAGGAGAGCCCTTCCATGGAGATGCTGATCAGGGTGGGCGACCCTGTGCCGGCCCCGCCGGGCCTCAAGAGGCGAATCCTGGAAATGGTTAACGCCGGTGCGCGCCCATCGAGTCGACCCGGGTTGATCGGGGGGCCGCTGGCCCTCCTGAGGAGCGCCCTGCAGCAGCCCCTGGCCGCATCCGCGATGGCCGTCGTGTCGGTCACACTTGTGGTCCTCAGCGCGGGCGCCTTCCTGCTGTGGCAGGAGGTGAACGAGCTGAGGGACGAAGACCAACGGCTCTCATCCAATCTGCAGGACCAGCTGGACCAGATTCAGGAGGAGAACGAGAGGCTGGCCCAGACGCTCTTCAACCAGCTCGACCTGGCCTACCTGGCCTCGATGGAAGGCGTCTCCACCGTCATGCTGGAGGGTGGGGAGTCCGCCCCCAAGTCAACCGGTATGCTCATGCTCAGCCCGAATGCCACCTGGGGCGTGCTGCTCACGGTGGGACTTGATGCACTGCCCAGAGACAAGGTCTACCAGCTCTGGCTCATGTCAAACAACGGGCCTACGAGCGCAGGCACCTTCAAGGTGGACAGTGCAGGCTACGGCCAGCTGATGGTGCAGGGCTTGGGCGACTTGCGGGACTTCGAGAACGTCGAGGTGTCCATCGAGCCGGCGGAAGGCAGCCCCGAAGCCCTGGGGGCCAACGTGCTGAAGGGGCCACTCGTCACCGACACCTCGCAGTAGGCACGAGCCGGATGGCCGGACGTCGCGGGCGAAGCTCCACCCTCAGAACAGCTTTCGTGTGCCTCAGCACCTCTGATATACTCTCCGCATGTGGCACACGTCTATCCGCTCTCAAAGCATAGCCTATTGCGCAGCGCTGCTCCTTCTCCTGTCCATAGCCGTCGCGGCATGCGCGCCCGCCGAGCCCACGACAACGCCAACCCCCAGCCCAACACCACCGCCGAACGCAGAGACCATCCTGGCTGCCTCCGGGGAGAGCATGGCGGCCCTGGACTCCTTTCGCTTCGGGCTGAGCCACGAGAACGGAGGCACACCCCTGGCCATCGGCCTCGTGGTGACGGACATGGAGGGCGACGTGGCCAAGCCGGACGGCCTGAGGGTCTCGCTCGGAGCAACCTTCAGCGGCTTCTTCGTGGAGATTGAGCTAGTAGCCCTGGATGGCGTGACCTACATGACCGACCCCATCACACAGGATTGGGAGATCCAGGAGGCCGGCGTGAACCCGCTGGCCTTCTTCGACCCGGCCACCGGCATAGACTCCATAATGAGCGACCTGGCCGAGCCATCCCTCCTGGGACAGGAGATACTCGATGGCGTCACGACTAACCGCATCAGCGGCAAACTGCCGTCCGATTCGCTTGTACCACTCCTGAGCACCGTCGCACCCGACCTGACGGTGGACACGGAGGTGTGGATAGGCGTCGACGACTCCTACCTGCGGCGGGTGGTATTCCGCGGCTCGGCGGTCGCAGGCGACGCAGACGACATCGTGCGCACCATCGTGCTGTCCAACTTCAACCAGGCCTCGGCTATCGAAGCGCCTCCTCTGAACTGAGGCGCACGGGCCCGGCGCCTACCACGTGGCGTGGAAGTGGTTGAGCGGTCCGTGACCGGCCCCCACCGGGAAGGCGCTCCGGATGGCCTCCGTAACGTAGTCCTTTGCCCGGGCCACGGCATCCTCCACATCCATGCCCTGCGCCAGCCCCGCCGCAACGGCGGATGCGAAGGTGCAGCCCGTGCCGTGGGTGCTCGTGGTCTCCACCCGTGCGGCAGAGAGCTCGCGGAACTGCCGGCCGTCGTAGAAGACGTCCACGGCGTCGCCCTGCAGGTGGCCGCCCTTGACCACAACGCTGCGCGCCCCCATGTCCACGACTTCACGGGCCGCGCGGCGCGCGTCCTCGAGCGATTCCACGCTGCGGCCGACCAGCACCGAGGCCTCCGGCAGGTTGGGTGTGACCACCGCGGCAAGCGGCACCAGAAGGCCGCGCAACGCTTCCACAGCCTCCTCCTGGAGCAGCCGGTCGCCTCCCTTGGCCACCATCACGGGGTCCACCACCAGGTTCTCGATCGTGTGCTCGCGCACTTTCTCGGCAACCGTTCGGATTATGCCTGAGTTCGCCAGCATTCCTGTCTTCACCGCGTCCGCGCCTATATCGGACATCACAGCGTCGATCTGTGCGGCGACCATGTCCGGGGGCAGTTCCACCACGGCGGTGACGCCCAGTGTGTTCTGGGCCGTGACGGCCGTCAGGGCTGACGAGCCGTATACGCCCAGGGCAGCGAACGTCTTCAGGTCGGCCTGGATGCCTGCGCCTCCCCCGGAATCGGAGCCTGCGATGGTCATGGCCCTGCTTGGTCTCTGCATTGCGCTCCTCACTGCGTCATGAACTCGGACGTAAATGCGTCCGCAGCGTCCACGTCTTCCCCGAGGAGTCCCTCGGACTTCATCCAAGCCGCGAGGCCCTCCCACCTCTCCATGGACTGGTGGCCGAAGGCCACACCCTCCTCCGACCATAGCGGGGCCAGCAGCCCGATGCCCTGCGACTCCAGGTCGCTGTCGATCTCCGGATTGGCCTCGACGAGGATATCCACGGCCGCCTGCGGATCTGCAATGGCGTCTGCGAAACCCCTGGCCGTGGCGCGGAGGAACCGCTCCACCACGTCCGGGTCATCGGCAATGGCGCTCTCCCCGGCAACGAGCACGAGCTCGTAGAAGTCGGGGACACCCCACTCCTCCATGCGCAGCACGCTGACCGGGTAGCCCTGCTTCTCCATGGCAATCGACTCGTGCGTCCAGTATGCCCCAACTATGGCGTCCACCTTCCTGCCGATCAGCGCGGGCGACAGATCGAAGCCCACGTTGACCAGGGTCACGTCCTCGGCGGCGCCGCCGTCGTGCTGGAGCATGGCCAGGAAGAGCGACTCCTCGAACGGTATCCCCGTGACTCCCACGCTGCGGCCTACCAGATCGCGGGGCCTCTCGATGCCGGACTCCTCCAGGACCATGATGGAGTTGAGGGGATGCTGCACCATAGCGGCAATGGACTGCACCGGTACGCCCTCTCCCCGTGCGAGCAGCACCTCCGCCTGGTAGCTCACGCCGAAGTCGTCGCGCCCGGCGCCCACGGTCTTGAGCACGTCCTCCGGGTTGGCCGGCACAACGATCTCGACGTCCAGCCCCTCCTCGCTGTAGTAGCCGCGCTGCTGCGCCACGTAGAAGCCGGCGTGGTTGGAGTTGGGGAACCAGTCCAGCGCCAGGCTGACGCTCACGACGGCAGGGGCGGGCGTGTCGGTTGGCGCGGAGGTGGCCGTGGGAGCGGTCGTGGCCGTAGGAGCAGGAGTCGACGTCGGCTCCGCACTCTCACACGCCACGGCCACGAGGACTGCCGTCACAATCATTACCAAGGTGAACCAGGACCTGCCAAGACTCGATTTCAATGCTCTACCTCCGTACAGAACTGTCTCCCAGCGCCTCGTCCCGGCGCTCCCTGCTGTGCCAAGGTACGGCGTATCGCTCCGTCAGCACCACCAGCAGGAACAGAGCAACGCCCATGACGGACAAGATGAACATGGAAGCGAATACCCTGTCCGTGAGAAACTGCGGAGCGGAACGGGTCATCAGGTAGCCGAGACCCGAGCTGGCGCCCACCCACTCGCCCACTACAGCGCCTATCACGCTCAGCGCGATGGCCACTCGCAGGCCTGAGAAGAGGAACGGCAGGCACGATGGCGCCTGCACCTTGACAAAGAGCTGCCATCTGTTTGCGCCCAAAGTACGCATCATCCTGAGCAGGTCTGGGTCGGCCGACTTGAGGCCGTCCACGGTGTTGACCACGATCGGGAAGAACGAGAGCAGCACCACCACAATCACCTTTGGCCATATTCCGTATCCTATCCAGATCAGAAGCAGCGGCGCGATGACTATGACCGGCACCGTCTGGGACGCGATGACAAATGGATACACGGCACGCTCAACCAGGCGTGAGTAGGCGATTACTCCGGCGAGGGCCACTCCTATCACTAGCGCCAGCGCGAAGCCCAGCACCACCTCGCCCAGCGTGACCCAGGTGTGCCTGAGCAGCAGGTCGCGGCTGGCCAGGAGCTCCGCGCCTATGGCGGAGGGCGGCGGCAGGAGCCATCGCTCCACGTCGAAAAAGCGCACAGCCGCCTCCCACACGGCGGCGGCCCCCCCGATGACGAGTGCCGGCAGCCCCCAGCGCAGCGCGGCGGATGCACGGCCTTGAGGAGAGGGCTTCCGCGCCGCAAGCTCGGACTGCTCAGAGTGTTCCCGCAGGGTAGCTGCTGAGTCGCCGCTCACTACAGGCCCTCCGTTCGGAGTAGGTCAGACGTTGCCCCACCTACGGCACCTGCGAGGGCCTCATCCTCGCGAAGCGAAGCCAGCGCACGCGCCTTGATCTCCACGAAGGCCGCCTCCGTCACCATCTCGTACCGGCGCGGCCGAGGCAGGTCGACCGTGAACTCAGCCCTGACCCTGCCGGGGCGCGGCGTGAGCACGTAGACCCTGTCCGAGAGAAGGACGGCCTCCTCAACGTCGTGGGTCACAAGCACCACGGTCTTGCTCCAGGACTCCCAGAGGCCCAGCAGCCACTCCTGCATGCCGGCCCTGGTCAGGGCGTCAAGGGCGCCGAACGGCTCGTCCAGCAGGATGACGTCCTGATCGGCAAGCACGGTGCGCAGGAAGGCCACTCTCTGGCGCATTCCGCCCGATAGATGAGCGGGGTAGCTCTTCTCGAACCCCTCCAGACCGAATGGCCCCATCAGCGCCATGGCCGCGCTTTGTGCCTGAGGCCGGGGCTTCCCCCTGAGCTCCGGCCCCAGGACCGCGTTGTCCAGAACGCTTCGCCAGGGAAGGAGCAGGTCCTTCTGGTGCATGTAGCCGACGGTCCCAAGGCGCCGCGCGACCTGCCGGCCGTCCATGAGAATCCGACCTACAGACGGCTCCTCCAGCCCGGCGACGAGATTAAGCAGGGTGCTCTTTCCGCATCCGCTGGGGCCGATGATGCTTACGAACTCGCCCTCGTGGACGCGTAGGCCAACGCCGCGCAGTACGGGCAGCGGGACTCCGTGCAGGGAGAAGTCCTGTCCAACGCCGTCCAGCTCTATCTTGGAAGGAGGCGCGGCATCGACTGGTCTGCACTCCTGGCCGGCGGTCATCGCATCGATGGCCGGCTAGAAAGAGAACGGCCGCCCGCATCCGGCAGGCGACCAATTGAGAACAAGCTATGGTCCGGCACTCTCCCTCCGCTGGCATTACCCAGATCAGGTGCTCAGGGTCGCCCCGAAAGGTCGGGGCCTCTCAGCCTGGCTCACCAAGCTCCCCTCAGGCCCTATGCTGTTGTGACTCGCTCGTGAGTATAGCGCGGGCGGTGTCTCCAGTCAACGCCACGGCACAGCGCTCGCACCTACGCTGCCTTCTCCCACAGCATTCGTACAGGGACGGCATACAGCCCGTCTCCGAAGCCGATGGCGGTCTCGCCGTCGTAGAGCACCACCCCTGCGGCGAACCGCTCGCCGCAGGCCTCCCGCAACCGGCGAAGGCCGCGGAAGTCGGAGGAGCGAACGGTTGCACCCAGCTTCACCTCCACTCCTGCAACCAGGCCGCCGTGCTCCATTACAATATCCACCTCCACCTGGTCCCTGTCACGGTAGTGGAAGAAGTCAACCGGGCCACCGAACCACGTGGCCTGCCGGCGAAGCTCTTGGAACACAAAGGTCTCCAGAAGCTGACCCATGAGATGGCGGTCCCTCAGGAGGGTTGCCGCGGACACGCCCAGCAGGGCGCACGCCAGACCGGTGTCGCCCACGTGGAGCTTGGGGGTCTTCACCAGTCGCTTGCCGCGGTTGCTGTGCCACGGAGGCAGCCTCTCCAGCAGGTACACCCTCTCCAGCAGCGCTACGTAGTCGCCTATGGTGGGTCGGCTGAGCTGGAACGGCGCCGCCAGGCTGCTCAGGTTGAAGAGCTGCGCCGTCTGGGTGGCCGCCATAGTCAGGAGCCTGGGCATGGCGTTCAGGCCGCTGATGCGGGACATGGAGCCGATGTCCCTCTGCACCTGGGCCTCAATGTAGTTCCGGTACCAGCTGGAGCGCCGCCGGCCGGGTGGGCGGGCCAGCGCGGGCGGGTATCCTCCGGACGCAATGAGCTCGGCGAGCTCCAGCCCCAGGCGCCGGGTCTGCCGGACCGGAAAGCCGCCGTCAAACAGAGTGTCAATGAAGCCTCTACTTGGGGAACGGCTCCCGAACAGTTCGCACTGGGCCAGGGGGTGCAGACGGATCGTCTCCAGGCGACCGGCCAGTGAGTCCTGCACGGTTGGCACGGCAAGCACGTCCGAGGAGCCGGTTAGGACGAACCGGCCGGGCGCCCGCCTGCGGTCCACTTCCAGCTTCAGCATGGTGAAGAGCCCCGGCGCCCGCTGCACCTCGTCCAGGACAACACGATCCGGCAGGTCGGCCACAAAGCCGGTGGGGTCGGCCTCAGCGCCCGCGCGAACGTTGGGATCGTCAAAGCTCAGGTAACCATATCTCCGGCTCGCGGAGCCATCCAAACCGGCGCCGGGCGGAAGGTTCTCCGGAGAGCACACCATCTGCGCGAGGGTGGTCTTCCCGCACTGGCGCGGGCCCTGTATCAGGACCACGGGTGAGTCCTCCAGAGCCTCCAGGAACCGCGGCTCTATGAAACGTGGGTGCAACCCATGCGAGGACATGGGACAATTGTAACCTTAAAGCCCGTACGATTGCAAGGTTAAGCTACGGCTGATTGCAACACATGATGGCGTACAACTGCAATGTTAAGCCACGTCTGATTGTAACCTTAATGCCAGTACAACTGCAATGTTAGAGTACGGCTGATTGCAACGTCAGCGGTAGCGGACTAGTTCACCAGCCTCCGAAGGAACTCCCCAAAGGACGGGCCCGTGTCCTCTCGCCTGAGCGCCATCTCTACGGACGCCCTCAGCAAGCCCATGGGATTGCCCACGTCGTGGCGGGTACCATGAAACCGGAGCGCGTAGATGTCCTGGTCCTTCAGCAGTATGGCTAGGCCGTCGGTGAGTTGGAGCTCGCCTATGGCGCCCTCCTTAACCTCGGCTAGGGCGTCAAAGATCTGGGGCATGAGCACGTACCGGCCAACGATTCCCATCTTGGAAGGCGCGTCCGCCAGGGCCGGCTTTTCCACCGTTCCCCTGACACGGTAGACGCCGTCCGCGACCGGCTCCGGATCTATCACGCCGTAGCTCTGAATTGCGGGGCCATCCACTTCCTCCACCGCAATCACGGAGGCCTCATACCGGTCGAACACCTCCAGCAGCTGTGCCAGTGCCCCAGGCTCGGCGGCGATGATGTCGTCCGGGAGGATCACGGCGAACGGCTCGCCGCCCACGGCCCTTGCCGCGCACGCCACCGCGTGGCCCAGTCCCAGCTGCTCCGCCTGGCGCACGTACGTCATCTGCGCCAACTCGGACGGACGCCTCACCTGTGCGAGGCGCTCGGTGTCGCCGCGGGCCGACAGCAGGCCTTCCAGCTCGGCATATCTGTCGAAGTAGTCGGCAATGGCCTCCTTGCCGCGAGCGGTCACCACAATGACCTCCTCGATTCCTGCTGCGGCCGCCTCCTCCACCACGTACTGCATGGCCGCCCGGTCCACCAGGGGCAGCAGCTCCTTGGGAACCGCCTTGGTGACGGGCAGAAATCGAGTGCCCAGCCCGGCGGCGGGAATCACGGCCTTTCTCACCCTCATGGCTTCACCTCATTGCTGGATCGCTGCGACTCGGCCTTGGCGATGGCCTCTTCGAGGTTCACGTCTCCGGTGTATAGCGCTCTGCCGATGATCACGCCCTCCACGCCCAGCGAGGCCAGGCGTTCCACGTGATCAGGGGAGGAAACGCCTCCCGAAACCACCAGCGAGGCGTCGCAGCCCTGCGCTATGTCCTCGATGGCTCCAAAGTTGGGCGAGGTCAGCGTCCCGTCCCGGGAGATGTCGGTGTAGACGAACCGCCGCACTCCCAGCCCGGCCATGCCCCGAATGAGGTCCAGCGCGGAGACGCCGGTGGTCTCTCGCCATCCCCTGATTGCCGCCATACCGTCCCTTGCGTCCACGCCCACCACCACCGCCTCCGCACCAAACCGGCGGCACGCCTGCTCCACCAGGTCAGGCTCCTCCACCGCGCTGGTGCCCAGTATGAAGCGTTGCACTCCCATGTCCAGGACTCGCGCGGCAGAGTCCAGGCTGCGTATGCCTCCGCCTGTCTGAATGGACACGCTCACCGCCTCGCAGATGCGCCGAAGCGCTTCCAGGTTGGCCGGGACGCCGGTGGCCGCACCGTCCAAGTCGACAACATGCAGACGGGGCGCGCCCATGTCCTGCCACTTCAGGGCCACGCTGGTAGGGTCGTCTGAGAAGACCGTCTCTCTGTCATAGTCACCCTGGTAGAGACGGACGCACCTGCCGTCCCGAAGGTCGATTGCGGGTATGACTTCCACCCTACGCCTCCACCATGGACTTGATGAAGCTCTCGTACAGGCGAAGACCCAGGGCGCCGCTCTTCTCAGGGTGGAACTGGGTTGCCACCAGGTTGTCCCTGGCCATCACGCTACAGAACCGCAGGCCGTATTCCGTGGTGCCCAGCACCAGCGACTCGTCTTCGGGGGCGGCGTAGTAGCTGTGGACGAAGTAGAAGTAGGAGCCGCTTTCCACGCCTCGGAAAACCGGGTGGTCGTCGAGGAGGTCGACTTGGTTCCATCCCATGTGCGGGCGTTTCACATGCTCCGGCAGCAGGCGCACGCGGCCGGGCGCCACGGCAAGGCACGGCGATGGGCCCTCTTCGGATGTCTCCAGCAGCAGCTGAAGGCCCAGGCATACGCCGAAAAAGGGTGTCCCACGACCGATCACCTCTCTCAACGGCTCAACGAGGCCTCTGGCGTTCAGCGCAGTCATGGCCGACTCCGATGCGCCCTGGCCCGGGAAGATCACCGCTTCGGCATTCTTCAAGTCGTCCGGGTTGCCTGTCACCTTCGGCGCGTAGCCCAGCTTCTCGATTGCCTTGGCCACGCTGCGCAGGTTTCCGGCGCCGTAATCGACAATGACGATCCTTGCCCGCGTCATTCCGAGTACCTCCCCAGGAAGTCCAGAATTAGCCCCTGCACACGCGGGCCGGAGTCGCCGGTGAGCATGTCCGTACCGTGCGCGGCTCCGTCAAGGAGGTGCAGCTCCTTTGGATCGTCGGAACTCTGGTCCAGTAGAGATGCGCTTCTGGCGTAGAATACGTCCCCCCGGGCCGCGATGAACAGCTTGGGTGCGGAAATGCCCCGCAGATCAGGCCTGGCGTCCAGGCCCTCTATCAATGGCGGTGCGGAGATCGTTATCACGCCCGCCACGTCCGAGCGAGCGGCAACCTTCAGCGTGGCGGTACCACCCATGCTGGCGCCGATCAGGAACACCCTGGTGGCACCGCGGGTCCGAAGGAGGTCCAGGGCCGCCTCCACGTCAATGTCCAGGCTGTCTATGTCAACCTCCCCCTGAGAGTCGCGGTAGCCCCTGAAGTCGAAGGCCAGAGCGTGATAGCCCCTGTCCCTCAGCACGCGAGCGAACGGCCACCAGCTTTCCTGGTCCGCCGGTCTCATGTGGCTCAACACCACGCCGACCGGACCTGAGCCAAAGACGTGGCCGGACAGCTGCACCCCGTCCTCTGTATCGAAGAACACCTTCTCAGAGCCTCCGCCGGGGCTGAGATAAGCGCTGCACCCGGACGCCATCAGGGCAAGGACAAGTGCGAGTACCGGCACGCCAATCCGTCTAGCGGGCAGGAGCCTAGGCGGGAAGATCACTGTCATCATTGCGGGCCACGACAAGTCTCGGTTTGCCCCGGCCTGATTGCGCAGCTCGGCGGTAGCCTGGTAGGACGAAAAACTCCATTCGCTCCCTGTGCCGGATCGCGGCGTCAGTCACCGCCCGGCCGTCATTCTATGCGTGGATTATAGCACACGACCCTCCGGCAGCCGGGCCCAACGCGGCTCGCGAATCGCGCCCAATACCCGACCCGCTCAGGTTGACCGCGCTGGTACCACCGCTTAGAATTGGGACTGCAATCGGCGGCTGCCCGCCCGCCGGATCAGGTGCTAATGCTGGGGCATTGGTGAAGTAGGGAGAGAATGGAAGAAAACCTGGAGCACTATCTGGAGACCCTGGCCGACGAAGACCGGTCGCTGAGAAACGCTGACCTCATGCGACTCTCGAACCTGACGGCCGAGGACCTGCGGCTGGTGGTCTCCACCTGGCGCGACATTGACGCCGGGAGGCGGCGGGACGTGCTGGTACGACTCATCGATCTGTCAGAAGAGAATTTGGAGGCGGACTTCAACGACCTCTTCAAGCATTGCCTGAGCGACGAGAGCGCGGAGGTCAGGGCCAAAGCGATCGAGGGCCTGTGGGAGTGCGACGACCGAACGCTGGTGACGCCCTTGATTACCCTACTTGCCCAGGATCCCTCGGAGGAGGTGAGAGCCACTGCGGCCGCAGCTCTCGGAAAGTTCGCCACTCTGTCGCAGACGGGCAAGATGCTCCAGAAGGACAGGGACCGCATAGAGCAGCGTCTCATGAACGCCTTGCTGGACGGCGACGAGAGCCTCTCGGTGAGACGCAGGGCCATGGAGGCGGTGGCACCCTTCAACACCGTTGACGTCCAGAAAGTCATCCAGGATGCCTACCAGAGCTCCGTGAACGGGATGCGCTACAGCGCCGTCTACGCCATGGGCAAGAGCTGCGATCCGCGCTGGCTGCCCATCATCCTTTCGGAGCTTCAGAACTCCGACGCGGCGATGAGATTCGAGGCCTCCAACGCCTGCGGGGAGCTTGGCGAGGAGCCGGCGGTGCCACACCTCATCCCTCTCTTCGAGGACGACGACCACCAAACGCAGATTTCCGCCATAACCGCCGTGGGCAACATAGGGGGCAGCCTGGCCCGGAAGGCCCTGATCCGCTGCACTAAGTCCGCAGACGACCTGGCAGCCGAGGCTGCTCAGGAGGCGCTTGACAACCTGGACGCCGGCGAGCGCACCTTTACCGCGGACCCCTATACGCCCCGATCGGCTCGCTGAAAGGCCAAGTGCGCCGCTCCGCGCAGGGGCGCATCGTCTCCCAGGGCCGTCGCGGTGACGTTCACCTTATCCCGGAGGTTGGCCATCGTGTGGAGGCGCGTCGCAGCCAGCAGCGCCTCTGCGTAGTCGTCAAAGCTGCGACTCACACCGCCGCCCAGGACAATCAGGTCCGGGTCAAAGATGTGCATCAGGTTCGCCAGACCCAGTCCCAGGTCTTCCACGAACTTCCGCATGATGTCCGCGGCAAGCGGATCTCCCCTGACGGCGGCATCCATCACCAGCGCCGAGGTCACCCTGGACGGGTCGCCGCCCGCCATCTCCGTCAGGAGGCTGCCCTCGCCGCGCGCCAGGCCTTCCCGCGCGAACCTGGCCGTCGAAGTGCCGGACGCCAGCGACTCCAGGCAGCCGCGGCCCCCGCATGAGCACGGGGGCCCGTTCCTGTCTATCACCATGTGACCCAGCTCAGCGGCATAGCCCCGCGCGCCCACCAGGGGCTCGCCGTCCGCAATGACGCCACCGCCGATTCCGGTGCTCACGGTCAGGTAGACCAAGTTGTCAATGCCCCGGCCTGCGCCGTAGGCGTGCTCTCCGACCGCGCCCAGCGTAGCATCGTTGGCGGCCCACACCGGCAGGCCGAACCGGGGAGTAAGTTCTGCGCCGGGCGAGAAGCCGTCCCATCCGGGCAGGTTGGGCGGAGCGTAGAGCGTGCCCGTCACCGGGTCGACGGGGCCTGCCAGAGACGCCCCGATGCCCACCACGCGCCGATCGCCCGTGCGCGTTATGAGCACCTCGATTATGGATGCTATCCGCTCAAGGGCTTCGTCGGCGCCCGCGAGGGCCTGCGTCTCGCCCCCCTCCCTCTGCACGATGTTCCCGGCGCGGTCAACCAGAGCGACACGGGTGCGGGTGCCTCCCACGTCCATGGCAATGCACAGGTCGTCCATGCCTGTCATGTCGTCCTCCCTGGCCCTTCACGCCTCGGTGCGGCGCCGCGCTGCGCCCGGCAATCGCACAGGGTTGCAGCGCTTCGCGTCCTCACCCCGGCGCGGCCCGTGTCGGCAAGTGGTTGCGGGCCATTATGCGCTTGTCGATAAACTCAAACAAGGCCGCACTCCTGCTTTTGGACGCCTCTATGTTATTATAGAGGCAGTTCACACGCACGCAGGATCAGCACAGGAGCGGGCATGACATCCACCGAGAGAGCAAAGACGCTGGGTGAGCTGAGAGACAGTGGTTACCGCGTCGTCAGCGTGAGGGAGGAGATGAGGCGCAACCTCATCCACAAGATCACAGCCAACGAGGAGCTTTTTCCGGGCATCGTCGGGTACGAGGACACCGTCATCCCGGAGGTGGAGAACGCCATTCTGGCGGGTCAGGACGTCATCCTACTGGGCGAGCGGGGGCAGGCCAAGTCCAGGCTCATCCGCGCGCTGGTGGAGCTGCTGGACGACGCGATCCCCAGCGTGGAAGGCTGCGAGATCAACGACGATCCGTTCGCTCCCATCTGCAGGGCGTGCAACGACCGCCTGTCCGAGATGGGCGACGACCTGCCCATAGCATGGCTGGGCCGCGACCGGCGCTACGCGGAGAAGCTGGCCACTCCGGACATCGCCGTCGCCGACCTCATCGGCGAGGTGGACCCCATCAAGGTGGCGGAGGGCCGCTACCTCTCCGACGAGCTCACCATCCACTACGGCCTCATCCCGCGCACCAATCGCGGCATCTTCTCCATCAACGAGCTGCCGGACCTGGCAGAGCGCATACAGGTCGGCCTATTCAACCTGATGGAGGAGAAGGACGTGCAGATCAAGGGCTATCGCATCCGGCTGCCCCTGGACGTCTACCTGGTGGCCAGTGCCAACCCGGAGGACTACACCAACCGCGGCCGCATAATCACGCCGCTAAAGGACCGCTACGGCGCGCAAATCCGCACACACTACCCGCGGCGGTCGGAGGATGAGATCCGGATCATGGAGCAGGAGTCCTCCTCCTTCCAGGACTTGGAGGACAGGCTGCTGGTGCCCCGCTACATGAAGGAGATCACGGCCGAGATCACGAGCCTGGCCCGCCGCAGCCCCGAGATCAACCAGCGCTCCGGTGTGAGCGTAAGGGTGTCCATTGCCAACTACGAGAGCCTCGTAAGCAACGCCTACCGCCGCAGCCTGCGCCAGCAGGAGGAGATGGTGGTGCCCCGCATAAGCGACCTTACCGCCATCATTCCCTCCACAATGGGCAAGATCGAACTGGAGACGATGGAGGACGGCCGCGAGGGACGCGTTCTGGAGGACCTCACCAAGAAGGCTGTGCTCAACGTCTTCGGCCGCTACCTGGACGCGGACGAGCTGGAGGACATCGTGCTGGGATTCGAGGAGGGGTTGGTGGTGGAGACGGGAGGCGACAGGCCGTCGTCGGAGTACGTGACGCTTCTCGCAGAGATAGAGGGCTTCGACGAGCCCCTGCGCCGGCTGGGCGTCGACAACAGGCACGCGCTGGTCGCGTCCGGGATGGAGTTCATACTGGAGGGGCTGCACCTGAAGCGGCGCCTGAACAAGGACCGCGTAGGCGGGCGATACCGCTACCGCGGGTGAAGCACAATGACGGCATCAACCACAATACCGCAAGGAGAGGAACCATGACGGACAACCACGTGGAGAACGTAGTCATTATCGGCTCCGGGCCTGCCGGCGACACCGCAGCGCTCTACGCCGCAAGGGCCGACCTGCGGCCGCTGATTATCGACGGGGCAACGCCCGGCGGTCAGCTCACCATCACCACGGACGTGGAGAACTACCCGGGCTTCCCTGAGAGCGTCATGGGGCCTGACCTCATGACCAAGTTCAGGGACCAAGCCGAGCGGTTCGGCACCCGCTACGTCACTGGCAGCGTGACCGCGGTGGACTTCTCCAGTCGTCCCTTCCGCCTGGAGGTCGACGAGGAGGACAGCTACTACGCCAGGACCGTCATCATTTCGTCCGGCGCCACCGCCAGACTGCTGGGCGTGCCGGGCGAGGCCGAGCTGATGGGACGCGGCGTATCCGCCTGCGCCACCTGCGACGGCTTCTTCTTCCGAGACAAGGAGCTCATCGTGGTAGGCGGCGGCGACACCGCCATGGAGGAGTCCAACTTCCTCACCAAGTTCGCCTCCAAGGTCCACGTCGTGCACAGGCGCGACCAGCTCCGCGCTTCCAAGATCATGCAGGAACGCGCCTTCAACAACGCCAAGATTGACTTCGTCTGGGACACGGTGCTGGAGGAGATCCACGGCATCGACGAGGGCGAGGTGAAGTCGGTCCTTCTGCGCAACATGAAGACGGGGGAAGAGATGAAGCGCCCCATCGACGGCGTGTTCATGGCCATAGGCCACAAGCCCAACACGGAGCCGTTTCTGGGCAAGCTGGCCATCAACGAGAACGGCTACATCATCACCCACGACGGCACCAAGACCAGCGTGCCCGGCGTATTCGCCAGCGGCGACGTGCAGGACTGGGTCTACCGGCAGGCTGTGACCGCCGCGGGCACGGGCTGCATGGCTGCGATAGACGCAGAGCACTTCCTGTCGGCAAACGGGGAGATTTAGCGCCGCGCGCGGGCCCCTGAGGCGCCGCGGCAGACCCAAGCCCGTGCGAGGTGGCCCCAACATTGAACGCTCAGCCGGTCACAACGATAGGCTCACTGCCGCTGGGCCGCTCGTTCCACTCGCTGCCGCATCCGGCGCAACTCATGCCGGCATTCCTCGGCATGCCCTACCCGATCCTGCTTGACGGCGCAATGCCCGGCGCGCCAGGCAGCCGGTTCTCCTATCTCTCCGCCGACCCATTCCTCGTCGCGCGAAGCCGCGGGAGCCGCGTGTCCCTGCTGCGCCATGGCATCCTCGAGGAGACGGAGGGCGACCCGTGGGCGGTGATGAAGGCGCTGCTTCGAGAATACCGCGTCGAGAGCCGGCCCGGGCTACCTCCGTTTCAGGGCGGCGTCATCGGATACTGGAGCTACGACCTGGGCCGTCATCTGGAGCGGCTGCCCTCGCTCTCGGAGGACGATCTCGGCCTTCCTGAGCTGTACCTGGGCTTCTACGACTGGGTGCTTGCGCACGACGGAGACACGGGCGTCTCGTACCTCATCTCCACCGGCCTGCCCGACGGCTCGGAGCGACGAGCGGAGGAGCGCGAGGCAGAGATCATGGACATGCTGGCCTCCGCGTCGGCGGAAACGCCCGCGGCCGCACCCGCCTCACGCGCCGCAGAGCTGCGCTCCAACTTCTCGCGAGAGTCGTACATGACCGCCGTGGACCGCGTGAAGGCGTACCTGGCCGCCGGCGACGCCTACCAGGTGAACCTGTCGCAGCGGTTCCAGTCGCCGTATGAGGGCGACCCGTGGTCGCTGTACCTGCGCCTTCGCGAGGCCAACCCCGCGCCGTTCGCAGCGTATCTGGGATTCCCGGAAGTGCAGGTGCTGAGCGCATCGCCGGAGGAGTTCCTGCGCTTGGACGGAGGCCGCGTGCGCGTGCGGCCCATCAAGGGCACGAGGCCCGTTGGCGCGTCGGACGGCGAGACGGCAGCGCTCGCCGAAGAACTGCTGGCCAGCGAGAAGGAGCGCGCCGAGAACGTCATGATCGTCGATCTGATACGCAACGACATAGGCCGCGTCTGCCGCGTTGGGTCCGTAGAGGTGCCAAGCCTGTTCGCCGTGGAGCAACACCCCACGGTGCTGCACCTTGTGTCAACCGTTACGGGCGAGCTGCGCGAGGACGCGGACGCCATCGACCTGCTGCGGTCGTGCTTTCCGGGCGGCTCGGTGACGGGCGCGCCCAAGGTGCGGGCTATGGAGGTAATCGAGGAGCTGGAGCCGGTGCGCCGCGGCGTCTACTGCGGGGCCATCGGCTACGTCTCCTTCAGCGGCGACATGGGCACGAGCATTGCCATTCGCACGCTGGTTCTCGCCGGCGGGCAGGCGTACCTGCAGGCGGGTGGAGGCATAGTTGCGGACTCGGAGCCGGCTGCCGAGTTCGAGGAGACGCTGCACAAGGCGAGGGGACTCCGCATGGCCCTGGAGCGCAATGGCTGACGCCGACGCGCTCATGTACGTGAACGGGGAGTTCGTGACCGAGGCGAAGGCCGCAATCTCCCCGCTGGATCGCGGGTTCACGCTCGCGGACGGCCTGTTCGAGACGATGGTTGCTGCGGGCGTCAGGGTGTTCCGAATAGATGACCACCTGGCCCGCATGCGCCGCGGCGCCGACCTGCTCGAGTTGCCCATGCCGGACGCGGAAGAACTGGCCGCGATTGTCGAGGAATGCCTGACGCGTAGAGGCCTGCCTCTATCGGTGGTGAGACTCACGCTGAGCCGCGGCGTGGATGTGGGACGCGGGCTGAACGCGCCGGCCGCGCTCGACCCGAGCGTGGTCGTGCGGGTTACGCCTTGGCCCGGGCCGCCCTCGACGCTGCCGCCGGGCAGAGCGCTCGTGACGTCGTCCCTGTCGCGCAACGACCTCTCTCCGCTCTCGAGTGTGAAGTCGCTTTCGTACGTGGACGGCGTGGTGGCGCGGCTGGAGGCCCAGCGAGCTGGTGCCGACGATGCTCTCATGTGCAACACGCGCGGCCTCGTGACGGGCGCGACGTCCAGCAACATATTCGCGGTTATCGGCGGCGTGCTGATGACGCCACCGGTGGAGGACGGCGCGCTGCCCGGCGTATCGAGGCTCACGCTGCTTGAGGAAGCGCGGCAGCTGGGCGTGGCCTGCGAGGAGCGGTCGCTTACGCCTCAGGACGTTGCCGGAGCGGACGAGGCGCTGTTGTCAAATGTGGTGCAGGGGCCGGTACCTGTTGCGTCGGTGGACGGGTTACGGCTGCGTTCGGGCGTGCCGGGCACGCTGACACAGCGTTTGAGTGAGGCCTACTGGTCGCGCGTGATGCGGGAGGCGGGGGGATGAGTCGGGCGCGAAGCGATTCTTGTCCTTATGCTTTCCCTGGCCCTCGGCGAATTTGTCAGGGCTGCACGTTTGGAATTCGACGCCACGCAGCGCGGGATTGACAGTTGACTGTCGCCAAGTTAAAGTCAAACTGTAATATACCCTCGTGGGCGTATGTATTGGTTCTGTTTTTCACGCTCAGCTTCCTTACTGTTTTTCGACGAAGCTGCGAATGATACGAAAATCGTATTAGGGCGGGAGAGAAATGACCAACAAAATCGACTATGACGAGACAGGGAATTCATTAGTGGAAGCGCGTGAGAAGCTGCTTGAGAGACAGCCGGGGCTGCGCCAGTCGTATGAGAAGTTTCTCAAGCAATGGAAGCACTACCTGGAGACTATCGAGGGTGTTCCGAAGTCCGGGCAGAAGAAAGATGCCTCAACACGCGGATTCTTGCGATGACTGAGGTCGGTGACACGCTGCCGTCGCAGACGCCCCTTTATCACTCCCTTAACAATAGCAGGTATTCCCGGCAGGAAATGATCCGACGGGTTGAAGAGGTGACCAACAGGAGATTGGTTGTCTACTTTAGTGTACTGCCAATTATTACCGATGGAATAGATATACTCGGATTCGGGGACCTACTGAACGACATTAGAGGTGACTCAGTCGATCTGTTGCTGCAGAGTCCAGGCGGCGACATTGACGTAGCCGAGAAGATTGTATATCTCTGCCGTGCGCGTTCCGGCTCTTTCAGGGTTATCGTACCGGATAGTGCAAAGAGTGCCGCAACACTCATCGCTCTCGCTAGCGACGAGATTGTTATGTGCGACACTTCCGAGCTGGGGCCCATAGATGCCCAGATCGAGATTGAAACGCCTCAGGGAGTCGTTAGAAGGCCAGCCCAATCCTTTCTAGACGGACTCGAAGCAATCAAGGCGGAGGCTGAGTCGAACGGTGCGTTATCTCCCGCACACTATCCCTTACTGGCCAACCTTGACCCTGCTCTTCTCGACTTCTGTCGAAAGAGCATAATGCGCGCAGAGCAGTTCGCAAAGAAGTGGCTTCTCAAGTATCAGCTTCAGGGTGATGAAGAAAAGGCAACAAGAGTTGCCAAGGAGTTAGCAGACAACAACAGGTGGCTCTCCTGTTGCCTCACCGGAAGATGTTACCGAGCTTTCAGCGGCTTCTAATTGACGCCCATGGGTCCGATGTCAACCGGTCGCACCTCACTATTGGTCCCTCTGCTTTTGGATGAAGCATACACCAGTTGCTTCGCCATCACACCCCGCCACTGGGTGACTCTGCGCTGAAGGGTCCGCAGCTGACGCCTGCTGTAGCGCTCAGGGTAACGTAGGATCAGCCGATCCATCAGCTCTGCGGCAGTCGCGTCGGGCTGCTGCTGGAGCCAGCCCAGCACGTCGCACCAAACCCCCTCGAACGGGTCAGGACGAGTCCGCCATGTGCGAGATACCCCGGCCTTCCTTGCGTGGGTCGGCCGTACCTCTCCCTGTCTCCACAGGCCGGGCAACTGCGACAGGAAGCTCTCCAGACTCCCACCATCGGGAGTACCCCCTGACTCGAGAGACCCAACTGCTGCCAATGCAGACTGGGACTCGCGTATGCTGTGCAGCAACGACACGGGGTCCAGCTCAGCGCGGTAGTGGCGCAAGGTCAGCTTCGCCTCCTCGCCCACGTCGTCACGAGCAAGCAGTCGGTCGCAGGGTGTAGCCGGCTTGCTGTATTGCTTGGTCACACTGCCTACATTTCGGCTCTTCGTCAGCAGCTGGAACGAGGGCTGAAAGTAGTTCACGTATAGCCGCATTGCGCCGTAGAGGTGGGCGAGTGTCTGGCCGGCGACCGCTCCCGAGTGGCGGTCGTGACCGACGAAGCGCCGGATCACCGAACCATTCTTCTGCTCTATCCACGCCTGGTCGTTCTTGCGGTACGCCCGAGAACGGGTGAACTCGATCTCCCTCGCCTTACAGTACCCAACCAGGGTCTCGTTGATGAACACGCTGTCATTGTCGGAGTCTATGCCACGCACAGGCACGGGGAAGACACGGGAGATGGCTTCCAACCCTTCGACTACCAGTGACTGCTCGCGAGCCAGCAGCGGCACGGCCTCGGTCCAGCCTGAGCAAACGTCAGTGGCGACCAGGCTGTGGATGAATGCTCCGGACACGGCACCGCCGCCGTGCGCCACCAGGTCTATCTCGAGATAGCCCGGAGTCGGGTCGTTCCAGTCCATGAAGGTGCGAACTGGGACCTGGCTTCCCATCTTTCGCTTCTTCTTGTGCCTCCTGCGGCTTCCCGCCTGCTCCCTCACCGGCCTCAGCAACCGGTCCATGGTACTGGCACTTGCTGAGAACAGCCTCTCTCTCACGTCGGGATCAAGGTCGAGATGGCCGTGTCTCTCCAACGACTCCACCATACTGGGCAGTGCGGCCTTCAGCCTCTTGCCACAGATCCTGTCTGCGGCCTCCCACACCACGATCAGCGCCTGCCTGACAGCCTCGTCGTAGATGCGCCGACCCCTGGGAACCTTACGATCCACGGGCTCACTAATCTGGCCCAGGAGCCTGACGGCGTGCTTCCTGTGGCAGCCAACCATGGCCACGAACTCGTCGAGCATCCTGCTCTTGTCCTTCTTCGATGCCTCACTATACCGGCCGCGGATCGCTTCGAGAACCTCCGTCCTCGTGGCTGTGCTGATCTCTGAGACCATATCCATGCCTCCATGATTTGGGTAACACAATCATGAGGCAACGACCTGATTTCGGTAACATCTCCGTGAGGCAATAGCTCCGCTTCGGTAACATATTCCTTGAGGCAACGCGCTCTCTCACGGGGCCGTCATCGACGCTAAGGAAGCCAGTGATTTAGGACTATCCGTGAGGCAGCTTGAACACCAAGATCCGCTTTGGCAGAGGATTTGGCGTTTGCATTGCCGGTACAGGACGGACTCCCGAACAGAAGGCTATCAGAAGATGTTCGAGAGCACAGACGTATCCCTGCCCTATGGCTAAGTGTTAAGCAGTCAAGAGGCCTCGGTGGGAAGCCCCCCGCCCCCACTACCCCTGAGGCACCGCCGGTGCGGCCAGCATACCCTCGAGTATGTTCTGCAGCGCCATCGAATGGCTGCAGAACCCGCGGCCTGCGTAGAAGTCACAGCTGCACTTCAGAATTCCGTCGCTGTATTCCAGCCGGTGATCGTCGTTCTCGCCCTTAAAGTCGGCCACAAAGCTATCGAAGGTTACCCGGCCCTTCTCCTCTGCATACCTCTTGGCCTTCTCTATCTTGCCGATCACGCTGGAGTACATATATGCTCTCCTTTGGCAACTCAGACTTCAATTCAATTCTATGCCGCAGCGCCTTCGGGGTCAATCTCTGGCACAGGCAATCATGCGCGAGCATGCCGCGGAGCAGGTACACCTACCGCGCCATGCTGTGCTATAATTCACGATACTTCCAGTCGATAGCGTTAGGAGGCAGCCGAGCGACCCGTCATGGCCACACTATACGTAGCATCGGACAGGCCGCGAGCGGGCAGGACCGCCCTGTGCGTCACTCTGGCCCAGCGCCTTCGACAGGACGGCCGGCAGGTGGCCGCGTTCAAACCATTCTATTCGCCCGCGAACGGTGGTGATGCCGACCCTGACGCCTCCATCCTCGCGGCGGCCGCGGGCGCCACGCCGCCGAGCGACGCGTGGCCCATACCCGTGAGCCAGGACGCTGAGCCGGACGTGGCCCGTGCAATGAGAGCCTACGGCGAGGCAACCGCCGGCGCCGACGTTGCAATCGTCGAGGGTCTGAGCGGCTTCGATGGCGCCTCCGGGGAGGCTTCCGGCCGCATGGCCCGCGAGATGGACGCCACCGTGATCGCGGTGATCGCGTACCGCGAAGGCATGGGTCTGGAGGAGGCAAGGGCCGCCAGGCAGCTCTTCGGCGAGAGGCTCGCCGGCGTGGTCATCAACGGCGTCACCAGGTACAAGTCCCGCGAGGTCAGCGAGCAGCTGACGCCGCTCTTTCAGGCACAAAACGTGAAAGTGCTGGCCTCTATCCCGGAGGACAGGCGGCTGCTGGGCGCCACGGCAGGCCAGATTGCCGATCACTTGGGAGGCACCTTCCTCGACTGGGAGGAGAAGCGGGACAACTTTGTGGAGCACTACCTGATTGGCGGCATGGTGCTGGACTGGGGAGTCCTCTACTTTCAGCAGTTTGACAACAAGGCCGTCATAGTCAGGGGCAACCGGCCGGACCTCCAGATGGCCGCTCTCAGGACGCCCACCAGCTGCATAGTGCTGACGGGCGGGTATCCCCCCATCCAGTACGTGAGCTACGAGGCGGGCGAAGAGGAAGTGCCACTCATCCAGGTGGAGACGGGCACCCTGGAAACCGCCGCTGCCTTGGAGTCGCTTCAGGAGCGGGCGCAATTCGACCATCCGCTGAAGCACGAGCAGTTCCGCGAGCTGATGTCACGCCACGCCGACTGGGACGCGCTGCTCGGCGCGCTGGCCGGCTAGACTTCGCTACGGAGCGGGCGGAGTCGCCGCCCCTTCGCTCTGGCTGCCCACCCACACCTCGCCTCCCTGGAACACCTCTTTCTTCCAGATGGGCACCATCGTCTTGATGCGGTCCAGCATGTAAGCGGAGGCCTCCAGCGCCTCCTTGCGATGCGGCGAGCCGATTGCCACCACGAGGCTGATCTCGCCCACGTCCACCCTTCCCACGCGATGAGCGATGGCGACGTCCTCGATCGACCAGCGCTCACAAATCTCATCCACGATCTGCTGCAGCATGTTCTCGGCCATCGGCTGATAGGCCTCGTACTCCAGGTAGTCCACGTCCCGGTCCTCGAACAGGTCGCGGGTGGTGCCCAGGAACGTGACCACGGCCCCGTTGGACGGCTTGCGCACAAGCTCGGTGATCTCCCGAGGGTCAAGAACGTCGGGTGTGATGCGTATCATCTCTCACCTCCGCTGACGGGCGGAATGAATGCGACCTCGTCGCCCTCTTGCAGGACGGCCTCCTCGCTCACATACTCGGAGTTGACGGCCATGAGCACCGGAGACTCCGAGGGCAGCGATGGGAACTGGCTCCGCAGGTGCTCAAGCAACTGCGCGGGCGAAGAGCCGTCCGGCATCTCCACCTCCGTGTGGGCGACGCCGGCCCTCTCTCGAAACATAGCGAAGAAGCGCACCGCAACCCTCAAGCTGAGTCCTCCAAGCCGCTAATCGGCCCAAGTATACATCCCGACACGGCGCGGGCGAAAGGCCGCTGAGGCCGCGGCTCGTCAGGGCACGCGGTCGATGGTGACTGCAAACGTGGCTAAGCCGCGCCTCCGTTGAGCGCCAGCAACTCGCGGAGAACGTCGTCGTCTGAGATGTCCGTCGACCAACCGTACGCGGCAGCCACAGCGGCGTCAAGGTCTGCGTGTGCGTTGGCGAGCCACTGCGGGCGAGCGTTGTAGAGGTTCGTCAACGTGCGCTTGCTGAGTGCTTTCGCCGCCTGGTCGTCGCGAGGAAGGGGCCGCTTTGGATACCCCGGAACCGGCTCGTCAACCCACTCGACCCATTCGGGCGGATTGAGCCAGCGGTCACGTAGCTCCACGAGCCGTCGGGCGGCCTCAGCGATGGCGATTGCGTGCGGATCGTTGGCGTACTCGGAGGCCGGCACATCTGGTGCTAGGCCTTCGGGGAATGGGTAGGTCTGAAAGATTGTAGTCGGGTTGTAAGTAGGGTCATTTCCGACTCCGTGCCAGCTACACAGCTTCAGGGACCACACCTCGTGAAACCGGCTGTGGAGAATGCCAAAGGCCGTGTTGTCGTCACGGGCAACTACCACGACGCGGGTGTCCGGGCATATCCGAGAATCACACCAAACGAACAGCCGGTGCTTGGCAACACGTGGCGTAGCGATGTATCGACGCAACCCGCATAACGCCGCCCACATTGCCGGTCGAGGGTTCCAATGCCGGAACCAGAATTCGCGGCTCGACTGTTCACGGTTTTGTTGCCGAATGGGTTTGACATGCTCAAGGGCGTAGGTGAATGGCGCTTCATAAAGGGCCGCATCGGCTTCGTCCATTTCGTGCCCAAAGTCGATGATCCACTTTCCTTGCGATCGGCGGGTCAAATCCATCCCGTTCACCCACGGCTTCAGAACGTCAGCGTTCGTCCGATCGTTCGGGTTTGTCGGTAAACGAAGCCACTTACGCGCCAAGTCGCCGGGGATATCAAACGCTCCGCGCTTGATATCGCCCTGGAATGCCACGCCCGTATTCGTTCCTAGTGGGGCGACCTGCGTCAAATCGAGCGCGCCTGCCGTCAAGTCAGCGTTGATTTGTGACGTGTCTTCCCCATTGAGGCGGGCAGTCAAACCATAGTCACTGCTAGCGAAACAGATCAGCGAGACCCTGACGGCGGCGCCCTCCACGACCCACCGCTCGTCTGACCAGGCTTCAAAAATGGCCCCCTGTTCGAGAATGCGGTCCAGTACAAGTCGGTTGGTGCCGTCGCGGATGGAGTTTGTCGCCACAAGGCCGACGCGTTGCACCCGCCCTTCAGAGATTAGCCTCCCGGCTTTGGCGAACCAGTAACACACGAGATCCGGTCTACCGCCTACCCAATCGGCATACAGCGCGGGCAGCGCGTCGGCGTCGGTGTCCCCCAACACCCGGCGAATGCGCCGATTGCCTAGGAATGGCGGATTGCCGATCACCACGTCCGCCTCCGGCCAGTCCGGCTCTGTGTTCTCCGGTGTCAGAATCGCGTCGCGGCACTCGATGGTGTCGAGCGGCTTCAGGATAGGGTCGTGCGACTCCGAGAAGCCGTTGCGCCGCATCCACTGAATCTCGCCGATCCACACCGACACGCGGGCCAACTCGGCGGCGTAGGGGTTTATCTCGATACCCTTCACGTTGGCCGGGCCGATCTCAGGGAACTCCCGCTGGAATCCTAGCGCCTCAGCCTCAACCTGCACCCGGTGCTCCAGGTCCTTGAGCGCCTGCAGGGCCAGGTATAGGAAGTTGCCGGAGCCGCACGCCAGGTCGAGCACCGTGAACGACCGCAGCCGGTTGAGAAACGTCCGGTACCGGCGCTCGGCCTCTCTCCGCCGTGTCGTGCGAGTGGAGCGTGCCTTGGCGGCATCCGCACGTTCCAGCTCGGCAGCAATTTCGGCCTTCTCCGAGGCCCAGTCGGCAAGCCAAGGGCGTATCACCACCGGCTCGACGAGCAGCATGATCTTGTCGCGATCGGTGTAGTGCGCACCGAGCTGGGCGCGCTTGCTGGGATCCAGCCCGCGCTCGAACAGCGTACCGAGGATCGATGGGTCAACCTCCGACCAATCGAGGTTCGAGGCCGCCAGCACAGTGTCGATGTCGGACTTCTCCAGCGGCAACGCGGTGTCGTCATCGAACATGCCACCATTGAACCAGTCGACAGTCTCGAAGCCGACCCTGCCTCCGAAGGCCATGACGCGGAACAGATCGCCGGCGAGGTCGGCAAATTGCTCCGGTGTGCGCTGCGCCTGCTCCAGCATTCTCGTGAACATGTGGTCGGGCAGCAGGCCCACGTCGTCGGCGAACATGCAGAAGACAAGCCGGTTGACGAAATGCGCAACCGCGAGCGGGTCGTGTCCGCGCTCCCGGAGCGCCTGCGCGACGGTCGCGAAGGACTGCGCCGCCTGCTCGGTGAGCGCCTGCCGGGTCTCACCCGGCCGCAGCCGCTCGGGGTCCGAAAACGCCCACTTGAGCCGTTCGCGGGTAGCCGCGTCTTCGAGGTCTTCAAGGCCGAATTGGTAGGTCTTGCTGACGCTGTTCGTCCAATTGGTGCGGATGCGGAACCGCTGCATGTCGGAGACGATCAGCAGCGGCGGGTTTTCCAGCGCGAGAGCGTACTGACGGAGCTGCTCGAATGCAGCGTCGAGGTCCTTCCGCTTCCCCTTGTACTCCCAAGCGAAGTGATGGCGTTTCCAGACATCGGCCCATCCTTCACCGCCACTGTCCTTGCGAGCCCCCTTCTCGAAGCAGTACGACTCGCCGGACGGGTCGACGTCCGCGGGTTTGGGTTCGCCCAGCAACTCGCAGAGGTCGAGGAAATGCTGCTGCGATGCTGAGCGCTCCGACAGCGTGGAGGCCTTCCACTTGTTTATAAACTCGTAAGGCGTCATGGCTAAAGGCCCTCAGGACACCCGATCGATGGTCACGTTGGGGAGGTAGAGCCTCACGTCCGCGCTGAAGCCGGAGGCCTGCTCGAAGTGCGGAAACAGGAACTCCAGGCTGCGCCGGTCGCCACGGACGGCCCGGCCTGAGGCCCCACCGTAGTACCTGCCGGCCAGGTCCACGAGCGCCGGGTCCAGATCGCGTAAGCCCTGCGCGTCGCTGTAGGAAACCTCCACGAAATGGGTCAAGTCGTGCGCTCCTCGAATGACGGATGCGAGGGGGCTTCTGGTGACGGCAGCCTAGCCGAGGCTAGCTACGCCTCTCCATGCGCCGGTAGAGGAACATGATCAGGTGTGGTGCGATGGAGATGATCCAGAAGGCTAGAATCCCTATCCACACATTGACGGTGAACCCCAATATCAGCCCTGTGGGGAACGCGACCCAGAACCAGTACTTGCCAAACCTCTTCGACAGCATGGCGAAATGATACGCCTGAGGCTGCGTGTCGGCAAGCGCGCCTCACGCCCTTTGGTCTATGGCCTCGAGGATAAGGTCAGCCGTGTCGGCAACGGGCATTGCGCCCAGGTCGCGGCCGTCGCGCAGTCGCACGGAGGCCGTGTCCGATGCCGCCTCCTTGTCTCCCACCACCAGCATGTACGGCACCTTCTGGAGCTGCGCGTGGCGTATCTTGGCGTTCATCCGTTCCGAGCGGTCGTCAACGTCGACGCGTATATCGGACTGTTTCAGCCTCTGCGCCACACCCCGCGCGAACTCCACGTGCCGGTCCGCAATGGGTATGACGACCGCCTGAACGGGCGCCAGCCACACGGGGAAGGCCCCGGCGTAGTGCTCGATCAGCACGCCGAAGAAACGCTCAATCGAACCCAGCAGCGCCCTGTGCACCATGTAGGGCCGCCGCTCGCGGCCGTCCTCCGCCACGTAGGTCACGTCGAACCGCTCCGGCAGGTTGAAGTCAAACTGTATCGTGGTGCACTGCCACTCGCGACCCAGGGCGTCCACCATCTTCACGTCGATCTTCGGGCCGTAGAACACGGCGCCGCCCTCGTCCACCTCGTAGGCCAGACCGCGGGAGCGAATCACGTCTCGCAGCGCCTCCGTCGCCATGTCCCAGTCGGCCGTGGAGCCGGCGAACTTGCCACTCTCGTTCCGGGTGGACAGGTAAACGCGAAAGTCCTCGAAGCCGAATGCGCTCAGGAAGAAGCGCATGAAGTCTACGCAGCCCTCCAGCTCCTCTTTCACCTGTTCCGGCCTGCAGAAGATGTGGGCATCGTCCTGGGTGAAGCCGCGCACGCGCAGGAGGCCGTGGAGCACACCTGACCGCTCGTACCGGTACACCGTGCCCAGCTCGCCCAGTCGAATGGGAAGCTCCCGGTAGCTCCTGAGCGAGGTCTTGTATATCTGGATGTGGAAGGGGCAGTTCATGGGCTTCACGTAGTAGTCCTGGCCATCCACGTCCATGGGCGCGTACATGTTCTCGGCGTAGAAGTCCAGGTGGCCGCTGGTCTCCCACAGCGTGGACTTTCCGATGTGCGGCGAGTAGACCAGCTCGTAGCCGGCGCGGTAGTGCTCACGGCGCCAGAAGTCCTCGATGACGCTGCGAATGCGGCCGCCCTTGGGGTGCCAGAATGCCAGTCCCGGTCCGTACTCCTCGTGGAACGACAGCAGGTCGAGCTCTCGGCCGAGCCTGCGATGGTCGCGGCGCTGCGCCTCCTCCAGGCGTGCCAGGTGGTCGTCGAGCGCGTCCGCGGTCTCGAACGCGGTGCCGTAGATGCGCTGCAGCATGGGTCGATGCTCGTCGCCGCGCCAGTATGCGCCGGCCACGTTCAGCAGCTTGTAGGCGCTTATCTTGCCCGTTGATGCCACGTGCGGCCCCTGGCACAGGTCAACGAACTCGCCGTGGCGGTAGATGCTGATGGTCTCTTCCTCCGGCAGGTCGTCGATGATCTCCAGCTTGAATGGCTGCTCCGCGAACATGCGAAGGGCGTCCTCGCGGCTCAGCTCCTCGCGAACGAACGGCATGTCGCCGTCGATGGTCTGCCGGATGTGGGCGTCGATGGCCTCCAGGTCCTCCGGGGTGAAGGGCCTGGACACCTGGAAGTCGTAGTAGAAGCCGTCGGCCGTCGGCGGGCCGATGCCCAGCTTGGCGTCCGGGAAGAGACGCGTCACGGCGTCGGCCATGACGTGTGAGGCGGAGTGGCGCATCCGCTCCCGCAGTGCGCCGACCTCTGTATCTGAGTGTGCGTGCTGAGTGCTCATGGCAGTGAAGTGTCCGAAGGGTAGTCTACAGCCTGCCACAAGGCCGGGCAAGGGGATGGGGGAGGGCACAATCAGCTCTCTGCCACAAACTGCCGACGCACTTTACCTGTACCTACGAACTGGGAAAGAAGCCGGTAGTTGCCTGACTCATAGCGAATCCGGCCGGCGACGACAGCCGGGTGTACCCGGGCTTGCGACGCCATCTGCATCACCGCAATTGGCCCCGGGTCTTCCATAATGGCGCCGTCTCCCCAGACCTCCGGTGGTATGAGTGCATCCTGGGCCCATCCATCGGCGGCCTCCTCCGTATCGCCCTTCTCCATTCCACGCAGGGAGTGGTCGTCGACGAAGCCATCCGCGTCTTCGCTTGGGTCCAGGTGGAGGCCCACGTGGGCAAGCTCGTGCAGCAGCGTGAACCAGAAGTTGTCAATGCGGTCGTAGCGCAGGGTCAGGCCGATCACCGGCCTGCTGTCGGGGAATCGCAGGGCTGCTCCGTCCAGATGGGTCCTGGGCAGATGGCTGGCGTACTCAAGGCCAACTCCATTCCGGGCAAGCAACTCCCTGGCCTGGACCGGGCCGTCCTCCAACACGCTGAGTTGGGCAAGCCGCCGCAGGAGTTGAGGTGTAACTGCGCCTGCCCGGTACTCAATGGGCGGCGGATTCTGTCCGGCCTGGGCCAATACCTGCCAGCACCATGCACGCAGGGCGTAGTCGTCCGTCTTGGCGTTGACCCGCCGATTATCGTTCTTGCGATACATTGGCTGAAGAGCAAGCCGCCGGCCGCCGGCGCGATCCATCAGCTCGCTGATGAGCTCTTCGGCGCGGTCCTTCAGCCCTGAAACATCCGGAAGCCAACCGGCGCTCACCATACTCTTGAGCGGAAACCTGGCCCACTCCAAATCGGGAATGTCATCCGGGAGACTTGTGCCCGGTTCCTGCAGCAGCACTTCTGCAGGTATGCCCAAATGGTGGTGAAGGGCGCGAGCCATAGACATTGTGATGGGTCTTCTGCCGGAAAGCACCTCTGAAACCTTGGCGGAACTGCCGATGAATGGAGCCAGATCGCGGCGGGTGAGCCCCGCCTGGTCCATGCGAAACTCAATGGCCTGAATTGCGGTTGGGAATCCCATGTCTACGTTCCTGGATTCGTAGACCTCCACAAGATCGGACAGCACTTCCAGCTCTATCCTGCCGGGGTGATCAGGATCATCAATCTGTCCATTGAGGCCTGAGAGTTCATCCAATAGATCCGAGACACGAGCCAGGGCCTCTTCGTAGTCCTCCTCGCTGCGAATCGGCCTGACGCTCACCATTACTACACCTCCTCTGCGTTAATGCGATCGTATTCTGCATGTGTGTCAATGAATCGTATGTATGCAATACCTCCCAGGTAAAACACTCTTACAATCAGCCTGTAGTCCCCACCCTTGAGCCTGAACACCACCCTTTCCTTACCGACTACGCTGGCTCTTGGGTAGAGCTCCCGGATTCTTTCGGGAGACTCCCATTGCTCTCGGCTTGCCTGGTAATGCCATGCGCTGAGAGGTCCCTCGGCATCGGCATGAAGCTGCCAGAAATCGCGGAGGGTCTTCTTAGCGATGATTCGCACAGGCGGGCATTTCTCCTCCCTTTAGAGTCCATTGTACAACGCTCCCATATAATGAGCAAGTAGCATGGTGCTGTAATGACTCCAGCGCGCCAAAGCTGACGCTGAACTAGCCAGACCGCGAGAAGACGCCAATCCGGAGCAGCGAGTACATTCGCAGCCGGCTGGGTGTCAGCTATCCCACCGCAAATGGCGCAATCTCCGGACTGAGGGAGCTTGGCTTGGTCGAAGAGGTCACCGGGCGCTCCCGCAACCGTGTCTTCGCGTATTGGCCGTATTTGAGGCTGCTCAGGGCCGACGCCAGCACATAGCCGCACGCCGTCCGAGCCTCGCTCTCCCGCGCGCGCCTGCTATAATCCCGCCGTGAACATCCAATCGTTGCACCCGTGGGACGTGGATCCGCGCACGGCCGCAGACATCCAGCGAGACCTCGCCGCCCGCGTGATCGCGCGAGACGAGATCGCGACCGCGCCACGCTTCGTAGCCGGGGCTGACCTGTCGCCGCCGGACGCCTCCGGCGAGGCGGTCGCCGCCGCGGTGCTCCTGGAACTGCCGGCGCTGAGCGTAGCGGAGGTGCGCCTTCACCGAGGCAGGCCCGCATTCCCATACGTGCCAGGCCTGCTCTCCTTCCGCGAGGCGCCTCTCGTGCTCGGAGCCCTCTCAATGTTGTCGAAAGCGCCGGACGTGATCCTCGTGGATGGCCACGGGATGGCGCACCCTCGTCGATTCGGCTTGGCCTGCCACCTTGGGCTGCTGACCGGCGCCCCCACCATCGGCTGCGCCAAGTCCATCCTCTGCGGCAGGCCGGACGGCAGCCCGGAGCCTGAGCGCGGATCGCACGTACCTCTGGTGGACCGCGGCGAGGTGGTGGGCGCGGCAGTTCGAACGCGCGCCTCCGTGACACCCATCTACGTCTCCGTGGGACACCGGACCAGCCTGGAGCGGGCCGTGGAGTTGACTCTCGCCTGCTGCAAGGGTTATCGTATGCCGGAGCCCACGCGGCTGGCGCACCTGGCCGCCGCGGGACGCATCGAACCGGTGGGCGCGGGCGCGTAGGCGCGCCGCCAAGCTCGAACACGAACTACGGAGGAAGACGACCAACCATGCAGGACTTCAAGGGCCGCTTCCAGGACCTCGGCGAGCGCATCTCACACATGATGGTGCGACTTTGACGTACCGGGCAAAGAGACCGAGATAGCGAAGCTGGAGGCGGAAGCCTCCGATCCGCAGTTCTGGGACAACTCCCAGTTGGCTCAGGCCGCCATGATACGGCTGGCCGATCTGAAGCAGGTTACGCAGGCCTGGCAGTCGCTAAGCGCCCGCGCCTCGCAGGCACGCGATCTGCTGGATCTTGCGCTGGAGGAGAGCGATACCTCGCTGGAGGAGACGCTTTTCGGCGAGCTGGAGTCCATCTCGAAGGAGCTGAGCTCGCGCGAGTTCACGCTCATCCTCTCCGACGACTACGACGAGCGGAACGCGATACTGGCGATCCACGCGGGCGCCGGAGGCACGGAGTCTCAGGACTGGGCGCAGATGCTGCTGCGGATGTACCTGCGCTGGTCCGAGCGCGAGGGCTACTCGAGCAGCATCATGGACCTATCACTGGGGGATGAGGCGGGAATCAAGAGCGCGTACGTCAACGTCGCCGGCCGGTACGCTTACGGCTACCTCAAGGCGGACCGGGGCACGCACCGGCTCGTACGCCTATCGCCGTTCGACTCGGCGCACATGCGCCACACCTCCTTTGCGCTGGTGGAGGTGCTGCCGGAAGCAGAGGAACGCGTGGACGTGGGCATCAACTCGGATGACCTTCGCATAGACGTGTTCCGGGCCAGCGGCCACGGCGGTCAGGCGGTCCAGAAGAATGCCACCGCCGTGCGCATTACACACCTGCCGAGCGGCTTAGTGGTGAGCTGCCAGAACGAGCGCTCCCAGTTCCAGAACCGCGAGTATGCCATGAAGGTGCTGCGAGCGCGCCTCATGGAGTTGGAGATGAAGCGCAGGGCGGAGGAGCAGGCAAGGCTGAAGGGCGAGCACGTCTCAGCCGAATGGGGCAGCCAGATCAGGAGCTACGTGCTCCACCCCTACCGGATGGTGAAGGACCACCGCAGCGGCTACGAGACTTCCGACACGGCCGCCGTGCTCGACGGCGACCTGAACCCGCTCCTGGAGGCGTACCTGCTATCTAGGGTGGGCAGGCAGGAGTAGCCCTGGCGGTCCCCTCATCTATACCGCGGTCGCCTGAGCGACATGAACAGCGCAGCAGAGATGATGAGCAGCGCCGCGAAGCTCAGGAACGCAAGGCGGTAGCTGCCCGTAGTCTCGAACACGTAGGCGGCGTAAACAGGGCCAAGCATCGAGCCGGCCACCTGTACCATCCCCGACAGGCCCAGGATCGACCCGAACGACCGCCTCCCGAAGTAGTCGCCCTTTATCGCCGGCATCGTCGCCGCTGAGCAGCCGTAGGACGGTGCGTACAAGGCCACGAACAGCAGAACGTGCCACAGCTCCTGCGCATAGGCGATGACCAGGCACGAGATGGCGAGCGTGCACACGCTCCCGACAGCCACCACCTTCGTGCCCAGGATATCGTTCAGGAAGCCTCCGCCCAGCCTGCCGATGATGCTGACCATGCCCATGCTGCCCAGCACCGCCGCCGCGGTCGCCCTGGAGTGGCCCATGTCTTCCACAAGCGGTATGGCGTGAAGCGTCGCTGCGCCCGTCACCATCAGCCGTATGGCAAAGCCGAACGAGAGCGCCCAGAAGGGTCGAGAATGCAGCGCCTCCATCACCGTCATGCCGATGTCTTCATCGACGGGCTGGTTGCGGGCCTCAGCGCCCTCGACGGCGGCGGGCGCGGCGTCCGAGCTGCCGTTTCCGCCGTCCGAGCCTCCTGACACCTCCTGGGGCCGGACCTGTCGCGGCTCCCGCGGGCCGCCGTCTGGGAGCATCCCGTACTGCTCTGGCCTGTGGCGCATGACGAGCGCTGTGGGAATGCCCACAACCAGGGTCCCTATCCCCGACGCCACGAAGGCCGCCCTCCAGCCGTACATGTCGATGAACCAGGCTACCACTATCACGCCGGCGGCCCCAACGGCCACCGCGGAGCGCAGCAGCCCGAAGGCCGTGCCGCGCCGCCGGATGAACCAGTTGGCCACGGTGGTGTCTATTGCAATCATGGAGCTGAGGCTCCGTCCGACCGTCACCATCAGTATGAACACCAGGTAGAACGCGAGAAGAGAGTGAATAAAGGACAGCAGCACCATTCCGATGCTGGTCAGAATCACGCCCATCAGGATCATGATCCTCGGGCCGAACCTGTCGACCAGGAACCCCTCTATCCCACCCAGGAATCCGGCCTCCAGCCGCGAAAGCGAAATCGCACCCGCGAGCGCCGTTCGACCCCATCCAAAGTAGTCGATGAGCCGTTTGTAGAAGAGGCTCAGGCCGTATCCGCCGGTCATGCTGGTGAAGGTCAGCACAAGAAACGCCGCAAGGACGATCCACCATCCGTAGAAGATCTTTGGCTTGCCCTGCTCCATGGCTACCTGCCGCCCAGCTCTCTGTGGATATGCCAAAAGCGGTGCAGAGTGGTGAAGACCGTCAGGACAGCGATGACGGCCAGCGCGATCGTAACCTGCCCAAGCAGCAGGCCAACCGCCATCGCCACCACGCGCTCAGGCCGGGTCATGATGCCCACGCGGCAGTCGACGCCCAGACCCTCGCCTCTTGCGCGCAGGTAGCTGACCATGAGGGAGCCTACCAGCGACACGTTGATGAGCACAATCTCGGTGGCAGACACGGGCTCAAGGTAGTACACCAGCAGGCCAAGGAACACCGTTGCCTCCGCCACGCGGTCGACGACCGAGTCCAGCAAGGCGCCTTGCGGGGAGGCAGTGCCGCCTCGCCGCGCCAGTGCGCCGTCCACCATGTCCATCATGCCGGCCAAGATTAGTACGCCGCCGCCGGCCACGAACATCCCCTGGCTGAGCAGGTAGGCACACCCGGCGCTGACGAGAAGTCCCAGGAACGTGACCCTGTTGGGAGTTAGCCCGACCGCCATCAGCGAGCGCGCAAGCGGCTCCTCAAAGTAGCGCGTGGAGACCCGGCGGGCGTGGGTCCTGTAGTCCTGCCACGTAGGCATATCGCTCAGGGAAGGATGGGGCCTTCTCTTGGCTCCGTCAGGTCCGCCGACCGGCTGGCGCTCCGCCTCTCCAGCAGGAGGGTGTAGTAGTCGATTATCTGGGCCGTGACCTGCTCCCAGTCGTAGCGTGGCGCCTTCAACGTGCCACGGGCGCCCATCTCTTCACGCAGGGCGGGATCGGAGATCAGGGTCTCGAGCGCCACCTGCAGGGCCTCCTCGCTGCGAGGCGGGACCAGCAATCCCTCCTCGCCGTGCGACATTACCGAGGAGTATCCCTCGATGCTGCTGGCTACTATGGGCTTTCCGGAGGCCATGGCCTCGAGCAGCACGATGCCAAAGCTCTCCTTCCCCGTTGCCGGCGAGCAGAATATATCCGAGACCTGGTAGTAGCGCGGCAGGTCCTCGTAGGTTACACCTCCAACCAGCACCACGTCCTCCAGGTTGCGCTCGGCTATGAAGCGGAACACCTCCGGCTCCGGGTTGCCCGGGCCCACAACGATGAGCCGCGTGTTGGGGTACCTCCACTTCAGCTTGCTGTAGGCGCCCAGCAGGTACTTCAGGCCTTTTCGCTTTTCCAGTCGTCCCACGAACAGGATGTTCAGCTTGCCGTCCTGGAAGTCGCTGAGGGGACGGGCCGGAATGGCGAAGCGGTTGAACTCGATGCCGTTGGGGATGACGCGGTAGTCTCCCGGGAAGTGGCGGCTGACCATGCTCAGCGCGGGAACCGACACAGCTATGCGACCGTCCAGCTTGTCGTGGTATCGCCTGAGCGCGTACTTGCTCACCCGATAGACCCGGCCGCTGCCGTGGAAAGCGTGGAATGTGCCCACGTTCACGGCATTGGAGAGGCGAAGGATGAAGAGCGGTATGACGGGCGCTAGCGGCTCGTGAATGTGAATGACGTCGAACTGCTCCTCTGCCAGCAGGCGCTTGATGCGAGGCTCAAGCCACACGGAGAGGGATATGCGGGCCGTGGAGCCGCCGGTTGGGACGGGTACGGAGCGTCCGAGGCGAATGAAGCCCTTGTCCAGAATGGCCGGCGGGCTGGTGAGAGGGGCAATGATCTTGATTTCGTGCCCGGCGGCAATAAGGTGCTGGCTCAGATGGAAGATGTGAGCCATCACCCCGCCGGGATACGCGTAGTCGTATGGGGAAACCAGGCCTATCTTCATTCCGCCTGCCACGTGGACGCCGGCGAGGCGCGTCGCTCCCTAGTCGCCGTCTATGAAGCTCTCCACCATGCGCCGAGCCTCCTCGTCGGAGTACTGGATCGGTGGAGACTTCATGAAGTAGGCCGCAGGCCCCTTGAGGGTGCCGCTGATGCCCCGTTCGAGCGCCAGCTTGCAGCACCGGATTGCGTCCACAACCACGCCGGCGGAGTTGGGGCTGTCCCATACCTCCAGCTTCAGCTCCAGGTTGATGGGCACGTCGCCGAATGTGCGACCCTCCATGCGAATGTGGCACCACTTCCGGTCAGCCAGCCACGGCACGTAGTCGCTGGGGCCCACGTGTACGTTGTCCGGCCCCAGATCATAGTCCAACTGCGAGGTCACCGAGTTGGTCTTCGATATCTTCTTGGACTCAAGCCGGTCACGCTCCAGCATGTTGTAGAAGTCTGTGTTGCCACCGAAGTTGAGCTGGTAGGTGCGCTCCAGCTTGATGCCGCGCTCCCGCATCAGGCGGGTGAGCACGCGGTGGGTGATGGTTGCGCCAAACTGCGACTTGATGTCGTCGCCGATGATGGGCAGTCCCTTCTCCTCGAAGCGCTTCTGCCAGTAGTCCTCGCGGCCGATGAAGACCGGGATGCAGTTGATGAAGCCGCATCCGGCCGCCAGCACCTGCTCCACGTACCACTTGGTGGCCTGCTCGCTGCCCACGGGCAGGTAGTTGATGACCACGTCGGTCTGCCTCTCCTTGAGGATGCCGACGATGTCGGCGGTGGATCCGGCGTCCTTGACGATGAGCTGCTTGAGGTACTTGCCGAGGCCGTCGTGGGTCATGCCCCGCTCAACGGGCACGTCCATGAAGGGAACGTCAGCGAACTTCACCGTGTTGTTGGGCTGGGTGAAGATGGCCTGCGACAGGTCCTTGCCCACCTTGTTGCGGTCGATGTCAAAGGCGGCGACGAAGTTGATGTCGGAAATGTGGTAGCCCCCAAGGACGGGGTGCATGAGGCCGGGGATGAAGGCGTCCTCGTCAGCCTCCTGGTACTTGTAGACCCCCTGCACCAGGGAGGAGGCGCAATTGCCCGCCCCGATTATGGCAACGTTTATCTTGGACACAGCCGTCTACCTCTTGAACCTTAGTCTGCGTGCTCCAACCCTTGCGGGCGTGAGCCACGCGTCATAGAATCTTAGCAGGTTTCCCACGCTGCCACAAGCCAGACTGGGCCAGGCGAGATTAGTGCAACAGTAGCCAAGGCCACTTCTCCCAGGAGGCAACTAGTAAACGTCAAGGCCGCATTGGTGCCGGTGTTCATCGGTGGAGTCGTCTTGACGATTGCACTTCTCGCATGTCGTTCTCAGGTAGATATACCCCCAACCGACACACCGAAGGACGTACCGCCGGAAGTCACCGCTCAGGTAGAAGCGACTCCAACCGATGCACCGACAGAGGTCGTGCCAACAGAGGTCGTGCCAACAGAGGTCGTGCCAACAGAGGTCGTGCCAACAGAGGTCGTGCCAACAGAGGTCGTGCCGACAGAGGTCGTGGCCGACGCCTGTGCCAAGGCCGTCGCGACGCCCTATTTCGACTTACACGTCACCACGGAGGCCACCGAGAACGGCCAGCAGTCGGACTACGCCTACGACGTAAATGTCAGCGTAGCTGGCCGGAATGCCCACATGCGACTCCAAGGGTTCATTGACAAGCCGGTGCACGCTGAGGTCATCCTGGTCGACGGCATGGCCTACAGCCGCGACGTGGGCGCGCCCTGGCGAGTTGACCCCTTGAATCCGGAAACCCCCACCATCCTCGACACCTTCGTCGGCGCCTTGCCAACCGCAACAGGCTGGTCGATTTGCCCCGTCCTCGAGGAGGCCGTGAGGGTCGGTGACGAGGTGGTGCAGGGCATGACCACCACGCACTACACCGCCAGCGACAGCTTCAAGGGCCTACCCGACGGGACGAAGGAACGCCTCATTACGACGCAGTGGGACTACTGGGTCGACGAGACCGGCCTGCTTGTACAGCTACGCCGTGTGGAAACCCGACCACCGCAGAGCCAGTGGCCCGTCACCTTCATCACTACCCAGACGACCATCATCTCCGGTGTGGGCGAGGAGAACACCATCACGGCGCCGGCGGTGGGAGAATAAATGCATGAACATCCGCATCGCATCGGCGCACCTACTGGGCTTGGCCACTATGGCATTGGCCTCCCTGTCCTGCAGTGCAGAGGAGCCAGCTCCCACGGCCACGCCTGCCCCGCGGGGTGGCGCTACAGAAGCCCACGCACAGGACCTCTCCCAAGCCTGCGCGAAGGCCGCGGCCTCGCCCTACTTCGACTTGGTGCGAACCGTGACCAATAAGCCGTCTGACGGCGAGACATTCGAACGCTCGGAGGCAAGACTGCAGGTAGCCGGGGCCGACTACCACTGGACTTTGCAGTCGCATGATGGGAACGAGAACGAGGGCATCTACGTGGGGGGAGTCAACTATCGACGCGACGGTAGCCGTCCTTGGGTGGAGAGTAAGGACCCGGGTTATCAAAGCCTTGCCAATGCCTTCGGGGTGGACTTCACCGCGCAGGGCTGGTCGCTCTGCCCCCATCTTGAAGTTGCGGAGGATAAGGGGTGGGTCGCGAAGATAGGCGAGGAGAGTCTTGACGGAGTCACCACGACTGTCTACTCGACAAGCCACGACGTTGTCGCGCCCTCGCCCATGGACGCCAAATACACTATCAACGTCACGCTGCACTTCTGGGTAGACGAGACGGGACAGCTCGTGCAGTACAGGCAGGTACAGACACACCCTCATTCTCCGGCTGATAACCATCCCGGAGTCGTCGCCACCGTCGTGACCAAGGTCTCCGGCGTGGGCGAGGAGAACACCATCACGGCCCCGACAGTGAGACAGTAGCAAGAAGACAGCCGCGCCCCGCTAGGCAACCGTCACTCTCCTTGACACCCCCATGAGCGATAGCTATAATCGCAATCTGTTGCAGGGGTGCGCGCCCCCGGAGAACTACCATGCGATTCAACGTGGCCCAGCTGCTCAAGGAAGGCGTCGGAGCGCGCAGAAGCTATGCCATCGACGAATCCCTGGAGCCCTTGGCCGAGACCGGCACCACACGTGTTAAGGGCAGCATCCTGGTCACGCGTATCGACAAGGGCGTGTGGGCCAGCGGCTCCATCGAGACCAACGCCTTCAGCGCATGCGCCCGCTGCCTGACGCTAGCCGAGCACCCGGTGCGGTTTCGCATGGACGAGGAGTTCCTCCCCACGGTGACCATAGACGCCGGAACCCCGCAGGCCGTCAAGAGCGCGCAGGCAATCAGGGAGGGGCTTTTCACGCTGGACTCATACCACAGCCTTGACCTGACGGAGGCCGTCAGGCAGTATGTCATCATCAACCTGCCCATGAAGCCACTATGCCGGCGGGACTGCGCCGGATTGTGCGCTTCCTGCGGCGTCAATCTCAACGACCACCAGTGCGGCTGCTCAGCCGGCGTGGCCTCCCGGTGGGGCCCTCTGCAGGAGCTGCTGGCAGCCGGCGGCAGGGGATGAACGGAGGCTAAACATGGGAGCGCTGCCTAAGAAGAAGAGGACCAGATCGCGCATAGGGCACCGCCAGGCGGCATACCGCCTGTACGTGCCACAGCTCAGCGCCTGCCCGCAGTGCCACAGCCCGCGCAGGCCGCATCGCGTGTGCGGAGTGTGCGGCTACTACAACGGGCGTGAGGTCATTGTGAAGGAGGAGGCCGCCGGACAGGCAGCGGGCGGCTAGCCGCCGGCTGACGGACGGGCAGTCGCCCGTACCGGCCCGCAATCGTATGGCCAGCAACACTTCAGCACCAAGAGTCGCATTCCTGTTCCCCGGACAGGGTTCGCAGGCCGTGGGCATGGGCCTGGACCTCTACCGGGAGTCGCCCGCCGCCAAGGCCGTCATCGACGAGGTGGACGAGGCGCTCGGCACTTCCCTATCGCGCATCATCTTCGAGGGGCCGGATGATGAGCTCCGGCGAACGGTCAACACGCAGCCCGGGATCATGGCGGTCAGCCTGGCCTGCTTGCGTGCAATGGAGGAGGCGCTGGGCGAGTCGCTGATGCCATCGCCGTCGCTGGTGGCCGGCCACAGCCTGGGCGAGTACACCGCGCTGGTGGCCACCGGGGCCCTGAGCGCCGCGGATGGCGTGCGCCTGGTGCGAGAGCGCGGCCGGCTGATGCAGTACGCGGCGGAAATGTCTGAGGGCGCAATGGCCGCCATCCTCAGCATGGAAGACGCCGTCCTGGAGGAGATCTGCCGGGAGACGGACACGGAGATCTCCAACATGAACACGCCTGACCAGACGGTTATCAGCGGAGCCAGGGCTGCCGTTGAGCGGGCAATGGAGCTGGCCAACGAGCGGGGCGCACGACGAACCGTTCCGTTGCCGGTCGCGGGAGCCTTCCACTCGCGGCTGATGCAGCCCGCGCAGGAAGGGTTGGACGCCGCGGTCGCAGGCGTCGCTCTGTCCGACACCGCGATACCCATCGTCGCCAACTGCACCGGCTCGCCGATCTCCACCGCCGACGAGATACGGACCGAGCTCACCACCGGTCTGTGCAGCTGCGTGCGCTGGAAGGACTGCGTGCAGCACATGCTGCAGTCGGGCGTCAACGTCTTCTACGAGATAGGTCCGGGCCGAGTGCTGACCGGCACGGTCAAGCGCATGGAACCGGACGCGGAGGTATTCAACGTTGGTGACGTGGAGGGCCTGCGGCAGCTTGCGGAGTCTCTCCGAGGCTGAATCGGCCGTTGGACAAGCGTTACCGGCGGACTGGCCACAACCGGGTTCTTTAACAATCTAGCAGGATCAGCGCGGGGTCGAGAGAGATGGCGGATGACGGGTTCGTCACGGCTAGGCACAGGGCGAGGATCGCGGCATTCCAGGTCCTGTACGAGGTGGACTGCGTGAACCACCCGCTGGACGAGGTGTGCAAGCGTAACCTGGACGACGGGCGGCTTTCTAGCGAGGCTGTGACCTTTGCAGAGGGGCTTGTAGGCGGAGTCCAGGAGAACAAGGACTTCATCGACGGGGTCATCTCCTCGCTGGCTCCCATGTGGCCCGTATCGCAGCTCTCGATAGTGGACCGCAGCCTGCTCAGGCTGGCCGTCCTTGAGCTGCTGGTGGAGAGGACGACCCCGCCAAAGGTGGTCATCAACGAGACGGTGGAGCTGGCGAAGCAGTACGGCAGCGACGGCTCGCCAAGATTCATCAACGGGGTCCTGGGCTCGGCGGTGCGAATGAGCGAGGCCCTGGACGGAACAAACGAATAGAGGCACAACAGAACTCACAGGAGGTTCCGGGTGGCAACAGTTCTAGAGCGAGTACAGAAGATCGTGGCGGAGAGGCTGGGCGTAGACGAGACGGCAGTGGTGCCGGAGGCGTCGTTTACGGAGGACCTCGAGGCCGATTCGCTGGACCTGGTGGACCTCATCCTTGCCTTCCAGGACGAGTTCAGCACGGACGACAACCCGATAGAGATCTCCGACGAGGACGCGGAGTCTCTCCTGAAAGTGCAGGACGCCATCACGTACCTCACCGGCCGCGGCGTCGCCGACGAGTAGGGCGGCCGAGCCTCTGCCGGCCACCACCGTCATTCTGAGCGCAGCGAAGAATCCAAAGCCTCTGTCGCCTACCACCATCGCCGCTCCCGCAAAGGGGAGTCTGTGACGTTTCGCCTCTGCACGCGTCCCGCGGAGCGGTCTACCATCCACCCCGCCGGGTGCTAGTTCCCTGCTTCCGCAGAGATGACATGTGGGGGACAAAGGAAGGCACGACGGGCAGGGGGTAGACCGTGGGAGCGCCGCCGCTAGTCGCCGGACAAGAGCGCTCGGACAGCCTCCACCACGCCATCCAGCTCCAAAGCGCTACCCTCTCCCTCATTGCGCCGCCGGACCTCCGCCGTGCCGTCGCGCAGCCCGCGAGGGCCAACCACCACTCGCACCGGCAGCCCCAGCAGGTCGGCGTCGTTGAACTTCACACCGGCAGACTCCTCGCGGTCGTCGTAAAGCGTTTCGAGGCCTGCCTCCACCAGCTGCCCGTACAGCTCTCCGGCGGCCTCAGAGACCTGCGGGTTGTCCACGTTCAGCGCCGCCAGGTACACCTGGTAGGGAGCAATCGCGGCCGGGAACACGATGCCCTTCTCGTCGTTGTTCTGTTCGATCGCGGCAGCCAGCAGGCGCCCGAGGCCTATGCCGTAGCATCCCATGATGATGGGCTTCTGCGCGCCGTCGCTGTCCAGGTAGGTGGCCTCCAGGGACTCGCTGTAGAAGGTGCCCAGCTTGAACACGTGGCCCACCTCGATCGCCCTGCCGGCCTGCAGCGGCGAGCCGCACCGGGGGCAGGCGTGGCCTGCCTGCGCCATGGCGATGTCCGCGACCACGTCCGGCTGTATGTCGCGTGGGTAGCAGGCGTTGCGAACGTGGTAGTCGGGACGGTTGGCGCCCACGACGAAGTTGGCGCCGGTCCGTATGGAGTCGTCGGCGACGGAGCGCATGCCCTCCAACCCAATGGACGATGCCGAGCCGGCCACCAGGCCGGCCGCCTCCACCTCCTCCGGCGAGGCCAGGCGAAGCTCGCGGCAGCCCAGGAGGCGAGTCAGCTTGATCTCGTTCACCTCCAGGTCGCCCCGTATGGTGACGAACACCACCTCGCCGTCGCAGGCGTAGAAGACGGCCTTGAGCGTCTTGGGAGCAGGGATGCCCAGGTGCACGCCCAAGTCCTCGATGGTCTTCATGCCGGGAGTGTGTATCTCTTCCAGGGGCAGCGGCTCCTCGTGCTCCAGCGGCGGCTTCACGCTTTCCGCGCGTTCCGCGTTGGCCGCGTAGTCGCAGGCGGAGCAGTGGATGAGCAGGTCCTCTCCGCTTTCGGCTGGCAGCAGGAACTCGTGGGACTCCTTGCCCCCAATGGCTCCGCTGTCCGCCTCCGCCATAACGGCGTTCAGGCCGCACCGGCGATAGATGTTGCGATAAGCCTGCACCATGGCGTCGTAGCTGCGGTCGAGCCCTTCCTCGTCGGCATCGAAGCTGTAGGCGTCTTTCATGTCGAATTCACGCACGCGGATGAGGCCGGCGCGGGGCCGGGGCTCGTCGCGGAACTTCGTCTGGATCTGGTAGAGGATCTGCGGCAGGTCGCGATAGCTGTGAACGTTGGCCTTCACCGTGAGGGTGACCACCTCTTCGTGCGTGGGGGCCATCACCAGCGAGCGCTCCCGGCGGTCCTTCAGCCCGAAGAGCGTCTGGCCCATGGCCTCCGCGCGGCCGGTGGACTCCCAAAGCTCCAGCGGATGGAGCGCGGGCATTCGCAGCTCGTGGCTGCCCGCGGCGTCCATCTCCTGCCGGATGATGTTCTCGATCTTGCGTAGGGAGCGCCAGGCGAGCGGCATGTAGGTGTACACGCCGGAGGCCACCTGCCGGATCATGCCCGACTTCAGGAGAAGGCGATGGCTGGAGGTCTCGGCCTCCGCGGGCTCCTCCCGCAGGGTCTTGCCGAAGAAGGCGGTCATTCGCATTGGCTTGCCGCTATCGGAACAGGCCCTTCATGCGGTCGCCAAACGACTTCGACTTGAAACGCTTCAGCATCCCGGCCCACTCCGCCTCGGCATCCTCGGAACGCTTCAGGTCCTTCACGCGCTGCTTCATGATATCCAGCACGCGCTTCTCCTCGCCTGCGTCCAGCCAGAAGCCGTGCTCATTGGGGCAGAAGTCCAGCTCCAGGTCGAAGGCGCGGTAGTGGAACATCTGCATTCCGCCTTCGCACGTGGGGCAGTGAAGCTCTCCCACGTAGGAGCGGAACATCATCGAACCCTTCATATCATCGTCGTCCATCGCCCGGTCTTCGAGCCGGTCGAGCTCGTCGTACTCCAGCCACATGCCGTTGCAGCCGGAGCAACGGTCCACCTCGATGTCCTTGAATTTCTCGACGGACAGTGCGGACCGGCACCTTGGACAGACCATACTGTTTCTCACAATCAGACCTCCCGTGTGCGGAGCGCTGCTCCGTATCCGATACTCGGCAGATTATCGCCCGCGGGCGCGGTTGTCAATGAAAGTGCGGGAGTGGTCGCGCGCGGGATGGACTGGCTCCGACGGCTCTGTATTATAATGTGCGGCGCAGGCCGAGGAAAACCTTGGCGGCGTATAGCCCGCAGGAAGGCACCATGAAGTACCGCAGCGTAGCAGACACCGGAATTCAGGTCTCCGCGATGGGCCTCGACGTGTGGTCACTAGTCGGCGCGGAGGCGGACGGGCGAGACGAACGCGATAGCCTCGCGCTGCTCAGCGAGGCTATCGACCTGGGCGTCACCCTGTTTGACACGGCGGACATCCACGGCCGCGGCTACGGCGAGGAGCTGCTCGCGCGGGCGCTGGGCAGGAGCCGAAGCCGCCTCGTCATCGCCACCAAGGTCGGCTACGACTTCTACTCCGTCCCGCTCCTGGAGCCGGACGCTGCGCCCGCCCAGGAATTCTCCCCTTCGTACGTCCGCCGCGCCTGCGAGCAAAGCCTGCGACGCCTGAAGAGCGACTACATCGACCTCTTCTACCTCCACTTCCCGCCATGGGAGGCGCTGGAGTCGGACGACCTTTTCGAGACACTGGAGGCGCTGTTCAACGAAGGCAAGATCCGCTGCTACGGCGTGGCGGTTGCGTCGGACGCGGAGCGCCTCGACGAAGGGGCGCAGGCGGTGCGGGAGCGGCGCGTAGCCGCCCTGCAGATCGCCCACAACATCCTGTGGCAGGAACACGCACGGGAACTGGCGCCCGCCGGCCAATCGGATGGGCCGGCGCTACTGTGCCGCGCACCTCACGCCGCCGGCCTGCTGGACGGCACCTTCGACGCCCAAGCCGCTCAGCCCGCCGCCGATGAGCGTCTGCAGGATGGCCTGAGGAAGCTTCGGATGCTGGACTTCCTGACGTACGAGAGTGAGGCCACGCTGGGCCAGGTTGCGCTGCAGTTCGTGCTGGCCAACGAGCGAGTCGCTTCAGCACTGCCCATTGTCAGCAGCACGGGCAGGCTGCAGGAGTTCGCCGCGGCGGCCGAAATGCCGGAGCTTGACGCCGCCACGCTATCGCGCATCAACGAACTGTACGAAACGGGGTTCGATCCGGAGTCAGGAGAGGCCGAGCGGGGCGGCTAGGCGCCGTTCTGCAGCCGGCGCCGCTGCCCGTAGCGCGAGGTCAACTTCCGCATCTCCTGCTCCAGCAGCTCGAAGTCTGCCTTGGGCAGGATGTGGAGGTTGCCCTGGAACGCCAGGGGCCACATCTCCGGTGGCCACCTGCGTACGTACTCCATGCGCGGGCCGATCTCCCGTGCATCCAGAAACTGCTCGTCTTCCAAGGCCACTTCCGCCCGTATGTTCACGCGCCACGGGAAGTCGTCCGCTTTGCCGTCGCTCTTCCAGATGACCTCGTGGTCCTCTGAGCACTTTGAGATGACGGTGGCCGTAGCCCCGAAAACCTGCGCGCCGGTGATGTAGAAGACCAGCCTGTCGCCCGGCTCCATGCGCTGGGCCTTGCGGCGCTGGCGGGACATCATGCCCTGCAGCGTGAAGTCCATTTCGCGCGTCTTGTGGAAGTTTTCGAGGGAGCTGGCGACCATCCAGTAGGTCTTGCCTCTAGCCAATGCTCTCTCCAGTTGAATCGATTACGGGTTGCATGCCGTGCCGCCATAGTACCACGCAGCGGGCGGCTCGGCAAACGCGGGGGCGGGGAGTGTTATATTGTATAATGGAGTACAGGAGTGGTACAGACCGAACCTAAGTGCGGGAGGGGGCATGGAGAATCTGGCTTTCCTGGTAACGTCTGGCGAAGGAGCACCCGTAGAAGGGGCGGTTGTCCTGGTAGCCTACCCCAATGGCACATATCTCACTGGCATCAGCAGCCACGACGGGAACTGCCAGTTCAGCCTCTACCGAATAGACCAGCGCATCAAGGTCCTTGCAGCTGCGGCGGGTTATCTGCCATTCAAGACCACCATCGAGCCTACGTTGGAAGAGCTCGTCCCACTCAGGTTGGAGCCGTCGAAAGACGAGAGAAGGGCCCTGCTCTTCACCAGGAGTACCGGATACATTCCGGGGGTAGAGGGACGCCTGAATCCACATAAGGATGGGTATGTTTACGCCAACAACATCGCCATCAACGGACAGCTCGCAACACCTGCTGTCCGATTTGAATTAGGGAAGCCACTCCACCTCATCGACGTGTTCGGTGTGGAGACAACGATACGGTTTGTGGACGTTGAGGGGCAATTCTCGCTCATGGAATACACGGAGCCCAAGGCGTACGCAGGGGAATGACCGTGGCCACGGCTGAACAACACCTGTCTATCAGCAGTCAGTTCCTGGAGCATGCTGACGACGAATTTCGCAGGGGAGAACTACTCCAGGCTTCTGAGAAGGCGTGGGGCGCCGTTTCTCACTATGTGAATGCCATAGCCCGTCAGCGAGGCTGGCCTCTGGGCTCGCACAACCACCTGATTGAGAATGCCCGAGAAGTCTTCAGTTGGGATCCGACGAACGCGGCCCACTACCGGAGGCTTCTAAGGTCGGTTGAGGCCCTTCACGCCAACTTCTATCAGGCAGTGCTGGACGAGGAGTCAGTGGGAGAAGGCGTAGAAGACGCCAAGGAGCTGGTCAGGGCTCTGGCAGTACTTAACGCCAACACCTAGCGTTCAGGGCGAGGTAGTCAGTCACGTGGCGTGTCTCTCTGCTGCTTCCCGCAGCTACGGGTTGCTGCGGAGGACGGCCACAACCTTGCCCTGGATCTCCAGGTTCTCCGGGTCCACGTAGATGGGGCTCATAGTAGAGTTGGCGGGCTGGAGCCTGACGCGCTCGCCCTCGTGGTAGAGGCGCTTGAGCGTGACCTCCTTCTCCGCCCGGAGCCACGCCACCACCATGTCGCCGTTCTTCACGGAGTCCACGGGCCGCACGATGACAACGTCGCCGTCGTCCACCAGGGCGTCAATCATGGAGGTGCCCTTCACGCGCAGGGCGTACGCGTCGGCCGGGACCTCGCCCAGGAGACCCTGCGGCACGTCCAGCTCGTCGATTGCCTCGTAGTCGCTCCACGACTCCTGCGTGGGCACGGGAGTCGGCTCACCTGCGGCGATGTAGCCGAGCACGGGCACACGCCCGCGCCGCCGGCCGCCCACCAGCACCTCGATGCCCCGGGACACCTCGCGGTCGCGGCGGATGTGCCCCTCCCGCTCCAGGATCCGCAGGTTGTAGTCGACCACGGAGGTGGAGCTTATGCTGCATGCCTGCTGAATGTCGCGGATCGTGGGGGGATAGCTGTGCTCCTCGTAGAAGGACTGGATGAACTCCAAGATACGCTGCTGCCTTGAACTGAGACCTTTCTTAGCCAATGAACCACTCCTCAATGAACGCATGTTCTCTGGGAAGATAGCACATGTGATTCAACCTGTCAATGTGCACGTGTCCTGTGGGCTTCCCTTGCCCCTGGTGGGCGGCTTGCCTATAATCAGCCGAGGCGGGGGAGGATTGGGGCATCGTCTGCGGCTGGACGGCCCACGGCGGCCATCGCAGACCGGTGGAAAGGCAGGCACAGATGAACGAGACAGACGCCCAGCCCAGGGGGACCTACCAGGCCCTGGACAGCGTCGTTGAGCGGCTCCTGGCCCCCGGCGGCTGCCCCTGGGACCGGCAGCAGACCCACCAGTCGCTCAAGCGCTACCTCCTGGAAGAGTGCTACGAGCTGATGGAGGCCATCGACGACGCCGACCCCAAGGGCATGATGGAAGAACTGGGCGACATACTGGCGCAGGTGGCCTTCCACATCCGGCTCGCTGAGGAGGCCGGGACGTTCACTGCCGAGGACGTGTTCGGCGCCATTGGAGACAAGCTGGAGCGCAGGCACCCCCACGTCTTCAGCGACGGCGAGGCAGACACGCCGGAGCAGGTGAAGGCCAAGTGGGAGGAGATCAAGCGGCAGGAGCGCGGCGAGTCCGCATCGCGGCTTGGGCAGGTGCCGGACTACCTGCCGGCGCTGGCCCAGGCGCAGCTGATCCAGGATCGGGCCGCGATTGCAGCATTCGATTGGGACCGCGCGGACGAAGTGCTCGAGAAGGTCGAGGAGGAGGTGCGCGAACTGGGCGAAGCCTCAAGCGATGACGAGCGTGAAGCCGAGATGGGCGACGTGCTCTTTTCGCTGGTGAACTCGGGGCGGTGGCTTGGAATACGGATGGAGGACTCCCTGAGGGGCGCCAACCGCCGGTTCACGCGGCGGTTTGTGCACATGGAGCGCCTCTGCACGGAGCGCGGCGTGGACTTCGCCGGCCTGACCATGGAGGAAAAGGAAGCTCTGTGGCAGGAGGCCAAGAGGAGCGTGGGCTAGCCCCTGCCTAATCACTCGAAGAAAGGCTGGAAATTGCCATGCAGTACAACATAGCTCTCCTACCTGGGGACGGTGTCGGACCGGAGGTCATCGCAGAGGGCGTGAAGGTCCTCCGGCGCGTGGAGCAGATCACGGACGCGTCGTTCAACCTGGAGACCGAGCTCGTCGGGGGCATCGCCATGGACGAGGTGGGTAACCCCCTGCCCGCGGCGGCGCTGGATCTTGCGCGCAGGAGCCACGCGGTGCTCTTTGGAGCGGTCGGAGGCCCCAAGTGGGACAACCCGCTGGCGCCGCACCGGCCGGAGGACGCCATCCTTGGCCTCCGAAAGGCCCTGGGGCTGTTCGCCAATCTCCGGCCCGTCAAAGTCTTCCCATCCCTCATCAACTCGAGCTCCATCAAGCCGTCCGTCCTGGAGGGCGTGGACATTCTGGTTATTCGGGAGCTGACCGGCGGACTCTACTTCGCGAAGCCGAAGAAGCGGTGGAAGACATCCCGCGGCCGGCGTGGCGTGGACACGCTGCGCTACACGGAAAGCGAAATCGAGCGCGCCCTGCGCGTGGGGTTCGAGCTGGCCCGCCGCCGTCGCGGCAAGCTGACCTCCGTGGACAAGGCGAACGTGCTGGAGAGCTCTCGCCTGTGGCGCGAGATCGCCATCGAGCTTGGAAGCGAGTACCCGGACGTGCAGCTCGAGCACATGCTGGTGGACTCGTGCGCGATGGCCCTGGTGAGAACGCCATCGCGGTTCGACGTGCTGGTGGCGGAGAACATGTTCGGCGACATCCTTACGGACGAGGCGGCTATTCTGGCCGGATCGCTGGGTATGCTGCCGTCGGCCAGCCTGGCGGGCATTCCACGCGAGGATGGCAGCCGCGGCCGCCCGGCGTTGGGCCTCTACGAGCCCATACACGGAAGCGCGCCGGACATCGCAGGGCAGGGCAAGGCCAACCCAATCGCCACCATCCTGAGCGTGGCGTTCATGCTCCGCTACTCGCTGGCGCTGTCCAACGCGGGCGCAGCGGTTGAGCAGGCCGTGCAGCGCGTGCTGGAGCAGGGCTACCGCACGCAGGACATCGCGGAGGAGGGCGCGGGCAGCGTGCTCAGCACCAGCGAGATGGGCCAGCGCATAGTGGACGCTATCGAGGTGTAGCAGAAGGGGCATCAAGCGCAAGACTGGCTATGCTGAAAGAGGCTATGCCGCGAGGACTTCTGCATCAGCGGGCTGTTCTGATGCAATGGTCATGGGGAACGCTGATATATATCGAGCGCCCAGGTGGCACTTATCAACGCCAAAGTACTTGATGGGGAACGATGCAAATACCCAATGGAACCCGGGTAGCGATAGGCGTTGTTTCTGCCTGTGGAGCGTTCGTCATCATAAGCGTGCTGATTGCCCCCCTACTGCCGGGGCCTTCGCTCACTGGAACCGCAGAGCCATGCCCGACTGCGCCTCCATTGGATGCAGGACAAATGCCCATTGAGACGTATATGAGTCAAGCAGAGTTGATCGTCGTTGGGACAGTCGGGCAGGGTGAGCCTGAGATGCTGACAGGCCGCAGTTTCTATCGAGACTGGGAACTGGATGTAGAGTTGTATCTGACGGACGCACTGCCCTACGAGACCATTGTGGTGCGTACGTTCACGGGCGCTACAGATGCCGCAGGCGACCGCATGCCGGTCAAGATGCCCGACCTGGCACATGGAGAGCGGGTCTTGCTGTTCCTCAACAAGAACTGGGACAACCCGCCCCTGGCAAGCCATGAGTATGTTATGCCCGACCCACTGGGCGGCAAATTCCTAATCGTGGACGGCGATGTGCGTGTGCGGTATGCGGATGAAGAGGAGGTATCTATCAGGAGCCTGTCGGGAACTGTGTCGAGAATCACCGACCGTATGGCAGCCTGTAATGGAGCAGGTCCAGCCGTAAGAAGCAGATAGGGGATCCCTGATACTCCGGCGGACTTTTGCATCAAGTGGCGTTTATTCCTCGTAACTGCGCAAGACTGGACAACCAATCGCGGACTCCCTATCATCATGACAGGGCCGCTCGCAGGCGCTCACCGCGGGTAGCGTCAGTGTTGAGCTCCGGCTCGGTTGGATTGCCGGCGGCTGATACAAAATATCGGCAGGGAGGGATGGGCCTCCGTGGACTTCGACAGCTACAACCTCGACCCCGCCATTTACGACGAGATGTTCCTGCCGGACGGGACGCCCCGGGAACACTGCCGTGAGCTCTACAACACGCTCCTCGGCCTAACCGTCGAGGAGATGACCATCATGCAGGAGCGCGTGACGCGCTCGTTCTCCCAGGAGGGTATCTCCTTCAAGGTCTACGGTGACGACCAGGAGGAGGAACGCATCATCCCGGTCGACTGCCTGCCCCGCGTGGTGTCCGCCGAGGACTGGAGGCTGTTGGAGCAGGGCTTGGCCCAGCGCCTCAAGACCCTCAACCTGTTCCTGGACGACGTCTACAACGTGGGCCGCATCATTCGCGACGGCGTCATCCCGGAGGACGTCGTCACCGAGTGCCCCCACTACCGGCGCGAGATGAGGAACTTCTCGCCGCCGCAGGGCGCGTGGGCCGTCATGTGTGGAACGGACGTGGTCCGCACCAACGATGGCTTTCACATCCTGGAGGACAACCTTCGCGTGCCCTCTGGCACGTCCTACATGATAGCCAACCGCAAGGCGATCAAGGCCACAATGAGGCGGCTGTTCCGGAGCTCGCGCGTCCACGGGGTTGAGAATTACGGCGAGACCCTGCTGACGACGCTGCGAGAGCTGGCGCCGCATGGCGTCACGGACCCCGTTATCGCTCTGCTCACACCAGGGGTCTACAACTCCGCCTTCTACGAGCACATGTTCCTGGCCCACGAGCTGGGCGCGGAGCTGGTGGAGGGACGCGATCTGCTGGTGGAGGGCGGCTACGTGTACATGCGCACCTCTCAGGGGCTCCGGCGCGTGGACATCATTTACCGGCGCGTGGACGACGACTTCCTGGACCCGCTGGTCTTTCGCCCAGACTCGCTCCTGGGCGTTCCCGGCCTTCTCGACGCCTACAAGCGCGGCAACGTCACGTTGGCCAACGCCCCCGGCACGGGCGTCGCCGACGACAAGAGCGTCTACGCCTACGTCCCGGACATGATTCGCTACTACCTGGGCGAGGAGCCTCTGATCGCCAACGTGGAGACCTACCTCTGCCGGCGTCCCCGCGACATGGAGTACACGCTGGACAACATGCAGGACCTGGTGGTGAAGCGGGTGGGCGAGTCCGGCGGCTACGGAATGATCGTTGGGCCTCACGCGACGGCGCAGGAGCGCGCCGACTACGCCGTGCAACTACGCGCCAACCCCGCCGACTTCATATCGCAGCCCGTTCTCTCGCTATCGCGCTCGCCGTGCCTTGTCGACGGGCGCTTCGAGCCCCGGCACGTGGACCTGCGGCCATTCGTGCTTCAGGGCAGCGAGAACCGGGTTGTGACGGGCGCATTCTGCCGCGTCGCCCTGCGGCGGGGCAGCCTCGTGGTGAACTCGAGCCAGGGCGGCGGCGGCAAGGACGTCTGGGTGCTGGAGGGCTGACAGAGATGCTGGCCAGAAGCGCGGAAGGCCTCTACTGGATGGGGCGATACCTGGAGCGGGCGGGCCACCTGTGCCGCTTGCTTCGGCTGCAGACGGAGGCGCTGGTGGACCGGCCAATCGCCGAGATTTACGCCGGCTGGAGCCGCATCTACCGCAGCCTGGACCGCGAGCCTCCCGGAGGTGGGCTGGAGGTTGTCGGCAGCGACGACTTCACCCTGGCCGACTCGTTCACGCTGGCCGATGATCTCACGTTCGAGCCATCCAACCCGGACTCCATACGCAGCTGCTTCGTCATGGGCCGCGAGAACGCCCGTCAGATGCGCCACTACATCTCGGGCGAGATGTGGCTCCGGCTCAACCTGGCCTACCTGCGCATGCAGGGACGGGGCATCAGCGAGATCTGGCGGACGTCGCCGGAGGGGTTCTACGCCGAGACGGAGGCGGACATAGACACGTTCATGGGCACGGCGGCCGCGACCATGTACCGCCACCTGGCCTGGCGCTTCGTGCAGCTGGGGCGCTTCATCGAGCGAGCGCAGGCGCTTGCGTCGCTGCTGCTAACTCAGCTCACCCTGGATGAGGAAGTGGACGAGCCTTCCGAGACAGACTGGACGTGGCTGCTGCGGCTGCACCACGCTCTGGAGTCCTACAATCGTATATACAGCGTGGAGGTGCTGCCTGATAAGGCCCTGGACCTCTTGGCCACCGACCCACTGCTGCCCGATTCCATTGGCCACTCGGTGGACATGGTGTTGGACGAGCTGGAGGCCATCGGGCCGGGCATCGACGACGAGGCTGTGGCAGCTGCGCGGCGTCAGGCCCGACGCCTGAGAGGGCTGGTCCACCACCACTGGCCGGACAGCGAAGACCCCTCGGCGCTGCTGGCACAAACTGGTCGCGACTGTCGCCGCCTCCACGAGCTGGTAACCGCAGCCTACTTCCGGTAGCTGGCTAGCGGCGCCGACCTCCCCCTACTCTTACTCCTCGTAATCTTCGGGCATCAGCACGAACTCTGGGTAAGCCTCGATGCCCAGCTCCCCGGCGTCCTGGCCCAGCCGTTCCACTTGGGGCGAGACCCGCAGGCCCAGAGTCTTGTCCAGCACCTTCCAGACCACTGACGACGTCGTAAAGACGAAGGCGCCAATCGCCACCACGCCCAGCAGCTGCACGTGGAGCTGAGCGCCCGCAGCGATGCTCGCCGCCAGCGTGCCCCAGATACCGGAGACCAGGTGGGCAGGGATCGCCCCGACCACGTCGTCCATCTTGACCATCTCCATCAGCTTGAGAGCCGCCGTGCACAGGATACCGCCGACCGCGCCGATGATGATGGCCCAGTAGTGGTCGACGATATCGGGGCCCGCGGTTATGGACACCAGTCCGGCGATGGCCCCGTTCAGGCCGGCAAACAGCGCCATGCGGCCGAGGATGGGTCGGGGACAGCTAGGGCCGCCATGACGCCCGCGGCGGCTGCGAGGTTGGTGTTGACCAGCACGTGGCTTATGGCCACGGCGTCCAGGGCGCTGCCCAACGCGAGCTGGGACCCGCCGTTGAAGCCGAACCACCCAAGCCACAGGATGAAGACGCCCAGGGTCACAATCAGCACGTTGGAGGGAGGCGTTGCGCTGACGCTGCCGTCGCGCCGGAACTTGCCAAGCCGCGGGCCGACCATAATCACGCCGGCCAGTGCGGCCCAGCCGCCCGTGCTATGGACGATCGTGGAGCCAGCGAAGTCCTGGAACCCCAGACTATTGAGCCAGCCGCCTCCCCACGTCCACGCGCCCACTATGGGGTAGATGAGGCCGGTCAGGATGAGCGTGACGAGGAAGAAGGACCAGAGCTTCACGCGCTCGGCGATGGCGCCGGAAACGATGGAGGCGGCAGTCGCCACGAACACCATCTGGAAGAACCAGTCGGACATTGTGGAGTGGCCGCCCTCGATCACCCTCGCGGCCGCCTCGCTCTGCCCGCCAACCAGGGCCACCTCGTCCGCGGTCGGGCCGTAGAGGAATTTGAAGGAGCCGATCACCTCGCCGACGTCCACGTACATCAGGTTGTAGCCGATGAAGAAGTAGGCCAGCCCTGCGATGGAGTAGATGCCGATGTTCTTCATGCAGATCATGGAGGCGTTCTTGGTGCGAACTGCGCCCGACTCCAGCATGGTGAAGCCGGCGCACATCCACATCACGAGCGCACCCCACACCAGGAAGGCGAAGGTGTTGAGGACGAACTGCGTCTCCTGGTCGATGCCCTGGGCGTGGGCGATGGAAGGCCTCGCCAGGAAGTAGCCCATGCCAAGCACAGCGATCCCCCCCATCATCACCACCGACCGCCTGCGGCTCAGTATCGTACTCATCGGCCACCTCCCGCGCGTATCGAGTCCTGGTCCGACGCGAATGATAGCACGGCAGCCGCTCGATGGTCACGCCTGCGGGTGGTGCTCACCACGGACGCCCGCAGCCTGGGGCAGCCTTCATGCGCGTCAGGTGGAATGCAGGCACTTGCTGTGCTAACATGAATATGAAAGCGACAACGATACGCGGGAGTATGCGACGTGCGTCAGAACGCGACGTATCAGGAACAGAGCAAGGTGTTCCTGGAAAGGGCCCGCGCCGAGCTGGAGGCAGGAGACCTGCGTCAGGCTTCCGAGAAGGGATGGGGCGCGGCCGCGCAGATTCTCAAGGCGGTCGCCGAGGAGCGCGGTTGGGAGCACGGCAGCCACAGGCTGCTCTTTGACGTAGCGGGCCGCTTGGCAAGCGAAACGCAGAGCGAGGAGTTGCGGGACGGGTTCAGCGCGGCCCATCTGCTACACATGAACTTCTACGAGGGTTGGCTCGACAGGACCTCGGTGGAAGCATACTTGAGCCGAGTTGAGCAGTTCGTGTCCGATACGGAGGCTGTTCTCAACGGCCGTTGAGTCCGCACTAACCCTTCCACCCCCTGCGGCACCTTTCCCCTCAGCCCCCCAGCCGCGCGGTGTGCAGCCGCGTGTACTCAGAACCGGCGGGCGTCAATACGCTGCGTATGAGTGAGATGCTCTCGACGGGCAGCATCGGACCTGCGTCAAACTCAACGGCGGCGAGCGCATCCGCCACGGCGCGCCTCTGCGGGACCGGAGCGCCATCCCTAACGCGGCCCAGCGTGATGTGAGGCCGGAACGCACGCCTCTCCCTCGAAAACCCCAGCGTCTCCAGTTCGTCTTCCACCGAGCCATTCAGCTCCCTGAGCGGCTCGAGGTCGCCGGCGACCGACATCCAGATCACGCGCATCGCCCGCAGGCGCTCGAAGCCTCCTATGCCGCCAAGCGCGACCTCGAACGGGCGCGCGGCCGCCCCGCAGCGCGACACCACATCCGACACGGCCGCCACTGACTCGACGTCGATGCTACCCAGGAACCTCAGCGTGAGGTGCAGGCTCTCCGGCCTCGTCCACCGCACGCCGCCGTCCACGCGGGAGACGAGATGCTGCACCACACCGACGATCACTTCGCGCGTCGGTAGGGGCAGGTCCACGGCGATGAAGGCTCTGATCTGCTGCATCGTCAGGCTCTGGCGTCCATGATGACACGGCGGACGTTTCAAACGTCCATGTGTGTGCGGATAAATGCTAGGGCTGTTCCGCCTGCGGCAGGCCGAGCAACCCGGCTGCGTTGCGGTACAGGATGCCCTCCTTGGCGTCGTCCGAAATGGGCGCGTCCACGACCTGCCGGAGGAGGCGCTTCTGGCTGACGAGCGGGTAGTCCGTCCCGAACATGACCCTGTCCTCGCCGACCAGCCCCACGACTGCGGCGAACACCTCCTCACGGTAGAGGAACGGCGATGCGGCGGAGTCGAAGTACACGCGCTTCAGGGACTCCCTCACCTCAGGCATGAGGGCGTAAAAGGGCAGGCCGCCTCCCCAGTGGGCGCAGACGATCGTCGCCTCCGGGAAGGCCTCGATGAAGCGGCAGAGGACCATCGGCGTGGTGCTCCCCTTGCCAGCGTAGGTATGCCCAACCGGCTCGGACGTGTGCGTCAGGATGGGCATGCCCGCCGCCGAGGCAGCCTCCACCACGGGCGCCATAACCGACCTGTCGCCCAGGTCGAAGCCCTGCGTGTCCGGGTGCAACTCGCCGACGCCCGAAAGCCCGGCGGCGGCGCATCGCTCCACCTCGGCGACGGCTTCGGCGCCCCACCGCGGGTTGACGGCGCAGAAGCCCCTGAGCCTTAGCGGAAAGCGGCGAACCGCATCGATAAGGTAGTCGTTCGCCTCACGCGCCAGGCCGGGGTCGTTCCAGCCAATGCCCACCATGACGGACAGGTCCACGGCCGCGCCGTCCATGGTGGCCACAAGCTCCTCGGCGTCCGCCATACGCGAGCGGGGGTCTGAGAACATCGTGGACAGCGTGACGTCGCGGTCCAGAAGCGCCTCGCGGCGCCTGATCAGCTCCGGCGGGAAGACGTGCGTATGCGAATCGATGATCATGGCTATGCTACACTGACCGCCCGGCCCCGGACTTTCCTGGTGAACAGCAGGCCGGACCACGTCCCGTCTATCGAGCAGATCTTGTAGTCGACCAAGCCCATCTCCAGGCCCGTGTCCCGCACGACCACCTGCGTGAGATCGGAGGGGACGCCGGAGGCCTTCTTGGGCCAGGCCATCCAGAGATTCCCATTCTCAGCTACGCCGCGCAGCACTTCGTCCAGCCGTTCCACGATGTTGCCCCTGGACCGGACGAACCAGATGGCCAGCCGGCAGGGGTCTTCCGGCCGCTCGTGGAGCGTGACTCCATCAGGCAACGCACCGAGGGTCTCCTCGAACCCGTCCGGCGCGTCGACCAAAAGCACGGCGTAGCCGGCACGAATGCCCAGCTTGCTGACGAGCGGCATCGACGAGTACGCCTCGAAGCCGGAGCTCGGCATGTGTGGCGTCGAGGGCGCGTCCGCAATTGCTTTCCGCAGTGCCTCACCAACGTCGCTACAACTCGTAAACGCGGCGTCCGGCAGGACATCCCTGGTACGCTGCACCTTGTCCGGCTGTCCGCCGACGAACAGCAGCGGCGTGCCGCGGGACGACTTCCGGCCCCGCAGGTAGACGCCCATCTCCCGTCCGTGCGACGGCAGCCTGCCAAGGTCGATGACGATGGCATCGCCCGGGTCCGCGGCCAGCGCCTTCATGTCGTCGAGCGTGTCCAGGGGTCGGTACGTCGCTTCAAAGCCGGCGCTGCGCAGCCGCTCGATGCGCTCCGGGGCCTCCGCGGCCTTCCAGTGCACCAGACGCACTCTACGCTCGGCGGTCACGAGCGGCCCGCCTCACCGCGCACTGCGGTCAGCAACGGCTCCACGCGCTGCCAGATTAGGTCCGATACCTCCTGCTGGGGAAGCCGCGCGTCTATCACGGTCCACCTCTCCGACTCTCTGCGGGCCATCTCCAGATAGCCCTGACGAATGCGGCGGTGGTAGTCCATCGTTTCTCTGTCCTCGTAGCCTCCCTCGAACAAAGCGCCCTGGCTCGATTCCCGGGCCCGGCCGGGAGTGTCCTTCTCCTCGAGCGCGTCGGCGAACAGGTAGCCCTGGCTGGCGGCATCCCGAAAGCTCCCGATGGCCTTCTGCTCCATCCGGTCACCGGACCAGGTGTCCCTCTTCAACCTCTCCTCAGGCGGCAGGTCAAGCAGGACGGTCAGGTCCGGCTTTAGGCCGCCGGTACCCACCGAGTTCACGGCCTCCACCTTCTCCGGCGGTATGCCGCGCCCGTAACCCTGGTACGCCACGGTGGAGTCCGCGAAGCGGTCCGAGATCACAACTTCGCCGCGGTCCAGCGCGGGGCGTATGACCTCAGAAACAAGCTGCGATCGCGAGGCATTGAAGAGCAGGAGCTCCGCGTCCGGCGTCCGGGGCGCGTTGCCGAACTTGAGCACGCTCCTGAGGAGATCGCCCAGCCGGGTATCGCCGGGCTCACGCACAGCAGTCACCGGAATCTTCCGCTGACGTAGGCGGTCTACAAGCGCCGCCACCTGCGTGGACTTGCCGCTGCCGTCCCCGCCCTCAAGCGTGATGAAGATACCTCCCGGCATGGATTCGCACCTACCGCCGGGAGATGGTCACGCGTCGGTTCGGCTCCCTGCCCACGCTCGTGGAGGCCAGGCTGCTCTCCTCGGCGATCTGGTGCTGAAGCCTTCTGATGTAGGCCATCTGGGGCGTCAGCGTCACCGTCTCCTCGCCCTTGTGGACCTGACGCGCAGCCTCCTCCGCCTCTCGCACCGCCAGCACCGCGGGGTCCTCCCACCCCCTCTCCCGCGAAAGGCCCGTGAGGAACTCACGTATCTGGGGTGGAGTGTTGTTCCTGAGCACGAAGATCGACCTGCCCGACTCCTCGGCGTTCTTGAGAGTGCGAGGCATCTTGCGGAAGAACTGCTTGGTGGTGAGGAGTATCTCCGCCCGCTCCATTCTGTCCACCACCTCGATGGGCATCCTGGCCGCCTGCACGGCGTGAACAAGCCGGCCCTTGTTCACGCCGAACGGCAGCACCCTGATGCGGTCTCCTGCCGGCTGAAGCCCAAGCGAAAACTCCTGCGACTCCCCTGCGCCGTCGCTCGGGAAGAGCGTGGCAGCCGGCGCCTCCCTGGAAATGCTGACCTCGCCGCGCTCGTCCGAGGAGCGAGTCTCCGGGGAGACGGCCACCCCGCGCAGCATCGCGTCCACAACCCGCGCGACGTCATCGTGAACGGCCACGCGGTCCCATGACTGGATTTCAATCACAACGTCGAACGTGGGAGGAGACTTGCGCTCCAACACACTCTTCTGCGTGCGACGCCTGCGGGCCTCCTCGTCTCCGAGGGTGACCGTCTGGATGCCGCCTATCAGGTCGGAAAGCGTGGGGTTGAGCACCAGGTTGCTTAGCGTGTTGCCGTGGGCGGTGGCGATGAGCTGTACGCCGCGCTCTGCGATGGTGCGGGCTGCAGCCGCCTCAAGCTCCGTGCCCATCTCATCGATGATGATGACCTGCGGCATGTGGTTCTCCACCGCCTCGATCATCACGGCGTGCTGCAGGGCCGGCGTGACCACCTGCATGCGCCTGGCGCGGCCGATGGCGGGATGCGGTATGTCGCCGTCGCCTGCGATCTCGTTGGACGTGTCCACGATTATCACGCGCTTGCGCACGTCGTCGGCCAGCACGCGCGCCACCTCCCGGAGCATCGTGGTCTTGCCCATGCCCGGGCGGCCCAGGAGCAGTATGCTCTTGCCGCTCCTCACGAGGTCCTCGATGACGCGGATGGTGCCGAAGACCGCCCGACCCACCCGGCACGTGAGGCCGACTATCTTGGCCCGCCGGTTGCGAATCGCGGAGATACGGTGCAGTGTTCGCTCTATGCCGGCGCGGTTGTCGTCGCCAAAGTCGCCGATGCGCTCCACTACGTGCTGAATGTCCGCCTCCGTGACCTCCCGCGGCGACAGCACCACCTCGTGCTCCGGGAACCTGGCCTCGGGCGGGCGCCCCAGATCAAGCACCACCTCGAGCAGCCCGTCCAGGCTGTCCCATTCCCTGAGCGGCGCCTGTACATTCAGAGGCAGCGCGCCAACCAGTTCTTCCAGGTCGTCGAATACGTACTTCTCTATCCGTTCCTCTATCGCGTCACCCCTTGATTGCGTCTACGCCCTCGCGGGCGCCAAGGCCCGGTCCTTCACCCTCACGGCCAGAGGCTTCACCATCAGCTGGTACTGGCGAACGGGCACGAAGTCCGCACGCTCCAGCGAACGCGCCTGTTCGGGCTGGTGGCTGGGCACCAGCGACAGGAAGGGAGCCAAGGGCCGCCCCTGCTGAAGCGCCCAGCTGACCAGGTTGTCCCAGGCGGCCGCGTCCTCCGAGGGATGCATCATCACCTCCAGGCTGTTGACGGTCTGCCCGCCTGAGCCCACGCGAGCCCAGCCCAGGACGCGGCCTTGCACATCGTACACACCCTGCCGCACACGCTTGCCGGGCGACTCCAGTGCATGACTCCACTCGTCGAAGGTCATTGCGTACTCCCACTTCACCCTGGAAGGTACACAGCGATCGTACAGGAGGAATACATGGTAGGCGTCTGAAGGCGTCAGACGACGGATGGCGCTCTCATCGCGCGGCTCTGCCGATGGAAGTGGCTCGCGCCTGTACAGCGTCTCCTGTGCGCAGCGCACAAAGCCGGCATCCCTGGCCAGGTCCACAACGCGGTTCAGCGCCGGCAGCCGCAGAAAAACGCGCTCGCCGCCCTGCTCACCGGCCAGGGCGCACAGCCTCTCCAGAAGCTCGATGCCCTCGAGTTCGACCTCCGGCGGCAGGTTCAGCAGATGGACCTCCCAAGCCTTTGGGCCGGACCGAGTCCTCACGGAGGCAAGGGCGCGAAGGTGCATACCTTCAGTCAGCACGCTGCCACGCTCCCTTTCCCTGTGAAGAGCCAGTCCCCCGGCCACGGAGCGCGTGCTTGGAGGGTTCTCGGCGCCCTTGCCCACTCGGTCCCAGGTTTGGGCAAGGCTTGGACCAAGCCGCGGTCCATCGATCAGGTACCACAGCAAGTCGGTGGTGCGCAGTCTTCGGATCGTCACCTCACACCTCTGATGCCATGCTCAGGAAGTAGGAGTGAAACCTGCAATCGCCGGTGAGCTCCGGATGGAAGGACGTGGCCAGGATGTTCCGCTGCCGGACGGCCACGACTCTCCCGTCGTCCAGGCAGGCCAGTTGCTTGACTCCGGGTCCCACCTGCTCGATGACCGGGGCGCGGATGAACACGGCGCGGAAGGGTTCGTCGCCAAGCTCAGCTACGTGGAGATCAGCCTCAAAGCTATCGACCTGACGGCCGTAGCCGTTGCGCTGCACGCGGACGTCGATGAGACCGAGGGGTTTTGGCCGGTCGTCGGTGAGGCTTGCTGCCAGGACTATCAGGCCTGCGCATGTGCCCCACGTGGGCATGCCGTCCCGGACGCGCGCCTCGATTTCGCCGGCAAGGTCGAAGACGTCCATGAGGCGCGAGATGGTGGTGCTCTCTCCGCCGGGGATGACCAGAGCCTCCACGCCGGCGAGGTCCCTGGGCAGGCGCACCTGAGCCGGCTCAGCCCCAGCGCACTCGAGGGCCGTCACGTGCTCGGCAAAGTCCCCCTGAAGGGCCAGGACTCCCACCTTCTTGGCCACTCTACCAGCCTCTTACGGCCAGGATCTCCTCCTGCTTCATGGTACGAATGTCCATGCCGGACATGGGTTCGCCCAGGTTCTCGGACGCCTTGGCGATGACGTCCGGGTCGTTGTAGTGGGTGGTGGCGGCGACGATGGCCTTGGCGCGGGCCTCCGGGTTGTCCGACTTGTAGATCCCGGAACCCACAAAGACGCCCTCGGCGCCAAGCTGCATCATCAGGGCTGCGTCGGCGGGCGTGGCAATGCCGCCGGCGGCGAAGTTGACGACGGGCAGGCGTGCGGTGTCGTGGACCTCGCGCACGAGCTCGAAGGGAGCGCCCAGGGCCTTGGCCTCCGCCATGAGCTCGTCCTGCGTCATGCCGACGATCTTCCTGATCTCGCCCATTACGGAGCGCATGTGGCGCACTGCCTCCACGATGTTGCCGGTGCCTGCCTCGCCCTTGGTGCGAATCATGGCTGCGCCCTCGCCGATTCGCCTCAGCGCCTCGCCCAGGTCGCGGCATCCGCATACGAAGGGCACCTTGAAGTCGTGCTTCCAGATGTGGTGACTCTCGTCGGCAGGCGTGAGCACCTCAGATTCGTCAATGTAGTCGGCGCCCAGCGCCACAAGCACCTGCGCCTCCACGAAGTGACCGATCCTGCACTTGGCCATGACGGGAATCGTGACCTCCTTCATGATTGCCGTGATGCGCGTCGGGTCGGCCATGCGGGCAACGCCTCCGGCAGCCCGGATGTCCGCGGGCACGCGCTCAAGAGCCATGACAGCGCAAGCGCCCGAGTCTTCAGCGATCTTGGCCTGCTCGGCGGAGACCACGTCCATGATCACGCCGCCCTTGAGCATCTGGGCTAGTCCGGCTTTGACACGCCACGTTCCCTGGTCCATATACCGCTCCTTCTCCGGGAAGCATCCCACTGGTGAGGTTATTATACAACAGCCACTGGGGACTTACCAATTGCGGGGGGCCACAGTTTGCGCGCGGACGTTATCCAACTGCCGGTCCATGATAAGCCACATACTACCGTATCTATCTCGCGGGAAAAAGATACTGAAAGGCCCAAGAGTTTCATTTGCTCACCCAATGTCACTCGGTGTTTCCTGTTGGGCCAAACTGCGTTGGCAGCCTATACCCCACACGCCCTTGTTCACCTGCACGCTCCAAGGTAGAATGCGACGGGCGGCAGGCCGTCGGTGACGCCGGGCCGAGTTGCCACGCGGTATCCCATACGACGCTCGGAGCGAGATCAACACGCTGTGACAGTGCAGAGCAAGAAGCGAGGGATCTTCTACGGCTGGTGGCTCCTCGGCGCGGGCACCATCGTGCTGGTGATGCAGGGAGGTCTCTACGCCTACGGCTTCCCCCTCTTCTTCGTGCCGCTGGCTACCACCCTTGGCACCAGCCGGGGCGCCCTCTCGTTGGCCTTCTCCTTCACCCGGCTGGAGAGCAGCCTTCTCGGCCCCATCGAGGGCTATCTGATCGACCGCTTTGGCCCCCGTGGCATCATGTACGTGGGGTTTGGCCTGCTTGGCCTGAGCTTCATCCTGTTCAGCCGCGTTGGCTCGCTGCTGGGCTTCTACATGGTGTTCCCGATTCTGGCCCTGGGCGCGAGTCTGGCCGGGTTCCTGCCGGTGGTTACCGCCGTCAACAACTGGTTCTCCCGCCGGAGGGGGCTTGCCACCGGCATATGCTCTGCGGGCGTCAACATGGGCGGCGTGCTGCTCTTCCTGATGGCCCTGGCAATCTCCACCTACGGCTGGCGCACGACCGCCGCGCTGACGGGCGTGATCATCCTGCTCCTGGGTTTCCCCCTGACTGCGATGATGCGACACAAGCCTCAGCCATACGGCTACCTGCCCGACGGCGACGAGCCGGATGAGGACGTCGACTCCGCGGACGGCGCGTCTTCTCGTGCGCAGGAAACGGCCGACTTCACGCCAAAGCAGGCGCTGAAGACCCCCGCGTTCTGGATCATTGCATCGGCTCACGGATTCTCGCTTTTCATCGTGGGGACGGTGTCCATTCACCAGGTGCCGCTGCTGGTAGACCACGGAATATCGTTCGAGGCGGCCGCCTCGGTGCTGGCGTTCATGACGCTGGTGGCAATGGTGGGACGCGTGATCGGCGGCTACCTGGGCGACCTGATCGGCTACAAAGTGATACTGGTGGCGTGCTTCCTGCTGCTGTCGGTGGGAGTGGTGGTGCTCTCCACAGCGCATACGATGACTCAGGCGCTGGTGTACGCGGTGCTCTACGGCCTGGGCTACGGCGCCAGGGCGCCCCTCCTCATCGCCCTCCGCGCCGACTTCTTCGGTCCCCGCAACTTCGCCACCATCATGGGCCTCTCGCAACCCATCATGGTCATCGGCTCGTTCTTCGGCCCCATTGCCGCCGGCTACGCCTACGACGTGCAAGGCAGCTACCAGATGGTCTTCAGCATAATCGCCGGCCTCAACCTGATTGGCGCGGTGTTGATCTTCTTCATCAAGCGCCCGGACCTACCTAGCCGCACGGAAGCCGTGCCGGAGTTGGGACAGGCCTAGACGCCTACGCCCACTTCCGGGCGCGCCGCTCCCTCCCTCGACAGCACGCCCCGCAGGTAGCGGCCCGTGTGCGACTCCTCCCACTCCGCGACCTCCTCCGGCGTGCCCGCGACGATCACCTGCCCGCCGCGCTCGCCCGCGCCCGGCCCAAGATCCACGACCCAGTCGGCGTTCTTGATCAGGTCCAGGTGGTGCTCGATGAGGACGACGGTGTTGCCCGCGTCCACCAGCCGGTGAAGCACGCCGAGCAGGGCAGCGCAGTCCTGGAACGAGAGGCCGGTGGTCGGCTCATCCAGGATGTAGAGCGTCTTGCCCGTGGCCCGGCGGGACAGCTCCGTGGCCAGCTTCACCCGCTGCGCCTCGCCGCCGCTGAGCGTGGTTGCGGGCTGGCCCAGCCGGATATACCCCAAGCCCACGTCCTTCAGCGTCCCCAGCTTGGAGCGCACGCGAGGGAAGTTCCAGAAGAACTCCAGCGCCTCCGAGACGGTCATGTCCAGCACCTCGGAGATGTTGCGGTCCTTGAGTGTAATCTCCAGAGCCTCGCGGTTGTACCGCTGCCCGTGGCAGACCTCGCACGGCATGGTCACGTTGGGCAGGAACTGCATCTCGATCTGGATGTAGCCGGCGCCGGAGCAGGCCTCGCACCGGCCGCCCTTGACGTTGAACGAGAAACGGCCGGGTCCGTAGCCGCGCACGCGAGACTCCGGCACGGCGGCGAATATCTCGCGTACGGGCGTGAACGTGCCAGTGTAGGTGGCGGGATTGCTTCGCGGCGTCCGGCCTATGGGCGACTGGTCTATGTTCACCACCTTGTCTATATTCTCGATGCCATAGACCCCGTCGCATTCGCCCGGCCTGTCCCTGGCCCCGTAGAGCATCTGGGCCAGGCGCTTGTACATCACCTCGTAGATCAGGCTGCTCTTGCCGGAGCCTGACACTCCGGTGATGCACACCAGCATCCCGGTGGGCAGCGTCACGTCAATGTTCTTGAGGTTGTTCTCTCGCGCGCCTTTGACCAGCAGCTCACCCCCGTTGCCCGCGCGGCGCGACTCCGGCAGCGGAATCTTGAGCCGGCCGCTCAGGTACCGGCCCGTGACCGAGGTCTCGTGCCGGGACACCTCTTCGACGGTGCCGGTGGCAACCACGTAGCCGCCGTGCTCACCTGCGCCCGGACCCAGGTCGATGATGTGGTCCGCCGAGCGCATGATGGCCTCGTCGTGCTCAACGATGATGACGGTGTTGCCGATGTCACGCAGGCGCTTCAGCGTGTCGATGAGCAGGTGGTCATCGACGGGGTGAAGGCCCACGCTCGGCTCGTCGCACACGTAGAGCACGCCCATCAGGCCTGAGCCGATCTGCGTGGCCAACCGGATGCGCTGCGCCTCCCCGCCGCTGAGCGTGGACGCAGTGCGATCCAGCGTCAGGTAGTCCAGTCCCACGTCCTTGAGGAACCGCAGGCGTGCGTGAATCTCCTTCAGGATCTGCCTGGCGATAGTTCGCTCGCGCAGGTTCAGGGGCGAATCATCGCCCTCGCGGTCCAGCCACTCAACCCACTCGATGGACTGGCCGATGGTAGAAGACGTCACCTGTATGATGTTGCGGTCCGCCATAGTCACCGCCAGCGATTGAGGCTTGAGGCGCCTTCCGCTGCAGTCGGCGCACGGGCGGGCGGCCATGTACCGCTCGATCTCTTGGCGCATGTAGTCGGAGGCAGTCTCGCGGTAGCGTCGCTGCAGGTTTGGGATCACGCCCTCGAACCGGGTGTCCCACGTGTACACGCGGCCCCGGTGTGTGCGGTGTCGCATCTTCACCACCTTACCCCGGTTGCCGTAAAGGATGAGGTCCACGTGCTCCTTCTTCAGGTCCCGCACCCTGTCCTTGACGGAAAAGCTGTACGCCTCCGACAGCGACTGCAACAGGCTGGCAAACCAGGGGTTGGCCGTGCCTGAGCGAGACCAGGGGACGACCGCGCCCGTTGCCAGGGTCGCGTCCTTGTTGGGCATGACCAGGTCCGGGTCTATCTCCAGCCGGTAGCCCAGGCCCGTGCAGGTGGGGCAGGCACCGTGCGGGCTGTTGAACGAGAACGTTCGAGGCTCTATCTCACCAAGGCTCACGCCGCAGTGTACGCAGGCGAACCGCTCGGAGAAGAGGAGCTCTTCCCCGTCTACGACCGACACCTGAACCACGCCGCCGCCCAGGTTGATTGCCTGCTCCACGGAGTCGGTGAACCGGTTGATGTCGGCGTCCTCGCCTACTACCAGCCTGTCGACTACAACCTCGATCGTGTGCCACTTCTGCCGGTCCAGGACAATGCTCTCAGACAGGTCGCGTATCTCGCCGTTGACGCGGGCCCTCACGTAGCCTGCTGAGCGGGCGTCCTCCAGCACGTCCTTGTGCTCTCCCTTGCGGTGGACGACGAGCGGCGCCATGATCATGATGCGGCTCTCGCCCGGCAGGGACATGATGGCGTCCACGATCTGCTGCACGGTCTGCCGCTCGACCGGCCTGCCGCACAGGTGGCAGTGTGGTCGGCCGGCGCGGGCGTAGAGGAGGCGCAGGTAGTCGTAGATCTCGGTGACGGTGCCCACCGTGGAGCGAGGGTTGTGTGAGACGCCCTTTTGGTCTATGGATATGGCGGGGGAGAGGCCCTCGATGTACTCCACGTCGGGCTTCTCCATGAGGCCGAGGAACTGGCGCGCGTACGCGGAAAGTGACTCCACGTAGCGGCGCTGCCCCTCCGCGTAAATGGTGTCGAATGCCAGGGAGCTCTTGCCGGAGCCGGATACGCCGGTGATGACGACCAGCCGGTTCCTGGGAATGGAGACGTCGATGTTCTTGAGGTTGTGCTCCCTTGCGCCCTTGACTACGATACTGTCCTGAGACATGGCGTCCTTTGCTTGCGAATGTGCCTACGGGCCAAGGGCTATTCTACCACCGCGGAGGGGTGAGGGGGGAAGGGTGTCTATGAACTACGAGACAGACTTTGCCACACTTCCCTGAGGGTGGAGTGTTTTTCGTATTCCGGCCTGTTGGGGCCCCTGAGATAAAGGATAAAATACCGGGCCCTGCTTGTCCCTGAAAGCTCTGCCTGAATGGCATCCAGCTTGGTGACCAGCAGAAGCAACGTTTCCTTCAGGCTGATCACATTGCGCCTGAATGAAGCTCGCCTTTCTCTCCCGTGCGAGAGACCGCGCAAGAAGACGATGCTAATGCCCGCATCCCGAATGGCAGCCTCATGTTCAACCCTAGCCCTGTCATCCTTGGTGATCCAGGTTTGGCCTGTCCTGCCCATTTCTTCGATGAGAGCTTCATCCGCAAGTCCCTTTGATCCCACCTCGAGCGAAAACCCAACGTGAGCCAGAACTTCACCAATCTTGGGTGACAGTCCTTCGTCATAGCAGAAGAAAGGACTAGTTCGCCCCGTTGTACCCGAGCTTTCGTTCCCAACCAAGAGCGGCCTCCACTCTTTCCACCGGCACTCCGTACGCCTCAGCAATTCGTTCCGTAGAGTCGCCGGCAGCGTGAAGCGCCCACAGGGTTTGCGTGGCAATACGACTTCCCCTCAGGCACGGCTCGCCAAGTGAAACCCTTGGGTCAAGGACGATTCCGTCCTCAGGCTCCCAAGCCGACGCCTGCTCGTCTTGATCAAAGGCAAGCCGGTGCACTGGCCCCACAAATAGATCCAAAAAGTCTAGGGCTGACTGCCAATTGCTGTTCCTGTCCAGCTTTACGGGAATCCCGTGTTCCCTTATGTAGATTCCCAGTCCCGATATCCAGATGGGCTCCATCGCAAAGGGATGAGTCCAACCCCGCGCTTCCTGCAATCTAGTGTGTGTTCGCCGGAGCTCAGCGGAAGAAATACCGTGGGCCCTAAGCACCGATATCAGCCTCAAGCTCACCAAGTCCGGAAACGTAAGTGCCACTTCCTTGCCCCTGAGGCCAAGCAAATAATCGCCCGCCAATCCATCCCTCACCCACCGATAAAGATGTCGGGAGCCAATGCGGTCGAGCGCGTTCCTGTGTCGCTCCAGTTCGACAGACTGCTTCTCAGGACGAGTGGCCTGAATCAGCGCCGTAGCATCGGCCACGGTATACACGCCCGCATAGCGCGGTCTCTCTATGAAAGTGTCTGCGATCACCCATGTCCTCCAGTCAGCTCTCGGGCTGACGGCGCTCCCCCTACACTACTGCCTATTTTATCACGGTGCGTTTGGGGCGTCTCGTTCAGTTGATGCCCTCCAACTCCTTACGAAAACCACGCACATTTGACAGCTAGCCACGCATGGCCTACCATAAGCTGAGGCATTGCGGGCGTCTGCCATGCTACCTCTATGATGCCCACGCCGAATCTATTTCACGGAAGTCGTAAAGTGGACCCCCGCATACTGGACAGAATCAACGAGCCCGCCGACCTCAAATCGCTCTCCTACGACGAAGTGGCCCAGGTAGCCCAGGAGGCACGCGACACCATAATCTCCGTCATCACGGAGCGCGGAGGTCACCTCGCATCAAACCTCGGCGTGGTGGAGCTCACACTGGCGCTCCACCGCGTCTTCAACAGCCCCACGGACAGCATCGTCTGGGACACCACCAACCAGACCTACACCCACAAGCTGGTCACCGGCCGGCGCGACGAGTTCCCCAACATCCGCCTGGAGGGCGGTCTCTCCGGGTTCGGCGACCCCCTGGAAAGCTCCCACGACACGCTGGCCGCCGGTCATGCCGGCACAGGCCTCTCCATCGCCTTGGGGATTGCGCAGGCCGCCACACAGCGCGAGCTCGATTCGTGGACCATCGCCATCGTCGGTGACGGCGCGATGACCTCCGGCTCCAGCTTCGAGGCCGTGAACAACATCGTCCACCTCAACCCGGAGAGGTTCATCGTCGTCCTCAACGACAACGGCATGTCCATCTCCGAGAACATAGGCTTCCTCACCAACTGGCGAAAAAACCTGATTACACACCCCGAGGTCCAGACCATGATCGGCCGGGCAAGGGCCTTTTCGCAGCGGGTGCCCAACGGCGAGTTGCTGTACCGGCTGGTCAGGCGTCTAAACACGGGACTTGCCGGCCTCATCGTACCGACGATGTTCTGGACCGAGCTGGGGTTCCAGTACCTGGGCCCTGTGGACGGCCACGACATCAAGCAGATGGAAGAGATCCTGAGACAGGCCCGAACCCCCACCGGCTCTGTGCCTCTCGTCCACGTGGTGACTCACAAGGGGCATGGCTACGAGCCCGCAGAGGAAGACCCAGTCAAGTTCCACCAGCCCAGCTCGCCCCTGGGCAGCGGGTCGGGAGCGCCCACGTACTCCAAGGTGTTCTCGCAGACCCTGACGAGGCTCATGCGCGACGACGACACGGTGGTGGGCATCAGCGCGGCCATGCTGGAGGGCACGGGTCTGGCGGAAGTTCAGCGCGACTTCCCCGAAAGGGTCTACGACGTGGGCATTGCCGAGCAGCACGCGGTGAGCATGGCTGCGGGCATGGCCTCCAACGGCTTGCACCCCTTCGTCTCCATCTACTCCACGTTCCTACAGAGGGCCTTCGACCAGATAGTGCACGACATCTGCCTGCAGAACCTGCCCGTGACCATCATCGCAGACCGCGCCGGCATTGTGGGCGAGGACGGCAAGACCCACCACGGCGCCTTCGACATATCGTACCTACGCTGCCTGCCCAACGCTGTGCTGGCGGCGCCAATGGACGAGAATGAGCTGCAGCACCTGGTGTACACCGCCTACAGACACCCCGGGCCGTTCGCCATACGCATTGCAAGGGGTGCCGCCGTCGGCACGCCGCTCGACGAGGAGCTGGAGGAGCTGCCCATAGGCAAGGGCCGCGTGGTACGGGACGGCAGCGACGTGGTCATCTTCGCCCTGGGCAAGTCGGTGAGCGCGGCCCTGCAGGCAGCGGAGCAGCTGGCGCGGGACGGCATCTCCTGCGGCGTGGTCAATCCGATATTCGTGAAGCCTCTGGACGTAGAGCTGCTCCTCCAGGAGGCGCGTCGAACTCGTCGTGTGGTTACGGTGGAGGAGAACGTCCTTGCCGGCGGGTTCGGCTCCGCTGTCCTGGAGGCGATAGCCGAGGCCGGGCTGGAGTACACGTCCGTACATCGCATAGGAATGCCGGATTCGTTCATCGAGCACGGTACTGCAGCCGACCAGCGCCGGCAGTTGCATCTTGATGCGGCCGGCATAGCGGCCCAGGCACTGAGCGCATTCTTCCCGCAGGTGGGCGCGCCGCAGTCGTAGCCCCCGCGAAGGCTCCTGTTCCGGTCTAGGTGTCCGTCCGGTACAGGTAGCGGATGTCCCAGAGGCCGTACAGGGTGGGCGTCGAGTTGCCGAATACGTTTCGGACTGCGCTAAGCCGCTCGCTGAGCGTGGTGTAGATCACCGGCACGTTCTCGGCAGCGAGCTCCTGAGCCCGGTGGTAGTACCCCAGGCGAGTCTCGTGGTCGAGTTCCTGGCTCGCCTTCACGTACAGCTCGTCAATCTCGGCCTCCCACTCAGTAGCGGGGCTGGGCTGGTTGGGGTACCACAGGTGCAGGCCCTCGGCGCTGTGCCAGAAGGTGATGCCACTGTGCGGGTCCGTGCCTCCGGTGAAGCCAATGAGCATGGCCTCCCAGTCATAGGAAGCCGTCAGCTGTGTGACCAGGTCGCCGAACTCGACCAGCTTGTATTCCACCTTCAAGCCGATCTGCCTCATGTTCTCGCTGAGCAATCTGCCCACCTCTGCGCGGACGCTGTTGTCACCGTTGGTCACCAGGGAAAAAGCAATCTCGTTGCCGTCGTCGTCTTCTCGAATGCCGTTTCCGTCGGTATCCGTCCAGCCGATACCGTCCAGAATCTCGTTGGCCCTGTCTATATCGTACTCATACCTTTGGACATCCGGGTTGTGGAAGTCGCCCGCGGCCGGGCTAATGGATGACCACTGGGGATACCCCTCGCCGTGCTGCACCTCGTCGATGATGGTGTCCTTGTCTATGCTGTGTGCGACGGCCTGCCGGAACTGGACGTTCCGGAACCACGTGAGCTTCTCGGGCGCAAGGTACGCTTCGCCGGTGTCGGCGTTCGCGCCGGGGTTCATGTTGAACCCCATGAAGGTCGTCCCGAACGCGGGGCCTCGCCTGTAGATCGTGAAGTCTCCCTCTTCCTGAAGCGGTTCGAGTCCTGCGAGTTCCTCCCCAAGCACGCCGTGAAGGTCCGATTCGCCCGTCATGAAGCTCGCCAGCTCGGCATCGAGGTCAGGCACGATGACGTGAACGACTTCGTCCAGGTACGGGAGGGAGTTGCCTGCCTCGTCCTTGAGCCAGTAGTTGGGGTTGCGCTGCATGACCACCCGCTCGCCCGGCACGTAGCTTCCGATGGTGAACGGACCTGTGCCGATGATCTCGGAAGGGTCGGTATCGATGTCCCACGTGGAGATGAAGGTGTCGTCATCCACGTGCTTCTCCAGGATGTGCTTTGGGTATATGGCCGTGCCCATGGAGCGAAGGAAGGTGGCGAACGGCACCGGGAGGACGCACTGGACGGTATAGTCGTCCGGCGCCGTGACGGTCATGGGCGACTCCTTCCATTCGCCGCTCTCCTCGTCGAGGTAGCGGAAGTGGAAGGACGGGCGGCTGCTGGCGGGTATGTCGTCGTTGTAGATGATGCTGTTGAAGGTGAATTCCACGTCGTGGGCAGTGAAGGGCTGCCCGTCGTGCCACGTCACGTCCCTGCGCAGGTGGAACGTCCACGTCAGACCGTCTTCGGAGCGCTCCCACGACTCGGCCAGGGCCGGCTCAACCTGATCGGTAAGCCACGAGGTCTCGGTCAGGCCCTCGAAGAGGTATCCCAGGACACCCGACGACGAAGCGTCGGTCGAAATCGCGAGATTGAAGGTGAGCGGTTCAGAAATGGTGGCGAGGGTCAGGGATCCTCCCTGCCTTCCGACGGTATAGTCGAACTCCTCGGCGTTCCTCCTGAGCTGCTCCACCATGGAGGGCTGTGGAGTTGGCGTGGGCGTCTGCATAGGGGTAGCCGTGGCCGCCGCGGTCGGAGTCGGCATTGGCGCCGTCGCGGTGGGCGAGTCAACCGGCCCTCCGTCGGTCGGACTTACGCACGCGACCAACAAAAGCACGCTTAGGACGAGGAACAGGGCAAGGGCGTATAGACATGCCCGGTAGGAAACTCTACTCATGTAACCTAGATGTTATGCGCTGCTCAGCGGCAGTGTCAAGGCTACCCGGAACTACGCCGTATCCGCTGCGCTGTGTACCGTACTTCATTGGCGGCGGTTGCTGGAAGCGACCCGAGGGCCTATAATGTGGGCGTCCCGGACACCTTCATAACGCAGAGGAGAGAGCACTCATCATGCTGAGGTTCGCCGAGGAAATCATACTACTCCTGCTGGACGACGATGGCCGGTTTGCACGGCTGCCAAGCTGGTCGCTCAACTATGCCCTGGCCGGCGGCGTGTTGATGGATCTCGCACTCGAGAACCGCATCGACACCGACCTGGAGAAGCTGATTCTAATCGACGCCACGCCCGTGGGAGACGGCCTGCTCGACCCCACACTCGCCGACATCGCGGCCGGTGAGGAGAGCGACGCGCGCTACTGGGTGGGACGCACGGCCAGCCGCGGAGAAGAGATACGCGATGAATCTCTCAAGCGCCTGGTTGACCTGGGCATCCTGGAGAAGCGGGACGAGAGCTTCCTGTGGGTCTTCCGAGCGCGGCGCTACCCCTCCATTGACGGCAAGGTGGAGCGGGAGGTCAAGCTGCGCATCATGGGCGTGCTGTTCAGCGACGAGATCCCGGACCCGAGAGACATCGTCGTAATCTGCCTGGCCGACGCCTGCGGCATCTTCAACGAGCTGCTCACCTCGCGGGAGATCGAAAGCGTGGCGCCGCGAATCGAGCAGGTGCGCAAGCTGGACCTCATTGGACAGGCCACCACGCAGGCGATCCGCGACATTGAAGTGTCGATTGCCACTTCGATGAACCAGCAACTGTTCTGATTCTCGGGCCTGCGCCCGCCGCAATCTATCTACCCCAGCGCCCCTCTAGTGCCGCGTGGCACGGCCCTTCAACGCAAGCAGCGCCAGGCCCAGGCTGACCACACCCACCAGCCCCACCGCGCCCACACCCTGCAGCAGCACGACCGGCTCCCATCCCTCCGTTATCAGCGACCGCATTGCCGCGAGCAGGTAGGTCACGGGGTTGTAGTCCGCCACAGTTGCCATCCACGACGTCATCGCCTCTTGCGGCAGGAACAGCGTGGTCATGAACAGGAACGGGAAGAACAGCAGGAACGTCAGGTTGACGGCGGCTACGTTGCCCGTCTTCAATGCTATGGCGTAGGGGAATCCCGCGAATATCAGGCCCCACATACCTCCCAAGAGCATGAATAGCAGCACGCCCAGCAAGCCCGACTCGAAGTGAACGCCCACCAGGAAGCCCATGATCACGACTGGCACCGTCAGCAGGACCACGAGGGCAAAGTCGGCGAGCATTAGGCCAAGCAACAGCGCCAACCGGTTGACCGGCGTGATCACCAGCCGGTCGAAGTAACCGCTCTGGATGTCGGTCACAACGGTGATGGCGCGTGACACCCCAGTTACGGCGAACAGGATCGCCACTGGAAGCTGGAACGCCTTGTAGTCCAGCCCCGGAATCTGCTCGGCGAAGTCGGCCAGCGCGCCTATGTTGAGGAAGAAGAAGAATACCGGAACCACCAGCGCGGGAATCGTGACCTCCGGGTCCCTGGCAACGGAACGAATCGCCCGCTCCGCCACGGAGGCCATATCCCGCAGGAATCCCGCTCTGCGCGCTTGAACCGGCGTCACGGTTGTGACACGAGTTGCCAACTGCTGTGCTCCTCAGTCTCGATTGCCGGGTGCGTCGAAGCGCAGGCTTCGACCGCCTTTAGGACGGTGCGGCGCCGTCCTCCTGCGACCACTGCTGGTCGGAGGCGTCGTCCTGCAGGCGCTCGCCAGTTACGTGCAGGAACACGTCGTCGAGTGTCGGCGTGCGGAGGGTAAGTTCCTGAACTCCAACACCCTGCCGGGCCAGCGCCAGCGCCACGTCGCTAATCACGGCCGCTCCGTTGCCCACGCTCACCGTCAGCTCGTTGCCGTGCACCTCAACGCCGCTCACGCGGCCTGTGCCCATTAGAGCATCCACGGCCGCGTCCGTGTCGCCGTCCACCTTTGCGATGATCAGGTCGGAGCCTCTCGCCCGCTTCAGCTCCCCCGGCGTGCCCTGCGCAGCCAGACGGCCCCGGCTGATGATGCCGACGCGGTGTGCCAGGGCGTCGGCCTCCTCCAGATACTGGGTGGTGAGGAAGATGGTTACGCCCAGCTTCTCGTTGATGCCCCGTACCTCCTCCCAGACTCGGGCGCGGCTGACGGGATCGAGGCCCGTTGTCGGCTCGTCCAAGAAGAGCACCTCCGGGTTGTGTATCAGGGCGGCGGCCAGGTCCAGCCGTCGCTTCATCCCCCCGGAGTAGGTCCCGATGAACCTGTCCATGGCGTCGCCAATGTCGATGAGGTCCGACAGGTCTGCAATGCGTTGGTTGACCTGCCTGCGGAGCAGGCCGTAGAGCCGTCCCTGGAGTCGCAGCAGCTCGCGGCCGGTCTGCTTCGCGTCCAGGGCCGCGTCCTGCAGGGCCACGCCGATGCGCAGTCGCACCTCGTCCGGCTGGCTGACCGCGTCGTAACCCGCTACGGTCATGCTGCCGCCGGTGGGGGCCAGGAGCGTGACGAGCATCCGGATAACCGTGGTCTTCCCCGCGCCGTTGGGGCCGAGGAAGCCGAATATCTCGCCTTTTCGCACTTTGAGGTCCACGCCGTCGACGGCTCTCACCGTGCCAAATGTGCGGACGAGCCCCTCCACGGCGATTGCGTATGTGTTGTCGGCAGCTGCGCTCATTCGGACGTGATTCCTTGAATTCGACATTCTAAAGTCCGTGAGCGCCCTCAGCAAGTGCCGCTCGACACGATACTTCAGCGCGTAGGCGAAGTCTGGGCCGCGCGCTGGAGGCGGGAAAGCTGTCGGGATGCATCCGGACCGCTAGTCGAACATAAGGACGCTGCGGGTCACCTCGCCGGCCTTCATGGCGCGGAAGGCCTCGTTCACGTCCTCCAGGCGGCCGCGGCGGGTGATCATCTCGTCCAGCAGCAGCCGTCCCTGGCGGTACAGCTCGATGAGGCGGGGCATGTCCGTGCGGAACCGGTTGGAGCCCATGCCGCTTCCCTGAATCTTGCGCTCGCTGAGGAACATCCGCCCCTCTATCTCCACCATCTCCCCCACCGGAATCATGCCCACGACGGTTGCGGTGCCTCCGGGAATCAGGCAGTTCCACGCCTGTTCGGCAGCCACCTTGAGGCCGATGGCCTCGAAGGAGTAGTCCACGCCTCCGCCGCTGAGGTTCCTTATAGCCTCCACCGGGTCATGCGATGAGGCGTCGACCACGTGCGTCGCGCCCAGCTCCAGCGCGTGCGTCAGCTTTGGCTCCACCACGTCCACGGCGATGATCTGCCTGGCTCCGGCGATGCGCGCTCCCTGCACAACGGACATTCCAACTCCGCCCAGGCCGAAGACGGCGACGCTGCACCCCGCCTCTATGCGTGCGGTGTTGAATACGGCGCCCACGCCGGTCATCACGCCGCAGCCGATGAGAGCCGCTCGGTCGAGTGGCATGTCATCGTCGATCTTGACCAAGGCGTTCTCATGGACGAGCATTCGCTCGGCGTAGCTGGACAGGTTGAACCCCTGCGTGAGGGCCGTGCCACTGCCGGCAAGCGATAGACGGGGCGGCTCGTCCTCGGTCCGGCGGGGCCTCTGGGAGCAGCGGCTGGGGTGGCCGGACAGGCACTGGTGACAGGTACCACAGAAGACGGAGAGACAGGAGATGACGTGGTCGCCGGGCTTCAGGTAGGTCACCAGGTCGCCCACCTCCTCCACAACGCCCGCGGTCTCGTGGCCCAGGATGGCCGGCGTGACCATGGGGTACAGCCCCTCCACAAAGTGGAGATCGCTGTGGCAGACGCCGCTGGCGACGGTGCGGACCACAACCTCCCTGGCCATGGGCCCGTCTATGTTCACCTCATCAATTGTCAGGGGCGTGTTGACGGCATGAAATACGGCGGCTTTCACCATGCACCTCCCTACTGAAACTTCCCAGTGCCACGGGTGTGCCACCGCGGCTGTATGGCCGCGGCACTGCGCCCATTCACCGGTCCCCGGCCATCACCCGGCGCTGAATGATCTCCAGTGCAATGCCCATGCCGATGGGCAGAAGACCAAGGGCGTTTCCCAGGATGACCCAGCCTACCCCCATGCCGATCACTATTCCATTCCACATCCCGGACCAGCGCTGGCGCTTTGCCAGGGCAAGCTCGGGCCTCTGCTCTTCCATGTTCACCCTCCTGGACTCGATGGGTACAACTATACTCCCATGAGTCTCGTTTGCCAAACTGCAAGGAAGGGTAATGGCGGACGCTAGCGCCGGCTGAGGCCCAGGCGAATCTTCTCCTCAGGCGAGAGCGACGACACGTCCGCGTCGCCTCGCGCCGGCGCGCCTGAGGGCGTTCGCTCCAGCAGCGCCTGCTCCTCCAGGCGGCCGCGCACCTGCTCCACGATCTGCCTGGCACGCACGTGGGACGCCTGTAGCTCTTCGACGGTGTCGCCGGCCACCAGGTCAGCGGGCAGGCCGGGATCGGCCTCCAGGAGTGAGGCGCGGAATGCGCCCACTGCCTGCGACAGCTGCGACCTCATCCCCTCCACCTGCTGCTCGCGTTCCCCGGCGGCGCGCTCCATGCCGCCAACGGAAGCCTCCAGCTCCGCAATGCGGACGTCCCTGTGCTCCAGCGTCCGGTTGAGGTCTGCCAGCCGCTGCTCGCCCGCCGCAAGTCCCATCTCCAGCTCCGCGATGCGTGCAGCGAGGGCTGTGGTGGAGTCGGCGTCCTCGCCGGGCGTCTCTTCCGGCAGATCCGCTGCGGTGGTCTCCTCCGTGGTGTTCTCGTCGTCGTTCATGTGCTGCTCCTGCGAGTGATTGCGCTCAGGTTACGCGGCCTCGGCGGAAGCGGGCAAGCGGGAGTTGGCAGGGTCGATGCGCACGGGGTGTCCGGCGTATGGTAACATTCGAGCATCCCATTCAATCTTGCAGGCGAAAACAACGGAGGAGGACTCGAATGAGCACGACACGCAGAGCAGAGGCTACCTGGGACGGGGACCTGGTAGCGGGGAGCGGCCTGGTGAGCGCGGTGAGCAGCGGCGTGTTCACCGGCCTGCCGGTAACCTGGGTCTCCCGGACCGAGGATGCGGGCGGCCGGACCAGCCCCGAGGAGCTGGTGGCCGCAGCGCATGCAGCGTGCTACAGCATGGCTCTCTCGTACGGGCTGGGCGGCGCGGGCACGCCGCCGACGAAGCTCGAGGTGAGCGCGACCGTCACATTTGAGGTTGGACAGGGCGGGCCGAGGGTTGCCTCGAGCGCCCTGACCGTGCTAGGAGAGGTTCCGGGGCTGGATGCCGACGCCTTTCGGGAGGCGGCCGAGGCTGCCAAAGACGCCTGCCCCATATCGCAGGCGCTGCAGGGCAACGTGGCGCTGAGTGTGGAAGCCACGCTAGCGTAGGGCGGCGGCTACAGTACGCAACCGGTTAAGGACTCATCGGGGAATCCCAAGGTGAAAGTGAAGACACCCCTCGCGGGCCTTCTCATGGCCGCGACTCTGGCGGCGGCCGTGGGCTGCACCCTCGCGCCGCCTCCGACCGCCGCGCCGCGAGCTACTCCCACACCTACGGAGTCTCCAACACCATCGGTCACGCCCACGGTTGGGGAAGCCTCACCGACGTCGGCTCTGCCCCTAGCGACGCCTGCTCCCATAGAACTGCCAGCCCCGACAGCCGGGCCGAGACCAACGCAAGCACTCGCGGCGACTGCCGCACCATCGCCGCCTCCAACGGCAACGTCCGTGCCGACGCCAACAAGTCCACCCACGTCGACGAAAGCACCCTTGCCCACCCCACCACCATCTTCCACTGCAACGTCCGTGCCGACCAGCACGCCAATGCCCACCGCAACGCAACTGCCAACCAGTACACCTGTGCCCACACTGTCGCCACAAGCCATAAAAGTCACTGAAGCCTTGGTTCCGAGCTGGCTCGACAACGGGGCCGAACTGACAGCATTCCTTCTTGACCTCAAGCGGACGAGCCCCGAGGCTTCGTCCCTGTTCGAGAGCATGGGATGGGTAGAAGACGGCATCGGCAGCTCAACTTCCGGGCGCGTCCTACAGGAGGTGAATACTGCGGCTCAACTTAGGGACATGTGGCAGCACGGTCTGCCTGGCCAGGAATCATTCCTCGCCGTGGTGCACAAGCCCTGGTTGAGGGACGAACTCAGTGCCTCTGAATCGAACGTAGTGGTTTACATAAATTACGTATTGAAATATGACCCAGATCTGGCCTTGAGTCTCGTAAGGATGCCTTTCCTCGACTCCGTGGAAGGTAAACTGGAATCTAGAATCAGCTACCTGGTATCCCTTATGTTATATCGCGATTCGACGGCGTTGCAGAGGCTTCTCTCCAGCGAGGACTTTGACGAAGGCATAACTGATGACCATGTAATAGCCCTGGAGTTGATAGTCCTTGAGTCCGAGGATCCCGAGAAGGCTGCTGCAATAGATGTTCTGCCATGGATCCAGGACGGAACGGACTTTTCTGATTGGGAAGAGGTAAGTGGTCTAACAACCCTGGCCAGGCGTTCAGACGTGTTCTTCCGAGCAGCAATGGACTCACTTGAAGTACAAGACGGGATTTCGCCGGATGAGTTGATTGTCATTCAAGCTCTAATCCGGGCCCATGAGCTTCTGCTGTGGGAAGAAGAAGAAGACGCGGTAGCTTCAGTTGAGGCTTTGCCATGGCTACTCGACGGCGTAGATCGGCTAGAGTTGGATGGCGCGCTTGCGTTGATGAACCTCGGCTTGGCCAACATTACGGCCTTCTGGTCAGCTATCGAGACAGGCTGGGTGCAAGACGGGATCACTGCGGATGAGGTTAGGATGATCTCCTCTCTCGCTTAGAGGATACCGTCGGCTGCCAAACCAACCTGGCGTGGGGCAGCCCGCAGCGCACAACACCTTGCCGCGCAGGCAGCAGCCCAATCTGATATACTTGACACCGCACCAGTAACTCGGAGGCTGCGGCCATGACCATGACCACCGGCATCAGGCACCTTCTGTCCGTGGCGGACCTCTCGCCCGCGGAGGTCGCGGGCATGCTCCGTCGCGCGGCCGAACTCAAGGGCGCGCCCGCTCCGCAGGTCCTGTCGGGCAGGACGGTTGCCCTCGTATTCGAGAAGCCGTCGCTACGGACCAGGGTAAGCTTTGACGTGGCGATTCACCAGCTCGGCGGCCACGCCCTGTACCTGGGCCGCGACGAGGTGGGCATGGGCGTGCGTGAGCCGGTGTCCGATACCGCACGCATACTCGCGCGCTACGTGGACGCCATCGTGGTTCGCACGTTTGCCCAAGTCACGCTGGAGACCCTGGCCCGCTACTCGTCCGTGCCCGTGATCAATGCCCTCTCCGATGCCGAGCACCCGTGCCAGGCCCTCGCTGACCTGCTCACCATCCAGGAGCACAAAGGGAGGCTCACAGGTATTACCATCGCATACATCGGCGATGGCAACAACGTAGCCGTCAGCCTGGCAATCGCCGCCTCATCCGTGGGCGCTCACTTCTCGATCGCGTCACCGGCGGGATATGAGCTTCCCGCGGAGGCTGTCGAGGAGACGCGCCGGAGGACCGCGCTCACCGGAGCCCAGGTGACGCTCACCGACAGTCCGCACGAGGCGGTTGCAGGCGCCGACGTGGTGTACACGGACGTGTGGACCAGCATGGGCCAGGAAGCGGAGTCCGAGCTTCGCCGCCAGGCATTCCGCGACTTCCGCGTCGACGCAGACCTGATGGCGCACGCAGGCGAAGGCGCGCTGTTCATGCACCCGCTGCCGGCGCACCCGGGCGAGGAGATCGCCGAGGGAATGCTGGAGCACCCGCAGTCAGTGGTGTTCGACCAGGCGGAGAACCGCCTGCACGTCCAGAGGGCGATACTCGCCGACCTGTTCGCCGCGGAGGGGTGACGCGTGGCCAGGCAACTGGTAGCCATCGTGGGGCGGCCGAACGTGGGGAAGTCCACGCTCTTCAACCGGCTGGCCGGCCAGCCCCTCGCAATCGTGTCCGAAGTGCCGGGTACCACCCGCGACCGCGTCATGGCCAGCGTACCCTTCAGGGACGGCTCGCTGATACTTGTCGACACCGGCGGCATTGAGACCGCGCCTTCGTCCAGCCTCTGGGAGCAGGTGAGAGCCCAGGTGGAGGTGGCCCTCGACGAGTCGGACGCCATCATCTTCCTGACCGACGTGGTGGAGGGCGTCACGCCCTCGGATCTCGCCATCGCGCAGTCGCTTCGAGAGAGAGGCAAGCCCATCGCGCTTGCCGTGAGCAAGGTGGACAACCCCAGGCGAGAGCTGGACGCGACCGAGTTCTACGCACTGGGCCTGGGGGACCCGCTCCCCATCAGCGCATACCACAACCTCGGCATCCGGGACCTCCTGAGCAAACTGGACGAGCTTCTGCCCGAGCCGGCCGATGAAGAGGACGAGACTGAAGGGCTGAAGCTGGCGATCGTTGGGCGGCCCAACGTGGGCAAGTCCATGCTGCTCAACTCGGTCCTGGGGCACGGCCGCGTCATCGTCTCCGAGACGCCGGGCACAACACGCGACGCCGTCGACATTCCCTTCGAATTCAACGGCGAGCCGGTCACGCTGATCGACACCGCCGGGCTGAGGCGCCGCGGCCGCATCGAGCACGGCATCGAGCAGTACAGCGTGCTCCGGGCAGTGCGCGCCATCGAACGCTCCAACGTGTGCCTTCTGGTTATCGACGGCATGGAGTCCATCACCGCGCAGGACACTCACGTGGCCGGATACGTCACGGACGCGTACAAGGGTGTTGTTGTGGTGGTGAACAAGTGGGACCTGGCCGGGCTGGAAACCGATACGGAGTGGATGGAGGCGGAGGTGCGCCGACGCCTGAGGTTCGTCTCGCACGCGCCGGTGCGCTTTACGTCCGCGCTCACGGGCGCGGGCGTGCAGGAGGTGATGGAGACCGCTGTGGACGTCTACGAGCAGGGCCGGAAGATGGTCTCCCGCGGGGCCCTGGACAGGACGCTCATGAACGCCCTCTCCGAGCACCTGCCGACCGGACGCGGCAGGCGGCCCCTTAAGATCTTTCGCATGTACCAGAGGGGCGTGAGCCCGCCCACCTTCGTCACATTCGTCAACAACCCTGAGTTGGTGCACTTCTCCTACCAGAGGTACCTGGAGAACCGACTGCGCGCGGCGTTCGGCTTTGCGGGAAACCCCATACACCTGATATTCTCCACCAGGGGTAGGAGAAGATGACGGCCGTCCTTCTGGTCCTGGTCAGCTATCTGCTGGGCGGACTACCGTTCGGCCTGCTCATGGCGAAGCTCGTGCGAGGCATTGACGTGCGCCGCTACGGAAGCGGCAGCACGGGCATGACCAACGTGCTCCGCACCATCGGGCTGGCGCCGGCCCTCGTGGTGCTTGCGCTGGACGCGGGCAAGGGAGTCGCGGCCGTGTTCCTGGCCAGGTACTTCGAGGCGGGTCTGGCCGTGGAGGCCATCGCGGCGCTGGCCGCGCTCGTCGGCCACAACTGGTCCGTCTTCATACGATTCCAGGGCGGCAAGGGCATAGCCACCGGGATCGGCGCGCTCTGCGCCCTGTCGCCTGTAGCGGGCCTCATCGTGATTGCGGTGGGCGCGCCCGTGATCGCGCTGAGCCGGTACGTATCGCTTGGGTCGATTGCGGGAGCGACCACGGGAGCCATTGCAGTGCCCATCCTCGCAATGGCCGACCCGTCGATGCCGCTCGGAGTGCCGTCATACGGCTACGCCATCTTCACCTCGATAGGCGTCCCGTTGATAGTGCTCAAGCACAGGTCGAACGTGGCGCGGCTGCTCAAGGGCCAAGAGCGAAAGCTCGGCGAGTCGGTGCCCCTGAGCGAGACGCAGGGCTGAGCCGCGGAGGCCGCATGGCAAGAGTGACCGTTGTAGGCACTACCAGCTGGGGGACCACGCTGGCCATCCTCCTGGCCAACAACGGCTCCGACGTGGCGCTGTGGGCGCGAACGGAAGAGGAGGCGTCGGCGCTGCGGCAGGCGGGCGAGAACCCGCGCCTGCCGCCCGGCTCGACCTTCCCCGCCGGCCTGCGCGTCACCGCATCCCTGCATGACACCGTCCCCGGCGCCGACATGGTGGTCGTGTCGGTGCCGTCTCGAAGCCTGCGCGAGAACATGCGCGCCGTGCAGCCCCACCTGGTCGGCGGCGCCATTGTCCTGAGCGCAACCAAGGGCTTGGAGAACGAGTCGGCAAGGCGCATGAGCGAGGTGATGGAGGAGGAGCTTCCGGAGCAGTTCCACGACCGCATCGCCGTGCTTTCCGGCCCCAACCTGGCGCGTGAGATCGTCCGCGGGATGCCGGCATCGACGGTCATCGCCTCACGCAGCGAGGACGTCGCACTGAGGGCGCAAGAGCTATTCATGTCGCCCGTGTTCAGGGTGTACACCAACGCAGACGTGGTGGGCGTGGAGTTGGGCGGGGCGCTGAAGAACATCATTGCGCTTGGCGCGGGCATTTGCGAAGGACTGGGCTACGGCGACAACGGGAAGGCGGCGTTCATCACACGCGGCCTCGTGGAGATGACGCGGCTGGCCGTGGCCTCCGGGGCCAACCCGCTGACGCTGGCCGGTCTCGCCGGCCTGGGCGACCTCGTGGCCACATGCTCCAGCCCCCTCAGCAGGAACCGGTACGTCGGCGAGCAGCTTGCGGCGGGCCTGGGGATCGAGGAGGTGCTCTCCTCGATGCAGAACGTGGCGGAGGGCGTGGACACCACACGGGCAGCGCTCACTCTGGCAGCGCGGCTGGACGTGGACATGCCGCTCACGCAGGCCATAAGCGCCGTGCTGTTCCGGGGCGTGGACCCGCGCTCGGCGGTGGCGGAGCTGATGGGGCGTGCGCCGCGGTCGGAGTGGGCAGGGCTGGAGGGGTAGGGGGGCTACCTGACCGGCGACGGCTCGAGTACACATTCGGGCCGGTCCAGCTGGAGCCGCTGCCGCGAGCGGCCGGTGGCATTGGGCGAGTCGCAACAGGCAGTGATTGGCCTTCCGAACCTGAAACCGTGGAAAGGGCCCTGTATTGGTGCGAAACATGAATCCCGACTTTAAGCTGGGTATGGTGCTTGTGGCGGCCGCCGTGCTCTTGGCGCTTGGTGACCCAGGCAACTTCTTGGTGACCCAGGCCAAACGGCTACTGGATCTTTCAGGAGTAACTTACGGCTTGCTCATTTATGCAGGCGGCGTCGGTGGACTAGTGGTTATAGCTGCAGCCATCTGGGTGGACCGGAGGCCTCCACACGCCATGATGGCAGCCGGCGCGCTCGTAGCTCTCCTTGGCCTCTCCGTCCTCGCCCTGCCCGCCAGTTTTGCGGCGTTCGCGGTGGGCATGTTCGTGGCCGGCGTAGGTCGCTCCGCAGTCAATCCACTGATATTCTACGCCATTGCAGTGAAGGGCGCCTCTCGTTATAGAGGTACGATTATTGGGGCTTTGGGCATGGTCTTCTTGCTCAGCCCCGGTACGCGCGGCGACATCGATTGGCATTTTGGTGAGTCCACGTCATTCATCCCGGTCATTGCAGCACTTACCTTGGCCGGCGCATCACTGCTATTTGTTGCACTGCCACGCGTTTTCACGGGCGCGTATGAATCAGATCAGACGCAGCAGGTGAAGCCCGGGGCGCCGGGCGTTTGGAGAGCCTTGCTGTGGGTGACAATAGCTTTTTCCGCCGCTGCACTGGCTTCAACAACCATTGCAATTCTCCCCTATCAGATTGCCATGAATTCAAGTTCAGAGCTTCTTCGCCTTGAGCCGGAGTTTCCGACTGCGCCCGTTTTCCAAGCTGTCAACGCTGCTCCCGTTTTGCATGCTGCCAGCGCTGCGGGCGTTCTGCTCTGGGGTGTTGCCAGTGACTTCTTCGCGCTTCGGCGATGGCTGCTCATTACGGCGATACTGTTTGTGCTCGGGGCAGGAGGGGTCTGGGTTTTCGGAAACCCACTCGGATCTACTTTCCCTCTTCTGGCCGTTGGGCTCGCCCGAGGCGGCCTGGTCTGCCTGCCACTTATATTGATGGCGGAGCTGCTTCCCACCCGGCACTTCGCAAAGCTGGCGTTACTCATACAATTTGTAAGCATAGCGACAGTGGGAATTCCTTCCGGACTCTTGCTGGCCGCCCTCCGCGACACCGTCCCCCTCATATCCTGGGCGCTTGTCCTGGAAGCCTTTGCCCTTGCGATAATTGCCGCCTTCCTGCCGCGCGCCGCGGTCGGAGTGGGCGGGGCTGGAGGGGTGAGGGGGGGCCCTACAGCCTGAACAACGCCCGCAGCCGGGCCCACAGCGACATCGGGGGTGGTGGTGGGCTGGAGGCGCGGCGCTCGCCTTCCTCGCGCATTTGGGACCGCGTCATCTCCCCAGCCGGCCGCCGGGACGGGCCTCCCGTGCCGAGCATCTCTTTGGCGTCGTTACCGCGCCCCCCACGAAGCAGGCGATCTGCGGCACCGGATTTCCAATCTCCTCTTCCTCCTGGCATCATGGCACACCTCCGACGAGAAGTGCTTAACATAATATCATATCCAGGCACGATCCGGCAAACCGGCCCGGGTAGCGAGTCAAACCTTAAGGCATCTTGGAGAAGCCCGCGCGGGCAGTTGGCTCCATTCCGATTCGTTGACAGACCAAGTCACGTGACCTATTGTTGAAAAACAGTCCAACGGCCACAAATGGTCTGTGGTAGGAGTGCATGTCGGAGCTAGAGATTAGACCGTTCCGGGAATCCGACCAGGACGCCGTCGTAGAACTATGGGTCGAGTGCGGCTTGACAGTGCCCTGGAACGATCCTGTGAAGGACATCAACCGGAAGCTCATCGCCCAGCCAGAGCTGTTTCTGGTTGGGGCCATGGGTCCCAGGCTGGTAGCGTCCGTTATGGCTGGATACGACGGCCATCGCGGTTGGATCAACTATCTTGCGGTCGCTTCAGACTGCCGGAAGATGGGCTTCGGGCGCCACATTATGGACGTGGCAGAAGCACGGCTACGGGAACTTGGTTGCGCAAAGATCCAATTGCAGGTCAGAAACACTAACCCCGGAGCGGTTGGGTTCTACTGGAATATCGGGTATTCTGTGGATAACGTCATAAGCATGGGCAAGCGACTTGAAAAAGATTGAGATGCCGCATGCGATGTACCAACAACAAATCGCGGCGGCGCCTGACTAGGCCAGGCTTGACAGTCCCAGGAAGGCCGACGGAGTAACCGGCACATCTCACTCGCGGAGGGAACAGGCGTCATCGCGCACAGAAAGACGGTAACGGACGACGGGCTTCGCATTCTCACCTCGCGGATGCCACACACGCAGTCGGCGAGCATCGTGCTCTACGTGGGCGCGGGTTCGCGCTACGAGTCGCCGGAAGAGGCGGGCATATCGCACTTCGTGGAGCACATGTGCTTCAAGGGCACGCCCCGGTACCCGACGTCGAAGGAGATCAGCGAGGCCATCGAGGGTGTCGGGGGCGTCATGAACGCCTCCACGGACCGGGAGCTCACCTCATACTGGTGCAAGGTGCCTGTGACCCACTTCCACGAGGCGCTCGACGTGCTGGCCGACATGGTCAGGGAGCCCCTGTACGAGGCGGACGAGATCGAGAAGGAACGCCAGGTCATCCTCGAGGAACTGGCCATGACCTACGACGTGCCCAGCTACCGCGCCGAGCTGCTCATCGACGAGGTGATGTGGCCCAGCCAGCCGCTCGGCAGGGACGTGGGCGGCACCCGCGACTCGGTCTCCGGAGTAACCCGCGACATGATGCTGGACTACATGGGCCGGCAGTACACGCTCCCCAACCTGGTGGTCTCCATCGCCGGCAACATCCACCACGACGAGGTCATCGAGGCCGTCACGCAGCGCTTCCGCGGCTGGGCCGGCCACTCGCCGGGCGACTGGTTCCCCGCCGACGACAGCCAGGCATCGCCCTCATTCGGGTTGGAGCGCCGCAAAACAGAGCAGGCGCACGTATGCATCGCCCTCAAGGGACTGTCGTCGTCGCACCCGGACAGGTACGCGCTTGACCTGCTGAACGCCATACTGGGCGAGGGCATGAGCAGCCGCCTGTTCCTGGAGCTGCGAGAGCGGCGCGGCCTGGTCTACGACGTCCACACCAGCGTCAGCCACCTGAAGGACTGCGGCACGTTCATTGCCTACGCAGGGATGGACCCCAAGAACGCTCGCACTGCCGTTCGGAGCATCCTGGATGAGCTGGACCGCATCAAGGGCGGCGTGCCGGAGGAGGAGCTCCACAAGGCCAGGGAGTACCTCAAGGGCAGGCTGGTGCTCCGTATGGAGGACAGCCGGAGCGTGGCGGCCTGGATTGGCGCTCAGGAGCTGCTCACCGGCAGGGTGCGCACGGTGAAGCAGGTGCTGTCGACGGTGGACGCTGTAACGACGGACGACGTGCGGCGGGTTGCCAACGAGCTGCTGGTTACGGAGAAGCTGAGCACGGCTATAGTGGGGCCGTTCCGCAGCGAGAGGCCGTTCCAGGCGGGGCTGCGGATCTAAGGCGCGCGAGCGCTTAGCTACTCCGTGTCTGCAACGGCGCCCTCATACTCTCGAATGGTCTTTACCACCGATTCCAGCCATTCAATCAATGCGGTGACCTGAGACTCCTCCTGAACACGGTCCGCTCGATAAGCAATTTCGATACCTCTGCCTGCAGTTTCAAACGGACCGATAGCCAGGGCATCCCTTCTGTGCTGCTCAACGACTTCCTGAGGAACGTTAGTCCTCGTGCTGATGGAATCGAAGGCCGTGTAAATCGACTGATTATATTTGGATGCATCATGCCCATAGCCATAGCAGATCACAAAATGCCTCCGATCCAAGACCACGTAGAGAGAGAACCCACTCTTGGTCCACTTGATGTGCATTCCTTCCTGCCTGCCCAGAGCCAGCACCCTTTCGTAGACGCGTATCCCGATTTCGCTCAACGACCCCAGGAACTCCTCCTCATTGGTCCATTCCAGGCGCCTTTTAAAGGCAGAGGCGGCTGCAACGTCTTCCGGTTCCAGCCCTTCGATTTGCTGGCTGACGCCTGGAGTGACATCCCGGCCGGGCATGACCTGAAGCAGAGCCTCGACCTGTTCCGGCTCAATCTGGAAGAACTCACGGGACGAGTTAATCCTGCTGGGGTCAAAAGCCGTGTGCAGCGCGCTCTCCACCCGCGCCGCGTCCACATCCTCCAGCTGGCGCGCTACGACACATTCAAAGGGTAGAGGTACTCCAGTGCTATAGAGAGATTTCATCCTGACTTGCACATCATCGCTCTCGGTCATGCCAATCTTCACGATGCCCGGCATCGCCGGGTTTGTTAGCACGTATACTATATTCGGCATTCGCTTCCCCCACGTTCAATCTAAACTAGTGCCTGCTACTTCAAGACTCACCAAGTCCCTGCATTAGCCTACTTCAATCACACCAGCCGCTCTATAAGTATAGCGGCCAACCCCAGGAACAGCAGGAAACCGAGCACGTCCGTAAACGTTGTCACGAAGATTGCGGAAGACACGGCCGGGTCCATCTTCAGCCGGCGCAGCAGCAGCGGAACTCCGCTGCCCGCAAGACCCGCCACGATCATGTTGCCCAGCATCGCCACCCCAACCACCGCTCCCAGCACAGGCGTCCCCATCCACGCGTAGGCCACCGCTCCCACAACCGTCGCCAGCAGCAGGCCGTGCACAAGTCCGAGCAGCAGCTCTCGACCCACGAGCCTGATGCCGCGCGTGCTGCTCAGCTCACCGAGCGCCATGCCTCGCACAACCAGCGTCAGCGTCTGCGTGCCCGCAATTCCGCCCTGGCCCGCCACTATCGGCAGGAACACGGCGAGCGCCGCCACCCTCGCGATCGTCGACTCGAAGAAGCTGATCACGAGCGCTGCCAGAAACGCAGTCGCCAGGTTGATGTACAGCCAAGGCAGCCGGCTGCGCACCGAGCTACCGAAGGGCCCCATCACTCGCTCGCCGGCTATGCCCGCTATCCTGAACATGTCCTCCGTGGCCTCCTCCGTCACCACGTCCACCACGTCCTCCAGCATGATGATACCGATCAGCTTCCGGTCTCCGTCCAGCACCGGCAGGTAGTGGAGCCCGTAGCGCTCCATCAGGCGGGCACACTCCTCCTGGTCGGTATCGGCGGTGACGGACACCACCTCCGGGTGCATGATGTCGCGCACCACATCATCGAGTGGGGAAAGGGCCAGCCGCGTGACGGTGACGGAGCCCAGCAACCTGCCCTCGGTGTCCGTGACGAAGATGGACGCAAACTCCTCGGCATCCGGCCCCAGAAGTCGGAGCACGTCCAGTGCGATGCCCGCCGTCATGTGCGCGGACACCGAGGGGAATTCCGGCACCATGAGGCCACCCGCCGACTCGTCGGCGTAGCCCAGCAGCGGGGCCACGTCCGCAGCATCCGACATGCCCGCCAGAGCGACCAGTGACCGGCCCGGCGGCAGGCTACGCAGGACGTCGGCGGCCACGTCGAGGCTGGTCTCGTCCAGCACGCGGGGGAGGAGCGCGGGGTCCATCTCGGAGATGAGGGCCAGCGCCTCCTCCAGGTCCAGGTACTCCAGGGCCTCTGCCGTCGCCTCGGGAGTCAGCCGCGACATCGCCGCGCCGAGCGGCCCGCGCTCCAACGCAAGCAATGCCTCGCCGCGGTCCGCAGGGTGCAACTCACTCAGCAGCGTCACCGCCGAGTCAACGTCGCCATCCTCGACCAGGCGGAGGACCCTGTCCACCTCCTCCCTCATTCTATCCTCCGCAGACAGCGTCTCCTCCGGCTGGTGTTCCGTATCCGTCCTTGTGGTGTCTTCCATTCGGCTCCCGGATGCGCGTCGACCCGCAGGCGTTCACTGCGCCTATACTAGTGCCAAGGCAGAGGATTGCAACCCCCGGACTCGCGCGTTTCCAGCCGGGTTGCCGCGAGGAGAAGCAACGTCCCTACTCCCGCGCAAGCGGCAGTCCACGACCGGCGCGGCGAATCGGGATGGATGCCCGCGTCCGCGGGCACGTGCGATTGGGGGACGGGGGTTTGCAAGGACGACCACTATGGTCGCCCATGCGGTGGCCGTTGAGTCTCGGCTAATTGTCCTTGGTGAGCGTGGCCAGGAACTCCTTGTTGGTTGCGGTCCTCTTCAGGCGCTCCATGACCTTCTCCGTTGCCTCCGAGGACTCCATGGAGCCTGACGTTATCATGGACACCATGCGCCGGAGCAGCCACACCTGCTTCAGCGTCTCCTCGCCGAGCAGCAACTCCTCTCTGCGAGTGCCGCTGCGCTGTATATCGATGGCCGGGAATACGCGCTTCTCCGCCAGCTTCCTCTCGAGGTGGATCTCCATATTACCGGTGCCCTTGAACTCCTCGTAGATCACCTCGTCCATGCGGCTGCCAGTGTCCACGAGGCAGGCGGCCATGATGGTGAGGCTGCCGCCCTCCTCCGTGTTTCGAGCGGCTCCGAAGAAGCGCTTTGGGGGGTACAGGGCCACCGGGTCGATACCGCCCGAGAGCGTCCGGCCGCTGGAGGGAAGCGAGAGGTTGTACGCTCGCGTCAGGCGGGTGATGCTGTCCAGCAGTATCACCACGTCCTTCCCACACTCCACCTGGCGCTTGGCCCGCTCCAGGGCAAGCTCAGCCACGCGGCAGTGGTCCTCAACCGGGTCGTCGAAGGTTGAGCTGAACACCTCCCCGTCGATGGAACGCTTCATCTCGGTTACCTCTTCGGGTCGCTCCCCGATGAGGGCCACCATGAGGGTAACGCCGGGGTTGTTTGTAGAAATGCCCTGGGCAATGTGCTTGAGCAGCGTGGTCTTGCCCGCCTTTGGAGGAGACACAATCAGGCCTCGCTGGCCGCGGCCTATGGGGGAAAGCAGGTCCATCAGGCGAGTAGATAGGTTGTCCTTGGCGGTCTCCAGCTTCAACTGGACGTTTGGAAAGATTGGGGTCAGGGTGTCGAAGCTGGGCCGCGCCCTGGCAGCGTCCGTGTCCAGGCCGTTTATGCCCTCCACGCGCACCAGGCCGTAGTACTTCTCGCCGTCCTTGGGAGGCCGCACCTGCCCCATCACCTGGTCGCCCGTCCGCAGAGCGAAGCGCCTGATCTGCGACTGCGATACGTAGACGTCGTTGGGGCTGGGCTTGAGGCTCAACTGGCGCAGAAAGCCGTATCCGTCATTGATCAGGTCAAGGATGCCGGAAGCCAGGATGTAGCCCTGCTGCTCCGCGTGCGACTGCATCATCCGGAACACGATCTCGCCCTTTGGGAGGGTGGAGAGGCCGTTCTCCAGCCCCAGCTCCTTGGCCAGGGTGAGCAGCTCTTGTTTGTTCTTTCCGTCTAGCTCGGTGAGGTTCATAGCTTACTCCGTGGGATCCTAACGTAGGGGTGTATATGGCGATGGCCGGATGGCTTCAGCACTGGTGGTGGTGTACCCCTGTTGGACTCTCTTCGCAGTCCGATTCGCAGGTGCGGCTTGCTGCTGTGCGTGGCCGCGGCTACTTCACGTGCGCTGCCCGCGGCGGCATGCCAAGGAATCGGAGCGAACTGCCCGGTGATGATACGGGGATTGTCACCTGCACTGCGGGGAAGAGATCGTGCGGGGGTAAGACATGAGCCTGCGGTAATCCGAGAGGGCTTCCGCCTCCCACGCACATCAAGTGTAACACACTCAATCATGCTAGTCCAGCCACGCACCTTGGGCATCAGGACTCCGCCTGCCGTGAGAAAATGGGCAGCGGCGGCTGCGCACCCTCCCTCAGCACGTCCTTGGCCGTGCCGATGAACTCGCGGAACAACGGGTGAGGCCTCGTGGGCCGCGACAGGAACTCGGGGTGAAACTGGACGCCCACCATGAAGGGATGGTCCACGATCTCGGAGGCCTCTACGAGGCTGCCGTCCGGGGACAGACCGCTCGCAATCAGCCCACCCTCCAGCAGGCGCTCACGGTACGAGTTGTTGAACTCGAAGCGGTGCCGGTGTCGCTCCTTCACTTCCGGGACGCCGAATGCCTTGGCGGCGCGGGTGCCCTCCACCAGTTGGCAGGGGTAAACGCCCAGTCGCATGGTGCCGCCCTTTTGGCGAACGGCGCGCTGGTCCGGCAACAGGTCTATCACGGGATGAGGTGTGCCCTCGTCGAACTCCGTGGAGTTAGCGTTCTCAGCGCCCAGCACGTTTCGCGCCATCTCCACCACCATGAGCTGCATTCCGAGGCACAGGCCGAGGTAGGGCACCCCTCTCTCACGCGCGTAGCGGGCCGCCTGGATCATCCCCTCGATGCCGCGGGGGCCAAAACCGCCCGGTACCACTATGCCGCTGGACGAGTCCAGGTATTCCTCCGGCCCGTTACGCTCTATGTCCTCCGCGTTCACCCAGGTCACCTCCACCTCCCGGCCATGGAAGAGCCCGGCGTGGCGCAGCGCTTCCCGCACGGAGATGTAGGAGTCCGGCAGGTCAACGTACTTGCCCACCACTGCGATCGGCAGCGGGTTGTTGAGGTTCTTCATGCGCTCCACCATTTCGCGCCACTCCTTCATGTCGCCGCCCGGCGAGGACACGTTCAGAGAGCGGAGGATCTGGTCGGCGAGGCCCGCCTCCTCCAGGATCATGGGCACCTCGTACACGTTGGAGACCGTGGCCAGCGGCACCACGAGTGCCGGCGGTACGTCGCAGAAGAGCGATATCTTGGCGGTGATTTCGTCCGAAACGTCATGGTCGCTTCGGCAGATGATAGCGTCCGGCTGGATGCCCGTGCTGCGAAGCTCCTTTACGCTGTGCTGGGTGGGCTTGGTCTTCAGCTCGCCGGTGGAGGAGATGAACGGCAGGAAGGTGACGTGGACGTAGAATACGTTGTTCCGTCCCACGTCGTTGCGCATCTGGCGAATGGCCTCCAGGAAGGGCTGCCCCTCTATGTCGCCGACCGTGCCGCCGACCTCCACCACCACAACCTCTGCCTGCGTCTCGTCAGCCAGCTTCTTGATGCATGCCTTGATCTCGTTGGTGACGTGAGGCACGGACTGAATGGTCCCGCCCAGGAACTCGCCGCGCCTTTCTCGCGCTATGACGGAGCTGTATATCTGGCCCGCGGTCACGTTGGACGAGCTGGTCAGCCGCACGTCTATGAACCGCTCGTAGTGGCCCAGGTCCAGGTCAGTCTCCGAACCGTCGTCCGTGACGAACACCTCGCCGTGCTGGTACGGCGACATGGTCCCCGGGTCGACGTTCAGGTAGGGGTCCAGCTTCTGCACCGAGACTGAGATGCCGCGGCTCTTGAGAATGCGCCCGATCGAGGCGACGGCTATCCCCTTCCCAACGGAGCTGACCACGCCGCCCGTCACGAATACGTACCGGGTCACGGCTGCAGTCCCCGAATAGCTGCGTCGCGTCTCCCACCGCCACGTCTGCACTGCGGCTTCATCTCAAATCGCGAGTTTCTGCGGACATTCGCCCGTTCGATATTTCTCACCATGGCTGCTACGGAGTGGGTGTTGGGTCTGTGGTTGTGCCTGTTACGAAGAGGTACAAATAGAAGGCGATAAAGAGCAGAGCCAACGAGTTGGTAGCAAGTCCAGCGGCGGCTATCCCTACGCCTGAACCACTCTCCCGGCTCTGGCGCAAGCCTATAACCGAAAGCGGCATTCCCACCAGCACCAGGGGAATGGAGACTATGCCGATGAGTGGAATCCACGCCAAGGTCACGGCGACAATGCCCAGTACCATGCCCGCGAAGTTCACGTATTGCGCTCCTGGTACTGGTCATAGTCAATGGAGGCTGGGAGCATTGGTGCGCGGTTACCCGGGAGGGCGCCGACGCGGCGCAGGCAACCGGTGTTCCACCCCCCGTTCCACCCCACGGCAGGATGATAGGGGGCGACGAAAGGCGTTGTCAAGTGTTTTGTTTCAGGGTTTGCGGGGAAAGCGGCCGTTGTCCCGCCGGGCCATAACGGCTAGAATTGGGCCTACGCGCAGGCTCGCAGGGAGAAACTGCACGCCAATCGCCGGCAGGAAGGATATTCGCCATGATCATGGTTCGCCGTCGCAGCCGTATAGCGGTCGTGGAGCTCTTCGGCGTTATCGGAAGCTCCGTGCGGAAGGCCGTCTACGGCCGCATCTTCGACGATATCCGCCGTAACCGCGCCATCAAGGCGCTGGTGGTGGACATCGACTCGCCGGGCGGATCGGCCATGGACTCCGAGTACATCCACATGAGCCTCTCGAAAATAGCGGCGACCAGGCCGGTGGTGGCCTTCATAGGCGGGATGGGCGCCTCGGGTGGCTACATGGCCAGCTGTGCAGCACACCACGTGGTGGCCATGCCCGGCTCGCTGGTCGGCTCCATTGGCGTCATCTCCGCCCGCCCGGTGCTCCAGTCGCTCCTGGAGAGGATCGGCGTGTCCGTATCCGTCAGCAAGAGTGCGCCCATGAAGGACATGGGCGCACTCTACCGCGAGCCCACGCCCGAGGAGGAGGCGAGGATGCAGGCGCTGGTCGACGAGCTCTACGATTCGTTTGTGGCGAAGGTGGCGACGGCAAGGGGCATGTCGGACGACCAGGCCAGGCTCCACGCCACGGGCGAGGTGTTTACGGGCCGGCGCGCGCTGGAGATGGGCCTTGTGGACGAGCTTGGCGACCTGGACCGTGCTATCGAGGTGGCCGCCGGGCTTGCGCACCTCCCGGTGCCCGAACGGCCTCAGTACGTGCGGGCCCACCGGCCGCTGCGCGCGCGGCTGCTCGGAAGCTTCGGAGCGTCGCTGGCGGACAGGCTCGTGGAGGAGACGGAGCGCCGCCTCACGGACAGGGTCTTCTACCTGCCACCGGGCTGGGGCGTGTAGGCAGACGCGGGCGATCTAAGCCTGATCACTGTCCTCTTCGTCCAGCTCCTCGTCGAGGCCTGATGGCAGCTCCGGGACGGCCGAAGACAGCTCGGCTACGGGGATCCCTCTCTGCTGTCGTAGCGCGTCGATCCTGTTCAAAGGCCGCTCCAGGGCCCTCGCCCGAGTTCCGCTCAGTTGCGTGTAGGCTCTCTGAGCAGACTCCAGTCGGCTTCCCACCGCATCCACGCTGCCCTTGAACTTCTTCCACTCATCGTTGAACCGGCCCATAAGCGAGAGCACTTCCTCCTCCGCCTTGCGCAGGGCAAAGTTCTCCGCCGCCTGGCGGATGATGGCAAGCACGGCAAAGAGCGTGAGTGGGGAGCAGCACACGACCCTTCTCTGCAGGCCGAAGTCTATGAGCGCAGGGTCGTGCTCGTGTACGAACGCATAGACACTCTCGTTGGGTATGAGAAGGAGCACGTAGTCCACCGTCCCGCCCTCCGGGTCTATGTACTCCCTGCCGGTAATGTCGCTGATGTGCCCATGAACATCCCGGATGAACGCCCTGCTGAATCTGTCCCTCTCGTCGTCGGTGCTGGCCCCCAGGTACTGGACGTAGTTGTCCAGCGGGAACTTCACGTCCATGTTGATTCTCATGCCGCTCGGGAGGTAGAAGGCGAAGTCCGGGCGCGAGCCGGCTTGGCTGCTGTGCACCTGCTTGGAGTAGTTCACGCCTTCCTGAAGGCCCATAACGCGCAGGACGTCCTCCGCCATGCGCTCCCCCCACTGCCCGCGTACGCGCGTATTGCTGAGCGCCTCGCGAAGTGTACCCGTGGATACGCTCAATGACTTGGTCTGCTCGGCCATGTTCTTCAGCTCGGTGCTCAGCTCGCTGGCCTTGGCCTCGCGCTCCTTCTCCACCCTGTTCACCAGGCTGGTGACCTCGCCCAGCGTGCGAGCCATCTGGTCCAGTCGCTGATCGATCAGCTGCTTCTTGGTGTCCAGCTCAGCAGTTTGGGATTCCGATTGTCGCTGAAGACGCTCACCAGCCAGGGTCAGGAGAGTCTCCGTACTCTGGTTCAACACCGATTGGGACATCTCCCTCAGTTCTTCTCTGAAGGAATCTGCTGTAATTCTCTGCCTGCCCTGCCTATAGAGAAGTACAACCAGTACTCCGGCGACCGCAAGGAGTCCAGCGACCAGCAATAGGAGAATAACAGTGTCCATGTCAGATTCTCTTGGCCTCCGTAGAGATGACAGGGCTGCCGTAGTCCATAGTCGGCACGGCAGCCCTGGGCATGCGGATGGCCCGGCGGAGAGGCGGCTAGGAGCGAGGCCGCGGTAAGTTGCGCTCCTCGTATGCCGAGATCTTCTCCTCGTGCTGGAGCGTCAGCGCGATGTCGTCGAGGCCGTTCAGCAGGCAGTGGCGCCGGAACTCGTGCGTCTGCGGGTCGTTGTGCACCACGAACGGAATCGACAGGCCGTCGTCGTCCGTCAGAAGGCAGGTCTCCAGATCCACAGTCAGCCGGTAACCCGGCTCCTCCTTGGCCTTCATCATGATGAGGTTGACCTGGTCCTCCGGCAGGTGCACAGGCACAATGCCGTTGTCGAAGCAGTTCTTGTGGAAAATCTCGGCGAAGCTGGGCGCGATGATCGCCCGGAACCCGTAGTCCAGAAGCGCCCACGGTGCATGCTCTCGCGAGGAACCGCTGCCGAAGTTGCGGCCTGTAACCAGTACGGTGGATCCTCGGTAGCCCGGAATGTTCAGCTCAAAGTCCGGGTTGGGCTGGCCGTCCGGCAGGAACCTCCACGCAGAGAACAGAAAGGGGCCAAAGCCCGTGCGCTCGATGCGCTTCAGGTAGACGGCCGGTATGATCTGGTCCGTATCGACGTTTTCCCGGTCCAGGGCTGCGACAACGCCGTTCAGTTTCTCGAATGGCTCCATGACGTGCTCCTTTGTGGTTTGTCTACGACATCATCTGCCACTCGCGGATGTCCACGAAGTGGCCTGCAATGGCGGCGGCCGCGGCCATCTGCGGGCTCACGAGGTGAGTCCGGCCGCCGGGGCCCTGCCGTCCTTCGAAGTTGCGATTGGAGGTGGACGCGCATCGCTGTCCCGGCTGCAGTATGTCCGGGTTCATGCCCAGGCACATTGAGCAGCCCGCCTCACGCCAGTCAAGGCCGGCGTCCTTGAAGACGCGGTCGAGACCCTCGGCCTCCGCCTGCAGCTTGATCGCCGTGGAGCCGGGCACCACCATTGCGTACACGTCAGAGTGCACCTGCCGACCCTTCACCACAGCCGCAGCGGACCGCAGGTCCTCGATGCGCGAGTTGGTGCACGAGCCGATGAACACGTTGTCCAGTCGGATGTCCTGGATAGCCGTGTCCGGCTGAAGGCCCATGTAAGTAAGGGCGCGCTCGGCGGCAGACCGTTCGCGATCCGTGTCCAGGGATGACGGATTCGGCACGCGGCCCGTAACCGGCACCACCATGCCGGGGTTTGTGCCCCACGTCACGTACGGCACAAGGCTTCCGGCGTCTATCTTCACCACGCGGTCGTAGACGGCGTCCGGATCGGATGCCAGGGAGCGCCAACGCTCCACGGCCTTCTCGAACTCCTCGCCCTGTGGCGCGTTCGTCCTGCCTCGCACGTACTCGAACGTGGTATCGTCCGGCGCGATCATTCCCGTGCGGGCGCCCGCCTCGATCGACATGTTGCACACCGTCATGCGACCTTCCATCGACAGGCTTCGTATCGCCTCGCCCGTATACTCGATTGCGTGGCCTATACCCCCGTCCACGCCTATGTGGCCTATGATGCCCAGAATCACGTCCTTGGCCGTGACCCCTGGGGGGAGCGTGCCGTCCACCCGCACCTCCATGGTCTTGGGCCGCGCCAGAGCCAGGCACTGCGTGCTCAGCACCTGCTCGATCTGAGTGGTCCCGATGGCCATGGCCAGCGCACCGAAGGCGCCGTGCGTGGCAGTGTGGCTGTCTCCGCAGACGATTGTCTTGCCGGGCTGCGTGTAGCCCTGCTCCGGCCCTATTATGTGGACTATGCCCTGGCCGGGGCTGTTCATGTCGTAGAGGGTGAGCCCGAACTCGTTACAGTTGTTGGTCAGGGCCTCGACCTGCCTGCGCGAAGTCTCGTCCGCGATGGGCAGTGAACGGTCGGAGGTTGGCACGTTGTGGTCCGCCGTGCACACTGTCAGGTCCGGGCGCCTCACCTGTCGCTCGGCCATTCGCAGCCCGTCGAAGGCCTGAGGCGAGGTGACCTCGTGCACCAGGTGCAGGTCCACGTACACGATGGTGGCCTGACCGGCCTCATCGTGGACGACGTGAGCGTCCCATATCTTCTCGAACATGGTCTTGGGCATGTCGGCTTTCCTCCGGTCTAGCTGTTTTCGAGTGGCAATGCGAATACGGGGCGTGGTGTGTCAGGCTCTTGCAGCGGTTACCTCGGCCTCCGGCACTCCTTCTATGGACATCAGCTTGTTGAGTGCGTTGACGTAGGCCTTGGCGGCCGCCACGATGATGTCCGTGGAGGAGCCGCGCCCGGTATACACCTTGCCGCCCTTCTCAATGCGAATGGTGGCGTCGCCAATGGCGTCGGTGCCCTCGGTGACGGCGCCGATGGAGAACTCCTTGAGCGTATTGGAGACGCGCAGGATGCGGTTGATTGCCAGGTAGACGGCGTCGACCGGGCCGGTGCCGGTTGCGGCGTCCGTCAGCACCTCACCGCTCGGGGCTACCAGCCGCACGGTGGCAGTCGGGATCTCGTGGTCGCCGCAGGAGACCTGCACGTGGTCCAGCCGGAACAGCTCGATTTCCGTGCGGCGCCGGTCGCTCATCAGCGCCTCCAGATCCCTGTCCGTGACCTCCCGCTTGCGGTCCGCCAGCTCCTTGAAGTCCTGGAACGTACGGTCCAGCTCCTCCTGCGTCAGGTGGTATCCCAGCTCCTCCAGGCGAGCGCGGAGTCCTGCGCGGCCGCTCAGCTTCCCCAGCACCAGGCTGCTGCCCGGTATGCCGATAGACTGCGGGTCCATGATCTCGTAGGTGGCGCGCTCCTTGATGACGCCGTCCTGGTGAATGCCGGAGGCATGCCTGAAGGCGTTCTGACCGACAATCGCCTTGTTGGGCTGGACGGAGAAGCCGGTTATGTCGCTCACCAGCCGGCTGGTGCGGTACAGCTGGGTTGTGTCAATGCCCACGCCGGCCCCGAAGTAGTCGCTCCGCGTGGCCAGGGACATGATGACCTCTTCCAGCGACGCGTTGCCGGCCCTCTCTCCGATGCCATTGATGCACCCCTCCACCTGCCGCACACCGACTTTCACCGCGGCCAGGCTGTTGGCCACGGCCAGGCCCAGGTCGTTGTGGCAGTGAACGGAGATGACCGCCTTGCCGATGTTGGGGACGTTCTCCCGGATACCCACCAACAGCCGTGCGAACTCCTCCGGGATGGTGTAGCCCACGGTGTCCGGGATGTTGACCGTTGTAGCGCCGGCGTTGATGGTGGCCTCCAGGAGGGCGTACAGGTAGTCCGGCTCGGTCCGCGTGGCGTCCATGGGCGAGAATTCGATATCGTCGTAGTAGCTCTTTGCCCTCTCCACCGCGGCCACGGCCATCTCCATGACCTCCTCGCGGTTCTTGCGGAGCTGGTGCATGATGTGGATGTCAGAACTGGAGAGGAAGACGTGAATTCGGGGCCTCTCGGCGCCGCGGAGGGCCTCACCCGCGCGGTCCACGGCGTTCAGGTTGGCGTGGGCCAGCGAAGCGATTATCGGCCGGCGGATCTCCGCTGCTATGGTCTGGACGGCCAGGAAGTCCCCGGGGGAGCTGGCAGCGAACCCCGCCTCGATAACGTCCACCTGCAGCCGCTCGAGCTGACGGGCGATCTCCACCTTCTCCTCGAGCGTCATGGCTGCGCCGGCGGCCTGTTCGCCGTCGCGCAGTGTGGTATCGAATATGATTACCTTGTCCTCAGGCATTGCTTGAATACTCCTTAGTCTGTTGCGGGCCGCTCCGGCACGATGTGGCCGTCGCATGGGCTTGTGCGCAAACCGACATCCCTATTGAGTGGGGCGCGGTTACCCGCAGAGTGTTGTTTCGGTAGGTAAGCTGCTTGAGGGGGCTAAAGGACAACGCGGTCCGCCGAGACGACCCCTGCCATAAGCCGTCCCTTGTGGCGAACCACGCTTAGTACCTCTGAAGAGAAGTTCTTGCTGCGCATGAGCCGCGCCATTATACCAGACTACGGGTTCCTGAGGAACCCCATCATCTCCCGGAGCGTCTTGCCCACGCTCTCGATGGGGTGGTCGGCGTCCTCCTGGCGCATGACGTTGAACCGCGGCCGCCCCTCGTCATTCTCGGAGATCCACTCGCGGGCGAAGGAGCCGTTCTGGATTTCCTCCAGGATTCGCTTCATGTTCTCCTTGACGTGGTCGTCCACCACGCGCGGGCCGCGGCTGTAGTCGCCGTACTCCGCCGTGTCGCTGACCGAGAAGCGCATGTATTCCAGGCCGCCCTGGTAGATGAGGTCCACGATGAGCTTCAGCTCGTGAAGACACTCGAAGTATGCGGACTCCGGCTGGTAGCCGGCCTCCACCAGCGTCTCGAAACCGGCCTTGATGAGGGCGCTGACGCCGCCGCAGAGTATCGTCTGCTCCCCGAAGAGGTCCGTTTCCGTCTCCTCCTTGAAGGTGGTCTCCAGCACGCCAGCGCGCGTGCACCCGACCCCCTTGGCGTATGCCAGGCCCAACTCCCTTGCGCTGCCGGAGGCGTCCTGGTGAATGGCCAGCAGACCGGGCACGCCGGAGCCCTGCGTGAATATCTCCCTCATGCGATGGCCGGGCGCTTTGGGCGCGACCATGGTCACGTCTACGTTGGGGGGAGGCGCAATCTGACCGTAGTGTATGTTGAACCCGTGGGCGAACATCAGGGTCTTGCCCTCTTGAAGGTGCGGCTGGATCGACTCGCGGTAGATCCTGGCCTGCAGGTGGTCCGGTACCAGCATCATCGTCATGTCCGCCTGCTGCGCCACTTCCGCGACGGTGTCCACGCGCAGGCCGGCCTCCTCCGCTTTGGCCCAGCTGGAGCTGCCCTCGTACAAACCAACGACCACGTCAACGCCGCTGTCCTTCAGGCTCAGCGCGTGGGCGTGTCCCTGGCTCCCGTACCCGATGACCCCTACCGTCCTGCCATCCAGCAGGGTGAGGTCAGCGTCGTTCTCGTAGTAGATGGTGGCCATGTTGGTTGGCTCCTCTTCTGTAGGTTGGGCAGCCGGGTTGCGTGCCGGAAGCGTGCGGCTCCGGAGCGCTAGACCATGACTCCGCGGCCGTTGGGCCTGCCGTTGGTGCGACCGGGCCGGCCAGCGGAATCGAGCGCAAGCGACTTGGACATGCCGCGCATGAGGCCCACTCGTCCGGTACGCATGACCTCCCGAATGCCGAACGGCCGGAGGATGCGTATGAGCGAGTCCACCTTATCCACGTCGCCCGTCACCTCGAGGATGATCGAGTCCTGGGACACGTCAACCACGCTGGAGCGGAATATCTCCGCCAGCTGCAGTATTTCCGGGCGAGAGGACGGCGTAGTGCGCACCTTGATGAGCGCCAGCTCGCGGAGCACCACGTCCTCCCGGGATATGTCCGAAACCTTGACCACGTCTATCAGCTTGTACAGCTGCTTTGTCACCTGGTCCACGGTCGTCTCGTCTCCGTCGACCACGAAGGTCATGCGCGAGAACCCGTTGGTCTCGCTGTGTCCAACGGCCAGGCTGGATATGTTGAACCCGCGGCGGCGGAACATGCTCGCCACCCGATTGAGCACGCCGGGCTTGTCCTGCACCAGCGCAACGATTGTATGCTGCTCCATGACTATGGCCTTGCCTCCTCCGTGAGTGGTTCCTCCAAGAGCTCCGCCGTGGACTGGCCCGCCGGTATCATGGGGAAGACGTTCTCTTCCTCCTCAACAACGAAGTCCACTACCACGGGGCCCGGGTGCGCCATGGCCTCTCGAATGGCGTCCAGCGACTGGCTTCGCTCGGTCACCCTGATCCCGCGAATGCCGAAGGCGTCCGCCAGCTTCACAAAGTCCGGGTTGTTGGTGTAGTGCGTAGCGAAGTAGTCCTTGCGGTAGAAGAACTCCTGCCACTGGCGCACCATGCCCAGGTATCCGTTGTTGAAGATGGCGAACTTCACCGGCAGGTTGTTCTCGGCGATGGTGGCCAGCTCGCTCATGGTCATCTGGAAGCCGCCGTCGCCGCAGATGGACCAGACCACGCGGTCGGGTCTCGCCACCTGCGCACCCATGGCCGCGGGCACCTCGTACCCCATCGAGCCGAGACCGCCGGACGTGATGAAGGAGTTGGCCTGGCGGCAGGCGTAGTGCTGCGCCGCCCACATCTGGTGCTGACCCACGCCCGTGACCACGATGGCGTTGCCCTCCGTAACCTCCCACAGGTCGTGTACCACCTGCTGGGGCAGGAGCTTGTTTGTGTCGCGAATATGCAGCGAGGGGTGGTCCGCCTTCAGCTGATCGATTCGCTGGAGCCACTCCACGTGTGTCGCCGGCTCCACCACGGGGTTGAGCTGTCTCAGCACCCGCGCCAGGTCTCCCACAACCGGCACGTCCGTCTGCACGTTCTTGCCGATCTCCGCGGGGTCAACGTCCACGTGAATGATCTTGGCGTTGGGGGCGAATGCGCTGACACGGCCCACTATGCGGTCGTCAAAGCGCATGCCCAGGCCGATGACCAGGTCCGCCTCGTCGATGGCCAGGCTTGCGTAGGCCACGCCGTGCATTCCGGGCATCCCCACGAATAGCACGTGAGCGTCCGGGAAGGCGCTGCGACCCAGGAGCGTAGTGATGACGGGGATCTGGGCCTTCTCGGCAAGCTCCTGCAGCTCCTGGAAGGCCCTGGAGATTATCACGCCGTGGCCTGCCAGGATGACGGGCCGCTTCGCCTCGTTGATGAGCTGCGCAGCCTTTCGCACCTGCGATGGGTGGCCGTCCATGACCGGCTTGTAGCCGGGCAGGTCCACCGTCTCCGGGTACTCGAACTCCGCCGTTTCCTGGAACACGTCCCTGGGGATGTCCACGAGCACGGGGCCGGGCCGGCCGGTGTTGGCGATGTAGAAGGCCTCCTTGATGGTGGTGGCGATCTCCTCCGGAGTCATCACCAGGTAGTTGTGCTTGGTAACCGGCAGGGTGATGCCCGTGACGTCGGTTTCCTGGAAGGCGTCCTTGCCGATTGCCGGCCGCGCTACCTGGCCGGTGATGGCCACCATCGGTACGGAGTCCATCTGCGCCGTGGCGATGCCGGTCACGAGGTTGGTTGCGCCGGGGCCGGACGTGGCCATGCACACACCGACCTTGCCGGTGATCCTTGCGTAGCCGTCGGCGGCCATAGCCGCGCCCTCCTCGTGGCGCGTGAGGATGTGCCTGATCTGCGGATACTGGGAAAACGTCCCGTAAAGTGGGAGGATGGCGCCGCCAGGTATGCCAAACACCACGTCCACTCCCTCCATCAGCAGGCTTTCACAAACTATCTGTCCGCCCGTCAGCTTCATGCTCCGTACCTCCGTGGGCCCGATTGGCCAAAAAATAAGTTCCCGCCCCAAGGGACGGGAACATTTCCCGCGGTACCACCCTTTTTCCCCGACTGAAGTCGGGACGCTCTGTGTGGGCGTCTCTGCGCCCTGCCCTCTATAACGGGGGGCCAACCCGGCCGGTTCTAGTTGCCCGTACTAGCGGGGCTTTCTTCCGGCGGCTCTGGAGCTACGTTCGGAGGGGCCTGCCACGTCTGCTTCCACCGTACCAGACTCGCTTGATGGAGGCGCTCCTCCTACTCCTCTCCGTCCCTGCCTTTGGCTGGATGCTTGCCTTTGCTTAGCTGTGGTAGTCTAGCACACGCTCGGCGGTTGTCAAGCGGCGTGAAGCCTACAGGTCCTTACAGATGAGCATGTAACGTCGAGCGGGCGCCCCCTACCCCCTGCGCGGGCGGTGCCGCTCCGCGCTGTCCACCATTAGAGTGACTGGGCCATCGTTGCGCAGATCCACCATCATACGCGCCTGGAAGCGACCCGTCTCCACGCGCAGGCCAGTCTCGCGGAACAGCTCAACCGTCCTTTCGAAGAGCGGCTGCGCGTCCTCCGGGGCCGCCGCCTCTGTGAACGATGGCCTGCGCCCGCGCCGCAAGTCGGCGTACAGCGTGAACTGGCTTACGACAAGAAGCTCGGCCGATACCTCGAGAGCGGAAACGTTGAAGCGGCCGTCCTCGTCCTCGAATATGCGGAGGTTGGCGACCTTCTCGACCACGTAGCGAGCGTCTGCCTCATCGTCATCGCGGGCCACGCCCACGAACACCACCAGCCCGCCACCGATGCGCGCCACGTCGCCTTCGACGCTGACCGATGCGCCGGCCACCCGCTGCACCAGGGCGCGCATGCGAGCCCCCTTCCGGCTAGTCCTCCTTGGCGGAGGTCTCCTTCTCCGCCGACGAGGAGGCTCCGCTGTCACTGGAGTCGCCGCCGTCCGAGCTGGGCCGGTCCCTGCGGGCGTAGTCCGTGGTGTAGAAGCCGGTGCCCTTGTAAATCACGGCCGGGATGTGGAACAGCCTGCGGGAGAGCGACTCGCAGACGGGGCAGGGCTCGGTCGACTCGGCGTCGAAGCCCTGCTTCAGCTCGAAGCGGTGGCTGCAGCTAACGCACTGGTATTCGTATATCGGCACGGGTCCTCCGCGCGTCGGTTGCGTTCCGGCTTGATCCGGCGACGCGCCCATGTAATGTAAGGTCTCGCGTTGCCGCTGTCAACACGCACTCCACTGATGGGCGGCGCGCTTGCGTGGGCGTAGACCCCGCTCCTCGCTTTCGCGGGGACAAGCTTCGCGTGGGTGACGGTCGTGGGGGCCGCTCGTGCTGAGCTTGTCGAAGTACGAGCGGTCCCGACAGGATACGCGCCCGCACGACTACGTCAGGTGCACAATCTCCACGTCGCCCCACCTATGCGACAGGTACTCTGCCACCAGCCGCCGGTGACATCGCTCCGGCGTGTGCTCGCTGCACAGCAGGCAGCCGCCATCGAGCATCTCTTTCAGCTGAGGCTCCCCAATGCGACGCTCCTCCATGAGCGCCAGGAACCTGCCCTCGTAGGTGGGCCAGTCGATGCGCTTCTTCCGGTAGTCGTCCAGCAGCTCTGCGTCGGGCGCAAGCTCCGTCAGGTGCACGTAGTCCATCCCGCAGACCCTACCGACCAGGTACTCGAGGTCGTCGCGCTTGGCGAACCCGGCGAGCTGCGACACGTTCTTGAGGCGGATGTCCACGAGGCGGCTTGCGCCGGAGGCCGAAAGCAACTCGAAGAAGTCCTCGGCCGACTTCTTGGTGAATCCGATGGTGTACAGCTTCATGGGAAGGGCTCCAATCTCGGGAATGTCGAAGTGTCATTAGTATATCTTATGTTCCGACCCAACTCTTTCCGTGTCACTCCCAAGCCTCATACCGCGATTCCCGCGTGACAGCCTACCTTAGAATCTTGTATCCGAGACTCTTACGCAACTACCGGAGAGGCACACCCCTCTCTGACTCTCCCCCTTCAGAGGGAGAGAAATTCCTCCCCCCGTCCGCGGGGGAAGGTTGGGATGGGGGTACAAAGAGGCTATGCAAAAGTCACCTTCCGCAGGAGTGGTTGCCTTGGCGCGCACAATGAAACGCCCACCTGGTTCGACGAGCTCACCATGAGCGGTTCAAAGCCGCCAGGTGTATAATCCCCACGTGACAACTGACCTGCTGAAAGGACTCAATGAGGCGCAGCGCGAGGCCGTCGAGGCCGTCGACGGGCCGCTGCTCATCCTCGCCGGGCCGGGCAGCGGCAAGACACGCGTCATCACGCATCGCATCGCCTACATGATAAGGTCGCTCGACGTCAGCCCTCGCAGCGTGGCCGCCGTCACCTTCACCAACAAGGCCGCCCGGGAGATGCGCGAGCGTCTGTTTGGCAGGAGCGAGCACGACCCCGGCTCGCCGCTGCTGCCGGGCATGTGGCCCGACCGCCACCAGTTCACCGTCTCCACGTTCCACGCCCTGTGCGCGCAGATTCTCCGCCGCGAGGCCCTCCACGCCGGCCTGGAGAACACCTTCGTCATCTACGACCAGGAGGACCAGCTGGACGCCGTGAAGCAGGCCCTTGAGATCCAGGAGATCGACCCCAAGCGCGTCTCACCACGCTCGGTCCTCTCCGCCATCTCCGCGGCCAAGAGCAGCCTTATCGGGCCCGAGGCCTTCGCAGGCGGCCGCTCCACCTTCGCAGACCAAATTGTCAGCCGGATTTACCGCCAGTACCAGGACCTGCTCCATCGCAACAACGCCGTGGACTTCGACGACCTGCTCTTCAGGGCCTACGTGCTCTTCAGGGACAACGCCCAGGTGCTCGAAAAGTACCGCTCCCGCTACGAGTACCTCCTCGTCGACGAGTTCCAGGACACCAACGTGGCCCAGTACGCGATCGCACGGCAGCTGGCCGGCAAGCACCGCAACATCTGCGTTGTCGGCGACCCCGACCAGGCCATCTACTCATGGCGCAACGCCGACATACGCAACATCATGTCGTTCCAGCGGGACTACCCGGACGCCCGCACGGTCACGCTGGGCGAGAACTACCGCTCCACCTCCACCATCCTGGACGCGGCCACGGGCGTGATCTCCGCCAACAACCGCCGCATAGACAGGCCGCTCACCACCAACAACGGACGCGGCGACCCCCTGCTGGTAGGGGAGGCGTACACGCCCGAGGAAGAGGCGCAGCAGGTACTCGGCGAGATCGAGCGCCTGAAGGCGCACGCGGGCCACAGTCTCGGCGATTGCGCCGTGATGTACCGCGTCAACGCGCAGTCGCGCGCTCTGGAGGACGGATGCCTCCGGCGCGCCATCCCGTACCGGCTCATCGGCGGCGTGCGCTTCTACCAGCGCCGCGAGGTGAAGGACGTGATCGCCTATCTGCGTGTGGCCCAGAACCCCCACGACGACGTCAGCCTGCTTCGCATCATCAACGCACCGACCAGGGGCATCGGCCAGCGAACGGTGGACCAGCTGGTGCACGAGGCGCGCATGCAGGGCATTCCGGTCTACGCCGCGGCGCAGCTCATGGCCGAGGCCGAGGAACAGGAGCGGACGGGCCGCGACCGCGGCTCCCGCACCGGCCGCGCCGTTGCACGCTTCCTGTACGTCATAAACGCGCTCATCGAGTCCGCCGGCAGCCTCCCAATCGAAGAGCTTATAGACGCCGTGATGGAACGCTCGGGATACCGCGAGCACCTCAGGGCAGAGGGAGACCCGGGCCAGGAACGGCTTGAGAACATTGCTGAGCTGCGAGCCACGGCCCGCGAGCTCCAGCCGATGGAGCCTTCGGAGCGGCTGGCCGCCTTCCTGGAGGGCGCGGCGCTGGTGTCGGACGTGGATGCCCTGGAGGAGGGCGAGGACGCGATCACCCTCATAACGCTGCACCAGGCCAAGGGGCTGGAGTTTCCCGTGGTGTTCATCGTAGGGCTGGAGGAGGGTATGCTTCCCCACATCCGCTCCTTCGACGACCCCGACCAGATGGAGGAGGAGCGCCGCCTCTTCTACGTGGGTATGACCAGGGCCAAGCAGCGCCTCTACCTCACGCGCTCCTTCCGCCGCGACTTCAGGGGCAGTTCGGGCGCCACCAAGCCGTCGCGCTTCCTGTCGGACGTGCCTCAGAACCTGGTGTCTTCGCTGGCGATGGCGGGGCGCAGGAGCGCCGTCACGCCGCTAGGCGCAAGGCCGAACGCCAGCGGGAGTGCGTCTTCGGATACGGCCGGGGAGGCGCCACTGAAGGCGGGTGAGCGCGTCAGGCACGCCAGGTTCGGCGACGGGATTGTCGTGAGCTGCGTGCCTTCCGGCACCGACCACGAGGTCACCGTGGCCTTCAAGGGCAGCTCCGGGATCAAGCGGCTGCTGTACAGCTATGCCGCGCTGGAGATGGTGGAGTAGACCGGCACGGGCGGCCTCACCAGTTGATGGACTCCTCCGCGTACACGTGGTCGGGCAGTGTATAGCGGATCCCTTCCTCGTCGAACAAGGAAGTATCAAGCAGTGACGTAAACCTGACGAAATTGCTGTCTTGGCGACGCTTCGGAAACAGCTTGCTCAGGACTTTGCCATAGCGCTGCTGCATCCTGAACCACCAGACGGCTCCAAAGGAGGATACAGGCGGATACATCAGTGAATCGGCAGTCTCGTTTCCGATAAGCCCGCGGGAAACGCGGTAAACGTACCCGGCTAGCTCGCGGCGACCGGCCGGATCTGTCCTTCCCGCAATCAACGGAGCTGAGTTGACCAGGGAGTGTGCCATGACGACCGACTCCAAGGGGGCGTCAGGCTCACACATCAGTGCGATTCTCCACAGTTTCAGCGCTTCATCGGCATCGCGGAAGAGGATGGTTTCCGGAATGCCCATCAGATACCCCGATTAGCGCCAGACGGCCATGAAACTATGGTACTCTTCGTCAGTGTATTCAGCGCCCAGGGTTTTCATGTGTTTCAGCAGCCTTGCAGAAAAAGCGGAGATGGCGTAACCCAAATGCGCAGCGCTAATAGGTGTACCCCAAGCTTCGGTGTCCCATTCTTCCGAACGGTTCAGAAGGTGTCTTAGCTGCGAGTGAACCATCCTGATACGGACGGAAAGCTTCCATCCGTCTCCTTCCCTGTACAGACCGCCGGGAAGGAATATCTCCATCATGTGGCGGTTATTTTGCCCCAAACGCCTGACGCCCTGGTCGCGCACTCGCCCGGTGATGAAGAAGGACTTTGCTATGTTGGTTGTAAAGCCTTCTATCAGAACGCCTGCTACGAATGCCGCCAGGATCACCTGTGAGCTCCGGTGAAACATGCGGACGGCCGGGGCGAAATTTGAATAGCCCACCCATTCCGGCAGAGTTTCCGATTCTTTGAAGAATTTGCGCAAAGAGGCAGGCGCGTTTCGTAGAGCCTCCTCACCTTCGTTGTCCATAGCGCTTTGGATGAGTATGCTTGCCTCTTTAGGCGTAAACTCCGAGAGGTCATCCGCCATCTCTTCGCCCAACGGGTCTCCAATGAGTGTGTGGGCGATGTATTTGTCCGCTATATCGGGCGCAATGGCGCGCGCCTTTTCGTAACCCGGTATGTAGTCGGTCGGTATTTTCATTGGCACTTACACCCCCAAGCAACTCTGCTCTTGGCGATATGAGCTCAATGTTCCTGCGGCTCCACCCGCAGGTCCGGCAGCCAACTCAGCCAAGAAGGCAGATACCAGTTTCGTGCCCCCAGCATCTCCATTGTAGCAGGAACCAGCACCGACCGCACAAGCGTCGCATCCAGTAAGATCGCTACGGAGAGGCCGAAACCCACCTGCTGGTTGATGATGGTCTCCCCGGAGGCAAACGCCCCGAACACCGCCACCATAATCAGCGCCGCGCCCGTTATCAGTCCGGCGGTGGAGCGCAGCCCGTAGGCAACGGCCTCCGCGTTGTTGCCCGTCTGGTCGTAACGCTCCCGTATGCGGCTCAGCAGGAACACATGGTAGTCCATGGACAGCCCAAAGAGTATCGAGAACAGGAACAGTGGTATCCATACGTCTATCACCTCTGCGTGCTGGAACCCCAGCAGGTCCGTGCCCACGTCCTTCTGGAACACCAGGACCAGCAGCCCGTACGCCGTGCCCACGGAGAGGAGGTTCATGGCCACGGCCTTGATGGGAATGACTATCGACCGGAATACCAGCATCAGTATGATGAAGCTGAAGCCCAGCACGAACGCGAAGACAATGGGCGTATATGTGTCGACTATTGAGAAGACGTCCGTGGCCTCCGCGGTCAAGCCTCCAACCAGAATCTCTGCGTCAACCCCTTCTAACGCAGCGGGGACGTACTGATCGCGGATGGTGGACACTGCGTCCACTGCCGCCTGGCTGCTGGGCTCCCCCGGGATGATTACCGTCAGCAGGGCCAGATCCCCGGAGGAATTGACCTCAGGGGGGAAGGGTGGGACCAACAAGCGGCTATCGCCCATGAGAGAGGCCTGCAGTTTTCCAATCGCCTCCTGTACGCCTGGGCTGCCTATATCACCGTCGACAACGATCTCCGTGGGGTTGACCAGCCCGAAGGAGAACTCCTCTTCCATAACGAAGAAGGCCTCCCGGGTCTGCGCGCCTTCGGGGAAGGTATCAACCCCGTTGAGCCCGGTCTTGATGTCGAAGTAGAAGTAGGCGGCGATCAGCATAGGTACTCCCACGGCCAGCACGCTCACAATGGGCAGGCGCATTACCCTTGCCGTAACGACCTCCCAGAACCCGTGCTGTGGAGCCTCAGTCGTCTGGAACTTACCCTTGCCGATGAAGGGTATCGGCAACATGTTCACTCTCGGCCCCAGCAAGGCGAGCACGGCCGGCAGAAGCGTCAGTGTAGCCGCCAGCGCAACCAATACGACGAGGATGGCCCCAATGGCAAGGGACTGGAAGAAGGAGAAGGGAACTATCAGCAGCCCGCAGAGGGCGACGACCACGGTGAGTCCACTGAAGAGCACCGTTCGGCACGCCGTTGCGCCCGTTCTCGCGGTCGCCTCGTACTTGTCCAGGCCGCGGGCCATCTCATCCCTGAAGCGGGATATTATGAGAAGCGAGTAGTCGATGCCCACCGCAAGGCCGATCATGGTGATCATCAGCGTGACGAAGAACACCAGCTCGAAGACCTGGCCTATGAGCGCCGCCAACCCCAACGCGGCGACGATGCAGATGACGGACAACCCTATGGGTACCAGGGCGGCTACGATGGTGCCAAAGAGCACCACGAGGATGAGAAGCGCAACCGGCACGCCCACGCGCTCTCCTTGCTCCAGGTCGTGCCGGGCAAGCTCGTTGGTCTCCACCGAGATGGTGGCAGTCCCCACAATCAGCACGCGGAAGCCGCTTGCAGCGTCCGCCTCTTCGACGATTTCCAGGATGTGCTCGACGTTCTTCTCAGCCCCTTCCAGGTCGCCTGCCAGCACAATGGGCATGATTGTGGTCATGCGGTCCTGGGACACCAGGGCCTCGTTGTTCAACTGGTAGTAGTGCTGCCCCAGGGTTACCTGGTCGCTACCCAGGGAAATGATCTCGTCGTAGAGCGTTTCCACTCTTTCGCGGAAGGCCGGATCGTCTACGGTCAGGGACTCCGATTGGACGATGACAGTCTCGGCTATCGGCTCAGGGCCTCTGAGCCTGTCCTCTAGCAAACGCGCCGCGCGCTCCGACTCTGCGCCGCTGCCCATGCGGAACTCAGTGGTGGTGGCGCTCTCCAGCAGGCTCCCGCTGAGCACCCCTCCTGTGATGGCTATCATCAGCCAGAGGAGTATGGTCAGCACCGGTCTCTTCGCGCTGATGCGAGCCAGGAATTCGGTCAAAGGCTTACAACCTCGTGATGAATTGGAAACCAAGTATATCATACCGCCTTGCGCCGGCTGCACAGGCACCGCGACCCTACCGGCGGCGCCAACCGGTGCCGCCGGAACTCGGCGTAGTTTACTATTTGGAGCAAACGCGTACTCAGACTAGCTCCGCCCTGGAACGCGAGCAACTGTAGCCTTTCAAATCCACCAGGAACAGCTCCTGAGCCATCCCCGCGAGCAGGTCTTCCGGTTCTTCGCCTCAGCCGAGAACCTCAACCTGCTCACGCCTCCCTAGCTCGGGTTCAACATACTTACTCCGCTGCCAATCGAGATGGCGGTCGGGACAATCATCGAGTACAGGATCAGGCTCCACGGACTTCCGCTGACCTGGAGGAGCGAGATCACGGAGTGGCAGCCTCCCATTTCGTTCTGCGACGAGCAGCGGGGCGGCCCGTACCGGTTCTGGATGCACCGCTACACGTTTGCGGAGAAGCCGGACGGCACCCTTGTCACCGACAACGTGGACTACGGCGTTCCTGGAGGGGCGCCGGTCAACCGGCTGTTCGTCGCTGGGGAGTTGAAGAAGATCTTCGCCTACCGAAAGGCGCGGCTCGCGGAGGTATTTCCGGCCACAGGGTGACCGCCAGGTCTGGAGGCCCGTTCGTGCTGAGCTTGTCGAAGTACGAACGGGGCACACCCCGCGCGACTTCATGCCCGCCCGCCCTTCGACAGGCTCAGGACGAGCGGGTCAAGTGGCGCGGCGCCTGCGCCTACGGCTTTGCGGCTATCGCCTCGCCGAATGCGAATGCACCAAAGGCTCCTGGATGGTCTCTCCACTCGTCCAGTCCCTTGCGCCACTGATCGAACTGCTCGCGGCTCGCCAGGCCGAACTGCACCGCCGCCTCGATGACCCTTGGCGAGTGGAACCAGTCGTCAATGAAGGCGCGCAGGAACGCCACGTCCTCCGCGCTGCCGAAGTGGTCGAAGGACGCGGAGGCGCGTATGTTCGTGAACCCGGCCTCCAAGAATGCGTACTTGAGCTCCCTGCCCATCTGTGGATGGCCGCCGTTGCCCTGGAGAAGCCTCGCAAATGTGGTCCATGCCCCATCCACGTCTTCACTGCCCGGCTCCAGGAACGAGGAGGTCACGAACATCTCGCGGCTTGCGATGATGCCACCGGGCTTCAGCACACGCATCACCTCGGCCAGTACGGCGCGGGTGTCCGGAACGTGCATCAGGACTGCGTGGCAGTGGGCCGCGTCGAAGTGGTTGTCCTCGAACGAGAGGGCCGTCACGTCGGCGACGTGAAACGTGGCGTTGGCGTGCCCGCCGGCCTGCGCAGCCGCCCGCGCGACCTCGATCTGTGTCTCCTCTACGTCCACGCCGTGCAGCTCGCCCGGCTCCACCGCCCTGGCCAAGCCAACCGAGATGGTACCTGGGCCGCAGCCGAAGTCGAGCACGCTGTCGCCAGGCTTCAGGTGCGGTAAGAGGTAAGCGGCGTGGGTCTCCGCGCTGCGCCGACGCAGAAGCTGCTGAAAGTTCTCATCGTAGCCCATGGTGTAGGCAGGATCGGGTGGAGTGTTGCCTTGCATGGTCGAGTCTCCTCTCGGTTCTCGTACGGAGCCGGGGGCCTACTAGACTATGTCGTCCCTGTCGATCAGGTTCTCTGCCCCGGTGCGATCGTTGGTCACGATGGCGACGGTGGTGTAGCCTTCCCGCCTGTCCACTATCTGAAGGCTCTGGATGTTGATGCCCTCCTGCTTCAGCCTCTCCGCCACCTTTGCCAGCGCGCCCGGCTCGTCCTGTAAGCGGACCAGCAGCGAGTCGTCCGAAACGGTCTTGAACCCCGCGCTGGTCAGTGCAAAGAGCGCGCCATCGTAGTCGTCCGCTGTCAGCGATATGGAGCCGTTGTCTCCTAGCGCCTCCACGCTTATGGTCTCGATGTTGATGCTGCTGTCCGCCAGCACCCGGCTGATGTCGGCGATTACGCCAACCTCGTTCTTGGCCAATACGATAATTCTGGGCATACGAGCTTGTCCTCTATTCGTGTGTGGATTTGTCCCTCACGCAGTCGTCAACAACTGCGTCGATGGTCTCCCGCGTAACTTGCGGCATGGTCAGCATGTGCGCGATGTCCTCGTAGGGAGCGAGCTGCCACTTGAAGATTACTTCCGGGGATGGCTTCGGAAGGACGACGGTTACGGAGTTCCTGTTTCGCCACGCCGGTATGCCGCTGTCGTTGAAGCGGGTGACCGCGTACCCGGCCTTGTCCAGGCACTCGTTCACAATCCGCCTGAAGCCCTCCATCCCGTGCTTCTCGAAGGCATACCAGATGATCAACGGCGCGATGGCGCTGCGCGAGCCAGTCAGAGTGGTGTCCAGGACACCCACGTACTCGATGGAGCGGGCAATGCGTGCAACGTACTCTCGCTTCGTGAGGGCGATGCCACAGGGCAGCGGAGAGCCGATCATCTTGTGCCCGCTTATCGCCACGCTATCGAAACCAACGTCGAACCCGTACGGCTGGGGATCGTCCACAAAGGGCAGGACCATGCCGCTGAGGGCAGCGTCAGCATGGATGTAGGAGTTGGTGACGGCCAGGTCCTTGAGGATTGAGCGCACCCTGCTCACGTCGTCGATGGCGTCCTTCATCGTAGTGCCTATGTTGGCCATGAAGATGACCGGCGCGTCGCGGTTGATGCGGATGGACTCATGCAGGTCGTCGTAGTCAATCTCGCCGTTGCGCTGGCTCTTGATCATGATGCTGCGGGCCTTCAGCAGGCGCAGGATCTTGACAACGCTGTAGTGGGTGTCCTGGGAGAAGTAGACCACGCCGTCAGGGAAGAGCTCCCGCCCCATGTACAGGCCGTACATGTTGCCCTCGGTGCCGCCGGAGGTGACGTAGCCCCAAGCCTGGTCGCGCTCCAGGTGCATCATGTCGGCGAAGTTGCCGATTACCTCGTACTCGATCTCGTGAGTATTGACGCGGAAGCTGCTGCCATGGAACGGGTCTCCAACGTTATTGCCGCTGTACTGGAGGAAGGGAAACAGCTCCGAGTAGTCGAAGTCCTGGTTACACGGGTATCCGACCTGCTGCGCGCTCATCTCCGCGAAGTCTCTCAGCAGGATATCAAGACGCTTCCTGGTTTCCTCCTCCATTGTGCACCTCCGCTCTACGGCGCGGCCGCTGTGGCTTCCAGCCCTTATTTCGACTATAGCACGCAGTCAGGCCCACGGGCAAACGGCCGGAGGCGCCGCTTCATCGCGCTAACCCCACAACCTGACAGCCCTGCCTCGTTTGTGGTACAACTATCGGCGAGGTCAGGGCATCACATGTTGATCTGCCACAGAGCGCGAACACTTCACACAGCGCAAGCAGCCCGCGCCAGCCCGCGCCGGGGTGGCCCTTGCTAGTCCTCTGGGTGGGAGCAGGCGGTGTGGTGGGCGCGATGTCGCGCTACCTGGTCGTCACGTGGATGAACAACGCCATGGGTGCCTCGGCCTTCCCCTACGGGACCCTGGCCGTGAACGCCCTCGGCTGCCTCATCATCGGTCTCATCGTGGGATTCTGGGAAGCGCACCATCCACTCACGCCGGAGGCGCAGGCGTTTCTCATCGTGGGCGTGCTGGGCGGATTCACCACCTTCTCGGCGTTCGGCATCGAGACCGTGCGTCTACTGAGGGACGGGGCCTACCTTGCAGGCTCCCTTAACGTGTTCCTCCAGCTGGGCATTGGCCTGACCGCGGTCGCCGTGGGGCTGCGAATCGGGCAGGCGTTCAGGCCCGACGTGTAGGCCGCTGACGCGCGCCTCCACGCCCGCCCTTCGACAAGCTCAGGGCGAACGGTCACTGTAACCCGTTCGTGCTGAGCCTGTCGAAGCATGATCGGGCCACACCCGCCCTTCGACAAGCTCAGGGCGAACGGACACAGTATCCCGTTCATCCTGAGCTTGTCGAAGAACACGAGCGGGCAGGCAACGCCGCGCGACCTCGCTATCTGGAGAGCCCCGGCAACAGGTGGACGACTATCATCGCCTCCAAGCCGGCAAGCAGCACCAGCGCGATGATGTACGGGATCACGGTGCGGAAGATGCTACGCTCCTGGCCGCCCAGGCCGACCACCGCCGCCGCAACGAGCACCTTCGCCGGCGCCATCGAGCTGCCGACCGACGCCCCTATCGACTGGATGCTCGATATGGTTACAGCGCCAATGCCCAGCGCATGCGCCGTCTCCATCTGGAGCAGCCCGAACATCACGTTCGAGTTGGTATTGCTGCCGCTCATGAACGACCCAAGCAGCCCGATGAAGGGCGAGACCAGCGGGAAGAGCGGGCCGGAGACGCTCGCGATGCCCTTCGCCAGCAGCACCGTCATGCCCGTGTCGGCCATCACCACCGCCATGACCACCATCGTCGTAACGCTCAGGGTGGAGCTGCGGCTCTGCCTGTACGTGAGCCTCACCGCCTCGCGTGCGACGCCCTTGCGCCACCAACCTGTAAGCGCATAGGCCAGCACGCTGACCAGCGTGGACATCGCTATCAGTGGCGCGGGATGGTTGAGCAGGCTGATGGGCGCATAGTTGTCGGCGGGCTCCACCATGAAGCCCTGGCCGGTCGTGAACCCGGGATAGTCGGCGGCCAGGCGGAGACCGCTCACGGCCTCCATCACGGGGCCGATCTGCGAGATGACGCTCAGCGTGACCAGCAGCAGGTAGGGCAGGAGCGCAAGCACCAGCGGCATGAGCCTCGAGCACTGCTCCCCGTCTGCGGCCGCGGCGCCCTCTGGCGCGTCCACTGCTGCGGCCCGCGGCGCCGGCAGCAGCAGCGGCGTTCGGGCCAGCAGCGCGATCGCCGCCATGCCCAGTATGCCCGGCACGGTCGAGGCTATCTGCGGCGCGCCGACCAGCGCCAGCGCGTACATCGCTCCTGCCATCATCGTCCCGGCGACGACCACAAGCGGAAGACTTCGCGCCACCGCGGGCAGACCGCCCTGGATGTGCGCCACGAGCGCTCCGCTCGCCACGATGACCGGCGCGAACAACAGCGCCATGTGGGGCGCGATCACCTCGCCCTCGATTCCGGTCACCAGCTGTATGGTGTAGTAGGAGGACGCCATGGAGCCGAACGTTACGGCCCAGCCGTGGCCCACCAGCGCCATCGCCGCCGCCCGCGCCGGCGAGAAGCCGAGCATGATGAGCAGCGGCGCGGCGACCGCCACGGGCACTCCGAACCCGGTTACGCCCTGGATGAAGCTGGAGAAGCCCCAACCGATGATGAGCGCCTGAGCCAGCCCGTCGCCGGACAGGGCCGTCATGCTGCGCCCGATGGAGTCGATGGCCTTCAGCCTGTCGAGCACGTTGTACAGGTACACGGAGGTCCAGACGATTGTGAGGACGAAGAGCGACAGGCTGATGCCCTTGGCGGCGGCGATGGCGGCGTGGCGCGGCTCGGCGCCGAAGACCAGCAGGGCAAGCGCGAGCGCAAGCACGCAGGCGCCCGCACCCACACGCGGCACGCTCCAGCTTAGCCACACGATCGCGGCCACCAGGAACACGACCGGCGAGACCGCCAGCAGCCAGTTGACGATGGTGATCTCGGGACCGTTCACGAGTGCGCGCCTCGGCGAGTTGGCATCCGGCTCACCCTACCGCAGCGCACCGCAAGAATCAATGGCGCTCCAGTGGCGGCCCCCAGTGTCATTTCGAGCATAGCCGAGAAATCTAGGACCTTGGGCAGTCGGGACGGTTTCGCCTCAAAGAACCCCGCGCAGCCCAAGTGTGGTTTGTCTCGCCTTTCAATGGCCGTGGATTCCTCCACTGCGCTTCGCTCCGCTCGGAATGACAATTGAGCCGGTCGGCGGAAGGAAGCCCTCCACTGCTATTTCTTGCGCTAGGTGGTGGTGGACTTTGGGGAATTTACCCTCTTGGGAAGACATGGTAAGCTTTATTCGGACAAGACATTTTCGGTCACTCTGGCGAAGTGTACGGTGACAAAATGAAGGGAATGTTAGCGAAGCTGTTCCGCCGTTTCTTCTCTTCAGGATCTCGCATGCTACCAGCTGATCTACGCCGAGATCCTGTGTCCAACTATAAGGAAACTCTCTTAGTTCGTGAAATAGCTTTTCTTGACGCGCTTGAGGTAAGACAAGAGCTATCTCCGGTTCACGTGCTGGGCGCCGCCTTATACAGGCTTCGTGACGCAGACCCCGAGCTCGTGGCCCGGCTGTCCATAGATTTCCTCCTCGTGAGGCGATGGGCCATGGAGAACTTGCCCAGTCGAAGACCATTCCATGTAGAATATCCTGCCTTAGACCATGACTATACGGTCTACGTACAGGAAAACCACGGCATCCGCCGGCTAAAGGCAACCCGTGTGAACAGGCCGGTCTGGAGGGCAGTTCCAGGGACAGGAGGGCCAGTTGGCGCTTCTGAACACCCCCCAGTTGTGGGGTCGTTTATCGCGGTACCGCCGGAGGAGCCCGTCAATAGGGACAGAACAGAAAGGGCATACCAATTGCTGGCCTCCTGCGACAATCCCGGGGAGACACCTGAGTTGACTATCGTTACCATACGCAGGATACTGACCAGGTTTCTAGACGATCAGCAAGTTCAGGACTGCATTGCAGCCCACGGAGTTACACCACAGAGATTTCTAGCAGAACTCGGGACCCCTCCCGATTAGTGTGATCGCCACCTACCCCTCCCGCCCCTCCGAGCCCGCGTCCAGCGCGCCCTCTCGAATGAACACGTTGCGCGCCGGGAACGAGATCTCGATGCCCTCCTCCTCGTAGCGGCGGGCAATCGCCTTCACGAACGCGTGCTTCACCGACCACGAGCTTAGGTATCCGTCGGATCGCATCACCACCCAGAAGTTGATGTTGGAGTCGCCGAAGTTCTCGTACCAGACCGATGGCTCGTAGTCCCGCACGGCTCCCGGCGTCTCCTGCAGCACCTGCCTCGCCACCTCTACCGTCACGCGCTCCACGTGCGCCAGGTCGCTGAAGTAGCTCACGCCTACCTGCATGTAGACTGACATCTCCTCGTAGGGGTAGTTGAAGTTCGTGGTAATGCTGTCGGCAAGCCTGGAGTTGGGAACAAAGACGATGTTGTTCGAAAGCAGTCGAACGCGGGTGGTGCGCCAGCCTATTTGATCGATGGCGCCCACCATGCCTCCTTCGAGCTCCACGTAGTCGCCCACCCGTATCGACCCGTCGGTGGTCACGCTGAGGCCGGCGAACAGGTTGGTGAGCGTTCCCTGCAGCGCGAGCGCCACGGCCAGGCCCCCGACGCCAAGGCCCGCTATGAGCGGCGCAATCGAAATGCCCAGACGGTCCAGTACGACCAGCCCGGCCATCGCAAGCACGACGGCGTTCGCTATCTGCGTGGCAATTGGCGTCACCGACTCCACTACCCGGCCCTGTGCCGTTCGCTGGCCCACGCGGCCAAGGGCCCACCGGATGGCGTCGTCCTGCGCGCGTATGGCCCCGTACAGCACGACGCCGATGCTGATGATGACGAACGCGCTCGTAATGACGTTCCGGTACTCAGCCAGCGAGGGCTGCCACCTCAGCCCTACGTACACGCCGAACAGGATGAGCAGGAGGGAAAGCGCCCCGTCGACGTCATCGATGAGGTTGGCGCGGAGGCAGGCCGGTTCCTTGCGTCGCAGGCCTCTCTTGACCGCGCCGGTAATGATTCGCACCACCAACGAGACGACAAGTCCCGCCAGGGCCGCCGACCCCAGGTACACCAGGTCGCCCAGGGTCACTCCCTCCAGGACCACTCTGTCCATAGTGCGTCTCCTTCCGGTCTGCGCCGCGTGGCGTCGATACCGGAACAATGGTAGCCGTACCACGCAGGCGGGTCAATCCTGCATCGGGCGGCGCAGGTCATGCGCTATAATGCGCGTTGCCCAACACGCAAGGGCTGCAACGGGAGAAGGAGGCCATGGCCTGGTCAAGAACGCTGGGAATCTTCGCCGCGTTGGCCGCTGCGGCGGTCACGAGCGGCATCGCTGTGACGGTCGACCGCTTCCAGTGGGAGGTGGAGCTCACGCTGTGGCTCCAGGGGTTCAGCCTTGGCCCTTTCGACTTCCTGCGGGGCCTGCTGTTCTGGATGGGCGTTCGGGGCGTGGCCGGCGCGGTGATGCTGGCGGTGTGCGTGGTGCTGTGGCTGCGGCGATGGCGGTTGGAGTCGGCCTTCGTGGCACTTGCGCTCGTTCCCGACCTGCTGAACCTCGTCATCAAGGAGACGATAGCTCGGCCGCGGCCGACGGCGGACCTGGTGGAGGTGACGATCGGCTGGGGCGGCCTGCAGGGGTTCGGCTTCCCCAGCGGCCACGCTGTGCACGCAGTAGTGTTCTACGGACTGCTGCTGTACCTGGCGCGGCGGTACGTGCCGAGCAGGCCACTGGTGCGGGCCATCGCCGTGGCGGTGGTGGGGTACATTCTGCTGACGGGTCCGTGGCTCCTGTACGAGGGGCGGCACTGGATGCTGGACGTGCTGGGCGGCTACGCGTACGGTACGGTCTACCTGCTGTCGATCATCTGGGCGTACGAGCGGGCGCTGGCCCGCATGCGCGCCGGCAACGGAGAGCGTCCGCGACCCAACCCTTCCGCTCATCCTGAGCTTGACGAAGGACATGAGCGGAAGCAGGCATCTGAGTGTGCCCGCTCAAATGGTTCGACAGGCTCACCATGAGCGGGCTTGGGGCGGGGCGGCCAAGAGCGCGAGGCGTAGCTCCCCACTCTCTAGCGGCGACTGCGCTAGGCTGCTGAGGTCGCTGCCATAGAACTCCCTATCCCATCAATGGCGGACTTGTTCATCAGGTAGAACACCTCTTCGCGGTCGCCGCCCATGATCCTGATTGCCACGTCCTCCATGCGAGGCTCGAGGAGGCGGTTCAACAAGAATGCTCCCCCAGCGCCGCCTATGGCCCCCACCGCGGACCCGACTCCGGGATTTACAGCAGTTCCCGCTGCTCCTCCAGCCATCGCGCACACTTGGGTAACGCCAAACCTGGTCATCAGCGTCAACGTCCTGATGCCATGCACCCTTGCGCGATCTCCAATCTCTACACCCTTAAGCTCGCCTTCCGTGGAGACTATCTGAGTGATCAGCCTTACCGCAAGTATGATTTCACCCACATAGGGCAGCACCTCACCGATGGAGTCCGGGACGTCTATGCCCATATTGTTTGCCAGAGTCCCCAGTCCTGACTTGATGTCTTCGGTAAACTCAGTGATTTCGATGCCAGTATCCAACAGCCGTCCTGCTGCCTCCGGGCTCGACTCCATCAACCTGTCGTAGATCTCACTGCTTACGGCGAAGTAGACGTGTTCTGGCGCCTCATCCATACGCTGCATGACATCTCCGGCGTATCCCAAGCCGCCGGCTTTCACCTGGACCAGTATGTCCCCCACGCCTTCAGGACCTCTTCCAATCAGGTCATATACCGGCTGGTTGGGGTTTGCCGCGATCTCGAAGCTGTATCCAGGAAACCTGTCCTCCAAGATTCGCACGCTTTCCAGTTCAGCAACCTTACCCTTCAGACTGCTGACAAAGCCTCCCACAGACCTATCGCCTCTCTCTATCATCTCCTGGAAATACTCAGCAAGTGACCATGTCTGAGAATCGTTGCCAAACGACAAGCCGTACGCATCGTTGAGCAAATCCGATACGTTCCGCGCCTCGAACAGGGCCCCCAGCGCTTCCTCGGCTGCCTGGGCCACTTCCAGGGAGAAGAAGTCCCTGTCCATGGCCCGCAGCTTCGAGGCCGCGGTATCGTGCGCGTATCCTGCAGCAACATTGCCAACAGGGAGATGCCGCAGCTCTTCAAGCAACTCAAGTGATTGCATGATGCTCTCTAGACCGCCAGGGCGAGGACAACCGCGAGGACCGCAATTCCCGCGCCGGACATAGAAATAAAGAGCGCGAGGCGGTTCGAAGACCTGATTCTTGCGTCAGTACGCGCCTCAAGCTCCGCCATCTCTTTCTTATGGCTCTCAGCCAGCTCTTCCATGCGCGAGTTCATGGACGCTGCCTGTACCCTGACCTCTTCGTGGCTCGCTATGTGAGCCGACAGCAGCTCGTTCTGCTTCAGCACCCTGGGTATGAGCTCTCTGTTAATCCGGTCCTGTTCCTCCCAGAACCTGACCTTATCGGCTATTCCGGGTCTCTCAGGGGCGCTAGAGGCCTCCGTCTCATCAACGTCCTGCGCCTTGTCCTCGGACTGAGTATCCTCAGCCTCAGACTCACCTTCGGAAGACCGGCCAAAGGGATTCATGCGCCCAAACACCACGGCACGCCTCCTTCCGTGAACTGGGACGTAAGGCCACAAAGCGGGGGATCAGCCACCGGCGCGCTTGCGGTGCGCGCGGATGCCGTCGGAGAGCGCAGCCCATGCCAGCAGTGCGCACTTGATGCGAATGGGGAAGTTCTTGACGCCCGCAAGCGATTCAACCTCGCCCAGCAAGTCCTGCTCCTCCGACGTCGGCTCGCGGCCCTGCATCATGTCGCGGAACAGGAAGTAGAGCCCTTCCGCTTCCTCCAGGCTCTTGCCCTTTATGGCCTGCGTAAGCATCGAGGCCGACGCCTGGCTGATCGAGCAGCCCGTCCCGCGGAAGCTCACGCCGTCGACCACGTCGTCGTCCAGGCTCAACCGCAGGTAAACCTCGTCGCCGCAGAAGGGGTTGACGCCCTCCGACACGATGTCCGCGTCCGCAAGCTCCGCCTGGTTTCGCGGGCTGCGGTAGTGGTCGAGAATGATCTCGCGGTAGAGGTCGTCTACATCCGAGAAGTTGAAGCTCTGCATGGTTGCGCTGCGGGTGAGGTGTCCTACGTCCTGGCGTGCGTGCCCGAGAAGTACCTGATCGACTCCCGGACGGCGGCCACGAGCAGGTCCACCTCTTCCTCCGTGTTATAGACGTAGAAGCTGGCGCGAGCGGTTGCGGGCACGGCCAGCTTGCCCATCAGCGGCATGGCGCAGTGGTGGCCCGTGCGTATGGCGATGCCCTCGCGGTCCAGCATGGTGCCGAGGTCGTGGGGGTGAACGGCCTCGGAGTAGAACGACACGATCCCGCCCCTCTGCGAGACGTCACGCGGCCCAAACGTGCGTACCTCCTCCGACTCCTCCAGCTCGCGGAAGGCGTTGAGCGCGTACTCCGTTATGGCCACCTCGTGCTCCCGCACGTTGTCCATGCCCAGGGCCTCCAGGTAGTCCACGGCCGCGCCCAGGGCGATTGTGTCTGCGATGTTCGGGGTGCCGGCCTCGAAGCGCATGGGCAGGTCGTTCCACGTGGCCCTGTCGTCCCACACCTGCAGCACCATCTCGCCGCCGTGCAGGAAGGGCTCCATGTCCTCGATGACTTCCTGCTTGACGTACAGCACGCCGATGCCCGTTGGCCCAAGCATCTTATGGCCGGAGAACGCCAGGAAGTCGCAGTCCAGGTCGGTCACGTCCGTCTTCAGGTGCGGTACGCTCTGGGCGCCGTCTATCAGCACCCGCGCGCCCACTCGATGCGCGGCCTTTGTGAGCTCCTTCACGGGGTTGATGGTGCCCAGGACGTTGGACATGTGGTTCAGTGTGAGCAGCTTTGTGCGAGGCGTGAGCAGGTTGTCGAGATCGGAGAGGTCCAGGGTCTGCTCGTGGGTGAGCGGGATGAACCGGAGCGTCGCGCCCCGGTCCTGTGCGACCTGCTGCCAGGGCACCAGGTTACTGTGGTGCTCCATGTGGGTGGTGAGAATTTCGTCGCCGGGGCCGACGTTGCTGCGCGCCCAGGTCTGCGCCACCAGGTTGATGGCCTCCGTCGTGTTGCGCACCAGCACCACGCCCGTGGTGGACGGGGCGCCGATGAACGCGGCGAACTTGCTGCGGGCTTCCTCGTAGCGGTCGGTGGCCTCCATGCTCAGCGCGTGGACGCCGCGGTGGATGTTGGAGTTGTAGCTTTCGTAGTACTCGACGAGAGCCTGGATGACCTGCGCGGGCTTCTGCGATGTGGCGGCGTTGTCCAGGTATACCAGGGGCTTGCCGTACACCTCACGCGAGAGAATGGGGAAGTCTTTTCGTACTGCCTTGACGTCTAGCATTGGTATCCTCCCACCGCTGCCGGTGGACGTTCGCGTACCGCCTCCGCCGCTCCTATCCGATGTCCCCCAGCCACTCGCGCAGCGTATCCGCGGCCAGGCCGTCTATCTGCGAGCGAAGTGTCTCGTTGCCTATGCCGTTGATGACCTCGCTGAGGAACGCACGGGTCAGCAGCCCTCGCGCCATCCTCTCGTCGATGCCGCGGCTGCGCAGGTAGAACAGCGCCATGGGGTCCATGTGCCCGCACGCGGCGCCGTGGCCGCACTTCACGTCGTCGCAGTAGATCCAGAAGGCCGGCTTGGTGTCCGCCTCCGCTTGGTCGGAGAGCAGCAGGTTCTTGTCCACCTGGTGGGCGTTCACCTTTACCGCGCCCTCTCGCACGATGATGCTGCCGTGAAAGACCGATCGCGACCTGCCGTCCAGGATGCCCTTGTACAGCTCCCGGCTGGTGGTATACGGCTTGGCGTGATCGATGATGACCTGGTTGTCCACGTGCTGGCGGCCGGTTACCAGGTAGAACCCCGTGAGCAGGCAGGAGCAGTCCTGATCCAGCGTCACCAGGTTCAGGTTGTTACGCGTCAGCCTGCCACCCATGTCTATATTGACCGACGTGAACCGGCTGTCGCGCTCCAGGGCGACGTGGGTGTTCGTGATGTGGTAGGCCTGCTCGGACTGGCGCTGCACCTTGTAGTAGTCGAGGCGTGCAGCCGCGCCGACCACCACCTCCGTAACGGCGTTGGTGAGGTGCTCGCCCTCGGAGAGGCCCGCGTAGACCTCCAGAACGGAGGCGCTGCTCTCCTCGCCGGCTACGATGAGCACGCGCGGATGGGCCACCGTCTCCTGCTCGTCGCCCGTGGAGATGAACAGCAGCCGAATTGGATCGTCCACTCGTGCGCCGCGGGACACGTGCACGAATGCGCCATCGTGTAGGAAGGCAGTGTTGAGCGCAGTGAATGCGTTGTCATGGTATCCGGCGAATCGCGCCAGATGCTGCTGAACCAGGTCAGGCGTCGAGCGCATTGCCTCCGCCAGGCTGACCGCCGTCACGCCGTCCGGCAGCACATCGACGCTCGAGAGCGTCTCGCTGTACCGGCCGTTCACGAACACGAGCTGAGGCCATCCGGGTGCGCCGAGCGAGGTCCGTTCCACGGCGCCGGGGTCGATTGCGGCGGCTGTGCCGGTCAGACCGAGGCGCACCGGCACGCGTGCGATGGGCATCACGTCCGTGTACTTCCACTCCTCGTTGCCGCGACGCGCGGTGGGAAAGCCGAGTTCCCGGAACCTGTCGAGTGCGTCCCTGCGAAGCTCCCTGGCCCACGCGGGGTCGTGCGATGCGCCGTTGCTTTCGAAGGACTCGGAGGCCGCCAGGTACGCCTCCTTCTGGGTTGCTGTGCGCTGGGTCATGTGCTTAGCCGGAGGCCTGAACGGCTTCCGCAGACCTCCCCAGGTGGTCGTAGCCCCCGGACTCCACCTCCAGGGCAAGCTCCTTACCGCCTGACTTGACGATTCGTCCGTCGATGAGCACGTGGACCCTGTCGGGCACCACGAAGTTGAGGATGCGCTGGTAGTGGGTCACCAGGATGATGGCGTTGTCGGGCCGCCGCAGCTGGTTGATGCCGTCGGCCACAATGCGAAGGGCATCCACGTCCAGGCCGGAGTCCGGCTCGTCCAGGATGGACAGCTTCGGCTCGAAGATGGCCATCTGCAGCACCTCGTTGCGCTTCTTCTCGCCTCCCGAGAACCCCTCGTTGACGGCGCGCTTGGTGAGGTTGCGGTCCATCTCCACCACTTCCACGCGCTCGTTGAGAAGCCGGTCGAACTTCAGGACGTCGAGCTCCTCCTGGCCCTTGCTCTTGCGAATGGCGTTGAAGCCTGCGCGCATGAAGTGGTCAAGCCGCACGCCCGGCACCTCGATGGGGTGCTGGAAGCAGAGGAAGAGGCCGGCCCGCGCACGGTCCTCAGGCAGCTTCGCTAGAATGCTCTCGCCCTCGAAGAGCACGTCGCCGGAGGTGGCGGTGTACGACGGGTTCCCGGCGAGAACGTTGGCAAGCGTACTCTTGCCGGAGCCGTTCGGCCCCATGATGGCGTGCACCTCGCCCGCGTTCACGCTGAGGTCAACGCCCTTGAGTATCTCTACGCCGCCTATTGCGGCGTGAAGGTCCGTTATCTGAAGCATTGGCAGTGTCTCCTGTATGCGCCCGTGATGGTCGACCCGCGGGGGATCAGCCCACGGTGCCCTCGAGGTTCATCTCCAGCAGCCGCGTCGCCTCCACGGCGAACTCCAGCGGCAGCTGCTTGAAGACCTCCTTGCAGAATCCGTTGATGATCAGCGAGTGGGCCTCCTCGATGGAGATGCCCCGCTGGTTGCAGTAGAAAAGCTGGTCCTCGCTCACCTTGGAGGTGAAGGCCTCGTGCTCCAGGTGGGCCGAGTTGTTGCGCACCTCAACGTAGGGCGTGGTGTGGGCGCCACACTGGTCGCCCAGCAGCAGCGAGTCGCACTGGGTGAAATTCCACGCGTTGGTGGCTCGCGGCATTACCCGGACCAAGCCCCGGTAGGTGTTCTGAGCGTGGCCGGCGGAGATGCCCTTGGCAATGATGGTGCTGCGAGTGTTCTTGCCCAAGTGGATCATCTTGGTGCCGGTGTCCGCCTGCTGATACGCCTTGGTGAGGGCCACCGAGTAGAACTCGCCGATGGAGTTGTCGCCCAGCAGGATGACGCTGGGGTACTTCCAGGTGATGGCGGAGCCGGTTTCCACCTGCGTCCAGGAGATCTTGGAGTTGCGTCCCTCGCACTTGCCGCGCTTGGTGACGAAGTTGTAGATGCCGCCCTTGCCCTCGTCGTCGCCCGGGTACCAGTTCTGGATGGTGGAGTACTTGATCTCGGCGTTGTCGAGCGTGATCAGCTCCACAACGGCGGCGTGGAGCTGGTTCTCGTCGCGCATGGGTGCGCTGCACCCCTCCAGGTAGCTTACGTAGCTGCCCTCGTCGGCGATGATCAGCGTGCGCTCGAACTGCCCCGACCCCTCGCTGTTGATGCGGAAGTAGGTGGTCAGCTCCATGGGGCAGCGCACGCCCTTTGGTATGTAGCAGAAGGAGCCGTCCGAGAAGACGGCGGCGTTGAGGGCGGCGTAGAAGTTGTCCGTGTGGGGCACCACCGAGCCAATGTACCGGCGCACCAGGTCCGGGTGCTCCTGCACGGCCTCAGACATGGAGCAGAAGATTATGCCGTGCTTGGCGAGCTCCTCTTTGAAGGTGGTGGTGATGGAAACGCTGTCGAACACTGCGTCGACGGCCACGCCGGCCAGACGCTTCTGCTCCTGCAGCGGGATACCCAGCTTCTCGTAGGTGCTCAGTATCTCCGGGTCCACCTCGTCCAGGCTGGCCAGCTCATTCTTGGCCTTGGGCGCGGAGTAGTAGATGATGTCCTGGAACTTCACGGGCGGATGGCTAATGTTTGCCCAGCCGGGCACGCGCTCATCGCCCAGCAGGGACAGGAAGTGGTTGTACGCCTTCATGCGCCACTCCAGCATCCACTCCGGCTCGTTCTTCTTGGCGGAGATGAAGCGGATGGTGTCCTCGTTCAGACCTGGGGGAGCCGATTCCTGCTCGACGTCGGTGACAAAGCCGTACTTGTACTCCTGCTTGGCGACGTCCCTGACGACCTGGTTTGTGGTAGTCAATTGCTCACTCCCTCCCGCGCCTCTTCGCCGGAGCCCAGCGGCCTCGGCGGTTCGGAGACACGAATGCCAGCGGTTCTACATCTATCCGGGGTACCTGTGGCCGGGCACACCTGACGCTGCACCGGACAATTGTCGACCTAATTGGTCGACAATTATGCTAGCACAGGGCAGTGTGCCGGTCAATAGAGGCTGCGCAGGCACGGTTGGCATTGGAGACTCATGTGTCCGGAGCAAGTGCATCCCCTTGCGCCCATCGTATCCTGTGGCCTACAATTAGCTGATGGTCGAGATTCGCCAGACCGAAGTCTACTCCCGTTGGTTCCGGAGGCTTCGAGACAGGCAGGCGAGAGTGCGGATCGACAACCGCATCAGGCGTCTGAGCCTGGGCAATCCCGGGGACGCGAGGCCGGTGGGCGAAGGGGTATCGGAGATGCGTATCGACTACGGGCCGGGCTACCGGGTGTACTTCTCGCAGATGGGCGAGGCCCTGGTCATCCTTCTGGCGGGAGGCGACAAGGACAGCCAGGAGCGCGACATACGAAGGGCGCAGGAGCTGGCCCGGGAACTGTAGGGGGAAGCAGACATGGCAAAGACGAAGACGAGGCCGTGGGATCCTGCGGAGCACCTTGAGACCGAGGAGGACATGGCCGCCTACCTGAGTGTCGCGCTGGAGGAGGGCGATCTGGCCCTGATAGTAGCGACGCTGGGAGACATCGCCCGCGCCCGGCGAATGGCGGTGGTGGCGCAGGAAGCTGGTTTGGGCAGAGAGAGCCTCTACAAGTCGCTGTCCTTGGACGGCAACCCGGAGTTCGCCACCGTGCTGAAAGTGGTGCGCGCCTTGGGGCTCAGGCTTCAGGCCTCAGCTGCGCCGGAACCGAGCGAGTGAATGAAGGAAAGCATCATGCCCAACGACTTCTGGAGAGCCGTCAACAGGATGAAGCCTCTAATGGACGAACTGACAGAGAGCGAGGAACGGAGCTGGGACCAATACAGTGATGCACCTCATACTGGCGTGTACGTCTTCTACGAGAAGGGCAAACCGATCTACGTAGGGCGCTCAAGAAACTTGCGGCGCCGTATTCGGGAGCACGGGGCCGCCAGTTCAGAACGATACTCAGCAACATTTGCTTTCAAGTTGCTGCGACAGAAGTTGAGCGATCCGAAAGGCAAGGCGGCAGACATTGAGAGAGATCACAAGGAGGAGTACCACCAGCAGCGAGAAAGAGTGCGAATGATGACGTTTCGGGCCGTTTCAATCACCAACCAATTGGAACAGACCCTCTTCGAGGTCTACGCAATCATCGAGATGGGCACCGCTCCCCAATACAACGACTTCGAAACCCACTAGGAGAAAGCAAGCATGAAGAAGCACCTGCGGCCGCTCACCCCGGCGGCGCTCTACGCCCGATTATCCAGTGACAGGCAGGACATGAACCCGTCCGTGTCCACCCAGCTAAGGTCGCTCTAGGAACACACCAAGTCCGCCGGTAACCCCGCTCCGCAGGCACGGAGGACGGGCAACAGACGCCGCTTTCGCTCCAAAACCGCCGTCGATTTCATTGACTCGCGCACAGCGCGGTGGTATATTCCCAACCACAATCACCGGGAGATGTACCGTGGAGGTTCCTCACCTGAAAGAGCTCCGCAGGTCCTACGGCTTCGACGAGGTGGCCATCGTCCCTGGGAGCGTGACGGTCAACCCCGACCAGACCCTGATTGACTTCTCGATAGGCGACTTTTCCTTCGGCACTCCCTTCCTTGCTTCCTCGCTGGACGCCGTCGCGTCTCCCAGGTTTGCGGGCTGCCTGGGCAGGATGGGCGGGCTCGCCGTCCTCAACCTGGAGGGCATCTACTCCCGCTACGACGACGCCGAAGCCGTAATCCAGCACATCATCGAGGCGCCCCAGGCGGAGGCCACGCCCCTTCTGCAGAAGATATACTCGTCGCCCATCAAGGAAAACCTCATCGGCGAGCGCGTGGAGGAGATCAAGCGCGAAGGCGTCGCCTGCGCAGTCTCGCTCACGCCCGCCAACACCAAGCGCCTCTCGCCCATTGCCGTCGAGGCCGGAGCCGACATCCTGTTCGTCCAGTCCACCGTCACCACGGCCCGGCATATTTCGAAGAGCGAGCAGGGCCTGGACCTGTACGACATCTGCCGGCAGGTGCGCACGCCGGTGGTGGTGGGCAACACGGTCAGCTACGGCGCCACGCTGGAGCTGATGGACACGGGCGTCCAGGGCGTCCTTGTGGGCGTTGGGCCCGGCGCAATCTGCACGACTCGCGAGGTGGAGGGCATCGGTGTGCCCCAGGTCACGGCCACGCTCGACTGCGCCGCGGCAAGGGAGGAGTTCTTCCACCGCACCGGCCGATACGTCCCCATCATCACGGACGGGGGGATGCGCACGGGCGGCGACATCTGCAAGGCGATAGCCAGCGGCGCCGATGCGGTGATGCTCGGCACCACGTTCGCGCAGGCGGATGAAGCCCCCGGCATGGGCTACAACTGGGGCATGGCCAGCTTCCACCCGGCGCTGCCAAGGGGCACTCGCATAAATGTTGGGACCAAGGGGCCTCTGGAGAAGATCCTCTTCGGGCCGACGTCGGTGACGGACGGCACGCAGAACCTGGCCGGCGCCCTGCGAGCGGCGATGGGCATGTGCGGCGCGTTCAACATCGGGGAGATGCAGCAGGCGGAGATGGTGGTTGCGCCCGCCATCAAGACCGAGGGCAAGTACTTCCAGCTGGCGGGCCGCTTCTAGGGCCAGCGGTCGCTCTTCGCAACGACACCCGCAGCGTTCCAGGCCATTCCTCGATTCCTGTAGCGTGACGGCGCGCCCAGCGATTTGACGCGCCAGGTTGACGCCGATACAATCGATGACACAGCGCGACCGGCGCTTGCGAGGGGATATAGCTCAACTGGGAGAGCGCGGCGTTCGCATCGCCGAGGTTGGGGGTTCGAGCCCCCCTATCTCCACCAGGGTGGGCAGAATCCAGAAACCTTATGAATGCTTGGTGACTGACTTGGGTGCTAAGTTCGCTTCAGTCCTCCTACTAGTCCTGGCAACCACCCTTGCCTGCAGCAGCGACGCGCCGAACGAGGAAGCGATGAAGGCCGAGGTTGAGTCTGCCCTCGATACCCTGGCGGCAGAGCTGGCGGCGGAGAGACCCGCCGAGGCCACCGGATACACGGATCGCCTGCGGGCCTACCTGGATGCCCACCCCGCGTTCTACGGGAGCGCCGCAGCGTTGCTGGATAGTGACGGAACTGTTACAGCCAGCCCCTACGTTTATCGCACCTCCGACGACTACGCCACCCTGGACCTTGCCGTACCGTCCTACAACATCGACTCGCAGGCCTGGGTGACGGCGCCACTGGCCGCCGACGCGGGCGTCTGGACAGACCCATACTTCGATGCCGGTGGCGGTGAGATCTGGATGATCACCCGCTCGGTTCCGGTTCGCGACGCCGACGGCATATTCGCCATAGTCACGACGGATTTGCCAGTGGAGGCCCCTTCCCGGTGAGACTCGTCCCGAGCCCCGTCCAAGTACGACCGGGGGCCGGGGCTACAGCGAGTCCACCGCGGCCTGGGCGCAGATCTCGTCCTCTTCTCCCGTGCCCCCACCGACCCCACAGGCCCCCTCCACGACGCCATCCCGGATGACTGGTATCGCTCCCTGGCCCGGGATCATGTTGCTACCGGAGGCGGCGATGATGCCCCGGATGGTCGGGTGGTCGGCGCGCTCTTGGAGCATGACGCTGGGCCTGCCGAATCCGACAGACGCGGTTGCCTTGCCCTGGGATCCGTAAACGCTGGCCCAAATGGCACCGTCCATCCGGGCGAAGGAGATCAACCTTCCGCCCGGGTCGCACACGGCCACGCTGATCTTGATTCCCAGCTCATTTGCCTTCGCCATAGCGGCATCACATAGCTTGATCGATTCGTGCAGGGTCAGCGCCATGTCGGTTTCCCCCAATGTTGTTGGTGGTAAGCATCTTATATCAGGGCCTCGGGGTTCACAAGGAGAGGAGGTTGCGCTGCGTAGACCCTCGCAAACCCTCTTTCCATTTGATAGGGGAAGATTGAGATGGGGGTGAACCGCGCCAGCCGCGCCGCGCCCCTGGATTGCTGCCCGCATCGCTATACGGGGCAGGTCTTCCGCTGCAATGACGGTTGGGTCATTGATACGTCATCGCCCCTTCCGTGCGAATTGACGCGCAACGCCCGCGCCGATATGATCGAGGGCACAGCGCGAGTGACATGTACTCGGGGATATAGCTCAACTGGGAGAGCGCGGCGTTCGCAACGCCGAGGTTGGGGGTTCGAGCCCCCCTATCTCCCCCAGGGGTAGACGAACCCCAAGACCCATACGCAGCGGCCTTCCTCGAATCCCTAGGGCGATCTAGATTTAACTTAGGCCATGCCAGTCCCTAGCCTAAGCTTACTACTGATGAAGCCTTAGTATTACTGGCGACCACGCGGACGGCGACGGCGCTTGACAGAAAGCCGGGTTCTCATCATAATGATGACAGTTTCATCATTTTGGTGCACACATGACTTCAAGAAGGTCCCCGAAAGACCGAGAGCGCCTTACCATTACCCTAGGGTCTGGTCAAAGAAGGGCGCTTGAGGCTGTCGCTGAACGGAACAATACAACTCTAGCGTATGTAGTGCGCTTCGCCTTAGGTCAGTTCATCGAAGAGCACGGACAAGGCCGCTTACCCCTTAGGTTTCCCGATGGGCGCTGAAATGAACGTGACTGACCAGGCAGTATCCCTCGAAGGCTCCCTTTGCGCTGAGAAGCAATCCGAAACGCTTGCGCCAGCATTCGAAACAGACTGGGGAAGCATGTACCAAGGGGAGTGTAAATCACTCCTGAGCCAAGCCCCACTAGCAGCCTACAAGGGCCGGGTACAGCTGATTCTGACCTCACCACCCTTCCCACTAAATAGGAAAAAGAAGTATGGGAACCTCACCGGCGATGCTTACCTGCAATGGCTCAGGGGGATGGCGCCACTCTTCCGCGAATATCTCACCGCCGACGGATCTATCGTCCTTGAACTCGGCAATGCGTGGGAGCCCGGGAAACCAACGATGTCTACGCTGCCCATGAAGGCGCTCTTGGCATTCTTGGAAGCAGCTGACTTGCACCTCTGCCAAGAATTCATCTGCTTCAATCCTGCGCGGCTGCCGACGCCTGCCCAGTGGGTGAATGTTGAGCGAATCCGAGTAAAGGACGCCTTTACGCGAGTCTGGTGGATGTCGCCTGTAGAGAGGCCCAGGGCGAATAACAGAAATGTCGTCACCGAGTACAGCAAGAGCATGCTGGAACTGCTGAAGAAAGGAACCTATAACGCGGGCAAGCGCCCGTCTGGACACCACATCGGCACCGAATCATTCCTGTCCAACAACGGTGGTTCCATACCACCAAACGTCCTCGTCCCCTCTCAGGGCGAGGAGTCGCTACCGTTGTTCGAGGTACTCCCGATTGCAAACACTGGCGCCAACGGCGTATACCAGCAGTATTGCCGCAACAACGGCCTCCCCATCCATCCAGCGAGGATGCAGGAGAAGCTTGCGGAGTTTTTCATTAAATTCCTGACGCAGGAGAATGAATTGGTCTTGGACCCGTTCGCCGGCAGCAACACAACCGGAGCGGTGGCTCAGCGCTTCAACAGGAAGTGGATTGCCATAGAACTCGACGAGGAATACGTTCGGGGCGCTCAGGTGCGGGTTCGTCCAGACCTGAACCACGAAGGAATTGCTAGTCGTCCGTCTCCATCTCCAGACGCATGAGTTCAACTTCAGACCTCAATGTCTGAATCAGGGTGGCCGTTACCCGCCGGAGCTCTTGATTCACTGCTTGGGAACCCGGGTCGTCGAGGGCATTGCTCTCGCCAACAATCTCTTCTTCGTTGTTTTGAGCTTCTCCGGGTTGTAATTGCTCCCGACGCGAGCTCCGAGTCTCAGACTGTTCATGAAGCTGAAACAGATGAAAGGCCAAATACGCGACGTGCCGGTCAGCGAGTCTCTGAGCATAGCTCTCATCGAACCTACGACTCCAACGCAATCGTTCTGCTTGAAACTGACGCTCTTCCATGTTCACGTACAGATACAGCTCGTCTCCATTCATCTCCCAAGTCCCGACTCTCTCATCGTATCCATAGACCCGAAAGATCGGTCCACGTCAGTGCCTCGGGCGAATCTTCCGGGACAACTCTCCAAACACGAATGACTTGGTACGCAGGAATTTGGATTGTCCGCACACCCGAACGAGGTCTACGTTCTCTGGCTGGAATGATCTTGCACGGGCGCGAATCAGTGAACGTGGTCCCGTCCTCGAAGCTGAGTGTCGCGGTAACCGTGCCTTCCGTTTCCGATATGCCCCCGGAGCCCGCGTGTACCTCTACACTTGCCACACCGTCCCTGGGGCCGCGGACAGCTACATAAACGCCGGGGATATCGCAGACAGCCTGAATCGACGCGGGGTTGATCGGACGATCCAGGATATCGTTCCTCGCATCCGTATGAATCTCAGCGCTGGCTCTCCCTGCTCCCTCTACAAGCAAGGGTGCACTCCTAGCGAATGCAAATAGCGTAGGCGGCTCGATCCCTGTGTAGGGCGGAGGTGGGGGCACGACCCGCAGATTTCTCGAGTCTGTCAGGTAGGTCGCAGGCTCCACCTCCAAGGTAGCAGCGATGCGAGCACGGCGTCCGGACGGCACTGTGTTTGGAATATGAACATGCACCGCGATGCGCCCATTACGCACGCCAGCCACTACGAAAGATGCTACTTGGTCTCCCTCACAAGCGAGGTTGATGCGTCCCCTCCTCTGATTTCGGCTCAGAAGGTTGTCCGGTCCGTCGGTCATCAGGTAGATCGTGGACGTCTGGCCGCTATACATTTCGAACCGCCCTGGGTCAGCAAACCGAAACGCTTTGGGAGGATCGTGTATCTCGCGTTCATGCTCTCCCGTCCTGCTTGCCCCTCCCTCATCCGATCCTCGCTGCCCCCCCATCCCCTGCTCTGTGCGGTACACGGAGATCAGCCGATTCAGCATCTCCCGCACTCGCCTCGTGCTCTCGTCGGTAATCTGCTGCTGACGGCGGCGGACAATCTCTTCCATCTTCTGCCTCAGCCAGGTATCAGAAAGGGCTAGCCTGACCGCTTGGAGGAGAAGCTCCTCACGCCGTTCCCCTACCGTTGCACCGGACCGCGTCGCAGGGAAGATCTCCTTCTTGAGTCGCCTGCTGAGCCCATCGCAATCGACATGCATGAGGAGATAGTCCGCCAGTGCGGCCAGCCGCTGTTCTCTCACGATGCGCTTCTCTTGAGCATGATGCCGTTGACCGTTCAATGTGAAAACGATGGTCTTGGGAGAGTTGCTATAGTCCAAGTAAGAATCGAGCTTGACTCCACGCTCGTCGTATGGGTCATCCTGCGAATCTCCGCCCGGTTTGAATACCCAATATCGAATCCTGACTCGGCCTTCTCCACCCAATTGCCCCAAGTCCACGTCATAGTTCTGCGCTTCCGGTCGGCGAGCAGGGTCAACCTGATCCAAGCGGTTACGGGCTCCGTAGACATTACGGTTGAAGACCGGAGAAAACCTATGGTCCTCGAGGCGGTATGGAAGAACAGGATCGAAGAGGAGGTTGTCGAAGTAGCGATATCCAACCAAGCTCCAACGGGCGTTGAGCCTACCAAGGTCATATGCGATGTGAACGATGCGTGTACCCGAGTCGAACGGTACACCCAGTGATTCAAGTCGACTCGGGACGAGTGTTGGAATCCGGTTGTCCTCCACCACCAGATACTCATAGCGAAATGCCTTGAGAGAGTCGTCATCGTACTTCCGAACTACCGTCCAGCCAGCCAAGTCTGTCCTGCCGCCGAGACAATCGCTATGCCGGCGGGAGAGGATTACCGAATAAGGGCAATACGCGAAAGTAGACGAGCCTCCCTGTCCGAATGCTCCCATCAAGTAGGGCTTACTGATCTTGTTAGAACCGCCGAGGCTGAGCAGAGTATCGGGGAAATCCTCGGGGTGCTGCCCAATGCCGCGGTCTTCAAGGACGATGGACGACTGCCCGCGTTCGGTCGAACCTACGGCTCTGATGACAGTCTTCGGCGCCATCTTCTCAATGAACCGGGCAGCCTGGGGAGATTCCCGAGACAATCGTCCCGCATCCAAACCCCAGAGCTGTGCCACCGCCGCCCTCGGAGAGTCCGGCGAGTCCAAGGCAGCAGGACGATTCGCTAGCTCGTACTGAAGCTCGATATGTGCATCCATTCCGTTTGTTATGCGCTCCACGAGCGCCTGGCCAGCCTCCACCGCGAGATTGACGTTACCCGCGTTGTTATCGCGGCCACCAAGCGGAGCCCATCTCCATCCAGTGCCTGAAGTTGCTCCGATATCTGCAAGGAACGCCTCAACGGCCTCGATCGAGGCGATCGAGAACAAGCGCTGCATTTGGCTGTCAGATAGATCAGATATGGTTTCTCGTCGCCTCAAAACCTGAACCCCTTCTTCTTAGCCTGAGATCCGAACGTCTGCTTGGCGGCTCGAAGCTCACGGTCGATCTCGCGAAACATCCTGCGGACGTCATCGTCCGTGTATTCGTATATCCGACGGTTGGAACATTGGCTCAACAGCCTAATTGCATTCAGAAGGTTGTTGACCCTTCGTTCCGCGACCCGGCGGAATCGTTCTGCTCTATGGCCGCTGGCTATGGGTGTTGTGCTCATTTCATACCTTCACAGCATATTGCATCATTTATAGCCCAAATTATATCGCATTGTCAATATATTCATTATAATGTATCCATATTGCATACATAGAGCCCTTATTATCACATATGTAACCACCCTAGGCAAACACGGTGTCACACATATTGGGGCCCGCGAGATCACCCATGCTCCTGTGATGCATCATCAAATGCCCAAGTATGACTGGCCCTGTGATGTGACCTACACCAAGGTATGCCAACCATGAACACCTGGCACTCGCTCGGCACTCTTGGTGAGCACATTGAGGTGGTGGAGTACAGCGCCGAGTGGCCCCGGGTATTCGCGCGGGAGGCGGCGGCCATCCTGGCGAAGTGCCGGCCCTTGATCACCGACGTGCACCACATCGGCAGCACGTCCGTGCCGGGACTGGCGGCCAAGCCCATCCTGGACATTCTGCCGGTCGCCGCGGGCACTGCTGAGGCCCTCGAAGCCGTCTCCCCGATGACCGCGCTGGGGTACCGGTACCGCGGGGAGAACGGGATTGCCGGCCGCTTCTACTTCGACAGGGTTGTCGAGGGACGCACGGTGATGCACGTCCACGTGTTTCCGGCGGGACATCCCGAAGTCAGGCGACATCTGGTCTTCCGCGACCACCTCAGGATGAACCCCGACGTCGCCCGCGAGTACGAACGGATGAAGAGGGAGCTTGCCGCTCGATACGGCGACGACCGGCAGACCTACACCGACTCAAAGGCCGCATTCATCACGGGCGTAATCGACGCCGCAATGCGCGAAGCTTGACGACGGCGGAATGAGGCCAGCCGCAGCTCGGTTCGTGTCCCGATCCCTCATCCCCGTGCCGCGAGCCGGTCCAGCGCGGCCCATAGCCAGCGGCAGTCCCTCGCTCCGTTTGACACCGTAGCCTCGATTCAGCTAGTCTTCGAATCTCCGGACGATGCCGGACGGATGAACCGGCACTGGGGAGTCTGCGGCCCGGGAACATCTTCGAGCTATGCGAGCGCTATCTGTAGTTGTAATACTGGCCGGCGTGGTCATCATGGTGCTGCGTCTCTTGAAGGCGTACAGGATTACCGCGAAGTTCGAAATGACCAGGCGCGACCAGAATCCCAGCGATGCTACGGAAATCACTGCCCTGTTCGAAATGAACCATCGCGATTGACGTTGGGGGAATCCGGAGAGCTACGCGCCTACCCCTCGCCGGTGTAGAACGTGGCCGTGCGCGCCGCCGCAGCCCGCGCGGCGTCCGCGTCCCCCCCGGCCTCGATCGAGGCCCGCGCCCATCCATCGCTGCTGCCCACCATCAGCGCACGACCCTCCGACGACCCAGCGAACTCTTCTTCGTCGAGCTTCGGCTCGTCCGGCTGCGCGAGATACAGCGCAAGCCCCAGCATGCCCATCTCCCAGCCCACGCCCACGGCACCCGAACCGAACTCGTCCCAGTGCGGCGACAGCAGCGCCGTGTGCGACAGGGTGAGACGGGCACGGCCTGCGCCTTCCTCCGCGATGCTCACCTCCACCCAGCTCACGTCACCGGCGAACTCCCACGTTACGGCCACCAGCGACGGCGGCACGCACGTGACAATCGTCCCGCCCGCATTGCCCTCCAGCTGATACCTGCCACCGAGTCGCAGGTCGCCGCTCACGGGCATGAACCACCGGGGTATACGCTCTGCGCTTGTGACGGCGTCCCACAGGTCCTCGGCGCTCGCCATGAAGCTTCGGGACAGCGTAACCACACTCGCGGGCCGGCCGTCGCGCTCCGTGTACGTCACGGTTCGCGTAACCGCGCTCAACTGCTCCTGGACGTTCAGGTCCACGTTTCCACCTCCTCAGGAGTTGCCGGTCAGGATCGATCCGACGAAGCCGGCGTGCCCCTGCATGAACTCGGCCGCATCCATAACGCGGCGACCCTCCGGCTGCACTCTCACCAGGCCCAGCACGCCGTCGCCTGTCGTCACGCCCACGGGGGCGGGCCCGCCGGGCGGCAGCCGCAGGACGGCGCCGGGTGACGCGTCGCCCTGCCCCGAAAGCGGGACCGCCTCCACCACCTTGATCAGTCCTCCGCGCCAGCGCGCGTAGGAGCCGGGCCAGGGCGTGAACGCTCGGCTCTGCCGCCACAGCTCGACTGCGGACAGCTCCCACCGGATGGCGCCGTCCTCCTTGGTGAGCTTGCGGGCGTACGTGGCGCGGCCGTCGTCCTGCGGCACCGGCGTAAGCTCACCGCGGCCGTAGGCCGGGAGGACGCGCGCCAGCAGCTCGGCACCGCGTTGGAACAGCTCGTCGGTGAGTGTTCCCGTCGTGTCCTCGGGCAGCGCGGGGCGCTCCTCCTGCGCAAGGACGGGCCCGGAGTCCGTCCCGCGGTCCAGCAGCATGAGCGAGACGCCGGCCGTTTCGTCTCCCTCCAGGATGGTGAACGCCACCGGCGACGGCCCGCGATGCCTCGGCAGAAGCGACGGGTGGATGTTGACGCACCCCAAGGGCGGTGACTCAACCACGCCCCGCGGCAGGATCAGCCCGTAGGCCGCTATGACGATCACCTCCGGCTCCAGCGAGCGGATGTCGGCCTGCGCGCTGGCGTCCCGGAGGGTGGCGGGCTGCAGGACTCGCAACCCCTGGGACTCCGCGTACACCTTGACCGGCGGCGGCATTAGTCCCCGGCCGCGGCCCGCGGGGCGGTCAGGCTGCGTCACGACGCCGACAACAACGTTGTGACCGCTCTCCAGAAGTCCGGCCAGCGGGGTCACCGCGTAGGCCGGCGTACCCATGTAGACGACGCGCATTCCGGCTCCTTCGCCGGCGATTATAGTGGGACGAAGGAGCCCAAACAACAGCCCCCCAAAGTCTCCGAAAATTCCCATCACGACCCTCTTGCCCCCCCATTCCACCCCCCCTGTTATATTCTCTATGACCGACGAAACCACCCTCCTTAACCCGATTCCATCCCGTCGCGCTCTGCAAGCCGCCCGGTTGTCGGGCGCCTCTCCAGTGCCTTCCGGCGCTATGTATCTTGGCATGTCCAGGCCCCACCGCGGTTGTCCGCGGGCCGGTTTAGGAGAGGCGACAGAGCGTTGAACCATCCGAGTCCCCGCACTATTTGGGAGGCCGTCCTGGGCCGCCTGGAACTACAGGTCAGCAAGCCCAGCTTTGCCACCTGGCTCCGGGACACCTCGGGCGTCTCCTTTGACGACGGCAGGATGGTCGTGGAGACGGCATCGCCCTTCGCGGCCCGCTGGCTCGAGCAGCGAATGTCGGCGCTCGTTGAGGCCACGCTTTCGCAGATCGCGGGCAGTCCCTCCACGGTGCGATTCCGCGTTGCCGGGGCGCCACCGGGCCCCGATCCCGCGCCGGCCGCAAAGCACAACTACGCCGGCCGCGGCGAGCACGAGCCGTACGAACCGCCGGCACCGGCCCTTCGAGGCGGCTTCCCGCTCAACCCGCGTTACACGCTCAGCTCCTTCGTGGTGGGCGAGTCCAACCAGCTGGCCTATGCCGCGGCAGTGGCGGTCTCCAGCCGGCCCGGCACGGCCTACAATCCGCTCTTCCTGTACGGCGGCGTTGGGCTTGGCAAGACGCACCTGTTGCACGGCATAGGCAACGCTTCCGCGACCAGGGGCCTTTCGTGCTTGTACGTGAGCTCCGAGCAGTTCACGAACGACTTCATCACCTCCCTGCAGACGAAGCGGATGCGTGAGTTTCGCGAGAGATATCGATCCGTTGACGTCCTCCTGATGGACGACATCCAGTTCCTCCGGGGGAAGGAGACCGTCCAGGAGAGCTTCTTCCACACCTTCAACGATCTCCACAACTCCAACCGGCAGATAGTCCTGGCATGCGACAGGCCAACGTCGGCGCTGTCCCCGATCGAGGACCGCATCCGTTCACGCCTACAGTGGGGCCTGAGCGCGGACATACAGCTGCCGGCACGCGAGACGCGCAAGGCCATCCTGGAGTTCAAGGCGAGAGAGATGGGCGCAACTGTTCCTGCCGAAGTGCTTGACCTGCTCGCCGCAAGGTTCCCGGGAAGTGTCCGCGAGATGGAGGGCGCTCTCAACCGGGTCATTGCCTATGCGGATCTTACAGGTGGTGAAATCGACCTTGTGCTGGTACATAGCGCGCTTGGTGACCTCCTATCCTCACCTCCTGTGACCTTACCGGAGCCCGAGGCCATACTCGGCCACGTCTGCCAGTTCTTCGGCGTTGACGTCCAGGCTGTCATCAGTAAGCGCAGGGACAGGAAGGTCACCTTAGCTCGCCAGGTAGCTATCTATTTGCTGCGGGAGCGAGCACAGCTACCCCTCAAGAGTATCGGCGCGCTCGTCGGCAACAGGGAGCACCCTTCAATCCGCCAAGCTTGGGCAAAGATTCAACGGGATCGCGAGGCTGACGCGGTACTGGACAAGCAGATACGTACTCTCTCCGATGCGATATCCTCCCATGAAGATACAGCTGGCTTCTAGCCTACAACCTTCGGTCTCCTATTCACTTAGCTCCATTTCCTTCCACCACCGCTACCTCTCTCGGCACTCGCTAGTATATCGACTCAACGTGCCTGATTTCACATTACCTCCACATTCAGCTATTATTCCTGTTATCTCTTCCCATTACTTTAGAAAGATACCACTGTGATAGATACTGCAACTGTAGTAGTCCGTGGAGGCAATGGTGGCACGGGATCCATCAGCTTCCGTAGAGAAAAGTATGTTCCTATGGGTGGACCGGATGGTGGTGATGGGGGGAATGGGGGAAGTGTGGTTGTTGAGGCACGATCCGGCCAGCACCTGTTGAGGAACTTTCGTTCAAAGCAGCTCTTCGTGGCTATGGATGGACAGAGTGGGCAGAGTAACAACAAGGCTGGTCGGACTGGCGACGATCTGGTGGTTGGCGTGCCCGTAGGCACATTGGTGAAGTGTTGCGGAGATGATGGTGGGGAACAGCTACTAGCCGACCTCACTGAGCTGGGAGCTTTCGTTCGAGTTGTGCCGGGAGGGAAAGGCGGTAAGGGGAACGCGCGATTTGCACATTCCCAGAACCGTGCACCAGTGCTGGCAGAGGCGGGACAAGTTACCTCCGAGACCATAGTGCAACTGGAACTGCAGTTGCTGGCGGACGTGGCGATCATAGGCGTGCCGAGCGTTGGTAAGTCCTCGCTGCTGCGTGCCAGCACACGCGCTCACCCAGAGGTCGCCGCGTACCCCTTCACCACGCTTGAGCCGGTACTCGGCGTGGTGGCAGGACGATTTCGCGACTTCGTGCTGGTGGAAATCCCCGGTCTGCTGGAGGGCGCACACCGAGGCGTGGGCCTTGGTACTGAGTTCCTGCGGCACGCGGGGAGGGTGAGCACAGTTGTGCATCTTCTGGACGGGACTGCCGGCGACCCCGTCGCAGACTACCTCCGCATCCGCGAGGAGATGCGTCTCTACGACGAGGCTATGGTCGCGAAGCCGGAGATTGTGGCAGTGAACAAGATGGACACGCCGGAGGCGGAGGCCCGCCGCGAGGAGATTGAGGCCGCACTACGGGACCGTGGCCTGAGGCCGAGCTTCATCTCGGCTGCCGGCGAGGTGGGCATACCGGAGCTTCTGTTGCGGGTGGAGCAGATGCTGAGCGAGCAGACCGCGCCCGCGCCACCACAGCTGCCCCTGCCCGTGCTGACGCCGCGGTCTTTCCGCGAGCGGGTGACCGTGACGCGAGACGGAGACGTGTTCGTGCTGCGCGCCGAACGCGCGGAGCGCATCGTACGCCGCGTCAACGTCAACGACTGGATGGTCCAGGTCCAGTTGTGGAGTGAGCTGAGGCGGATGGGTGCGGTTCGGGCCCTGGAGCGCGCCGGAGCGCGTTCAGGAGCCACGGTGCGGATCGCCAACTGGGAGCTGGAGTGGAAGTAGCGTGAAGCTGGGCGTGTTCGGGGGCACCTTCGATCCCATCCACGTGGGACATCTCATCATTGCGCAGGAGGCCGCGGTCGAGGCCTGTCTCGACCGGGTGCTCTTCGTGCCGGCAGGGCAACCGTGGCTAAAGGCAGGTACGTCCGTGTCAGCGGGCAGGCACAGGCTGGAGATGACGCGGCGGGCCGTGGCGCTCAACGACCGATTCGACGTCTCCACCGTGGAGGTCGATCGGCCGGGGCCGACCTACACGGCCGATACGCTGGAGGAGCTTCGAGGCGGCATGGACGCTGCCGACAGCCTCCACTTCATCCTGGGCATGGACTCGCTTGAAAACCTGCACAGGTGGAGCAGACCGGAGCGCCTCTTCGAGCTCTGCACGATCGTGGCAGTGTCGAGGCCGGGTCATCGGGACTTCGACCTGCAGGCCCTGGAGAACATCCGCGCCGGAGCGTCGGCGGGGGTTGCGACTGTAGCTGGCCCGGGCATTGGCATCAGCGCGGCTGAGGTGCGCCGACGTGTCGCCCGCGGGCTGCCGATCACCCACTGGGTGCCCCGCAATGTGGAGGAGTACATTTACGAGAACGGACTGTATCGGGAGGTCTAGCGTGAGCAATGAACCGGCTCGCAGGATCCTGGAGATCTCGGAGGAGGTGGGCGCTCTCAAGTACGGTGAGTTCACCCTGTCCTCAGGGGCGACGAGTACCTACTACTTCGACGGGCGGCTCGTGAGCCTCCATCCGGAAGGGGCCTACTGGCTGGGGCGGGCCTTTCTCGGTGCAGTCGCAGGGGACGTGACCGCCGTGGGCGGGCCTGCAACGGCCGCCATCCCCATCGCCACCGCCGTGGCCCTGACCAGCTGTGTGGAGGGTACGCCCGTGCGGGCCTTCTTCGTAAGGTCGGAGGCAAAGGCACACGGTACGGAGCAGCAGGTGGAGGGCGGCCTCCAGCCCGGCAGTCGCGTGATGATAGTCGACGACGTCTGCACGTCCGGAGGCTCGCTCATAACGGCCATAGAGGCGGTGGAGGCCGCCGGATGCAGCGTGGTGAGGGTGATGGTGGTGCTGGACCGCCAACAGGGCGGCGGCGAGGCACTGCGACGGCGGGGATACGACTTCCGTGCCCTGCTTGAGCCGGCGCCGGACGGACGCATCCGCGTTGCGGAGCAGCCCTAGATCCCCAGTATCCGCACGGCAGTCCGCGCCCTGTACGTCCGGTTGACGTTGAGCAGCAGAGGCGTGATGCCCTCTACGTAGCGCGAGCCCGCCAGGCCGCCGCCGTCCACGGCTCGCAGCGCTGGGATCCGCTCCGCCAGCGACATCACGAGCGCCCTGGCCGCGTCGTCGTCCGCACACACGACCACGTCGCCCTCCACGGCATGGGAGGCGTCCAGCAGGTCCCGCGCGCTGATGGTCTGGAAGGCTGCAACCACACTGCTCTCGGGGAGCAGGGCCTGCGCCTGCAGCGAGGCCGATCCCTCCTCCACGTGCACCAAATCGAAGCGGCCGCCGGTGCGAGTGAGCGCGACCGCCGCGTCCACCACCGTCTTGCCGCGCAACCGATCCCGCACCGACTCCAGGACGGCGCGCTGGGCTTCGAATGGAACGGCGATGACGACCATGTCGGCTCGCTCAGCCGCTTCCTCGTTCAGTCCTCCCCGCACCTCTGCGGTGACGCCCTGATCGCGCAGGCTCTCGGCCGCGGCGACGGCGCGGGCTGCGTCGCGCGAACCGATGAACACCGCCTCATCGGCCAGCCCGAGGCGCAGGGCCAGCCCCATTCCCTCAGGCCCCGTGCCTCCCAGGATTCCCAGCAATGGCAGCCTCCCGTCGTGTGCAGGGTTCGCAGGCACTATACCACCGGCGCGCCGGCTGGACAAACCGACCGGCGTCGGAGAGCGCCGGGAGTTGCGAGCGTGGGCTGCCCGTGCTATAACTGGACTGGAACATGGGAGGGACAGGATTGAGCATCTATACTCGTCTGGTACGGCCCCTCCTGTTCAGGCTTCCTCCTGAAAGAGCGCAGCGCCTCGCCGAATCTCTCCTTGTCGCAAGTCCCGTCTGGCGCGCTCTGTCCAGCTTGAATGACCCGCGGCTCCGTTGCGAGATGGCGGGAATCCGCCTGCCGAACCCCATCGGACTGGCCGCCGGCTACGACAAGGACTGCCTCATGCTGGACCGACTGGCCGGCCTGGGATTCGGCTACATGGTGGGCGGGACGGTCACCGCGGAGCCGCGCCCGGGCAACCCCAGACCCCGGATCGTTCGCAATCCGGACGATGGCTCGCTGGTGAACTCGCTCGGTTTCCCCAGCCGTGGTGTGGAGGAGGTGGCCCGAAGGCTCAGCCGGCGTCTACCCGGTTTGCCCCTGCTCGTCAGCATCTCCGGCCTGAGCGTCGATGAGTTCGCTCTGTGCTACCGCAAGCTGGGTCCGCTCTGCGACGGCGTCGAGCTGAACGTCAGTTCCCCCAACACGCAGGGGATTCGCGTATTCCAGGAACCCGACAGGCTTGACGAGCTGCTTTCCGCGCTCCGGCCGCAGAAGGCGGGGCCGTTGTTCCTGAAGCTGCCGCCGTACTTCGACGACGACCAGAGGGACGGCGTACTGAAGCTGGTGGACGTGTGCCTGGAGCACGGCGTGGAGGGCGTGACCGTGTCCAACACGCACCCCGTGCCGGACGAGCGGCTGGCCGTGGGTAGGGGCGGGCTGAGCGGCAGGCCCCTGCTCTCCCACACGCTGCGGATGGTGGCCGACATCAGGAACCACGCGGGAAGCGGCTTTGCGATAAACGGATGTGGGGGCGTCTCCTCCGGCGAGGATGCGCTGAGCGCGCTCCGGGCCGGCGCCGACTCCCTGCAGCTGTTCACTGGCTTCGTCTACGAAGGGCCCTGGCTGGTGAAGCGCATCAAACGCTACCTGCTGGATAGCATGGAGCGCGAAGGGGTCTCCTCGCTCGCGGAACTTGCCCGCGCTGCCAGTGGCGTGCCGCCGCACCGTGCGAGCGCATGAGCCGAAGGCGTCGTTGGACGATGGCATGACATGTCCCCAGTGCGAGCACGCCAACGCGCCGGGGTCAACCGCCTGCTCTGCCTGCGGAGCAGTCCTCGAGACCGATCAAGTGCCCGCGGCGGCTGAAGCCCCCGAAACGCGGCTTTCGGACTGGCTCGGGCGGCGCCACCGCCTCGTCTTCAGCCTTGTGGCCCTGGCCCCGATTGCGGCTATCACCGCTTACGCGTTGCTCTTCGCGGGTGACATCCGGGACCTGCAGAATGTTGGGTATGTCGGCGTGCTGGCGGCCAACCTGCTGGCCAGCGGCACCTTCGTGCTGCCTCTGCCCGGGCTTGCCGTCGCATTCGGTGCGGCGGCCGTGCTGAATCCCGTGCTGGTTGCCCTGGCAGGCGCTACCGGCTCCACGGTGGGCGAGATGGCCGGCTACGCGGTCGGAGCATCGGCGCACTCGACGTTTGGGGACAGAATGGAGCGCAGCCGCTGGTATCGCCGCGTGGAGGGCTGGGTGCGAGGGTACGGGGCACTGACGATCGTGGTGCTGGCTGCCACGCCCACGCCTCTCTTCGACGTGGCCGGCTTCGCGGCCGGCTCCCTGGCGTACCCGGCGCCTCGCTTCGCCGCGGCGTGCTGGCTTGGCAAGACCGTGAAGTTCCTGCTGGTGTCGCTGGCCGGGGCGTGGTCGATCCCAACTGTGGCCGCCATTTTCGGGCTGTAGCCGGTTCGACCGAGCGGATAGGTGGTATAATGACGCAGGACGCCCGCCACAGGGCGTCGCGAAAGCAAACGCGGAAGGAGGTACTCGTACCATGTACTCACGGATTCTGGTGCCCCTGGATAGCAGCGAGCTGGCGGAGAAGGTTCTCCCCCACGCGACACAGATCGCCAAGGGCATGAACGTCCCCTTGGCTCTGGTGCGCGTCATCGACCAGGTTGACCCCGAGCTCACCGATCCGCGGCACGGCCTGTACCTGGACCAGGTATCTCTAAGCCTGCGAACGAGCGCCCAGGAGTACCTGAACAAGGTTGCCAGTCCCCTGCGCGACGAGGGCATCGAGGTGACCTGCGAGGTCAAGGAGGGCGACGTGGCCTCTCGCATAATCGACGAGGCTGAGTCAGAGCCGGACACCCTCATAGCCATGACCACTCACGGCTACTCCGGCGTTGCCCGCTGGGTGATGGGCAGCGTGACCGACAAGATCCTGCGGGGCTCCACCAACCCGGTTCTCGTAGTTCGCGCCAACTAGCGGTCGGGCCGGGCCCGGTGCGGCCGCCGGCCGCGAGGACCAGTTCATGCCTCCCAGAGTAGACGTAGTCATACCGGTCCTGAACGAGGAGCGGGCCCTGCCCGTCTGCGTGGACACACTCCTGCAGTTCTTGGGGGACTCCTCGCCCTACCCGTTCCGCATCGTTATCGCTGACAACGGCTCCACGGACCGCACGCCCGAGATCGCGGAATCGCTCTCCCAGGGGCACTGGCCGCGCGTGGCCTGGAGCCGGCTGGAGATACGTGGAAGGGGCAGGGCGCTGCGGAAGGCGTGGCTGGAGAGCGACGCCGACATTCTCACCTACATGGACGTGGACCTCTCGACGGACCTGGCGGCCTTCCCGCCCATGGTCCGGGCCATAGGCGAGGAGGGGTTCGACCTGGCCGTGGGCTCCCGCCTGATGAAGGGCGCCAGCGTGAGCAAGCGCACGCTCAAGCGGGAGATTACATCACGCTCCTACAATACGATCGTCAAGGCTGTATTCTTCACGCGGTTCTCGGACGCGCAGTGCGGGTTCAAGGCGATCAGCAGTCGTGCGGCACAGGCGCTGATACCCAAGGTACTGGACCAGGGCTGGTTCTTCGACTCGGAGCTGCTCATCCTTGCGGAGAAGGGTGGCTACAGGATAAAGGACATTCCCGTGCGCTGGGTCGATGACCCGGACACCCGCGTCCGCGTCGTCAAGACGGCCGTTGACGACCTGAAGGGGCTATACCGTCTCAGGTTCGGAGGCGTGTCCCGCGCGTTGAAGTCGGACGGAGGATAGGGCGACAGGCGCCGCCGTCCGCCCTATGCCAGCGCCCGATGCTGCTATACGCCGTGGTGGCAACCGGCGTGGCCGCAGTGTCCTGTGCTGCGGTGCTGATCCGGCTTGCTGATGCGCCCGCGCTGGCAATCGCTGCCTACCGGCTCAGCGTGGCCGGAGTGGTTGTGGCGCCGCTGGCCGTCTCGCGTGACTGGAGCGGCCTCCGCTCTCTGACCTTCTCGCAGGCGTTGTGGTGCGTGGCCTCCGCGCTTGCGCTTGCCGTGCACTTCACCGCCTGGATCGCTTCCCTGGAGCACACCTCCGTTGCCAGCTCCGTGGTGCTGGTGACCACAAGCCCGCTGCTGATCGCCGCGGTCTCCTACGTAGCATGCCGGGAGCGGCTGACGGCGCCCGTGGCGGGCGGCATCGCGCTTGGCTTGGCGGGCAGCCTGACGCTCGCGCTGGGCGACCGGGCCGCCGGCGACCGGGAGCTCTTCGGCGACCTGCTGGCGCTTATCGGAGCCGTGGGCGCCGCGGCCTACTTCCTCATCGGCAGGAGGGTCAGGCGGCAGATGTCCAACGTGAGCTACATCGGAATCGTCTACCCCGCCTGCGCCATCACGCTGCTGGCCGCCGCCGCGGCGACCGGTACGCCGATGACCGGATACGACTCGTTCACGGTTGCGATGATCGTGATGATAGGGCTGGTGCCGCAGCTGCTGGGCCACTCGTCGCTCAACTGGGCGCTTGGTCACCTGAGCGCGACGATGGTGGCCGTGGCCGTCATGGCGGAGCCGGTGGGCGCGACGCTGCTGGCGTGGCTGGTGCTCGGAGAGGCGCCGCCGGCCGCAAGCGTCGCGGGCGGCGGGCTGGTGCTGACGGGCGTGTACCTGGCGTTTCGGAGGCCGGCCGTGTCGTGGGGCGGCCGGTGACGGGGGGAGACGTCGGCAGCCTCTGCCTCCCAGTTCGCTTCGAGATTCCGGAATCGCATCAGTCCCGCGCTTTGCCCCTGCGCCCCTGAGCCGCTACAATGTAGCGCAGCTATGCTCTATCTTGACCAGAAGTACGCCCGGGAGATGGTGGCACACGCCCTGGAAGACGACCCCAACGAGTGCTGCGGCATACTCGCCGGAAGCGGAGGCGAGATCCACAGCCTGTACCGCATGATCAATGTCGAGGCGAGCCCCTACCGCTATCGAATGGACCCCAAGGAGCTACTCAACGTCTACCGGGAGATCGACGATCGCCGCTGGGAGATAATCGCAATCTACCACTCGCACACCCACTCTGAGGCGTACCCATCGTCGACCGACGTGCGGCTCGCCACGTGGCCGGAATCGTTCTACATCCTCATCTCGCTCCTCCAGCGAGACAACCCTCCCATCCGGGCATTCCGCATCGAGGGGGGCGACGTCACGGAGGAGGAGGTGTGCGTGGGTGAGCAGGAATGACCACTGACCCTGGTCTGTGCTCGATCTCATCGGGGAGGAACGCGCCTTGAGCTTTCCCAACGCCAACCTGTTCCCCTACACCGCCGAGGTGGACGCCCGCGGCCGGCTGGCCCTGGGCGGATGCGATGCCGTGGAGCTGGCTGCCGAGTTCGGCACGCCGCTATACGTGTTCGACGAGGACACGCTGCGCGGCATGTGCCGGGAGTTCGTCGGGGGGTTCAAGTCTCGCTACCCCGACAGCTCGGTCATCTACGCCTGCAAGGCCTTCATTAACGTGGGGTTGGCCCGGCTGCTCCTCGAGGAGGGCCTGGGACTGGACGTAGTGTCCGGCGGCGAGCTCGCAGTTGCGCTGCGGGTCGACTACCCGCCGGAGCGGATCTACTTCCACGGCAGCAACAAGAGCCGCGATGAGCTGGCGATGGCGCTCGAGTGCGGCATCGGCCGCGTGGTGGTCGATAACTTCCACGAGCTGTCCCTGCTCGCAGAGCTGGCGTCCGAGCGGGGCGTGGTCCAGGACATAACGCTCCGCGTCTCGCCGGGCGTGGACCCGCACACCCACGTCTACACGACGACGGGAGTCCTGGACAGCAAGTTCGGATTCGCCATCCAGACGGGCGACGCGGCGGAGGCCGCCGAGCGGGCCGGCGGCGTGAGCAGCGTGCGGCTGGTGGGCCTCCACTTCCATCTCGGCTCGCCCATATTCGAGCTGGAGCCGTATACCCGTGCCATGGAGATAACGCTTGACTTCGCCGCCCGGCAGGGGCTGACGATGTCCGAGATCAGCCCGGGCGGAGGGTTCGCGATCGCGTATACGAGAGACCAGGAGCCGCCGCCGGTCGAGGCGTACGCGGAGGCCATCGCCGCGCCTCTGCCCGCAGAGGGCGGCCCGCACCTGGTTGTGGAGCCGGGCCGCGCCATAGTCGGGCGGGCCGGCGTTGCCCTCTACAGAGCGGGCGCCGTGAAGGACGTGCCGGGCGTGAGACGGTACGTGTCGGTGGACGGCGGCATGGGCGACAACATACGCCCCGCGCTCTACCAGGCGCAGTACGAGGCGGTCATAGCGAACAAGATGGTGGAGGAGGAGTGGGAGGCCGTATCGATTGCCGGCAGGTTCTGCGAGTCGGGCGACGTGCTGCTGCGCGACGTGCTCATCCCGCGGCTGGAGCCGGGCGACGTGCTGGCCGTTCCCGCGTCGGGTGCCTACGCTCCCGCCATGGCCAGTAACTACAACCTTGTGCCCAGGCCTGCCATCGTCATGGTGAAGGACGGGCGCGCCGGCCTCATTCGTCGCCGCGAGTCGTACGAAGACCTCATGCGGCACGACGTGGTCTGAAGGCGCCAGCGGGCTGACTGCCGGACCATGTGGCAAATCGCGGGTCACGACGAGGCCGTTTCGCTCCTCTCCAAGAGCATTGAGAGGGAGAAGCTGTCGCATGCATACCTGTTCGTGGGGCCGCCGAGGGTGGGCAAGGCCACGCTGGCAATGATCCTGGCGCAGGCCGTGAACTGCCTCGTAGACACCGGCGAGCGACCGTGTGGCGAGTGTTCCCAGTGCGTTCGCATAGCGGCGGGGCAGCACCCGGACGTGCAGAGCATTGACCTTTCCTCCGCCCAGTCGTCCACGCGGAGGGAGATTGGCATTGACCAGGTGCGGGAGGCGCAGCGGGCTGCGGCGCTCATGCCATTCGAGGGACGCCGCCGAGTGTTCATCTTTCCGGATGCGCCGTCGCTCAGCCAGGAGGCTTCCAACGCCCTCCTCAAGCTTCTCGAGGAGCCTCCCGAGTCCGTGCTTCTTCTGCTCATCGCCGCCGACGAGGGCGCCGTACTGCCCACCATCCTTTCTCGCTGCCAGCGAGTCGAGCTTGGCCGGCTGCCTGTCGAGACCATCACGGGCGAGCTCGTCCGATCCCGCGGCGTGCCGCAGGACGAGGCGGAATCCCTAGCCCGGCTGTCCGGCGGTAGCATCGGCTGGGCGATGGAGGCCGCCGCGCGCCCTGAAGTCCTGCAGGAGTACGCGGACGAGCTTGAGCGTGTGTCTGCGCTGCTCGACGAGGGACTGGAGGGGCGCTTCGCATATGCCGAGGAGACTGCGAGCCTCTACGCCAGGGACCGGGAGAGGGCTATGTCGCGGCTCAGGACCGCGCTGGGCTGGTGGCGCGACCTACTCGCGCTCAAGGAGGGCGGCGAGGCGCTGGTGTCGAACACGCCGGCGATGGAGTCGCTGAGGCGTCACGCAGGGTGGATCACTTCGCCCCAGGCCGTCGAAGCCGTCGGCCGTATCCGGGAGGCCACCGGCCACCTGGAGGCGAACGTCAACCCAAGGCTGGCGCTGGAGGTGATGGTGCTTGGCTTCCCCCGTGGCGCCTCGCAGGCGGAAAGAAAGGTGGGTTGAGTGTCCAGACTGATTGGCGTGAGGATCCCATCCGAGCAACGTGTCCGCTACCTGGACGCAGGCGAAGTCGACGTGGCCCTACTGGACCGCGTGGTGGTGGAGACCGAGCGAGGGGAGGAGACTGCGCAGGTGGTGATCGGCCCGGAGCAGGTGGTGTACAGCGAGGCGCGCGGCCCCTTTGGGAGCGTGATCAGGAAGGCGGATCCGGAGTCGCCGCAGGGGACTTAGCCGCTCTTCCAACGGCGCTGGGCCGGAGCTCGCTGAGCCACGGCACGTAGTTCAGCCACTCCTCGCGAATGGGCCCGTGCGAAAAGATGGCGTACGGGTTCGGCTTCGGCGGGAGGATCTCGCCGGGGAGAAGCATACCCGCCTCCTGGGGCGTGCGCCCCGCCTTGCGGTGGTTGCAGGACATGCAGGCGCTTACCACGTTCTCCCACGTGTGGGCCCCGCCGCGGTACCTCGGAATCACGTGGTCGAGCGTGAGCTGTCGGGTCTCGCGGCCGCAGTACAGGCACGTGAAGTTGTCGCGCAGGAAGACCTCGCGTCGGGACAGGCGGCGCTGGAGCAGCGGCCTCCGTATGAGGTACACAAGCCGTATCACGGACGGCAGCGGGAACGAGGTGGCGGTTGTTCGCAGCCTGCCGCGGCCGTTCTGCAGAAGCTCAGCCTTGCCCACGTCCAGCAGGACTACGGCACGGCGCACTGTGCACACGTTGAGCGGCTGGTAGTTCTGGTTCAGGACCAGGACGGGTGCGCCGGTTGACGATGAGCCGTTCATGAACCCTCCCGGCTCCCGCCGTTGATCTGCGCCTCCAGTATGTCCAAAGCAGCGTCGAAGTCGTCCGGAACAAAGCCCATCGCGTCGCCGGGAATGGACCGGCGCGCCTCCAGGTAGGCCGGGACTAGTGCGGACTCTATCAGCGAGTCGTTGAGACCCGTCTGGAGTTCAGTCCTGTCAATGCCCTCCAGATCAACCACCTCGAACTCCTTTGGCAGGTCGCTGGCCAGTCTTGCCATCATGGCGATTAGACCGCCCGTAAGCGCAAGCCCCAGTACGATGCCAAGGGCGGCGCCTCCCAGATTGTCCATCCACTGGACGGAGACGGCCTTCATCATACTGTTGAGCGGCCCCTTGAGCACTCCCCGGAGCGCCTGTACCGCCAGGAACACGACGGTCGCTATGGCGGCGTAGGCGATGACCGTTGCAAGCGTGTCGCTGAACAGGGAATCGGTGAACAGCTCCGAGACGTCGTCGCTGACATGGCCGGCCACGAAGACGCCAGCGGCCGCGCCTCCCGCAAGGAAGGCGGCGTTGAATAGCCCGGTCCTCCAACCCAGCAGAATGCTGATTCCCAGCAGGAATAGGATGGCTAAGTCAAGCCAGTTCAACAATGCACCATGCCGAATATGGCGCTCACTTCAGGAATACGACACAGTGTAGCACACGGCCACTGCATGGGCAAAGCTGAGACCGTGGTGTGCCCCAATTACCTTTTGCTCTGCCGGAGCACGGGCGACCTGCAGGCTCGACGCGGCGAGAAAATGCGCGGACTACTTCCGGCACGCCTCAATCAGCCTCTGCGCCGCTTCGTAGTCGCGCAGGCCGCGGGGCAGGACCGGCGGCACAAGGTAGATGCGGTCGTGCCCGTCGGCCATGAGGCAGCGCCCAAGCTCGATCGCTATCTCCTCGCCCGGCCGACCGGCATCCAGCTGCCGCTGCACGTCCTCAGGCACCTCGCTAAACGACAAGCCGCCCTTTGCCGGTACCTGCAGGCCCACAAACAGCGGGCAAGGCAGTTCCTCCCCGGCAACGGCGCGGTAGCACTCGAGGAATTCCGCCACCCGCGCGGGTTCGAAGACGGGCTGCGTGACCAGAAAGTCCGCGCCGGCTGTCACCTTGCGATTAGCTAGCGCGGCCTCCTTCGCGACGTCCTTGCCGAGGTCCGCCACGGCGCCCACGCAGAAGGAGGTGGGCGCACGTAGGGGCAGTTCGCGGTAGTCAACGGCGTGATTCATGTCCTTGATGGCCCTGATGAGCTCCGTAGCGCGGAAGCCGTCCGCCGTCCGCGCGCCCGACGTCGAAGGGCGGTCTCCCGCCACAACGATCACGTTCTCGAGTCCCAGAAGCGCGGCGCCCAGGAGATGGCTCTGTACGGCTAGCCGGTTCATGTCCCTGGTGGCGATGGTGAATACCACCTGCTTGCCGAAGCGCTGCCTGATGGCGAGCGCCGTCATGGCGGAGTTGGCGCGTACGGAGCCTCCGGGGCTGTAGGCCACGGACAGGAAGTCGGCGTCCAGCAGGCGTGCGCCGTCCAGGAGTTGCGGGTCCGGCCCGCGCGGCGGCGAGAAGTCGCAGATGAACGCAGGCCCCCCTTGGCCTGTGTACTCGGACACGCGGGTCACGGCCCACCCCGCGTCGCAGCCCATGCGCTACTCATCGTACCAATTCTACAGTTGCTCTCGCGTTTAGTACAATGCGCGGGCCGCCAGGTTGAGGCTGTCGCAATGCAGCAGAGTACAAAGCTCGGACGCTTTACAGCCGCCCGCAGGGGACTTACAATAGCACCCAGTTGAGGGGAGCCGGCGGTTCCTCTCTCATTTTTCGCGTTGCGGAGGGAGCCGTGCCAGGTAGAGAGAGCTACCTCACCAGGGAAGGGCTGACCAGGCTGGAAGCGGAGCTTGACGGGCTGCGCACCAACCGGCGACAGCAGGTCGCCGAGCGTATCCAGAAGGCCAAGGAGCTGGGTGGCACGGTGGACAACGCCGAATACGACGACTCGAAGAACGAGCAGGCCTTCATCGAGGGGCGAATCCTCACCCTGGAACGCATCACCGGCGGCGCTATCATCATCGGCGGTGACATTACGCTCTCCGGCGAGGTGCAGATGGGCGGCCTCGTGACCCTTCTGAACCAGAACGGGAACGAGGAAAAGTACACGATTGTGGGCAGCCCTGAGGCTGACCCGGCGCAGGGCCGGATCTCCAACGAGTCTCCCGTGGGCAAGGCCCTCCTGAACAAGCGCGTCGGCGATGAGGTGCACGTCAACACCCCTGCCGGCACCGTGACGCTGACCATATCGAGCATAAGCTAGCCGTCGATCGGGATAGACCACACGCCATGGCCGGACAAGGCGGAGACCTCCTGTTCAGCCGTCGAGAGAAGCTGCGACGGCTGAGAAGCAGAGGTACGGAGCCGTTCCCCAACACCTACCGGCGGACCCACACCATCCGGGACGCAATCGATTGCTTCCGGGCGCGGGAACGCGAGGACGGGCCGCAGGCCCGTACGGAGGCCGTGTCGCTGGCAGGACGAATCGTGTCTCTCAGGGGCATGGGCAGGGCCACCTTCCTGAACATCCAGGACGCAACAGGAGACGTCCAGGTGCACCTGCGGCGAGACGTTCTGCAGGACGAGTACGAGCTGACCCGAGACCTGGATCTCGGCGACTTCCTTGGCGCCCGCGGGTCGCTCTTCCTCACGCGCACCGGCGAGGTGACGCTTGAGGCGGCCGAGATGACCATCCTGGCGAAGTCCGTGAGGCCGCCGCCGGAGAAGTGGCACGGGCTTTCCGACGTGGAAACCAGGCATCGGCAGAGGTATCTGGACCTGATGGCAAGCCCGGAGGTGCGGCAGGGCTTCCGGCTTCGCAGCAGTATCGTCGGCGCGGTGCGCCGCTTTCTGGAGGGCCGCGGCTTTATCGAGGTTGAGACGCCCGTGCTCGTGCCCATCGCGGCCGGCGCGATGGCCCAGCCGTTTGCCACGCACCACAACGCCCTCGACCGCGACCTGTTCCTGCGTATCGCAACGGAGCTCTATCTCAAGCGTCTCATCATCGGCGGGATGGACAAGGTGTTCGAGATCGGGCGCGTATTCCGAAACGAGGGAATTGACCAGGACCACAACCCGGAGTTCACCCTGCTGGAGAGCTACGAGGCCTACGCGGACTACAGTGACGTGATGGAAATGGTTGAGCAGATGGTGTCCAGCGTGGCCCTGGAGGCGCTGGGGACCACAGTCGTCCCCTTCGGCGAGGAGGCTATCGACTTTACGCCTCCGTGGCGCAGGGTCAGCCTTCGGGAGGAGACGCTGCGCTGCACGGGCATCGACTTCCAGCAGTACGCGGACGCCCCCGCACTCGCCGAGGCGATGCGGGCCAGTGGCATACACGTGGAGGGACGCGACAGCCGCGGGAGGCTCATCGACAAGCTGGTGTCGACCGGCGTGGAGCCTCAGCTGGTGCAGCCTACGTTCCTCATCGACTACCCCGTGGAGATGTCGCCGCTGGCCAAGCAGAAGCCCGGAGATCCGACCCTGGTTGAGCGCTTCGAGGGATTCGCGGGGGGTATGGAGATCGCGAACGCCTTCAGCGAGCTGAACGATCCGGACGAGCAGCGCAGCCGCTTCATGGAGCAGGAGGAGCTGCGCAGAGCCACGAACGCGGAGGAGGACACCGACCGCCTTGACGAGGACTTCCTGCTGGCCCTGGAGTACGGGATGCCGCCCACAGGGGGCCTCGGCATGGGCGTCGACCGGCTGGTCATGCTTCTCACCGGGAAGCCGTCAATACGTGAGGTCGTCCTGTTTCCGCAGTTGAAGGAGAGGTAGCCGGATATGCTGAGCATCGATCTTGTTCGCAGCAACCCGGACGCGGTCAGGGGGGCTCTTGAGCGAAGGGGCGAGCACGCGCCCCTGGAAGCCATCGCAGCCCTGGACACCGAGAGGCGCACCCTCCTCACGGAGCTGGAAGGCCTGCGCGCCGAGCGCAACCGCGTGAGCCGCGAGATGGGACGCATGTCGGAAAGGCCGGCCGGTATGATCGAGGAGATGCGCCGCACCGGCGACCGCATCCGCGGCCTGGAGGAGCGGGTGAAGGAGGTGGAGACCGGCCTGGACGCGGAGCTTATGGCGCTTCCCAACCTGCCCCTGCCCGGCGTTCCGGACGGCGCGGACGAGTCCGCCAACACGGTTGTGGGCACGTGGGGAACGCCCCGCTCCTACGACTTCTCGCCACTACCGCACTGGGACCTGGGCGAGCGCCTGGGAATCATCGACCTGTCCCGCGGCGCAAAGCTCTCCGGCTCGCGCTTCTTCGCGCTCTCGGGCGCCGGCGCACAGCTCCAGCGCGCCCTCACCTCCTGGATGATCGACCTCCACGTGCGGGACCACGGCTACCGAGAGGTCTACGTGCCCTACCTGGTACGAAGGGATACGATGTACGGCAGCGGCAATCTGCCGAAGTTCGCTGACAACCTCTACCACGACGAGGAGGACGACCTGTGGCTCATTCCGACGGCGGAGGTCCCCCTCACCGGCTTCCACCGAGACGAGATCCTTGAGCCGGGCACTCTCCCCATCTACTACGTAGCGCACACGCCGTCCTTCCGCCGCGAGAAGGCCGCCGCGGGCAAGGACACGCGCGGCATCAAGCGCGTTCACCAGTTCGACAAGGTGGAGCTGTACAAGCTGGTAGAGCCTGAGTCCTCGGGTCAGGAGCTCGAAAGGCTGCTGGAGGACGCACAGGACGTCTGCCGCGGCCTCGACATTCCGTATCGCGTGGTGCGGCTCTGTGCCGGCGATATGGGATTCCCGTCCGCGGAGTCCTACGACCTGGAGATGTGGGCGCCGGGCTGCCAGGAGTGGCTGGAGGTGAGCTCATGCTCCAACTGCACCGACTTCCAGGCCAGGAGAGCCAACATACGCTTCAGGCCGCAGGCGGGCGCGAGACCGCAGTTTGTGCATACCCTGAACGGCTCAGGGCTGGCCCTCCCCAGGGTGCTCATTGCGATCCTGGAGACCTACCAGCAGGCCGACGGTTCCATCAGCGTGCCTGACGTCCTCAGGCCATACATGGGACTGGACACCATAGCCCTCTGACGAGGGCGACAACGTTTGTGCGGAGGCAGAAAACGGGTATAGAGGGCTCACGGGAAAGGAGAGTATCATGGCTTACGACATAACCGTTCTCATAGACGACCTGCCGGGGGCGCTGGCCCAGGTGGGCGAGACGCTGGGCAAGTCCGGAATCAACATCGAGGGCTACTCCTCCTCCACGGTCGGCATAAAGACGCAGCTTCACGTGCTGGTCCAGGACGCGGAGGCGGCTAGGAGCGCGCTGGAGGCGAGCGGCATCCCGGTGCTGCAGGAGCGAGAGGTGCTCACCGTGGACATGGACGACAGTCCGGGCGAGCTGGGCAAGGTGGCCCGGCTGATCGCTGACGCGGGGGTCAACATAGACATGGTGTACATGGGCACCGATTCTCGGCTGGTGGTCGCCGCCTACGATCTGGACAAGGCCCGGCAAGCGTTGGGCTGAAGCGCGCAGCGAAAGCGACTGCGCTTTGGGTCTGCGAATAGCCGTGCATACGGCATTGGGAATCTATTGCACAGGATGCGGGGATTAGCGACTCGCAGTGCGAGCCGCTGCACCTCTTAGCCACTTCTGCGGAAGCAGGAGTCCACGATTGGCGCTGCGTCCCGTGCGTGAGCACCTCCTGCGTCCGTCATTCCGAGCCCCAAGGCGAGGAATCTAGGACGAACGCAAACTGACTACCTCACGGATGCAGAGCCCCGTGAGGTCTCGGGGACGGGTGGAGGAGCCTGGGTAAGGTCCAGGATTCTTCGACTCCTCTCAGAATGGCAGTTGAGCGTCACGCGCACAAACAGAGAGAGGGGGGAGCGAAAGCTCCCCCCTCTCTCGTCGCGTCTCCGTGGTTACGGATACGTATGGTTGCCGCGTTGCGTCTCTACTCGTTGGCCAGCGCCGCTTCAACGTTGGCGATGATCTCGTCCGCGTTGTCGTCCGTGACCCAGCTGGTCCATACGTCCCGGTTGTTCTTGAGGTAGTAGATCGCCACGTCCCGCCACTCGGCGTCGTTGTCGTTCTTCCACACCTCGAGGTCACCCAGGTTGAGTGCGCCGATGAAGACATTGGCCAGGAACTCTGTCACCTCAGGCGCGCGCTCCTGCAGGCTGGAGTGGACTCCGGAGTGGACGTCCCAGACCTGGTAGGCGCAGCCCACCTCGGACTCATAGGGTTCCTCATCCACGCCGGCGTTCAGGGCGTCCTGGCAGTCCTGGGTCCACTCCGGCTCTTCAAGCCGGACCATGTCCAGCTCGTTGATGATGGTGGTGGGTTCCCAGTAGTAGGCCAGCACGGGCTCTCCGGCCGTGTAGGCGCCGGTGATGGCCGCGTCGAGAGCGCCCGCCGAGCCAGGCTCAGCGACGTTGAACGTGTCGTACAGGCCGTAGGCGTGCCACTTGGCCCGGTTGAGCTTCTGGCACTGCCAGCCGATGATGCAGTTGATAATCACGCCCTTGCCGGGATCCTCCGGGTCTTCGAATAGCTCCACGTAGTCAGGCAGGTCGGAAACCGACTGCAGGCCGGGATTCTCGTCTACGACGTACTGGGGTACGTAGAAGCCCTGTGCCGACTGCTCCAGTATCTGCCCCTTGGCGCCGTTGGAGACGTTATCGCCGGTACCCGCCAGGTCGATAATCGTGCCGGACTCCGTCTGCTCGTTGTACCAGTCGAGGATGTTCGCGCGCCAGATCTCCATGTTGACCTCCATCTCGCCGATGGGGAAGGTCGCTATCATGGTGGTCGTGGTGCCGGGAATGTACTCTACGGGGTAGCCGTAGCCGTGCTGGATTATGTAAGCAGGGACGCGGGTGTTGAGCTCTATGGAGGACCAGTTGGAGGTGTAGACCCTCACGGCTTCCTTGGGCTCCATGGATTCCATCATGGCCTCGGTGGGCTCCATCATGGCCTCAGTTGGCTCCGGGGTGGCTGTTGGCTGTGGCGTTGCCGTGGGATCCTCGCTGCAGGCTGCCACAACCAGGAGCATCAGCCCCACAATTCCCAAGAATAGCCCCATCGTTCTGGGGCCGGTATATCTGCGTTTCATCTGCATTTGCCTCCTAGTGAAGTTCAAGGTCCGTTTAGGTCCAGGGACGGGAGAAACCGGGGAATTCGGAATTGGCCTATTCCCATCCGTTCGGAGATCTGACTCCGATACCAGTTTCTGGGCCGTTCACCTCCTGTCCTCTGAGTTTACCGTCCCCTCTGCGGTCGGAAGCCATCTCATGCTCCCTGCTCGGAGAAGTACCGCGCGATGCAATGCATCGGGATATCTTGGGATGGCTTCGGAATTGGCGAGTGAGACTGCGGAAACAGCCCCATCTTTTGGATCGACCTGTTGGGGTTCCGGTCGAGATACCTAAATTAGTCGGTTTGCGCGCTGATGTCAACCCCTTTGACGCCGGTCACACGAGCGCGATTGCAGACGCAGGACTGAATCGTAATATTCCAACTCGTGGCGAGATCTCGCCCAATTTCCGTGTCGGCTGGGTGGGGCCGGTACAGCACGCGCATCACGGCGAACTTACGAGGCTTGCCTTGCGATGACGCCTAGTGCCAGAAGGCGCGCTCGCCGGTGAGCACCATGGCAATCCCCGCGGTGTCCGCGGCGTCAATCGAAGCCTGGTCGTTGATGGAGCCGCCCTGCTGGACAATGGCCGCGATGCCGTAGCTCGCCGCCAGCTCAACGCTGTCCTGGAATGGGAAGAAGGAGTCGGACGCCAGGATGGCTCCGCGGGCGCGCTCGCCGGCCTGCTCCAAGGCTATGCGTGCCGAGCCAACCCGGCTCACCTGGCCGCTGCCAATGCCCAGCGTGACACCCGCTGCCTCATCCCACACCATGATGGTGTTGGAGCGGATGTGGCGCATCAGCATCCAGGCGTCCTCCATCCCGCGCAGCTGCTCGGGCGTGGGTTCGACGCGGGTGGCCACTCGCCACGCCGAGCTGTCGATGGGCGACATGTTGGCCTGCTGGTATAATAGCCCGCCCGGCACCTGCTTCACGTTCACGCTTCCGGTTGGCAGCGCACCAAGCTCGTCGACGGTGTAGAGCACCATGCGCCTGCGAGTCCTGCGCAGAATGGCCACGGCCTCCTCGGACGCGCCGGGCGCCACGATGGCGTCTATGTTGGACGACTCCAGCTCCCGGAAGCGGGCCACCACCTCCGCGGTCTCCACGTCCATCGGCCGGTTCAGCCCGATGATGCCGCCAAAGGCTGAGGTGGCGTCCGCGTGGATCGCCTTCTCCAGCGCCTCAGCAGACGTGGCTCCGAAGGCGAAGCCGCTGGGCGTGGCGTGCTTGATGACGACGGCCGCGGGCCTGTCCATGAAATCACGCACGCTCTCCAGCGCCGCCGACATGTCGTACACGTTGCACAGCGACGGCTCCTGGCCCAGCAACTGCGAACCGGTCGCCAGGCTGGCGAAGCCGGGCAGAGGCTCCGTGTACAGCGCGCCCAGCTGGTGTGGGTTCTCTCCGTAGCGGAGCTGCTGAACCCTGCGGTACGCCAGCGTGAGCTCCTGCGGGAAGGCTCCCTCAGGGTCGTCGCGGCGCAGGTATGACGCTATGAGGGTATCGTAGTAGGCTACGTGCTGGAACGCCTTGTGCGCGAGGCGCCGCCGCTCCTCCAGCGAGAGGCCATCGCCTGCCAGCTTCTCCGCGACCCAAGCATAGTCGGCAGGGTCCACCACCACGGCCACGAACGGGAAGTTCTTGGCCGCGGCGCGTATCATCGTTGGGCCGCCTATGTCGATGTTCTCCAGAGCGTCATCGAGGGTGACGTCGGGCCTAGCGATGGTTGCGGCGAACGGGTACAGGTTGACGGCCACCACGTCGATTGTCTCCATGCTCAGGTCGGCGAGCTCCGAGACGTGGCCGGGGTTATCGCGCTGGGCGAGGATGCCGCCGTGGATGGCGGGATGGAGCGTCTTGACGCGGCCGCCCAGGATCTCCGGCGAGCCGGTGAAGTCGGACACCTGCTGAACGGGCAGGCCTGCGTCCGCGAGAGTCTGATGGGTGCCGCCCGTGCTGATGAGGTCGGCGCCCGCCCTGTGCAGGTCCTGTGCAAAGTCCACCACGCCGCTCTTGTCGAATACGCTGAGCAGGGCCTTCATCGGCCACCTCCTCGTGTCGCAGTATGGTCAGTTCAGTGTCACGCCCTCGCCCGCCACCACCACTCCAGCCGGTATGGCCTCCGGCACAAGTTGCAGCACTTCATCCGCGCGCTCGGGCGAGCATGCCAGCACCATCCCCACGCCCATGTTGAACACGCGGTACATCTCGTCGGCTTCCACCCGGCCTGCCTCGCGGATGAGCGTGAAGATCGGGGGGACCTGCCAGGCCGAGGTGTCGAAGCGCGCGCCGAGGCCTGCCGGGAGTATGCGGGGCACGTTCTCCGGGAGGCCTCCGCCGGTGATGTGCGCCATGCCCTTGATGGCGGGAAGGGCCGGCTCCAGGAGCGGATAGTAGCACCGATGCGGCTCCAGCAGAGCCTCCCCCAGGGTGACGCCGAGCTCAGGCGGCCTTCGGTCGAGGACGGAGGGGTTGTCGTCAACGCCGAACACCCTGCGAGCCAGGGAGTAGCCGTTGGTGTGGAGGCCGTTGGAGGGCACTGCCAGGAGTGCGTCGCCCTCTACGACAGTGGACCCGTCGAGTATGGCGTCCTCCTCGACCACGCCCACAGCAAAGCCCGCAAGGTCGAATCCGTCCTCCGGATAGATGCCCGGCAGCTCGGCAGTCTCGCCGCCGATCAGGGCGCATCCCACGGCGCTGCACGCTTCCGCAACGCCTCGCACCAGCGCCTCGGCCCTCTCCGGCATCAGGCGTCCCACGCCAAGGTAGTCCAGGAAGAAGAGGGGACTTGCTCCTGAGACGAACACGTCGTTGACGCAGTGGTTCACCACGTCGATGCCGACGCTCTCGAAGCGGCCGGTCAGGGTGGCTAGCATGAGCTTGGTACCCGGCGAGTCCGTGCTGGACACGAGAACCGGCCGGCGATAGCCCTGCAGCCGGTACATTCCGCCGAAGAAGCCCACGCCGCCGATTACGTTGGGGCCGTGCGTGGCCTCGGCCAAGGCTCCGATGGTCTTTTTCGCGCTCCGCGCGGCTGCCTGGTTGACCCCGGCGGCGAGGTAGGTCTCACCCGGCATTCTGCCTCAGCCTACCGCTGGAACTTCAAGGGACAGCTTGTTCATCTCCAGCTGGACGGGTACGGGGTGATTGCCGGTAAAGCAGCCCATGCAGTGGGAGTCCTGGTTGCCGCCCACGGTGTCGAGAAGCCCGTCCACGCTCAGGTAGCCCAGGGTGTCGGCTCCGACGAACTGCCGTATTTCCTCGACGCTCTTGTTGGCGGCAATGAGCTCCTGATAGGAGGCCATGTCCACGCCGAGCTGGCAGGGGTGCCTGATGGGCGGAGCGCACACGCGCAGGTGTACCTCCGTGGCGCCGGCCTTTCTGACTAGTCGCACCACGTGAGGGGTCGTGGTGCCCCTGACGATGCTGTCGTCGACTACCACCACGCGCTTCCCGGCCAAGACCTCGGGAAGGGTGTTGAACTTGAGCCGCACGCCCAAGTCCCGCACGCGCTGGTCCGGCTCAATGAAGGTGCGTCCCACGTATCGGTTCTTGAGCAGCCCCTCGCTGTACGGGATGCCGGTCTCCCGGGCGTAGCCCACGGCCGCCGCGGTCGCGGAGTCCGGCACGCCGATGACCACGTCGGCGTCCACGGGGTGCTCCTTCGCAAGCTGTGCGCCCATCTCCTGGCGCAGCGAGTAGGTTAGACGGCCTCCCAGGATGCTGTCGGGCCGTGCGAAATAGATGTACTCGAAGACGCAAAAGGCGCGGCGCCGCTCGCCGCCGCGGTAGAGAGTCCTCATGCCCTGGTCGTCGATGACGATGGCCTCACCCGGCTCGACCTCGCGGTGCAGCGTTGCGCCAAGGTGGTCGAGGGCGCAGCTCTCCGATGCCACGATCCAGCCGCCGTTCATCTTGCCCACGCACAGGGGTCGGACGCCGAGAGGGTCTCGAATGGCGATGAGCGAGTCCAGGGTCAGGACCACCAGGGAGTAGGCGCCCTGCAGGCGGCGCATGAGGTATTGGACGCGCTCCGCCCAGTCGCGGCCCGGCGCATTGGCGAGCAGCTGCGCCACGATCTCGGAGTCGGAGGTGGAGGAGAAGCGGCAGCCCCACTCCTCAAGCTCCTGGCGCAGTGCCAGGGCGTTGACCACATTGCCGTTGTGGCCCAGGGCCAGCTCGCCGTAGGGACCGCTGGCGAGAATGGGCTGTGCGTTGCAGAGGATGCTGGAGCCTGCGGTGGAGTACCGGGTGTGCCCTATGGCCATGTGGCCGGTGAGTCGCTGGAGGTCCTCCTCGCGGAAGGCCTGGGCCACCAGGCCCATGGCGGTGCTGTTTCGGAGCGATTCGCCATCGCTGACGGCGATGCCGGCGCTCTCCTGGCCGCGGTGCTGCAGGGCGAATAGACCGAAGAAGGCGATGCGCCCCACGTCCTCACCGGGTGCATATACGCCTACAACGCCGCAGCTTTCCTGCGGAATATCCCAGTCCCCAGCCGCCTCCAACCCGGTCGGAAAGGTCACCTTGCTCAAGAGCTCCCTTCCATGGGGCAACGTAGGTTGCGCATAGGGATTGTAGTATCAATTGTGGGAGCGGGTCAATCCCTATTGACGGTCGATGCTTCAATTTACAGGCTCAATTCGCAGGTATAGCTTAGCTGAGTCTGCAGGTCCTATCGCAGCGGCCCGTCGAGGGCTACGCCTATTGGGGCAAGAAGACACCTTAGCGTGTTACCCTTAACCGGCTTCTTTGCACAGGTCTGCCGCATTCGTACCGCTGTACGCCTTGCCCGACGCGATAGGGGCGGACCGGACCCGTTGCCACAGCCTGTTCGGTGAGAAACAGTCGCCATGAATCGGAGTGACGAGTTGAGACGGCGAATCTTGAGCGGTCGGGCGGACGCAAACATTCGCTTCGACGAACTTCGCCAGTTTCTGCTAAGACTTGGAGTTCATCGAGCGGGTAAGCGGGAGCCATCATCTATTCAGGAAGCAAGGTGTACGCGAGCTGCTGAACATTCAGGCTGAGGGCAGCCACGCCAAGCCTTATCAGGTGAAGCAGGTCAGACAAGTAATCCTGAAATATCGCCTCGGAGGAGGGGATTCGGATGCACAAATATGAGATTGTCATCTACTGGAGCAATGAAGACGGCGTATTTGTCGCCGAGGCTTCCGAACTCCCCGGATGCGCAGCCCACGGCGATTCCCAGGAGACGGCGCTCGAGAACGTCAACGAGGCCGTGAAGCTGTGGCTAGAATCGGCGCGCGAGTTTGGAGACGCCATTCCCGAGCCCAAGGGCGAACGCCTAATGCTAGCGTAGAACTCTCAGGACGTGCTGCTCCTCCATCGGCTGCCTCCCGCTCACGCCCTTGGACAACCTCCCAGCTGGCGCCGCACGACCTCTATCCGCCCGCTCGTGTGGTTCGACAAGTTCACCACGAGCGGTAAGGTGTATAGGCATTGCTTCAATTGACACGGCCACAGCGGTGATATATCCTAAGCCCAGTCTGCAAGCCCCATCGAGGTGGCCGTTCGCAGGCCACCCGTCTGGAGGACCAGTTGGCGCCTGAAGGCTTTACCCTCAACTACACCGCGGTGGTGATAGCGGGGATTGTCGGGTTTGTGGGCATGGCGATCATGTTCGCCGCCTCCTTCGTCCTTTCTCCCAAGAAGCGCACGGCCCTCAAGGACATGCCCTACGAGTGCGGCATCCCGCCCGCGCCCTACTCCTGGTCGCAGCTCCACATGCGCTACTACATCTTTGCCATCCTCTTCCTAATCTTCGACGTTGAGGCCGTGTTCCTCTTCCCCTGGGCCCTGGTGTTCCTCACCAGCATAGACGCCGTGTTCTACGAGATGATCCTGTTCATAGCCATACTCTTCTTCGGTATCATCTACAGCTGGAAGAAGGGGGTGCTCCAGTGGAAGTGACCCTTGGCCCAGGCAACCAGGAGCCTCGCAGCCTGCTGAACCGGGCGGCGCCGGGCGTCATCACGGCCAAGTCCGAGCAGCTCATAGCGATGGCCCGCAAGTCCTCACTGTGGCCCATGACGTTTGGGCTGGCCTGCTGCGCCATCGAGATGATGAGCACTTATATGGCCCACCACGACCTTGACCGGTTCGGCATTGTCACTTGGCCCTCTGCAAGGCAGTCGGACGTGATGATAGTGGCCGGCACCGTGGTCAAGAAGATGGCGGAGCCGATCAAGATACTCTACGAGCAGATGCCGGAGCCCAAGTGGGTGATAGCCATGGGAAGCTGTGCGACCAACGGCGGGCCCTACTACCGCTCCTACTCGGTGGTGATGGGAGTGGACCACATCATACCCGTGGACGTCTACGTGCCGGGATGCCCGCCCAGGCCCGAGGCCCTGATAGACGGCATTCTCAAGCTGCAGGACAAAATCATGCAGGACGCCAGGGAGCGTGGCAGAAAGGCATAGGCGAGAGCAGGCCCCCCAGGCCCCGGTTGCTCTCGACGAGAAGGGCCTGGTCCTGGAGCGGCTGCTTCCGGATGTCCTGGCGCGGTTCAGCCCGGAGTTGGGCGCCGCAGTCGACTTGGTGACGGCCACCGTGAACTCCTCAGACGTCGCCAATGCCTGCCTCACGCTCAGGGACTCGCCCGAGCTACTGATGGACTACCTGACCTGCCTCTGCGTGGTCGACTACGAGGAGCACCTGCAGGTGGTCTACCACCTCTACAGCACCACGAAAAAGCACATGATGGTGCTCAAGACCAACGTCTCCCCGGAGGAGCCCGTCGTGCCGACGGTTACGTCCGTGTGGGTCGGCGCCAACTGGTACGAGAGGGAGAGCCACGACCTGTTCGGAGTGACCTTCGACGGGCACCCCAACCTTGCGCCTCTGCTGCTTTACGATGGCTTCGAGGGATACCCAGGTCGCCGGAGCTTCGAGATGCCGGAGTACACGGAGTGGTAGACGTGAACGTGGAGAGGCAGTCGGAGGGCCAGCTGGACACGGTCCAGATGCTGGTGAACATGGGGCCGCAGCACCCCAGCACGCACGGTGTGTTCCGCATGGTGCTGATGGTGGACGGCGAGCGAATTTTGGACGTGGAACCTCACATAGGGTACCTGCACCGAGGCTCGGAGAAGCTGTGCGAGGGCGAGATCTACGCGCAGATCGTCACGCTGTTCGACAGGCTGGACTACATAAGCAACCTGAACAACGAGATGGTCTTCTGCCGCGCGGTGGAGAAGCTGATGGGGCTGGAGGTGCCGGAGCGCGGGGAGTACATTCGCGTTATCCTGTGCGAGCTCAACAGGGTTGCGAGCCACCTCCTCTTCTTCGGTACGTTCGGGATAGACGCCGGCGCCATGACGCCCATCATGTACGCCTTCCGCGACCGCGAGAAGATACAGTCGATGTTCGAGGCCGTGACCGGCGCGCGCATGATGCACAACTACATTCGCATCGGCGGCGTCAAGAACGACGTTCCGGACGACTTCCGACAGCGCATGACGGGCCTGATCGGTGAGATTCGCCAGGGCATTGACGAGTCGGACCGGCTCCTGAGCTTCAGCGAGATCTTCCTGGCCCGCACCAAGGGCGTCGGGGTCATAGATCCGAAGACCGCCATCAGCTACGGAGCAAGCGGCCCCACACTGCGGGCCTCCGGCGTGCCGATGGACGTGCGCAAGGACGCCCCCTACTCCATCTATGACCGGTTCGACTTCGGCATACCCATCGGTGAGCGGGGCGACTCCTGGGACCGCTTCTACGTGCGCGTCGAGGAGATGAGGCAGTCGCTGAGCATCATCGAGCAGGCGCTGGGCCAGATGCCGGACGGGCCGACCATCACGCCGACGCGGCTCGTGCTGCGGCCTCCGCAGGGCGAGGTGTATGTGCGCGGAGAGAACCCTCGCGGCGAGATCGGCGTCTACCTGGTGAGCAACGGCGCCGACAGGCCGTACCGGGTGAAGGTGCGCCCGCCCTCGTTCTGCAATCTCATGGCCATCAAGGAGCTGCTGCTGAACACGTACATCGCGGACGCGGTGGTGATCCTGGGGTCGCTGGACATCGTGCTCGGCGAGGTGGACAGGTAATGCTGCTAGACACCGCACTTCTCGTAGCGTTCTCCCTGACACTGCTGACGGCGCTGTCCGTGGTGGTTCTTTCGCTGGTGTGGGTGGAGCGTAAGTTCTTGGGTCGCATCCAGATGCGAATGGGCCCCATGCACGTTGGCCCGTTCGGGCTGCTGCAGCCGGTGGCGGACGCCATCAAGCTCATGTCCAAGGAGGACCTGCTGTCCTCGTGGGTGGACAGGGTTGTCTACTGGGTATCGCCTCTCGTGGTGTTCGTGCCCACGTTCATGATCTGGGTGACGATACCGGTGACCCGGGACCTTGTGATACGAAACCTGGACCTGGGCCTGTTCTACATCATCGCCTTCTCCGTTCTGTCGATCGTGGGGCTGGTTGCGGCGGGCTGGGCGTCCTCCAACAAGTACGCCGTGCTGGGCGGATTCCGGGCTGCCGCGCAGCTGGTGAGCTATGAGATACCACTGATACTGGCCGTGCTGGGCGTGGCGATGCTGGCGCAGTCCATGAACCTGGTGCAGGTGGTGAACGCGCAGGATACGCTGGTCTACGCTCTGATTCAGCCCCTTGGGCTGGTGATATTCCTCATCGCCGGGCTGGCAGAGCTTGGGCGCACGCCGTTCGACATCCACCCTGCAGAGTCCGAGGTTGTGGGCGGGCCGTTCGTGGAGTACAGCGGGGCCCACTGGTCGGTCTTCTTCCTGGCCGAGTACATTAACACCTTCGCTATCGCCGCCCTTACGGTGCTGCTCTTCCTGGGCGGCTGGCTGTTCCCGGGGCTGCCGGGCGACGTGCCCATCATTAGCCTCGCCGTTTTCCTGGCCAAGACGTATCTGGTGGTGCTGCTCATTTTCTGGATACGGGGCACCTATCCCCGGCTGCGCATCGACCAGCTGATGTCGCTGGGGTGGAAGGTGCTTGTACCGCTTGCGTTCGTCAACATTCTCATGACGGGCGCGTACCTGTTCTACGAGTGGCCGGCGTGGGTCATGAGCCTCCTGTCGGTGGCGGTGGTGGCCGCCGCGGTATGGGGGCTGAGCAAAGCCATGCACACGGCTCCCAAGCCCGAGTACACCGTGCGAATCTACAACCCATCGTCGGAGGCAGGCCATGTTGGGTAACCTAAAGGGTCTCATGGTCACCTTTGCGACCATGATCAGAAAGCCCGTAACCTATCAGTACCCCAAGGAGCACAAGCCCATCGAGGAGCGGTTCATGGGCTTCCCCGTCCTGATGTGGGACGAGAAGGTGGAGGAGCCATACTGCACCGGCTGCATGGTCTGCGTCAGGTACTGCCCCACGCAGTGCATGACCGCCGTGATGAAGGACAATCCCCTGCACGCAGAGGGCAAGAGCTCCCGCCGCAAGATCGTGGACACCTTCGAGATCAACCTGGGGCGGTGCATCGTTTGCGCCATCTGCGTGGACGTGTGCAACTTCGACGCCATAGAGATGAGCCACGAGCACGAGCTGAGCAAGTACGCTCGCAACGATAACCGCAGCGACCTCGGCAGGCTGCTGGAGATGGGCTGGTCATACCAGAAGGAGACCGGTTGGCGTCCGGCGAAGGAAGTCGCGAAGGAAGAGGAGGAGGCCAAGGTGGAGGCTGAGAGTTGAGCCTGTCCCTTGCGGTCTTCTACCTGCTGAGCGCCGTTTGCCTTGCGGGCGCAATCGGCGTGGTGGTGTCGAAGAACGTGGTGTACGCCGCGCTGCTCCTGCTGGTGTCGCTGGTCGCCGTGGCCGGGATCTATCTCCTGCTGCTGGCGGAGTTCCTCGCGCTGGTGCAGGTGCTCATCTACGGCGGCGCGATCACGATCGTCATACTCTTTGTCATCATGCTGACCCGCGTACAAGAGTTCCGTGCGATGCGCGACAACCCGCAGTGGCCGCTGGCCCTGGTTACGTCCCTGGGCGTGTTCGCGCTGCTCGCGATTGCACTGGTCAACGGTGCGCCCGACGAGACGGTGCGGCGCGGCGTGAGCTTCAGCAGGCTGGGCGACAGCCTGTTCGCGCAGTGGGCGGTGCCCTTCGAGGTAGCCTCGCTCGTGCTGCTGGTGGCGCTCATCGGGGCCATCGTCATAGCGCGGGAGCGTGAGGAGGGAGAGGAAGAGTGAGCCTGCTTCACTTCCAGCTTCTGGGAGCGGCCCTCTTCTCGATAGGCGTGTACGGCGTGCTTGCTCGCCGCAGCGCAGTGCTCATACTGCTGGCGCTGGAGCTTATGCTCAACGCGGTGAACGTGAACCTCATTGCCTATGCGGCGTACGGGACGCCGGCGGATGCGACCGGTCAGGTAATCGCGATATTCGTGATCACCGTGGCGGCCGCGGAGGTTGGCCTGGCGATGGCCATCATTCTGCGGCTGTTCCGTGACCGGGGTTCTGTGGACTTGGACGAAGTGGACCTAATGAAGGGGTAGCCCTCCACTAGACGATGCTTTTTCAGGCAGGAACGACTACGACCTCAGGGGTGGAACTTGCGTGGCTGGCGCCGGCCGCATGCGTAGCCGCATTCCTTGGAATCGTGGTCTTGGGGCGCTTCCTGCCGTGGCGCGGCGTATTCCTGTCGCTGCTGGCCATCCTGGCGTCGTTCGGGCTGTTCTGGTACGTGCTCACCGAGTTCCTCGCGTCCGGCGGAGACGTCTTCTCCGTGGAGTGGTTCAGCGTCGGGGAGAGCACGTTTGCCGTCGGCATGATCATCGACGAGCTGTCGGTGTTGATGCTGGGCCTCGTGACATTCGTGGCGCTGATGGTGCAGGTGTACTCGCTGGGCTACATGCGCGGCGAGCCGGCCATCGGCTGGTACTTCGCCGTCCACTCTCTCTTCGCCGCGGCTATGCTGGCGCTCTCGCTCGCCGACAACCTGCTGCTGGTCTACATAGCGTGGGAGCTGGTGGGAGTGTGCTCCTACCTGCTGATAGGCTTCTGGTACGAGAGACGGTCGGCGGCGGAGGCGGCGAAGAAGGCGTTTGTGACCACGCGCATAGGCGACGTGGGCCTGCTGATAGGCATCCTGATCCTGTTCAAGGAGACGGGCACGTTCGACATCTCCGCCATCTTCCACGTCGTGGAGCAGGGTGGCATAGACTCGGGCACCTTGACGATTGCCGCGCTGCTCATCTTCCTGGGGGCAATGGGCAAGTCGGCGCAGTTCCCGCTGCACGTCTGGCTCCCGGACGCGATGGAGGGCCCCACGCCGGTCAGCGCTCTGATCCACGCGGCGACCATGGTGGTCGCGGGCGTGTTCCTGGTGGCCCGCCTGTACCCTATATTCGTCACGTCCGATACGGCCATGCTTGCAGTTGCCGTAGTCGGCCTGGTCACCGCCCTGCTGACGGCGTTGATGGCGCTGGTCATGACCGACCTCAAGCGCGTCCTGGCCTACTCCACCGTCAGCCACCTGGGCCTCATGATGCTGACGCTCGGGTCGTTCGGGTTCGCGGCGGCGCTGTTGCACATGGTGGCCCACGCCTTCGCGAAGGCTCTGCTGTTCCTGGGTGCGGGCAGCATCGCGCACGGCACGGAAGACCACGACCGGCCGGAGGGCGCGAGGGACATACGACAGATGGGCGGCCTGTGGAAACGGATGCCGGTCACGTCCATAACCTTCGCGATCGGGGTGCTCTCGCTGGGCGGCATACCGCTAATGGGCGGATTCTTCAGCAAGGACGAGGTGCTGGTGGCGGTGCTGCACGGCCGCGGCGCAATCTTCTTCGCGCCGCTCCTGTTGGCGGCCTTCCTCAGCTCGCTATACATGGCCAGGCTGCTGTTCGTGGTGGTGCTTGGCAACCTGAAGCCTGAGAACGAGCACGCCCACGAGTCGCCCTCGGTGATGACGGCGCCTCTGGTGCTGCTGGCCGCGCTAGCGCTGGGGTCGGGCCTGCTGGCCGTAGGCGGCTGGTGGCCGGGCTTCGACGGTCTCGGCGCGTGGCTGTTCTTCGAGGAGCCGCACCCCTACAAGGTGAACGTGACGGTTATGGCGCTGTCCGTGGCGCTGGCGGTTGCAGGCTTCGGCCTGGGGTGGTACCTGTACGGCCGCGGCGTTGAGGCGCCACGCCTGGCGCGGGGACGCCGGCGGGTGGCACAGGCGCAGGGGCAGCAGGAGTACGCCAGGCATCCGATACCGGCCAGACTCCAGGAGCAATTCTCTGGCCTGCACACGCTGGTCGTCAACAAGTTCTACATCGACGAGCTGTACCAGTGGATCATCGACCGGGTGGCGCTGGCTTTCGGCAACTTCATGGCCCTGTTCGACCGCGTTGTCGTGAACGACACGGGCGTGAACGGGACGGGTCGCTCGGTGATGCTCTCCGCGCTGGTGCTCAGGCTTCTTGAGACCGGCAAGGTGTACAACTACGCTCTGGGTATGGCGGCTGGTTCGGTGATTGTTGTACTGATATGGTGGCTGGCGCTGCCGCGGTTATGACGAATACGAGGCGGAACGAAGCGAGCGAGAGGGACTAGCGGGCTGATATGGAAACGCTGGACTCATACGTACTGATGGCTCTGGTGGGCGTCCCCTTCGTTTGGGGCATCCTTCTCGCCTTCCTGCCCGGCCACAGGCTACAGCACATCCGCGTGACCTCCGCCGCGGTAGCCGCGGTGCTCATGGCGCTCACGGCCTACGTGTTTCTGGTCTACGACCACGAGGAGGGCGGCTTCCAGCTGATGCGAGAGATCGCGTGGTTGGACTCGCTGGGGGTCGCATTCTCACTGGGCGTCGATGGCATATCAGTGCCCATGGTCCTGCTCACGGGCATCGTGGGACTCACGGGCGTGCTCATTTCCTGGACCATTCAGGAACGCGCCAAGGAGTTCTTCGTGCTGTTCTTCCTGCTTGTTGCAGGAGTGTACGGAGTGTTCGTCACGCTGGACCTGTTTTTCTTCTTCTTCTTCTACGAGCTGGCCGTGATGCCGATGTACCTGCTCATCGGCGTGTGGGGCAGCAGCAGCGACTTCGGCAGCTTCCTGCGTCCCAAGGAGTACGGGGCGATGAAGCTGATGCTGTACCTGGTGGCGGGTAGCATCCTGGTGTGGGTGGCGCTGTTGGCCGTGTACGTGGACGGAGGCATCGGTAGCTTCAATCTGCTGGAGCTGCGCGAGGTGACGTTCTCGGTGGAGTTCCAGCGCATCTTCTTCCCCCTGTTCATGATCGGGTTCGGCGTGCTGGCGGGCCTGTGGCCCTTCCACACGTGGTCGCCGGACGGCCACGTTGCGGCGCCGACGGCGGTGAGCATGCTGCACGCGGGCGTGTTGATGAAGCTGGGAGCGTACGGCATCATACGCGTGGGCATCGACCTGCTGCCGCAGGGCGCCGACGACTGGATGCCGGTCCTCATCATCCTGGGTACGATCAACGTGGTGTACGGCGCGGTGTCCGCGATGGGTCAGCGGGACCTGAAGTACGTCATCGGCTACTCCAGCGTGAGCCACATGGGGTACGTGCTCATGGGCTTCGCCACGCTCAACGCGCTGGGCGTCGGTGGCGCGGTGCTGCAGATGTTCTCGCACGGCATCATGACAGCCCTCTTCTTCGCACTGGTGGGCGTGATCTACGAGCGGACGCACGTCCGCGACATCGGCGTGCTGCAGGGGCTGACCAAGCGGATGGGGCTCACGGCGGCGTTCTTCGCCGTGGCGGGCCTCACGTCGCTGGGGCTGCCGGGGCTGAGCGGGTTCGTGGCGGAGGTGATGGTGTTCATCGGCGTGTTCCAGGACTATCCGCTGCTGGGCGTGCTCGGCATTGTGGGCGCGGCCATAACGGCCGTCTACATATTGCGATTGCTGGCCAAGGTGTTCTTCGGACCGTTTGACGAGCAATGGGAGGGCCTGCTGGACGGTGGCCGGCTAAAGGACGCCACCCGACTCGAGGCGGTCCCGGCGGCGATACTGGTGGCGTTCCTCGTCGTAGTGGGTCTGTATCCGAGGCCGTGGATGGACATGATCGACAGCGGCGTCGCCCCAATCCTCGCACGCGTGGCGGGTCTGCAATGAACTTCTGGCTATTCGCGCCGGAGTTTGCGCTGACCGGGGCTGCCTTCGCGGTCCTGGGCGTCGATCTGCTGCTGCCGAGAGAGAAGAAGGACTACCTGCCGGCGCTGAGCATCGCCGGGCTGATCGGGGTGCTCGTGCTGTCGCTGTGGTACCTGTGGGGCCGCGACGAGCAGCTCTACGACGGCCTGTTCCTCATCGACGACTTCTCGCTCTTCTTCAAGGGGTTCTTCCTGGTGCTGGGGGTGCTCGTGGTGCTGGTCTCGGTGGAGTACGTGAGGAAGCACCTGAGCCGCCCTGGCGAGTACTACGGCATACTGCTGTTCTCCGTGCTGGCCATGATGATGATGGCGGCGTCCGGGGAGCTGCTGACGGCGTACATCTCGCTGGAACTGCTGAGCTTCAGCCTGTACGTGCTGGTCTCGTACGGGAGGCACGGGCTGAAGCCCAGCGAGGCGGGCGTGAAGTACATCCTGCTGGGGGCGTTCGCATCGGCGTTGCTGCTGTACGGGATCAGCCAGGTTTACGGGATACTCGGCACGACGCGCTACGACGAGATCCACGCCGCGCTGGCCGTCGCCGACTCGCCGCTGAACCCGGCCGTGCTGGTGGGCCTGGCGCTGATCATCGCCGGGCTGGGGTTCAAGGTGGCGGCGGTGCCCTTCCACATGTGGGCGCCGGACGTCTACGAGGGCGCTCCCACGCCGGTCACCGCCTACCTGGCCGTGGGCTCCAAGGCCGCGGCGTTCGCGCTGATACTGCGACTGTTCACGCAGGCGTTCATGCCCGCATTCGACGACTGGCAGATCGTGCTGGTGGTGCTGGCCGCGCTGACGATGACGCTCGGGAACCTGGTGGCGCTGGCGCAGTCGAACATCAAGCGAATGCTGGCCTACTCGAGCGTGGGGCAGGTGGGCTACCTGCTGATGGGCGTGGCAGCCATCTCGCCGCTTGCGTCCAACGGGGTGATCCTGCACATGGCGGGGTACGCCGTCACCAACCTGGCCGCGTTCCTGTGCATCATCGTCTTCTACAACGCGACGGGCAAGGAGAACATCCCGGACTTCGCCGGGCTGGCGAAGCGGTCGCCGTTCGTGGCGATGGTGCTGACGGTGGCGCTGTTCTCGCTGGCGGGGCTGCCGTTCTTCGCCGGGTTTACGACGAAGTTCTACCTGTTCACCGCGGCGGCGCAGGGCGACCTGCTGTGGCTGGTGGCGCTGGCGATAACGAACAGCGTCATATCCCTGTACTACTACATGATGGTGATGAAGCAGATGTACATTGAGCCGGCGGAGGACGAGTCGCCGGTGCCCGTTTCGGCGCTGAGCCGCAGCGTGTTGGGTGCGATGCTCGTGGGCATCATAGCGATCGGCGTGTACCCGGCCCCGCTGGTGGACGCGATAGACGCGGCCACGCGCGTGATCCTGCCGTAGGGGGGAGGCGGCTGTAACGCCCGCAATTGAGGCGTCGAATCGGAAACCATCGTTGGCATAGCCCTGTAGCCACCCTCTCCCAGCCATAGAACGTGGGGAGGGGCCTTACAGGCAGGCCCGGTTGGAAGCGGTCAACAAATGCCCGATTTCAGCGACTTAGCTCTTGTGCTAGAGGACTGGACTTATGCAACTGCCTCAGATGATCTATCCGCCTGGCGTCTGCCGTATACATATGCGGCCAACTCAGACAGAGCCACTCCCTCAGTATCCGACAACCAATTGTGATGCGCCGGCGTTGACGGAGGCCCGGCGCAGCTTATATCGGAGATTCGCAAGTCGTGTAATCGTCGATGATAGGCTGAGCCGGAAACTAGTCTCCTATCAGGGGAATAAGGACGCTCCAGGACTGCGATGGCTCAAATACAAGGAAGGGTTTTCGGCGGAACTTGTAAGAGGACTTCTGGAGCGAATTAACGCCCAAACTGTCCTTGACCCCTTTTCCGGCTCAGGTACGGCTCCGCTTACCGCTGGCAGCGTAGGGATGCAGGGCGTTGGGATTGAGATTATGCCCATTGGGAACCTGCTAGCGCGATCTATAGCTGTCGCCGCCAATGGTGTGTGCCAGGAGGATGTCAAGCAAGCATCCAAGGACCTCATTGGGGCTTTGTCCTGTGCTGGACACGACGCCGACCTGATGTTTCGCCATCTTCCCATCACGGAACACGCCTTCTCTGAGCAAACCGAGTGGGACTTGGCAAAGGCCCGCTCGTTCATAAACTCGGTTGCTGACCCATCGTTGCATACGATTTTGACTCTGGCCTGCGTGAGCATCCTTGAACAGATCAGCTACACTCGCAAGGACGGTCAATTCCTGCGATGGGATCCCCAATCCGGGCGAAACGTAAGCCCCAAATTACATAAGCCCTTCCTGCCCACCTTGGCCCAAGCCATAGAGGGTCGTCTAGGGGAAATAGTCGCTGACATCCCCGTGCTCAAGGCCCTGTATGGCGGTTCTACACCTGAGTTTATAGAAGGGTCCAGCCTCATCGAACTCAGAAAGTTGCCAAGCGAGAGTTTCGACGCTGTGGTAACGTCGCCCCCTTACGCCAATCGGTACGATTACTCCCGCACTTACGCTTTAGAATTGGCATACCTCGGATACGATGCAGAACATTTGAAGCAACTGCGTCAAGCTCTTCTTTCCGCAACGGTCGAAAACAGGTCAAAGCGGGAATTGCTGTCGCAGGAATACGGACACTCCTCCAGTGTCCTCAATTCCTTTGAAATGGCTGACAACCAACCGGCATTGCACGAAGCATTGGACATCCTCAAGGTAGAAGCCAACAACCTGAGTAACCGAAACGTCATTACCTTGGTCGAGAATTACTTCACGGAAATGGCCTTGGTGGTCAGCGAGCTTGCGCGCTTGGTCAAGCCTGGAGGCAACGTATTCATGATCAATGATAATGTTCGCTACCATGGTCAGGAGATTCCGGTGGACCTAATCCTGTCGGACTTTGCCGAGCAATCGGGGTTTAGGTGCGAGGCCATTTGGACCCTCAATAGGGGCAAGGGCAACTCCAGTCAGCAGATGGGGCGCTTTGGACGACAAGAGTTGAGAAAGTGCGTCTACCACTGGAGGAAGTGCATTGGTTAGCCAAGATGCCCGCCTTGAAGAGGCTAGGGAACGTGCCCTCATAATTTCGCGGCATCTCCGGCAGCGAAGGGATGAACGTATAAGAGCGATGATCGAAGGATTTAACGAGCCTCTTGATTTTGAAGGACAGTTGGAAGATTTGGCAATTGCGCGAGAAGCTTGGGATCACATGATTCAAATAGGTACTACTCCCAAGCTGGTCTTTGCCCACCCTGACCTATTGCAAGCCCTCCCAGAAGCGTCCCTCCATTACCGTGGAATCGCCACCCTTTCACTCAAGCGAATGCAGTTGATGGTGGGTGCAGTCAAGAAGTGGGAAGACGGCACCTTGCTGAGAGCCCCAGCCGCCGGAAGGTGCTTGTCAGTGGCACGCGTCTATAACGCAGTCATATCTGCAATCATCACCGGCACTGATGATTGGACCCTAGAAAACGGGTACAGGAACATCCTGGCTACTATCGGAATAACAGAAGACGGGGCGTTGAGGAATATAGTCGGGCAAGAGGGAGAGGCCGCAGTAAAGGAGCGAATCTCCGAATGGTTGGCAGCCAATGATGCAATCAAGATCGAGGTACAAGGAACAACAACGTTCCTGGGAGAAAGCAAGCAGCACCGAATGATCTACGGCACGGAGCCCGACATCAAGTTTGAGCAGCTTAACAGCCAAGGGGTGTGGGACATCGTGTCCACGATGGAGATTAAGAGTGGGACTGACCCAGCCGCCGCTCTTGAACGACTGGGAGCCATTCAAAAGAGTTTTGAACAAACCCCTGCTAGGTCTCGGAACTTCGCCGTATTGGGTATCGTGACGAAGGCTATGAGAAAACGACTTGATGAACTAAACGTCGCAAGAGATTTCCTTATGTACGAAATTCTGAATGACCCTGCAGCGTGGGAGGACTTTACCACAGAGATCTTTCACCACACTCTTCGGGTGGTTTAGGCCAGGGAGAGGAGCACCAGATGCCACGTCAGAAGAAGGAACGTGGCCGCCAGGCTCAACCCTTACCGCCCGAATAGGCGGTGCGCAGGTAGAGATAATCCGGGTTGTCTTGAGCGGTGGGCGCCAGACAGGTCCAGTCAGTGACACGGTCTAAGGGGTTCCATGCTCTATGAGGAGGTCTCTTGCACTTCCCTCTCCCCAATCGCGCCCCTTGTGGCGCTTCGTAATGTTTGTTATGATATTTCGTTAACAGGCAGGAGGGATCGCATAGAGGCCTAGTGCGGCCGCCTGCTAAGCGGTTAGGGGGCGAAAGCTCTCTCATGGGTTCGAATCCCATTCCCTCCGCCAAACGGGGTATGCGCACGATGCCACAGACGCAGTTGAGCCCCTCCAGCTACCATATCTGGACCATCGGCTGTCAGATGAACACAGCCGACTCTGAGAGGCTTGCTGGCGCTCTGGAAGGCATGGGCCTGGAGGAGACCTCCCGGCCTCAGGACGCCGACGTCATCGTGCTCAACAGCTGCGTGGTGCGTCAGGGCGCCGAGGACAAGGTGGTCGGCATGGTCACCTCCCTCAAGCCCGTCAAGCGGTCGAGACCCGACCGCATCCTGGCACTCATGGGGTGCATGGTGGGACCAAGCTCGGTACGGCTGCAGCAGCGATTCCCCTACGTGGACGTGTTCATGCGTCCGCAGCAGTACGAGCCGCTCATCGACCTGATCGGCGGTCGCCTCGGGGTCGACGTCGACGGCTGCCTGCGCGACTTGGCACCGCCCCGGCCTCGCGTCGCAACGCACGTACCGGTCATCCACGGCTGCGACGAGTTCTGCTCGTTCTGCATCATCCCGTACCGCCGGGGCCGCCAGAAGAGCCGCCCCGTCGATGACGTGACACGCGAGGTGGAGCTGCTGGTGCGCCGGGGCGTCCGCGAGGTCACGCTGCTGGGCCAGACGGTCGACGCCTACGGCCACGACCTGCCGGACCGGCCCGACCTCGCCGACCTGCTGGAGTCGATACACGAGGTGGACGGCCTGGAGCGCATTCGCTTCCTGACCTCGCACCCCAACTACATGAGCGATCGCATCATCGAGGCGGTTGCCGAGCTGCCCAAGGTGTGCGAGCACGTCAACCTGCCGTTTCAGGCGGGTGACGACCGCGTGCTGCAGGACATGCGCCGCGGCTACGACTCGGAGGACTACCGACGGCTGGTGGAGCGCATTCGTGACGCCATCCCGGGCGTCTCGATGAGCACGGACGTCATCGTCGGCTTTCCCGGCGAGACGGACGACGAGTTCCGGTCCACGCTGGACCTCATTCGCGACCTGAGGTTCGACAAGGTGCACTTGGCGGCCTACTCCGATCGGGAGGGCACCATCGCGCACCGTAAGATGGAGGACGACGTGTCCCACGAGGTGAAGCGGGCACGCGTGCAGGCGGTGGAGCAACTGCAGGAGAGCATCGTCGAGAGCATCAACGCAGGGCTGAAGGGCCGCGTCGAGCCGGTGCTGGTGGAGGGTAGCAGTCGAGAGGGGTGGCAGGGGCGCACCCGGAGCAACAAACTGGTATACTTCTCCCACGATGAGGACCTGACGGGAGAGGTGGTTGACGTTAGAATCGAGAGAACCGGCCCCTGGTCGCTAAGGGGCGCGGTTGCGGAACAAGTCATGAGCGGCGCGAGGTGACCAAATGGCTATGACCGAGAAGGTTCCATACATTCCCCTGACGGAGGTCGAGCAGTCGGCGTTCTGCCGTACCGACGAAACGCTGGACGTTAAACCGCTGGCGGAGGAGTTCGCCGCGGTGGTCAGCTGGCAGAGCATACCGGCCGAGTACCACCACATGGGCGGCGAGGAGCTGACGCGCCGGATCCGATACGCCAGGGATATACTGGCGGACCGGCTGGTGGTCCTGGGCCACCACTATCAACGCGACGAGATCATCCAGTTCGCCGACTTCCGCGGCGACTCGCTCAAGCTGTCGCAGCAGGCTGCGGCGCAGCCGCAGGCGGAGTTCATCATCTTCTGCGGCGTCCACTTCATGGCGGAGACGGCCGACATACTCAGCGCTCCGCACCAGCAGGTCATCCTGCCCAACATCACGGCCGGGTGCTCCATGTCCGACATGGCCCGCACGGACGACGTACTGGACTGCTGGGACGACCTGACGGAGGTGCTCGGCGAGGGCGGCGTCATACCCATCACGTACATGAACTCCACGGCCGCCATCAAGGCGCTGTGCGGTCGAAACAACGGCATCGTGTGCACGTCGTCCAACGCGCCGGCGGTGATGCGCTGGGCCTTCGAGCGTGGCGAGCGAGTGGTATTCTTCCCGGACCAGCACCTTGGCCGCAACACCGGCCTCAAGCTGGGCATTCCGGCGGAGGAGATGCTGGTCTGGAACCCGTTCAAGCCGATGGGCGGCCACACGCCGGAGGAGCTCAGGCGGTCCAAGGCGGTTCTGTGGCAGGGCCACTGCTCGGTGCACACGCGCTTCAGCGTTGCGCAGATCAACAAGGCCAGGGCCGCCCACCCGGACATCAACGTGGTGGTGCACCCGGAGTGCGTGAGGGAAGTGGTGGAACAGGCCGACTGCGACGGCTCGACGGAGTTCATCATCAAGACGATCAACGAGGCGCCTTCCGGCAGCAAGTGGGCCGTGGGCACGGAGATAAGCCTGGTGAACCGCCTGGCGCTGGAGAACCCGGACAAGCTGGTGTTCTGCCTGGACTCGGTGGTGTGCCCGTGCTCGACGATGTACCGGACGCACCCGGCTTACCTGCTGTGGTCGATGGAGCGGCTGCTGGACGGCGAGGTGATCAACCGCATCACGGTCGACGACGAGACTGCGCACCATGCCCGCGTAGCGCTGGAGCGGATGCTGCGAGAGGTGTAGGGGGATGGCGGCGTCATGACGCTTGACGGGAGAATAACGCAGGTGGAGACTGCGGTTGGTCATCATACCGAACTGCTCTCCCACTTAGCTTCCGTTCTCGAAGGACTGACCAGCGCCGTGAGAGGCATCTCTCACCGACTTGATCGTATTGAGGCCAGGCTCACGAACGTAGAGAATGGCCTAACGAACATTGGGTCCGACTTGGCGGTCCTGAAGAGTTGGCTAGCGCCGCCGTCGGAGAACTGCGACTGGACTCGCTTCCAAGTGTCGCGTTGAAGACCTAGCCCATTCACTGACATGATGCATATCACATCCTCAATCCGTGACATGGTGGAGCGGGCGCTGGTGGAGGACCTGGGCCACGGCGACGTAACCACGGACGCCCTCATTCCGCCGGACGCGCGTGGGCAGGCGTCGGTGGTGGTCAAGGCCGATGGCGTGGTTGCGGGCCTGGAGGTCGCGCTCGAGGTGTTCCGGCAGGTGGACCCGTCGACGCAGAGCCGTATTCGATTGGCGGACGGCGCGCCGGTGTCGCCCGGCGACGTGGTAGCGGACGTGGAGGGGAGCGTGGCCGGCATTCTGAAGGCGGAGCGGGTGTCGCTCAACTTCCTGCAGCGTCTCAGCGGCATCGCCACGGCTACGGTCGCCTATGTGAAGGCCGTGCAGGGCACCAAGGCCCGCATCATCGACACGCGCAAGACGGTGCCCGGCCTGCGGCAGCTGGAGAAGTACGCCGTGCGAGTTGGTGGAGGGCACAACCACCGCTACAACCTGGCCGACGGCATCCTCATCAAGGACAACCATATCGCGGCTCTGCGTGCGAGGGAGCTGGGGCTGGCGGAGATTGTCGATCTGGCGCGGGAACGCTCGCCGCACACGCTGCGCGTTGAGATCGAGGTGGAGACGGTGGAGGAGGCGGTCGAGGCGCTGGAAGCGGGCGCGGACGTGGTTCTGCTGGACAACATGACGCCGGACGAAATGCGCCGCGTCGTGGAGATTTCGGGAGGCCGGGCGCTGCTGGAGGCGTCGGGCGGCGTGACATTGGACACGGTGCGAGCGGTTGCTGAGACGGGCGTGGACCTGATATCGGTTGGGGCGCTGACGCACTCGGTGCGGGCGTTGGACATCAGCCTGGACATGGGGTAGGTGGGCGCGGGCAAGAGGCGTTCTCAGACAGCTCCGTATGCCCCAATACCAGAGAGGAGGAACGCCAAGATAGGCCCCCCCTCACGCACGTCAGCTTGCATTGGCTGCCCAACTGTGCGATACTCAGGCACGCACCTTTAGGCGGGAGTCGCAGTCAGGGAGGAGCGCGCACGCATGGTCGTATCTGATGAGCGGGATGTAGCCTCTCAACCACAAGAGGCGCTTACCATGAAGTCTCTGCTGGAAGCAGGGGTCCACTTTGGGCATCAGACCCAGAGATGGCACCCCCGCATGAAGCAGTACATTTTTTCGCAGCGCAACGGCATTCACATCATAGACCTGCAGCAGTCGATGTCACTGCTCAAGCGTGCGCAGCAATTCATCTCGGACATAGTGGCCGGCGGTCAGAGCGTGCTCTTCGTGGGCACCAAGCGCCAGGCTCAGGACTCCGTCGAGCAGGCCGCCAAGAACTGCAGCATGTTCTACGTGAAGCATCGCTGGCTAGGTGGAACGCTCACCAACTTCCCGTCCATACAGGGGCGCATCGACTACCTCGTGCGGTTGGAGGAGCGCCGCGCCAAGGGTGGCTTCGCCCGGCTCACCAAGAAGGAGGCGCTGAAGCTGGAGGACGAGGTGCAGCGGCTCAACCGCAACTTCGGGGGCGTCAAGGAGATGACCACGTTGCCCGGGGCGCTCTTCGTAGTGGACATCGGCCGTGAGAAGATAGCCGTGGCCGAGGGTAGACGTATGGGCATACCCATCGTTGCGCTCGTGGATACGGACGGCGATCCCGACCTGGTCGACCACCCCATCGCCGCCAATGACGACGCAATTCGCTCCATAAGCCTTGTGACCGCCCGCATCTCATACGCCGTGATGGAGGGCCTGCGCAGGCGCGCAGAGCTTGCCAACGCCGCGCAGGAGCAGGAGGAGATGGCGGAGGAGGCCCTGGAAACCGGTGACGATGAAGAAGAAGAGGTCGGGGAGACGCTGGTGGAAGTGGACCCGGAGGCACTGGCTCGCGCAATGGCCAGTGAGCCCGGACCGGCGCCGGTGCAGCGGACCTCAAACCAGAGTTCCACTGAAGGGACCGCATAGCCATGCCGGGAGTATCGCTTGACGCAATCAAGGACCTGAGAGAGCAGACCAGCGCGGGCGTCATGGACTGCAAGAACGCGCTGGAGGAGGCGGGCGGCGACATGGCGAAGGCGGTTGAGCTTCTGAGACAGAAGGGCCTGTCGATAGCTGCCAAGAAGTCGTCGAGGGACACGCTGGAGGGCGTGGTCGACTGCTACATTCACGCGGGCAGCCGCGTCGGCGCAATCGTGGAGCTGAACTGCGAGACGGACTTCGTGGCTAGAACCCCGGAGTTCAAGGAGCTGGCGCACAACCTGGCCATGCAGGTCGCGGCCATGTCTCCCCGCTACGTGGACGGTGAGGCCGCCCCGGAGGACGAGACCGCAGGCGCCGGGGACATGCTGCTCATGGAGCAGGACTTCATCAAGGACCCGTCCCTGACTATCAGGGACGTGGTGAACAACGTCATGGCTCGCGTGGGCGAGAACATCCGCGTCCGGCGGTTCCAGAGGTTTGCGCTGGGCGAGGACGCGGCCTCGATCGAGTAGCTCAGGCACTCCGTTTACCGCGCGGTCGCGCTTGCAGGAAACCTACGATTGCTCCCTACCGTAGCCGTGCTGTTCGCGCGGTGCACTCCGTTCCTGGCGGAGAGCCCAGCAATCCACCAGCCAGGACTCCACTAATCGCGGTCGTCGTCTCCGATGCGCAGTTCCAGGCGCTGGAGTGTGGCTTGCGTGGCTCGTATCTCGCGCAGAAGCTCCTCCCTACTTGCGGGGCCTTCGAGATCGCGCAGCCGCTCGATCTTGGCTTCGTCCAGGTTGTTGATGATGATGGCGATGAACATGTTGATGACGACAAACGTGCCCAGGACAACAAAGCTTACGAAGTACACCCAGGCCCACGGGTACGCCTCCATCGCCGAGTCCATCACTTCGGTCCAGCCCTCCAGCGTGAGAATGTTGAAGAGGGTGAGGAGCGCCGTGCCCAGGTTGCGCCAGTTGTCCGGGTCGTGACTGTGGAACAGGTGATAGCCCATGATGGCGTAGATGTAGACCACAATGCTCATCAGGATCAGTACGTGACCGACACTGGGGATGGACCGCACCAAGGCGGACACTATCAGGCGCAGGTCCCTGATGGTGGAAATGAGCCGCACAACTCGCAGCAGGCGAAAGAGGCGCGTCACTATGGCAAACTCCCCCGTGGCCGGAATCAGCGCCAGCACAATCACCGTGAAGTCGAAGACGTTCCAGCCGTCGGTGAAGTAGCGCTGCGGCCTGGGCCATCGAGCCGCCAGCTTCAGCAGAGCCTCCAGGACGAAGATGCCCAGGATGACGTTGTTGCCAAGGTGAAGCCAGCTGCCGTAGTCCCGCTCGATGGCCGGAGACGTGCCGAGTCCGAGAAGCGCGGCGTTGAGCAGGATTATGCCGATGATCAGGTACTCGAACCGGTTGGCGTCGACCATCCGCCGGCACCCGTCCAAAAGCCGGTTCGTCCCGGCCTGCCGGGTGATTTCTTCGTTGACTTCTTGCTCGGTCAATGATCTACCTGGGCGGCGGGTGTAATTGGTATCGTGCGAAACCTCGCGCCCGTCTCGGCTGCAACCTATCCCCACCTAACGAGGCTATTCTAGGTTAGCGCCCCGAACCTAGCAAGGAGTGGTACTCGTTCGAAGAATGCGAGACTGCGCTCCTGCCCTTCCTATGGCTTTATCAGGTGGCTTTCCCTATGCTAAACTTCATTTGACGCTGCCCAAGTGGCATCCAAGGAGTCGCCGCAGGAAATTCTCGCAAGGGGAGTGACCCATGGCCACGATAAGGGAGGTCCTCGAAGAGGGCGACAGAAGAAAGAGCCGTTCGGTGGATGCTCTGAAGAGAGAGCTTGCCACCGTCAGGACTGGCCGGGCCAACCCGGCGCTGGTCGAGAACGTGATGGTGGACTACTACGGCACGTCCACGCCGCTCAACCAGCTGGCATCCATTAGCGCTGCGGAGGCCAGACTACTCGTGGTGCAGCCCTGGGACAGGCAGAGCCTGCCCGCTGTGGAGAAGGCCATTCAGAAGCTCAGCATAGGGCTGAACCCCATCAATGACGGCAACGTGCTGCGACTCGCCATCCCGCAGCTCACGGAGGACAGGCGCAGGGAACTGGTCCGCCTCGTTCGCAAGAAGGTGGAGGACGGCCGAGTTGAGGTGCGCAACATCCGGCGGGACGTGCTGGAGCAGCTGAGGGGGATGGAGCGGGAGAAGGAGATCTCGCAGGACGAGGGCAAGCGTGCGCAGGACCAGCTTCAGAAGATGACTGACCTCTACGTGGCGGAGATGGACGGCCTGGGCTCCGACAAGGAGAAGGAGGTCATGGAGGTCTAGGCTTCCGCGCATCTCCAGCGGTGGGCTGCCCTGACCGCGGCGCGGAGCCGGACTTTAGGATCCATGAAGGCGAAAGAGCACACAACGCCGGACGTGAACGACGAGATATCGCACGTGCCGGTGCACGTAGCCATCATAATGGACGGCAACGGGCGATGGGCGGAGCAGCGCAACCTTCCCAGGCTGGCCGGCCACCAGGCGGGCCGCGAGAACATCCGGCACGTAATCGAGGAGTCGGCGAATTTCGGGGTCAAGCACCTCACGATTTACGCCTTCTCAACGGAGAACTGGGACCGCCCGGCAGAGGAGGTCAACGGCCTCCTGGAGATTCTGGGTGAAGTGGTGGAGAACGAGACCGGCGCGCTCCACAAGCGGGGCGTGAGGCTGTGCCACCTTGGCACTCTCGATCGCCTCTCTCCGAAGCTTCGGGAAGCCGTGTGCCGCGCCGTGGAGCTGACCAAGAACAACGACCGCATCACCCTCAACGTGGCCTTCAACTACGGCGGCAGGGCGGAGATACTGGGGGCGGTGCGCCGGATTGTCGAGGAAGGAGTGGCGTCCAAGGACATCGACGAGGTCACCTTCAGCAGCTACCTGGACACGGCCGGCATGCCGGAGCCGGACCTGATCATCCGCACCGGCGGCGAGATGCGCCTGAGCAACTTCCTGCTTTGGCAGTCGGCGTACAGCGAGTACTACTGCACACAGGCGTACTGGCCGGACTTCGACCGGAAGGAGCTGCACATGGCGTTCAAGGCCTACAGCAGCCGCAGGCGCCGATTCGGCAGGATCGAGGGCTGAGGCCACGGCCCACTTGGAGGGCCGCTTCCGGAAAGGCTGCGGCCCAAACTCGGCAACGGCCGCAGGGCTGCTCGTGCGGGACCCGGCGCCGCTAAACGTCTGACCAATGGCTTCTCGACTGGCAAGCGCCTTCGTCGGTATACCCATCGTCATCGCCGCCCTGTGGGCCGGCGCCCCCTGGCTCTCCCTTCTGGCAGCCGTGCTCGCGTCCATTGGAGCAGTGGAGTTCTATCGCATGGCGTCGCTGCGAGGCGCGCGGCCGGCTGCCGCGCTGGGCGTCATCTGGGCGCTGGCCTTCGTGGTCAGCGGCCACGGCGACGACTACGTGGAGTACCAGACGACACTGGTTGCCCTGGGCGGCGGCGCCCTGACCCTGGCGTGGCACATGGCGCGTCGATTCGCGCCTGCACGCCTGGTGGGTGACGACGGAGCAGCGTCGGGCAGCTTGAGCGATACTCTGGCCGACTGGGGTCACACGGCCGCGGGTGCGATCTACACGGGCTGGACGCTATCGCTTTTCCTTCGCCTCCGCGCCGGGGACGACGGCCTGGAGTGGGTGCTGCTGGCGGTTCTTGCCACGTTCGCCACGGACACGGGTGCGTTCCTGGTAGGACGAGCCATCGGCCGCCGGCGCATGGCGCCGAACATCAGCCCGGGCAAGACGTGGGAGGGCGCCGCCGGTGGCTGGGTGGCGGGCGTGGGGGTGGTGATCGGCCTAGCGGTGCTTCTGGACTTGCCAATCACGCAGGCGGAGGCCATCGCTCTGGGCGCAATGGTCGGCGTTGTGGCGCAGGTGGGAGACCTGGTGGAGTCCATGCTCAAGCGGGCCGCCGGCGTAAAGGACTCCGGCACGCTGATACCCGGCCACGGCGGCGTGCTGGACCGGCTGGACAGCGTTGTCTTCGCAATCGTGGTCGTGTACCATTTCAGTGTATGGACAGCAGGGTGAAAGGTCTAGCCATTCTCGGTTCCACGGGGTCCATCGGTAGACAGACCCTGGACGTTGTTCGCGCGTTTCCGGACCGTTTCTCGGTAGTTGCACTCTCCGCGGGACGGAACCTCGAGCTGCTTGCCGAGCAAGCACGTGAGTTTGGCGCCAGCGTGGCGTCGAGCGAAGCGTCCGTGGACGAGCTGGCTGCCGCCCTACCGCCGGGCTGCACGCCTGCAACGCATGAGGAAGTGGCCACTCATCCCGACGTTAGCTTGGTGATGGCCGCGAGCGTGGGAAGCGCCGGCCTCGGCCCAATCCTGGCGGCCATTCGCGCGGGCAAGACGCTGGCGCTTGCGAACAAGGAGCCCGTGGTGATGGCCGGCGAGGTGGTGATGAGCGCGGCTAGGGAGATGGGCGTGGACGTGCTTCCCGTGGACAGCGAGCCGAGCGCGATTTGGCAGTGCCTGCGCGGCCAGGATCGGGCCATCTCACGCGTGATCATCACTGCGTCCGGAGGCGCCTTCCGCGCCCGCGCGCCTGAGGAGCTGGCGTCAGTGACGCCCGAGGAGGCGCTGCGACACCCCACGTGGACCATGGGGCGCAAGATCACCATCGACTCCGCAACCCTGATGAACAAGGGGTTTGAGGTGATCGAGTCGCGCTGGCTCTTCGACCTGCCGTGGGAGCGGATTGACGTTGTGGTGCACCACCAGAGCATCATCCACGCAATGGTGGAGTTCGAGGACGGCTCAACGATGGCACAGCTCAGCCCGCCGGACATGCGGATTCCCATTCAGCACGCGCTGCTCTACCCCGAGCGCATGGAGAACGATGCGCTGCCCCGCTTCAGGCCGGCGGAGACCGGCGCGCTCACTTTCGAGCCGCTGGATGAGGCGAAGTACCCCTGCTTCCGGCTGGCGGTAGAGGCGGGCCGAAAGGGCATGACATACCCCGCGGCGCTCAGCGCTGCGGACGAGGTTGCGGTCGAAATGTTCCTGGGCGGCGCCATCGGGTTCACGGACATACCCGCAGTGGTGGAGTGGACGCTCTCCAGGCACGACCCGGCGCCGGCCCCCGCGCTGGAGGACATCCTGGCCGCGGACGAGTGGGCCCGCCGGACGGCGCTATCGTGGTCAGGCCGGGCCTGAGCCGGGCGGAAGGAGCGGTATGCTGGGCGGAGTGATGGTGGTGGTAGCGATCGTAGTCATCCTGATGGCCCACGAAGGCGGGCACCTCGTGGCCGCCAAACTCCTGGGCATGAAGGCCACCAAGTACTTCCTTGGGTTCGGCCCCACGCTCTGGTCATTCCAGCGAGGGGAGACCGAGTACGGCATCAAGGCCATCCCGGCCGGCGGCTACGTGCGCATAGAGGGCATGAACGCGCTGGACGTGGTGGAGCCGGAGGACGAGGCCCGCGCCTACAGAGGAAAGCCCTTCTGGCAGAAGTCGGTGGTGGTGATGGGCGGCATAGGCACGCACTTCGTGATCGCCTTCGTGCTTCTGTGGTTTGTGAACGTAGTGATCGGCGAGCCGGACATGTCGAGTCCGCTGTTGGAAGTGGCCCTCGTGATACCGGAGACGGAGGATGGCTCGCCGTCGGCTGCGTCGCTGGCCGGAGTGCTTCCCGGCGACCGCATAGTTGCGGTCAACGGCCGGCCCGTCGATCGGTGGAGCGACCTGTCCGCGGTCCTGAGGAGCAACCCCAACCGGCGAGTTGAGCTGGATGTGCTGCGTGACGGCGCGCCGGTGCGGCTGACACCGACGCTCACGGCCAGGACCGATACGTCCACAGGCGAGCTGGTGGGCTTTCTGGGCGTGTCGCCGAGGGTTGAGCGGGAGCGGGACAACCCCATCCTGGGCGTCGGCAAGGCGGCGGGCGACGTGGCTCTCTATACAAGGCTGAGCGTACAGGGCATCTGGCTATTTGCCACCAACTTGGGCAATCTGGCGAACGCGGTGGTTAGCGACGACGACGACTCGCTGGACAGGGTGCGCCCAGTGAGCGTCATCGGCATTACGCAGTTCGGGGCGGCCAGCTCGAGGGCTGGGCTGAACGTGACGCTGGAGCTCATCGCCTACATCGCCATCTTCGTGGGAGTGCTGAACGCCATACCGCTGTTCCCGTTCGACGGCGGGCACTTCGCCGTGGCCCTCTACGAAAAGGTCACGGGCCGGCCGCCGGACATGCGGAAGGTGGTCCCGGTGGGAGCGGCCGTGTTCGTGTTCGTCGTTCTCATTGGAATCCTCAGCGTCTACCTGGACATAGTCAGGCCGCTGGACCTGGGGTGAGGCGGTCTCGATTGACCACCTGCGCCCCTGTACGTTAAGCTACAGCCACCAGCAGAGAGAAAAGGCGGGTCGACATGACAACCAGACGTGTTTCCAAGGCCATCCAGGTAGGCGACGTAACCGTTGGGGGCAGCGCCCCGATCACCGTGCAGTCCATGACCAAGACGGACACCCGCAACGTGGAGGCCACGGTCCGCCAGATCAAGGAGCTGGAGGACGTCGGCTGCGACATCATCAGGCCCGCGGTCCCGGACATGGAGGCCGCCCTGGCGCTCCGCGAGATCAAGAAGCAGGTCAAGATACCTGTCATCGCGGACATTCACTTCCACTACCAGCTTGCGCTTGAGTCGATTGCGGCGGGCGTGGACGGGCTTCGGCTCAACCCCGGCAACATCCGCGACCGGGACAAGGTGGAGGCGGTGGTGCGTGCGGCCAAGGAGCGCCAGATACCGATACGCATCGGCGTGAACTTCGGCAGCCTGCCGCCGGTGGGTCAGATTGGCAGGTTCGGGGGGCTGCACCGCCACGCGGACGGCGTGAACAAGCTGGCCAAGGCCGGCGAGGCTGGGGAGGGCGAGTTCAGCGTTGTGGACCACATGGTGGCCACGGCCCTGTGGGAGATAAGCATCCTTGAGGACCTGGACTTCGACCTGATCAAGATTTCGTTGAAGGCGTTCGACGTGCCCACCACCGTCGAGGCCTACCGGCGTCTGGCGTACATGGTGCCCTACCCGCTTCACCTGGGCATTACGGAGGCGGGCACGGCCATGGCCGGATCGATCCGGAGCGCCGTTGGCCTTGGTTACCTGCTGTACGAGGGCATCGGCGACACGATCCGCGTTTCACTGAGCGCGGACTCGAAGGAGGAGATCGCGGCCGGCTACGAGATCCTGAAGTCGCTGAACCTGCGCGAGAAGGGCACTACGCTCGTGGCGTGTCCCTCGTGCGGACGCGCGGACGTGGACGTCATCAAGCTGGCGAACGCGGTCGACGACCTGCTGAAGACGAAGAGCTACAACGTGAAGGTGGCGGTGATGGGCTGCGAGGTGAACGGCCCGGGCGAGGCGAAGGATGCGGACGTGGGCATTGCCGCGGGCGTTGGCCGCGCGGTGATCTTCCGCAAGGGGCGCAAGTCCAGGGTTGTGGAGGAATCGGACATGCTGACGGCGCTGATGGAGGAGGTGGAGCTTGTGGCTGCGGAGCAGGAGGCGTAGGCGGACCGGCCTCGTACGCGACCCGCTCACGCCCTTCGACAAGCTCTGTGTGAGCGGGTATGGGGGGCGCTGACCTCGCATGAGAGTGACTATTCGATGTTGAGTCGATACACCCGTGCTTTGCTGGCTGTGCTGCCGCTCGTGCTGCTCGTGGCGGCCTGCGGAACGGACGCCGCGCCGACTGCCACCGTTGCGCCCGCGCCGATGTCGACCGCAACCGAGGAGCCAACCCTGCAGCAGTACGATTCGCCACCGCCAATGACGATAGACCCGGACAAGAGCTACACGGCAACGCTGGAGCTGGAGAAGGGAGGGGAGATCGTCATCGAGCTGTTCGCCAAGGAGGCGCCGGTGACGGTCAACAACTTCATCTTCCTGGCGCGTGAAGGCTACTACAACGGGGTGACCTTCCACCGCGTCATACCGGGCTTCATGGCGCAGGGCGGCGACCCGACAGGCACTGGCAGTGGCGGCCCGGGTTACACGATCCCGGACGAGTTCAGCCCCCTGAGGCGCCACGACGGGCCCGGCGTGCTGTCGATGGCAAACGTCGGCCGTCCCGACACCGGGAGCGGCCAGTGGTTCATCACCTTCGCGGCCACTCCACACTTGGACGATGCGCATACGGTGTTCGGCCAGGTGGTAGAGGGGATGGACGTGGTGTTCGACATATCGCCACGCGACCCTACAGCGGCGACCTCGCCGGGCGACGCAATCTCCTCCATCACAATTCAGGAGGGCGCATAGCCGGGCATATGGTCCCCTTCGGCAGGCTCAGCCCCGTATCATGTACGGGGGTGAGCGGGTATGTGGGTGGCGGCCCCCGCTCATGGTGAGCCTGTCGAACCACTTGAGCGGTGATACCTTTCTCGCTGGACTGGCATAGAGGCCCCAGGATTGAAAGGCAACCCAGGACTTCAGGAGGAGAGCAACATGAGCAACTTTGAGAGAATGCAGAGCCGCATCGCTGCGGGCGAGACGATCCTCATGGACGGCGGCATGGGCTCGGAGTTCGAGCTGCGAGGGCTGGCGAGCCCTAGGGTGTGGTCGGGCGGCCCGATGCTCGAGCATCCCGAGCTGGTGCGGGAGATTCACCAGGAGTACATCGAAGCGGGCGCCGAGATCATCATCACGAACACCTTCGGCACGGGGCGCGACATGCTGGAACGGGGCGACCTCGGGCACAGGGTAGCGGAGGCGAACCGCCTGGGCATCGAGGCGGCGGTGCAGGCGAGGAGAAACGCCGGGAAGGAGGACTCGGTCGTGATTGCGGCTTCCGTATCGACCATGACCCCCAAGGAGCACGCGGAGGTCCCAGTGCCCTACGAGGAGGCCCTGGAGACCTACCGGGAGCAGTTGGGGGAGCTGGCGAAGGGCGGCCCGGACGTGGCGGTGAGCGAGATGCTGATTCGCATATCGGACACGCTGGCGTCGATAGACGCGGCGGCGGAGCTGGGCCTGCCGGCGTGGGTCGGGCTATCGGTCGTCCGAGACGGCGACGAGCTGTACCTGGGCATTCGTGGCAGACAAGGAGACGGCACGCACGGAGGCGAGACGCTTCAGGACGCGATGGACGCCATCAAGGACAGGGACGTGGCGGCGGTGTTCGTGATGCACACGCCGGTGGATAACACCGGGCCGGGCCTGGAGATAGTCAAGAGGAACTGGTCGGGGACCTTCGGCGCCTATGCCCACTTCCCCGGCAGCCGCGGCCCGAACCCACGGGCAAACGTCCTGGACCCGCAGCAGTACCTGGAGTACGCCAAGGGATGGCGTGAGCAGGGTGCGCGGATAATCGGCGGGTGCTGCGGCACAAGACCTGACCACATCCGGGCGCTCAGGGATTGGCTGTCCGGCGCGTAGGCGGGGATTCGCTCGTCTTGGCCTTGTCTAGGGACCTGAGCGGGCATCGAACGTCCTGCACGCTCAAATGGTTCGACAAGCTCATCATGAGCGGAGATACCTTGCTGGCAAGACAGTCCCCTACCCCGGCAGGAGCGTGACGTGGCCGAGGCCGCCCGGATCCAGGGCGCCGCCGGGGCCGTCCGGCGCGTCCAGCTGCTCCGCAAGCTCGCCGGCGTCCGTCACCGGCCTCTGGCATACGTAGCTGTGGCACACATAGGCCGTCGGCCGGCCGCCCTGCATCACCTTGTCCTCCAGCAGTGGCATGTCGACGTGGGAGGCGCCGCCGGCCGGGTCTAAGCCGGCCAGCACGCGGTTCGGCAGGTATCGAGCGTGCACGGTGCCGAGCAGCGACTGCGTGTCCCCGTCTTCGAGCGGGCCCACTATGGCGATCTCGTGGGGCGACGACAGGTGGAAGTCCAGCGCGCCGAGCCAGTTGCCGAATCCCTCGGGCACGCGGGCCATGTACGGCTGCACAGACCTGAGCGCAGCCGCGGCAGTGCGGGAGTAGGACGGTTCGTCGGTGAGCACGCTCAGGCGGAGTAGCACGTCCGTAGCCGCGGACCCGCCCGATGGCATTGCGTTGTCGGTGATGTCACGAGGCCGCACGATCAGCGTCTCGTGGTCGGTGCCCGTGTCGTAGAACTTCGCCTCGCGCTCGTCCCAGAACAGCTCCAGCATCTGCCGCGCCAGGTCGCTCGCCTCGTCAAGCCACCTGCGATCGAACGTGGCCTCGTACAGGGTGATCAGGCCGCCGGCGAGCAGCGCGTAGTCCTCCAGGTAGGCGTTGAGCCTGGCCTGCTCGTCACGGTAGGTGCGCAGAAGACGCCCGTCGCGCTTCATGGTCGACAGGATGAACGTGGCGTTGGCGATGGCGGCCTGCAGGTAGTCCGGCCTGTTGAGCACGGCCGCGCCAAGGGCGATGCTGTGGAGCATGAGGCCGTTCCAGGCTGTCAGCACCTTGGTGTCGGTTGCGGGCGGGACGCGGCTGCCGCGGCTCTCCAGCAGCAGTCGCTTGCCCCTGGCGATCACGTCGTCCGTCTCCGAGCCGGCCTTATCTTCGCTGCCTGCTGGTAGGTGGAGGATGCTCCGCCCCTCGAAGTTGCCCTCGTGCGTCACGCCGAAGTGTGCCTGCAGCGCGGCGCCGTCCTCGCGGCCGAGCACGCCGTTGATCTCCCCGGGCGTCCACACGAAGAACTTGCCCTCCTCGCCCTCGCTGTCGGCGTCCTGCGCCGAGTAGAAGCCGCCGAGCGGGTCGGTCATCTCGCGGAGCACGTAGTCGATGGTCTCCTGCGCGATGCGGGCGTAGAGCGGGCTGCCGGTGGCCTGGTGGGCGTGTATATACAGGCGGCTCAGCAGGGCGTTGTCGTAGAGCATCTTCTCGAAGTGCGGGACGAGCCAGAACGGGTCGGTGGAGTAGCGGTGGAAGCCGCCGCCGAGCTGATCGTACATGCCGCCGCGCGCCATGCGGGTGAGGGTCAGATCCACCATTTCGAGTGCGTGGGCGTCGCCGGACGCGGCATGGTGCCTGAGCAGGAAGTCGAGCGCCATGGGCTGCGGGAACTTCGGCGCGGTGCCGAATCCCCCGTGCTCGGCGTCAAAGCCGTTGCGCAGCCGCGCGTAGGCCAGGGACATGGTGTCCTTTGAGAGAGGCGTGTAGTCTGTGAGCGCCTGCCCCATGCTGCCCATTGCAGCGGTGATCTCCTTTGCGGAGCTGGCCACGTCGCTGCGGCGCTGACTGTAGGCGTCCGAGATGGCGGCCAGCACCCGCGGGAAGCCGGGCATGCCGTGGCGGTCCTCGGGCGGGAAGTAGGTGCCGCCGTAGAACGGCTCGCCGGCGGGCGTGAGGAACATCGAGAGGGGCCAGCCGCCGCGGCCGGTCATGGCCTGGATGGCGCCCATGTAGATGGAGTCGATGTCCGGGCGCTCCTCACGGTCCACCTTGACGCTTACGAAGCTCGCGTTCATGAGCGCCGCGATGTCGTCGTTCTCGAACGACTCCCGCTCCATGACGTGGCACCAGTGACATGCGGAGTAGCCGATACTGAGGAACAGGGGCTTGTCCTCAGACCGCGCCCGCGAGAGAGCCTCCTCGCCCCAGGGGTGCCAGTCCACGGGGTTGTGGGCGTGCTGCAGAAGGTACGGGCTGGTCTCGTGTATGAGGCGGTTTGGCATGGGAGTCCTTCCTGGAGAGGTTGGAGCCGGCGCGTGTCCATTCTCGCAGAAGTGAACGCGAATTGGAATGAGGGGGAGGAGAGGACGTTCTTCCGGCCGTTCGTGGATGGCGCCTTGACGATAGGGGCTATCGTATGTCCAGCGCATGCTCGGAGGCCTCGTGACGTCCCATCCCGTAATGGGTTGCTCTTGCTATAGCGTGGGAACGCGTATAGAATTGCCCTTACGCGTGGCAGAGGGGGAAGCATGAAGGTCATTGGTCTGGCGGGCGGAATCGGGGCCGGCAAGAGCGAGGTTTCCCGTATCCTGGGCGAGATGGGGGCTGAGGTGCTCAACGCCGACCGGTACGGCCACGAGGTATACCTGCCCGGTACGGACGGCCACCGTGAGGTCGTGGAGGCGTTCGGAGAGGACGTGCTGCAGCCAAACGGCGAGGTGGATCGGCGCGCGCTGGGCGGCAAGGTGTTCGGCAACCCGGAGGCAATGGCCCAACTGAACGCGATCGCCTGGCCGCGCATCCGTCAGAAGCTAGAGGATGGCATCGAGGAGCAGCGGCAGCTGGGCACCGGCGTTGTCGTGCTGGACGCTGCTGTGCTGATAGAGGCGGGCTGGACGGACGCCGCGGACGAGGTGTGGGTGGTGACGGCGCCCGAGGGGGACGTCGTAAGCCGCCTTCAGGCCCGTAACAATCTCACGGAGGAACAGGTCAGGGCCCGCATGGCTTCGCAGATGTCCTCGGAGGAGCGAGTGAAGCACGCGGATGTGGTCGTGGCCAACGATGGTGATCTGCAGGGCCTCCAGAGCAATATCGAAAAGCTGTGGCAGGAGCGGCTGGACGGCTAGGCGCCTGCCGGGAGGAGCAATGGCTGAAGCTGAAACATACACCTCCTATCGTACCGAGGAGTACGTCATCAAGGAGGAACCCTTTTACCTGCCCGTTGGCGACGAAGTTGAGCTGTTCGAGGTGGCATACTCGCAGCAGATGCCGGTCCTGCTGAAGGGGCCCACGGGCACCGGCAAGACCCGCTTCGTCGAGTACATGTGCTATCGCTTGGGTCGGCCCGTAACCAGGATCACCAGGGGCAAGCGCTCCGGCAGCCGGTCGACAGGCGCCAGCGTCCCGCTCATGACGATAGCCTGCCACGAAGACCTCACGGCAAGCGACCTTGTGGGCCGCTACCTGCTGGAGGGAGACGAGACCCGGTGGATGGACGGGCCGTTGGCAAGGGCCGTCAAGGTGGGAGCCATCTGCTACCTGGATGAGGTGGTGGAGGCCAGAAAGGACACCACCGTGCTCATCCATCCGCTCACCGACCATCGACGCTTGTTGCCCATTGACAAGCGTGGCGAGATAATCGAGGCCCACAAGGGCTTCCTGATGGTGCTCTCCTACAACCCCGGCTACCAGAGCGCGCTCAAGGACCTGAAGCACAGCACGCGGCAGCGGTTCATGGCCATGGAGTTCAACGCGCCGCCGCCGGAGCTTGAGGCCGAGATCATCAAGCACGAGAGTGGGGCTTCTGCGTCGGTGTCCCTGGCCCTCGCCAAGCTGGGCGAGAAGGTGCGCAACCTGAGAGACCACGGCCTGCAGGAGGGTGTGGGCACGAGGCTCCTGATCTACGCCGGCAAGCTGATTAACAACGGGATTGCCCCGCGCAGAGCATGCCAGGTGGCCGTCACCTGGGCGCTCACCGACGACCAGCAGGTCCAGCGCAGCATAGACGAGGTCATTAACTCCATCTTCGAGTAGGCCGTCGCATTCGGCAGCCCCTGGACCGGACCGGCAGACGATGCTTACTTTCAGCCCCGGAAGGCGCGGGCAGATTGCACCATGCAGCAAGTGACACTAGCCGAGACCGAGGAGAAGTTCCAGCGCTACCCCAAGGATCTCACTGAGGCGCTCAGAGAGGCTTGGACACCCGTCTCAGAGTCGCTCAGCGATGAGGAGATGGTGGCATGGGTGGACTGGGGTCTCGCCATCTCACAGCAGGCCGGCCGCTCCTGGGAGGCGGCGCGGGAGTACTTCCGGGCAAGCCCTGCGGCCGTCCAGGCGCTTCCCTTTGTGCACCTGAAGCAGTGGGGCTACTGGGGCAACTCCATTGCGGAGGAGTCACCGGCGGCATCCGGGGCATACTTCCGGGCCAGCCCGCGCATAGTCGTCAGCCTCAAGCCGTGGGACGTGTCCGAGTGGGCCCAGATCGGAAAGAGACTGTACGGCAGGGGCAGGCGGTCCGGCGTGCTGACCACCCGCTACTTCGAAGTGAGCGGAGACCTGCTGTCCGTCCTGACCTTCAGCGAGCTTCAGCATCTCGTGACTATGATGGAGTCCATCGCCGAGCGGTCGGTTGACGAGGCCGCGTCCTTTCTATCGCTGTCCGGCGAGGTGCTGCCCACGCTCAGGGAGGATACCAGGTCCTGCCTTTCGCTCATCTCGGCGCTCTTGGGTAAAGAGTGGCAGCAGGCAACGGGTTGCCTGCAGGTGGTGGGCGAGTCGCTTGCCCGCGTGGAACGCGTGGAGCGCTCCCGCTACCTGTCGCTGGTTGGTCGCATTGCAGGGTTCGGCGGCCTGAACGTACCGGCCTTCCTCCGGGACAGTTCTTCGGCGCTGGGCCAGCTGGATGGATACGTGCACGTTCACGTTCTCAACATGGCGGACTCGCTGTCCCGAATAGACCACGGGGTGGTGCTGGACTACCTGAAGGGCGTGCCCCAGGTGCTCCGGCGCGTCAGCATCAACCAGCTGGAGGCGTGGTACGAGACGGGGGTCGCAATCCTTAAGGAGAACCCGGAGGGCGGCGCGGCCTACTTCAAGGGCGAGTCGTCGCGTTCCGAAGAGGTGCTCGAAAAGCTGTCGACCGGTGTGGAGTTCGGCCGAGTCAAGGAGGTGATGCGCCTCTACTGCCGCGCCCTTTCCGCGCTGGACGTCGAGATTTCAGCCCACGAGGCTGAGGAGGTGCAGGGCAAGGGCTGGGTGGCCCTGGAGAAGATGATGGCGGAAGGCGCCACCGTCTATCTGCCACCCGTGGCGGAGCGTTTCGGGAACAAGGATGAGAACTTCGACTGGTACAAGGTGGTGGCCACGCACCAGGTAGCACACCTGGAGTTCCAGAGCTTTAACTACTCGTTCGACAGGCAGGCAACCCAGTTCACCGACATGCGGAGCCGGCTGCTTCCTGAGCCGTCCGAAGACGACGGTGACGCCGCGCCGCCCGACGGCCGCGCCGTGGGTCTCGCGGACATTCAACGCTTCTTCGCTCTGTTCGTGGACGGCAACCTGGCAAGGGACATATTCACCGCCGTGGAGGACTGCCGTCTGGACTATCGCGTAAAGGTGGAGTACCCGGGCATCCGGCAGGCGTACGCCGGAGTGCAGGGTCTGGCCCTCTCGGAGCGGCCGCGGCTGGAGGAGATGCCGGCGCGCGAGGCCATGGTGGAGCTGCTCATTCGTTTCAGCCTGCAACAGGGCAGGGAACTGATGGTGCCGGAGCGATTCGCAGGGTCGGCCAGGGCGCTCTGGGACGTAGTCCGGCCGCTGTCCAGCCCTCAGGCGCTGGTAGAAGACAGCGCGGAGGCCACCATTCGCATATACCAGATCATTTCGCAGGTGCCCAACGAGGAAGTGCCCGAGGAGGATTGGCAGCAGGGCGACTTCCCGGATGAGCAGACGCCGTCCATGAGCGATGAGGAGTGGGAGGAGCTGCTTCGAGAGCTGCTCGAGGCGCAGCAGCAGTTCGGCGAAGGCGAGGAGCAGTCCTACGAGTCGCCGCCGCAGGTGGACTACCGCGGCGATTTCAAGCCGGAGCTAATGCAGGTCATCTCCATGCTGCGGGAGTCGCAGAGGGAGCGCGGGGCAAAGGGCGAGACCATCTCCAAGGGTGAGATGGAGAGACTCCTGGCAGAGGCAAACCAGCCCGTCACCAACACGCCGGGCGTTGACCCCCAGCGCAAGGGCATGTTTGTTACGGACCTGGTCAAGGAGATTGGCTCTCGCGGAAGTCCGCAGGGCGCCGTCCAGCAGACCAGCATGGCCTACGACCCCTCGTACGACGAGGAGGAGCAGGGAGGGCCGCTCGAGGTCAAGGAGCCGGCCTCCTTCCTCTACGACGAGTGGGACTATCGCATGTCCGACTACCGCTCGCGGTGGTGCCTGCTGCGCGAGAAGGACATGTCGGAGGGGGACGCGACCTACTTCACCGCCACGCTGGACGGCTACGCGGGTCTGGCGTCGCAGATACGGCGGCAGTTCGAGCTGATGGTGCCGCAGGGCCTGCAGAAGGTGAAGAGGCAGCAGGACGGCGACGAGCTGGAGCTGGACGCGGTGATTGAGGCAATGGTGGACAGGCGCTCCGGGACATCTCCTTCGGAGAAGGTGTACGTGCGGCGCAACAAGGTGCATCGCGACGTGGCTGTCGTGTTCCTTATGGACATGAGCGCGTCCACGGCTGAGGCTATCGACGAGTCGCGGCGCCTCGCGGACGAGTGGGACGCGCCGGACGACCCGCTTGAGTACATGTTCTGGCTGCGAAGCCGCAGGGGCGAGGGAGTGCGGCGCAGCTACAAGCGCATTGTGGACCTGGAGAAGGAGAGCCTGGTGCTCCTCATCCACGCGCTGGAGACCATCGGCGACACCTACGGCATTTACGGCTTCTCCGGCTACGGGCGGGAGAACGTGGACTTCTTCGTCATCAAGGACGTCCAGGAGGCGCTTTCCGACAGGGTGAAGCGCCGGATCGATAAGGTGTCACCGCTGCAGGCTACACGTATGGGGCCGGCCATACGCCACGCCGTAACCAAGCTGGACCAGCTGGAGGCGCGCACCAAGTTCCTGGTGCTCATCAGCGATGGGCGGCCGCAGGACCGCGGCTACAGCCGAGAGGGCGTGGAGAAGGAGTACGCCATCCACGACACTCGGGTGGCTCTCCTGGAGACCAAGCGCCGCGGGATCACCCCGTTCTGCCTTACCGTGGACAAAGAGGGCCACGACTACCTGCGGTCGATGTGCCAGGACATGGGGTACGAGGTGCTGGCGGACATCCACTCGCTGCCCCGCCGGCTGCCTGCGCTGTACCGCAGCCTCACGGTCTAGGCGCCGGACGCGTCGGTACTCGATGGCTCATGTTGGACTGCGCGCTCAGGCGTGAAAGTTTGGGTTGAGGCGCAGCAGCTCCCACAGCTCCAACAGCGCTTGCACGGTCGCCCGCTGCTTGATGAGCGCTCGCTGTCCGGGGAACCGCCGGCTCACGTGATGCTCGCCCCACTGGTGCGAGAACCCCAGGTGCACCGTGCCCACCGGCTGTCCTTCCAGCTCGTCTGGCCCGGCCACGCCCGTTATGCCGATGCCAACGTCCGCGTCCATAGCCTCCCGGCATGCGCGGGCCATGTCGCGGGCCACCTCAGGGCTGACCACGCCGTGCTCCTGTATGATCGAGGGGTTGACGCCCCAGGCAGCCTTCACCTCGTTGGTGTACGACACGATTCCGCCCAGGAAGTACTCCGAGCTGCCCGGGACCTGCGTGATGGAGTGCGCCAGCAGGCCGCCGGTGCAGGACTCCATGACGGCCAGCGTCAGGCCCCGGCGGGCCAGCTCGCGGCCGACCTGCTCCTCCAGCACGTCCTCATCGGCGCCCCACACGTGCTCTCCCAGCAGGCGGCGCAGCTCCGCCTCCACCGGCGATAGCATACGCGCGGCCTCGTCCGAACTGGCTGCGCGGGCCCGCAGACGTACCTGCACGCCCTGCGCCTGCGCGTACATTCCCAGGGCAACGTCCGGCAGGTGGAACAGGGGGGCAATCAGCTCGTTGATGGCCGACTCGCCGAGGCCGTGTGTCTTGAGGCTTCGGGTTAGGATTACTGACCCGTCGGAGCGCTCGCGCAGGCGGGGTTGCACCTGCGTCTCCCACATGGGGTGCATCTCGCCGGGCGGACCGGGCATGGCGACGATGATCCTGCCGTTGGACTCAACCCACCAGCCGGGAGCGGTGCCGTGGTCGTTGGGTATGGAGCGCGCTGAGGGGATGAGGTTGGCCTGCTTGACGTTGACGTCCGACATTCTCGCGCTTCTGCGCCGGAAGGTCTCGCGAAGATGCTCCAGCGACTCGGCGTCCACGTACAACGTTTCACCCAGGAGCGTGGCGATGGCCTCGCGGGTCAGGTCGTCGTCGGTCGGGCCCAGGCCGCCGGTGGTGAGCACCAGGTCGGAGCGCTGCCACGCCTGCCGGAGCACCTCCGCGAGCGCGTCGAGGTCGTCGCGGGCGTGAGTGATGCGCTGCAGCTCAATGCCGATGGGCGGCAGGCGGGCTGCAAGGTAGGCGGAGTTGGTGTCCACCAGCTCACCCATGAGGAGCTCGGTGCCGATGGATACTATTTCTGCCTTCAAGGAATGTGTCCTGCAGGTCCAGGCAGCGTAGTTCGCTGGGCCCGCGTTGTACTACTGGCCTGCGTTTTCCGTGCCATCGGCATGGGGGTAGCCGGCTGCGAGGGCTTCCAGGGCCTCCCCCCATGAGGCCTCAATCGTGAAGATCTCGGGGAAAGGAAACTCGCCACGCACGGTCTGCGCGTAGTAGGCGCTGCCGTCCTCCGTTAGCCCGCCTATCAGATAGCGGGAATGCGAAATGACGTTGAAGCCCTCTTCGTCCAGCTTCTGCGTTTCCAGGAAGAGGGAGACCAACGGCGCATCAAGGCCGTATGGAGTCAGGTCCCGGGCATCGGGTGCTATGAGCTCCTGTTCCGGATTCTCCAGATGCGTAAGTATAGCGGGGAGTTCCTCAGGGTCGACGAGGGCTGCCTCATCGTCGTTGAAGCGCCATAGGTCTCCTTCCCTCGTGAGGGACAGGAATCCTTCATTGGTGAAGAGCTCAAAGCGGTTGACCGTCGTGGCATCCGCGTTGTAGTACCACTCCGGATACGGAGGGTCATCAATTAGCTTGGTCAGGCTCTCACGCCACCCGGTGAATACCGTGAACACCTGCGGGAAGCCCTCCACCTGGGCGTAGTTGTTCTGGCCGTCCGGCGTGGTGAGCCCCAGGAGCACGTTGATGCTGCGTCCGTCCTTCAGGTCCACCTCAATGACGGTGGGCGGTGCGTCCAGGCCGTATGGGACTAGTTCGGCAGGCTGTTCGTCCAGCAGGCGACGGCTGCGAGGGCCGGTCAGCAGCAGTGTGATGCCACCCCAGCGCTCCAGGCCCACGGGAATGCCGTCCGGATCGCCAATGCGCCAGTTGTTGTCCTCGCCCAGGTGGAAGGAGGCGTTCTCCTCCCCGTCCTTTATGTGGATGCGAGTCAGGTCCGATATGTCCAGGTTGTAGAACCACGGCGGCTGCTCTTTCTCCTCCTCGACCTGCCTGAGCTGGATGAAGAAGACGTAGCCGGCTACCATTGCAAGGGCTACCACCAGAATGATGGACGTGCGAATGCTCATGCCGCGGGCTTACCTTCTGCGCCACCATGAGATACCGGCCAGGAGCATGAGGCCGGTGGGGAGCAGGAACCAGCTGGAGTAGCGAATGAAGTCGAACTCCCTCTGGTCGATTACCAGCAGGCGGAAGGCTTGCGGCTTCGCGCGTATGGAGATGAGGTCGTACTTCTGGGCCAGCCAGTCCACGGAGTTGAGGAAGAGGTCGCTGTTGTTCAGGGCGTAGTAGAACTTGTTGCCTGCGAAGTCCGAGTCGCCGAATATGATCATGGAGGCGAGGGTCGGGTTCTGGCCCGGTTCGAGTGCCGGCGCCTCTTCGCCGACGAAAGATACCAACTGGACCGCCATCGCTAGGGCAAACGGGCCGGGGATGTCGTCTTCGTCGGAGCAGTCGGAGGCGTCCCGTTCAGCCGTAATGCAGCTGAAGAGGGAGGAGAAGGCCAGGGGCGTCTGCTGGATGTTGAGCTCGTCCGGGTTCGGGGGAAGCCCCTCGGGCGCCCGCTCGATGACGCTAACGATGCCGGTAGAGTCCGTGAGGAAGGTGTCGTCCAGCTGCCTGGTCACGGGGTGCTCCTGATTGTAGGCGCTGCGCCGGATGATGGGGCTGCGCGGGTCCGCCACGGTGGAGCTTGCGGTGTCAACGATGGTGCCCTGAGGCAGTTGAATGCCGAACTTGGCAAACGTGGTGTTCATCTGCGTGTTGATGGCGTCGTCGATCAGGAAGAGGCCGCGGCCGCCGGCTTTCAGGTAGCGCTCCACCATCTCGCGCTCGTCCATCAGGATGCTGTTCTCTGGGCCGGCCATGATCAGGACAGCGGCATCCTCAGGAATCTCCTCCACCTCCCTGAGGTTCAGCGTCCTGACGATGTAGTTGTCGCCGAGAAGGCCGGCCCGTGCGAGGCCGTAGCCGTCGCCGTCCTCCGAGGAGTCGGTGGTGTTTCGTTCACTGTGGCCGGTGGTGAAGTAGACCACCTTCTGCTCCTCGCCTGTGGAGATGAGGAGGGCGCTGACCAGGTCCTGCTCGGCAAGGGTGAACGCCTCACCGAAGAACTGAGGCGTGAGCAGGTATGGATTGCGCTCTGACTCCGTGGCGCGGAACGCAATGGTGGGGTACTCCTGGACGCCGTCGCGGCGGGCCTGGGATGGCGTGAGGTCCGGGTCCACAAAGTCGAAGGTGAAGCTCCTGTTGCGCCTGTTGAACTCGAAGAAGAAGTCCTCGGCCTGGCGCCGGATGAGCTCGTGGCGCGCGTCCTCAGGACTGGAGTAGATGGTGGCGTGAACCGGCTCTCCCACCGCTTCCAGGACCTGCTCAGTTTGGGGAGCAAGCGTGAACTGCCGGGTTGCGGTGACGTCCAGCCGGTAAGAGTTTTCGTAGGAGATGAAGCCCAGCAGGACCAGTATCGCGGTGAGGGCGCTCACCATGATCAGTGTGTTGGCGGCGTAGCGCCCGGCACGTGCTCTGACGGCGCTCTTTACAGCCGGGAAGTTGGTCACGGCGGCCGTGGCCAACATGAGGACGGCCAGTGCCATTAGAAGCTGTCCCGGGCCGCGCAGCTCCCGGATGGTGATAAACACCACCAGGCCGCCCACGAAGATCACCGCGCCGGAGAGCGAGAAAATGGGGCCGGCATCGGCCAGCGCTGTCCACAGCTTCTCGCGGCTGAAACGGCCCTGGGTCTCTCCGCTTACGCGGCTGCGGCGCTCTCTTCGCCGGTCGCCGCTGGTGCTCATCTCCACCTCCTGGACTCCAGCGACCGCGCCGTGAGGAACAGCATGAAGATGGTGAAGATGGCGAAGTAGACTATGTCGTGCGTGTCAATCACGCCGCGGGCAAAGCTCTCCAGGTGCGTGGTGATGGATATCTGCAGCACCAGGTCCGCAAATATGCCTCCCGCATAGGAGGATGCAAGGTCTATTATGGTGAGGATGAGTAGGATGCCCATCGCCAGCACGGCGGCCACTATCTGGTTCCCGGAAAGGGAGGAGGCGAGCAGCCCCACGGAGAGCGTGGCCATTCCGAACAGCACAAGGCCGAGGTACCCGCTCAGGATTGGGCCGATGTCCGGTGTGGCGAACCACGACAGCATTAGCACCAGGTAGATGGTCGGCACCAGGATGGAGAGCAGGCTGGCCATGGCGGCCAGGAACTTGCCCAAGACGATCTCGTAGTCCCGCACCGGCGCGGTCATGAGAAGCTCCAGCGTGCCCAGCTTCTGCTCCTCTGCGAGCAGCCTCATGGTGATGATGGGCGAGAGGAGCGTGAAGATGAAGGTGCTGGGGATGATGTAGCCGCGGATGGTGGCTTCCGGCAGGACTCCGCTTATGCTGGTAACGAAGTAGTATGCGGCCAGGGCGGCGTAAACCGCCATTATGATGTAGGCCATGGGGGAGGCGAAGTAGGTTCTGGTCTCCTTCCAGGCTATGGTTATTGTGTTCTTCATTCCTTGTCCGAATCCGGTTCCGTGAGGCGCAGGAAGATCTCCTCCAGGCTCATCTGAATGGGCTGCAGCCTGAGGAGGTCCCAGCCGCGCTGTATTACAAGATTGGAAATCTCCTTGCGGAGGTCCTCGCTGCCCGTGGTCTCGATGCGGTAGACGCCCACGTCGTCCTTGTCCGTGCGCGTGATCTCCTGTACGCCCGGGAGGTCGCGGAGGGCCGTCATCACCTGCGCCGTGGGGCCGCGAATGTCCACCTCCAGCCGCTCGGTGCCGCGGAGGCGCTCGGACAGGTTGTCCGGCCGATCCACTGCCACCACCTGGCCTTCGTGGATGATGATGACGCGCTGGCAGACGATGCTGACCTCCGGGAGTATGTGGGTGCTGAGGATGACGGTATGGTCGCCGCCGAGGCCCTTGATCAGGTTGCGCGTCTCCACCACCTGGATGGGGTCGATGCCGATGGTTGGCTCGTCCATGATCAGCACCTCCGGCTCGTGGAGGATGGCCTGTGCAATACCAACCCTCTGCCGGAAGCCCTTGGACAGCTTGGCGATGAGCGACGTGCGGTAGTCGCCCAGCCGGCAGATATCGATGACCTCGCCGATGCGCCGACGGCGCCACTCCTTGTCCATGCCCCGGATGCGGCCCATGAAGTCCAGGTAGTCGGAGACGCCCATCTCCGTGTAGAGAGGCACGGTCTCCGGCAGGTAGCCGATGTGGCGTCGCACCTCCAGGGACTGGTCGACCACGTCATAGCCTGCGATGCGCGCGGTGCCGGAGGTGGGCGGCATGAAGCCGGTGAGGATGCGCATGGTGGTGGTCTTGCCGGCAGCGTTGGGTCCCAGGAAACCCAGGATCTCGCCGCGGTTGACGGTGAAGCTGATGTTCTCGATTGCCGGGTATTCGCCGTAGTACTTGGTGAGGTCTTCGACCTCTATCATGGGCGTGCCGGTGTTCTCTTGCATGCTTTTCCTCTTCTGCGTCTCGCCGCGGGCCGAGATGCGCATTGGAGGATTATAAGGGTAATAGCGTAACAGCTTCAAGGGGATAGGGTTGCTCGTAAGGAATGTGAAGGAAAGATTACGGAGTTTGCAGGAACAACAGCGAGTCGCTATACTCTCAGCATGGCAAGACCGCGTGTTGCGTACGAGACACATACCGCCGAGGACATCCTGTCGAAGGCGAGGGGCTACCTGCCGCTCGACAAGCTCTCGCTGATTGAGGACGCCTTCGACTTTGCGTTCCACGCCCACGACGGCCAGAAGCGTCTCTCCGGGGAGCCCTACGTGGAGCACCCCATCAACACCGCCCTGTTCCTTACCGAGCTGAACCTGGACGCTTCCACGCTCGCCGCCGCTCTGCTACACGACGTGATCGAGGACTGCGGCGTCACCTTCGATGACCTGCGCCAGCAGTTCGGCCAGGAGGTGGCCCGTCTGGTGGACGGCGTCACCAAGCTGAGCAAGATGGACCTGATGTACTCGGAGGACGGCCCGCGCTACGACTACGATGACGGCCAGGCGGGCAGCCTGCGCAAGATGCTGGTGGCCACGGCCCAGGACGTACGCGTGGTGCTGATCAAGCTGGCGGACCGGCTCCACAACATGCAGACGCTCAGCGCTCATTCGCCGGAAAAGCAGGTTGCCATTTCCAGGGAGACCTTGGACATCTACGCGCCCCTGGCCCACAGGCTGGGCATCTGGGACTTCAAGTGGCGCCTGGAGGACCTGGCGTTCAGCTTCCTGGACGCATCCCGTTACCGGGAGATCTCCCGCCTGCTCACCACCAAGCGTACGGAGAGGGAGATGTACATTCTCCAGCTGAGCCAGACGCTGCGGGACGAGCTGAACGAGCGAGGACTTGAGGCGGAGGTTACGGGCCGCCCCAAGCACATCTACAGCATCTACCAGAAGATGAGGAAGTATGCGGAACAGGGCAAGGAGTTCAGTCAGATTTACGATCTCTTCGCTCTGAGGGTATTGGTGCCGGAGGTGCACGACTGCTACAGCGCCCTCGGCGTCATCCACGGGCAGTACCACCCCATACCAGGTGAGTTCGACGACTACATAGCGAACCCCAAGGACAACATGTACCAGTCGCTGCACACGGCCGTGATGTACCAGGGTAACACGCCGCTGGAGATACAGATCAGGACGTACTCAATGCACCAGGTGTCCGAGTACGGGGTGGCGGCCCACTGGCGTTACAAGGAGGGGGAGGCCAAGGACCGCCGCTTTGAGGAGAAGATGAGCTGGCTCAGGCAGCTGCTGGACTGGCAGAGGGAGGTTGTGGGAGCTGAGGAGTTCGTGGAGTCCGTTAAGATGGACCTGTTCCAGGACCAGGTATTCGTATATACACCCAAGGGCGATATTAGAGAGCTCCCCGCCGGCTCGACGCCCATTGACTTCGCTTATCGTATACACACGGACCTTGGCCACCGCTGCATTGGAGGCAAGGTGAACGGCAAGCTGATGCCCCTCTACACGCAGCTCAAGAATGGCGACACGGTCGAGATTCTGACGAGTAAGCTGGAGCGAGGGCCAAGCCTGGACTGGCTCAACGTCAACCTGGGCTACGCAAACACGGCGAACGCCCGCCAGAAGATACGGCTGTGGTTCCGAAAGCAGGAGCGGAGCGCCAACATCCAGCGCGGCAAGGAGCTGCTGTCCAAGGAGATGCGCCGCCTGAGCGTGAAGATGGACGAGAGCGACGTGGCCGCGCTGCTGAAGTACGATACGGGTCAGGAGTTCCTGGCGGCGCTCGGCAGCGGGTTTGTGAGCATAGCGCAGGTGACGTCACGGCTGGCGGCGCAGCAGGACCAGTCGCCGGTGGAGCCGGCGGCGGCGCCGGTGCTCACCTGGCCGTCCTCCGGCATCGAAGTGCTGGGCGTGGGCGACCTGCTGACGCGCGTGTCCCAGTGCTGCAGCCCCATACCGGGCGACGACATAATCGGCTACATCACGCGCACCCGCGGAGTGTCCGTGCACAGGACCGACTGCCACAACGTCCGGAACGAGAGCGAGCAGGAGCGACTGGTCAGCGTGAACTGGGGCAGCGGGCAGACGCTGTACCCGGTGCGGCTGCGCATCGAGGCGTGGGACCGCGTGGGACTGCTGAGGGACATAACCACGCTGGTTTCGCAGGAGAAGGTGAACATCGCCAGCGTCATAACCACCGAGCACGAGGATAGCAGCGCGTCCATATACCTGACGCTGTACACCACGGGCGTGGGACAGCTCAGCCGGCTGTTCTCCAGGCTCGAGGGCGTGGTGGGCGTGTTCTCGGTAACGCGAAGCGCTCCGGAGGAGGAGCGAATCCTGCGGGTTGGCGCAGGAAGATCGAACTGAAGGAGATAGGGCATTGCCAAGTGAAAGATCAGCCCGCGTGGTGGCTCGGAAGACGGAGCGAAACCGGCCGATACGCACGGCAACACGCACCTACGTGAAGAGGGCGCAGGACGCCATCGCGCAGGGTGAGTCAGAGGCCGCGACTGCGAGCGTGCAGCGTGCGATCAAGGCGCTGGACAAGGCGGCGGTGAAGGGCATCATCCACCCGAACAACGCGGCGCGCCGGAAGTCCCGGCTGATGGCACGACTGAACCGCCTTAGCGCCTAGCCGGGCGTCAGCGCGACAGAGCCCGAGTCTTATCAGGCCTCCGCGTTCCGGCAGGAGCGCGGGGCTTGCTGTTTTGTGGATCCCTACTTGGATCGCGGGGCCAGAAGTTCCGACAGCGAGCGAATCTCGAAATCAGGCTTTGGGTCGTCTTCCGCGCGAATAGCTCCGGTTCGATTGAGCCAAATTGAAGTTAGCCCAGCAGCGTTTGCGCCTGCCACGTCAGAGACCAAGCTGTCACCAACATGACACACGGCTTCCTTGTCTACTCCTAGCTTGCTGAGAGCGATCTCAAAGACTGGTGAAGCGGGCTTGGCGACACCAACCTCTCCGGAGATTACGATACTATCAAACCAGCTTTCAATGCCTAGAGAGCATATCTTATCGCGCTGGGTGTCGGAAGCTCCGTTTGTAATGAGCGCTAGTGGAGTGTGAGCCTCCGTTACCGCCGCTGTGAATTCGAGGGCGTCATCGAACAGTCGGTACGACTCGCGGCCTAGCCGGCCAAGAGTGCGCGCCGCGTACTGCGCAACCGATTCATCTCTGCATCCGCAAGCCAGCAATGTACGACGCCAGGCTTCGAGGCTCACAGAAGCACCGCCGATAGCGCCAAGCATAAAGTCGTTTCCCACCTGAGGCCAGTAGGATTCCCAGACTCTCGTGTTGGCCTCGGCCAGCCGAGCGCCTTCCAGTCCAGGTTGAGTCGCTGCTACCTCCTCACACGTGCGTGCGATCGCCTCTTGGAGTCCGTCTTCAAGCAACGTTCCGTCCAAGTCAAGAAAGATAGCCTGTGCGGAGCCCAAGGAACTGAAGCGTATAGATGCCAACTGCTAGCCCCGTTCATGGTTTTTGGTATCAGGTTGGAGCGACCGTCTAGCTTGTCGCTTCAATGAATACTAGGAAATCAAGGTCCCCCGGGGACTGACCATATTGCGTGAGAAGTGTGGCGGCCTCAGAGCGATGTTGGATTCCATGGTGTACAACGTGCACCAAATAATGCCAAAGCAGGGACTGTTCCCCCTTTAGTGCCCGAACTTGCTGCGGCCACTTAGGTTGGCCATGATGTAACGCCAGGTCCTGGTCGGTAAGGCATTCCAGAAAGGCGCGCATTGCCTCTTCTTCTTCCTGCCGACGGTGCTCGAGACTCTCGAGCGTATGGTGGCGTCCCTTCTCTAGTGGGGTGAGGGAGGTGTCTTCAAGGCGAGCCCGCCAAGTAGCCTCGGCACTCACAAGATGACGCAGCGTCCCAGCTAACCCTCCGTGAGGGAAAGTCGCGGTTGCTGCAAACTGCTCAGCGGTTACCCTTTGTGCCGAAACAAAGATCTGATCGTTGGCCCAATAGGTGTATTCGTAAAGAGTCTTCACATCATCGACATTCACAGGGCTCCTCCGCTTCATCTTGGGTTGGCACAAGATCCATCTAAGCCTACTCCACAATGCGGAGCACAGAGGGAAGCGGTCACGAGCCCCGCTAGGTTGGGGGCCACGTCTCGCGACGCCCAACGCAGATCGAGGGAGCCTATGCCACGTGCAGCTGCCTGACCACGCCGTCCACCACCGTCCCGACCACGTGCTCGCCCACCGCGCCGCGGATGCGCTCGTCGTCCCAGTCGTCGCCCAGGTCATAGGTATAGCTCTTGTAGTCCACAGCCGGTTCCGCCTCAAACGCGAATACGTTTATCTCCAGGGTCAGCTCTCTCTTGGCCGTGTCCACGCTCAGCAGCGTTCCTGATATTCCTTCCCTTGCCATCCGATCCCCCCTCCTGTGTCTCGTCCTTCAGCCGAGAATAACACCGCGGCGCCCATCCGGGCAATCCAAGAGTCTGCGCGGAGGGCGTCCGCCCATCAGCCGAACCAGATGCCGAGGTACTTCGTGAACCAGAACAGGCCGGCGTACGTGGCTACGGCCGATGCCGCCAGGACGATCAGCATGCGGCGGTACCGGTACGCGCCGCGTACGTTGCAGACGGCGCGGCCGCGCAGGAACAGGACGACGGCCAGCGCCGCCACTGCCAGGCCCGCCGCCCGGAAGTACCAGCCGTAGTCGTAGTAGAGGGTGTCGCCTAGAGTCACCGCCTCGGCTGCGGTTGCGATGCCCAGCAGTACCAGCACCACCGGCGATACGCAGCAGGTGATGGCGACCAGGCCCGAGGCCACGCCCATGAGGACTCCGCGCTTCAGGGACCTGCTCGCTGCCTCGGGCGCCGTGTGTTCAGACATCGTAGATTCTCTCGTTCGTAGGGTCGCTGATGGGGCTTGCCCGGTTCAACAGGCTAGCCTCTTGCGGTGACTCTCGTCAACAGGGGTTCGATGCCGGAGGGAGTCGGGACGGTTCGGTCAGGCCGCCCTCGCGCGCGCGCGTCGTCACACTCCCGTTGACCATAGAGAACATGCGTGCTATTCTCCTCCCTGCACATATCCCAATCAGGGATGACGTCGCAGGAGGAAGCCTTGCCGGACTCTCTGCAGGTTCTGATACTCGCTCAGGGGTCGCTTACCGCCCTGTCTGGTGGGTTCAACGCCGTCTACTTCGCCCGCTACTCCGCGTCCGACCGTAGCAGGCGCATCGCCTCGCGAGTGCTTGCGCTGGTCAACGTGAGCTTCCTTCTGCAGGGCCTGTACTGGGCTGCGGACGCGGCCGGCGATCAGGGAGATGGCCCGCCGCCGTGGCCGGGACTCGTAACGCTGCTGGCGTCGCTGGCGATAACCGCCATGGTGCTCCGTAGAAGGTCCGGCGGCGGCCGCAGCTAGCAGTATAGCATTCGTGGAAGGGAGGGGGCCTGTGAGCGCCATGTCGAAGGCCATCGAGAAGGGTGAGTGGGAGGTTGTGGCCGTGTGCCTGCTGAGGGGGCTTGTGCAGGCGGCCTCCGCGCTGTCTCCGGACGCCGTGCACCAGCTGGTGGAAGCGCTGGAAGGAGACGAGCGTGCCAAACCCCGCTAGCGGAAGTACGCCGGAGCCCGGCGCCTTCTACGAGGATGCCATGTCCCGGGCGGAGCGCGTGCGCCTGTCGCGGGCGAGGCAGCTTCAGGGCCTGGACGAGGAGATCGCGCTGCTCAGGGTGCGCCTGGGCAGCCTGGCGGAGGAGCAGCCGGACAACGTGGAGCTTCTCATAAAGGGGATCGGGATGCTGGTCAGGGCGGTATCCGCCAAGTACCGGCTGTCGCCCAGGTCCGAGAAGGACCTGTACCAGAGCCTGCTGGGCGTGCTGGAGGGCGTGGGCAGCGTCCTGCTGCCGGAGGCGTCGGATGGGCAGTGACGAGCTGGAGAAGGCGCTGGGCAGGTTTCGCAAGCCGGGCGTGGACGTGTCGCCGCTATCGACGTTCGACGCGCTGCTGGACCAGCGCATGGGGCACCTGGAGCGGAGCGTTGAGGAGCTGAAGACACGAGTCAACGGCCTGGTGTTCCTTGTGGCGGGAGCGGTGATTGTGCAGGTGCTGCTGCGCCTGCTGGAGTGGAGCTGAGCGAATGAGCGGGATGGTGAATCTGAGGCCGTACCAGGTGGAGATCGGCCGGGCCGTAATGGACAGCGTGCTCAACGAGCGCGGCCTGACGTTCACGGTGGAGATCGCGCGACAGGGAGGCAAGAACGAGCTGTCGGCGCAGATGGAGGTGCTCCTGCTGGCCATGTTCGCGGCGAAGGGCGGCAACCTGGTGAAGGCCGCACCCACGTTCGACCCGCAGGTCCGCATCAGCATGTCGCGGTTGAAGGAGCGGCTGGGTCAGGCCGGCCTGGGCGGCCTGTGGAGCGCGGAGGCGGGCGGCGCCGTCCGGCTCGGCAGGGTGAGGCAGCTGTTCCTGAGCGCCGAGCCTTCGAGCAACGTAGTCGGGGCCACGGCCCACGTTCTCATCGAGATGGACGAGGCGCAGGACGTGGAGAGGGACAAGTTCTACAAGGAGTTCCGGCCCATGGGCGCCTCCACCAACGTGACCACCGTGCTCTATGGCACGCCCTGGCGCGGCGACTCGCTGCTGGAGGAGGTGAAGCAGTCCAACCTGGAGCTGGAGCGTAGCGACGGGGTAAAGCGCCACTTCCGGCAGTCCTGGGAGGAGGTGGCGGCCCACAATCCGCTCTACCGCGATTACGTCGAGGGCGAGAGGCGGCGACTGGGAGAAGGCCACCCCCTCTTCCGCACGCAGTACATGCTGGAGTCGCTGAGCGGCGGGGGAGGCTTCTTCTCGGCGGAACAGCTTGCGCAGATTGAGGGCCGCCACGGCCGCCGCCGCTCGCCGGAGCCGGGGCGGGTCTACGTTGCGGGCGTGGACGTGGCCGGCGAAGCACCGGACGGCGAGGGTGTGGATGAGGCGCTGCGCGCCGCACGGCCCACCCGCGACTCCACCGTGGTCACCATCGGCGAGCTGGACTTCAGCGGCTGCGACGAGCTCTCGCCGGACCCGGCCGTGCGGGTCGTGGAGCACTACTGGTGGACGGGGCAGAGCCACGCGGATCTCTACCCCAGGCTCGTGGACGTGCTGCGCGAGGTGTGGCGCTGCAGGCGCGTGGTGATAGACGCGTCCGGCTTGGGACAGGGCATTGCCAGCTTCCTGGAGCGGACGCTGGGCAGGGGTGTGGCTGTGCCCTTCGTGTTCACGGCGCAGAGCAAGTCTCGGCTGGCGTTCGACGTGCTGGCCGCGGTGAGCTCGGGCCGGCTGAAGATGTACGCGGCGGACGGGTCGCCGGAGTACGCGGAGATGCGCGCCCAGACCGAGCGTGCCGTCGGTCGGGTGAGGCCAAACCGGATGATGAACTTCTACGTGGAGTCCCGCGAAGGGCACGACGACTTCCTGATGAGCCTTGCGCTGCTGGTCAGCGCCGCCGAGTACAGGCCGCGTCACGCCCGGGGAAGAGCAGCGGTGTGAGCGGGCGCCGTCCCGCCGAGGGGGTGAGTGCGTGAGTCCAAGAAGGAACGAACCCGTCATTGACGTGCTGCCGGAGCAGCACCAGTACCGGGACGAAGGCTGCAGCGTGTCGCCGTCGTGCCTGCGCTGCCCGCTGCCGTGGTGCAAGTACGACGACCCGGCCGCCTACCACCGGGAGCTGCGGCTGAGTCGTGACCGCGAGGTGATGCAGGTGAAGCGCGAGCAGGGCAAGACCGTACCGCAGCTGGCGCGCCACTTCGGCCTCAGCGAGCGGACGATACATCGCATCCTGGAGCGCGCCAGGGTCGTAACGCTCGAAGGCGATGGGCTGTGAGATGGACGTCTTGAGCAGTTCAGGAGAACGACATGAGTAACCTTTCGCTTCCGCAGCAGCTGGCCCGGATGGACGGCGATAGACTGAGGGCCTACCGCGAGAACCTGGAGTTCTACGCAGGCGCGCAGTGGAAGGGCACGGCGCACCGGTGGGAGCGACGGCTCACCTTCAACTACGCCCGCACGTTCCTGGACAAGGTGACCTCCTACCTGATGACGGAAATGTCCTTCGTCATAAGCCCCACGGACTCGTCGGCGGAGGCGGTGGAGCGGGCGAGCCGCGCGGATGAGGCGCTGCGAAGCGTGTACGAGGACAACCGGCTGGAGCAGCTCGACTTCGATACGGAGCTGGACACCGCTATCCTGGGCGATGGCTGCTACAAGGTGACGTGGGACCCGCAGGAGCGGCGAGTAAGGGTCAGCGCGCCGGACGTGCAGGGCCTGTTCGCCTGGTGGGTCGCGGACGACGTGGGTCGCGTGTGGCAGGTCGCCAGCCGCTACCACCTGACGCCGGAGCAGGCGCAGACGCTCTACGGAGTGAAGCCTGCACAGATGAACCGCCGGGCCGGCCGAGCGACCGTGGTGGAGGCGTGGACCCCGCGTGAGCTCCGGCTGTGGGTGGACGATACGCTGGTGCAGGAGCGGGCCAATCCCTACGGATTCATACCGTTCGTCATATTCCCCAACCTGCGCGAGCCAAAGCGGTTCTGGGGCCAGTCGGACATCCCGCCAATCGTGGAGCCGTCACGGGAGCTGAACAGGGCCGTATCGCAGCTGTCGATGATACTGGAGCTGTCGGGCAACCCCATCGCGGTGGTGGAGGGCGTGGAGCGTGCGGAGGACATCGCCGTACAGCCTGGCGCGGTGTGGGAGCTGCCGGAGCGCGCTCGTGCGTACCTGCTGGACCTGCTGCAGGGCGGGGGCGCCAAGCTCCACGTGGACTTCATCGACGTGATACACCGCGCGCTGCACGACCTGTCGGAGGCCCCTCGCATCAGCTTTGGCGACAACCCGCGGAATCTGTCCGGGGTGGCGCTTGAGATGGAGATGGGCCCGTTGCTCCAGCGCGTGCGGCGAAAGAGGCTCATCCGGGCGACGGCCTACCGGGAGCGGAACGAGATGGCGCTGCGGATACTGGAGAAGCGCACGGGCGTGAAGTACCTGCCGGTGAGGCAGCGCGTGGTGTGGGGGCCGCTGCTTCCGCAGGACCGGAGCCGGCTGGTTAGGGAGCAGCAGACCTTGGTGGAGGCTGGGATCCAGAGCAGGCGCCGCGCCATGGAGAACCTTGGCATCGTTGACCCGGATGCGGAGCTGGAGCGTCTGCGGGCGGAGGGGTGACTGGGGGGGGCGGCCGCGGCCCCCGGTTCCGCTCGTGGTGAGCCTGTCGAACCATGAGCGGATGAGCACGCCCGCCGTTCCTCCGCCCGCCCTTCGACAAGCTCAGGACGAGCGGGGCATAACACACTTGCCCTCCGCCCGCCCTTCGACAAGCTCACCACGAGCGGGCCGGACGCCAATAGAGGCGCAAACAGCGCCCTTCCCTAGTCTGGCGACGCGCTCCAAACGACCGAGTAGCTGAAGTCCGGCATGAACGCGCCGGATATGCCGATCTCTGCCGGCTTCCGTATCTGCCTGGCGCCTGCCCTGCCCTGCAGCTGCTGCACGCTGTCGATGTGAAGCCAGAAGCGAGTGCGCCCTGCCCCGGCGTTGCCGCCGCTGGGCGACGCGGGGTTGGGCCCCTCGATGGAGATGTCCGTCTGGTAGAAGTCCAGCGCCTCGCCGCGCTGCACTCCGGCGAACCGCAGCCCCTCCAGGTGGAACTGGTGGAACAGCGTGAAGCCGTCGTACATGTTCTCGAAGGTCAGGTCGCTGGGGCCGATGCCGGCGCCCTCGTACAGCTTGCGGCCCGTGAAGTCGGCGGCGTCCTGCCACTCCTCCAGCGTGGGCACCACGCTGCGCGAGGCGGGCAGCGTTCGGTTGTGGTTCAGGATGTAGACCGGCTTCTGCTTCATGTCCTTTGCGCGCTCCGCGGTGGTGTACACGAAGGCCGCGGAAACGCAGATTGGCAGGTCGTTGTCGAAGAGGTTGGCGGGCTTGGCGATCCAGCGGGCCGCCAGATAGTCCTCGACCGACAGAGCCTCGGGTCTGTGCTGCGCCCAGAAGCCCTCGGGAAACAGCAGGCCATTGCGCTTCTCCTCGACCACGAACTGCGCCATCATGTCGTGGCTCTTGCCGTACTTGCGGCAGTAGGATTCGAAGATCATGGCGGTGGTGTAGCAGGCGACGGTGCCCCACAGGCCCTGCCACTTGCCGGGACCGGCGATGGTGTTGCCCGCGGCGTCACCCTGCCCCACGTAGTACCGCCCGCCGAAGTTGTGCCATCCGCGCACCACTAGGCAGGTGTTAGTCATGCCGTCCCCCACGGCCTGCGCCGCCACAACCAGTGCGTTGGACATGCAGATGGGGGCGTACATGACGAACTTGACGTTGCTCAGCTCCGGCATGTTCTTGAGGATCCAATCCGAGCTGAGCTTGGCGATGCCGTCCATGGGGTCGTCGGTAGACTGGTACATATTGAGGAAGTCCTCAGGGATGGGCTTGTCGGACGGCCAGGGCGAGCCAGTGGAGGTTTCCGGTGTGAGCACCAGCCCGTCGACCTGGTCAGGCGTTACGCCCGCGTCCTCCATGGCCCTGCGGATGGCTAGGATGGTCCACGCGCCGACGCTGGTATCGGCGGTCTCGTCCCAGCGCCGCGCGGTGGGCGACACTCCGACGCCAACGGCCGCCACCTTGCCTCGGTGCTCCCACACACCCAGTCCCTCGGTGCTTCTGTAGATCGAATCCGGGGCCATCTGTGCTTGCGTTACCACTTCTCACCTCCTCGAAAGTCTCTCTGCCGCATCCGCAGCGCAATTCGACTGGCGCACCGCCGCGCCCTGTGTTCCGGGCACCTGGATTGTAACTCAGGGGGCCTCCCAAGTCGAGCCGCCGCGCTAGCGCAGCCTGAACAGGGCCGCCCACTTGATGCGGCTCCACGCATTCGCCAGCCCGGGCGCCTCGGCGGCATCGGGCCGCACGCCGCCGTACCTGTGGCGCACGTAGGCACGCGTCACAAGCTCCACCTCCGACCGCGCCTCAGGTAGCAGGCTCGAGAGGCTGTGCGAGTACTCCAGGGCGGTCTGCGAGGACGGCGCGCGGAATCCGAGTAACGTCGCCAGGCGTTGCATCCTGCGGTAGGCGGCCTGCGCGGACCAGGGCGCGCCGTACTGCGCGACCCACAGAATGCGCATCACCGACGCTCCGGCCAGCATGAAGCCGGCAAACATGAGGCCGCCCGCGCCCAGCGGCGTTCCGACCCTCACGCCGGGCTCCCGTGACGCCTCCTCGTCCGCGGCCGGGACATCGGCTTCCACCGCCATCGATAGGTTCCGCGGCGACAGCTGGTCCGGACCGCGGGGCCGCACGGGGTAGATAGGCGACGGTTCGAACGGTGCCCAGCCCAGGCCGGGGAAGTAGACCTCCGGCCACGAGTGGTTGTGGCTGTCGCGCACCAGGTACCCCTCCGGGTCGACCTCGCCGGGCGCGAATCCGAGCACCAGCCGCGTGGGTACTCCCTGCGTCCTCAGCATCATCGCCATCGCAGAGGCGAAGTAGTCGCTGTAGCTCTCCCTGGACTCGAACAGGAAGTAGTCAACCGCGTCGGCCTCGTTGGGCAGGAAGATTGGGACACTACTGTACTCCAGAGTTCGAAGGTAGGACTCCACGGCAAAGGCCATGTCGTACGGGTTGGCCGCGCCGTCGACCAGCTCGTCGGCAAGAGAAGAGACCCTCTCGGGCAGAGACGGCGGTATCTGTAGGTATCGCTCGACTATGCGTGGAGGGTAGTCCCGCGGGGCGGCGCGCAGTAACGCCTCGTCCGCGACCAGGATGTCGGAATCGACGGCGTAGCTGTTGCCAAGCCCGAGCTGGCCCTGCGTGGTGAAGAGTACAGGGGAGTCCTCCAGCGGTGCGCGGACTACCTCCAGCGCGAGGGTCTGGCCGGGGCCGTCCAGGGCGCTCCGCAGGTCCTCCGTGTATGCGGGCGAGCCTGGGTCAACGACTACGACCGACTCCTCGCCGGCAGGTCCGGCCGACTTGACGACGGCGGAAACGCGCAGGTTGGCGGGCAGCCGCGATACGTCCGGCGACCCCGCCGTGGAAGCCAGCTCCGACTCCAGGGCGCGCAGGTCGCCGGTCAGATCGTCGCTGCGGCCGGGGTCGGCCAGGTCCAGCCGGTGTGCCGTCGACACGGGAGCCTGCAGCTGCGCGTCGGGGTCGACGTCCGCAGGGTTTCCGGCGATGAACAGGTAAGGCGTCTCCACGTACAGGTATATGGTGTAGGTGGTCGGCCGCGTGATGGGCGGCCCGTCGCTTTCCCCGGAGGCAGGCACTTCCGGCGGGGGTATCACGTCCAGCGTCGCCGTGTCCTGCACCTTCCAGACCTTGGACGTGTAGTGATCGTATGCCACCGCCGACCAGTAGTACGGATAGTCGGCCTCCGCAAAGAGGATCGGTTCGGTGCTGTTGGACACCGGCCTCACGAGTGACAGCACGGAGCCCAGGAACCGGACGGAGAGTATCTCACGGCTGCTTGGGCCGCCGAATACGCGGCTCACCTCGTCCCGGATCTCGCCTCTGGCGGTCCCGTTAACGGGGTTGTAGAACCAGTCCAGCGGCGTAGATGGCGATTCGCCGAGGGGTAGCACCGCTGCCAGCACCACTAGGGCCGCGCTGATCCACAGGCCGTGCACCAGCGACCTCCGGTGGAGCGATGCGGGATGCGCCACGCCCTGTGCCAGCAGCGCTTCCATCCGTCCCCGGCTGGTGGCGTGCGCGATCGTGATCAGGCACAACAGGAGGAACGCCCACAGATAGGGAGAGGTGCTTCCGGGCTGGTAGGTGACGTTGATGATCGTGACGGCGCCCACCGGCAGGAGGGTCATCCACACGCTGCGATAGCGCAGAAACGCCAGCGTGGTCAGGTAGGACATGGCCCAGGTGAGGGCCGTTATGGTAACGGACAGAGGCAGCTGGTCCGAGACCGTCTCGCCGCTGCGCAGGGCCGAGATCCAGCCGGAGAGGCCCGAGAGCAGCGCGTCGAGCTTGTCGAATGGCGCATCGCCTTCGGCGACGAGCGTGCCGCAGGCGCAGGCCACGAGAGCGCCGGCGGCCAGGGCCCGAAGGTGCAGGTACGCGCGACGCTGATTCGAGGCGAAGGCGTGTGCGGCGAGGATGGCAGCCAGGAATGCCGCCGGCGCCAGAAGCGGCGCTTTCACCCAACCTGCGAACTGCAGCGACGAGGCCGCTGTTACCAGCAGGGCCGCCTGAAGCCAGAAGGCCGCGCCGGTCCTCTGTAGGAAGCCCGGAATGTAGGCTGTTGGTGGCAAGCTAGGCCTCCGGGCCCGACTCTATCGCGATGCCGGCCTGCGCGCCGAGGAAGCCTCGCGGCCGCCAGCCGCCGCGGGAGCGGTGCCGGCTACCCTGATCGCTGGGCGGCCGGCCTCGCTCCCTACGTTCTCGAGCATGTTCGAGGCTACGACGGGACGTTGGAAAGGCAGAGGTAGGCGGAGCTGGTGAAGGGAGCGAAGGCGCAGATGGCTGTCTCCGCCTTCACGCTGACCTGCCGGCTGCCCGCGGTCCCGCGGAGCTGCTGAATGCTGTCGATGTACATGGACGTCCGGGTTCGGCCGTTGCCCAAGTTGCCGCCGCCGGAGCAGAACGGATGAGGCCCCTCAACGCTGATGTCGCCGTTGAAGAAGTCCCTTGCTTCGCCATAGCCCACGCCGTGCCAACCGAATGCCTCCAGGAAGAACGGGAGGAACCAGGAGTAGCCGTCGTACGGGTTGAAGATGTCCACGTCCCTGGGCGTCCAGCCTGAGCCTTCGTAGGCCATCTGGGCGGCCATGGCGTTTGCCACCTCCTGCTCGTCGCAGGTGATCTGGCTGCTGCGGGGTCTGCCCGTGTTGCCCTGGTTGTGGTTCATCACGTAGACTGGCTTCTGCTTCATGTCCTTCGCGCGCTCCGCAGTGGCGAAGACAAAGGCGCCAACGGCGTTGATCGGCCTGTCGCAGTCCCAGATCTTGATTGGCCAGAAGGTGGGACGAGAGTTGAGGTAGTCCTCATGGGTTAGGCCGGAGGCGCCGTTCTGGTAGTAGAAGCTCCAGCCCTCCATGTCGGAATCCTGCTTCATGAGGCCGTTCCGGTGCTCGTTGATGATGACGGGGGCCATCATGTCGTCCCATTCCACGCCGTACTTGTGGCAGTAGCCCTGTAGCGGCAGCGCGTCCTGGCCGCCGGCTGCGCCCCACGGCGTGTTCCACTGGCGAGCGCCCCTGGAGTGGTCCTCGGCGTTGTCGCCGCCGCGGCGGTAGCGGCCTTCCAGGTTGTTGGCGGTGTAGACGTACACCCCGACCTGGTACTTGCCCTCCGCGCAGGCCTGGGCTGCGTAGCCCATCCCCTCACCGATTGCGGGTATGTCGTCCGCCGTGTACGTCACGTTGGACAGCTCCGGCATCTGGCTCAGGAGCCAGCGGTTGGTGACGATGCTGATGCCCTCCTCGGAGTCGTAGGGTGGCGCGAGGTATGGGCGATAGGGCCCCCACTGGCCGGCGGGTCCGGCCACGTTGAAGCCGGCCATGTTGTCCGGGCAGCAGAGCAGGCCGTCGACCTCCTCCGGCTTCACGCCCGCGTCGTCCAGGGCTCGTCGGACTGCCTGGATGGCGTAGGCGCCCAGGATAGTGTCCATGGTGACGCCGTCCCATCGCCGGTCCACCGGCGAGTGGCCCCATCCTGTGATCGCCACCTTGCCCTGGTGCGGCCAGACGCCCAGGCCGGTCGTGTCCCTTCTCCAGCTAGTCTCTTGTGTGGTCACGTTCCACCTCTTTTCTTATGCGGTGATTGGCTCCGTATCGCCCGTGCGATGCGTTCGCTACTCGACCAGCTTCCACTCGTGTATCAGCTGGCCCGGAGCGACCTCTTCGAAGACGACCTCCACGGCGGCTCCCACGGGGACCTCCCTCACGGGAACACCGGGCAGGTTGGAGTAGAAGTTGATGCGGGGGTCGTCGTCCAGGGCGATGAGGGCGATGTTGAAGGGCTGGTCGGGCACGCGCCTCTGGAGCCGGGTGTCCGCGGACACCATGAACGTGGATATGTGCCCCTTGCCGCTGGTCTCCTTCCACCCCAGGTTCTCGGAGTTGCAGTCCTGGCAGCGAGGCCTGGGTGGGTATTGCAGCGTGGGGCAGTCGTTGCAGCTCTGGACCACCAGCTTTTGCTCATTGACAGCGTCCCAGAACGGCTTGCTCAGGTCATCGGCCACGGGAATCATCTTTGGCAATGGATACCTCCTCTGCGTGCTACCTTTTCGACGACATAATATGCTACTCCGAAGATTTCGGCAAGCGGCAGGCGTGCGGCGGTTGCAGGTCGCGCCGCCGGGCCCTCCGAGGGCAACGCCCGTGCGGCCGGCGGGCGCTAAGTCACACGCTCGGAGGCCGGTTACGCTCGGGATTCGAGGGCGGCCGCCCAGGCTTGCCCGCCCTCTTCAACGGCATGTATACTCATAGGCGCCCGCATCGAGATGCGCACGACGCCTCGCCCGGCCGCCGCGCTGCGATGAGCGCTCAGCCTTGCACGGCACGCCACGACGGGTGATGGCGAGACACGGGCGGTTAGCTCAGCTGGTTAGAGCGCTTGCTTCACACGCAAGAGGTCAGTGGTTCAAGTCCACTACCGCCCACCAAGCTGGACAAAATCAAGAACCTTCACCTAGAGGTTCAGATTGGTGCTATAGCTAATCCCTCTCAAGAGACCAAGATTTGCCATGACACAACAAAGTGCGCGGCAGCCTACCCAATAGCGCCACCGCCAAGACAAAATGGAGACGCCGGAGCTTAAGGAACCTGGTATTTGTCCCCATAGGACACACCTAATCGACGGAGGATCAGCCTACGTTTAGGCCATCATTCATTCCAGTGAAAAGTAGTATCGCTAGAGTCCGTATAGCCCCAGGAAGCACTTGGAGCGCGTTCAGAACGCATAGCACCAGCCAAGGGGGTCGTAGTACAGCCTCCGCAGGCCTGCCGGGAGGAGGTGGTCGGGCTACATCAAGTGTACGACGGCCAGGTCACTCTCCCTACGAGCGGCACGCTTGTGATAGTGCGGGGCGATGAGCGGTTTCACGCAGGCCGTGCTGAAGTATCGCTGGGAGCTGTGGCTGTTCGTCGGCGTCCCGCTGGTGGTGAGCGTCACGTGGGTGATCGAATCCTCACGCCCGGAGCTGTTCACTCTGCCCCTCAGCTCGCAGGACCTCCCCTACATCAGCCCGAAGCCCATCGTGCTCTTGCTGTTGCTGGGCCTTTCGTACCTGCGCGTGCGCCGGTTGGGCCGGCCCACGCTGGCGCTGGTCTGGGCGTACGGCGTCGCCGCTGCACTGGCGAATGCGGTGGCTACGGTTGCTATCCAGGTATTCGGTACTCCTCTCCCAGGGTCGAGGGCTACGTTGTCGTTGGTGGCTTCGGTCGTAGCACTAGCTATCCTCGTCTGGTTCGGCCGGCAGGCGTCCAGAATCAGCCTAGGCCACGCTCTCTTGCTGGTTGGGTTGTCCACTACGCTCCCTCGAGGTATCAGTCCGCTGATCAGCGTCTCCCCGATCCTCACAGCGGTGGATTTGCCGTACCGCATCGTGTCATGGTCGATCGTGCTAGCGTTCAGTGTTGCGCTGAGCCTGCTGGCTGTCTGGGCGCTCGGCCGCTTCGATTCGGCGAGCGGCGTTGCCCGCACGAGGATGGTCATCGCGTTGTTCAGCGTGGCCGTGCTCGTGCTTATATCCACGCATGGGGCGATAGTGTCGTGGCAATCAGAGTCCCTACAACCAGCTTTCACCAGCGCACTGGTCAGCGCGATCTTCGCCGTCAGCTATGCAGTTGTGATCGCGCTGATCTACGTGTTGCGTGTGCGGACGCCGCGCGAGCGGGAGTCTGCGGGCTAGCTGCGCGGCCTCGGATCGCGGCGGAGTGGTTTGGGTTTAGTTGCCTACTGGTCGGTTGGACCACCAAACGGGACAAAAACAAGAACTTTCACATTGAGATTCGTATTGGAGCTGTAGCTAATCCTTAGACTTCATGCTGTTGGGGCTAGGGCCGCTACGAGCCAACGCAGTAGGCTCGACTCTACGGCTGTAGCGATGCCCGCCCTGGGCCTAGGATGTAGAGTTCAGACAGGTAACAGAAGGATGCCGAGAAACTATCGGATAGAGCGGGATGCCATCATTCAGAGATGGTACGGTGGCAATCCCCAACCCAGGAACCCGAAACTCCACTGAAGCTGGACAAGAGGAATTCGCTCATCTCCTGAGCGAAGGCGGCGATGGTGTCGGCGCTGTCCTTGTACTGCCGCCGCTCCGCCAGCACGGCCCTTGCCTCGTCTGCGGCGCTCTCCAGGTTCTCCTTGCGTTCCCTCAGTGCCACAATGTGATCCGAGGCAGCGGCCACGTCGGTGCTGTCGCTCTTCGATATGAAGTGCAAGACGCGGCCCAGTTGCTTCTTGACCTCCTCAAGCTCCGCCTCGATGCTCCGGCTTCTGACGGTGCTCCCGGGCCGCTCCGTCCATCTCCTCGTCGATGAGCTTCACTAGGTCTCTGATGTTGGACTCGGTTAGGATGCTCTCTCTGATCTACGATTAGCTTCTCGAATGCCCTGGCGTTGAGCGTCGGCGCGCTGCAGGCCTCCGCCCCCAGCTTGAGTAAGGATTGGCAAACGTAGTAGGCGTACTTGCCACTCTTGGCCTAGGAGGCGGACATGGCCCGGCCGCAGCTCTCGCACCTGAGAATGCCGCTGAGCAGGCAGGGGCTGGGCGTCCGCCTGGGGTTCGCCTGCTTCGGGGCGCGGAAGCCGAGCAGCTTCTTCGCCCGCTGGTACTCCCGCTTGCTGATGATGGCGGGGTGGGCGTCCTCGACCCGCACGGGCGGCTGACTGTCTTTGGCGGTGGTTCCCCATACCACAGCTCCCGTGTACGCAGGTCAAGTTAGGTGCCGGAAGATTTCGGCGCGATGGTTGTCTCCGCAGGGCGCAACAACGATAATGGGTTGCACTGCCCTCGTGCCCGCTATTGGTGCAATAGGGCCATCTCGTATAGGCTTTGACTTGCGGAGGCAACAATAAATGGAGAACGCTATTTACACCCCAGAGGGCTACACGGATCGAATACGACAAGAGTTCGGAAACTGCCTCATTGAGACGAATCTTTCTCAAGGTGAGAAATTCATAGGCAAAGTACGGGATCGATACGATCTTGGGGATCGTATGGTACTCATCACCACGGACCGACAAAGTGCCTTCGACCGGGTGCTGGCCGCTATCCCCTTCAAAGGGCAGGTCCTCAACATGACGAGCGCATGGTGGTTTGAACAGACCCGCCACATTGTGCCAAATCAGGTTCTATCCATCCCCGATCCAAACGTCACAGTTGCCAAAAAATGTACCGTCTTCCCGATCGAGTTCGTGGTGCGTGGATACATCACCGGAACCACGAACACCTCCCTCTGGACGGTCTACCAGAGTGGTCGGCGTCACTACTGTGGCATCGATTTGCCCGACGGCCTCATGAAAAACCAGAAGCTCCCGACTAATTACCTCACACCGACCACCAAGGAGGGGGACCACGACCGTCCGATCAGCCCTGACGAGATCGTGTCCGAGAGCTGGATGACGGCCGATGATTGGGAACAATGTAGCCGCATCGCGCAGGAACTTTTCGCTTTCGGTCAAGCCAAGGCAGCCGAGCATGGCCTAGTTCTCGTCGATACCAAATATGAGATGGGCCGTGACGAGAACGGTGAGATCCTTCTGATCGACGAGATCCACACCCCTGACTCTAGTCGCTACTGGGTCGCCGGCTCTTATCAACAGCGCATGCGGGAGGGACAGGAACCGGACAACGTCGACAAAGAATTCCTCCGGCTCTGGTTCACGGAGAACTGCAACCCCTACGAGGATGAGGTCCTACCACCAGCACCGTATGACCTTGTAATCGAGCTCTCAAGACGCTACATCTACCTGTACGAGAAGATCACCGGTCGCTCTTTCGAGTTTCCAGAGGCGGACCAACCGATCGAGACACGTTTGGAAAGCAACCTTGAAGGAATCACATGAAGGTATACGGAGGGCAATAGGGCCAAGGTGATTCTGCTTCCACTTCAATTGACAGAAAGCCCTATCCAATAAGCATGAAGTGCAGGCTAACCAGGCGCTCACTTTGACTGAGCCAGAGAAGGTTTTTATAAGGTTTTCGCTTCGCATCGCAAACACCGTTAGCTCTTCTCCGACAATTCGTCGCCGGGGCTCGTCAAGATAGCTTGATCACTAAGCTGAAATTGAATCGATCACAACAGTGAAAAAGTGCATTCTCTTTGACAATGATGGGGTTCTAGTCGAGACAGAACAGTGGTATTACCTGGCAAACAAACGAGCGCTGGCATCCCTCGGAATTGATCTGCCACGAGACGCATATTTAGTGAATATGGCCAATGGAGTTTCCGCGTGGGAGGCGGCACGAGTTTCAGGAATATCCGAAGCTGAAATTAATCGTGGCCGAGAACTAAGAAACCGGTACTACCAGGAATACCTGGTGACCGAAGACATTGAGATCGAGGGTGTCCTGCCAACACTAGCCGAACTCGCTGATAGGTATAGGATGGGCATAGTTACCACATCCAAACGAGCTGACTTCGCCCTGATACACGAAAAGCGATCTATTCTGGACTATATGGAGTTCTATCTAACTGTGGAGGACTACGAGCGAGCTAAACCACATCCCGAACCCTATCTGAGAGGACTCCAACGCTCTGGTGCTACTGCCCCTGAAACGGTAGTTATTGAAGACTCGGCGAGAGGGTTGAAATCGGCAATAGCGGCCGGTATTGACTGCATCGTGGTTGCCAACGAGTTCACTGCAGCTCACGACTTGTCCAAAGCAACTGCCAGGGTCGCTACGTTTAGGGAATTGCCGGCTGCTATAAGGGGCTTAACGAGTTTGGCCACGCGACGCTGAAAAGCGCCTGCTAGAAGCGTTAGGTCTTAGAAAACAAGAGTTATAGAATGGTTGAGCCTTCAACCCTGGGGGACCGGAAGCTCGTGAGGCGCTTTCCGGAGTTGCCTGACCGCCTCTTCAGATACGAACCTCCCACCGAAAAGTTCGCAAATTAGTACGCCTTAGGCCCACCACCTTCAGCTGGACTAGTTCAGATATTGCTCGGCTCAGCCTGACTTGCGTGCGAAGAGTACGCAGTGGTCCATCGGCTTGGGATCCTTGAAGTAGATGACGCCTCCCAGCTTGCCGCCCTCCGGCGCTACCACGCTCAGGCCCCGGTCTGTCAGAATGCCGACGACTTCGTCAACGCCGTAAAGCTGGAATGTCCTGTCCGCACCGTAGTCCTTGTCGTACACTGTTGCAACGCCGACCCCGATCTTGAACATGAGTTGCAGAACGCCACCATTCCCAAGCACCCTGGTGAACTCCGGCAGAGTGACGCCCAAGGTCGTCTCCGGGTCGATGTGCTGGATGACGGCGTTGCACGTCAGAAAGTCGAAGTGGGCCTCGGGGAACCCCAGGGGCTTTCGGAGATCGGCAACGGACACCCTCGCCGCTATCTCCGGGTGGAGCCTGCGAGCCTCCGCGATGTTCTCCTCAACGGCGTCCACGCCATAGATGTCGTAGCCCTTTTGCCAGTAGAAGTACACGTCCCGAGCGCCCGCGCCACATCCGGCGTCCAGCCCCCTGGAACCGGCGGGGACGAGGTCCTGCAGCCGTTCCGCGAGGTCCATGTCGCTCTTGAGGGCCGGATGAGAGACGTCGGTATACACCGACTGGATGTAGTTGTGGCTGACCTCGGCGTAGCGCCGTGCGTGGTGTCTGTAGAACGACTCTGAGTAATCGGGTTTCTGACTCATCGGCGCAACCTCAATGGATGGGCTGTACTTTACCGCCAGGCAGATCGATGACCAGCCTGATACAGGTCTGCCTGCGCAATTCGCTCGCCGGCATCTAGAACCTTAGCTCTAGGCGAGGCTCCATAAGGCGCTTCGGCACTGCGGTCTCGTGCATGAACTTGACCAAGTACTGGTGCAGGTCTCTCGCGATGTACTTGTGGCCCCCTATGACGTTCTCCTGCTGGCCGGGGTCCGAGTTGAGATTATACAGCTCCGACCAGCCCTTTCGGGGGCTGTACAGCAGGCTCCAGTCCTGGGCGGTAATGGTCGTGACGGGAGAGTCGACCAGCGGGCGCAGCAGGTTGTCGACGGAGTGGACCGGGTCGCCGGGGTTTGCGAAGGGTATGCTGCTGACCACGTACTCCCTTCCTGGTGCCGAACCGTCCCTCATTCCGGGAGCGAGAGACCTTCCCTGGACAGAATCGGGGACCTCCATCTCAAGCATGTCAAGGACGGTAGGCATGACGTCCACTGCCGAGCTCAGGCTGCTGTACGCTCCCGGCGGAATGCCGGGTGCGTGAATGAGAAGCGGGATGTGTACGAGTTCCTCGAATAGTGGAGAGTGGGCCCACATCGACCCCGGGTCTCCATAGGGCCGCAGGGTGCCGTCCGGGAACTTGTCGCCATTCATCTTGCCAAAGAGGCCGCCGTGCTCACCAAAGTAGAAGCCGTGGTCCGTGGTGAATATGACCGCCGTCTTGTCCGTCAGGCCCATGTTCTCAACGGACCTGAGCAGGTGGCCCAGCCACGTATCGACCATGGTGATCTCGCCGCAGTAGGTGGCGTGCCCCTTGAGCATGGTCTCCTCGCTGTAGCCGCGCACGTCGTGCCAGTTGCCGTAGAGGGGCAGCACCATCTCGCCGTCGTAGCCCGGCCAGTAGAGTTCCGTGTAGTAGGGAGGCGCGTCCCAGGGCTCGTGGGGGTCCCAGGTATCGACGAGGAGAAAGAAGTCGTCCTTGTAGTGCTGCTCCAGCCACCGTATGGCCGTCGTGAAGGTGCGCGGGGCATTGCGGTCCGACTCGTGCCTCCACGCCGCCCGTACGTCCAGGGCCTCGTTGTGGTAACCGGGCTGCGGGAGTAGTGACCACAAGGTGTCCTGCCCACGGTTCATGAAGAACGACTGAAAGCCCCGGTCGTAGTTCATCCCGTCTCGCAGGTAGTACGGGGTGTCAACTGACGCGGCAGTGTGAAATCCACGCTCGGCCAGCATCTCTGCCAGGGTGGTCACGCCCTCCGGGAGGGGCTGCCAGCCCATGAAGGACATGGTCCAGCGGCCTGTCTGGTGGTCAGCCCTTGTGGGCATGGTAGGAAAACCGGCGGAGTAGTGCCTGTCGAATCGGACGGATCTGCCTGCCAGCGCGTCGAGAGACGGCGTCCGAATTGTTGGGTTCCCGTAGGCGCCAATGTGGTCTCTGCGGAATGTATCGGATACCACCCAGATTACGTTCAAGGCACAGCCTCCTAACTGGGATAAGAGGTAAATCTATCACAAAAGCTGGGGACTCCGAAAGTGCAGGCGTGGTTTTGCCCCATTCTTTTGATTCGCAGTGTACGTTGTGTGCGGACGCGCATACGAATACAATTGATCTGCATCAGACGTGCTCAGAGGAAGGCGAGATGAGATACTGCGCCGGAGAAAAGAGCTGCAGGCTCAGACAAAAGAACGGAGAAGACAGCACAACAGGACTACCCTCAGGGAGCTCACCAAGCCTCCATCCGGCCCCTAATCTCTCGGGTGCCAAGGTGTGCCATTCTTGCTGAATGCCAAAACTCGTACTACACTCAGGCGCACCCTCATTGGTGCCCCGGCCATACCTCTGGAAAATCCTTTGTGGTGATCCTTCGGAACGGCCCGCCGGGGGATTGTGCCTCCTCAGCCACTCTCCGAATAAACACCTTAACAACACATGCGAGAAAACGAGTCTCCTCTAGAGTGAAATCCTTGTCGATGCCTTTGGCCTTTCTCGCCATGGAGCGGCCACCCTTATCGTTGGCAAGTGCTCCCACCTTATTGAGCACTTTGGGCTCAATCTCAAACTTCTTTGCGGCCTTGTCCCGGTTTCCGGCCGATTTCTCTAGCATGGTCAGACAGAATTGTGCGACGGACGGCAGTTTATCCCTCTTCTTGCAGAGGTCTTCATAACGACCGAGCATGAGTAGCACGTCATCATTCCTGTTGAGCGACACGCCGGCCGGAGGTCTGGGATAAGGTCTCCGCTTTGTGACTGCAGAGACCGACGCTGTCATCTCCCAAAACACCTTATCTGCAGAAACTCTATGCTCACCCGGGGTAGGTTTTCGATCTACAATCTCAGGCCTAACGAACCTCAACTTGAACTCACCTGGCGTGCTCGTCAGGGCGGCATCCAACTCCCAATTGCTAATATAAGAGGTGACCGCTTCCAATGCCGAGTCAACAGTTGGATGGTCGTCCTTCATCTCAAAACACACTCCGCCCTTTTCTATCCGGATCCAGAATCTCTCTTCTTCGCAATCGACCGGCTCCGCCTTACTGTAGTCGACAGTGCTCTCATGTTCGATGCGATAGTGGAGTGCTACTACACGGGGGTCATTCATAATTCAACTCACCTTTTATTCAACCTGTCAGGTTGGCAGGTTCGTCCGCCAATGTGTTCGGTTTAAAGAACCGTCTTCGAGATGTGACTAGGCGGCCTGAACTCTCGGAGAGACTGAAGAGGCTGCACGGACTCAGGCCTGACTTGGCAACCGATCTAGCATATCATCTTGGTGCCCGTATTCGGTGCGCTATGATCTGTGATCTGCCTCCAAGGGATTGTAGGTTGTCAGCGATAGTGGGACAACTGAAGTGGTAGGGAAATCTGAGAGTGTCGAGGTGTGGTCGGCTCTTCGGATTGGGTGAAGTAATTCATGGAGGTGTAGTACAGGGATTGGCGTTGTGCCATTTGGACTCTTGCACGACGGAACTAGCTAGTCAAATCCGCTCACACTTAGTTCCAATTGATGACGGTGATCTCTGCCAGCCTTGGTGCCAACGAGATGGGGGCTAGGTGTTCGCTTGAATCGCTAGTTGGCTGGTGGCACAATGGCATCGGCAAACTCGAACCTGGTCCAGACGAAAGTTCGTAATGTCGGACGAACTGGGGTACCTAGGTGGACTCGTACCGCCGGAGGATCCTGTGAAACGAAATGCCGTCTACTTAGGGTCCAAGGGGTTTCCTCTCCGGTGAAATAGTGTGGTAAGGAATGTGGGAATAGGTCACCAAAATAGGCGCATTCGTATGGGCGTGCGACTCCCCTCAGCTCCACCATGACGGGCCAAAACCTGTGAGGACTCGAACTCTTCCGCTGGGGCGTGCGATTGAGCTCCAGCTAGGGGAGCGTACCGTGGTCGGCTTGTATTCGACGTAGCGCGAGATGTTGCAGTAATGCTCTTCTTCTACGGTGATCGGATGGCTCCTTTGCCCACGCCGTCCGTCTCCACCTCCGCAAGCCGCCGGCGCAGCCACCTAAAACAACCCTTCGAGGTTTTCCCGGAGGTTCTGCCACCATCCCCGATCCGATCCATAGTCCGGTACGAGGTGTACTGCGTATGTTTTGTCCTCTTCCACTTTGAGCCGACCGGCCAGGGTGACCACGCGGCCCAAGGGGATTGCTCCGAGAACCTCCGACGGGCCGAGCACGTTCACGCTCTGCACGAACTCGCCCCGATTCATCTCCGCCATCAGCACGCCGGCGTGCTGGAATACGACCGTTCCCCTGACCCACACACACTCATCGCGGAACAGGTCGCTGGCCACCGCAATCTGTGCGGGTGTCGGGATCACGGGAGAGTCCAAGGGACACGGTTTCTCGCGAGGCGAGACCACGTCTAGGCTGAACAGGACAACCAGAACCAGCGCCCCTATGCCCACCAGGCCTACCACCCCTGTGAAGCACCCGCGGAGGCACCCTCCGCCCTTCTTCTCCTCAACCGCCCCTTCCCACCTCTGCGGCTGATACTCCGTTGACGACGCTCTCGCTGTGGCTGTCGGAGGACTGCTCTGCGCCTCCAGCTCACTATCAATCTCTTCGACTGCGTCGGCGTTCCCGCGGTGGGCAGTCTTCCCGGTATCCGATGACTCCGGGTCTAGCACCTCGAGCTCCAGCTCATAGCCCCACTGCGCAGCCGCTTTCGCCGCATCGTCCGACCTTCCGTCCAGGTACCACTCCGGTGCGTGCATGAAGGCGCGATAGGCCGCGTCCAGGTCGGCGCCCCGCAGGGAGGATTCCCCTCCGGACCCGAACCACGGCGGAGCCGCGGCCTCAACGTCGAGCCACGGCTGGGATGCATTGAACGCGACGGCGTAGGCCGGCACGGGATCTGACTGGTTCCGAGCACCGGGCGGGGCAGATCCGGCCATGAACTCTTTCCAGCCAAGCCACTGACCTATCTCAAGCGCCCCCGCCGGAGTTGGCTTCAGCATGCCAGTTCGTATCGACGGAGCCATCAGCCCATAGACGAGGCCTGCGAACGCGCCGATCAGGGCGTTCGCCCACCACTGGTCCAGCCATAGAGCCGCCCAAAACCCGCTGCCAACGCCCATCAAGGCGCCGGCCAACAAGGACCATTCGGACCCGTCGTAGGGATTCTCCCTCCTTACCCGCACCGGGTTGTCATGGAAAAGGCCGCGATGCTGGAGGTAGTCCCCAATCTGGTCGCCGATGGCATCTTCGTGCTTGTCTATCGCTTCATCCAGAGCGTCAACCGTTGTTGGGCGCGACGGCAGGCTGTCGCATATCGTTCGCTCCCAGCCATACTGCGCCGGGCCCTGCCGGGACAGGCGATACAGGAAACCGACCCTTGTTCCGACGGCCTCGATTCGCAGTGTGCCGCGTTGACACATCTCGATGATGGAGGCCAGCATCGTTCGGCTCAAAATCATGTGGCCTTCGAGCGCAGATACGGCCGCCGCGGGCATTGAACCGGGCAGCGGGGTCCCCGAGTACCACGGGCTCGCCTGCGGGGGCCGGTACTTGGGCCACAGATTCAGCACTATTATGAGCAGCTGCGCCAGGACTACGCCTATCGTGCGGAAGCCCCAGACCGCCAGCTGCTTCCAGTCCATCTCCTGAAAGTCGGGAAAGCCGCCTTTTGCGATTGCCCCGCCTGGGTCCATCGCGAACAGCAAGCCGATGGCGGCAAGGGCCGCCACTGCAATCAGCAGACTCACAATGGATTGCCCTCCTTCTCGGCTGGTACTGCCTCAGTAGACTCCGCTGGACTACCGTCCCTCACACTACTATCGGCGGGCAACTGTTGCCAGGCGATACCCGCGCCCAGCCGTATCGGCGGCGATCCTCTGGAGGCGGAGGACGGGCGGCGCTTCCGTCCAACACGGCGGCTACGGCCATCTTGGCCGGCTAACCCTTCCAGAGGACGGACCGGGCATCGCGGCGCAGCTTTGGCTGCCCGGAATGATCCTTCTCCCATAGTAGCACCCGCCACCGAAAAGTGTGCAGCACAGTCCCCTCCAGGGCGCCAACCAATCCCAATATCCCGCGCTGCCCGTGACCTGGACCGTGACGATGTCCACGCCGTGGAACTTCTGGTGGCGCACGGCAGCGGAATGGTGTCTCAGCAGACGGAGCGAGAGGTCATCGAAAGTCTGTACGGAGGCCTCGTCGCTCAGGTAGGCCAGCTGGTCATCCACGTTCTCCTGTCGCGTTGTGGCCACGAACTCAAGCTCCACCATCGTCCCCTGAGGCCGAGCGTTGATGATCAGGCGTGGATGCCCCGAGCCCTCGTCATGGTCCACCTGCATCTGCAGGCTGGCGAGCGTTTCCTCGCCGGCGGCGCGTAGTCGCAGCGTGGAGGTCTCGTTCCAACCCTGCCTTGCTGCCAGCCCGGTTAGGAACTCATCGATTGCGGGTTGCGAGGCCATTTCCATCGTGGTCTCGAGGCGTGAGCGGCGCGAGCCGGTAGGTCCTGCACGCTGTCGAACGCGATGGGCAGCACGCTGACAGAGATCAACATGGTCACCGTGTCGGTCACGACCTGCGTAAAGATCCTGCGCAGTGTTGGCATCCACCAGGCGAGCGCAATCTGGATCACGCAGCAGACGACCAGCAGGCTCGCCAACGTCGATGGCCCTGCCGAGGAGACGGTGGCCACCATGACTCCTAACGGGGAGCCCGTTCACGACGTGCAGCGGGGACACGGCTGCGAGCCGCCTGCGACGTGCTAAACTCCAGGTTGAGGCTCCGCGCTTACTTGCTCCTCTTCCTCCGCTGCCGTGTGCCGGATTGAGCCGGGGCTATGCGCCGCACCGCCGCCGCACTAGACTACACTGCCAAATGAGATTGCCTGGTTTCCTCCGGCCCAGTCCCACCCTGACCCCACGCGAGGTGCGCTTTAGCCTGCGCATGATGGTCTGGGAGGGCCTGACCAGCGAGGCACTGGCGACCGTCCAGATCATGGGGTACCTAGCCGCCTACGCCCTTGCCCTGGGGGCCAACAACCTGCAGGTCGGCATAGTCTCGGCGGTTCCCCTGGCGTCTCTGGTGGTGCAGCTGCCGGCCATCCTGCTCATCGAACGGTTTCGCGTTAGGAAGGCCATTGGGCTTCCGGCGTGGCTGCTGGCACAGCTGCTGATGGTGCCCATTGGCGCGGTGCCATTCTTCATTGACGCGCCGAGCCCGCTCGCGGTGCTGACCGTGATCTTTCTGCTGGCGTTCCGCGGCCTGTTTACGCCGATGTGGATCACGGCGTGGATGAGCTGGATGCACGACCTGGTGCCGCGGAAGATTATGGGCGGCTACTACGGACGGCGTCTGGCAAGCAGCACCGCGGTGCTGGCCGTGCTGGGGCTTGGCGGGAGCTTCTTCATCAGCTGGTGGGAGGGGCAGGCGCCGGCTGGGCAGGAGGCCTATGGCTATTCCTTCTTCTTCATCGTCGGAGCGCTTACGCTTGGTGTCGTCGGTCCGCTGATGGTGGCCCGGGCCAGGGAGCCGCTGATGCCGGCAGCCCCGGAGGTGAAGCAGTCGCCCCTGGAAATGCTGACAGAGCCGCTTCGGGACAGGAACTTCTCGCATCTTCTGCGGTTTCTGTGGGTATGGGGAGTGGCGTCCAACATAGCGATTCCGTTCTTCGTCGTGTACATGCTCACGGACCTGGAGCTGGAGCTTCCCGTGGTAATGTCGCTCGTGGTTCTGAGCAACATCACGCACGTCCTGTTCGTGCGCGTTTGGGGTGCGATGGCCGACAGGGTCGGGAGCAAGACGGTGATGTCGCTATCGGCGTCGCTATTCCTCCTCGTGTTCCTGGGTTGGGTCTTCGTGGCCCACACGGAAAAGCACGTGCTGACCATGCCCCTACTGATCGCTCTCAACGCATTCGTGGGGATCGCGCGAGCAGGCGTGCTGCTCACCCTAAACACGCTTGCGCTCAAGATTGCGCCGGACAACAAGGCCACAGCCTTTCTGGGCGTGGCCGGGATTGCGGCATACGTCAGCATGGGCATCGGACCGGTTATCGGAGGCTTCCTGGCAGACTTCTTCTCCACGAAGACGTTGCGCTTCGATCTCACCTGGATCTCGCAGACGGGGGTGGTGGACATACCGGCCCTGCAGCTGATAGGGTTTGACTTTGTCTTCCTCATAGCCTTTTTCTTCAGCCTGCTCTCCTTGAATCTGCTGGTGGCGCTGCGGGAGGAAGGCGAGATTCCGCGCGAGGTCGCTCTGGCGGAGCTGCTGGCGCACGCGACACCGGCAAGGCGGGCACTCACCTCGGTGCCCGTCATCGGTCCGCTGACGTCCAGGTCCTACGGTTACCTCAAGCGGCTGCCCGGCGCGGACGTGGCGCTGGGCGTGACGGCATACCAGATTGCCGCGTCGACCCAGGCGGCGGTTACGTCGGTGGGCCGTGGCCGGATCCTGGTGCGAGAGGTCGCTCATGCGGTGGGCGAAGCGGTGGAGGAGGCTGTCGAGGACGTGGGTGACTTTGCCGAGCATGGCCTGGAGCTCGCCCGACACGCAACACGCGGCGCTGTCCACGTGGGCGACGATCTGGCTGACCAGATGGGCCGCGCAGTGCGCGGCGCCGTGCTGGGAACGCTGCGGACGCTGACAGAGCGGCAGGTGGACTTCCTTGACGCTCTACACGGCGCGGGTTACGGAGTGGTGGAGGGTGCGCTGGAGGGCGGTCTCAGCCCCAGTGAGATAGCGACCGAGGCGCTGGAGGCGGCCAGGCTGGCCGCCAGGGAGCTGGGCGTCCCCGCCGAGGCTGCGGATACGGCGCTGGCCGCAGGTATGCTGGAGGCCGCGGAAGCAGCCGGAGAGCAGGCGCTGCTTGAAGTGCGCGAGGCGCTGCCCTCCGAGCTAGCAGACATCGTGAACGAGCCGGCGGCAGAAGCCGGGGAAGGGGAACCCGCGAATGGCGGGGGTTGAGGTCGGGAGGTTGAGGGCATGTTCCCGGCCTCGCTGTCCTCGGTGGCGTTGACCATCACCATTACGCGCATAGATACAACCCTCCCAGCGATTGCCGGCTCCATGGTAGACGACCGGTTCGCCGCGGGCAACCGGATTCCTTGACACCCCTGTTTACGCGCTCGTATCATGGACGGCGAGACGCGATAGGGCAAAGCGTGCGTGGGAGGGTTGCTTTTGCCTTGTCTGCTCGAGCGGGCCATTAGCTCAGGTGGTTAGAGCGCGGTCCTGATAAGACCGAGGTCCCTGGTTCGAATCCAGGATGGCCCATCACTGTATCCAACAGTCATTCCCCAGGCACAGATGAATCAGTGTCGGATATCCTGAGCATGACCAAGCGATTGGTAGCAGCAGAATGGAATGTGCAGCGAGCACTGAGCCAGATGCATGGTATGGAACACGCCACTCGCTTACTGCTAGCCGACCTTGACCGTGAAATCGTTGACCGCGACTCGTTTCGCGTCACCAACAGTCCTCGATCAATTGGCATTGCAGTAGCGACCACCGTTCAATGTGCCCTATTCTGCGAATACGCCATAAAGACCTTGCATGCCTCGTTGTCAGAGGGGTCCTACGAGAAGGGCCATCTTCTAGCTACCCGACCCGGCGACAAGGAGAAAGGCCTCTACGACCATCTGGAAGAACGCTACATGGCTGTTGAGGGCGCCGCGCCAGGAGGCTTGAGTGATCTCGTGATTCTGCTCATGCGTTCCCGTGAAGCGTGTTGTCCCAATGAATGGGTGTCAGACATCACCGACGTGCGAGCAACACTTCAGATAGGGTCTGCGAACTTTGAGGACTGGCGCTATGGGTATCCGGAGACAGGTCAACTGTCCGGCGGCGTGCCCAAGGGCTTGTTTGCCATTGCAAAGGGCCTTGAGCTGCTGAGCCGTAGTCGGTTCCATCAGATACGGTCAGCTTGAAGCCCTTTATGCTGTCAACGGTGCTGGAGGGCGTTGGACGCATACAGGCCGCCAAGCCACATATCGAAGATAGTTCTGTCTATCGTCAAAATAGGCCCACATACCCGGATCCAGGCTTGAGAGAGTTGCAAAGGGATCGCTGCTAGAGTTACCCCAATCCAATACCCTCACGTAGGGGGCTAGAGATGACGGTAAACTCGGCTGCCGGTTGATCACTCATCCTAGCCGTGGTCATTGGCCTTGTTGGTTCGATGCTCACACCGGGCGGATTCCTGTCCTTAGCTAAAGTGACAATGGACCTCTCCGTCATCATCCCTGCCTTCAACGAGGCGCGCTATCTGCCGGGCACCCTGGAGTCCACCCAGCGCGCCTCCGAACACCTGCGGTCGAAGGCTGAAGTTGACCTGGAGGTGATCGTCGTCGACAACAACAGCACGGACGAGACCGCGATGGTCGCAGGGGAATGGGTGCGACCGTGATTCAAGAACCCGTGCAGGGCATCGGCAGGGCGCGCAACCGCGGCGCAAGCGCTGCCCAGGGTGACGTGCTGGTGTTCGTGGATGCGGACGTCTGTGTGCCAGTCACGCTTCTCGAAGCAATACATGAGGCGATGAGCGCCCCCGCCTGCATTGGAGGAGGCGCGAAGGTGGACTATCGGCCTCGACGACGGGTCATGAGACTGTATCTACACTATGCTGGCGGCAGCTTGCGCGGCTCACCGCGATGGTCCAGGGGCCCACGCAGTTCTGCCGCCGCAGCGCGTTTGATAGCGTTAGCGGGTACGACGAGAGGGTCTGGATAGGCGAGGACGTCGACTTCTTCTGGAGCCTGAAGAAGCTGGCCAGGAAGACGCGCCAGACGGTACGTATTGTGCGCTGTCCGAGAGTGGTGCCGTCGACGCGGCGCTTTGACAAGCTGCCGGTCTGGAAGGTGCTGCTGCACACCAACCCTCTATTCATCGCGCTGTTTCGCCGTTGGAAAGCGGTGTGGCCTGACTGGTACGAGCGACCCGTACGGGTAGGTCACGACTGACGTCACTCTACGCCCAGCGCACCGGGTGCGAGTGTTAGCGGAGTTGTAATGGTTCGGCCCGCTCCCTGCTCGGAATCGTGTTACCATTAGAGTGACAGTAGGCGAATGTAATTCGCCGCAGGTACGGCGGAAAGGAACCTGAAGGAACTTGAAGAAGATACTCTATCTGGTAGCAGTCCTGTCTGTCGTGGTTGTGGCGCTGGCAGCCTGCGAAAGCGAACCTGACCCGACATCGACCCCCGTGCCTCCTACTCCCACCCCAACGGCCGCGCCCACCAACACGCCAACGGCTGTCCCTACGCCTGTTCCCACGTCCACTCCTACCCCGGCTCCAACTCCTTCGCCCACGCCGACCCCTGAGCCCACAACCGGACTGAGTCCCGACACGGTGGTCAGCGGTGGGGAGAATCTAGCCGTCGTCGACTGCCCAACCGACGGCTCCCTGGACAGCGCCGCAGCAGTCGCATCTTGCAGCGCGGCGGCGTTGGAGGACGTCAGGAGCTTCTCCTTTGAAGGAGTGATCGACCTGCTCGCGCTCTTCCCGTTGGGAGAGAGCGATGGCGGCGAAGCCGCTATGCGGCTGAGCGGAGCCATGATCAGACCGGACAGACTCCGCTACCAGATAGACATAGGCCCTGAGGAGGAGATGGCTTCGATCACAGGGGTGCAGATCGGCATGGACGTGTATGTCCAGGACCCGGACTCCGGCCTGTGGTTTAAGGGCGCCCCAGCGGACTCAGATTCGCTAGGAGCCCTGCAGCTGGTTGGCATGTTCATGACTCCTATCGACCCTGGCATTTCCCTTGAAGGTACAGCGAATCTTGACGATGGAACCTCGGTGTACCGGCTGGTTTCGAGCCAGCCCCCACTCGGAAGCGAGGCCCTGTTCCTTTCCGGCACGGGGACCTCCATGACCGTTCTGGTGGGCGTGGCCGACTTCCTGACCAGGGAGGTCAGGATATCCACGGAGACCGCGGACGGCGAGGCCAGGGACTTCATAGCGATCAGCTACCACGGCTACAACGAGGCTTCAGAAATCGAGGCGCCCGCCAACTTTGTGGAACTGCCCGAAATTACGACGGATGTAGGGGTTCCGGGGCCGCCGATGGTGGTCAGCCTGATACGCAACGACGACGGCGACATTGAGGTCATGTTCAACGAGCCCGTTATCGTTGAAGGGAGCGTGGAGCTCTATGTGCTGGATACCGCCACGGGAGGCTGGGGACTTCCACTGCTCGACGGGAGCGGCACCGACACCCTCACCTTCGACGCGGACGCGGAGGGCAAGCCCGCGCTGGTCCTCGGCGAGAGCCAGATCGCCGGCTTCACCTTCCCCAACTTCGATTCCAACCTCGTGGACGCCGAGGGCACGCGTGCGGATCTCAACTTCGACATCTGGACGTACGAATAGGCGCTCGCGCATGCGCACGGGACTCATGAGTCGGATGTGGCTGCCTTCCGTCATGGCGCCGGCGCTCCTGTCCGCGTGGGGGTGCGATTCCCCGCCTCCTTCCGAGCCGGTTGCAGGTGAGGATGCGGCACGGATCAAGGCGGAGTTGGAAGGCCGTTCCTTCCGGCAATTTGAACCGTCCAGGAACGGGGACCCGAGGAAGGGCGCCATCCTGGACTTCTTCGGCCCGATCGCCATCTGGGCCCAGTACGCCGAGGGCGAGTGGGCAGTCAACGAATGGGAGATCTTCGCCGACGACTACCGGATCGAGGGGTACGCCGACGGCTCGGAGGTCACCATATATCTTGAACAGCCGAGGTCAGTGCAGACGATTCCCACCGAATGCGACGACTGCATACCAACCGACAGCGTGTCGCTCTCGGTCAGGAACGTCTTTGACAGCGAGAGCATATCGTTCAAGCTGAACGATCCCGACGGCAGCCTGCCCCTGCCGTTTCCGGTGTTCCATTCATGGACGACGTTCTCCGAGGACGAGTATTTCGAGTGAACCTCGGCAGACCTGGAATCCACAGGCAGGGAACTGGCGCGCCGGTGACTTGGGGAGGAAGCCAGGTTGGTGATCGCTGCAGTGCCGCGGCCGGGGTATTGCCTTTGAGTCACCGGGGCGGCGTGTTGCCTACAGAGGCGTCCGAGACTATACTGAATATGCCGAAATCAGAGCGCTCCTTCACGAAAGGTAGCACGCCATGATGGTCGAGTTTGTCGGGTTCAGAGGTCCAGCTTGTCTGCTTCAGGCAAGTGGACGCGTCAACGCTCTCAACGCCAACGTGTTTGAATCCCATGCCATGAGCGCAATGGCGGGAACGGACTGTGACGTCATCATTGACGCCTCCCGGGTGACCTACCTCAGTACATCCGGCCTGCGGGTGTTCCTGCACGTCTGGCAGGAGTTGCAGAAGAGGAACCGCAACCTCTACGTATGTTCGCTCCAGCCGTATATTCGGTACGTTTTCGAGATAATCGGATTCGACAAGCTCATAGCCCTGCAGGCGGACATCGACTCTGCCCTTGAGGCCTCCGAGACCGGGGCGTAGAGGCTCTTCTGCCAGGGCGTTGAATTTCAGAGCCGGGCCGACGCTTCAGACCTCAATCTCCCGTATCAGAACGTTCGTCGTCGCCGAGGAAAGCCTGGCCGAACATGGGGTTGAGTATCCTGTGGACGCGGAAGGTCGCCGCAACGAGCAGCGCAACAATTCCCGCGATGATCAGAAGCGACAGCGGCGCGCTCAAGCTCCCCAGGGCCAGCAGCCTTGAGACCATCGGTAAGCTCCAGATGCCCGGCACGGCCAGCAGCGGGATGAGTGCGGTGTCCCGGAACGCCATTCGCAGATTGCCGCGCGTCCAGTTGTCCGCAACCCCCAGGTAGCCGGGCAGTCTGAACGCCACCAGCGTATCGGCAAGATTTCGCAGCGCCCTCCAAATTGCGAGTCCCGGCGGAATGCAGAAGGCCAGCACGGCGCCTCCTATCAGGAGTCCCAGCATGCTCTCGCTCAGTCGGACCATGGAGGACAGCTGGCCGGTCAGATTCAGGAGCCCTGTGCCAAGCGCCAGGAATATCCCCACAATGCCCAGGTCCAGCATGATGAGCCTGGTGCTCCGCTGGATCACCCTGGCCCTGGGACCGCTGAACCGGAAGGCGCCGCGATGCGTGGCAAGCAGAAGGACCAGTTCCTTGGCGTATTGCCTCAGGAACCGCGGCGACCACCGCTGCAGCAAGTTGGCGACGGAGTCTGTGGCACGGAAGAGGATGGGATAGGCCAGCGCCGTAATGGCCGTGGCCCCGGCGACCACTGGAAACATGAAGCTCCCCACCGCGCCGAAACCGGCCCCGGTCTTGACCATCGCAAGCGAGAACTCGCCCATCTGAGGCATGCCAAGCCCCACGCTGAGCGATACCCGCTCGCTCTCCCCGGATATGAACGTCCCCAGCGTGTCCGCGACCACCTTCCCAACCACGAAAACTGCGGATACCAGAAGGATCGGGATGATGAAGTCGTCCGCCAGCGAGAGGTCTATCAGCATGCCCGTGGAGACGAAGAAGAGCGAGGCGAACAGCGTACGTACCGGGCCCATGGCACGGCCGATTTGCTCCGCGTGCTGGGAGTCGCCAAGGACGGCGCCGATGAGGAACGCGCCGGCCGCGCCTGAAAGCCCCACCTGCTCGGCTGCCAGCGCAAGCCCAAAGCACAGGGTCAGCCCCGCTATCAGCAGGGTCTCCTCCGACTGGAAGCGGTCCACGAAGTTCACAAGTTTGTTGGCAAAGGCGGCGCCCAGGACAAGGGCAAGGACTGCGAAGGCTGCCAGCTTCACCACCACCGGCCCTATGCCTGCAATGTCGGCCTGCCCCGTGCTGGCTATTCCCGCAAGGACCGAGAGCAGGACAACGGCCGCGAAGTCCTCCACCACCAGGATCCCGACTATCAGCCGTCCTCGAGTCTCCAGCAGCTGTCCCGACTCCCGCAGCATGGTCATCAGAATAGCGGAGCTGCTGATGCTCATGGCTGACCCCAGGAACACTGCCTCTATGTCGGTCCACCCCATGAGCTGCCCTATCTGGAATCCCAGGGTGAACATGACCGCCATCTCCACGGAGGCTATTAGCACGACCCTTGCTCCGACCTCGCGGATGCGCCGCCAGCCGCACTCCAGGCCAATGCCGAAGAGGAGCAGCACAAGGCCAAGCTCAGCAAGCAGCCCTATAGTCTCCTCGTTCTGCACAGCCCCCAGAACCGACGGGCCGATGAGCACGCCCGCGCCCAGATAGCCGAGGATGGGGGGCATCTTCAACATGCGGAGCAGCAACATGGCCGCTCCTCCGCACGCCGTGATGACCGCGAAGTCGCGCAGGAGGTGGGGCTCACCCCCGACGGTGGCCGCTGAAAGGCTGAAGAATGCGCTATCGATCATGTCAAGCGACTTGGGGCGAGGCACCTACGGGCGCCGGCGGTGGAAGCGAGGCTAGGCAGAGTACGCCTCTCCGGGTAGAGTTGTCAGTTGCTCAGCCGGGAGGTTGGAATCCGGCAGGTTGCGCCGGCCATCGGCGTCACGTCGGTCGTGAGATTGGGGCGTACTCCCGCAATTTGGCGGCGTGGCAGGGATCGGGCCGGAGTCCTCACTCGTGCGGGGCCATCAACCCTTGTTGTCCGCTGAGACTATCTATGTGTCTTGACTCCAGTTCGTCTGCAGGCTCGAATCCGAAGACGCTTGAGTGAAAGCGGAACCGGGCTGAGGGGCGCTTCATGTTGGTCAACGCCTCGCTAAGTCCGTGGCGCTCGTCTTCACACGCAGGGTAGGCGGCTGAGATGCGTTCCTCCTTCAGCGCTCTGGTGGCGGCGCGAGTACCGGCGTTCGGCGAAACGGGAAAGGGCAATGTGTCGCGGGAAGCGAAAACGGGACGTTCCATGGTCTGCGTGGTATAGAATAGACGGTCGGTGCGCAACAATGAGGTCTAAGTTCAGATTATCACAGTTCAACCCTCCCCGCTATGGACAGGCGGGGAAGGCGCGAACTTTACTCGCGGCGTGCCCACTTTCGCACTGTTTGCGGGGATGGGCCTCGCAGCTTCCAAGCGCGCCAGTTGCCCGGCCGGCTCGCTGAGCTCGAAAGAGAAGGCTCGGCCAATCGCCGGCTCCGTTCCGCTAGACCCGGATCTTGGCGGATAGTATCATCGCAGAACGCGCGGGCGCCTGCGTTCCGGGAATCCTGCGCCGCGGGTGAGAGGCGAATGGAGGCGCATTCATGTGGAAGGTGATACTGGGTTGCGTGGCCTTGGCGGCCGTGGCAGCTTCCTGTTCCGGCTCGGACGCGCCTGCTTGTCCGGACGGGACAGAGCACTACGTAGAGTACCGGCTGTTCATGGGCCGCGGTGGCGACTCCGGCGAGGTCGTGGATGACGCCGCGTGGGAGGCCTTCCTCTCCGATACGGTTACGCCGCGCTTCCCGGACGGCCTCACCGTGCTGGATGCGCGCGGTCAGTGGCGCGGATCGAGTGGGGCGATTCAGTCGGAACGCTCCAAGGTGTTGTTGGTTCTCGCGCCGCCCGGGGATGACGCGCCGCGCCTCATCGCCGAGATCGCGGACGAGTACATACGCGCATTCCAGCAGGAGTCCGTGCTCCGGGTGGTGGGAGACACCTGCGCGTCGTTTTCCTGACGCCGAGACACGGGACGCGTTTGCGCCGTCCGGTATGCACAGCAGCGCCATCTGCTAGAATGCGCACATGCCCAGCTACGGGATCACTCTCCTCTCCGGTGGACTCGACTCCACAACGGTCGCGGCCTACGCAAAGGGCCGCGTCGATCACCTGACGGCGGTCACGTTCAACTATGGTCAGACACACGCCAGGGAGGTCGAGAGCGCGGCGAACATTGCCGGCATCCTGGGCATCGAGCACAGGCTGCTGGACATCTCCTTCCTCTCCGAGGTCGCCTGGTACTCGGCACTCACCAGCCCGGAGCGGTTCCAGGTGCCCTCGGATCGGCGCGGCGAGGACATTGGCCACGGCGTTCCGATAACCTACGTGCCGATGCGCAACACGATCTTCCTGTCGCTTGCCGCCGCCTACATTGAGAGCCGCGTCCTGCACGCCATTGAGGTTGAGGAGATCGGAGCGGTGGACGTGGCAACCTTCGTGTACATGGCGCCGAACGTGCTCGACTACAGCGGCTACCCGGACTGCCGGCCCGAGTTCTACGAGAGCATGGCGCGGACGCTGGATCTGGGCAGCAAGCTCTGGACTGAGTACGGGGTGCCCATGAGTGTTGAGACGCCTATCATCGACATGACGAAGGCCGAGATAGTCGCGCTCGCAAACCGGCTCGGAGCGCCGCTGGAGCACACCTGGAGCTGCTACAGGGGAGGCGACGTACCCTGTGGCGCGTGCGACAGCTGTATCCTGCGCGCGAAGGGGTTCGCGGAAGCGGGCGTTCCCGATCCGCTGCTCGTCCGGCTGGGCAGGGCCTGATCCTGCTTGGAAAGGGCCGGGCAACCGGGAACTGTGGGGCCGGAACTGGGCGCACACTGCGCCCAGTTCCAACCGCACCGTTAGTCGCGCTCACCTGAGCTGTGGCTCGGTTGCCGCGAGCGGGCTGGTCCTAGCCCTCCGGCCAGCCGTCCGGAATTCTGTTCTCCGCCAGTGCCTCGCTGATGGCGGCGTCCGCGTCGCTGGTGACCCAGGTGCTCCAGATGCCGGGGTTCTGCTTCAGCCACCAGAGGGCGGTGTCGTTGATGCTGGCGTCTTCGTTTTCAAATCGCCATACCCCAACTTCCAGGTAGCGCTCGATGTTCATGTCCCAAGCCCGCAGCATGTCGACTACTTCAGGGGCTCTATCTATGAGATCCTGACGCACCGCTACAATTATGTTGGCGGGGCCGTAGCCGCAGGCTTTGGTTGTGGCCCAGCATTCCTCGCTGTACGGAGGCTCTTCCAGCCGGACTAGGCCAAGCTCTACGGTGGGATCGTTGGAGCCCCACTGGTAGCCAAGCCAGGGCTCCCGCTTCTCATAAGCGCCGTACAGGTCGGCGTTGGCCGCCGCGCCGTCCCCGGGGTTCAGAACGTGCACGTGGTCGGACAGCCCGTACGATTCGATCTGCTGGGCGTTGACCTCCTCGCACGCCCAGCCGATGATGCAGGACACTAGGCGCGCCTTGCCGCCCGTCTCCGCAGTTGCGAACAGCTCCTTGAACCGGTCCTCCTTGAGGTCCTCGATGCTGTCCAAGTCGGGGTACTGCTCCTGGAGATAGGCCGGGATGACGAAGGCAGACTGCCAGTCTTCCCCCAGGCTCTCCCCTATGGGAACCACCTCACCGTTGTCCACTGCCTCCGTCCATGCTTCTTCCTGGTTGGGGAGCCAGATCTCCATTGTCACATGGGTGTCGCCGTTGCGAAGGCCTTGGAGTAAGGGAAGCGTGGCACCAAATACGACCTCCGTTGTATAGCCGTAGCCCTCCTCCACGATGTACTGCGCGATCCTGTTCTGAAACTGGGCGCTGGTCCAGTTGAGATCACTGAAGATGATGGGATCCTTTTCTTCTGCACATGCCAGCGTGGCCAGTCCGACCAGCAACGCCGCCATCAGTGCAAACACCCTTGTTTTGGTTCTCATTGCTGCTCACCTCCACTCGTTCAACATTCGTGCCGCGTCCAGGGCAACTGGTGTGCCCATGTTACCACCGATGTGGACTCGATTCTAGTCGAAATCCTTATCCGGCAGTGTGCTGTTCAAACGGAATGTGATGCTCAGTGGGTCGCCTGGAAGTGAAAAATGCCCGACCGTGAATTAGTGAGGGACGGACTGTTCCTGGATAGGCGGACTCGTACATTAAGAAAGGTGACTTGTGGTACAACTATAGGGTAATGCGCGACTCGGCCGGGTGGGAGAGGATGGCAGACATGAGCTCGGAGAGGGCACTGATTGAGGTCGAAGCCCTGTGGAAGGTGTTTGGCGACAGGCCGGGCAGGGTCTTCCAGTCGGAGTATGAGTCGACGAGCCGCGCCGAGATTCAGGAGGCGCTGGGCTTGGTGGTGGCCCTGAGAGACGTCTCGTTCCGGGTTCTTGCCGGTAACATATTCGTCGTGATGGGCCTGTCCGGCAGCGGCAAGTCTACGCTTGTGCGCTGCCTCATCCGGCTCATTGAGGCTACGAGCGGGCAGATCCGCTTTGACGGCGAAGACATCCGCAAGTTCTCGCCCAAGGAGCTTATGCAGTTCCGCCGGACCAAGGTCGCCATGGTATTCCAGCACTACTCCCTGCTTCCCCACAGGAACGTCGTGGACAACGTGGCGTACGGCCTGAAGATCCGGGGCGTTGACAAGGAGGCAAGGTACAAGTCGGCTGAGGAGGCCATTGAGGTTGTGGGGCTGGGGGGCTGGGAGAACTACTTTCCGCGTGAGATGAGCGGCGGGATGCAGCAGCGCGTCGGGTTGGCGAGGGCCCTGGTGATGAACTCCGAGGTAATCCTCATGGACGAGCCCTTCAGCGGTCTCGATCCCCTGATACGAAGGGAGATGCAGGACCAGCTTATCACCCTGCAGTCGAACCTTAAGAAGACGATTGTGTTCATCACTCACGACCTCAACGAAGCTCTCAAGCTGGGCGACCGCATCGCGATAATGCGGGACGGGGAGATCATTCAAGAGGGTTCGCCCGAGGATATCGTGATGCGGCCGACCGACGACTACGTTATCGAGTTTGTGCGTGACGTGTCCAGGGCAAAGATCATCAGGGCCAAGGCGATCATGCGAGAGCCTGACGTGGTGGCGTACGAGAGGCAGAACCCGCGCGTCGCACTGCACGCCATGCTGAATCACGGCATCGATTCGGTGTTCCTGATAGCACGGGACTTTACGCTGCGGGGGATACTCACCCGACAGCTGGCAAACGAAATGGTGTCGGAGCGAAGGGAGTCGTTGGAGGGCGCACAGGTCGTCGAGCCGGTTACAACCGACCCGGAAGACCATATCGAGGACATTGTACCGAAGTCTGCCCAGTCCGAGTATCCGATCGCGGTCGTGGGCGAGAACGGGAGCCTCCTTGGGGAGGTTCCCAGGAGCGTATTGCTGGCGAGCATTTCCGAAAACGGTTAGGAGTTCTGACATGGCACAAGAACAGAGTGTTGAGTCCCGCGGTGTCGAGACACAGACGGCGCAATCGGGGTGGCGCATTCGCTCGCTGGTCTACAGCTGGGGGATAGGGCTGGCGGCGGTGGTGGCAATACTCGCGGCCAGTCTCCTGGTCTGGGGCTCTGAGATGGACTTTCCAACCACCGTGTCCAGCAGGACCATCGGGGACGTAGTCCTCGACAGGTCGCTCAAGGACGTCACCGCGGGCGCCATCGATGACTCCGTGGACTGGATTACGCTGAAGGGCGCCTGGCTGTTCGACGGACTGAGCACAGGGGTTACGTACGCGTTGATAAACATCGAAGCGGTCCTGAAGTGGACGCCCTGGCCCGCCGTCGTGGCCGGCCTGGCCCTAGTTTCCTTTGCCGTGGGCCGTTGGGGCCTCACGGCCTTCACGGCGCTGGCCCTGCTCTTCGTCGGGTTCATGGGGCTCTGGGAGAACATGATGGACACTGTGGCGCTGATGGCGGTTGCGGTGATCGTTGCGGTAGCAATCGGGCTGCCGCTCGGCATCCTGGCCGCGCGCAACCGTACTGCGGACTACCTCCTGCGCCCCATCTTGGACGGGATGCAGACCATGCCCAGCTTCGTCTACCTGCTGCCCGGAATCCTGTTCTTCGGGCTGGGCAAGCCGGCAGGAATCTTCGCCACCATCATATACGCGGTCCCGCCCGTGATAAGGCTCACGAACCTGGGAATACGCCAGGTGGCCGCCGAGACCGTGGAGGCTTCCCGCTCATTCGGCGCGTCACCGTGGCAGCTACTGACCACCGTGCAAATACCCATGGCGCTGCCTACGATTATGGCCGGCATCAACCAGACCACCATGATGGCCCTGGCAATGGTCACAATCGCCAGCATGGTGGCCGCGGGCGGACTTGGGGACGACGTGCTGCGGGCGCTGCAGAAGAACCAGTCGGGCAACGGGGCAATCGCCGGCCTGGCAATCGTGTTCCTGGCCATCATCATAGACCGCCTGACGCAGTCCGTTGCCGCCAGCAGGCAGGATAGGATGAGCGTAGGCTAGCTGCGCGGCGGAGACCTGCGCGGCCGCTCCTTTTCCCGCTTGCCGCAACGGGCACGCTTCCTTGCCTGCCGAATTGAGGCTTGCTATACTAGCGCCTACCCGCTAGCGAAGGGCCTCGAACGGACATGGTCAACGGAACAAAGTACGAGACGGTTATTGGTCTGGAGGTGCACGCACAGCTCCTCACCCGGAGCAAGATGTTCTGCGCCTGCCCTGCAGAGTACGTGCAGGGCGCGCCCAACACCGTGGTCTGCCCGGTCTGCCTGGCGCTGCCCGGCGTGCTCCCCGTCATCAACCGTCGCGCGGTGGAGTGCGTCATCATGACCGGCCTCGCGCTCAACGCTTCCATCGCCGGGACAACCCAGTTTCATCGCAAGAACTATCCGTACCCGGACCTGATGAAGGGCTACCAGATCTCCCAGTACGACGAGCCCATCGCCTCCGGCGGCTGGCTGACCATAGACGTGGACGGGGAACGGAAGCGCATCGGGATCGACCGGGTACACTTGGAGGAGGACGTGGCCAAGCTGCAGCACCGGCAGGACGCCAGCGGCGAAAGCTACAGTCTCGTCGACGTGAATCGCTCGGGCATACCGCTCATGGAAACCGTCAGCGAGCCGGACATGCACTCGCCGGAGGAGGCGCGGCAGTACCTCATGAACCTGCGCGCCATCCTCCAGTACCTGGGCGTGTGCACGGGCAACATGGAGGACGGCAGCTTCCGGTGCGACGCCAACGTGAGCATTCGCCCCGCGGGCAGCACTGAGCTGTTCACCCGCACCGAGATCAAGAACATGAACAGCCTTCGCGCAGTCTTTCGCGCCCTCGAATACGAGGTGGAGCGGCAGACGAGAGTGGTTGAAGAGGGCGGTCGCGTGGTGCAGGAGACCCGCGGCTGGGTGGAGGAGCGTGGCGTGACCATGTCGCAGCGCACCAAGGAGTTTGCCCACGACTACCGCTACTTCCCAGAGCCGGACCTGCCGCCCCTTTCGGTCAGCCGGGAGTGGGTGGAGGACATTAGCGAGCGCCTGCCGGAACTGCCGGGCGCCCGCCGCGACCGGTTCGTGAGCGAGTACGGCCTGTCCGCCTACGATGCGGGCCTGCTTACCGCCGCAAAGAACACGGCGGACTACTTCGAGGAGAGCCTGCGCGCGGGCGACTCGAAGCCGGACTCCCTGCCCGCCAAGGCCAAGGCGATCGCCAACTGGATAATGGGCGACATGGCCGGCCTGCTCAACGCCTCCGGCCTCGAGCTGGAGGAGTCCAGGATCGGCCCGCACGCCTTGCGCAACTTCACAGACCTGATAGACTCGGGCGTGATCAGCGGCCCGGCGGCCAAGGCAGTGTTCGAGGAGATGTTCAGGTCGGGACGCGCCGCGATGGACATCGCCGAGGAGCAGGGACTTACGCAGCTGAACGACGACGCACAGCTGATAGAGGCCGTGGACCTGGTGATTCGCAGCAACTCGCAGGCTGTGGAAGACTACCTTGGAGGCAAGGAGACCGCGATCAAGTTCCTCCTGGGCCAGGTGATGAAGGAGACGCGGGGCAGGGCCAACCCCGCATCTGTGACCAGACTCCTGGAGGAGAACCTTAAGGCCGGAGCTGAGGCATAGTGGACGCATTCTTCCAAATCGCAACTATACTGGTTTCCATCCTGCTGGTGGGCATCATCCTGATCCAGGTCAGGGGTCAGGGCTCGGGATTCTTCGGCACGGCGCAGGCATCGTTCCGTACGCGCCGCGGCGTTGAGAAGACGCTGTTCCAGCTCACCATTACGCTGGCCGTCGTGTTCACGCTGCTGGCGATTCTCAGCGCCGTGCGGCCCCCGTTCATTTTCTGAGCGCCGGCGGCCGCTCGAGAGGCCTCCCCGTGATCACCCTCCTCACCGACTTGGGAACGCGCGACTCCTACGTCGCGGAGATGAAGTCGGTCATCCTCCGGCTGAACCCGCGAGCCACAATTGTCGACGTCACGCACGAGGTGGCGCCGCAAGCCGTGGCGGAGGGGGCGGTGGCGCTTGGCCGTGCGCTCAGGATATTCGCCGCGGATACGGTGCACGTAGGAGTGGTGGACCCGGGCGTGGGCACGGACCGCCGCGCGATACTCATGGTCACGCCGGACGGCCGCTTCCTGGCGCCGGACAACGGCCTGCTCACCTACGCGCTGAGGGAGGCGCCGGAGTACGAGGAGGCCATAGCCGGCGCCGAATTCCTGCAGACCGCGGCGATGCCCGTACCTGCCGGTGCGCCGCCTACCGGCTCTCCAACGAGGCGCTGTGGCGCAAGCCGGTTAGCGACACGTTCCACGGGCGGGACGTGTTCGCGCCAGTGGCGGCGCACCTGTCGCTCGGTCTGCCGCCGCAGGATGTGGGCGAACCCATAGGGTCGTTGACGTGCCTCAGCGTCCCGCACCCGTGCCGGCGCGGCGATGAGATCGCAGGGCACGTTGTGCACGTTGACAGGTTCGGCAACCTGGTGACGACGATCGACGCCGCGGCCATTGACGGGCGAGACGTGGAGGTGGTGGTTGGCGGCAGCCGAATCCGTGGGGTCAGCCGCTCCTACGCGGAGGGCGGCGAGCTTCTGGCGATCATTGGCAGCGCGGGCTGCCTGGAGATCGCGGCGCGGAACGGAAGCGCGGCCCAGGCGCTGGGCGCGGGAGTGGGGGAGCCGGTCGTAGTGAAGCAGTAGCTGCCTTTCGGCCCGCTCACACTGAGCTTGTCGAAGGGCGTGAGCGGGCGGCGGATGCGCAGCGCGTCCCCGCTCATTTGGTTCGACAGGCTCACCATGAGCGGGCCATGGGAGGAGCGCAGTCAGTCCGCCGGTGCGGACGCATCTGCCAGCACGACGGCCGTGCCATAGACCAGTATCTCGGAAGCGCCGCCCATGATGGCCGAAGTCATGAACCTCACGCCCACAATGGCATTGGCGCCCATGGCCTCCGCCTCTTGCGTCATCCTGCCCACCGCCACCTGTCGGGACTCGGAGAGCAGCCGGCTATACTCCGAGATTTCGCCGCCCACGATGTTGCGCAGAGCGGCGATGATGTCACGCCCAATGTGTCTTGCCCGGACGGTGTTCCCTCTCACCAGACCCAGCACCCGTTCGATGCTCTCGCCCTTGATCTCGTCGCTGGTCACCAGAATCATCAGTCAACCTCCTCGAACCTCTCGGTCCTGCTCGTGCGAACCCTGTCAACGACCACGTAGAGCATGAGTATCGCAAAGCCGATTGCGATGGCGGTAACAGCCAACCTGATGATCAGCGGTACGTCATCCGCCCTGATCAGGGCCGGGAAGAAGTTGTAGGCGCTAAACCCCACAAGTACCAGTGCGCCGCTGATTATCAGGAAGGTCGCAAGCTTCTGAACCAGTGAACCCATGTGTGCCTCCTACAGCCCCAGTCTTCCTGGGTTCATTATGCCACACGGGTCCAGGGCGCGCTTGAGTTCCCGGAGCGTGTGCATTGCGTCGCCGAGCTCGCGGCCCATGAGGTGGCTCAGCCTCGTGCCGACGCCGTGCACGTACTCCATCGAGCCGCCCATGTCCTGCGCCAGGGACAGCACCTCGTCGACGGCCTCGTTGAGTCCGCCGCCAACTCCGTTCTCCTCCAGCCCAACGTCCACCAGCACCACGGAGAACAGCTCAGGCTGAGTCCACAGCGCGTACTCGCGTACCTGCAGGCCGGCGCGCTCAGCGATCTGCTGGCAGCGGCGTCTATACTCGGGCACGCACGAGGCGGGAATGGCGACGTGCGGGTAGGCGCTGGTGCGGGGCCACCCCCTGCTTTCGGGGCGCACCTGCAGGGGCGCGTCCAGGAATCGTTCCTTATAGCGGTAGGCAGAATCGTGACGCCTGGCCCAGTATTCGAGCGAGGGCTCCGGGCCTATGTCGCTGCCGCGGCAGGCGCTGCATATGCGAGCGGCGCGGGTGCACTGCGCCTCCACCTCCTCGGCGTACCCCTCGAACACCATGTAGAGCCAGACCTTGAACGGTGTAGCGCGGCCGGGCGCGCCGGCCCGCGAGTCGTCCGGCTCCTCGGTCAGGTCCACCAGCGCCGGCCGGAGGCCTATTGCGAACATCTCCAGCATGGCGTTGTACCCGTCCTCGAACGTCGGAAAATCGTAGGCACGGAACTCGCGCGCCTCCGGCTCGCGGAACACCCTGAGGGTGGCTTCCGTAATGAGGCCGAAGACCCCCTCCGCGCCGATGAACAGGTGACGGAGGGCCGGTCCTGCCGAGGTCTTGGGCACGGCACGAGTGCGTATGGTGTCGCCGGTTGGCAGTACCACCTCCAGTCCGAGCACCTGCTCGCCCATCGAGCCGTATCTTGCGGCGCGATAGCCGACGCCGTTGGTGGAGATGGCGCCGCCGATTGTGGCAATCGGCACCGAGTACGGATCGTGCCCTACAAAGAGTCCGTCGCGGGCCAGCGCGGCGTTCAGGTCGCCCAGCACCACGCCCGCCTCCGCGGTGGCCGTCCTGCCTTGAATGTCCACGTTCAGGATGCGGTTCATGCGGCACATGTCAACGGCAACGCCGCCATGCAGGGGCGTGATGGCGCCGGCGACTCCCGTGCCGCCTCCGAAGGGCACCAGGGGAAATCCCTCTTGGTTGGCCAGCTTCACAAGCTCCGCTACCTGTGCAGTAGAGTCTGGCCGCGCTACTGCGAAGACTCGCGGCGTCTCCGGGTCCGGAGCGCCGCCTCGCCACCGGCCGAGAGCGTCCGTGGAGTAGTACCCCAGCGAGCGTTCGTCCAGGAGCACGTTCTCAGGCCCAACGATTCCGCCGATGGCCTCAACCATCGACGGACGGGCGGGCGCGGCGTCTTGATGAGGAACGCTCATGACTGACCGGCCGTGTGAGAGCGGGCTAACGGTGGCTCTTGAATCGCCACTTTGTGCCATCCGGCGTGTCCTCTAGGGACACTCCCAGCTCATCCAGTTGGGTGCGTATGGAGTCGCCCAGCTGGAAGTTGCGTTCCGCACGCAGCCGCTCGCGGGTCTGCACCAGCAGGTCGATGAACGGGTGGGCGTCGTTGCGCTCCTCGCCTGCCGGTTCCTGCATGGACACGCCGAGCACGGAGGCCAGCTCGCGGAGGGCGGCCTGGGCGCTGCTCACGGAGCCGCCCGCCTCCCTGTGGCGGTTGATCTCGCGGGCCAGGTCGAACATGGCGGCGAGAGCCTGGGGCGTGTTGAGGTCGTCGTCCATGGCGGAGGTAAAGCGGTCGCGGAATGCGTCCACGTCCACGGAGCCACCTGCGCCGCCTTCGGGCGCGGGTCGAAGGGCGTTGCGAAGCCGCTCTAGAGCCCTGTCCGCTGCTGCCACGCCCTCATCGGAGAAGGTTAGCGGGCTGCGGTAGTGGGACGAGAAGAAGTAGAGGCGGAGCGTGTCCGGGTTGTGCTGGGCGAGGGCGTCGCGGCAGCTTATGAAGTTGCCGACGTGGCGCGACATCTTTTCGGTGTCGTCCTCCGTGAGGCGGAGCAGGCCGTTGTGTACCCAGAACCGGACGAAGGGCGAGAGGCCTGTGTAGGTCTCGGACTGTGCGATTTCGTTCTCGTGGTGGGGGAAGATGACGTCCTGCCCGCCGCCGTGGATGTCTATCTGGTCGCCGAGGAGGCTGAGCGACATGGCGGTGCACTCGATGTGCCAGCCGGGGCGTCCGGGCCCCCAAACCGTGGGCCACGACGGCTCGCCATCCTTGGAGGACTTCCACAGAGCGAAGTCCATGGGGTCTTCCTTGCGCGGGTCGATCTCTATTCGCGAACCGGCTCTCATCTCCTCCATAGGGCGCCGGGAGAGGCGGCCATAGCTCTCGAAGCTGCGCACCCTGAAGTAGACGTCGCCCTCAACCTCGTAGGCGTGGCCCCTGTTAATGAGGTCGATGATGATCTCGGTCATCCGGTCAATGTAATCGGTTGCCCGCGGGTACTCGTGGGCGGGCTGTACGCCCAGTGCCTCCATCTCCTCCAGGAACCGGGCGATGTAGTGCTCGGCAAGGTCGCCAATCGTGGTGCCATCGTCCTGCGCCACCTGGATTATGCGGTCCTCAATGTCCGTGAAGTTCTGGACCTGTCGCACCACATGACCTCTGTACTCCAGGTAGCGGCGCAGCACGTCGAAGAAGAGGTAGGAGAGGGCATGGCCGATGTGGCAGGGGCCGTACAGGTTGGGGCCGCAGACGTACATTGTGACTTCGTCCGAGCGAGGGGTGAAGTCCCGCTTCTGGCCGGACAGCGTGTCGTAGAGTCTCATACGTTATCCTCGATGGTGGCGACGGCCAGGGCGGCGATACCATCGCCGCGGCCTAAGAATCCCATGCCGTCCGTGGTTGTGCTCTTCACGCTCACCTGCTCCGGTGTCAGTCCCAGGCAGCCGGCGATGGTCTCACGCATGCTCCTGGAGTAGGGTGCCAGTCTGGGGCGTTCGGCGATTATTGTAGCATCGAGGTTTGTCACACGCCACCCTTGTTCCGCCAGCAACCGCGCGGCGTGCTCCAGGAACGTGACGCTGGAAGCGCCGCGGAATCGCTGGTCGCTGGACGGGAAGTGCGCGCCGATGTCGCCCAGGGCGGCGGCGCCCAGTATGGCGTCCACGACGGCGTGGATCAGCGCGTCGCCGTCGCTGTGGCCCGCCAGGCCTGCCTCGAATTCGATGCGAACGCCGCCGAGCCACAGCGGCACGCCGGGCTCCAGCCTGTGCGCGTCCAGCCCTATGCCCGTGCGAACGCTCAAGAGCTGCCCCGTGCCGCGCTTCGCGAGGCATGAGCTGCGGCCCTGGCCCGGACCGACAGGATGGCCTCCGCCAGCAGCAGATCAAACTGCGTGGTCACCTTGATGTTCTCCGGCGAGCCGGGGAATGTGCCCACGGCGTGTCCCATCCGCTCCACCAGCGAGGCGTCGTCCGTGGCGCCTTCCAGGCTGGACTCGTAGGCGCGACGGAGCAGATCGCGGCGAAAGACCTGCGGGGTCTGCACGGCCCACAATTCCTGTCTGGGAGGCGTCTCAACAATGGAGCCCTGCATGTCCAGCCTCTTGATGGTATCGCTGAGGGGGATGACGGGAACGGCGGCGCCCGTCTCCCGTGCGCGGGCCAGGCCGGCCTCCGCGAGCTGAGCGGTTATGCATGGCCTCGCGCCGTCGTGGACCATGACCCAGTCGCAGCCGGAGAGCCGCTCCAGGCCCGCCTTGACCGAGTCCTGCCGCCTCTCGCCTCCCAGGCAGATGTGCGTCAGCTTACTCCACTCCTGCCGCTCGACCAGGTCGCGCCCCTTCTCAAGGTTGTGCTCGCCCAGGACCAGGACGATTTGGGCCACCGCGGGGCACTCCTGGAACGCTGAGACCGTGTGCGCGAGCAGGGGCAGTCCCAGCAGCGGCAGGAACACCTTGTCGACCGGCAGGCCGTCGTCGCCGGCCATGCGGCGGCCGCTGCCTGCGGCCACGATGACCACGCCTGCGCGGGCGGCGTCAGCTGTGCCCGCGGACGGCACGGCGCGGCCCGGAGCCACGGCTAACCCGCCTGTGGCTGTGCGAAGATGATGCGACCTGCGGCGGTCTGGAGGACGCGGGTTATGGACACGTCCAGATGGGTGTTCAAGTGCTTCCTCCCCCCTTCCACCACCACCATCGTGCCGTCGTCGAGGAAGCCCACGCCCTGACCGGACTCCTTGCCCTCCTGGATTATGCGCACCATCATCTCCTCGCCGGGAAGCACCACGGGCTTGAGGGCGTTGGCCAGCTCGTTGACGTTGAGGACGCGGACGCCCTGCAGCTCTGCGACGCGGTTGAGGTTGAAGTCCGTGGTCATGATCTGCGCGTTGAGGTTCCTGGCCAGCCTGACCAGCTTGCCGTCCACCTCTGAGGCGTCGTGAAAGTCCACGTCCATGATCTGGATGGGGACCTCGGCCTCCTTGCGCAGCTTGTTGAGCATCTCCAGGCCGCGCCGTCCGCGGGCTCGCTTGAGCGAATCGCTGGAGTCGGCGACGTGCCTGAGCTCGTCCAGGATGAACCTGGGAATGACCATCGTGCCGTGCACAAAGCCGGTCTTGCTGATGTCGGCGATCCTTCCGTCGATGATGGCGCTGGTGTCCATAAGGACGCGCCCGTTGGACGCGCCTCTGCCGGAGGCCTCGGCCCGGCGTGTTCGCTCGGGCAGCAGCTGGGAGACTTCCCGCTCCCGGGCCACTCCTACTGCCAGGCCCGCAAGACCCAGGGCGGCCGTTAGCGCCGCGGGAACGGCCACGCCAGGCCATTCGGGCAGCCGCGAGATGGGCACCGAGAGGAGTGCCGCGATGGTGAGGCCCACCACGAGGCCGGCCGTGCCGGATACCAGCGTGGTGAACGGGATGCTCGAAACGGACCTGCCGAGCGGGGCGAAGGGCAGCAGGGCCACGGGTACCAGATAAGGAGCAACTAATATACCGATGAATGCCCCGGTCGCCACGCCGATGGCGCTCCAGAGTGCCGGCCACTCGCTGTTTGTCAGGCTCCCCGCAAGTGTCCCCAGCCACCATCCTCCCAGCCCGGCGAGCGGAGCTATCGCCAGGCGATACCACCAATGATTCCCCATGTACCTGTCTCCTTCCTCCTTGTTCTCAGGATGGCCGCGAGACAGCCTTCGCGGTTGCCGGGCGCGTACTCGACGCCTGCGCCGCGTGCGCGCTCAGCGCTCGCAGTATACCACGAGTGCGCCAGCTTGACCGCCTGAGGGGGCTAACCTATGATGGAGCCACGGGGTGTAGCGCAGCGGCAGCGCGCCTGGTTTGGGACCAGGAGGTCGGCGGTTCAAATCCGCCCACCCCGACCACGGGGGGCGCAAGCGGCTGGGGTAGGCAGGCGAAACACATCCGTCATGCCCGCTGGATGGGTGAGGCGGGGTTTGCATTGGCTTCATTGTGACAGGAAGAGAATTAGTGGTGAACAGAGCAGAACGGCGCCGCAAGAAGGTCTCGCAGACCCCCACTACAGTCCAAACGGACACCAGCACATCGCAAGCCGCCCCAACTTATAGTTGGAAAACTGTCTTCGATGCCGCTCCCATGGCAGACGGTATGCCACCTCACTTCCTCCTGTATGTTCTCAATGAAAAGGAGGGATTCGCTCGGTATGGCAAGCTTGTGACTGCTACACTCTGGCTACAGAGCCAGATGGTTGCTCTAGTCTGCCTAAACGAGGATGCGGAGCTAAGGAAACTGAAAGACCTAGATCACGGACGCCACTTGCCAGGAGCTTTGCGCGCTGCCGCAACACAGAAACTAGAAGACCTCTCTTCGGAGCCTCTGCGCAGAAAGTTCTTAAATTGTTTCGGCTCGCAATTAACGCAGAGCCTAAAAGACGACCTTGACAGAGTGTTCCTAGACCGTGATGGCCTGTCTCATGGGTATGTGTCCTTATTCAGTCAGATAATGGGACCGGGCGCAGTAACTTGGGCACCGCGATCGTCACCGTCTCGGGACGCGGTGCTCAGCAAAGTAGTGGGTGAGCCAAGGGAAGGTACTGTACTGGCGCTTAGCCTCACGGCGGATGCTTTCGAGGAGGTAATCGCCCGTATATGCCGGATAATGGATTTCATAGCATCCGTCCTTAAGCAATGGGGTATTCCCTATCCGGTGTTTGCCTGACTAGCAATATACGTTAGTCCGACATTGAACGACTAGAATGGGTGCCACCATCAACGAATCGAGCGGTACCAACTAAGGAATCCGCCTAGGGACACACGAAAACGTCCGCTTGGGGATTTCCGCACTTCCCTCACTTCTTCCCACATAGCCCAGCCGCAGAGGTTGACAAATCCCCTGAGCGGCGATAAAGTCACTATTTGGCGCTCAGGGCGAGTCCCGGAGCGTATGTGTTCTAGTATCAGGAGCGTACAGGCATGCCAACGGTGAACCAACTGGTCAGAAAGCCAAGGGTCAAGGTGGTCAAGAAGACCAAGGCCCCCGCGCTTCGCTATGGCTTCAACTCGTTGAAGAACCGTGTGACGCGCACGGGCGGCTCTCCGCAGAAGCGGGGCGTCTGCGTGCAGGTGCGCACGGTCACGCCCAAGAAGCCCAACTCCGCGCTGCGGAAAGTTGGACGCGTGCGCCTTGCCAACGGCATGGAGGTCACGGCCTACATTCCGGGCGAGGGTCATACGCTACAGGAGCACTCAGTGGTGCTCATCCGCGGCGGCAGGGTGAAGGATCTGCCCGGCGTGCGGTATCACATCATCAGGGGTGCGCTGGACTGCACCGGCGTGGCGGACCGCAAGCGAGGCCGGAGCAAGTACGGCACCAAGCAGTCGCAGAGGCCGGGAAGGTAGCACATGTCCCGCCGCAGACGCGCCACCAAACGGGAGATCGCCCCGGACCCGAAGTACAACAGCGTGTACCTGGCGGGTTTCATCAACCGGGTAATGACGCGGGGCAAGAAGTCCGTGGCGCAAAGGATCGTTTACGACGCACTGGACCTGGTACAGAAGGAGAGCTCCCGAGACCCGTTGGAGACCTTCAACCAGGCGCTAAGGAACGCCACACCGCAGCTGGAGGTGAAACCCCGGCGCGTTGGTGGCGCTACATACCAGGTACCCATCGAGGTCAGGAGCACCCGGCAGCAGTCGCTGGCCATGCGTTGGCTCCTAAGGGCAAGCCGAGCCAGGACGGGTCGTCCCATGGCGGAGAGGCTGGCCCTGGAGCTACAGGAGGCTTCCCGGGGGCAGGGAGCAGCAGTGAGAAGAAGAGAGGAAACCCATCGCATGGCAGAAGCCAACAGGGCCTTCGTGCACTACCGGTGGTGATACCAGACCCGGCCGGTCGATAGCTCGTCCGGCTGCACCCGGTTGGAGAGATTTCCCGTGGATCGAATACGGAATATAGGATTTATTGCTCATATAGACGCCGGGAAGACCACCGTCACGGAGAGGGTGCTCTTCTTCTCTGGCCGCACGTACAAGATGGGCGACGTGGACCAGGGCAATACCGTCATGGACTGGATGGCCCAAGAGCGCGAGCGAGGGATCACCATCACCGCGGCGGCCACAACCTGCGAGTGGCGTGACCACCGCATCAACATCATCGACACGCCCGGCCACGTGGACTTCACCGCGGAGGTGGAACGAAGCCTGCGTGTCCTGGACGGCGGTGTAGTGGTCTTCGACGCGGTTGCCGGCGTTCAGCCGCAGTCCGAGACCGTGTGGCGTCAGGCCGACCGCTACCGCGTGCCCCGCATCTGCTTCATCAACAAGATGGACAGGGTGGGCGCCGACTTCCAACGCACCGTGGACATGATCGCACACCGCTTCAGGACCAATCCCGTGGCGATCCAGCTGCCCGTTGGCGAAGAGGACTCGTTCAGGGGCGTGGTCGACCTGCTGGAGGAGACGGCCTACATGTTCCCGGAGAACGGGGGCTACGTGCCGGAGGAGTCGCCGGTGCCGCTTGAGATGGAGGAGGAGGTCCGCAACTACCGGGACCGCCTGGTGGAGAAGGTGGCCGAGACCGACGACATTCTCATGAACAAGTACCTGGAGGAGGAGCCGATCACCACGGAGGAGATCAGGGCGGCGCTCCGGAGAGCCACCATAAGCAACTCCCTTGTCCCCGTGCTGTGCGGCAGCGCCCTGCGCAACAAGGGCATCCAGGCAATGATGGACGCCATCTGCTACTACCTGCCGTCGCCGCTGGACGTTTCGGCCGTAAACGGCACGCGCCCCCACAGCGACGTAGAGGTCATCGTGAAGCCCGACGAGGACGCGCCATTCTCGGCGCTTGCCTTCAAGGTGATGACGGACCCTCACGTTGGGCGGCTGGTCTACCTGAGGGTCTACTCCGGCCGGGCCAAGTCCGGCGCCTCCGTGTACAACTCCACCAAGGGAACGCGAGAGCGTCTGGGCCGTGTGCTCAGCATGCATGCCAACCGCAGGGAGGAGACGGAGTTGGTATCGGCGGGCAATATCGCAGCCGCGGTAGGATTGAAGAACACTTTTACAGGCGACACCATCTGTATAGAGGCGTCGCCCGTGGTGCTTGAATCGATACGCTTCCCGGAGCCGGTGGTGTCCGTGGCCATAGAGCCGAGATCCAGGATGGACCAGGACAAGCTGATCGACTCGCTCATCAAGCTGTCCGAGGAGGACCCCACCTTCCGCACAAGCGTGGACAATGAGACGGGACAGACCATCATGGCCGGCATGGGCGAGCTGCACCTGGAGGTGCTCGTGGAGCGGCTGAGGCGGGAGTTCCAGGTGGCGGCCAACATAGGGCGGCCGAAGGTCTCGTACCGCGAGGCCATAACCCGCCAGGCCCGTGCGGAGGGAAGGTTCGTGCGCCAGACCGGCGGTCACGGCCAGTACGGCCACGTGTGGCTGGAGATCGAGCCGCTGGAGCGAAACCAGGGCGTCCAGTTTGAGAACCGCATTGTGGGCGCGGCCATCCCCCGCGAGTACATTCCCGCTGTGGAGAAGGGCGCGCGAGAGGCGCTGGATACCGGCGTGATGGCCGGCTACCCCATAGTGGACGTGAAGGTGTCGCTGGTGGACGGCAGCTTCCACCCGGTTGACTCTTCCGAGTTGGCATTCAAGATGGCCGGCTCCATAGCCGTGAAGGAAGGAGTGAGGCGGGCCTCCGCCGTGCTCCTGGAGCCCGTCATGGAGGTCGAAGTGGTGACGCCGGGTGACTTTCTGGGCGAGGTGCTCAGCGACCTGGGTGGCCGCCGCTCTCGCATTCGCAGCATCGAGGGTCAGGAGGACGTGCAGATTGTGCGGGCCTTGGTCCCTCTTGCTGAGACATTCGGATACATCACCACCCTCCGGTCCCTCACGCAGGGAAGGGCCAGCCAGTCCATGGAGTTCAGTCACTACGACGAAGTGCCGCAGGGCGTGGCGCAGGAGCTTGTGAAGGCGTAAGGGAGAAGACGTGCCACAGCAGAAGATTCGCATAGTGCTCAGGGCGTTCGACCACAAGGTGCTGGACGTGTCTGCAGCCCAGATTGTCGAGGCGGCGGAGCGCACCGGCGCCGGCGTGGCCGGGCCTGTGCCAATGCCCACGTCCATCAAGCGGTTCTGCGTAATTCGTTCGCCTCACATAGACAAGGACTCGAGGGAGCATTTCGAGCTCCGATCTCACAAGCGCCTCATCGACATACTTGACCCAAGCCCCAAGACCATCGACGCCCTCACGCGGTTGAGCGTGCCTGCGGGCGTGGACATCGCCATCAAGACGTAGCGGCCGACGGGAGACGAATGAAAGGCATACTGGGACGAAAGCAGGGAATGACCCGCCTCTTCATGGAGGATGGGGTTGTTGAAGCCGTCAGTGTGCTCGAGGCCGGCCCCTGCGTGGTGACTCAGGTGAAGACCAGGCAGCGCAACGGCTACCAGGCTGTGCAGATAGGCTACGAGGAATCGCGCAAGCTGAACGTGCCCGAGGCAGGCCACCTGAAACGCATTGCTCCCATGCGCCACCTGCGTGAGCTGAGGATGGACGAGCTGGGTGACTCCCAGGTGGGCCAGAGAATTGACGTGACCATTTTCCAACCCGGCGACATTGTGGCCGTGGAAGGCGTTTCCAAGGGCCGGGGATTTGCCGGCGGTATGAAGCGCCACAACTTCCGGGGCGGGCCCAAGACGCACGGCCAGTCCGACCGCGGCAGGGCGCCCGGCTCGGTGGGCGCCGGAACCTCGCCGGGCAGGGTCTGGAAGGGCACCAAGATGGCCGGTCACATGGGAGACCGCAGGGTCACCGCCATGAACCTTCGGGTTGTGCACGTTGACGCGGAGCGCAACCTCCTGATGGTCAGGGGCGCGGTCCCGGGCGCCAGAAACGGCTTGGTGCTTATACGTGAGCCCAGGAGGAATTCGTAGTCATGCGTTTGCCGATGTGCGACGCCACGGGCAGGGCCGTTGACGCCATAGAGGTCAGCGACGGCCTGTTCGGCGTGCCCATGAACCAGGCCCTGGTGCACCAGGTGGCGGTGTCTCACATGGCCAACGCCCGGCAGGGCACGTCTGCTACAAAGACTCGCGGCATGGTGTCCGGTGGAGGCGCCAAGCCTTGGCGCCAGAAGCACACCGGCCGCGCCAGGCAGGGCAGCACGCGCTCTCCCCAGTGGCGTGGTGGAGGCGTGGTGTTCGGGCCTCACCCGCGAGACTACACGCAGCGCATACCCAAGAAGATGAACCGCGGCGCCATCCGCTGCATCCTCTCGCAGAAGGCGCGAGACGAGAAACTATTGATCGTGAAGGACATACAGCTGGCCCAGGCCAAGACCAAAGAGATGACCAAGCTGCTGTCCAACCTGGGCGTGACGTCGCCCGCACTCATCGTGACGTCTGCACCTCAGAGGGACGTCATCGTCTCGGCGAGGAATCTGGGGCGTGTGAAGACCCTCCCGGCGCCGCAGCTCAACGCGCTGGACCTGCTCCACCACGACCGCGTGGTGATGACCGAGGATGCGGTCCGACGTGCGGAGTCGCTGTGGGCCATCGAGACCCTTCCTGCCGTGACGGACGCGGAAGTGGAGCCGGCCGTGGACGAGGCCTCAGACGAGGCAGCCGAGATGGACGCCACGGAATTGGAGGAGGAGGCGGGCGCTGAGGTGGTCGAAGAGACGCCGGTAGAAGAGGCGGACGAGGAGCGGGAGGAGTGAGGCTATGACGCTGCACGTGTTCCAGGTCCTTCGCAGGCCGATAGTCACGGAAAAGAGCACCATCCTCCAGGACGGGCAGAATAAGTACGCCTTTGAGGTTGATCTTCGCGCCAACAAGGCGCAGGTCAAGGCCGCCGTGGAGCGGTCGTTCAGCGTAAGCGTGTTGGACGTGAATGTGGTCATGGTCAAGGGGAAGCGGAAGCGGTTTGGCAGGCGTATGACCAGCCGTCCTTCGTGGAAGAAGGCCCTGGTGAGCCTGAAGGCGGGCGATAAGATTCAGATATTCGAGGGTGCTTAATTGCCGCTGAAGAACGTAAAGCCAACCTCTCCCGGCCGGCGCGGCGTTGTTCTGCCGTCTTTTGAGGAGATTACCAAGAAGAAGCCTGAGCGTTCACTGCTGGAGCCCCTTCGCAAGAAGGGTGGCAGGAACAGCCAGGGCCGGATCACCGTACGCCACCGCGGAGGAGGCTCCAAGCGGAGGCTGCGCGTCATCGACTTCAAGCGCGACAAGCCGGGCGTACCCGGCCGCGTGGTGGCGATCGAGTACGATCCCAATCGCTCAGCCCGCATCGCCCTCGTGTTCTACGCAGACGGCGACAAGCGATACAGCCTGGCGCCCAACGGCCTGCGAGTCGGCGCAACGATTCAGGCCGGCCCAAACGCTGCCATAAGCGTGGGCAACGCCCTTCCGCTTCGCCTCATACCCTCCGGCAGCACCGTCCACAACGTGGAGATGCGCCCCGGAGGTGGAGGGAAGCTGGTGAGGGGCGCGGGCACTTCCGCTCAGGTGCTCGCTCGTGAGGAGAGCCACGTGCTTCTTCGCATGCCCTCCGGCGAGGTACGCCGACTGAACCCGGAGTGCATGGCCACGCTGGGCCAGGTGGGCAACGTTGACCACAAGAACACCAAGCTGGGCAAGGCAGGCCGGAGCCGCCACATCGGGCGGAGGCCCCAGGTGCGGGGCGCTGCGATGAACCCGAACGACCACCCGCACGGCGGAGGCGAGGGACGGTCCGGCATAGGCATGCCCGGGCCAAAGACGCCGTGGGGCAAGCCGGCGCTTGGCCGGAGGACGCGACGGCGCAGCAAGGACAGAAGCATGATAGTGAGGCGCAGGAGTTAGGAGAAGGCATGTCCAGGTCGATTAAGAAGGGGCCGTACGTGCACCCCAAGCTGATGAAGAAGGTGGAGACCCTGCAGAGGAGCGGGGTCAAGACCATCATCAGGACGTGGTCGAGGGCGTCCATGATCATGCCCGACATGGTCGGCATGACCATTGCCGTTCACGACGGGCGCAGGCACATCCCAATCTTCCTCACCGAGAACATGGTCGGCCACCGGCTGGGAGAGTTTGCGCCTACGCGCACCTTCCGGGGCCACTCTTCCAAGTCTGAGCGCACCACCCAGGTGAGAAGGTAGAGGCGAGCAATGGCGGTTAAAGCCGTGGCAAAGAACGTCACAGTCTCTCCCAAGAAGATTCGCAGGGTGCTCAGCACCGTGCGGGGAGAGAAGGTTGAACGCGCCCTTGAGGTGCTGGGCTTCCTTCCCACACCCGCGGCGCGTCAGGTTGCCAAGGTGGTGAAGTCCGCGGCCAACAACGCCGAAAACAACAACTACATGTCGCAGGGAGACCTGAGGATAGTGGCCATTCACGCCGACCCGGGCGTCACGTTGCGAAGGTTCCGGGCCAGGTCCAGGGGCAGGGCCAGCCGCATCTCAAAGCGAACCAGTCACGTTACCGTTGTGGTAGATGAGGAGGTGGCCTGATGGGTCAGAAGACTCACCCCGTGGGATTCCGCCTGGGTGTGATAAAGGACTGGCACGCCAAGTGGTATGCTGCCAGGCCCGCGCAGTACAGGGACCTTCTCCAAGAGGACTTGAGGATTCGCAAGGCCATATTTTCGCGCCTGCCGGAGGCCGGCATATCCAAGGTTGAGCTGGAGAGGGGCCCCCAGGAGCTGGTGGTCACTATCCACTCGGCCAGGCCCGGCATTGTCATCGGTCGCGGCGGACAGAGGGTTGAGGGCGTGCGCCGCGCGGTGGAGGAGGTGTCCAACAAGCGGGCGCGGCTCAACGTGCAGGAGGTGCGACAGCCTGAGCTGGACGCCCAACTGGTCGCCATGAGCATCGCCGAGCAGCTTGGGCGCCGCGTGGCCTTCCGCCGTGCGATGCACCAGTCGGTCACGCGTGCCATGCAGGCCGGCGCCCTGGGAATCAAGGTCATATGCAGCGGCCGGCTGGGAGGCGTGGAGATCGCGCGCAGGGAGAAGGTGATGCAGGGCAGAGTGCCCCTGCACACGCTGCGGGCCAACATCGACTACGGCCTTGCCGAGGCGCGCACAACAATGGGACGCATTGGAGTGAAGGTGTGGGTCTACCTTGGAGACATCTTGCCGGAGCCCAAGGAGGTGGAGCCGGAGGCGGACGCGGAGGAGATGCGGCTGATAGAGGTCACCGTGGGAGGCCTGGAGGAGACACAGGATGCTGCAGCCGAAGAGAACCAAGTATCGGAAGGTACATAGAGGCCGGCGCGCCGGCACCGCCCAAACGGGCAACGAAGTGTCCTTTGGGGACTTTGGTCTCCAGGCCACTTCGGCGGCGTGGGTGACGGCCCGGCAGATCGAGGCCGCCCGTCGCGCCATCACGCGCCACTTCCGGAGGGGCGGGAACGTGTGGATCCGGGTGTTTCCGGACAAGCCGGTCACGTCCAAGCCGGCGGAAACGCGCATGGGCAGCGGCAAGGGAAGCGTCGACCGCTGGGTGGCCGTGGTACGGCCCGGCCGCGTCCTCTTCGAGGTGGCCGGAATCCGGCAGGAGATGGCCCAGGAGGCCCTCAGGCTTGCCTCGCAGAAGCTGCCCGTCAGCACAACCATGATAGTGAGAGGCGATGGCGATCAGGCCGCTGAGTAGGGTGTGAACACATGGAAGTTGCAACCATAAGGGCCCTAACGGACGACCAGCTGTTCACGGAGCTGGACGGCGCATTCAGGGAGCTGATGAATGTCCGCTTCCGCCTGAGCACGCGCCAGCTCAATAACCCGCAGGAGATGCGAAACGCCCGAAAGACTATCGCGCAGCTTAAGACCGTGATGAGACAGCGCGGCGTCAGGGAGCGATGAAATGGTGAGAGGACGGAGGAAGATCCGGATGGGCCGGGTGGTGAGCGACAGAATGGACAAGACGGTCGTCGTGGCCGTGGAGTGGCGGCAGAGGCATCCCCTCTACGGGAAGTCCGTGAAGCGCGTCACCAAGTTCCACGCCCACGACGAGGAAAACCGGTGCAAGATGGGTGACGTGGTGAACATCATGGAGACCCGGCCGCTGTCCAGGACCAAGCGGTGGAGAGTGACAAGCGTACTCACCGCCGGTGACGCCGCCGCAGGCGTCAAGATTCAGGACATGCCACAGGCGGAGCCGGATTCCGATGCCGAGAGCTCGGAGGCCATGGTCGAAGAGCCGGAAGCGCTGGAAGACGAGACCGTAGCCGATGATGAGCCTGTGTTGGATGAGCAGCCCGCTCCCGAGGAGCCGGACGAGGATGGGCCCGTGACCGAAGCCGAAGAGGGTGAGAAGCCATGATACAGGTATTCTCCCGACTGACCGTGGCCGACAACTCCGGGGCCAAGGTGGTCATGTGCATCAACGTGCCCGGTGGAACGCGCAGGCGGTATGCCCGCGTTGGCGACGTGATCGTGGCCTCGGTGAAGGAGGCAGTCCCCGCCGCCGCAGTCAAGAAGGGCGAGGTGGTCCGGGCGGTCGTAGTCCGCACGGCGGCGCCCCACAGGCGGCCCGACGGCTCCTACATACGGTTCGATGAGAACGCGGCGGTGGTGCTCACAGAGAGCCTGAACCCCCGCGGCACTCGCATATTCGGCCCCGTGGCCCGGGAACTGAGGGACAAGGCGTTCATGCGCATTGTATCCCTTGCGCCGGAGGTGCTGTGATGAAGCTGAGGCGGGAGGACACGGTGCAGGTCATCACCGGCAAGGACAAGGGCAAGCGAGGCAAGATTCAGGACATTCTCCCCAAACAGGATATGGTGGTTGTGGAGGGCGCCAACGTGATAAAGAGACACGTGCGGCCCCGCCCCAACGTCCGGCAGGCGGGCATAGTCCAGCAGGAGGCGCCGTTCAAGTCCTCCAAGGTGATGCTGGTTTGTACGCACTGCGATCGTGCGGTGAGGGTGAGCCGCAGGTTCCTGGAGGACAACAGGAAGGTTAGGGTGTGCAAGTCATGCGGGGAAGTGATAGACTAGAGGACGAAAAGGCTCCGGAAGCCTCGGAGGCGACGACGGAAGACGCCGCCACTCCCGAGGTCCAGGCGACCCCGGAGGCGCCGGCCCGCAGACCGCGAGCCAGGCGCACCAAGGCCGCTGAGGCCCCGGCAGCAGAGGCCCCACAGGCCGAAGCTCCGGCTTCCGAGGAGCCCTCGCCCGCGCCGGCGCGTCGGACACGCGCACGGCAGCCTCGCGCCGCTGCGGCGTCGGAAGCGCCCGCCGCGGAGGCTCCCGCAACCGCGGAGGCAGCGCCGGCCCGCCGTATTCGCACGACGAGGCGCAGGGCCGCCCCCGAGGCCGCTGCCCCGGAGGAGCCCGCGACCGAGGCCGCGCCTCCCTCCGAGCCGGAGCCCACGGCCAAGCGATTGCCCCGCCTGCTCGAGCGATACCGTTCCAGCGTCAAGGGTACGCTCCACGAGGAGTTTGGCTATAACAACGTTATGCAGATACCCAGGTTAAATAAGGTGGTGCTCAACGTCGGCCTTGGCGAGACCAAGACCAACCCGCGCGCCATGGAGAGCGTCACAAGAGACCTCTCGCTCATCGCAGGTCAGAAGCCTGTGGTCACGCGCGCCAAGCGATCGATAGCCGGCTTCAAGCTGAGGGAAGGCGACCCGATTGGCGTGGCGGTTACCCTGAGAGGTAACCGGATGTACGAGTTCATGGACAGGCTTTTGAACGCGTCCCTGCCCCGTATTCGAGACTTCCGCGGCGTTTCGCGGAGGGCGTTCGACGGGCGGGGCAACTACTCACTGGGCATCCGGGAGCAGGTGATTTTCCCGGAGATCGACTACGGCCAGATTGACCGTATCCGCAGCCTGCAGGTGTCAATCGTGACCACGGCCGCCACCGACCGGGAGGCCATGCGGCTGCTTGACCTGATGGGTATGCCCTTCACCCGTGAACAGGCGGGACCCGGAGGAGACGGCAACGCGTAGGGCCGTGCGGAAGGCCGTGACACAGCACAAGGAAGGTATGAGTTGGCAAAGACGTCCCAAATAGCCAAGTGGCGCAAGCCCAATAAGTACTCGGTGAGGCAGCACAACCGGTGCAACCTCTGCGGGCGGCCGCGGGCCTACATTCGCCACTTTGGACTGTGCAGGATATGCTTCCGCACCCTCGCACTGAGGGGAGAGATCACGGGAATCAGAAAGGCAAGCTGGTAGTCTCATGAACCTTACCGATCCCATTGCGGATATGCTGACCAGGATTAGGAACGCCTCCATGGTGCACCGTGACACCGTGCTTGTGCCCGGTTCAAACCCCAAGGTGGCGCTGGCGCGCATCATGAAGGATGAGGGCTTCATTGATGACTTCGAGATCCTCAGGAGCGGTGTGCAGCGCACCCTGCGATTGCGGCTGAAGTACCGAGACAGGAAAGCGCCGATCATATCCGGGCTGAAACGGGTGAGCAAGCCCGGGCTTCGCCGGTATGTGGGCGCACGGGAGATACCCCGCATCTACGGCGGAATGGGCGTGGCCATCATATCCACCTCCCAGGGCGTGATGACGGGCTCGGAGGCGCGTCGCCGCGGCATCGGGGGCGAATTCATTTGCTATCTGTGGTAGTGATATGTCAAGAATAGGAAACAAGCCAATACCAATACCTTCGGACGTGCGGGTGGACATCGACGGCCCCAACGTGGTGGTCGCGGGCAGCCGCGGCACCCTTTCGAGGTCCTTCCACCCCGATATGTCCGTCCTCAGGGACGGCGACGTGCTGAAGGTCACGCGTCCCTCCGATGAGCGCGACCATCGTGCGCTCCACGGCCTCACCGGCGCGCTGCTGGCCAACATGGTGACGGGCGTGAGCGAGGGCTTCCGGCGCTCGCTGGAGCTGGTGGGCGCAGGCTATCGTGTGCAGCAGGCCGGCGACGGCATCGTATTGCAGGTTGGATACAGCCACCCCGTCGAGATGGCGCCGCTGCCGGGCGTTGAGATTGTGGTGGAGGGCAACAACCGTATACACATTGAGGGAGTGGACAAGCAGGTCGTGGGGGAGATGGCGGCGCGCATCAGGCGGGTCCGCCGCCCCAACGCCTACACGGGCAAGGGAATCCGATACGCCGGGGAGAGGGTCCGCCTCAAGCCCGGCAAGGCCGCGGGTAGAAGGGCATAGTCATGGCACTGGTGAAGAACTCAAGGAGCATGCGGGTAGTCCGTCACCGAAGGACGAGGCGGAAGCTGGAGGGCACGACCCAGAGGCCGCGCCTCGCCCTGTTCCGCAGCCTGAACCACATCTACGCGCAGGTCATAGACGATTCGCAGGGCCACACGCTGGCAGCCGCTTCAAGCCTGGACGCGGAGGTCAGGGCCGGCAAGGACTCGCAGCCCAAGGCTTCGGTGTCCACGATGGTTGGTGCGCTGCTGGCCCGCAGGGCAAGGGAGCAGGGCATAGGGCAGGTGGTGTTCGACAAGGGAGGCTACAAGTACCACGGCCGGGTCAAGGCGTTCGCCGAGGCCGCTCGAGAGGCCGGACTGGAGTTCTGATGACGCTGACGTTTGACGGACGAGGGCGAGGTGAGTCGTCTGAGCAGCAGCTCACCGAGAGGGTGGTGAAGATACGCCGGGTGACCAAAGTGGTCAAGGGTGGAAGGCGCCGCGGGTTCAGCGTGATGGTGGTGGTCGGCGACGGCGAAGGCCGCGTGGGCATGGGTCTGGGCAAGGCTTATGCCGTGCCGGACGCCGTGCGGAAGGGGGCCACAATCGCCCGCAAGAACCTGGTCAGCGTACCACTGAAGGGTACTACAATCCCGCACCAGATTATGGCCAACCACTGCGCGTCTTCCGTGCTCCTCAAGCCCGCGCCGTCCGGCACGGGTGTTATCGCCGGTGGCGCCGTGCGAGCCGTGGTGGAATCGGCGGGCATACGTGACATTCTCACCAAGTCGCTGGGAAGCGCCAACGCGATCAACGTGGTGAGAGCCACAATCAATGGGCTGACCCGGCTGAAGGACCCGGACCGCGAGATCGCCATTAGGAAGGGCCAGCCTCTGCCGGCGGAGTGACGTCCGGCGGACCATTCGACGAGGAACAAGTCGTGAGCAAGATACGCATTACGTGGAAGAAGAGCGCCATAGGCTATCCCAAGGAGCAGGGACGAGTGATCCGCGCCCTGGGACTCCGGCGTCTCAACCATGAGGTTGAGCGGGAGGACAGTCCTGTGGTGATGGGCATGGTGCACAAGGTCAGGCACCTGGTGCAGGTCAGGCAGGTGGGAGAATGAGACTGGACCAGTTGAGAGCGCCCAAGGGCGCCCGGCGCCCTGGCAAGCGTATCGGGCGCGGAAACGGAAGCAAGGGCACCTACTCAGGCCGCGGCATGAAGGGCCAGAAGTCCCGCTCCGGCGGCGGCGTACGCCCCAGCTTCGAGGGAGGACAGCAACCGCTGATGAAGCGGCTGCCTACCCAGCGCGGCTTTGTCAACATCTTCCGCGTTGAGTACTCCACGGTCAACGTGGACGAGCTGGCGGCCCGCTTTGACCACGATGCCGAGGTCACGCCACAGGCCCTGAGAGATGTAAGGCTGGTCAGGAGCCGGGACGCGCAGGTGAAGGTTCTGGGCCGCGGCGAAATCGACCGCGCGCTCTCGGTGTCGGCGCACCGATTCTCCAGCGAGGCCCGGCGCAAGATCGAGGCCGCGGGCGGCGTGGCAATGGAGATAACGACATGATGAGACAGGCCGCCAGGACGGAGCCGGGCACTCCCAGGCTTCTCCAGGCAGTGGTGGACGCGATGAGGGTGCCTGAGCTCAGGGCCAGGCTCCTGTTCGTATTCGCCATGTTGGTCATCTTCCGGTTCCTGGCCCAGGTGCCAGTCCCGGGCGTGGAGAGGGAGGCGCTGGCCGACTTCTTCCGCCAGAACGATCTGTTTGGATTCCTGGACGTGTTCAGCGGAGGCGCGCTGCGGAGCCTGAGCGTGGTTGCGCTGGGCGTGTTCCCATACATCACGGCGTCCATCATCATGCAGCTGATGGTGCCCGTGTTCCCACAGCTGAAGGAGCTCAGCCGTGAGGGCGAGGCGGGCCGGCAGCGCATCAACCAGCTGACGCACTACTTTATGGTGCCCATCGCGGCGCTCCAGGGCTTCGGACAGCTGACGCTGCTCCAGCAGGGCGGCGCCATCAGCGGCATCGGGGTATCCGGCGAGAACCTCCTCCCTACTATGTCGATCATCATCACGATGACGGCGGGGTCGGTCTTTCTGGTCTGGATTGGAGAGCTGATCACGGAGAAGGGCATAGGCAACGGCATCTCCATTATCATCTTCGCAGGTATAGTTGCCACGCTGCCGCAGATCATCGGCCAGGGCTTCCTGGAGAGGGATAACGTGGCCGGCCTCGGTATGCTGGTGATCATTGGCGTGCTGATGGTCTACCTGATAGTGATGTTCACCGAAGCCGAGAGGCGCATACCTGTGCAGTACGGCCGGGCCGTGTTTCGAGGCGGGCGGATGTACCGCCAGGGCGGCGCAACGCACCTGCCCATCAAGGTGAACTCGGCGGGCATGATACCACTCATCTTCGCCTTCTCCATCATGATTTTCCCGGGCGTGGTTGCCAGCTACTTCATAGATCCGGCCAGCGCCTCCTTCATGAGCAGTGCTGCCGACTTCATTCAGCGCCTTTTCGACCCAACCGGGTTCTTCTACTACTTCTTCAGCTTCCTGCTGGTGGTGGCGTTCACCTTCTTCTATGCGCTGATTGTCTTCCGGCAGCAGAACCTGGCGGAGAGCCTGCAGCGTAACGGCGGGTTCATACCGGGCATCCGGCCGGGGCGGTCAACCGAGGAGTACCTGAACCGCATCATCGTACGGGTGACGTGGGGAGGCGCGCTGTTTCTAGGCCTGGTTGCGGTGATACCGTTCATCGCCACGCTGGCAACCAACATCCGAGCTCTGCAGCTGCCGTCGATCAGCCTGTTGATCATGGTGGGCGTGGCGCTGGATACCATGAGGCAGTTGGAAGCGCAGCTGCTCATGCGAAACTACGAAGGATTCATCAAGTAGGAAAGATCGAAATGCGCATCGTACTACTGGGCCCGCCGGGAGCGGGAAAGGGCACGCAGGCCAAGACCATGTCGGAGTCGCTTGGCATAGTTCACATATCGTCGGGAGACCTTCTGCGCGACCACCAGGAGCGGAACACGGAGCTGGGCACCACAGCCCGCTCGTACATGCAGCAGGGCCTGCTGGTACCGGACGACCTGATAATAGACATGATCGAGGAGCGCATTAGCCGGCCGGACGCAAGCGGAGGCTACGTGCTGGATGGCTTCCCCCGCACCGTTGAGCAGGCGCAGGCCCTTGGAGCCGCCCTCGAGAGGCGCGGCGAGGCCATCAACCGCGTGGTGAACATCAGCGTGTCCGAGGAGGAGCTCGTGGCCAGGCTGGGGGGCCGGTGGATATGCCGCAGTTGCCAGAGGCCGTATCACGAGGTGAACTCGCCGCCCGCAAAGCAGGGCGCGTGCGACGATTGCGAGGGAGAGCTGTACCAGCGTGAGGACGACGCCAGCGAGGCCGTCAGTCGTCGCATACGCGTGTTCGCAGAGCAGACGGCGCCGCTGATAGGCTACTACAGCGAGGCGAGCGGCTTCGTGGAGGTGGACGGCGAGGGGACCATTGACGAGGTTCGTGAGTCGCTTGTCAAGGCAGTTTCATAGGTCTTACGGATGAACACTGGAAGAGAAATACTGTTCGCGGGCCCGACCATCGGAGAACGGGGCATCACCCTGAAGTCTCCGAGGGAGATTGAGTCCATGCGCCAGGCCGGCTGGGTGGTGGCCAAGGCGCTTGACTCGATGATGAAGGCAATTGCGCCGGGCATGACCACCGCGGACCTAGACGACATTGCGTCATCGGAGATACGCGCGCAGGGAGCGAAGCCGTCGTTTCTGGGCTACCTGGGGTTCCCGCGCACGGTCTGCGTTTCTATCAACGAGGAGATCGTCCACGGCATTCCCGGCAAGAGGGTTATACGCGACGGGGATATGGTCAGCATCGACTGCGGAGCGGTGGTGGACGGATTCCACGGCGACTCGGCGGTCACCGTTGGCGTCGGGGGATTCTCCACCGAGTGCCAGGATCTGATGGACGTGACGCGTGAGGCGCTGGATCGCGGCATCGCCGCCGCATGGCACGGCGCCCGCGTTGGCGACATTGGGTGGGCGGTGCAGTCGTTCGTGGAGGGCAAGGGCTACTCCGTTGTGCGAGAGTACGTGGGCCACGGAATAGGCCGCGCCCTGCACGAGGAGCCGCAGGTGCCCAACTACGGTGAACCGGGCACCGGCACGCTTCTGAGGAAGGGTATGGTTATTGCCATTGAGCCGATGGTCAACCTGGGAGGCTGGAGGACCAGGGTGCTGGACGACAACTGGACAGTTGTCACAGCCGATGGTAGCATGTCCGCCCACTTCGAGAAGACGCTGCTCATCACGGAGGGTGATGCGGAAGTGCTGACTCGGTTATAATACATTCTTCAGCGCGTGAGCGAACCGGAAGGTGGGCTGCTAGAAAATATGCCTAAGAAGCCTGGCTTGGAGGTGGAAGGAACGGTGGCCCAGTCTCTGCCCAACGCCGTGTTTTGGGTGGACCTGGCAAACGGGCATCGTATTCTGGCCCATGCCTCCGGAAAGATTAGGGTACACTTCATCCGGGTTCTCCCGGGTGACAGGGTGTTGGTGGAGCTGTCGCCGTACGACCTGACACGGGGTCGGATAACGTACCGCTTCAAGTGAATGCGGAGGAGTGATGAAGGTTCAAGCCTCTGTGAAGGCAAGATGCGAGAAGTGCAAGGTGATCCGCAGAGAGCGGATCATCAGGGTGATCTGCGAGAATCCCAGGCACAAGCAGAGACAGGGATAGGAAGCGAGGAAGGACTATGGCCAGAGTTGCCGGAATTGACATACCGGACGGGCAGCGGCTGGACTACTCGCTGCGCCGAATATACGGCATCGGCCCAATGATCGCGCGGGAGGTAGTGACGAAGGCCCGTGTGGAGGGCAATCCGCGCGTGCGGGACCTCAGCGATGACGAACTGGCCCGCATACGCGAGACCATAGACCGGGAGTACCAGGTGGAGGGCGACCTGCGCCGCGAGGTGAACGGCAACATTCGCCGACTGATCGACATTGGCTCGTACCGTGGCCTGCGCCATCGCCGTGGCCTGCCGGTGCGGGGACAACGAACAAGGACCAACGCGCGTACCAAGCGGGGCGCACGCAAGACCGTTGCCGGCCGCAGGCGCGCCGGTACCAGGAGGTAGCAGCAGACAATGACCAGCAGACGCAGACCAAGGACCAGAAGGCGGGAGAGGAAGTTCGTTCCCCAGGGGAGGGTCTTCATCCAGTCCACCTTCAACAACACCATCGTCAGCCTGACCGATCTTCAGGGCAACGTGCTCGCGTGGGGCAGCTCCGGCGCGGCCGGATTCCGCGGCTCTCGCAAGGGTACCGCATTCTCTGCGCAGCGCGCAGCGGAGGCCGCTGCACGGCGCGCGATGGAGCACGGCCTGAGGCAGGTGGAGGTGTTCGTGAAGGGTCCGGGGTCCGGGCGAGAGGTGGCAATCAGGTCGCTGCAGAGCGCCGGTCTTTACATCACTACAATAAGGGACGTGACTCCTATACCACACAACGGCTGCCGGCCGCCCAAGAGCAGGAGGGTCTAGCGGCCGGAAGACGCCCGCGCAGGCGGGGAACCAGAGGAGCTTGGGGGAGAAAGTATGGCCAGATACACAGATGCCGTTTGCAGGCTTTGCCGCAGGGCCGGGGTTAAGCTGTTTCTCAAGGGGGAGCGCTGCTATACCCCCAGATGCGCTGTCGACAAGCGCAGGAAGCCTCCGGGAAGCCAGACGCTCCGAAGGCGGCGCACGTCCGACTGGGGCGTCCAGCTGAGGGAGAAGCAGAAGGCCCGCCAGATCTACGGCGTGTTGGAGAAGCAATTCCGCAATTACTTCGCAGAGGCGCAGCGCCGGCCCGGGATGACCGGTCTGCACCTGCTCCAGCTGCTGGAGGAGCGGCTGGACAACGTGGCCTACCGGCTGAACTTCGCCGACTCCCGAAGCCAGGCGCGGCAGCTGGTCAGACACGGCCACATAATGGTGAACGGCCGCAAGGTGGACATCCCGTCCTACCGCGTGAAGGTGGATGACTTGGTGAACTGGAAGGAGTCCAGCAGGGAGAGCGGCATATACGCCCAGATGTCAGAGGACATCCCAAGGCGCCCGCTTCCGAACTGGCTGAGCCTTGATACGGAGAATATGGCCGGGCGCGTAGTTTCCGCCCCGGAGCCGGGCGAGATAGACACAGGCATTGACGTTAGGCTGGTGGTAGAGCACTACTCCAGATAGCGCGGAGGAGATACTCACATGGTCTACATAGGAGTGATTCTGGACGAAGCTCCAAAGCCCGAGATTCGGGTGCTGGAGACCCAGGATAACTACGGGAAGTTCTCCGTGGAGCCCCTGGAGCCGGGCTATGGGATCACCCTGGGCAACCCCATGCGCAGGGCGCTTCTCACCTCGATTCCCGGCACCGCGGTCACCTGGGTTAAGCTGGAAGGAGTCCTCCACGAGTTCTCGACCATCCCCCACATGAAGGAGGACGTGACGGAATTCTTGGTCAACGTCAAGGCTATCCGACTTAAGGCGCTGGCGGAACGGCCGGGCAAGCTGCGCCTGGACATCGCCCGGGAAGGTCCGATCACCGCAGGCGACATCAGCGTGCCCGCGGACTTCGAAATCGTCAACCCGGATCTCCACCTGGCCACGATGGAGTCGGACGAGGGACATCTGTCAGTCGAGTTCAACGTGCAGCAGGGCAAGGGCTACGTACCCGCCGGCCGCGTGGAGGGCTTGGCGATAGGCGTGCTGCCTGTCGATGCCATCTTCAGCCCCGTGCGTAAGGTCAACTACGTGGTGGAGAGCACCCGCGTTGGCCAGGTCACCAACTACGAGCGCCTTATAATGGACGTGTGGACGGACGGCACCGTGAGCTCGGTGGAGGCTGTGAAGAAGGGCGCCGAGCTTCTCATGGAGAAGTTCTTCCTCTTCGCCAACGCAGACAAGGCCGGAGAGGGCACGGTCGATCGGCCTTCGTTCGCTGCCACCATACCGATGGAGCAGTACAACACACCAATCGAGAAGCTGGACCTATCGTCCCGCACCCTCAACTGCCTCAAGCGAAGCAACATCAACAAGGTTGGGCAGGTGCTTGGCATAGAGGAGGCAGAGCTTCTCAAGATTCGCAACTTCGGCGCCAAGTCTCTGGACGAGCTGAACTTCAAGCTCAGGGAGATGGGCTTCCTGAATGACGAGGAGGGAGAGTATTTCGTCAACTCTCCCGCCGAGCCGCAGGAAGGGGACATCGAGGAGGAGGACGATGAGTCCAGGGTTAAGGCCGCCACGGTAGAGGGAATATGAGACACGGAGTATCCGGGCGAAAGCTCAGCCGGCCAACGGGACAGCGCATGCTGATGTTCCGAACCCAGGTGACCGACCTCATCCGCCACGAGCGCATCCGCACCACGGAGGCCAAAGCCAAGGAGGTGCAGGGCTTGGTGGAGAAGGTCATCACGCTGGGCAAGAAGCAGTCTTTGAGCCACCGCCGCCGGGCGCTTACGTTCGTAACGGACGAGCGCATGGTGCGCAAGGTGTTTGACGAGCTGGCCGAGCGGTATGCGACCCGCGAGGGCGGCTATACCAGGTTGATCAAGCTGGACCCGCGCAAGGGCGATGGTGCCTCTATGGCACTGCTGGAGTTTGTCGAATGAGCAGTACGCTCGCACAGGGTGCACGCGCTGAGACGGTCGATGCGCGGAGGCTGGCAATGCTGGTGGAGTACGACGGACGAGCATTCCACGGCTTCCAGGCGCAGCTCGACGCATGCAGTGTACAGGGCACGCTGGAGGAGGCGATACGCCGCCTCACCGGCGAGAGTACTCGCGTTCGCGGCGCAGGGCGCACGGACGCCGGCGTGCACGCGCTGGGGCAGGTGGTCGCTTTCGATACTGGATCGGGCCACTCGCCGGAGGTGTTCTTGCAGGCGCTCAACCACCACCTCCCGGACGACGTAGCCGTCCGCGAGGTCCTGGACGTGAGCCGTGAGTTCGATCCGAGAAGGTGGGCCGTGGGCAGGGAGTACCGCTACCGGGTACTGAACGGCCCGGCGCCTTCGCCGCTGCTGAGGGGCCATGTTCATCACGTCAGGCAGCCGCTGGACGCGGTGGCAATGGACCGGGCGGCGTCGCTCCTGGAGGGCGAGATGGACTTCGCGCCCTTCGCCGCGTCGGTGCCGGAAGGCCGAGCGGGCACGAGGCGGATCGTGTACCGGTGCCGCGTGACGCGGAGGGGCGAGATGGTCATCCTGGACATGGAGGCAAACGGCTTCCTCAGGCAGCAGGTGCGCAGGACCGCCGGCGCATTGCTGGAGGTCGGTCTGGGCCGGATGAACGTCGAAGGCTTCCGGACGCTGGCGGAGTGCGGCAGGCTCGGAGCCGCCGAGCAGTCGCTGCCGGCAGCAGGGCTGACGCTGATGAGAGTGAATTACCCTACGCCGCTGTTCCGGACGCAGGATGCCGCGAATGAGCGGGAGGCCGAGGTGCTGGAGGCAAGGGCGCAATGAATACAGGTAAGACATACTCAACCAGGCCCAGGGACGTCGAATCACGCTGGCACGTGTACGACGCCACTGACGTGGTCCTGGGGCGACTGGCCACGGAGATCAGCGTAATGCTGCAGGGGAAACACAAGCCCATCTACGCTCGCCACATCCTCACGGGCGACTACGTTGTGGTGGTCAACGCTTCGAGGGTGAAGGTGACCGGCGCCAAGATGGCCCAGAAGATGTACCGCAGTCACAGCCACTATCCCGGCGCACTCCGTGAGACACCGTTGTCCAAGGTGCTGGACCGCTATCCGGACCGGGTGATACGCGAGGCTGTGCGTGGAATGCTTCCCAAGAACACTCTTGGGCGCCAGATGCTGCGAAGACTGAGGGTCTACGCGGGCGATTCGCACCCCCACGGCGCGCAGGTGAAGGACATGGCGAGTCTGGAGGAGGTGGTTGCGCCGGTGGAGCGGGAGGAGATGCCGCCTGTTGAGGTAATGGCTGACCCGGTCGAGGCTGTGGAGGACGCGGCGGAAGCGGAGACGGTCGCTGAGCAGACCGAGGTCGAGGCGGCGGAGGACGCGGCGGAAGCGGAGACGGTCGCTGAGCAAGCCGAGGTCGAGGCGGCGGAGGACGCGGCGGAAGCGGAGACGGTCGCTGAGCAAGCCGAGGTCGAGGCGGCGGAGGACGTGGCGGAAGCGGAGACGGTCGCTGAGCAAGCCGAGGTCGAGGCGGCGGAGGAGCCGGAGGCGTCGACTGAATCGGTCGACGAGTCGGAATCAAACGAAGAGAAGAGATAGAGAGCCGCCATGACGGAGCAGCACTACTACTACGGGACAGGCAAGAGAAAGACCTCGGTGGCGGAGGTGAGGCTCTACCCCGGGGGCGGTGGGTTCACCGTGAACGAAAAGACGTTGGAGGAGTTCTTTCCCCTTCCAGCGTGGCGCTCCACGATCACGGAGCCGTTTCGAGTGACCGAGAGCCAGGGCCGCTATGGCGTGGTGGTCAAGATCCACGGCGGCGGTGTGGTGAGCCAGGCCGGCGCACTGCGCCACGGCATCGCACGCGCCCTGCTGCGCGCCGACGACGCTCTCCGACCCGTGCTCAAACGGCGCGGCCTCCTCACCCGCGACTCGCGGATCAAGGAGAGCAAGAAGTACGGCCTGAAGCGCGCCCGAAGGGCTCCCCAGTACACCAAGCGCTAGGCTAGCCGGGGCCTCTCTCACGCCCGCTGGTTGCGGGTTCCCAGTTGGGCGGAGTCCTCTGCGTGATGCTTGTAGTCGCGTCAAATGGCGCTGGCCAGACTTGGCGACCGATACGCATCAGCCCGGGTGGTGCTACGCCATGCCGTACAGAGCAATGGCTTGGAAGTCCACCGCCACCGATAGTTCCCCTGCCCGGTCGCCTTCGAGTGTTAGAAACCCCATTTCGGCCAACCGCGTGAACTCTCTGACCAGGGTACGCCTGGTCACCGTGGCGTAGGCACCGCGGATGTACCCGGATCGCCCCAGTTCCTCAAGCGAGACGCTCCGGGACTGGCTGGCGGAAAATGGATCCGTGGGTTCCGTTGCGTCCAACAGGTGTAGCAGAAGCCCCAACTCACGCCGGTTGAGCCGGCGCCGCCTCTCGCTGACCTTGGCGTCGTGACTGGCCGTCAGCATTTGCCTGTACATCACGCGGTTGACCTTGGCCTTGATGAAGTTGTTGATGCCCTCAAGCTCCTCGGCGAATCCCCTCACGCCAAACTCTACGAAGTCCATGAGTTCGAAGCATCTTGGGAAACGTCTCGCCTGCTGGAGCAGGGTCTTGTACTGATCACCGTTGCGATAGAAAAAGTTGGACAAGCCGTAGAAGCCGTGAACGTTGTAGCCGTGCCGGTACAGGATGCCGGACTCCAGCAACCGCGACACGCGGCCATTGCCGGCGCCGAAGGGGTGGATGGTAACCAGGAAGAAGTGGGCCAGCAGCGCCTGTATGACAGGATGCTCGCTCCACATACGGCGGGAGTTCGCGAAGGCTATCAGTTGCTCCATTAACTCAGTCAGCCTTTCGTGAGGCGCGCCCAGGTGTACGCCGCCCAGCTCCGGCGAGCCCACCTGCACGGACCCAGTGCGGAGGGCGCCGGGGACGCTGTTGTCCTCGTCCGAGCCGCGCGTTATCTCGCGGTGCATGGTCAGGATGTCGCCCAGGCTCACGGGCGCGGAGCCGGGCGCGAATCGCTTCTTCACCCACTCCTGCGCGCGGGAGGCGTTCCTGATTTGCGCCTGCTCGCGGGATTGGATGCCGGAGGGCGCATCCGCCTGCAGGTCGGCCATGAGGATCTGATTGGCCACCTCCAGCTCGGAGAGGGGGTTGCCCTCCAGCGCAGTGGTGCCGTATACGGCCCTCACGCGGTTGAGCCTGTCCAGTCCTTCTCTCCACTCCGGCGCCAGGACAAGGTGGTCCGCGGATAGATGCAGTGCCTCAATGGCGATTAGAGCGTTGCTCAGGCGGCTGGCCTCAAGGCGATAATCGAAGCGAAACTCCTCCCAAAATCTTCGGGCGTTCAAGCTTCTCCCATTTTGTTTGACACACTATGTGGCACGCTTCCTGACACACTATCTGGCTGGTAGTTCGCAACTAATCTACGCCTGTATTGTACTGAGATTCATACATCTTGGTCAAGTAGTTGGCGCGCTAAGTGACAGGATCCGTGGCGCGCTATTTGACGCACTAAGGTAACGCCCGGTTCCTTGTGCCGTGAGCCGCCTCCGGTAGCAACGCGCGGGCGTGTTCCTCCTCCCCCCGCCCCCGCGCGTTGACCGCTTGCGGAGTTGCGCCCATAATGGAGGTTGGGGGTGCATCTTGATCAATCCGGGTCCCAAGCGCTTTGGTGGCGCCGGCAGGACGGCAAGGTCGGGCGCGCCCACGGCGAGCGCCAGGCCGGCTCTGCGACTGGTGGTGCTGTTCCTGTCGCTCGTGGCGCTGCTGCTTGGCCTCAGTGGCGCGGCGATGGGCCAGTCCCGGCACTTCGCCTACGTCGAGATTGAGGATGTCATCAACCCCACCATAGCCGGCTACCTAGAGCGCGCGGTGGAGCACGCCGAAGAGAGCGGCGCGGAGCTGATCATCGTGCGGCTGGACACACCCGGAGGATTCCTGAGCTCAACGCGTGACATGGTCACCGCACTCCTCGAGGCCAACGTGCCGTCCGTGGTCTACGTGGCGCCCGGAGGGGCGCACGCGGCATCGGCGGGCACCTTCATCACGGCCGCGGCCACTGTCGCCGTCATGGCTCCCGGCACCAACATCGGCGCGGCGAGTCCTGTCGGCTCAGGCGGCGAGGAGCTGCCCGAGACCATCAAGAGCAAGGCAACCGAGGACGCCGCAGCGCTCATGAGGGACATCGCCGAGAGGCGGGGCCGCAACAGCGAGGCACTGGAGGCAACCGTGCTGGATGCCGTCGCCTACAGCTCGCAGGAAGCCGTCGCGCTGGGCATCGCCGACTTCACGGCCGACGACCTGGACGACGTGCTGGACCAGCTTCACGGCATGAGCGTGGAAACACCCACAGGCGACGTGACCCTGGACACGGAGGGCCTGGAGCTGCGCCGACTGGGCCTGACTCTGGCGGAGCGGTTCATTCTGTTCCTGTCGGAGCCCAACGTCTACTTCATTCTCATCACCCTGGGCGGCCTTGGTCTTGTGGTAGAGCTGTTCAACCCGGGCATGGTTGTGCCGGGCGTGGTGGGTGCAATGTGCCTGCTGCTGGCCTTCGTGGCCACGGGCAACCTCCCGATAAACTGGGCGGGATTCGCATTCCTGGCTCTGGCTCTGCTGCTATTGTATTTGGAGGTCCAGGTTGCGGGCATCGGTCTGCTGGGCATCGGCGCGGTGGTGAGCTTCGTCGTCGGAGGGCTGCTGCTGTTCAACCCTTCCAGTCCGCCCTCGCCAACACTTCCGGGCTTCAGCGTAAACCTGTGGGTGGTGCTGGCTACGGCGGCGCTGCTGCTCGGCGGCGGGGGCTGGGTCCTCACCTCAGTGGTCAGGTCGCGGGACGACACCAACGTCCCCGTTGTCGATAGCATGGTTGGGCAGATGGGCACCGTGGTCTCGGATCTGGTGCCGAGGGGCACGGTGCGCCTGGCAAGCGAGGTGTGGACCGCCATCGCCGATGACGACCAGGACATTGGCACCGGCGAGCGGGTAAGGGTGGTTGGCATGGAGGGACTGTCCCTCCGTGTGTCCAAGCTGAGAGACTAAGCAACTATAGGAGGAGCATCATGGTATTCTGGCGAATCGTAAGGCAGTACGAGCGGATGGTGATACTGCGATGGGGCAAGTTCATGAACGTGCGAGGCCCCGGCCTCAGGGTGGTGATTCCCTTCGTGGACCAGCCCTACAAGGTGGACCTGCGGGAACAGGTGGACAGAGTGCCCACGCAGAAGTACATCACCTCCGACAACGTGGTGGTGGACATGGACTTCGTGATCTACTATCGGGTGCTGCCGGACAACGAAGAGGTGCGCAAGGCCATCGTGGATATCGAGAACTACCGCGTGGCGACCATCAACCTGTCCTTTGCCACGCTCAGGGCGGTGATAGGCTCCACCTCGCTCTCGGAGGCGCTCTCTGAACGCGAGAGGATACGCGACCAGCTCCAGGTGAGGATGGACGAGGTCACGGGACGCTGGGGCATCAAGGTGAGCCAGGTGGAGATCAACGAGATAGACCCGCCGCCGGGCGTGAAGGCCGCGATGGAGCGAGAGAAGTCCGCAGCGGCCATCAAGACCGCCGAGATCACGGAATCGGAGGGCGCGCGGCAGGCTGCCATCAACCGCGCGGAGGGCGAGAAGCAGGGGGCCATCCTGCGCGCGGAGGGCTCACGGCAGTCGGAGATACTGAATGCGGAGGGCGACCAGCAGGCCGCCATACTGCGCGCGGACGGCTTCAGCACGGCGCTGGACCGGATCAACTCCGTGGCTCAGCAGGCCGACGGCCGTACGATGAGCCTCCAGTACTTCGAAACGCTGAAGCAGCTGGGAGGCAGTCCCGCTACCAAGTTCATATTCCCGATGGAGTTCACGAGCATGCTCCAGTCGTTCGTGAGCTCAGCCACGGCGCGCACGAATGGCGGGGACGGCGCGGACAGCAGCTAGCTGATCTCGCCGTGCGGAGACGCAGCGGCGAAGCGAGTCAGCTCTTGCGCCAGGGCGCGATGGTCCGGGCTCTCCAGGGCCGGATCGTCGCGCAGCAGCGCGGCAGCTTCCTGGCGCGCCATGGACAGCAGGTCCTGGTCGGACAGGCGGGCCATGCGCAGGTCCGGCAGGCCGCTCTGGCGTGTGCCGAAGTAGTCGCCCGGGCCGCGGAATCGCAGGTCCTCCTCGGCGACGGCGAAACCGTCCGACACCTGCTCCATGACCTCCAGCCGCTCCCTTGCCTCGGCCGAGGGGTAGTCCGACATGAGCATGCAGTAGCTGGCGTGCTCGCCCCGGCCCACGCGGCCGCGGAACTGGTGAAGCTGCGCCAGACCGAACCGGTCCGCCCCGTCGATTAGGATGACGCTTGCGTTCCGGTTGTCTATGCCCACTTCCACAACGGGCGTGGAAACCAGCACGTCAAGCTCGCCGCGTTGGAACCGGCCCATGACGTCCTCCTTGTCGCGGAGCGGCAACCGGCCGTGCAGCAGGCCGAGTGTCAGGTCCGGAAACACCTCCGTCGATAGGCGGTGGAACTCGGTTGTGGCCGCCCGCGTCTGCAGCACGTCCGACTCCTCGATGAGCGGGCAGACCACGAAGGTCTGCCTGCCGAGTGCGACCTGCCGCCGCACGAACTCGTAGGCGTCGCGTCGCCGTTCGGGGGCCACATTGTACGTCCGAATCGGCTGACGCCCCGGCGGCTGCTCGTTGAGCACCGACAGATCGAGGTCGCCGTACAGAGTGAGCGCCAGCGAGCGCGGTATGGGCGTGGCGGACATGACCAGCAGATGCGGCGTCTCGCCTTTGTGGCGCAGGGAAGCGCGCTGCATGACGCCAAAGCGGTGCTGCTCGTCCACAACGGCCAGCCCCAGACGCGGCAGGTCCGCGTTCTGCTGCAGTAGCGCATGCGTGCCAACCACCATGTCAAGTGCTCCCTGTGACATCATGGCCTGGATCTCACGCTTCTGCCTTGCAGGCTGGCTGCCCAGCAGCAGACCCAGCGATACAGGGCGCGGCAGCGAAGGGAGTTCGAAGGTGAGCAGGGCGTCGCCGTCCGCGGATGAGCCAGCGCCCTTGACCAGCTCGGCGATGCTGCGGAAGTGCTGCAGCGCAAGAATCTCCGTAGGGGCCATGAATGCCCCCTGCCGGTCGTTTGCGACGGCCGACAGCAGGGCCGCGAGCGCCACGACCGTCTTGCCGCTGCCCACGTCGCCCTGGAGCAGGCGGCTCATTGGCCGTTCGCCCTCCATGTCGGACAGGATCTCGTCTAGGGCCTTTCCCTGGGCGGATGTGAGCGAGAACGGCAGGCGCGAGGTGAGGGCGTCAAGCACGCCTTGGTCGCGGCTGAGAGGAGGCGCGCCGCCCGACTCGCGCCACTCCCTGCGCCGCGAGAAGACGAACATCTGCATGATGAACAGCTCGTCGAAGGCGAGGCGGCGCCGGGCCATGTCCTGGCTCTCGGGGTCCTGCGGGTAGTGCGCCTGCCGGATGGCCTGTGCGAGTGGGAGCAGACCGGTCCGTTGCCGCATCGTCTCCGGGAGCGGGTCTTCGAGGAGGCTGCCCCAGCCGTCCAGCGCTGCCTTCACCAGACGCCGGAGGTTGCGCGGCGTCAGCCCGTCCGTGAGCGGATAGACGGGCACCAAGCCGCCGGTGTGGATCATGTCCTCGGCGCTCTGCATCGGCTCGTACTCCGGCGACTGCATGACCGGCGCGTCGCGGAAGAGCGTGACCCTCCCGCTTAGCGCCAGGCGTGTGCCGGGCCTTAGACGCTTGGCGAGGTGCGGCTGATTGAACCAGACCACCCGCAGGTTGCCGGTATCGTCGCCCACCACCGCCTCGGTGGAGCGCATTCTTCCTCCGAGCATGGTCTCGCGGGCCTCCCAGACGCTGACGGCCACAGTCTGGTCGGATTCCATCCTAAGGTTGGCGACGCTGCAGAGGCTGCCGAAGTCGTTGTGACGCCGCGGGAACAGGTACAGCAGGTCTCTGATGGACGTTACGCCCAGCTTCCTGAGCCTGCCGGCGATTGCGGTTGAGACCCTGGGCAGGACTTCAACCGAGGAAGTGAGCGAACGTTCCTGTTCCCCGCTGGGGCGTCGCGGCCTGGCGGCGCGGGCCGTGCGCGCGGGTGTGGCGGCGCGGCGCTGAACGGCCGGTGCGGTGGCCGCGCCGTCGCCATCGAGCAGCGTGAGGGTGTCGTCGAGCCAACTGCTGCGCTGGTCGGCGGACATGGAGGCGTAGCCCGGGCGCGGGAGTCGAATGGGATGCTGGTCAGGCAGCCGGTCGAGCCATCGCGCAAGGAAGCCGTCCAGGCCGCCGACGACCGCGGTGTCGCGGCAGCCCTTCTGCCTCTCCAGTGCGAGGATCTTCCTCAGCGTTACCAGTTCACTGCTAGTCATGGTTCTCGGTTTGGGGGCTATCTGATGCCGGTGGGCGCCTGCGTTCACGCGTTGGCGTCCGTTGCTCGTGTTGTCTCCGCAAGGCAGTCGGGGCCGTCTTGCCGCACTCGAAGACTGCGTCCGCACGGGTCTTCTCCGGCGAGACCGCGGGGCGCGTCAAGCGTCTGCTCTGGTTCCCGACAGGCGAGGCGCAGCCATTCCTCTGCGAGTGGCGGGGTGTGAAGCCGCGGAAACCACCGCTGTTAGCCTCTCGTCAGCAACGCCACGCCCAGCACCTGTGGCCCCAGGTAGGTGCCCACCACGGGGCCCAGCTGGCTGACGAACACGTCGCCGGTTGGGTGCAGTGGCCGGAGCCTTTCGGCAAGGGCGTGCCCCTCGTTCGGTGTGGTCGTGTAGGCCACGGCAAGGTCTGCCAGCGGGGCGTGCTCCCTCGCGATCTCGTACAGCCGGCGCGTGCCCCGGGCGCGATTGCGCGCACGCTCCAGGGGGTGCGCCTCGCCGTCGCGAATTGTCAGCAGCGGCTTGACCTGCAGCAGCGAGCCCACGAACGCCTGGGCCTTCCCGATTCGCCCACCCTTCTCCAGGTAGCGAAGCGTGTCCAGCAGCCCGAAGAAGCCGGCCCTCACGGTGGCCTCCCGCGCAGCGCGCAGCACTTCATCCACGTCTCCGCCCGACTGCGCGGCCCGCGCCGCCGCGATGACCACCATCGCCAGCCCAAGCGAGGCCTGAAGCGAGTCAACCGTCTCCACGCGGGTGTCGCTTTGCAGCTGCTGCCTCGCCTGCTCGGCGGAGTTCAGCGTGCCGCTAAGCTTGCCGGACACGTGAATGGAGACGATACCGTCGGAGTCCTCGCGGAGCGACTCGTAGGTCTCCAGGAAGTCGCCTACAGATGGCTGTGACGTGGTGGGAAGGTTGGGGCTGCTCACCAGCATGGCGTAGAACTGGTCCGGTGAGATGTCCACGCCGTCGCGGTAGACCTCCGCGCCGAAGTGCACGTTCAGCGGGACGACGGTTATGCCCAGCTCCTGCGCAAGGGCCGGAGGAAGGTCTGCGGTGCTGTCCGTAACGACTCTGACGGTCAAGGGGCTGCTCCTCACTCCACGGATACGATGTAATTGTAGTGCGGTTGTCCGCCGAACACCACCTCCACCTCTACGTCGGGGAACTGCTCCCGGATGGCATCTCCCGCGGCCTCTGCCTCTTCCTCCTGCGTACCCGCGCCCCAGAAGAGCGTGACAATCGATCCGGGCTCGGCCTGCGCCATGCCCACCAGCTCGGCGAGAACGGCGGATGCGTCGTCGCCTGAGGTCACCAGGCGGCGCTCCAGGAGTCCCATGAGCTGCCCCGCCGACACGCTGACGCCGCCAAGCTCGGCATCGCGCTGCGCCGGGCCCACGGCCCCCGAGACCACGCCTTCGAAGGCGTCCCTCATGGCGCTCACGTTGGCCTCGAAGTCCTCCAACTCGTTGAAGGCCAGCAGCGCCGCCACGCCCTGCGGTATGCTCGCGGTGGGCACAACCGCCACCTCGCGAGTGGCCAGAGAGCCGGCCTGCTCAGCTGCCGCCACTATGTTGGGGTTGTTGGGCAGCAGAATGACCCGCTCAGCGCCGGCCTCTTCCACGGCGTCCAGGATCTCCTGCGTGCTGGGGTTCATGGTGTCGCCGCCGGACAGCACGCGACCGGCGCCGCTGCCCAGAAACAGGTCGGTGAGGCCCTCGCCGCTGGCCACGGCCACGACGGCAAGGGGGCGCAGCGGCTGCTCCTGCCTGCGCGCCGCGACGAACCGCCGGTGCTGCTCGTCCATGTTCTCGATGCTCACCTGCGCGAGTGTGCCGAGGGACGCGCCGCAGCTGATGGCAGGGCCGGGGTTCTCGGCGTGCACGTGCACTCTCACCACGCTACCGCCGCCGATGACCACGGTGGAGGCCGCCACCGGCTCCAATGCCGCGCGGACGGCGTCCGCCGACAGGCTCTCGCCCTCGATGACGAACTGCGTGCAGTAGCCGTAAATCTCGTCCTCGGTGCTGGCGATGAAGCCCTCGCTCACGGCCTGCTCGCCGGCCGTGCCGCTGTCCAGCACGGGAGCCGGGAACTCGCTGGGCGCCGGCTCCTCGCCGCGCAGGCCTGCCAGGGCGCCCTCCATGATCACCGACAGGCCAAGGCCCCCTGCGTCCACCACTCCGGCTTCTCGCAGCACCGGGAGGAGCGTGGGCGTCCGCGCCACGGACTCCCGGGACGCCAGGCAGGCGGCCTCCCACGTGGCGAGCACGTCGCCGCCGCTGCCTGCGGTCTGCTGCGCAGCCTCCGCCAGGTCGCGGATGACCGTCAGCATGGTGCCCTCCACGGGCTTGGCGACCGCGCCGTAGGCGGCTGTACAGGCCTCCTGCAGCGCTGCGGCGAGGTCGCGGCCGTCCCACTGCTCCTTGCCCTCCAGGCTGCCGGTAAGGCCGCGCAGGAACTGGGCCAGGATGACGCCGCTGTTGCCCCGCGAGCCGCGCAGGGCGGCGTCGGAGATGGCGGAGAGGATGGAGGACGACGCGGCGCCGAGAGCGGAGGGATTGTCCTCCAGCGCCTTCATCGTCAGGAACATGTTGATGCCGGTATCGCCGTCGGGCACTGGGAAAACGTTCAGGGCGTTGATGGCCTCAACGCGCGATTCCAGCGCCATGCGGCCATGCGCCAGGATGCGCTGCAGCCCGTGCGGATCCAGGTAGCCGGTTGCCGACTCAGTGACCCTTTCCATGCGCTCTTCCAAGGGGCCGGGCATTGCCAAACTCGCCGTCATCTGGTAGTCTAAGCCCTCGGATTGTACTTAATCCCCGCGGGTACGTCAAAGCAGGCGCAGACGACGGGCCCGCTCGGCGAGAGATAAGAAATGGCAAAGTGCGAGCTGTGCGGTAAGGCGGGCCACGCCGGGAACAACGTCAGCCACTCCAAGCGGCGGACCAAGACCCGCTTCATGCCCAACATCCAGAGGTCGAAGATAACGGTGGACGGCCGGCTCCGCAGGCTATCGCTGTGCACCCGCTGCCTGCGCACCAGCAACAAGATGCCCCGCATCGCGTAAGCGCGGGAGCAGTGCATTGAGGTCGCGTAGGAGCACATCCATGACGATGTGTCCCGCCTCGTTCCATACCACCCTCCGGGAGGACTTGTCGTGACCACCATTGCGAGCGGCAACGCCGCCCTCGACTCAATCCTCCGGCGGCTTCCCGAAAACCTGCAGGCCCACGCCGGACGCGCTCGCGACCAGGCCCTGTGGATGGCCGAGGCGCACGGGATCGATCCCGACCGCGCCGGCCTGGCCGGCCTGGCCCACGACATCGCGCGTGCCATGCCCGAGGCTGAGCTGCTGGAGCGGGCTGCCGCATACGGCATCGAGGTGCATCCGGTCGAGGAGCGCATGGCCGTCCTGCTGCACGGCCAGGTGGGCTCGGAGATTCTGCGCCGGGAGTGCGGCATCGACGACTCGGAGGTGCTGGAGGCGGTATGGTGGCACACCACCTTCAACCGCGGCCTTGGGCCGATAGCGGCGATCGCATTCCTGGCCGACAAGCTGGACCCTGGGAAGGCGGACAGGTACCCGTTCCGAGACCGCATCGTGCGGCTTGCCGGGGAGGACCTGGGCGCAGCCGCGCTTGCGTTCATCCACGAGGAGCTTGTGGCCGCGCTGAACGACGGCCGGCAGATACACCCGGCGTACATCGAGGCGCGCAACGAGCTGCTGGCGTCCGGCGGGGGCTAGGCAACCGCCCCTCAGCTTGACACGATAACGGCCGCAGGCGTAGCATAATATACTACGCCGAGGTAGCTCAGGTGGTAGAGCACGGCACTGAAAATGCCGGTGTCGCCAGTTCGACTCTGGCCCTCGGCACTGCGCCAGCCCCTAGTGCAGACGACATTCTCAGCGAGCGGAAGTGGCTCAGTGGTAGAGCATCTCCTTGCCAAGGAGAGGGTCGTGGGTTCGAATCCCATCTTCCGCTCCAACTCCCCCAATGATTATACCCTCGCCGTGAGAGAGCGGACTTCCGCTAGAGGTGTCGCATGCGGTTCATCTATCCGGCACAGTTGGAGCGCTACAGCCAGGGTGAATTAGTAGTCTCGTTTCGGGACGTGCCCTGGTGCCACACGTCCGGAGAGGACGAGGCAGGGGCTTTGTCCGAAGCTGAAGACGCACTGGAGGAGGCGATCGCAGGATGCATCAACCACGGAGAGCCCATACCTACGCCTAGCCCACCGCTCCCGGGTGAGCGCCTGGTAGCTCTTCCCTTCGACATGGCGGCCAAGGCGGCCCTTGTGATAGCGTTTCGTGCAAGCGGTCTGAGCCGGGTCGCCCTCGCCAAGCGCCTTAGTGTGCACGACAAGGTTGTGCGCCGAATGCTGGATCCACGACATGGGACCTCCGTCAGTCGCATCAACGACGCCATGAAGGCCCTTGGCGCGGAGGCGGTCCTGGAGGTGCCGCTCCTGCCAAGTGCTTCAACGTAATTGCGTGCGTCATCCGCGTCACAGAGAGGCAGACGGCCGACGCCTTCGCCTGGGCAATGGAGGGATGAAAAGGGAGAGATGGACATCACATCATTTGAAGTGAACAGAACCAATCGAGGGATAATGGTGGACTTAAATCTGAGGAGGATCGGTACGTTTCTGGACCCAATTCAAGCAATGATATTTGCAGACGAGCTTGACGCTGAGGTGGCGGCTATTCAGGCGGGCGAAAACGCAATCCGGTTTCCCTGGAATGGCGAATTGCACACGATTACTGTGGAGGGTGCCCAGGAGTTCTCTCGCCTGATTCGCACAAGACTTGAGGAATTGGCCACGGAGTAGACGATGATCGAGCGTGAACCGCAACTCCAAGACTACGGGGTAACTGCCGAGGACTTCGAAATCTACAGAGGCAAGACTCCCGACCCTTCGAAGGGACTCTGGGTCAGCGTGGGCTTGGGTATTTTCTTGGTTGGTTTTCTGACTCTCTTCACCTACGCACCGAGATGGAATAATCCCAGGGACTCGGACATAGTATCGTCTCTATTGGTAGCAGCCTGTATAACACCTTTCCTCTGGTTCCCCATAGTGTTCCTAGTGCAATACCTCATTGTTAGGTTCCGAAGGAGTCGCTTGGTAAGAGGCCCTATCCCTCCGCTTATCGAGCTGTATAAGGAAGCGTCGAGGGCCTACCGGGCACACGTGCGAGAGGTGGAGCGAGCGAGAGAGGAGGCCGAGAGAGTACGGCGTGAGGTGGAAAAGGCACGCCGACAGGCTGTGCTAGCGCGATGGCACGCTCAGCGGGAGCGTCGCAGGAAGCACGCGGAGTACTGGATGGGTCTCAGCGGGGAGAAGTTTGAGCAAGAGGTAGCCACCCTGCTTCAGCGTCGTGGTTATCGAGGGATCCAACTGACTGGCAGGTCAGGAGATGGGGGCATTGATATTCGTGCGAGAAGAGAGCGCAAGTCCCTCATCGTTCAGTGCAAGAGGTATCAGAAGCCCGCCGGCCCAGCTATTGTCAGGGAGCTATACGGAAGCCTGGTTGATTCCAGAGCTGACGGGGCGCTTCTGTTCTGCACCGGCGGCTTTACGGAGGGGGCCAAGGTGTTTGCCAAGGGCAAGCCGATTCAGCTACTGAGCGTTGAGGACATAGTAAAGGTGGCAGAAGCAGTAGAGGGAAACCGTGTTGAGTTCACTCCTCCGGCACCCCAGCGCGCAAGTCTATGGCGCAGGAGGCGTCCGCGTTGGCGCGGGCAGTTGAGGGGTTAGAAAGGAGGAAGAAAGTGATTCAGATTACCTGCGATGTGTGCAAAAGGGAAATCCCGTTCTCAGTGGAATGTGGGGACATACAAGGGGAATCTCCGAGTGACTTCTGTCAGCGTCCTGCATCGATAGGCATCGGTACTCCGTGGCTTGAGACATATACCAGCGTGGCCGTTTATAAGCACGGGCTTGGAGGCTATTTCATCGCCTGCTCTGTAGGCTGCTCGGAGCAAGCGGTTCAGGATGGAAGAGTGAATATGGAGTATCAGGATATTGCCTTGGTGCTAGGGGGAAATCGGTGGAAGTCTCGATACAACCGCGCAGTGAGACAGGCACAATTCAACCAGCATTCCTTGGAGACCATGGGGCACGACATCATCAAGAAGCTTGACGAGGCCGACGAAGCTGAATGGACGGTGTAAGGCGACTGGAGGTGCTGTTGTGAATCCCGAAGAACTAGCAAATTGGGCATGGACTAAGGGCTGTGGAGCCATGCGGGCTGGTAGAGGCTGCGAACACCCCCCGTGCAGAACAGTAGAAGAGGCTGTTGAGCTCCTACAGAGACTCGCGCGATTTGAAGGCACCGACGGGGCCGGAAGATCTGTCAGTGGCTACATCATTGAAGATCAACAGCGGTGAGTTGTCGGCCGGTTTGCCGACACTCTCCGACAACCCTCCACCCACGAAACGAGGCGGCATCGCCTCCGCGCACAGATACGAACGGCCCCGGTCGTAGGCCTCCGCGCGGCTCATCTCATCTCGCAATCGTGGTGGTGCTGTGGTAATCTTGCGTCAGCCAGCCTGGCTCGTGGAGGCAGTGTGGACGCGAACGCCGCTATCAGGACGGTGGACAAGGAGGAGATCCTTCGCATCGAGGACCTCCACACCTACTTCTACTCCCGAGAGGGCGTGGTCAAGGCGGCCAACGGCGTAAACCTCTCGGTCAAGGCGGACAGCACGCTGGGCATCGTGGGGGAGAGCGGCTCCGGAAAGTCGGTCACCGCGCTCTCGGTGCTGAGCCTCATACCGTACCCGGGCAGGATAGTCCATGGAGCGGTCCACTTCGAGAACAAGGACCTGCTGAAGCTGGAGGAGGAGGAGCTGATCAGGGTGCGCGGCAGCTCCATCGCCATGATCTTCCAAGACCCCAGGGGGTCGCTGAATCCAATCGAGACCATCGGCAGGCAGATATCGGAGATCCTGCTGGCCCACAGCCCCATGTCGGTCGTGGAGGCCACGGAGCGCACATTCGCCCTGCTGCGGGAGCTGAACCTGTCCGACAACGTTTTCCGGCAGTACCCCTTCCAGCTCAGCGGAGGTCAGGCGCAGCGCTCCATGATAGCCATGGCCACGGCCTGGAGGCCCAGGATACTCATCGCCGACGAGCCCACGTCAAACCTGGACACCACAACGCAGGCGGACGTGCTGGCGCGGCTGCAGCGAATCCGGTCCGAGCACCACTCCGCCATCATTCTCATTACGCACAACATGGGCGTCATAGCGCAGATGGCGGACGAGATCGCGGTGATGTACGCGGGCTCTGTGGTGGAGTATGGCGACACGCAGTCGATCTTCGAAGCGCCGCTGCACCCGTACACGTGGGGTCTGCTCCAGTCGCTAACGCGGCTTGACGAGCCGAACAAGAGGCTACAGCCCATACCCGGCTCTCCTCCCGACTCGATCGACCTGCCGGACCAGTGCCCGTACATGCCCAGGTGCCCCAAGGCCACCAACGAGTGCCGGCTGAGCCTTCGGCCGCAGCTCACGGAGTTCGAGCCAGGCCACTTCGTGGCGTGCTACAACGTGATTGAGCGTGTGCCGGAAGGCTGAGGAGGGGGCGACGCAACTTTCCCCGCCCGCTCATTGTCTTCGACAAGCTTAGGCTGAGCGAACTAAAGTGTCTGCCCGCCAGACGGCCCACCTTCCCCGTCCGCTCATGGTGAGCCTAGAGTTTACCCTGAGCTCTGCCGAAGGGAACCATTTGAGCGGGCCAGCGGAATGCCGTGAACTCCCGCTCCAGGGGACCTCTGCATGAGTATTGTGTCATCCCAAGGGAGTTCACTTCTCGTCATTCCCGCGAAGCTTGTCCCGCACTTGATGCGGGAGCGGGAATCCAATTCCTTCCAAATCGGACTCCCTGACCCCTGCCCCCGTAACGTGGTACGGGGGCAAGCTTCGCAGGGGTGACGATGTAGGTGAGCGGGCGCCGGAGGGCTGAGCGGGGGCAACGCGCGCGCCCCGTCCGCTCATTGCCTTCGACAAGCTCAGGCTGAGCGGCCTAAAGTGTCTGCCCGCCAGGCGGCCCACCTTCCCCGACCGCTCATGGTGAGCCCGTCGAACCATTTGAGCGGGCCAGCCGGGAGGGGCCGTCAGGCGATGGGCTGTATGCCCAGACGCTCGCCAACCTCCAGCCCAAGCGCCGCGGCAACCTCCGCGGCCGCCGCCGGCCTCTCGCCCTCGCGGCGCATACGGCGCACAAGCAGCGAACCGCCGTTGAGCGCGACGCGCACGCCTGATTCGTCGATTGACAGCACCTCGCCGTACATGGCCGCGCCTGTGCGCGGGCCAAGCTCCACGTCCGAGATGCGGACAGTCTCCTCTCGAATGTTGGTTGCCGCGCCCGGCTGCGGCTCGCAGCCGCGCACGTGGTCGTAGACCTGCTGCGCCGGCCTGAACCACTGGATCTCGGCCAGCCGGCCTTCGCAGGGGGGCTCGTATGTGGCGGCGGCCTCGTCCTGAGACGTCCTCGGCGCGGTGCCTTCGCGTACCATTGCGACCGCCTCCGCCAGGCCGTCCACGCCCTGCGGGAAGAGGTGGTTGCGGTAAAGCGAGGCGAGGGTGTCGGTTTCTGTGATGGGGGCTGTCTTCTGCAGCAGCACCGGGCCGGTGTCGATGCCCCGGTCGACCCAGAAGATGGTGACGCCGGTCTCCGTCTCGCCGTTGATGATGGCCCAGTTGATCGCGCTGCGCCCGCGGTGGAGCGGCAGCAGAGACGGGTGGTACTGGATGGAGCCGTGCGGCGGCAGGTCCAGAACGCGCTCCGGGATGATTACGGTCACGAATGCGAGGACGTTGAGCTCTGCGCCGAGGTCCGCGTAGGTCTGCATGAAGTCGCGGCGGCGCAGGCTCTGCGTGGGGTGAGTGGAAACGCCCTGCTCGACGGCGAGGTTGTGGAGAGGGTCGCCCTCCCGCTCGTAGAACACGCCCACGATGTCCTCGCCCTGCTCCAGGAGGCGTCTGTATACGGCCTCGCCGAAGGCCGCCTGTCCTATCAGAGCAACTCGCATGACACACCTCCCGGCAATGGCTGGAGTTGCCAGCATTATGGACGCGAACGGCGGACGGGGCAAGCTACCGCGGCCCCTCGGTCTCCCAAGCCCGCTCGTGGTGAGCCTGTCGAACCATTCGAACGGGCCATCGCGCGGGCCACCCGCTCACGCCCTTCGACTAAGCTCAGGGTGAGCGGGCTCTCAGTCCGGGCCTCTACAGTAGCCTTTCGCAGGGCAGCCAAAGTACGTGGAATCCCGCAAAGGCTTGACACCGTGGGGTGGGGTTTGTAGGCTTGTGATTGCCGGACGCACGCATTCCTGACACCCTTTTTGGGTCATGCCCGGCGCAAGCTCCGCAGTGGTGTGCGGAATGGACTCGCAATAAAGAGGACCGAAAAGGAGGTTCGCATGGCAGAGATTAGTGGTGGAGAAGCATTCGGTCGTGCTCTCAAGCAGGAGGGCGTGGAGTACGTGTTCACGCTGAACGGCGGGCACATCTACACCCTGTACGAGGGTTGCGAAGACAACGGCATCAAGGTCATCGACTTCCGGCACGAGCAGGCGGCCGCCCACGCCGCCGAGGGCTGGGCAAAGGTGACGGGCAAGCCGGGCGTGGCAATCGTAACCGCCGGGCCGGGCGTCACCGGCACCATAACCGCCGTTGCCAACGCATTCCAGGCCAACAGCCCCATGATAGTCATCGGCGGAAACTCGGCCGTCCGCGAGCGGCTCATGAGCAGCCTCCAGGAGTTCGACGGCGTGGCCCTGATGTCCTCCATCACCAAGTGGTCGCACCAGGTGCAGGACTCGAGGCGCATTCCCGATTTCGTGGCCACTGCCTTCAGACAGGCCACGAGCGGCAAGCCAGGCCCCGTCTACCTGGAGATTCCAACCGACATTGTCAACGGGCGCATCGAGGAGGGCGATCTTGTGCTGCCCACGGGCTATCGCACGGAGGCACGCGCCTTCCCTGACCCGGAGTACGTGCACAAGATTGCGGAGACGCTCAAGAACTCGAAGCACCCGGCCGTGGTCGCCGGCAGCGACATCTGGTGGTCACAGGCCTGGGACGAGCTGCGGGACTTCGTCGAGATGATCGACGCGCCCGTGTTCCTGAACTCCATGGGGCGCGGCGCCATTCCGGCCGACCACCCCAACCTGGGCAGCACCGGGCGGCGCTATGCCCTCGTGAACTCGGACGCCATCCTGCTCATCGGCACGCCCATAGACTTTCGACTGAGCTTTGGACGTGACGTGCTGTTCAACAAGGACGCCACGGTCATGCAGATGATGATGGACGCCGAGGAGGTCGGGAAGAACCGCCACATCGACATCGGCGTGGTGGGCGACGTGAAGGCCACGCTGCAGATGACCATGGACGAGCTGAGTTCCATGGGCTACCGCTCGCCCGGTCGTGAGTGGCTGGAGGAGGTGATGACGGAGGACAAGGCGCTGAAGGAGCCGGACCAGGAGATGCTGAACAGCACCCAGTCGCCGATTCACCCCATGAGGCTGATGAAGGAGCTGAGGGACTTCCTGGACTACGACGCCACCGTGGTGGGCGACGGAGGGGACACCGTGACCTTTGCGGCCAGGGTGCTGGGCATCAACAAGCCGGGCCACTGGCTGGACCCGGGCCAGTTCGGCTGCCTTGGCCCCGGCTCCGGGTTTGCCGTCGCGGCGCAGCTGGCGCGGCCCGGCAAGCAGGTATGCATCGTGTTCGGCGACGGCGCGTTTGGCCTCAACGGCATGGACATGGAGAGCATGGTGCGTTTCAACCTGCCGGTGGTGGGCATCGTGGGCAACAACGGCGCATGGAACCAGACCACGCAGGGAGTCATCCGCAGGACCGGCCGTGCCATCGGCACGTACCTGTCGCAGGAGACGCGCTACGACCTGATCATGCAGGGCTTCCGCGGCTACGGCGAGCGCGTGGAGGACCCGGAGCAGATCCGGCCTGCGCTGGAGCGGGCCTTCGGCTCCGGCAAGGCGGCGTTGCTGGACGTGGTCCTCGATCCGCACGTCTCGTACGGCGACATGGGCGGGCGCTCGCGCCAGGTGCGCCAGTACTAGCCGGTTAGTCGAGCATCGCTCGTTCCGCCGACTATGGGAGCTTGATGCGTGGGGAGAACCCCCTGCATCCGAAAGTGTCTTTTGGGCGCGGCCGCGGGGCCGCGGGAGTATCGTCGACTGAGGAGGATTCATGCGTCCCAACAGGATAAAGGCGCTGTGGAGAGAGGGTAAACCGGCCACGGCGGGCTGGCTCGCCTCCGGTGACCCGTACATCGCGGAGGCCATGGCCAACGCAGGCTACGACGCGATCGTCGTGGACATGCAGCACGGCATGGGCATAACGCCGGACAGGGCCATCGCCTGCCTCCAGGCCATATCGACCACGGAGACCGTGCCCATCGTGCGCGTGCCTTGGAACGACCCCAAGGAGATCCAGTACGTACTGGACGCAGGGGCCTACGGCATCATCGTGCCGCTGGTCAACACCTACGAGGAGGCGGCCAGAGCGGGCGGTGCGACCCGCTATCCGCCGCAGGGATACCGCAGCCTGGGCCCCAACCGGGCGACGTTCTACGCCGGCGCGGACTACGGCCAGAACGCCAATGACGAGATCATACTGCTGGTGATGATCGAGACCGTGCAGGCGGTGGACAACCTGGAGGAGATCGCTAAGGCGCCCGGCATAGACGGCTTCTACATCGGCCCTTCGGACCTGGCGGTCTCACTGGGCATTCCGACCGGACCCAGCACGTTCTCCGACCCCCAGCACGCCGCGGCCTGCCAGCGCGTTGTCGACGTTGCTCGCGCTACTGGGCTGGTGCCGTGCCACCACGGCTCAGGGCCGGAGGAGGCGGTGCGCCGCATGGAGCAGGGCTTCATGATGTGCCAGCTGGGCTCGGACGTGGGCATGGTTCGGGCGAGCGCGGCCGCGGCGCTGAAGACCGTTGCCGATGGTCTGGCGTCGTCCTAGCGTGGCGCGTACATACAATTAACTCGACGCCGAAGTGGCGGAATGGTAGACGCGGCGGTCTCAAAAACCGTTGGGGTGAAAGCCCCGTGCCAGTTCGACTCTGGCCTTCGGCACCATATCGACTCTCGCAGCCGGCGCCGGTCCGGGAATCAGTGCACTACGCCTGAGGCTTGCGGTGAGCCTGTCGAGCCATTGACCATCGCCTCGACCGGTGGGAAAATGTGGCTAGGAGGCGCAGGATGGATAACGAGAGCTGCGGCTGTCTAAATCAAAGCAGGACATTCCTTTCGCAAGCGTTCAAGGAGCTTGGAAATGGTGACCTCCGTCAAGCCTCCGAAAAGGGCTGGGGCGCGGCCGCACAGGCAGTCAAGGCTGTGGCCGTGGAAAGGGGCTGGGAACACTCCCGTCATAGACAGTTGCGCCTTGCCGTCACCAAGCTCGGCGAGGAAACGGACAGCCTTGAGATAGGCCGGTGGTTCGCACTTGCGGAAGCGCTGCACGCCAACTTCTACGAGGGGTGGCTGGATGGGGCGACGTTGAAGGACTACCTGGATAACGTGAGTATGTTGGTGCGTCAGCTCGAGGAAGTTCTGGACGCGGCCAACGCGGGATAGGGATCAGCCTTCAACCCATCGCCGCCGCTCAAATGGGCCCATCCCCAAGTGTGCGGGGGGAACCGTTCACTCTTGCCGACCTCCAGGCTTTGACGGCAAGGGCCCCTCTCGACCTTCGGCCACATTTCGCTCCCAACCCTATTGCAGCATTGTAGGCCAGGGTCTACAATGCTGCGTGCTGACCCTGAACTACACCGATGAAGAAATTCGACGCCGCAGACTTCATCAACGATGAGAGAGACGCCACGTTCTATCTCAATGCAGCCGTTGAAGAAGACCCTGGGGATGGCAGCCTGATTCGGCTTGCCCTTGGGGACATTGCCCGGGCGAAGAACATGAGCGAATTAGCCCGAGACACCGGGTTGGACAGAGCAGGCCTCTACAAGGCGCTATCGGAGCACGGCAACCCGTCGCTGGCTACGACTATAAAGATCGCCCGTGCCTTGGGACTGCGACTGCGTTTCGAGGCTGTGGAGCAATAGCCCGATGGGACTCTCTCGCCCTGGGCACCACGTACAGCCGCGGACGCGTTTGCCAGGGTGATGGAGGGGTAGGATGTATTGTACGAGTTGCGGAACAAAGAATGACGACAATGCCCGATATTGTAGGAGTTGCGGGCGACCCATATCAAGCCCCGCGTCTAACCCTAACAGCCCCGTTGCTCCAGCGGTTGCAACTGCTAGGGATGGAGCGTCCCATCAGCGAACGGCAGCGATGGTACTAGGGCTGATTGCTGCCACTTTCCTCTTGATTACGGGCTGCACGGCTTTCGTCACTGGCTCAGCCTTCGAAGCATTTGACGAGGCAGGCTTCATAGAAAACGATGGGGCTGAGGGATCCACGCCTGAGGAAATATCGCAGGCTGGTAGCTTGGCCGTGATTGTCGCCATCGTTCTGTTCGTAGGTGCAGGCTTGGCTAAGGCCGCTTGGACCCCTTCCTTCTGGCTATTGCTGGTTGCTCTCGGAGGACTGGTCTGGACAGCATCTATCGACACGTGGTCGGTCTTCGCGGCAGTTTACTACTTGGGCATAGCCCTAGTTGGGGTTTGTGTCGGACTTATGTGGAAGGCTCGCGAGCCTATACAACCCGCAACGCCGCCGTCTCAACCCGTACCACCCACGCAGCGAACTGTCAGTGGTACGTGGCAATGCTTGGGATGCGGACGAAACAACCCGGTCATGTCATCCTTCTGTACCGCTTGCAGGCAAGCCCGGCCCACACCATCCACGCTGCAATCCGTCGGCTCGTGGCAATGCTTGGGTTGCGGGCGGAACAACCCGCCCGCGGCTTCCCGCTGCATCGGTTGCAGGCAACGGCGATAGAGTGAAGGGAGAATCATGGCAATGGTATAAGGAACGGTCTTAGCAATCTTCAGGCGCGCGTTCCCGGCAAATGGGAGGTGGCGGTGGAATGAATCAAAGCAGGATTAGATGAAAGTGAGAAAGCAATGACAGAAGAGGATTATAGACAGTTACTCGAAGAGCTAGGCTTTGACATGGAGCGCAATCCTAGACCAAACATGTCGGAGGGAAACGCCCTCCGGCACTTGACGAGGGGACCAATTAATCACATTAGTGGACGGTCACAGAAAAATCAGGATGCATTTTGGCCTACGCTTTACTGGAATAGGAACGAAAGTGGCTTGATATACTTCGGGACCGCTCATCGTGACACCCGCCATTTCTTGCCAGAATTCTGGGCACCGCTTCCACCATCCGTTGTGAAGCACGCTGACGCGGGCATTAGCTTTATGCCAGTAAACCGGCCTGGCATAGGTGCAAGGCAGGCGCTTGAGAGCCTCTTTGAGGCGCGGCCGGATGTGTAATCGCGTGCAAAGGAAGACCGGAGCGATGCAAGGTGGCTCCGCCACAGGCTCAAGAAACTCAGCGGATGACGTCGCCTTACATCTCAAACCATAAGGAGGAACCCCGTGAAGATCGTTGAGCTGAGGACTATGGTCGTGGAGAACGAGCCGCCCTACCGCGGCGGTCGGTACCTGCTCTTCGTGGAGCTGGTCACGGACGAGGGCATCGTGGGTCTGGGTGAGCGCATCACCGGTAACACCTTCTCCGGCGCCGGCAGGGACTTCCCCGTGCAGGAGATGAAGTCGCAGATAGCCCTGCTGGAGGAGATGGGCCGCCAGTTCATCGTCGGGGAGGACCCGTTCAGCGTCGAGCAGATCTGGCAGCGCGTGTACGGCTCTCGCCACGACTTCCGCCATCCCAGCCTCAACGCCACGCCCGCGCTGAGCGCCATCGAGATCGCCTGCTGGGACATCATCGGCAAGGCGACCAACCAGCCCATCTACAATCTCCTGGGCGGCCGATACCATGACAGGCTGCGCGCCTACGCCTACATGCCCGTCCCTGAGGGCGGCTTCCAGGCCAACCCGGAGATGGCGGGCGAGATCGCCGTACAGCTGGTGGAGGAGGGCAACTCCGCGTGCAAGCTGGACCCGTTCCCGCCGCTGTACCCGCTGCCGCGCGACATCTCGCTGGCCGAGATCAACATCGCGCGGCGCATCTTCCGCAGCATCCGCGACGCAGTGGGCGACCGGATGGAGGTGGGCATCGGCACGCACGGCCAGCTCACCACCTACAGCGCCATTCGCGTGGCGCAGGCGATGGAGGAGTTCCACCCGTTCTGGTTCGAGGAGCCGGTGCCGCCGGAGAACGTCGACGAGATGGCCCGCGTCGCCGCGCACACCAGCATCCCCATCGCAAGCGGCGAGCGGCTGGTGACCAAGTACGAGTTCGCCGAGCTGATCGAGAAGCAGGCCGCGCAGATCATCCAGCTGGACGTGGGCCAGTGCGGTGGCATCCTGGAGTCGAAGAAGATTGCGGGCATAGCCGAGGCCCACTATGCGATGATCGCGCCCCACATGGCCTGCGGGCCCATCGCCGCGGCGGCCGCTGTGCAGCTGGACACGTGCTCGCCCAACTTCCTGATCCAGGAGGCCAACATGGGGCCTCTGCACCAGACGATCTTCAAGGAGCCCATCGTCTTCGAGAACGGGTACATCACGCCGCCGTCGGGGCCTGGCCTGGGCGTGGAGCTGGACGAGGAGGTGCTACGGCGGCGGCGCGTGGATTAGGGAGGAGTGGGGCGCGGGGCACTTAGAGGCCGCCTGATCTTCCCTGGCCTCTATTCCTGTCAGTGATTGACTCTCACCGAGGCCTTGAGTTCCTGCAACTCCCGCGACAGCGCCTCGTTGAGCTCGGCTTGCTTCCTGAGAAGCTCCCACAGCCACGCCTCCGTCGGCTCCGGCGTCCTGAGCACGGGGTCGCCCCAGCGCATAGGCATGGCCTTCCGGACCTGGGGATAGTAGTCGTCCATCATCTCGTTGAACCCTGCAACCAGTTCCTCGTGGGTCATCTCAGTCCTCCTCCTGCCGGGTGCCCCGCAGCCCATTCTTGGACGCCAGCAGGACATCGAGCTTGTCTATCAGTTCTTGCGCCTGCCCCAGCCCATAGTGCACGTTGAAGTAGCTCATGTACCCTTCATAGAAATTGGCATGAAGGGACTCGGCGGTGCCGAAAAGAACATAGATGGTGGGGTCGCTAACCTCGGTGGAAATGCTATCGACAAAGGCGCTCACGTCCCGGTGACGATGCAGCTCCAGGTTCCTGAACGACGCCAACGCCCTCACCTGCTGGGACACCGCGCCCCAGCCCTTCTCCGACGCCTGCCGCAGGTCTCCGCGCTCCAGTTCCTCCCACGCCTGCGCCAGGAAGGTTGCGCCCTGCCGTCTGTAGTCCTCGGGTTCCATGCTCATTGTCGACCTCGTCATGTTCAGTATACCCCATTGGCGTCACACCCTAAACTGATATTGCCCTCAGGCCCGGGCCTGGGCGTGGAGCTGGACGAGGAGGTGTTGCGGCGGCGGCGCGTGGGGTAGGGGGCGGCGGGCTGCGGGATGAGGCCCTCTATGGATCATCCCCTTCTGTAAGCTCGTCGTTCTCCAGCATAGCGTCGGTCAGGTGAGCCCTGAGAAAAACACCCAAGCCTGCGGAAGCACCTAGGGCTATGGATGGCCATAGAGCAAGGTCTTCGCTGATGCCGACCTGCGCGAGCGCGAGATAGAGGGCGATAGCGGTCACGCCCCCCAAGATCAGACAGCCAGTGATCACCCTTTCCCGCATTGAGACGAAGCGCGTGCGCCTGAAGTGCCTGACGCTTTCGCCCTGACTCGTTCGCTGGGTTTCCTCCCTGAACTCACGCTGGTGAATGCGGCGGCGAGGTGGCGTGAGTGGTCTCTGGGGAAGGAGCCTGGAATACCGAGATCTGAACTCTTGGTCAGTCTGCATACCCTTTCGCAGGTTGCATGGGCGACAGGTCAATTGGAGGTTATCCATCTCGTTGCTGCCACCTCGAATAGCGGGAATAATGTGCTCGATTTCTAGGTTACCAGCCGTGCGACGGTAACCACAATACAGGCAGATCCCACCCTGTCGTCTCATTAGCGCTGGCTTGACCCACTTCGGCCAGCTGATTCGCTTGGTCGGCCTGATCCGACGGGCATCGGGCCGGAAGGTTCGCATCAGCCAAATGAGTCTATCGGCAGCCCAAACGGAGACAGTTGCAACGCTTTGGAGAATCCGGCGGATGCTGCCTTTCAAGGGTGACTCAGTGACCTCCGCCAGCTCTATGCCGGCCTTTTCGTAGGCTTCTTGAGGGGCGCCAAACGCCTCCAGCCAATCGGACGCAATATCCACAGTCATGGCCACGCCGCCTATAACTTCCCCATCGGGTGCTTGGTGAATGACAAATAGCTCGCCTACTTCGCTGGCGAAGAGAGCTTCTTCACTTCCCCGCGGCAATTGTCCACGGTGGCACTCAAATGCCTCATCCGTGTCGTATACCTTGCCATCTATAACGACTCTCATTGGTCTCCTCTAAAGAGCTCCGGGCACACGGCTGGGCACGTCTAGCGGCTACGATGTTCACGGAGGTCAGGTGAGAGATTTGGCCCATCCTCTTCGGGATGTGTACATGACGCCGCGTGCGAAGCCGGGTCTGGGTGAGGAACCGGTCAAGAAATCTTAAAGGCCGCCCGGTGAGCTAGGCGGGCGTGAGCGGTCGAATACAGGCAGGTCAGCCGCTGGTGCTGCTGTCGCCGCCGCGGGCGAGCAGCCAGCCGGCGGCCGGGACGAGCACGATGATCGCCAGGCCCAGCACGATGGTGCCGTTGTGCCCGGCAGCCAGGAACACAGAACCCAGGCCGATCATCAGTGTGGCAACCGCAATCATGGCCCCGAAGGGCAGCAGGATGGCAATCAGTCCGTTCACGTTATGTCTCCTCGATGTGGAGGTGGTCGGCGCCTCGCACCGTCTCGTGCGATGACGCCTGCGTATTGTACCGCAATCCGCCTGCGAGCGCCAGAGTCGCCGCCCCACCTCTCCTGGACTCCTGCTTCCGCAGGAGTGGGTGACGCGCGTCTGTTCGCTCAAATGGTTGGACTGGCTCACCATGAGCGGGCTGAGGGTCACCGTGAGCGGGCGGAGAAAGCGGCGCGTTGACTTTGCGCGCCGTGGCTGGTTATCATCCAATCGCAATGGCAGAAGCTGAGGGAGTCGGCCAGACAGGTGGCTGGGCTGCAGTCAGAGGGGTCATCTCCTCAATGCGCCCGCGCCAGTGGACCAAGAACCTCATCATCTACTTCGCCCTGTTCTTCACCGTCGATCAGGCATGGAGCCTGAGCGATCCGGGCGAGGTATCGCGCACCTTCGCGCTCATCACGGCGGCCGCGGCCATCTTCTGTCTCGTCACCAGCGCCGTGTACCTCGTCAACGACGTCCTGGACGCCGCCCACGACCGTCACCACCCCAGGAAGCGGCACCGCCCCATCGCCGCGGGCGTGGTGTCGCCGGTGGCGGCCGTCGCGGTGGCCGTGACGCTGGCGGTCGCGGGGTCGGCCCTCGCCTGGGTGCTGGAGCCGCTATTCGCGCTGGTCGCGGCGGTGTACCTGGCCATCAACGGGGCGTACTCGCTGTTCCTGAAGCGGATGGTGATCCTGGACATCATGGCCATAAGCTCCGGCTTCGTGCTACGTGCGGTCGCAGGCGCCGTGGTGCTGGACGTGGAGATCTCGCCGTGGTTGTACGTGTGCACGTCGCTGGGCGCGCTGTTCCTGGGGTTCGCCAAGCGCCTCAACGAGATCGATCTTGCGGGCGACAGGGGTTCGCTCCAGCGCCAGAGCCTGGAGGAGTACACGCCGAGGCTGCTGGAGCAGCTCATTGCGATTGTTGCGCCGGCGACGCTGGTCTCCTACGTGCTCTACACGTTCACCGCCGAGAATCTGCCCGACAACAATGCGATGCTCCTCACGATTCCGTTTGTGATGTACGGGCTGTTCCGCTACCTGTACCTGGTGCACCACAAGAATCTTGGCGAGAGCCCGGAGCAGGTCCTGCTCACGGACGCGCCGCTGCTTGTGAACATCGTGCTGTGGCTGGCGACTGCGTCGGTGGTGCTGGTGGCGTACCGGTAGGCGGCGCGCCAACCACCACCGTCATTCCGAGCGTAGTCGAGGAATCTAAGGCGGTCGTGGGCTGAGCGCGTGTCGAAGTCGGCGGCTGCGCGACTCCCTGGGGTGGGGCGTCTGAGGCGGCGGCGGGTCCTAGCTTTCTCGGCTACGCTGCGCGGAGTTTATCCTGAGCGCAGTCGAAGGGCTCGAAATGACAGGGAAAGGCCGCTAGCCCAGGCCGAACGCTTTGGCGGCGGCCGCGACCACGTCCCGGCCGATCGCAAGCGACGCCGTGGCGCCCGGCGAAGGCGCATTCCGCACGTGGACGGCGTTCGGCGTCTCGGTGATGTGGAAGTCGTCGGTCATGAGGCCGGTGCGTTCCACCTCCTGCGCGCGGACGCCCGCGTTGCCTTTCACCAGGTGCTCGTCCCGTATCTCCGGCACCAGCTTTTGCAGGGACCGCACGAACGCCCCCTTGCTGACCGAGCGGTACAGCTCCATCATTCCCATCTTCCAGTAGCGGGCCGACATGGTCCAGAAGCCCCGATAGCCCAGCGTGCCGAGCATCTCCTTCGGGTTCACGCGGGTGATGTTGTACCCCTCGCGGGCAAAGGCCAGGACCGCGTTCGGCCCCGCCTCCACCTCGCCGTGGACGGTGCGGGTGAAGTGGACGCCCAGGAACGGGAACTCCGGGTTGGGTACGGGGTAGATCAGCCCGTTCACCATGTGCTCGGCTTCCGGCGCCAGCATGTAGTACTCGCCGCGGAACGGCACGATCCTCACGTCCTGCGGCACGCCCATCATACGGGCGATGACGTCCGAGTAGAGGCCGGCGCAGTTGATGACGTTTCGGGCGCGGACCACGCCTCCGTCGGTCTCCAGGTAGGTGAGGCCGTCGGCGCGGCGGATCGACATAACGCGTGCGCCGGTGAGCACCTCGCCGCCGTTCTCGCGGAAGCGGCTTGCGTATGCGGCGGCCACCTGCGCGAAGTCGATGATGCCGGTGTTCGGCGAGTGGAGGGCGCGAATGCCGTTGGCGTACGGCTCGATCTCGCGCAGCTCCTCGGAGCCGAGCATCCGCAGGCCGGGGACACCGTTGGCGGTGCCCCGCCTGTGCAGCTCGTCGAGCGCGGCCATCTCGCGCTCGTCCGTGGCCACGATCACCTTGCCGCACAGTTGGTACTCGATGCCGTTCTCGTCGCAGAACGCCATGAGGGCGCGGCCGCCCTCCACGCAGTTCCGCGCCTTCAGCGAGCCGGGCCGGTAGTAGATGCCGGAGTGGATGACGCCGCTGTTGTGGCCCGTCTGGTGCGAGGCAATGGCGGTCTCCTTCTCAAGCACCACCGCGCGCTGGCCGGGATGGTTCGTGGAGAGCTGCAGGGCAGTGGCAAGGCCGACGATGCCGCCGCCGATGATTGCTATGTCGTACGCTTGGCTGCTCATATTCGCGAATCCTCGGGGGATTGCCGCGAGACGATTATACCACTAGCGGCAGCCGAGGTGCTCGGTGAAGCGCGCGGCGAGTCGAGGCAGGGGCTGCGGACAGGCCGTTTCGCTTGCCACTCAAACCCATTCGTGATATACTTCTCAAAGTTTCGAACCGGCAGGGAGGAGGCTTAAGTGGAGAACATTACCCTACCCAAGTGTCAGAAGTGCAGCGAAGGCGACCTGGTACCTCTATCGGACTTCGGGAGCCAGGGGGCGCCCATCCACTACAAGGCTTGGGTCTGCACCAACCCGGACTGCGGCTTCAACATCAAGATTCGCAACGGAGACGTATACCTGAACGAGCCCATCACCAGCGGCGCCATGCACGCCCCCAGGGCGCGCTGAGCCCCGCAGGCCCGCCCGATATTGACTCTCGACCCCGCCCTCACTAGACTGTAGACCGACCAGTCGGTCGGGAGGTGAGCATGGAGGCCAGGGAGTCGCGTCTGCGGCCCGCCCAGGAAGGCAAGGAGGCAACCCGGCAGCGCATCCTGGACGCCGCTGAGGAGGTTTTCTCCGAGAAGGGCTATCACGGCTCGGCCGTGGACGACATAGTCCGGGCGTCCAGCACTTCCAAGGGCTCCTTCTACTTCCACTTCCCCAGCAAGCAGGAGATCTTCTTCTCGCTGGTGGACCGGCTCATCTCGCACCTGGCACGCTCCACGGAGGAGGCCATCAGCCGCGAGAGTGGGGCGCTGGCCAAGGTGACCGCGGCGCTGGACACCGTCTTCCGCACGTTCACGCGGCACCGCAGCCTTGCCAAGATACTGCTCGTGGGCGGCGTTGGCTTGGGCCGCGCATTCGACGAGCGCCTGCTAGCCATCCACGCCCGCTTTGCCGATGCCATCAGGTCGCACCTCGACGAGGCGGTTGAGGAAGGCTCGATCGAGCCCGTCGACACGGAGCTGACCGCCTACGTGTGGATGGGCGCCGTGAACGAGGTCATCGTGCGATGGCTCTATACCGGGCAGCCTGAACCGCTGGAGGGCGCCCTGGACGACCTGCGTGGCCTGCTGCTGCGGAGCATTGGCGCAGGGGCCGTTCAGAAGGAGAATCCATGAAATTCAAGGACATACGCGAGTTCATCACATTTCTGGAGGAGCGCGGCGAACTGGCGCGCATCAAGGCGCCCGTCAGCCGAGACCTGGAGATCACCGAGATCAACGACCGCGTGGTCAAGCGGGGTGGCCCGGCCCTCCTCTTCGAGAACGTGGAGGGCTTCGACATGCCCGTGCTGATCAACACGTATGGCTCGATGCGGCGCATCGCGTGGGCGCTGGGCGTGGAGCATCTCGACGAGCTTGGGGACCGCGTGCGCAAGCTCCTGGCGCTCACGCAGGGCCCGCCGAAGGGGCTGGTGAACAAGGCGCGCACGCTCATCGACCTGGCGAAGATCGCCGGCACGCAGCCAAAGTTGGTCCGCAGTGCCCCGTGCCAGGAGGTAGTGCTGACAGGCCGCGAGGCCAACCTCAACTCGCTTCCAATCCTGAAGTGCTGGCCCATGGACGCAGGGCGCTTCATTACGCTGCCGCTCGTGATCACGCGCGACCCGGAGACCGGTGCTCGCAACGTGGGCACCTACCGGATGCAGGTCTACGACGGGCAGACCGCGGGGATGCACTGGCAGACGCACAAGGTGGGCACGCACCACGAGCGAGCGGCCAAGGACATGGGACGAGAGCGCCTGGACGTGGCCGTCGCGCTGGGCGGCGACCCCACGACGCTGTGGTCTGGGTCGGCGCCGCTGCCTCCCGGGCTGGACGAGCTGGCGATCGCCGGCGTCATCCGCGAGGAGGGGGTTGAGGTCGTGAAGTGCGCCACGGTGGACCTGGAGGTGCCGGCGCACGCGGAGATCGTGCTCGAGGGCTACGTCGTGCCCGGCGAGACTCGCATCGAAGGCCCATTCGGCGACCACACAGGCTACTATTCGCCCGCGGACTCGTATCCCGTGTTCCACCTCACCGCGATTACCCGTCGCAGCAACCCCATATATCCCACCATCCTGGTTGGCCGGCCCGTGCAGGAGGACTACTACATGGGCAAGGCCACGGAGCGCCTGTTCCTGCCCATCATGCAGATGGTGCTGCCGGAGATTGTGGACGTAAACATGCCGGCGGAGGGCGTGTTCCACAACCTGGTGATCGTGTCCATCAAGAAGGAGTACCCGGGACAGGCGCAGAAGGTGATGTACGCGCTATGGGGCCTTGGGCTGATGATGCTTGCGAAGGCGATCATCGTGGTGGACGAGTTCGTGAACGTGCAGGACGTGTCGGAAGTGGCGTGGCGTGTGACGAACAACCTCGACTCCTCCCGCGACATCACCATCGCGTCCGGGCCGGTGGACGACCTGGACCACGCATCGCCCACGGCGCGCTTCGGCAGCAAGATCGGCATCGACGCCACGGCCAAGGGGCCTCTGGAGGGGCGGCAGCGTGAGTGGCCGCCTGACATCGAGATGACGGACGAGGTCAGGGCGCTGGTGGACGGCCGCTGGGCGGAGTACGGGATAGAGACGTAGTAGACCTATGTCCCGGATAACGGATCAGGCCGCAGACCTCAATCGCGAGGCGTGGGACTCCTTCCGCTTTCACTGAACAAGAAAGGGTTAGCGCAGCAATGTGGCAGATCACATCAGAGGCAGAGCCAATCGTCGCCAAGAGCGAACAGCTTCGCTCAGTCGATCGCATTGAATTCCTCGACAAAGGTTTCTCCGATGAACGGAAGTACATCCTCTGGGAAAACGGCGAGCGTACCTACCTGCTCAGGATTAGCGGCATCGACAAGCTCTTGCGGCGTCAGCAGGAATTCGAGCTCCTCTGCACCCTCCACAAGAGGGGTATCCGTTGCTCGCAGCCTCTCGAGATCGGCGTCGACGAACCAAGCCAGCTCTGCTACACCTTGCTCGGCTACATCCCTGGTGAGAGCGCGGCTGACGCGATTCCGAAGCTACCAGAGTCGACCCAGTACGAAATCGGGATGGACGCGGGCCAGGAGCTATGGGCTCTGCACCAGTTGAAACACCCCGCCGGAGACTTCAATTGGTTCAAAGCCCGGGTTGCCAAGTACGAAAGCAAGGTAGCCCAAGCTCTCGAACACGGGCTGACTTTCAGGGGGCAGGCAAGGATTCAGCGCTACATTGAGACAAACATCTCCCTCCTGCGTGAGAGTGAGGTTCGCTTCCAGCATGATGACTACCATCTGCAGAATCTGATTGTCCGTGAAGGGGAACTCCAGGGAGTCATAGATTTCAATCGGTGTGATTGGGGCGACCCCATAGAGGACTTCTACAAGGTCCCGTGGTTCACCACTGCGATCAGCATTCCGTTCGCACGGGGCCAGGTCGAAGGCTACCTCGGCGTCGCATCGCCCGATCGTTTCTGGGAACGGTACAACCTTCTGATTGCCCTCAACCTGCACGGCAGTCTCGTGTATGCGCACCATGAGGGTATGGACTGGTGGCCGGAGAGGCTGGACAAGATCGTCTACGAACACGACTTTCAAGGCGGGGGACCGCCACGGTGGTTTGTTGAAAGCTCATAACACCCATGCCAACGAGGTCCTCTGCAATTCTTGATTCTCTCAGATCCAACAACGTCTGTACTTCATGTATAATCCCACCTACTACAGAGTGATGTCCTCCGTAACTGACCAGGCAGCCGAACTAAACCATAAGGCGTGGAACTCCTTGCGCCGTCAGCGCGACGAGGGCCTGGTGAACATACGCCCGGACTCCGCCGCGGCAATCCTTGCGGGCAGACGTTCCCTCTATGCGGAGAACCTTGAGCTAGTGGGCGACGTCCGGGGCAAGCGTCTGCTGGACATGGGCTGCGGCGACGGCGCGGAGATGCTGGAGTGGGCGCGGGCCGGCGCAATCGTGACCGGCGTGGACAACTCGCCGGTCCAGCTCGAGGCGGCGCAGCGCAACGCCGATAAGCTGGGCGTCGAGTGTCGCCTAGTGCAAGCCGATCTCCTCCGGCTGCCGGAGGACCTGCTGCGGGGAGAGTTCGACGTCGTGTTCACAGCGTGGGTCCAGGCGTGGATAGGCGACCTGGACACGTGGTTCGGCAGCGCGTGGCGGGCGCTCAAGCCGGGCGGTCGCTTTCTCTTCAACGGCGGTCATCCAGTGTCCCACTACGTGCAGGAGATGGAGGAGGGCGATCCGCTCAGAGACTCCTACTTCGACATAGGGCCGTACTACCTGGAGGAAGACCCTGATGACCCGTGGAATCTACCCGTAGACCCCGCAGACCCGCTTACCACAATCGAGTGGGGGAACACACCCTCGGCAGTCTCGTCACGGCGGTCGCAGGGGCCGGTCTACGCATCGACGCCCTGCTGGAGCTGCCCGACACCGACGAGACTCGCTCGGACTACGGCGTCGAGTACGGGGCCAAGGGCCGCCCCGGCCGGATCATCCTGGCCGCGACCAGGACGACCGTAGGCTGAGCATGACAACGGAAGTGCTAGGCAGGATCCATCGCATCCCGCGCTACGTCCGGCTTAGGCGCGCGTTCTCCGCAGCGCGATTCGCATGGCTGGGCGCGGCGCTGACCGCGGCCGTGCTGCTGGCCGGATGCGCGGAGGCGACTCCTACGCTAACACCAACTACCACGCAGGGTGCCACCCACTGCTACCGCCGCGCCCACGCGTACGGCGGTTCCAACCGCAACGCCGACTCCCACCGTCGCTCCGACGCCACCGCCCACGTCCGCTCCGACCCCGACCGCGCCGCCTACGCCCACTCGCACGCCTCAGCCGACCGAGACACCCACGCTGGCGCCCACGCCAACGCACACGCCAGTATCCACGGCGACGCCCTCACCAACTCTCGCGGCCACGGCAACGCCTTTGCCAACCCGTACGCCGATGCCGACCGCAACACCGACGCCTTTGCCTACGCCCACGCCCGTGCCGACGGCCACGCCCATCCCGTTCGAACCCCTCTCGCCGGAGGAGCTAAAGGACCTCCTGGACAGGCTGGTAAGGCCGGTGCGGCAGACCTTCTCGACCACCTACAGCTCCGATGGGGCTGTCCATTCCGATAACTCCGACCTGCTGCTGGAGGTCTTTGATAACACCTACTTTCACCTGACCGGGCGGACTCCTGCGCAAGAGGGATACGTGATCCGTATCCTCTCAACGGAGGACTACTGGAGGGTATCGGACGAGGAGGGCGCCTCCGCAGTGAAGGCATTCGATGGCTGGTGTTGCGTGACCAAGCCGGACGGCATCCACATGTTCGTCAAGGCTGACAACCTCCTTCCGCGAGCACTAACCATCGTCTTCCACGAGGTGGGACACGGGCTTCACGACATACTCAGACCTGAGCAGTGGGCCGAATGGAATGAGGTTTTCGAATATCCCGACGGCTTACTGACTTGGAGGGCATACGTGGAGGCCGTAGCCATGGTATTCGAGGTTGCCAACTTCAGGATTTTGGAGGAGCAGACCGGCGTGGAGGCGTCAGCGCTGCCCGAAGGCTGGTATTTTCCGGATTCCGCCATTCGCTCCATAGGCGACTCAGTCAGAACCCTGGCCGATGCTGACGTCTACGGCCAAGAAGGCTACGACCGGGGTCGGCTGTTAATCTGGACGGCGGTGCTGTACGACCCGGAGCTGTCCCATCTCAGGATTGAGTTCGAGAGCAACGGCCGCCTGTCCGGCGCATCGCTGTACGAGTTGTTCCTGAAGCTAGTGCAGCTGGAGGCCGACGAGATCTCGGCATACATAGACTCGGTCACTCCTGAGAACCTTACAGCCGTGCGACAGGTGATTCAGAACACCGTTCAGGATAGATCGGGCCAGAGGGGACTTGATTACCCGGAGCTGGCAACACGGATGTATGACACCATCATCCTGCCGTAAAGCAATTGGCGGCATGACCGCTATAGAAATCGCCTGATGTGGCGAGCGATCTCGTACTCCTGTTCCAGGCTGACGATGACGTCGCGTTGAGGTCTAATAGGGGCCTTTCCCTCCAGCACGGCTAGGTGGGGAGGACCGTTGCCCCAGTCGCTGCCGACCCTGCGCCGGGGCACAACGTGCATGTGAAAGTGAGGGGCTTTCTGGCCGGCGATCTCGCCATTGTTCTGAATGAGGTTCAGCCCATCGGGGTCGTATGCGCGGACAATGGCGTCCCCAACCCTGCGCGCGGCATGAATCACGGCGACGGTCTCATCATTCGTGAGGTCGAACAGCGAGGGAGCGCGGCGTCTGGGGACAACGTAGACCTGGCCCAGCTCGAACTGGGCCCAATTCACGAGCGTGAGCGTCAGCTCAGTCTCTTCGACCACACCCTTTTCGGAGCGCCCGGCGACGACTTCGCAAAGGAAGCAAGGGTCGCCTGGGATCTCGGGCTTGCCGCGATCGGCTCCCCCTGGCCCAATGGGAATCTCGATGGGCATCCTGCACCTCCGCGCACATTCGACTGCGCATCAACCGGCCCTAACCTGTGAGTCGAGATACGTCTTGGTCTCGGACCTGTCCACTCCAAGGTACCTGGTTCCAGAGAATCCGTTTGCCAGGTCGTCCCAGAAGGTGGTCTTGATCTCCTCCGGGTAGATCGTCATGCCCGCCATCTCGTCCCTGCGCACAAACCTTGCGTCCTTGATAAGGTGGACTACGTCGAAGTTGTCGGTCTCGGAGTTGCTGCCAACTATTGGCGTTCCCAAGTACGAGGTTGCGACGAAGAACACCTCGCAGTGGTGATAGCCCGGCTCTACGAACTCTCGGACATAGGCAATCCTGCCGATCTCAACCGACATCCCCGTTTCTTCCAGGGTCTCCCTTTGGGCGCATTCTACGAGCGACTCGTCATCCTCCACACCACCTCCCGGTGGCACCCACCAGGACCGACCATTCCCTAGATCGTCGTGCTGATGCTGGACGAGCAGTACTGAATCGCCTTCGACCACTATCGCTGCCGCTCGAATCCTGTGTTGCATCAGTTCCCCTTCAGAAATGCCCTGTTCGATTTGTCCATGACCTTCCCCCTAAGCCGTGGCGGGATACGTATGATATAGCCGCACTTGAAGCTGAACAAGTGGCGGTGCTATAATCGCGTAACGGACGCATCGAGGAGGTGGAGGGATGCGTGTGCCAATGAAGGTTGACTACGGTGTGCGGGCGCTTGTGGATCTGGCGCAGAGGTACGGAGACGGCTCTGTACAGACTGTTGAGATTGCGGACCGCCAGAGCATACCGGAGCCGTATCTGGAGCACCTGCTGACCACCCTTGGCAGGTTCGGGTTCATCCGCAGCCGGCGAGGGCCTCAGGGAGGCCACGTGCTCGCCAAGTCACCGGACGAGATTAGCCTGGGCATGGTCATGGCGGGCTTGGACGGCAGCGGAGCGTCTCTGGACTGCATCACGGAGCCCACGGAGTGCACCCTGTCCGGCAACTGCGCCCAGCGTGAGGTTTGGCGCTCAGTGGAGGACGCCATAGACAGCGTGCTCAGCACCACTACCATCGGAGACCTGGCGAACCGGCAGAGGCGGTCCAGCGGGCGGGGGATGTACCACATCTAGTCACGCAATTCCCCGGCCCCGCGGGCGGTTCACCGCTCAGGTCCCGGGAGGTGTGGAACGCGGGGCTTCTTTGTTGTAAACTAGCAGGCCGAGGCCGGAATTTCCGCGCGGTCTCCGCCGCAACCAGGAGGGCTTGGTTCATGACTCAAACGACAGCGCTCACGCCGGATCAGGTAAAGCGGTACAGTAGGCATATCATCATGCCCCAGGTGGGCAGCAGCGGACAGCGTAAGCTCCTGGAGGCAAAGGTGCTCATCGTGGGAGCCGGCGGACTAGGCTCGCCCGTTGCGCTGTACCTGGGCCTCGCGGGCGTCGGCACGCTCGGCATCGTGGACTTCGACGTGGTGGAGATGAGCAATCTCCAGCGTCAGATCCTCCACCACGAGCATGACGTGGGTACGCCGAAGGTGCTCTCGGCCCAGCAGACGCTGCAGGAGTACAACTCCGGCGTGAAGGTTGTGGGGCACGAAGCGCCCCTGACCTCCGAGAACGCCATGGAGATCATCTCGCAGTACGACATCGTGGTGAACGGCGCCGACAACTTCCCGGCGCGCTACCTGGTGAACGACGCGTCCTACCTTTCGGGCAAGCCCTTAGTGGACGGCAGCATCCTGCTGTTCGACGGGCAGGCCAGCGTGTTCATGCCCGGCCACGGGTGCTATCGGTGCCTCTTCCCCACGCCGCCGCCCCCGGGCGCGGTGCCAAGCTGCGCGGAGGCGGGCGTGCTGGGTGCGCTGCCAGGCATGGTCGGCAGCATCCAGGCCACGGAGACAATCAAGCTCATCCTGGGCCAGGGTGAGGCGCTGGTTGGCAGGCTGCTGCTCATCGACGCGCTGAGCATGGAGTTCCGCACGGTGCGGCTGCGTCGCAACAAGCAGTGCCCGCTGTGCGGTGAGAACCCAACCATCGACGAGCTCATCGACTACGAGGTCTTCTGCGGCCTGCAGGCGCCTGCCGCCGTAGGCTAGGAAGGCGTGCCCCGGCTCGCGGGATGGGCAACCGGTCACCAATGAACAATCGCGATATCCTCTCCACCATTGGCGGTACTCCGCTGGTGGAGATTGAGCGGATGAGTCCCAACCCGGACGTCCGCATTTTCGCAAAGCTGGAGGGGCAGAACCCCACCGGCAGCCTCAAGGACCGCATCGCCAAGTACATGATCGAGCGGGCGGAGGCTGACGGCTCACTCACGCACGACAAGACCATCCTCGAACCCACCAGCGGCAATACCGGCATTGCGCTGGCGTTCATCGCACGGCGGAAGGGCTACCGCATAAGGGTGGTCATGCCTGAGAACGTGAGCGGGGAGAGGGCGCAGCTTCTGCAGGCGTACGGCGCGGAGATCGTGTTCAGCGACGGGGCCAAGGGCACCAACGGGGCGATTGTGGTGGCCGAGCAAATGGCCGCCGAGGACCCCACCTACTTCATGCCCTACCAGTACGGCAACGAGGCCAACCCCAGGGCCCACTATGAGACCACTGGCCGGGAGATCATCGAGGACTTGCCGGACATCGACGTGTTCGTGGCGGGCCTCGGCACGGGCGGCACGCTCATGGGCGTGGGCAGGCGGCTCAAGGAGTACAACCCTTCGATAAGGGTGGTGGCCGTGGTGCCGCACCCGGACGACATGATTCAGGGCCTCCGCAGCCTGGAGGAGGGGTTCATACCGCCCATCCTCGACCTTTCGCTGCTGGACAGCCGCATAATGGTTGAGAGCAGCGAGGCGTTCAGGTTCACGCGGGAGCTGATGAACAGAGAGGGCATATTCGCGGGCATCTCGTCCGGCTCCGTTGTGTGCTGCGCAACGCGGCTTGCCGAGCGGATGGAGCGCGGGAACATCGTGTGCCTTCTGGCCGACGGCGGCTGGAAGTACCTCAGCACCTCCCTGTGGACTCGCGACTTTGCCGAGCTTCAGTCGAGCGTGGAGAACAAGATCTGGTGGTAGACCTCCCCGCACGGGGTGAGTCTCGACTCACGCTCGGCGCAGGGTCCCCGCCCGGAAACGCAGAAGCTGCCGCAGCCACCCTGGCGACAAGCCGAGTCCGCGCGCAACCGGTAACGTCAGCGAATGAGTCGTGCGCTGCCGGCCGCCGGCGTCCAGGACAGTGCTCCGATGCGGTCGCAAGTGCAGGCCTTAGCTGCACATTGGCTTGACAAACCTGATACACTCTCATAAGCGCTTTAATGTACGGAGTGTGAGCAATGAAAATCTCGCAGATTATGGCTAGATCGGGACCCACCGAAGAAGGTCTCCCCCCGCTGCAGGCCATGCTGCTGGAAGAGTTGAACCGGCGCCCCGACGAGGTATTCGACAACAGCGACGAAGGGTTGCTGCGGATCTTCCCCCGGTTGAAGAGGTCCTCCCTCAGTTGGTCGCTCTATCTGCTCCACAAGAAGGGTCTGATTGCCAAGCGGCGAGTCCGCTTGAACGGCAAGCTGACAACCGTGTTCGGTTCCCACGACGCGGTGGAGGCCCTGAAGGAGCACCTCAACCTGTCCGACTAGCGGGCTATGCTCGCCCTGCTGCGTCTAGTCCTGCTGCCCGTCCGGCTCCCGTTCATGATGCTGAGGCTGATTCACGGCGTCAGTGTTTTCATCACGTGCGTCGTGCCGCTGGTCATCGCGGCGGCGATAGTGGGAGGCCTCGCGTGGTTCGCGTACGTGCGCTAGGGCGTAGGCGCCACGTTGAGCACGTAAGGTGATTCCTGCGACGTCTTGGGCGCGACGGGAGCCACTATCACCACCGCTTTCCGCAGCCCGTCCCCAAAGCCGCTCAGCATCAGCTCGCCGCGCCCGTCTGAGTCGACCTCCATCTGCCTCACCGTCGTCTCCCGGCCGAACTCTATGACCTGCACCAGATACTCCTGTGGCACGGAGTTGTTCGTCCTCACGAACCCCACCGCTTCCCACGTGCCGGGTTCCTCGGCGTCATCCATGAAACCGATCTCCGGAATCGAAACGTCGTCGATGCAGATGCCGACGTCGTTCACGCCCTCGTCGGTCACGTACTCGAACCGGATGAGGACCTCGCCGCCCGCGTACGGCGACAGGTCGATGGTGTCCTGCTGCCAGCCGTCACTCCGTCCCGTGTAGCCCGGACCGAAGCCAACACCCAGTCCGCTTTCCGGCGAGGAGAGCCCGCCCTCCAGGACAGTCCAGGTCTCCCCGCCGTCCGTGGATACCTCCACGTAGGCGTAGTCCCACGACTCCTCGATTGAGTACCACGTCCAGAATTCAAGCGTCGCCGTGTCCACCTGCGAAAGGTCTGCGCCCGTGGTGAGCGACGAGTTGATGGAGTCACCACGGTTGCCCCACCAGCAGTGGCTGCCGCTGTGTGCGGTTGTAGGCAGAATCGGTGTTGTGGGCTCGCCCTTGAATTCCAGCAACGCGTCCCCTTCAGGCAGGCGCACCTCGAGGTAGTCGCCCGAATACTGGGCAGCGCTTCCGCTGTGCTCTCCGAACTCGCGGATGATGGTGGATGGGCGGACGCTCAGGTTCAGCCCCTGGTACGAGTAGTCCCCTGCGGCTACGTAAGCGTCCAGGTGGTTGGCCACAAGCCAGTCTCGAAACACGTCGAGGAAGGTGGCCTCATAGCCCAGGGATTCGAGGTAGGCGGTGACGCCCTCGATTCCGTCCTCGGCCTGTGTCACGAGACTTACGAGGTTGTCGTGCCCCCCGTAGTGCTGGGCAAGGTACTCCACGAACAGCGTGGCCGCGCCGTAGTAGGGGAGCGTGGACGCATTGTCGGCGGGCCAGGTGGTGAGCTGAGCCCCAGGGTCAGCCGCGAAGAATCTGACGAAGGTGAAGCCATAGTCCGCCAGGTTCTTGGCGACCTCGGAGAGTCCCTCGTTGATCCAGGTCTCCTCGCCGGCGTCGGCAGCCCAGTGCACGGCGTGCTGGAGCTCGTGGGCAAGAGTGCCCAGGTATGGTGGCCTTCCGACGAACGCCCCAGTGCTCATGTAGATCATCTCTCGCTCATTGCTGTAGGGGTAGATCGTCTTGGGGTACTCGTCGGAGGCGCTGAAGTACCCGGCCACGCTGCTGAGGGGGGTGTGAAGTATGGTGAGCCGTGGGTCGTTGTCGATGCCGGGCGACAACTCGGTCCCGAATGCCTCCGTGACGGTGGGATAAATGGACTCGTCGAAGGCGCGTGCGGCGGTCTGCAGGTCCTGCTCCCGCGGCTCGTATCCCTTGTGGAAGTACCAGTATGCGTGGTCGCTCACGTAGAGCAGATCGGCGTCCACCTGGTACATGCTCAAGTCCGCAAGGTCCGCCACCCAGAAGGTGTCCGTGCGCCCAGCCTCGTAGGTGACAGGGTCCGGGTTCACCGCGGTGGCCATAGGCAGCTCCACGTCCGGGCGAAGTCTGCGAATAAGCGAGAAGATGTCCCGGTCCGGGGCGTCCGTGAGCTGCGTGGTCTCATCCGGCGCGATCGGTTCGGGCGATGGCGTACTGGTGATGTGCACGGGTGGCGTGACAGGCGGCGTGGGGGTTGGATTCGATGGCGAGGGAGCGGGTCGTGGATGCGTCGCCGTGGGGGACGGTGCAGGCACGGGGGTGTCCGAGAGCCGGGGAGTTGCAGTTGTCCCGGCGAGAGGTGTGGGCGTGCGCGCTGCGGTCGGCGAGGGCGGAGGCGTTACGGTGTCCGCGGGCGCCGCAGGTGTGGGGTTATCGCAGGCCGCATGTGCCGAGAGCGTTGCCAGCACTGCCAGTATGGCTGCGTACCTTCTCATTATTCGAACGTGGCGCTCGAGGAGGAGGGGTGGATGTGGCCGCCAACCCTCAGTATGGGGTGAAAGCGCTCCCTTGTCCATACGTGGGCCCCGTGCTATGATTCAGCCACGCCCCAAGTGTCGAGCCGGAGGATATTTCATGGCCACTGAGAGAGAGAAAGCCCTGGAGCTGGCGCTGAGCCAGATAGAGCGCCAGGTTGGCAAGGGCAGCATCATGAAGCTGGGTGAGGTTGGGGAGAGGCTTGCCGTTGCGGCCATACCCACCGGTTCCCTTTCGCTGGACGTAGCGCTGGGCATCGGCGGTGTGCCGCGCGGGCGGGTGACCGAGATATTCGGGGCCGAGTCCGCGGGAAAGTCCACCCTGGCGCATCACATCATGGCTGAGGCTCAGATAATGGGCGGTACGGCGGCCTACATCGACGCCGAGAACGCCCTGGATCCCACCTACGCAAGCAACCTCGGCGTCAACCTTGGCGAACTGCTGGTTTCGCAGCCGGACACCGCCGAGCAGGCGCTGGAGATTGCCGAGTACCTGGTGCGCAGCGGCGCGGTGGACGTGGTGGTCATCGACAGCGTTGCCGCGCTGGTCCCCAGGGCCGAGCTTGAGGGCGACATGGGCGACTCCCACATGGGATTGCAGGCCCGCATCATGTCGCAGGCCCTGCGCAAGCTGTCCGCCGCCATAAACCGCTCCCACACAGTGGTCATATTCATAAACCAGCTGCGGGAGAAGATCGGCGTGGTGTTCGGCAACCCGGAGGTCACGCCGGGAGGCCGCGCCTTGAAGTTCTACAGCTCAGTGCGAATCGACCTGCGCCGGGTAGACTCCATCAAGCAGGCATCGCAGGTGATAGGCACCAGGGTCAGGGCCCGCGTAGTCAAGAACAAGGTGGCGCCGCCCTTCCGGGTCGCCGAGTTCGACATCATGTTCAACAGGGGCATCAGCAAGGAGGGCGACATCCTGGACCTGGGCACCAACAGCGGTGCAATCACCAAGGCGGGCTCCTTCTACTCCTACGGAGACCTGCGACTGGGCCAGGGGCGGGAGTCTGCCAAGGAGTTCCTTTCCCTTCACAAGGACGTTTCGGCTGACGTGGAGAAGCAGATCAGGTCGTCCACGACTGCCAATGCCAACCAGCCCTCCGAGGAGCTGGCTGCGGTGGAGGCGGAGTAGGGCGACCGGCGAACGGCTGCTAGCCCGCCGGTCCGCCGCCAAGGGTTCGTTTGTGAGCGCCCGACATGACAGTGCTCGCGAGAGGGCCGTGGCGCACGCCCTGCGGTTTCTCTCCTCCCGGCCTCGCAGCGAGCAGGAAGTTCGGCGCCGCCTGCAACGCACCCACGATGCGTCAACCGTGGAGCACGTGATTGAGCGGCTCCGCGAGCTCGGCCTCCTTGACGACGCTGCCTTCGCGCGGGCGTGGAGTCAGAGCAGGGTGTCACACAGGCCCCGCAGTGCCGCGATGATTCGCAGGGAGCTCCAGGCAAAGGGAGTTGAACGCGAAGTGGCATTGGCCTCCGTGGAACCGCTGGACGACCACGAGAACGCCTACCGGGCCGGCCTCCGCTGGCTGCCTGCGCTGGCGAACGACGACTACGACACCTTCCGCCGTCGAATGTGGGGACGCCTCCACAGGCGCGGTTTCGCACCGACGCTCATTCGCGAGGCTGTGGCGCGACTGTGGGAGGAGCGCAGCGGCGGGGGAGAGCGACAGCCGTAGGGCTGAACTCGCTAGGTGGCCGTCCTCTGCCTGTCCTGGGGCACGGCTACGGTCTCCTCATCTTCGTCCTGGAAGTTCATGGCGTAGAGGCGTGCGTAGAGGCCGTTCTTGGCCAGCAGCTCGCCGTGCTTCCCGAGCTCGGCTATTTGCCCCTGCTGGAGGACCAGAATCTGGTCTGCGTCCTGGATCGTCGAGAGGCGGTGGGCGATGATGATGGCGGTTCTGCCCCTGAGCAGCTCCTTGAGGGCATCCTGGATGAGACGTTCCGTGTAGCTGTCAACGTTGGCGGTGGCCTCGTCCAGTATGAGGATGCGCGGGTCTGCGACCAGGGCGCGTGCGAAGGCGATCAACTGTCTCTGTCCCAAGCTCAGGTTGCTGCCTCTTTCGTGCAGGACGGTGTCGTAGCCCTGCGCCAGGCGCATGATGAACTCGTGGGCTCCCAGCGCGCGGGTAGCGCGCTCGATGTCCTCCTGCGTGGCCTCCCTGCGCGCGAACCGGATGTTCTCTGCCACCGTGTCGGAGTAGAGGAAAGGCTCCTGCAGCACCAGGCTCATCTGCCCGGCCAGCGAGGAGCGCGTGACGTCTCGAATGTCGTGGTCGTCGACCGTGATCCTGCCTCCGGTGACGTCGTAGAAGCGGGCCACCAGGGCCACGATGGTGGTCTTGCCCGCGCCTGTAGGGCCCACGATTGCCAGCGTTTCGCCGGGGGGAATCTCCAGCGACAGGTTCTTTAGTACCTGCACCGCCGGCACGTACTGGAAGCTCACGTCGTCGAACCGGACGTGGCCCTTGATGGGCGGCAGAGGTTTGGCATTGGGAGCATCCACCAGGTCCGGTTGCACGTCCAGGAGCTCGAAGATACGCATTCCCGCGGTCATGGCGCGCTGCATCATGGCGTATTGCATGACCAGGGCTCTTATCGGCTCGAAGAAGCGCTGCACGAACAGGGCATAAGCTACCATGACGTCCAGCCCTATCGAGCCTGAGTGCACCATGCCTCCGCCTACCACGATCAGCAGTCCGAAGGCCAACGCCGTGAGCACCTCTACGGAGGGCATCAGGCCGGCCGTGAGGCGTATGGCCTTGAGGTTGGCGTCCAGGTGAATGGCGTTGACCTCGTCGAAGCGCGTCAGGTTGATGGCCTCCCTGTTCATGCTCTGTGTGACGCGCACGCCGGTTATGTTCTCCTGCAGGCTGGCGTTCACGCCGGCAATGGCGTAGCGGATGCGCATGAAGGCTTGTCGGGCGCGCCTCTGCCAGAAGATCATGATCACCGCGAATACCGGGATGACGGTAAAGCAGATGACGGCCAGCTCGGCGTTCCAGGCCAGCATTATGATGACGATTCCCACAAGGCTCAGGATCTCGGCAAAGCCCACGACGAAAATGGTCATGAACTCCTGGAGGGCCATGGTGTCGTTCTGGACGCGGCTCATCAGGCGCCCCACCTCGTTGTGGTCGAAGAAGAGCGTGGACTGCTTTTGCAGATGGTCATGCATTTCGGTCCGCAGCTTGTAGAGCACTGCCGTGTTGACCCGCGCTAGGCCGCGCAGGTGGAGGAAATTCCCCGCCAGGTTCAGAACCACCACCACGGCGAACATCAGGCCAATCCTGTCCAGGCCTGCTAACCTCTCCGCAGCGGAGAGTCCCTCGGGTCTGATGTACTGGCCAACTGCCATGCCCACAAGCACCGGCACCGATATCTGGGTGCCTATGTACAAGAGCATCATTACCATGCTGAAGGTTGCCAGCTTCCAGTGAGGGCGCACATAGCCCAGCAGGCGCAGCACCACGCCTTGGTCGTACGCCTTGCCGAACTCGATGTCTTCCAGCACCAGGCTGAGCCGCCCGCGTATGCGGCGCACCTCCTCAATCCCGGGCAGGTTGCGATTCCCACCGCCCATGCCCATCATGGCTGCGCCTCCCTCTCCGCCGAGCCCGGTCTGCGGGCTGCCTCAACGTGTACGGCGGCCTCGCCCTTGATGGCGCTCATCGCCTCACCCTGACGGCCGTTGACCTCCGAATCTTGCGGGCGCAGCTGCAACTCGTAGATCTCCTGGTACGGCCCTGGTATGCTTACCAGCTCCTCGTGAACGCCGTGCTGCACCACTTGCCCTTCCTTCATGACCATGATTCTGTCGGCGTTCCTCACGCTGCTCAGGCGGTGGGCAATGACGAAAGTGGTCCTGCCCTGCATTACCGTTATCAGGGCCTGGCGTATGAGGTGCTCGGTCTGCGTGTCCACGCTGGACGTGGAGTCGTCAAGGATGAGTATCGGAGGATCCAGCAGCAGCGTACGGGCGATTGCCAGGCGCTGTCGCTGTCCGCCGGAGAGAGTGACGCCTCGCTCGCCCACGTAGGTGTCGTATCCCTCGGGCAGAGATTCGATGAAGTCGTGGAGTTGCGCCAGCTTGGAGGCCTGAATCACGTCCTCCTCGGAGGCGAGGACGGCGCCGTATGCGATGTTGGCGCGTATGGTGGAGGTGAAGATGAATACGTCCTGCTGCACAATGCCCACGTTGTGGCGCAGCGATGCCAGGGTGACGTCCCGGACGTCCACGCCGTCGATGGTGATCCGTCCGCCGGTGACGTCGTAGAAGCGCGGGATGAGGTGCACGATGGTGGACTTGCCGCTGCCCGGGGCGCCCAGTATTGCCAGGACCTTGGTGCTGGGAACGTGGATGTTCACTTCCTTGAGCACGGGCGTGGACTCCTCGTACCCGAATGACACGTCCTCGAAGCGCACGTCGCCCTTAACCCGGGGAAGCTCTGTTGCGGCGGGCTTCTCGCTCACCGGAGACTCGGCGTCGAGCACGTAGTAGATGCGCTCGCCGGACGAGATGGCGCGGGAGAAGCTGTTGACGATCCATGCAGTCATGCGGACCGGAATGGCTAGCAGGCCCATGTAGAGCAGGAAGGACACGAGCTCTCCCTCGGACATGCTGCCCTCGGCCACAAGGCGCCCGCCGAACCAGAGTATGACGCCGGTGCCTCCCAGGAAGAAGAAGTTGTTGAGGGAGGTGGTAATGGCTTGGAGGCGTTCGGCATTGAACCCGTACTTGGCCACCTCGCCTGCGCGGTACCCGAACTTCTCCTTCTCCAACTCCTCGGCTGCGAAAGCCTTGACGACGCGCTGCCCGGCCAGATTCTCCTGCAGCACTGTGCTCATGTGGCCCATCTCTGTGCGCTCGGCCAACCAGTTGCGGCGCATCGTCAGCATGATGGTGGAGGTGCGCAGGATGATGAAGGGCACGAACACCAGGCTCATGAGGGCCAGCTTCCAGCTGTAGACCACCAGGATGATGCTGACGCCCACGATGAGTAGGACCATGAAGCCGCCGCGTACAACACCGCCCTGGACGAACATGCGGATTCCCTCCACGTCGGCGGTGGCGCGGGACATGAGGTCGCCGGACCGCTGGTTGTCGTGGAAGGCGAAACTGAGGCGCTGGAGCTTCTCGTAGTAGGCGTTGCGGATGTCGTACGCGATTCGCTGGCCCAGAGACTCGCCGAGGTACTGCTGGCCGTAGGCGGCCACGCCGCGGCCGACGCTGAGGACCAGAATAACCAGTGCAAGCAGGAGCAGCTGGCGAAACTCGCCGGACTCCAGCACCGTATCCACAGCCTCGCCGAAGACCCGTGGGATGGCCAACGCGAACGCGGTCACGCCGATTGTGGACGTGTAAGCCAAGAAGAGCCTGAACTTGTACTTCAGAGCAAAGCGAAGTAGCCTGAGCAGTATGGACATGGCGTTGGGTTGTACGTTCCTCTTGAGTCCATTGCAGCCGCCTCGCGGGACTAGCAGCACAATGAACATAACTCCGAAGGGATATTATACCCGAACGTGGAGCAGTGTCCATAGCAACTTCTCGCAGTGTGGACGCCGGACAGTCGCGGGGACTGCGCTGATCGTGCATTGGACTAGCTTCAGGCACTGGTCAAGCTCGGCACGAGAGGTGGTAAACTCTACCCGTACTCTACAGAAATGGGGCGTCAGACATGGCCGGAGCATCGGAGGAATAATGGGACGCGGCTGTCACAAGGAGCATGATGCCGCGGGAAACGCCGTTCGCAGGCGCAGACAGGCGCGTACGCGGGAGTCTCTCACGTGACCCTGGGTGAGGGAGTCCTGCTGCTCATTCGCTGGTCTCACGCCATCGCGGCGGTGTCCTGGGTCGGCGGCACGCTCTTCTACGTGCTGGTGCTCCGGCCGGGTGTGAGCGACGCCGGGTCTTCCGGGCCCGCGCTCAGCCCAGAGGCCGTGGTCCGCTTCCGCAGTGTGGTGGACACAGCGATTGCAGTCCTGGTGATCACTGGCGCAGTGATTCTGTTCGACCGACTCAGCGAGCCCACGACGCCTCCCGCCTACACCATCGCTGCCGCTGTGAAGATCGGGCTGGCGCTGGTCATGTTCGTCATTGCGCGCCGCCGGTGGACTCGGCCGGCCACGCGAGCCGGCGGAGAGTCGCCGGCGAAGGCCGGAGGCTTTCGCGCCTGGGCAAGAAGCCTGACGTCCGGCGTCAACCTGACCCTGATACTTGGCATAACCGTGATCTTCCTGTCCGACCTGCTGGCCTTCATTTATCAGGAGGGATTGACAGGCAGATAGCGCGCGGGCAATATAGACGATGGCGGACAAAGCCCAAAGGGAGCGCCAATATATGAAGAGAGAGCTTCTGGACATCCTGGCCTGCCCCATGTGCAAGAGCCCTCTGACCCTTGAGGTTGAAGAGGAGAACGAGGTCGAGGTGGTGCGGGGTGCCCTCCTATGCGAAAGCTGCCCGGAGAGCTATCCCATAGAGGACTCCATTCCCAATCTGCTTCCCCCCAACCTGCGAACGTAGAGCGGTCAGCCGGCAGGCGTTCTACCGGCGAAGTAGCGGTCCAACCGGAGACACGCCCTCCCGTTCCGCCCGCGGCAGCCGATCCAGCAGTTCCCGAATCGACACACCCAGCTCCGGGTGCGTGAAGTCGGGAGCGAGCTCGGCCAGCGGTGCGAGCGCAAACGCCCTCTCGAACAGACGTGGATGGGGTACGCGCAGACCGTCGGCGTCGATGATTCTGTCCCCGAAAAGCAGGATGTCCACGTCAATCACCCTGGGGCCGTAGCGAAATGTCGGCTCGCGGCCGATGAGTCGCTCAACCTCCTGCGCCGTCCCAAGCAACGCTTCCGGCGCCAGAGCGGTGTCCACGCGGCACACCAGGTTGAGGAAATCGGGCTGGTCGGCATAGCCCCAGGGCCGCGTTTCGTAGAAGGACGATACGACAATCGGCGCCGTAAGACGCTCCTCCAGCAGAGATACGGCTCGGGCAAGGTTGTGCTCCCGGTCGCCGAGGTTTGAGCCAAGCCCGAGATAGGCTTCGGTGGTTGTCACGCGCCGCCCGCTGGAGCCGACCAACCCCTCACGACCGCGTCGCTCATTCTGGCCACGCGTGTCATGGCCTTCACGTCGTGGACACGAACGACGTCCGCGCCGCCGGCGATGGCGAGGGCCACCGTGGCCGCCGTGCCCTCCAGCCGCTCCTCCACCGGCAGGTCCAGCACCAGCCCGATGGTGGACTTGCGAGACGTGCCCACAAGAAGCGGCTGCCCCAGTGCCGTCAGCTCCGAGAGCCTTCGCAGCAGCTCCAGGTTGTGCTCGGCGGTCTTGCCGAACCCCAGGCCTGGGTCGAGGATGATGCTCTCGGGGGGGACGCCCGCGCCAAGCGCGGTGTCCATGCTTGCGCGAAGGCTTGCAATCACGTCCGGGATCAGGTTGGCGTATACGGCGCCGGCCTGGTTGTGCATGAGAACGATTGGCACGCCCTCGCGGGCGGCCAGGCCTGCCAGTGCAGGCTCGCGCTTGAGTCCCCACACGTCGTTGATCATGGATGCGCCGGCGGCCACTGCCTCGCGCGCCACCTCGTGCTTGTTGGTGTCCACGCTGACCGGCACGTGCAGGCGCGAGGCCAGCAGTCGAATGACGGGCAGAACTCGTCTCATTTCCTCTTCCGCGTCTACGGGCGTATGGCCGGGTCGCGTGGACTCGCCGCCCACGTCTATGATGTCCGCGCCCTCTGCCTGGAAGCGCAGGGCCTGCTCCAGGGCCGCGTCGGCGTCGTGGGCCAGGCCGTCGCCTGAGAACGAGTCCGGAGTCACGTTCACGATGCCCATGACGTACGTGCGGCTTCCCCACTCGAGCGTCAGGGGGCCGCAGTGGGTGGTTCCGTATGTGCCGGGCGTGGTCACGTGCCGCTCCTCGCGGTTTGGCCCGGGCGGCGGGATTGAAGCATTACGGCGGAAGGACTAGAATTAGACACTGTCCGAGCTACCGTTGCAGGTGAGGCTATGCGACTTTCCAATACCCTCTCCCGGAGTGTGGAGCCTGTGCAGCCCCTTGAGCCGGGGCTGGTGCGGATGTACAGCTGCGGCCCCACGGTCTACCGCCACGCGCACATTGGCAACCTGCGGACGTACCTCATGGCCGACTGGATCCGCCGTGGCCTGGAGTCCCAGGGGCTGCAGGTCATCCACGTCAAGAATATAACCGATGTGGGCCACATGCGCCAGGAAATGCTGGAGCGGGGCGAAGACAAGGTGATCGCCTCCGCGCTGGCGGAAGGCAAGACCCCGCGGCAGATAGCGGACTTCTACACCGAGGCATTCCACAGGGACGAAGCCAAGCTGGGCATACTGCCCGCCACACACTTCCCGCGCGCCACTGACCACGTCGACGAGATGGTCCGGATTACGGAGCGGCTCATGGAGCGGGGCTACGCCTACGAGGTGGAGGGCAACGTTTACTTCTCCGTGGCCCGCTTCCCCGACTACGGCCGACTGTCCGGCAACACGGAGGGAGACCTGCTGGAGGGCGTGAGGGCGGAGGCCGACCCTCTGAAGCGTGACCCGCGCGACTTCACGCTGTGGAAGGCGGCCGAGCCGGGCAGAATGCTGTTCTGGCCCAGCCCGTGGGGCGACGGCTTCCCTGGCTGGCACATCGAGTGTTCCGCCATGTCCACGAAGTACCTGGGGGAGCGCCTGGACATCCACACCGGAGGCGTGGACAACGTGTTCCCACACCACGAGGGCGAGCGCGCGCAGAGCGAGGGCGCATTCGGAGGCCCGTTCGTGCGCACGTGGGTCCACGGCCAGCACCTCCTGGCGGACGGCGTGAAGATGTCCAAGTCATCGGCCAACGACTACACCCTGGAGGACCTTGAGGGCCGCGGCTTTGACTCGATGGCATTCCGGTATCTGTGCCTCACGGTCCGCTACCGCTCCCGCCTCAACTTCACGTTCTCGGCGTTGCGGTCGGCGCAGCGTGGCCTCCAGCGGCTGCGCAACCGCGTGTGGGAGTGGTCGGCCTTGACGGGAGCAGCAGACGGCGTGGGCACCGATGTCGCGCAGTGGAGGCAGGCCTTCCTGGACCGCGTGAACGACGATCTGGACATGCCCGGCGCGCTGGCCCTGACGTGGGCGATGACGCGTTCCGGCATGCCGGACTACGCAAAGCTGGCGCTGCTGCTGGAGTTCGACGGCATACTGGGGCTGGGTCTCGCCGGCTCGGTGGAATCGTGGAGCGTGCCGGAGCACATATCGGCGGCGCATGCCCGGCGGTCGGAGCTGAGGACGAGGCGGGACTACCCGGAGGCGGACGCCGTGCGGCGCAGCGTGGGCGAGAACGGTTACATCCTCGAGGACGCGGCCACCGGAACACGCGCCCGGCCCAAGTCGGACCTGGAACGGCGCCTGGAGCGGTGGCCGGAGATCTCGTCGTCGCGTGACGTCTCGTCGCTTCTGGAACAGCCCGACAGGCTGGAGTTCTCCGTGGGCATCGTGGCGTGCAACTATCTTGGAGATGTGCAGCGGTGCATCAACAGCCTTCTGCCGCTGGGCGAAAGGCATCCCCTGGAGGTCGTGGTGATTGACAACGGCTCCACGGACGGCACCTCCGCGTGGCTGGAGGAGAAGGCGGGACAGGACTCGCGGGTGAGGGTGATCCACGCCGACCACGTCCTGGGCGAGGCGGCGGCGAAGAACATACTGCTCAAGCAGTGCCTGGGCACCTACGTCGTGCTCATGGACACGTCCGTGGAGGCCACGGAGGACTTCCTTTCGCCCCTGGCCGGCGCGCTGGCCGATGATGGTGTTGGAGTGGCAGGCCCGTGGGGACTACGTACATCAGACCTGCGCCACTTCGAGGAGATCGACGAGGGCCGGGCGGACGCGATACAGGCGTACTGCTTCGCATTCCGGAGAGCGCTGCTGCCGGAGGTGGACCTCATGCGGGAGAGCTTCCGCTTCTACCGCAACCTGGACCTGGAGTACAGCTTCTGCTTCCTGGAGAGGGGCTACCGCCTGATGGCGTTGTCCTCGCTGCCGCTGCAGCGCCACGAGCACCGGGTGTGGACGAGCCTGTCGGAGGATGAGCGTGAGGAGTTGAGCATGGTCAACTTCCGCCGCTTCCTCAGGCGCTGGGGCCACCGCCACGAGCTTCTGGTCTCATCGGGCGACGGCTAGAGAGGCCGCCGCTAGGCCTGCGTCGCCGCGCCGGCGGGGGCGCCGAGCTCCGCCGGCTCCACCTCCACCATCGTCCTGCGCAGCTGGCTTCCGAAGTGGTGCACCAGCCGCTCGGCAACGAGGTCCATGTCGACCGGGGCTCCCAGCAGGCTCTGAATGCTGCCGACCACCGCGCCCGGCATTCCACAGGGCACAATGTGGCGGAAGTAGGACAGGTCTGTGTTCACGTTCAGTGCGAAGCCGTGGGTGGATATGCCCCGGCTTATCCGCACGCCCACGGAGGCGACCTTCACGTCGCCAACCCATACGCCGATCACGCCGGGTATCCTCTCGGCGGCCAGACCGAAGTCGTTGAGCGTGAGGATGACCACCTCCTCCAGCGAGCAGACGTAGTCCAGCGGCCCACCGAGAGGTCGGACGTCCATGATGGGGTAGCCCACCATCTGGCCTGGGCCGTGGTAGGTGACCAGCCCGCCCCTGTCGGCGTGCACGACGCGCACGCCAAGCCGCGCCAGGGCCCCGTCGCTCGCAAGCACGTCGTCGATGATCGCGCGACGGCCGAGCGTGTACGTGTGGTGGTGCTCAAGGAGCAGCAGCGAGTCCGGAAGCTCGCCGTCCGCCCTGCGGCGGGCAATGTTCCGCTGCATGTCCCACGCCTGGGTGTAGTCCAACTCTCCCAAGTGCGTGTACAGGCAGTTCTGCGGGGCCTTTGGGCCGGCCGTCAATGGTATCTCTCCTCTTGGGGCGCCGTGGGGCGCTACACGCCCTGCAGGAAGTGGAAGGTGGGCTCGTCAGAGACGCCGGCGGCCTGCATGGCCTCGCGCGTCGCGTCGGAGGCGGCGAACTGTCGCGCCCTCTCCAGCTCGTCCCACTCCATCAGGACCAGGACTTCCCAGGGGTCGTCGCCGCTGCGGAATACCTGGGCGTCCCCCACCTGGCCGGCGGCCTCACGGTCGGCGTTCTGCTCTGCGAACACCGGCCTCCACTTGGCGTAGCTCTCCACCTTATGTCTGATCAACAAGTGTGCCAAGGCGAGTCACCTCCCGTTCGGTTGTTGTATGTTGTGCTTGGTGAGGGGTGCAGAACCACCTCCTCAATTCGATTATGCAGCATGCGGCGTGGCTGGGCAAGCGCGCTTGGCGGCTGGGCGCACCTAGCCGGCTGCCTCCCGCGCCTCGCGCTGCGCCCTCGTCTCCCGCGGCCACGAGCGCTTCAAGGCGTCGGTGACGTTGACCGTGAGCTTGCCGAACTCTGCGATCTCCATCTCCACCACGTCGCCGTCCTGTAGCGGCCCAAGGCCAAGGTGGTGCGTTCCGCACGCCACCACGTCGCCCGGCTCAAGCGCCGTAATCCACGTTATCCACTCCAGTAGCTCCGGGATTTTGTGGCCCATGCTGCGGGTGCTGTAGTCCTGGCGCAGCTCGCCCTGAACGCTCAGGCGCACGGGCAGGTTAAGCGGGTCAGCCACCTCGTCGGCTGTGACCAGCGCTGGGCCCATGGGGCCGAAGGTGTCCCACGACTTGCCAATGAAGAAGCTGTCGCGGCCTGCGGGGCCTATGCCCCGGCAGGACACGTCCATGAAGTTGACGTATCCGAATACGTAGTCGTAGGCGTCCTCCGCCCTGATGGCGCTGGCGCGTTTGCCGATGACCAGGCCAAGCTCCGCCTCGTGTTCGAATACTGTGGCGGGCGCGCTCGGCAGCACTATGGTGTCGCCGTTGCCAATGACGCTGCCGGAGGACTTGTTGAAGGCGTTGATGGGAGCCGGCTCAATTTGGTCGTCGTGCTCCAGGTAGTTGACGGCCATGCACACCAGTCTTGGCGGGCAGGGCAGCGGCGCCCGTAGCCGCACGCTTCCGGCGGGGATGCGCTGCCCCCCGCCCGCGAGCTGCTCGAGAGCGCCGCGATGGCGGTCGAAGTCCGCTATGAGGCCGCTCATCAGCTCCTGAGGTGAGTGGTGGCTGATCGTGTCCGCAACCGATGAGGCGTCTATCACCGAATCGCCGAAGAGTATTCCCAGCCTGAACTCTTCGCCGAATAGCACCAGCTTCATGTTATCCTCCTTATTTTCCGCGGGCCCCTGCGGATTGGTGTCACTACAGATCCACGTCCAGGGGTATGTCTAGGTCCTTCGCTACCTTCACAAGGGAGTCGTAGGTGGGCCGGTCGAGTGGTATTCCGTTCTCGAGCCGGTCGCGCTCCGCTTCCCATTCGGGCTCGCCGTGCACGAAGATGCGCTCCCAGCCCGGCAGCCTCTCGGAGCCGCGAATGACGCTCATCATCTCGTCCATCTGCGCCTTGAATTCGTCCACGGGGCGGAAGCCATCCACGCGCAGCGCTCCGAAGAAGTGGCCGGTGTTGGAGCCCGCGCCGTCGGAGCGGGCCTGCTCGGCTCGCGCGCCCTCGGGAGTCAGCTTGGTTGCCGTGGCCCCAACGGCCGCGCCCGAAAGCACGCCGGACAGGATGTCGACCAGGAGCAGGAGCCCGTAGCCCTTGTGGCCGCTCGTTTCCCGCATGCCGCCCAGGGGCAGGATATAACCTCCGCCGTGCCTGTCCGCCGGGTTCGTGGACTGGTTGCCCTCGCTGTCGACGACCCAGCCGAGCGGAACTTCCTGGCCGCGGCGCTGCGCGATCTGCAGCTTGCCGGATGCGACGACGGTGGTTGCGAAGTCCATGACGAACGCGGGAGGCGTTCCGGTGGGCGCGGCCACGGCGATGGGGTTGGTGCCGAAGAAGCCGGTGCGGCCGCCCGTCGCCGGCGTGGCGCCGCCGCTGCCCACGTTGGTCATGCAGAAGCCGATCATGTCGTGCTCCAGCGCCATGCGGGCGTAGTAGCCGGCGATGCCGAAGTGTGAGCTGTTGCGTACCGAAACAAAGCCCGCGCCCGTGGCCTCGGCCTTTCGGATGGCGATTTCCATGGCCCGCTTGCCCACTACCATGCCGACGCCGTTTGCGCCGTCCACGAGGGCCGTGGAAGGCAGCTCATGCACCACGACCACCTCCGGGTTGGCCTCGATGGACCCGTTCCTGAGCCGGCCCACGTAGCCTGCCAGGCGCGGCACCCCGTGGGACTCGATTCCGTAGACGTCGGACTTCACCAGCACGTCTGCGGCGTCCCGGGCGTTGGACTCGCTCAGACCCAGGGCCGAGAAGGCCGTGAACACAAACCGTTCCAGTCGTCGTGCGTCCACAAGGACGCTGTCGTCTGCCGCTTCCGGCGCCATTTCACACCTCCATTGCCGCCGGCTTGCCGCCGGCAGCTTTCCGGTTACCGGGACCGCCTTCCGGCAGCGCCGGAGTCAACGCACGCTCCGCGCAACGGTTCGGGGCGCTCGTATGAAGAACAGTATAGGCAGCGAGACCAGGATTGTCCCGATGGACGCGTAGATGGCCAGGTCGTAGGAGCCGCGCGTGTCGAACACCCAGCCGTAGAATACCGGCCCGACCATGCCCGCGCCTATGGCGCCGCCCTGCACCAGTCCCTGGAGCGCTCCGAACGATCGCGATCCAAACAGCTGCATCATCAGGAACGGCCTCAGGGGTATGGTGCCCCCGAATCCTATTCCGAAGAGCAGCAGGAAGAGCCCGATGATCCACAGCTCGCCCGGGCCCATCACACCAAGCAGGAGCAGACCGGTGACCTGGAATACTACGAGCCCGCCCATCACCTTCACGAAGTCGAGCATGTCCGCGAGGAAACCGGCGCCCAAGCGGCCTATGCCGCTGAGCAGGAACATGATGCCCAGGATCGCCGCAGCCTGCGCCGAGGAGTAGCCCATGTCTTCCAGCATGGGAATCAGGTGCACCATCAGCCCGCTTATGCCCATGAACATGGAGGCGAAGAGCACCATGAGCAGCCAGAACTCGCGGGTGGCCACGGCCTGGCGCACGGTCATGCCATCGGAGGCGCCCTGCAGGGCCGCCGGGAAGGAAGTGTCCTGAGGGTCTCGCGTCCTTCGCACCGTGTCGCCGTCCGGCAGTAGGCCGTAGGGCTCCGGCCGCTGGCGTGCGACCATGCCCAGCGGTATGCCTACCACAAGCATGCCAATGCCCAGGAGGATTAGCGCCGGTCGCCAGCCCAGCCACCCGTTCAGGACTGCCACGACGACCACGAACGGGCCGCCCACAACCGGGCCCATCATCGCGATGCCGAGCGCCCGGCCTCTCAGCCTGTCGAACCAGTTGGCTACGGCTACGGACCAGGACACGCCGTGCGATGAGCCGCTGGTGCCCAGGGAGGCGAGCAGGAAGGCGGCGTAGAACGTCCAGAGCGAGTTGATGAAGCCCATCATGATCATACCCGCTGCGCCGAGCACCACGCCCGCCAGGATGATCCTCCTTGGCCCCCATCGGTCTACCAGGAAGCCGATGAACGGAGCCAGCAGACCGGACTCCAGCTGTCTCAGCGAGAATGCGCCGGACGTCATGGCGCGGCTCCATCCGAACTCGTTGAGGATGGGCAGGAAGAAGACCTGGAACCCCTGAAAGAACACTATGGACAGGTAGAAGTTGAGCCCTACGCTTGCGGCTACGATATACCATCCGTAGAAGACCCTTCGCATGGTGGAGAGGCTTATCGATCCTTGTCGTCCGTCTTTCGTGAGACGGGCACGCGGGGATACATGCGAGAGTAGCACTAACGGCTCTCCCTGTAAACGGGGACTGCGGTGGGGATGGGCGTGCGGCTATCCGCTCATGCTGAGCCCGTCGAAGGATGAGCGGGCGGAAGCGGGAAGCGGCGGCCGCCTGCTACCTCCGTCATTCCCGCGAACGCGGGAATCCAGCACCTGGGATGAGAGGGGTTGGGTATCACGCTGCTCCTCCTCATGCTCCCTCCCGGTAACATGACTTATGAAGCAACGATACCCCTATCGGTAACATTTATTGTGAAGCAACTCGTGGGGTTGACAAGCCGCTTTATCGGGAATAATCTCAGATTAGGAGTATACAGGCTCCCAGTCCTCAACGACACTCGTAATTGCAGAGGACGGAAAGGGGTGTGATCGCCATGGCTGTTTCTAACAGCCGCCAGTGTCGTGCCCTGAAGGATCTCTGACACCTTCCCTCTCGGCATACGCCGGCGGTCCCTTAGCAACATCGTTTGGCGTCTGTTGCTTAGAGGGAGGGGTATGATGAGACGGCGATTCATAAAACTAACCCTGACGACTGTGTTGGTGTCGATGTTGGCTGTAACAGCCACGTCCAACGCCTTGGCCTCTCCGTACAACCACGACGACCTCGTCATAGTCTCCCCGGAGAAATTGACGCAGTTGAGAGAGCAGCATCGCGGCGCAGCTTCCAACGCGGCAATGGCAACCGGGGCGAGCCAGGGCGACGATGCTCAAGCTTACAGCAGCGGCGGCTTCGTGAACAACCCTTATGGCTGCTACGGACTGACTGAATATCCTCACAAATCTACAGACAGCGGCTTCGACGAGGTCAGCCTACACGCCCGATCCGAGTGCCCGGGCAACTTTGTCGTGCCGTTCCTGTGGGTGCAGACCCAGCTGTACAGGGAGACCCACTGCGCCTGGTCAACTTGCTTTGGAAGTGAGCCTTGGGGACCGGTGGACACGCAGAGCATAGACTACGGGTACTCGGTCCAGGCCAACTCCAGGGGCGCTTGTCTGAACAGCTGGTACAAGGGGGTCAGCGCCCACATGATGAGGGGGTGGGACGGGAACACATACTACTCCTTCACCATCAACAGGGCGGAAGTGTCAGATTGCTAAACGGTAGAATCGAGCTAGTGCCGTCCACCGAGCCTGCTCACTGGCTTCGGGACCGGCTGGCGCTGTGGTGGCGGAAAGGATCCGGCATGACCGTAGGGCGGTTTGTTCCGGAAGGGTATGACGCTTACGCACGGATCTTCCACAGGGCGGAGATACAGGCTCCCGACATGAGTTGGGAGCCTGTTCGTTGGTCGGAGCTGGCCCGTGCGAACAACAAGGCCGTTCATCCGGAGATGGTCTTTCGAGAAGTTGCCGGCCTGGAAAAGGACGAGCATCAATGGGGCCTCCGTGAGCCATTCCGTTGGATGGACCAGGTGGAATGCTCAGCCTTGATGAGTGTCCTGAGACGGTTCACCACCACGCCGGAGCGGTGCTACTTTGCCGTGTGGCTCGGCTACGGAGGATTTCTCACCAAGGAACACGCCGAACCGCTCTTCGGAAGCCTGGCGGGGTTGCTCATCAGCAAGGCAACGGTGCAGCTCTCCTTCAGAGGCCCGGACTACGTCTTGTTCAGTGGACCGCTGGAGGCTGTCATGGACTTCCATGGCTGGATAGGCGATAGGTGGTTCGGGCAAACTCCCGACATCTGGTGGCCTGAAGACAGAGCATGGTGCGTCTCATCCGACTTGGACACCATGGACACCTGCCTTGCCGGGAGTCACGGCTGCATTGCGGCTGTTCTCGACGCCCCTGAACTGGAGGCGTTGCCCGTTCAGCTAACCACTCGGCTAGGTAATGTAGTGTACGGGCCTTAGGCTACTACCCGGTGCGCGTGTGGGCGGGTGTGCGGTCATCCGTTCGTGCTTCGACTGGCTCAGCACGAACGGAAGCGGGACACGGCGGCCGCCAACGACCACCGTCATTCTCGCGAACGCGGGAATCTAGCGCCTGGGGCGCGTGGGGGCGGGTGCCCCGCCGGCCACGCGCAAACAGAGGGGGGTGGCCCTGCGGCCACCCCCCTCTCCAAGCTCGACTGCTGACGCCGGCGGCTTCAGCCGCCTGACATCGCCGGTATGAAGTGGATCTCGCTGTTCTCCTTGACCCGCTCCAGCATGCCCAGGTTGGACGTCTCGCCATCCACAACCACCGCAATGGCGGGGTTGATCTCATTTTCCTCGCACAGCTCGTCCTTGATGCCGGGGTACTCCTTGTCCAGGTTGTTCACCACCTGGCGAATGGTTGCCCCGTCCACCCACACCTGCTCCTTACCAACGAGCCTCTGCATTCTGGGCGACATCCACACTTCCGGCATTTCTACGACCCTCCGTTGGCCTTGCCGGCCGCCCACATGGCCTCCATGATTCGACCGGGAGACATGGGCAGGCTGTTCATGCGTACGCCCACGGCGTTGCGAACGGCGTTGGCGATGGCTGCCATGGGAGGCACGAGCGACACCTCTCCCACGCCGCGAACGCCGTAGGGGTGCCCGGGGTTGGCAACCTCAACCAGCACCGTGTCGATCATGGGGAGGTCAAGGCTGATCGGCATCCTGTAGTCCAGGAAGCTGGAGTTCACCATGTTGCCTTCGTTGTTGTAGTAGTACTCCTCGTTCAGGGCCCAGCCGATGCCCTGCACGGCGCCGCCCTGTACCTGGCCCTCCACGTAGCTGGGGTGGATGGCCTTGCCCACGTCCTGAATGGCGGTGAAGCGGAGCACGTCCACCTTACCGGTCTCAGGGTCAACCTCTACGTCCGCGATGTTGATGGCGAAGCATGCGCCGGCGCCGCCCGGATTGAGGTTTGCCCTGCCGGAGATGGGGCCGCCGGTGGCGTTCAGGCGGGACGCCAAGTCCTTGAAGGTGAGGCGCAGCTCGGAGTCGGTTGCGCTCTGGATGACGCCGTCCTCGTACTCAACCTCTTCCACGGGCACGTCCCAGATTTTGGCCGCTCGCTCCACCATCTGATGCTTGATGTCGAGCGCTGCCAGGTGGCAGGCGGTACCTATCTTCTGCGCCACGCTGCTGCCGCCTGCGCCGGTGCTGAAGCCGATGGACTCGGTGTCACCGACGGAGGGGCGCACGTCCTCGGCGGAGATGCCCAGCGTCTCGGCCAGATGCATCGCCATGACCACGCGGGTCCCGCCGATGTCGGGCGCGCCCGCGATCAGGTTGACCGTGCCGTCCGCGTTCACGGTGGCGAGGGCGCTCGCCGGGCCGGAGCCATTGCCCCAGAAGCCGGCTGCCACGCCGCGGCCCTGGTTGGGGCCGGTGAGAGGCGCGGAGTAGTGGGGGTGCTGCTTGGCGGCCTCAAAGGTGTCTACGCAGCCTATCTTGCCGAACACGGGGCCGGTCACCTGACGGGTGCCCTCCTTGGCGGCGTTGAGCAGGCGGAGGTCCATTGGGTCCATGTCCAGCTTCTCGGCGATCTCGTCCAGGACCTGCTCCACGGCGAAGGCTCCCATGGGAGCGCCGGGTGCCCGGTAGGCGGCGACCTTCTGGGTGTTCACCAGCACGTCGAACGCCTCGATGTAGCCGTTGGGAATGTCGTATGGTGACAACATGCAGCGTGCGCCACCGCCCACGGAGGAGCCGGGGAAGGCGCCCGCTTCGTAGATCAGGTGAGCCTCGGCGGCCGTGATCCGGCCCTCCTTGTTGACGCCTATCTTTACCGTAATGTCGGAGCTGGAAGTGGGGCCGCTGCCCAGAAACACCTCAATCCTGCTCATAGCCATCTTGACCGGACGGCCGGTCTTCTTGGAGAGCGTGGACACCAGGGCGGGCAGGTAGTTCGTGCCCTTCCCGCCGAATCCGCCGCCTATCTCCATGGGGATGACCTTGACCCTGGAGGTGGGGAGACCGAGCAGCCTGGCCAGATCCTCGCGGGCGCCGAACAGCTGCTGCGTGCTGGTCCAGAGGGTCACGTAGCCGTCGGTGCCCCACATGGCGGTTGCGGAGTGAGGCTCGATGTAGCCCTGGTGTACGCGCTTGGTGTGGAAGTCCCGCTCCACCACCACGTCGGCCTCTTCGAAGCCCTTGTCTATGTCGCCGAGGCGGAACTCGAAGCGTGCGGCAACGTTGGTGCCCTTCTCGGGAGCCTCGTCGCCCAAGCCACCGGGTCCTCCGGCGGAGGCCCTGGTGGTCAGCATTTCGTGCAGGATGGGGGCATCCTCCTTCATAGCGTCGAGTGAGGTCAGGACTGGCTCGAGCACCTCGTACTCAACGTCGATGAGGGACAGCGCCTCCTCGGCCAAGTGCGCGCTTGTGGCTGCCACCGCCGCAACGGCGTGCCCTCGATAGAGTGCCTTCTCACGCGCCATGACGTTCCTGGTGCGGAAGCCCAGGTTGGCGATGGAGCCCTCCTCCTGGTCGGCAGCTCTGGCCGAGAGGTCGGGCAGGTCGTCGGCGGTCATTACGGCCATGACGCCGGGCAGTTCAAGCGCCTTGCTGCAGTCGATCTTCTTGATCCGGGCGTGGGCGTGAGGGCTGCGCAGCACCTTGCCGTGGAGCATTCCCGGCAGGCTGATGTCGGCGGCGTACCGGGCGCGGCCGGTCACCTTGTCGTAGCCGTCGTGCCGAATGGGCCGGGTGCCCACAACCTTGAACTCCTGGTTTGACAGCACCATGTTGGGCTTGTAGTCCAGCATATTACCTCCTCTGAGTTAACATCTAAAGTGAGGACTGACGCTTCAGTCCGAGCGATAGTTTATCACAATCGGCGCGTGTCGACCACCGCACTCTGTGGAGAAGCGGGAAGCCCCTCTCAGTCGTGCCGAGCGCCTCGCGCCAGGCCATTATGAACAGGCCGTACGCGGCCGCGCTACTCAACTGTCCGGAATGCGGCCGGAGGCCATCAGCCACATGCGCGCGATCTCCGGCCCAATGAACTTGAACCTGCCACGCAGCTCCCGCTGCAGGACCGCCAGGTCATCGCCGGGCAGAACGCGGTAGAACCAGTTGCAGAATCCGCCGTGCTCCTGCTGGAGCTCCTGCACAACGCAGGCGTTTGAAACGCACGCCTCGATCTTCTTGCGGTTGCGCACTATGGCAGGATCAAGCAGCAGGCGTTCGACGTCCGGCGGCCCCATCGCGGCCACCTGGTCGATGCGCCAGCCGTGGAATGCGTTGCGGAAGGCGTCGCGCTTGGTGAGGATGAGGTGCCAGCTGAGCCCGGCCTGAAAGACCTGCAGGCTCATGACCTCGAAGAGCGAGTCGTCGTCTTCCGTTGGCTTGCCCCAGACCTCGCGGGCGTACCACTCTCGCAGGGGATCTCCCCGTGCCCACTGCTCAATTTCGCTCTTTTCCTCGTCAGGTGTTGTCAATCCGTACTCCTTCTGCAAGCGGCGCAGGGCGCCGATTTGTTTGAGAGGTGCTGCCCGAGCATCATGATACCCGAAGCAAGCTGGATCGTCACATTGAGGAAGGGTGGAGTAGTAAACGCTACGAGTGCCGGTTTGAGGATAAGACGGAGGCCGCCGCGTGGTGCCTCCGTCGAAATAGCACCAATGTCCACGCAAATTCTCCATGCACCGTACCATTCGAGGCGGCATCTAAGATGAAGAATCGCCATTGTCCACGCTAGTTCTTACATTTTGCGAAAATCCGGCGTGGACGTATTGACAACACTAACCCAAGGGGTAGAATGTTCACGTTGGGTGAAATATCCCGGCGGGCCCGAAATATCTCAATCTCCTGAAATCTTCTGGTATGGTGAAATGACAACAGGCGAAATGTCAGAATCAAGGCAGCAGCTGATGGCGAGGGTGGTAGACGCTCTTGATGAGGTGACCCGGTCCGGGCCGTACTCCGTGTCGCCGGAGTGGTTCACGCTGGACCTGAGCATGCCGCAGATGAGGGTGGTGTTCCTCCTGCTCCAGGAGGACTCGCTGCGAATGAGCGAGGTGGCGTCGGCGCTGGACGTGTCGATGTCCAGGGCCACGGGCCTGGTGGACAGGCTGGTCGAGAAGAACCTGGTGGGCCGGTGGCCTGACCCGGACGACCGCCGCTCGGTGCTGTGCGCTCTAACGGAGGACGGACGCGAGCTGTCGCGGCGTCTCCTGGCCGCTCGGCGCTCCCGCTGGGAGGAGCGGCTGACTCCCCTGACCCAGGACGAACTTGTGGATGTGTGCAGGGCAATGGAGCCTGTTCAGAGGGCGGTGCACCGGACCGCCCACGAGCACGCTGCAATCCCCGAGGACGCCCTCCGGAGCTAGCTGCGCTCTCACAATCTCCGGAACTGGTACTCTCCTGTGGCGCTCCGGAAGATTTGATGCGCACCACCAATTGACGTAGTGAGGAACGCTTGATGCAGCCCCACATCCGCGAAGAGAGGACCAGAGCTGCTGAGGCCAACGGGAGCAACGGCGCACTCGAGGCTGTGGAGGCCACCAGGACACCCGCGGCTGCAGAAGCGGGCAACGGCCGCGATGGCATGGGCGGCTATAGGGGCGGCATGGGTGGCGGCGGCGGCCCGATCTCCCTTCGCAACCTGACCACCTTCACGTCCTTCAAGTACCCTGCGTTCCGCCTCTTCTACGGCGCGATGGTTGGCCAGATGGCCGCCATGAATATGCAAATTGTGGCGCGCACCCTGCTGGTCTACCACCTGACCGGCTCCGGGACTGCCCTTGGAATCATGGCCCTCGGCAACGCCACGCCCATGCTGTTCTTCTCCCTCTTCGGTGGGGTCATCGCCGACCGTGTGCAGAAGAAATACGTCCTGCTGGCGGGTCAGGCGGCATCTGCGGTGGTCTCCCTTGCCGTTGGCTTGCTGCTGGTCACCGGGATGATGACCCCGGAGCGATCCGGCTCATGGTTGCTGCTGGTGGCGGCCGCGCTGGTGCAGGGCACCATCATGGGCCTCATGATGCCGTCCCGACAGGCCATGATTGCAGACATTGTGGGACAGGAAGAGCTGATGAACGCAGTGGCGCTCAATACGTTCGGCATGAACGCCACGCGGCTTCTGGCTCCCGTGCCCGTCGGGTTCATCATCCACTCGAGCGGCTATGAGGTGGTCTACTTCGCCATGACCGCCATGTACATCGTGGCAGTGATCTTCATCGCCCTGATGCCCAAGGCCGGCATGGTGTCACTGCGCGGCCGCGGAGCATTGCGGGACGTGGTCGACGGCCTGAAGTACGTCAAGGGCGAGAAGACGATCCTCTTGGTGCTGGCCGTCATCTTCGTGGTTACACTGCTGTCCATGCCCTACATGATGCTGCTGCCGGCGCTGACCGAGGACGTCCTGGGCATCGACGAGAGGGGCTACGGCTTCCTGTTTATGATGTCCGGCGTTGGAGCCATGCTCGGCTCCATTGTACTGGCGTCGATGCCCAACAAGAAGCGCGGCCTCATGCTGATCCTGGGAAGCTTGGTGCTGGGTATGGCGCTGGTGGGGATGTTCTTCTCCAGCAGCTGGGTGCCGGGACTGGCCCTGCCGCTGGCATTCGGGTTCATATTCTTCGTGGGCATAGGCCAGACGGCCCGAATGACTCTGGGCAACACGCTCCTCCAATACTACGTGAAGGACGAGTACCGGGGCCGCGTGATGAGCCTGATGATGATGGAGTTCGGCCTCACCAGCTTCGGAGTCGTCTTCGCGGGCATAATGACGGACGTGATAGGCGTGCAGTGGGCGGTGGGCGGCATGGCTATTCTCCTAATAGCCTTCTCCGCCTTTGCGCTGCTCTTCATGCCAAGAATCAGGAAGCTGGACTAGGGCGATAGCCCGCGGTCTATAACGGAACAGGCGGTCGAGATTGCAGCGAAGATTCAGAGGCGGTGATATAGGGCAGGGCGGAGGCGACGGCAACGGCCGTCCGGACTCCAGCGTTGCAGTGGACGGCAGCGGCCCCCGCGGAGGCGTCCTCGCAACCACATTCGCCTCTCTGCGGTATCGAAACTTCACCTTCCTCTGGCTGGGACAGCTGACCCACGCGTTCGCCCTGTGGATAGACATGCTGGCCAAGCCCCTGTTCATCCTGCACCTGGGCGGTTCAGCGGCAGACCTTGGGCTGATACTGGTTGCCAGGACCGTACCCGCCGTAATCTTCGGGATGCTGGCCGGCGTGGTAGCCGACAACTTCAACCGGCGTACCGTGCTCGTGATTACCAAGATCGTCGTATTTATACTGAGCGTGGGGTTCACGGCGCTCGTGGTCACGGGGGTGGTGGAGATGTGGCACGTCTTTGCCTACAACATCCTGCGCGGTATGACCATGGCCTTTGACCAGCCTGCACGCCGCGCCATGATACCCACCATTGTCCCCACCAACCTGGTCACCAACGCCATGGCGCTGAGCACCGGCAGCATGACAGCCATGCGCATTGGCGGAGCGGCCGCCGCAGGCTTGCTGGTTGCCAGCTACGGCTTCGGCGTGACCTACGCCGTCATGACGGCCATATACCTCGTGGCAATAGTCTTCACCTGGATGCTGAGGCCCGCCGACCACCAGAGGTCCGGCTACCAGGGTATCAGGAGCATGGGCGGTGACTTCGTGGAGGGCTTTCGCTATGCCTGGAAGGTGCCGGACATAAGAGGCATCCTAATCATCTCGTTGGGATGGTTCATGTTCGGCATGGCGTTCATGCAGATCTTCGCGCCCCTCTTCGCTGCCCAGGTCCTCACCGTGGACCCGGAGGGCACGGGAGTGGACCGCATTGTGCGGTTTCTAGCCGACGATCCCGGCACCGTAGTTGACCCTGCCGAGGGAGAAGCGGCTGCCGGCGACAACACCGGCACCGAAGTTGTCCCCGCGGAGGGCGAAACGGCCGCTGGCGAGGACCAGAAGGAACCGGTGAAGGGAGCGAAGCTATTTGGGGCCATGCTGTCCGTGGCCGCCGTTGGCAGCACCTTCGGCGCTCTGGTACTGGCGTGGACCAACCCGGCGCGTTTCCGCGGGCTGATCATGCTGGCGCTGCTATTCGTCTTCGGTTGGCTCCTCATCACATTCTCAGCCTCCACCTATCTCCAGTCGGTGCCGCTGGCCCTTCTCATTCTTCTGTTCCTGGGCGTAGGACAGTCGGGATTCTTCCCGTTAATTAACGCAGTGCTTGTGGAAAAGGCGCACGAAACCATGCGGGGGCGCGTTCTTGGTGTTCTCGCTCTGGACAGGGCAATGACGACAGCCGGAGGGGCCGCGGCCGGCTTTCTGGCCTATGAAATGGGCGCCCAGATGGCGCAGATACTCTTTGGTGTGGGACTTGTCATCACTGCTTTGGTCATGTTCGCCGCCTATCCGCCGCTGCGCAGGATCGACTAGGCTAGACTAGGCACTCGGACAGGAAAGGGTAGTACATGGACCCTAACGTCCAGAGAAGATTCGAAAGGCTCTCGGCAATTGCCGAGGCCGCGCCTGAGACGGAGTGGAAGGACCCACCAAGCTGGCTGCCTCCTACGTTTCACGCGCTTGCCTACCGGAACTACCTGTTGATGTTCATCGGCCAGATAAGCAACTCGCTGGCTATGTGGATGGACCTGGTGGCGAGGCCTGTGCTGGTCTTGGCAATAACCGGCTCCGCGGTGCAGCTGGGAATGATTGCACTAGTGCGCGGCGTGCCCATGATGTTCCTGGGCCCAATCGGAGGCTTGGTCTCAGACCGGTTCGACCGCCGCACGGTCATGCTCTTCTCCAAGAGCTTGAGCATGGCCGTCAACGTCACCTTTGCCGCCATAATCATCACCGGTCAGGTCGAGTTGTGGCACATCTACGCCACTGCGATCTTGCGCAGTCTGCTCATGGCCTTCGACGGGCCGGCGCGGCATGCCCTTCTGCCCAGCCTGGTTCCGCCCAAGCTGCTAATGAACGGCATAGCTCTGAACACGGGCAGCATGCAGATAGTGCGAATCCTCAGCGCCTCCGTGGCCGGGTTCTTAATCGCCTTCTGGGCATGGACATTCGGATTTGAGGATGAGGACGCCCGGAGCTTCGGCGGCGTGTACCTGGTAACCGCCGCGGCGTACGTGGTTGCGGTTGGGGCCACCTTCATTCTGAAGGTGCCGAGGGAAGGCCGAGTGGAGCCCACGCGTGACAACTGGCTCCAGGGGCTGACCCTCGGCTTCAGGTTCGCCGGCCGTAGCCCCGTCATCCTGGGGTTGCTTATCCTGTTCGCAGTGCAATCTCTGTTTGGTATGCCCTATCTGCAGGTGTTCGTGCCCTGGCTGGCACTGGAAGTGATGGACCTTGGAGCCGAGGGAGTGGGGATGTTGCTGGGCATTTCCGGGATAGGCTCTCTGGCGGGCGCGCTTTCACTGGCCACGTTCGGCTCCAAGTTGAGGCACCGCGGGCTGATCATCATCGGCGGGCTTGCGCTCTACGGCCTGGCGCTCAGCGGCCTCGGTCTGTCGTCCATGCTGCCGCTGGTGGCAGTGCTGGGTCTGGCCGTGCCGATCCTGCCGGCCATTATGATCATCATCGTCGGCGTGGGCCAGACGGCCATGATGACGGTGAGGACGGCGGTGTTGATGGAGGTTACGCCCAACGAGCTGAGGGGCCGCGTGTTCAGCTTGATGACGCTTGATCGTGGCTTCAGCACGCTGGGCAGCGGCGCAGGTGGATTCGCCATAGCTGCGATTGGCGGCCCCTTAGCCCTTGCGCTCTACGGCGGGCTGTGCGCGTTCGGGGCCGTCCTGGTAGGCGCGCTGCTGCCGAGCCTGCGCCGCGTCGACTGACGCTTTCCCTACTGCTGTCTCCTTGACCCGCGCTCAGCGTAGTCTACAATGCTTGCCAAGCGGCGCGCCCGTCACTTGTGACGTCCGTCGCAGCGTGGAAGCCTGAGCGCATACCGAAAGGGAGGGGCGACTTGCAAGAGGACGGACTGGCCTCCGGGCCCGGCTCGCTGCTCCGAAACCTGCTTGCAGCGCCCGCCCTGCGCTTCCACGACTTCCGGCTGCTCTGGCTGTCCGGGCTGTTCAACTCCATAGGCTTCATCGGCGAGCAGGTGGTGCTCGGCTGGCTGGTCCTGGAACTGACCGACGATCCATTCATGGTGGGCGCTGCGCTCGCTTTGAGGATGGCGCCTTTCCTGCTGCTGGGCGCTCTAGCAGGGGCCGTTGCCGACGTCGTGGAACGGCGGAGCCTCCTTCGATCGGTTAGCCTGGGCATGGCCGTTCTGAGCGCCGGAGCGGCGCTCCTCATCACGCTGGACGTCATGACGCTGTGGCTGCTGCTGGCAATTACCTTCGTAGGTGGGTGCATGAGGGCCATGCACCAGCCGGCTAGGCAGAGCTTCGTCTTCGACATCGTGGGGCCGAACAACCTGGTCAACGGGCTGTCGTACGTGTCTCTGAGTATGAGGATTGGTGGCATTGGGGGCTCGCTGCTCACGGGCTTCCTGCTGGGGCGGATCGGCGCCGATGCTGCGTTTGGAGTCCTGGCTCTCAGCTATGTCGCGTCGGCGCTCAGCATACAGCTCATACGAGCCAGCAGCCGGCCCTCAGCAGAAGTGCGCTCACCCCTAGTGCGGAACCTGCGAGAGCTGGGCGTGGAATTCGTGCGAAATCAGGACTTTCGCTGGATGCTCATTCTGTCCGCTGCGGTGGAGATCCTGGGCTTCTCGCACCAGGCGCTTTTGCCAGTCATCGCCAGGGACGTGCTGAACGTGGGCGCCGAGGGTCTTGGTCTCTTGACCGCCCTGCGTGCCGTGGGCGGAATCACGGCCATACTGGCGCTTTCGTCGATGGGCCAGGTCAGGCGGCAGGGGGCGCTGTACCTTGGGGCCGTGTACGTATTTGGCGTATCGATGCTGCTGCTGGCGGCCGCGGACACGTTCCTCATTGCGCTGGTGGTGGTGATGGCCATCAACGGCATGGGTGCGCTATCGGACATACTCTCGCAGAGCCTGGTGCAGACGGTAGTGCCGGACGCATTGCGAGGGCGCGCGATGGGGTCGTGGGTGCTGGCTGTGGGCATGGGGCCGCTTGGAAGCCTGCAGATTGGAGCGCTGGCGTCATGGCTGAGCGTTGGCGCGGCGCTATCCATCCATGGCGCCGGACTGCTGGCGCTGGGCGTGGGGGCGCTGTTCCTGTTTCCGCGCCTCAGGAAGCTCTAGGCGCGTAACCCGCCGCCGCGGCAAGGGGGGCCATCGTGTGACTAGACCGGACGCGGCGTTCGATGCTGCCTTCTGAGTCCGAGCTAGTGACCCGAGGTGTTGTAGGTCAGCATCCAGCCGATGCCGAACCTGTCCTTACAGGAGGCGAAATAGTCGCCCCAGAACATGTCCTGCGCCTCCATCTCCACGCTTCCGCCTTCCGACAGCTTGGCAAGCAGTTCATCAACCTGCTCACGGCTCTCCAGGGCGTATGAGATGGAGAAGTTGTTGCCCATCACGGGAGGCGGTCCGAACATCGAGGGCACGTCGCTGCCCATGAGGATGCTAGTGCCTAAGGGCAGGGACACGTGCATTACCAGGTCCTTCTCGGACTCAGGTACGGGCATGTCGTCGGGGCCATCGGCCATGGTCTGAAATACAAGAAACTCGCCGCCGAACACGGAGCGATAGAATTCGAACGCCTCGCGGCAGTTGTTGCCGAAGTGGAGATATGTGGCAAGACTCATGGTTTACCCCTTTTTGTAGAAGTGTGGACTCAGGATAAGTCCCCAGTTTCGCAGCGTCAACACGCGGGTGTCATGGTTGGCCCTTACGTTATCCACGGAGACCGGTCGAGCCACACGGGCCAGCCTTGGCCCCGTACCGGTCTGGTGATACGCTCCTCTTGTGGCGGCGTACCAAGCCGCTGGTGCTCAGAGAGGACTCGCATGCCTGGCAGTGAGCCGTTTCGCATGATCGTGATCTGCACAGGCAACCGACCGTGGCCGCAGGCTCAGCCCGCCGCTCCGTCCCTATTCGATTGGCGTTCATCCTGGAACAGGAGCAAGAGCGGGAGCCGGTCGGCGCGGGACGCTAGGCCGTCACGAAAGAGGGGGAGGGCATCTCTGATAGTGCGATGCTCTCCCCTGGCTGTTCATGTATGAGGCCCTTTTTGCGTTTCAACAGAGCCGCTCGGCCATCTGTGCGTACTAGCAACTACTCATCGCCGTATGCCCTCGGCACTCTTACGCAAGTCGGTTTCCAACAATCCGCCGGCTATCTTCGACCGAAAATGCCCGTTCTCCTTGTAAAAGGAAGTACTAGGCATCGCCTCTAGGTCGTACTCTTCAATAACAAGTGCGTCAGTAGTGAACCCGGCCGGGAATGTCGCTCTAGTCTCCGCAAGCATCCTCTTGGCATCCTCATCATTCCCCTTGCCGGTCAGATGCCCGACGTAAACGACCAGCACTGTAGGTCCATCTTGATTCTCTGCATAGAAATTCTGCAACACCTGCAATCCACCAGGGCACTGCTCGCATTCCAAATCAAAGTAATGGAGGATGAGAGGGCCTTTATCCTGGACCTCCTCTAGAGTAACTGTTTCGCCGCCGGTGGCGTCCTGGCCCTGATACATTGTTATCGTGAAGCTATGGGGATTGCCGCCAATACTCGCCTCGAAGTTGCCAACCTCAATTTCGCAGGCGGCCAGAGTAGTAGCCGCCACCAGCGCAACTACAAACATTCCCACCCGATGCTTTAGGCCCATGCATGTAGTCTCCATTCTTGAAATCCGAGGGGGACCTCGACCACGGGAGGACGCCGGCCGAGACCTCCTAGGGAGCGCCTGCTAGCCCTGAGGTTCCGGCGTCAGAGTCCAAAGTATCGCGGCTCGATGCCGGAGTCACCAAGCCATGCTCATAGGCGAACACCACTAGCTGCGTCCTATCCCGCAGTTCAAGTTTCGAAAAGATTCGCTTCGCGTGAGTTTTGACTGTCCCTTCGCTTATGAAAAGCTCTTCGGAAATGTCAGCATTCGTGTCACCGCGTGCCATCAACATGAATACTTCCTGTTCGCGGTCGGTCAGCTCTTCAATTGCGGCTGCGTTGAGGGTGAACTTGGGCTCTGGTGGACCCCGCATCAGAGTTGGGAATCCCTCTGGGACTGCCGAGGCCGGGGACTGTCTCATCGAACTCGAGGTGACCTTGGCGCGCGGACCGTGAGGGGCCGTTTCCAATGTGGAAGCCTTCACTGTTCCAGGTTCGCCTCCTCCACCCTGTGTCGGCTGCGGTCCGCCGGAGATTCGCGTGGAGCGAGAGCCCAGCATGAGCCTGGCCCACCAACAGTGTAAAGACGAGAAAACCAGGATCAGGTGCGTGGTGAGCACGAACCCCAGGATGCCTAGCGGGGTGAGTTGCAGGGCTTCAAGCGGCGTCTCGAATGTGGCGATACCATCGCCAGACGAAAAGACGCCAGGCCAAACGACCTCTAGCGGCTGGTCTGTGAATGAGACTATCGCCGGGGCGAGCATGAATGCGACAGAGACCGGGCCCGCCACCACGAGACCTACGAAGGCGACGACACCTATCGGCCACTGTATCGCAAGATAGACCAGTCCGGTCCAAGTTGTGGGGTCGACAAGACGGACCCGCACCTGCGACCGAAAATTGGTGCCCCCCTCAAGTCCTGAAGGAGGACGTCTAATTGACACGCCGTTGACATACCCGGTCGAAACCGCCTCCAGATCACCGAGCCACCGAGAAATGAACAGGCAGGCTAGCAAGACCACGGGTCCCACTATAGTCCAGATCATTGCTACGCCCAGAGCGAGTGAGACGACAAGGAAGACGAAATAGCCAATCCCAAGTGGAAACATCAGCAACAAGTGCAAGGCTCGCAAATAAGTGCGACGGTCGACCACAGGCCATAGGATCTTTCCAATCCGCCCGCGATTGGACGGATACGAGGATGCGAACGGGCTGCATTCATAGGTCATGGCATTATCTTCGCTTCATCCTCGACCGATTACATCCCCCTGTAGGGGTAATTCTCGGAGACCCTATGTGTCCAAAGGGTCTCCCGGAAGGGCTAGAGCCTGCGTAGAACTCGAGGATGTGAGTCATAGGTGCGCTAGTAACTTTCGTTTGTGGTGCGAAGTGGCTGGGTCACCCTGCAACGGCGTTGAACAAGCCTCCGGCCCTGATGGGCCGGAGGCTTGTGGAAGGTGAATTCCTCATTCATATGAGGACCTCCCACCTAAAAGTTCGCAAATCGGTACGCCTTTGCCCACCTAACTGGACCCGAACCAATCGATCAGTTCAGACGAGGCAAGCTGGATGGTCCTAAGCGGCGCAGCAACTAGGGGATTCGATCTTCTCCTCTCGCCGCCTCCAAATCGACCGCCCACGAGTACCTGAGTTTTTGGTGTCGATTGAGTAATTGGGATGGACGAGCTCAGGATGAGCGGACATTATTCGCCCTTCGCTGGTCATTGCCACTTTAGCTCGCTCATGGTGAGCCTGTTGAACCATTTGAGCTGGTCACTCCCCAAGCCCCGTCCGCTCACTTCCTTCGACAAGCTCAGGATGAGAGGAGTACTCGGCCGTCGCGCAGAATGAGCGGCGCGGGCACGCGCCGCTCGTCCTGACAACAGTCCTTTGAGTGGAGTGGACCGGAGAGCCTACGCTCTAGTGACCGGCCTCTTCGTCCCACGTAGTCGGCTCCTCCGAGCCAACCACCTGCTTCTCGTACAGATCGTCGACTTCCGCCTCCGAGTAGCCTAGCTCCCCGAGGATGCTGCGGGTGTGCTGGCCTCTCAGAGGGCCGGAGCCCACCCTGCTCGGCGTGCGGGACAGGTTGACCACCGGGCCGTAGCGCCAGTAGCTGCCTATGCGCAGGCTTTCAGCGGGCCGGATGAAGTCGTTCTCGGCAACGTGCGGGTCCTGCGAGTAGAAGTTGAACATCCCGCTCTCCTCCACCTCCACGCAGGCCACGTCCTCGGCGATGAGCAGCTGCTCCCACTCCGCAGGGTTGCGCGTGGCGAACACCTCCTGCAACCGCTCGGCCAGGGCGTCGTCATTCTCCAGGCGGGCCGCCTCAGTCGAGAAGCGCGAGTCGCTGAGCAGGTCGTCGAGGCCGAGCGTGCGGCAAAGCGCCTGCCACTCCTCCTCGAATAGGCAGGCCAGGAAGACCCAGCCTCTCCGCGCCTGGTAGAGGCGATAGAGGGCCTGGGGGCCGTGGCCGTCGCCGTCCGGGATCAGGCGCTCCGGCTTGCCGTCATAGGAGAAGAAGTCGTCCAGGTTGGCGTAGGCGTTTGCGCCGATCATGGTCGAGAGGACGTACTGGCCGCCCCCGCCATGTCGCTCGCGGGCGCACAGACCTAGCAGGGCGCCCGTGGAGATGACCATCGAGGAGTTGGGGTCGGGATTCGTCTCGTTGGAGCGTCCCAGGCGCCGGGCGAACTCCTGGATCTCTTCGATGGTCATGGTCTGGTCTGCTGGAGGCATGACGACCTTGCCCAGCTGGTGCATCACGCCGCCGGTGACCGCGCCGCCAATGGGGTGCATGGCGGGCCGGTGCGAATGCGGGCCGGTGTCTCCGTATCCGCCCGCGTACACGTAGACGATGCCGGGGTTGATCTGCTTGACCTGCTCGTAGCCGATGCCCAGTCGCTCCGGAGCGCCCGGCCTCATGTTGTGAACCAGGATGTCCACCTTGGATACCAGCCTGTCGAAGACCTCCTTGCCCTCCGGCGTCTGGAGGTTGATGGAGATGTTCTCCGCGCCGGCCTGCGTGCGGTTGGCGCCCAGGCCGTCGAAGTTGCGGCGCATGGTGTCGCCCTCCAGGGTCTCGATGCGAATGACGCGTGCTCCCAGCTCGTAGTTGAGCGACGTAGAGAGCGGGCCTGCGATGACGGTCGAAAGATCAAGCACGGTGTATCCGGTGAGCGGATGCGTTGGAAGCTCCACGGCCGCGCCGTTGGTGGCGCCCCTCACTGCGGGGGCTGCCTCCAGCACGCCCAGCGCCTCCTCGGTGTGCTGTCCGAGCGTTGGGGCCGGCCCCTTCACGCTGCCGGGCGTTTCGTCCAGGCGAACGAGTACGCCCACCTGCCGCATAGGGCCGACCGTGGGGTCATCCACGTCGACCACGTGGCGGTTGTGGACGATCTGCGGATGGTCCATGCCCTGCTGGGTGGTCAGGAAGGTCTCGGCGGCCACGTTGGCAGTCTGATTGACGAAGACGTCCATCCACTCGTCTGCGGTCTTCTCCAGGGCCTTGCTCAGGACCATGGCGCGAAGCTCCTCGCGCTCCTCCGGCATGAGCGTAGGCGCGCGAGCGAAGCGGGGGTCGTTGAGGACGTCTCCGAGGCCCATAACCACCAGGGACTCGCGGAAGAGGCGCACGATGATGTTGGCCATCTGGATCCACTGGCCGTCCCTGGTCCGGACGGGCTGGTAGCCCACGCCGGGCTGGCGGTTGGGATCGGACTGCGGGTCGTCCTGGAAGCGGTCCGGGAACTTGATCATCATCTGCCACACCAACCAGTTGTTGACGTCGAAGGGGCTTATGCCCTGCATCAGGCTGGTCTCCACGTGCTGCCCAACGCCCGTCTTCTCACGTACGATGAGCGCGGACACGATGCCCCGAACGGCTGCCATGGCGGTGCCGTGGTGGGCGACCTGCACGGCGGCGTAGTGCGGGCCTGGGCGCTTTGACTGGCCCGTGAATACGGAGAAACGGCCCACCTTGGCGGCCACAACACCGTCGTAGGGCTTGTAGTGAGCGTACGGCCCCTTGGGCCCGAAGGCGGTGATTGAGCAGTAAACGATGTCGGGCCGCTGTGCGCTTACTTCATCGTACCCGATGCCCAGCGCGTCCGCCTCGCCCGGGCGGAAGCTCTCGACGACCACGTCCGCCTGCATCAGCAGCCCGCGCGCCCGTTCCTTACCCTCCGGGGTGTTCAGGTCAAGCACAACGCTCTTCTTGCCACGGTTCCAGAGCAGGCTCTGGGGGAACTGCCGGTAGGGGTCGCCCTCCGGCGGCTCCACCTTGATGACCTCTGCGCCGAAGTCTGAAAGCACCATGGTGGCGACGGATCCTGCTCGTCCCGTCGTAAAGTCGAGCACTACGATGTTGTCAAGCGGTTGAGTCACGATGTAGACCTCCTGTGGCTGTTTGGGCGTTCCGCGCGATGGCCGGCTCGGGGTGGATTGTGGCTGACGAATGGAGGCAGGGTTACGGCGGGGGCCGCCCGGCCTCGTCAAGCATCCAGGGCTGGTCCCTGGTGGTGTCTACTGGCAGAAACACAAAACCATATATCCGCGAATAATCGCCGGTGTCCCTGGGGCTGATGAGATAGCACTCGTCAGCCTGGAACCGCGGCTTGATCTCATCCAACCTGTGCTTGAGCACCGTAAAGTCCACCGGAATGCCGTGCTTCTCCCACATGGCCTGCTGCTGGGACACCGGGATGTCCGAGCAGCTTCCTATGAGGTAGCCCATGTCCTTGGCCCGCCTCACCATGTCCAGTGTGACGGGGCCTGGCTCCGCGGACACCTCCAGCACGTTGTCTATGTCAAAGGCGATGAGCCTCTTCAATTGCCGGTATCTCCCAACGCTCCAGCGCCTCACCCAGGGCGGCAGCCCTGTACGGGCCGACCGGTGGGATATGGACGTGCTATCGCGTTCTGCCCTCCGGCCCCCAGTGGATCTGACCGTCTTCCGGGCTCAGCATCCAGGGCTCCGGGTCCATGGTCTGCACCTGCAGGAAATCGAAGCCCGACACCCGTGCGAAGTGCATGTCCACGTCCGTATCGCCGATGTGGACGTAGGATTCGGCCTCGAAGCGCGACTTGACGCTGTCCAGCATGTGCTTGAGCACCGTGAACTCCACCTCGATGTCCCACGTCGCCCACATGTTCTTCTGGTCGCCCACGGGCCTGTCCGAGCAGCTGCCGATGATGTAGCCCCACTCCTTGGCGCGCTCCACCATGTCCCTGGTGATGGGGCCGGGGCCGTGGCCCGTCGTTAGAGTGCCGTCGATGTCAAAGCTGATGAGGCCGGTAGGGCGCCGGTCGGCGGCGCCTTCAGAGCCATCTTCGCTTGACGTTGTTGGTATCCGTTGCTCCAAGCAGTGTCCTCCTGTGGCTGTTGTGGTGAGAGTGAGGCCGAAGCCCGGTCGACGGTCACCTGCGGCCGCCGACCGGGCTTGAGCGAGCTATATTTGCGGGTGCACGCTCAGGAACATGTGGCCGTTGCCTCCGGGCGTGACCTGGCCCATGGCCGCGGTCTCCGCGCGGACGGTCACCTGGCGCGCGCCAGCCGTACCGCGGAGCTGCTCGATGCTGTCCGTGTACATGGCTGTGCGTGTGCGGCCGCAGCCCAGGTTGCCGCCGCTGGAGTTGAAGGGGTGTGGTCCCTCCACTCGAATGTCACCGGCGTAGAAGTCGAACGCCTCGCCGCGCTTGACGCCGTGCCACTGGAAGCCTTCCAGGTAGGACTGCGTGAAGGTGGCGAAACCGTCGTAGGGGTTGAAGATGTCCAGGTCTTCCGGCCGCGCTCCGGCGCTCTCGTAGAGTCTGCGGGCCAGGCTGTCGGTGAACTCTTCGTGGTCTTCCAGCGTGGCCATGGTAGAGCGGGTGGGATGGCTTGCCTGGGCGTGGCCCAGCACGTAGATGGGCTTCTGCTTCATGTCCTGGGCGCGCTCCGCCGTGGCGAAGACAATGGCAAGGGCGTGGTTGACCGGCCGGTCAGAGTCGAGCAGGCCGTTGGGCCAGCAGATGTAACGCTGCGTGAGGTAGTCCTCCAGCGTGATCTGGTAGGGCTCGTGCTGCGCGTAGTAGCCCCACGGCGTGAGCAGGCCGTTCCTGCGCTGGTTGAGTACGAAAGGCGCCAGGTCATCGTGGCTGCCGCCGTACTTGGTGCAGTACTGCATGAAGACGAAAGCGTGCTGCATCATAGCGGAGGTCATCCATCCCCAGGGTGCGGACCACTTGCGCCCGCCCTCCGAGTAGGCGCCTTCCTCCAGCTTGTACCTGCCGGGCACGTTGCCCATGTTGTAGGTCATGAGCAGGACATTGGACAGGCCGTCGCCCACCACCTGAGCGGCCTTGCCGGTCTCCTGTCCGATGGCCAGTTGATTGCGGTCGATGTAGTTGACGTTGGTTAGAGGCGTGCCCTCGCGCGCCATGCCGGCCATGAGCCAGTCGGCAGATGTGTAGCTGAGGCCGTCCTCGGAGTCGTAGGGAGGGTCGAAGTAGGGTCGCGCATCGCCGCGGTCCTCTTGCGACCACGTGTCACCGGCCATGGCCTCGCTGCACACGAAGCCGTCGATGTCCTCCGCCTTCAGCCCCGCGTCCTCGATTGCGTTCTGCATGGCGTTGATCTGGAAGGCGCCCAGGGTCCTGTCCATGCTCGTGCCGTCCCAGCGGCGGTCAATGGCAGAGTACCCGTAGCCCACGATCGCCACCTTGCCCCGGTGCTCCCAGACGCCCATGCCATCTGCGTATCTGGGGAATCCTCCAGCGCTGCTAGTCATTGTTTCCTCCTTGCTCAGGTTGACAGAGAGTGATGTGCAACCTCATTGCCCGACACTTTCCCTGCTACTCGACCACCTTCCAGTCGTGGATGAACTGGCCCGGCTCCTGCTCCTCGTAGACCACCTCCACTGGCGCTCCCTGCGGAGCCTCGTTGACCGGCGTGCCGGGCAGGTTGGCCAGGAAGTTGATATCCGGGTCCTCATCCAGCGAGACTATGGCAACGTTGAAGGGCACATCGGCCTTTAGGCGCACCACGCGCGTGTCGTGGACCACCAGGGTCTCCAGGATGTGGCCCTTCCCTTCAGCCTCTTTCCAGTCCAGGTTGTCCCCGGAACCGCACCGCACGCAAGATGCCTTTATCGGGTACTGAAGCCTTTCGCACGAGGTGCAGAACTGCAACAGGAGCCTCTTCTCGTTCACGGCGTCCCAGAAGGGCTTGTCCAGCGCATCGGGTACCGGAATGGTCTTGGGCATACCTCACCTCCTCTATGGTTTGCTTGCGTTACTAACGTTCATTCGGGAGCGTCAGCTCGTGAACCAGGGGTTGGGCTCCTCCCAGTGCACAATGCTCCGCTCCTTGTACGCCTCTATCTCCTCGTCCCCGTAGCCCATCTCCCGCATGACGACCTGAGTATGCTCTCCGGGATACGGGGCCGCCCTGTACCGCCCGGGCGTCTCCGACATGTGAACGATCCCGCCCGGCCGCACATAGCCTCCGAATCTGGCGCTGTCCGACTCGGTGTGCACCGCGAAGCCGTTCTCCAGCGAGTGCGGATGGTCCAGGTAGAACTCCTCCGCATCGTCGCTGTTGGACACGCGGACGCAGGCCACGTCCTCGGCGGTCAGGAGCTCCTCCCACTCCGCGGCCGTGCGAGTGGCGAATACCGCGGCAAGCTGCTCGATGAGCTCCTGGTCGTGGGCCGTGCGCGCTGCGGACGCGAACCGCGGGTCGCCGATGAGGTCCGCGCGCCCGATGGTGCGGCAGAGCGCCTGCCACTCATCCTCGAAGGGGCAGGCCAGGAACACCCAGCCGTCGCTCGCCTGGTAGAGCCTGTACAGGGCGTTGAGGCCGTAGCAGTCAGCGTCCGGAATGGCATAGGGAGGCCGTCCGCTGTAGTCGTAGGCCTCGTCGTGGTTGGCCCAGCCGTTGGCGCACATCATGGTTGCCTGGATGGCCTGGCCCTGGCCGGTGCGCTCCCGCGCCAGGAGTCCGAGCATGATAGCGGTGCCCACGGCCTGCGAGGAGTTGGGGTCCGGGTTGCCCTCGTTGGCGCGCATCATGCGTCGTGAGGTGTCCTTGATCTCGTCCATGGTCATGGGCTGGTAGGTGGGAGGAGGCATGGCCTTGCCGGCCTGTCGCAATGCGCCCCCGAAGAGTGCGCCGGGTACCGGGTGAGCTCCGGGCCGCCGGCTGTGGGGGCCGGTGGCGCCGTATGCGCCCACGTACACGTGGACCATCCGCGGGTTGATTTGTCGGCAGGTCTCGTAGTCGATGCCGAGCCGGTCCGGGACGCCCGGCCTGAAGTTGTGCAGCAGGACGTCGGCGCGGGCCACCAGCTTGTGGATAAGCTCCTGCCCCTCCGGGGTCTGGAGGTCAACCTGTATGCACTCCTTGCCGGCGTATGTCCGCATGGTCATGAGGTTCTGGACGCCGCCGGGTCTCGTCGCAGGAGCGCGGCCGGGCGTGGCGTCCACCTTGATGATGCGAGCGCCAAGGTCTGCGATCATGGACGCGCCGTACGGCCCGGCGATCACCGTGGAGAAGTCCAGCACGGTCACGCCGTCGAGCAGGTGGGCCGGGGCGTGCCCGTTCCCGTTGCTTGCGCCGGCAGGCGCCACTGGGACGCGCTCCTCGATTCCCCCAAGCACCTCAGCCGTGTGTTCGCCGAGGTACGGCGCGGGACCGCCCACCTCGCCGGGCGTCTCCGCCATGTCCGCCACGAGTCCCACCACCTTCATAGGCCCAACGCGCGGGTCGTCGATGTCCTCAACGTGCCGGTTGTGGAGGAACTGATCGTGCTTCATGCCCTCAACCGTGTACAGGTACGGCTCGGCGGCGATGTCGCCGTCCTCCACGTAGATCTCCATCCACTCGTCGAGGGTCTTCTCCTGCATCCGCTCCAGTATGAGCTCTCGCAGTTCCTCGCGGCGGTCCTCCGGAAGGCCGAACACGTTCTTGTAACGCTCGTCTTCCAGGACCCATCCCAGGCCGATGGCGCGCAGATGCGCAGGCAGGAGCCTTGGCCCCTGGCGGTTGTTGGCGTGCTGGAGCCACCGTCCGTCCTTGGTGCGAACGGGGATGTACTCGAGGGTTGGCAGCGTTTGAGGCCCCTGGCCTGCGGACGGGAACCGCTGGGGGTCCCTGCGGCTGAAGTGGATGGATAGCGGTCGGCCGCCGTAGTAGGGAATCATGCCCTGGAGCACGCTGGTCTGCACCCACTGCCCGCGGCCCAGTCGCTCACGAATGCGAAGCGCGCCCAGTATGCCTCGCACGGCACCCTGGCTAGACGCCCACGTTGCGGTCCTGACGGCTGCGTATACTGGGCCGGGGCGGTCCAGCTGTCCGCCCCACGTGGACATTCGGCCGCTCTTGGCGGCGACCACGCCCTCGTAGTCCTTGTAGCTGCTCAGCGGCCCCTTCTGGCCGAACCCCGTGATGGAGCAGTAGACCAGCATGGGGTTGGCAGCCGAGAGCGTATCGTAGTCTATGCCCTTGGCGTGGCTGACGCCGGGGCGGAAGCTCTCCACCACGACGTCTGCCCTGCGGGCCAGTGCCTGCGCCTGCTCGCGGCCTTCCTCGGTGTCGAGGTCCAGCGTGATGCTCTTCTTGCCGCGGTTCCAAGCAAGCCAGTTGCCCTGCCCGCGGTACGGGTCGCCCGACGGAGGTTCGACCTTGACCACCTCAGCGCCGAAGTCGGCGAGCACGGCGGTGGCCAGAGCGCCCGGCATCCCGAAGCTGAAGTCCAGAACGGTGTACCCACTGCAAGGTCCTGCCATGGCAGCCTCCTTTACAAGCAACGGGCGGGGCCCCTGTTCCGGGCGCGCGTCAGGGCTGTGAGACTCTAGGTGCCTCTGAGTCTGGGATCCAGCACGTCACGGAGGGCGTCGCCGAATAGGTTGAATCCATACACTGCCACGGAGATTGCCAGGCCAGGCCAGATGGCCAGCCACGGCGCCACGGCATAGTAGTTGCGGACGCGACCGGTCAGCATGCTGCCCCAGGAGGGCGTAGGCTCCGGCACGCCGAGTCCCAGGAAGCTCAGGCCGGCCTCTGCGATGATGGCGGTGCCCAAGCCGGCCGTGGCGATGATAAGCCACGGCGCCACGCACTGCGGCATAACGTGCTGAAGTATGATGCGCATGTCAGAGGAGCCGATTGCTCTTGCCGCCAGTACGAACTCGCTCTCCTTCACGGCGAGCGCCTGCGATCGAACGACGCGGTTGGCTCGCGGTATCTGCGGAATTGCGATGGCCAGCACCACGTTGTTGAGGCTCTGCCCCAGGGCGGACATGATGGCCAGGGCCAGTATGAGCGTGGGGATGGCCATCATGGAGTCCATGATGCGCTGAATGACAGCGTCCGCCTTGCCGCCGTAGTAGGCGCTAACCAAGCCGATCAGCGCCCCGCCGAGGGAGCCGGTGGCAACGGACAGCAGGCCCACGTACAGGGAGATTCGGGCGCCATAGGCGATACGCGTCCACACGTCCCGGCCCCAGGTGTCGGTCCCCATCCAGTGCGTCAGGGAGGGTGACTGGAGGTCATCGCCGAAGCTGGTGCGGGTGGGCTCGTAGAAGGTCACAAGGGGAGCGAAGATGGCGACCAGTACCATCCCGAAGATGATGGTCCCCCCAATGGCCCCCAGCGGCTTGCGCCTGAAGAACGTCTTAGTGGACTTGTAGGCATCGCGTAGCCTGGGGGCTACGCCCGACTGCTGTGTTCTGGCTGCTTCTATCACTTCACCGTCTCCTTGGCCGAGGCTAGAATCGGATCCGGGGGTCCAGCCAGGCGTAAGTCACGTCTACTGCGAGGTTGATGAAGATTATCCACGTGGCGATTATGCAGACCATGCTCTGCACGACGGGGAAGTCGCGCTGGTTCATGCCGCGGACCACGTAGATTCCGATGCCCGGCAGCTGGAATATGGTCTCCGTGATGACGGAGCCGCCGATGATCACAGCCGCGGAGATTCCTACTATGGTCACCACCGGCAGCATTGCGTTCTTGAGTGCGTGCCGGTACACCACCACGGAGTATCGCAGGCCCTTGGCGTGAGCCGTCCTCACGTAGTCCTGCCTGAGCACCTCCAGCATGGTGGAGCGCATCATCCTGGCCTTGGTGGCCGCCGAAGCGAATCCGCCGATGACGGCAGGCCAGAAGAGGATGCTGATGTTGCCTGCCAGGTTCTCCCATGGATGCTCGAACTGGAGTCTTGGCGACCAGTTGAAGAAGTACACTCCCGCTGCTATCACCAGCGTGGCGAGCCAGAAGTTCGGCATGGATAGACCGGCAAGCGAGACTAGGCGCCCCACGTAGTCCATCCACCCGTCTTGTTTGAGCGCCATCAATATGCCTATGGGCAGGCCTATGATCACGGAGAGGACCACGCTGTAGATGCCCAACTGAAGGGTCACCGGCGCTCTCTCTACAAACTCCTCCATGATGGGCTTGGAGGTGTAGAAGGACGCCTCCCAGTTCAGGGTCACCATGTCCCTGGCCCATACCAGGTACTGCATGTACAGGGGGCGATCCAGACCCAGGAGTCGCGTCACTCGCTCGAGAACGATTGGGTCAACGTCCTCCCGGTTGAAGTCCTCCTCACCCTGGGAGATGACCATGAGGGCCACGTCGCCAGGCGCAACACGGATGAGCATGAAGATGATGACGCTCACCACGAAGACTGCCAGGAATCCCTGCAGGATACGCCTGATTATGTACTGTGTCACTTCTAGCCCTCCCTGCGGTTTCGGCCGGTCCTTCCAGAGGGTTGGCCCGCCCGACGGGCCGGGGTGATCACCGCCGCTGCCCTATCGGATGAGAGTCCGTTGCGGCGGGGTCGAGTCGGTCGATCTGTCTAGGTCTTGCGGTCAGTTGAGGTATGGCACCGACGGGATGGGAGCCAGTGTCCCCATCCCGTCGGTGATTCCGATCTAGGCTTCGGTTCTACCTGGCTACCCAGGTGCGCTGGTGTATCTTGAGGTGCGATGTGTGTATGGAGTGGTCGGGCAGGATGTCAAACCCCTTCACCCACGGCTGGTAGCCGGTGAACAGCACCTGCCACTCCATGGGAGCTGCCGGGATGTACTCGTTGTACATGATGGACTCGAGCTCCTTGCTGATCTCTGTCCGCTTGGTGAAGTCCAACTCCACCAGGAATTCGTTGACCAGTGAGTTCAGCCTGTTCTGCACGTCCGGCTCCACGCCACCCATACAGGACCTGGCTCCCCTCAGCTCGGAGTGGTACGTCCTGTATCGGAGGTAGGGGTCGGGCGTACCTTCCCAGCCAGGCATGACGGTCACCGCGAAGGTGTGGTTGCAGGCGTTGAGCTGGGAGGAGAGCGTGGCCGGGTCGTAGGTGTCCAGTTCGAGGTCCATGCCCAGGTGCTCCTGTATGGTCCCGCCCATGAATATGCAGGCGTTGGTGGACGTATCGTCCGCCCTGGAAAGGCACTTGAACGAACCGGGTGATTCTCCACCATAGATGTCGTTCATGATGCTCTGGGCCAGAGCGATGTCGTCGTCCTTGGGCTGACGCCATCCGTCCCAGGTGAGAATCTCCTCAACCGAGTGGCCCATGGGGTTGAAGGCTCGCCCATCGGCGTTGAAGAAGCCCGCCGGGATGTAGCCGGCGTGGAGGTCGGTGCCGGGGATGTTCTGGAATTCCTTCCATGCAGCCCGGTCCATGACCAGGTTGACTGCACGGCGCACCCGCACGTCATCGAATGGAGGCTTCTCGGTGTTGAATCCCACGGCCCTGCCACCGAAGTAGTGGTTCGGCGCGAATGCCAGGTCGGGGAAGTCGCGGTTGGCCTGCTCAACCTGGGCGGGATAGGGTGAGCCGCTGCCGTGGCCCATGAGGTCGATCTTGCCCGTGGAGAAGCTGGCGAAGGCCGTGGCAGGGTCTGCAATTGAGTGGTACTCAAAGACGTCCAGGAACGGAAGGCCTTCCTTCCAGTAGTTGGGGTTCCGGTGGACAGTGGCGACCACCTCGGGAGTGAGGGCATGGGGCATGAAGGGGCCGGTGCCCAGGTGGATTGAGTACTTAGGGTACGTGCGGATCTCCTGGACCTCCAGGGTCTCCAGGGACCAGTCCAACCAGTCCTTGTTGGTGATGCCGTACACGCCCGGCATGCTGAGCAGGTTCAGGATACCGGGGAAGGGGATGCCGCTGTCCAGCACAGCCTGAGCGGTGTAGCCCTCAGGGCCGTCCGGGCAGCTCCAGGTTGTACCGCCCGGCACCAGTGAGGAGAGCGAACCGCCCTCGTCCCAGTAGCGGTCGGAGCCGATGAAGTTCATGTGGGAAGCAACGTCCTCGCACACCAGCTCCTGGCCGAAACCGGGCATATCTACCTCATGGGCTTCGGTCTTCTCGTGGAACATGATGCCTTCGCGGAGGTGGAAGGTGTAGGTCAGCTGGTCGTCCGAGACTTCCCAGCTTTCCGCCACGTTGCTCTGGATACCGCCGGACCAGCCGATCCACGGGTCAATCATGACCAGCGTGTCACGCGTGGTCATCTGGTTGCCCGTGTAGTGGCTGTTGCCGCTGCCCCTGTACGGGGAGCCGGTCCTCACAGGTACGTTGGTGCGCAACCTGATGGTGCCGCCGTACTGCGGCTCGCCCCACTCCGGCCTGAACATGGGATGATCCATGACGGCCTGGGCGCTCAGCCCGGTATTGGCCTGGCTGGTCTCAGCCACAGGCGCCTCCGTGGGCTCCATCATCTCTCCGGCCATGGCCTCAGTGGGCTCAGGAGTCGCCGTCGGCACAGACGTGTTGGTGGGCTCGGGCGTGGCCGTGGGATCTTCTCCACACGCCACGGCCGCCACAAGCACGACGCCGAGCAGCATTGCGACCAGTGTCCTAAGGTGCACCGCTTTTCGTAACATGTCCCCTCCGTTGTAGCGATTTTCCGTGATTTTGACGGGTCAACTACCGATTGCGGGAGTCTACCACAGACGCAAGCCCAGTGTCAAGTGGCGGTCATGCCCCGCAGCTTCGGTCCAAGAGCAGGCTCGCTCCCAAATTGTAATAATGTGGGGCTGGCCGGCCCGTAGAGCTATCGTCCTATACGGCCTCCCTTGCAATGACGCGCCGCTGCTCCAGGTCGGCTATCTGGTCGGCGCTGTACCCGAGCTCCGTAAGCACGGAGTCGTTGTGCTGGCCTCGCAGGGGGCCGGCGCCCGCCTTGGGGGAGGTCTGCGAAAACCGCACTATGGGGCTGTATCGCATGAACTTTCCGAACCGCACCGACTCAACCTCCGTGAGGTAGCCGTTCTCCTGGACGTGTGCGTCTTCCATGTGGAACTGATACGGCCCGGCGTCCTCCGCCCGGACGCACGTGACGCCCGCGTCGACGAGCAGCTTCTCCCACTCAAGGGGCTCGCGTGTGGCCAGCACTGCGCCAAGCTCCTCGACCAGCGCGTCGTCGTTCTCGCGGCGGGCCTCCTGGGTGGCGAAACGCGCATCAGTGAGGAGGTCCGGCCGGCCGATTGTTTCGCAGAGAGCCTGCCACTCCTCCTCCAAGGGGGCGGCCAGGAACACCCAGCCCTTCTCGACCTCATAGAGGCGGTAGAGGGCGTGGAGGCCGTAGCCGTCGGCGTCGGGCAGCTGCCGCCCGGGCCTGCCCTCGTACCAGAAGAAGTCGTCGGCGTTGGCGTAGGCGTTGGCCTGGATCATGGACGAGGTCACGTACTGACCCTTGCCGGTGCGCTTGCGGGCGTGGAAGCCCAGCAGGGCAGCCGTGGAGACGGCCATCGACGAGTTGGGATCGGGGTTGCCCTCGTTGGCGCGGCCGAACCGGCGCGAGGTCTCCTTGATCTCCTCCAGCGTCATCGGCTGGTCGGCGGGCGGTATGGCGCCCTTGCCCATCTGTGTCACCACGCCGCCGCAGACAGCGCCGGGTATGGGGTGCATGGACGGGCGGTGCGAGTGCGGTCCGGTGGGGCCGTAGCCTCCGGCGTATACGTAGACCAGCTGCGGGTTGATCTCCATCAGCTGATCGAAGCCTATGCCAACCCGCTCAGGCGCGCCGGGGCGCATGTTGTGCACAAGGATGTCCGCCTTGGCCACGAGCTGGTGCACAATCTTCTGGCCCTCCTCCGTGCTCAGGTCCAGACAAATGTCCTCTGAGCCGGCCATGGTCTTGTTGGCGGTTACGCCCCTCGACATGCCGCGAAGCAGGTCGCCTCCGGGCGGCTCGATGCGGATCACCCTGGCGCCCATCTCGCCCAGGAGCGCGCAGCCGAGCGGCCCGGCGATAACCGTGGCCAGGTCCAGCACCGTCACGTCCTCGAGCGGGTGCCTCGGCAGAGGCTCGGAGCCGTAGCCGTTGGCATGGTGGCCGTTCCCGCCGTTCAGCGACGCCAGCACCTCTTCCGTGTGCTGGCCCGGCAGGGGCGACGGCCCCTGTATCCTGCCCGGCGTGTCCGACATGAGCGACAGGGGGCCGAGCTGCTTCATCATGCCCACGACCGGGTCTTCCACGTCCCTCACGTGGCCGTTGTGGATCATCTGGGGATGGGTCATGCCCTGTTCCGAGGTGCGGTATGGCTCTGCGGCCACGTCCCGGGTCTTGTTGACGAACAGGTCCATCCACTCCTCCAGGGTCTGCTCCTGGAAGCGGGACAGCATGATCATGCGCAGCTCCTCGCGGTCCTCGGGCAGGAGCACCGGCGCCTTCTCGAAGCGCGGGTCCTCGAAGATGTGGCCCAGTCCGATGTCGTGGATCATGGCCACAAAGAGACGCTGCACGGTGTTCGCCATCTGAATCCACTCGCCGTCCTTGGTGCGTACCGGAATGTAGGCCAGCGTGGGGTAGCCGCGCAGCCACGGGTGCTCGGTGAACACGTCCGGGAAGCGCACCATCATCTGCCAGAAGACCAGGTCAATGAACTCGTAGAGGTTCATTGTCTGCATCAGGCTGGTCTCCACCTTCTGGCCCTGGCCAGTCTTGTCGCGCACGTGGAGCGCGGCGATGATGCCGCGCACGGCGCCCATGTTGGCAGCGTGGGTTGCGGTCTGCACCGCGGAGTAGTGCGGCCCGGGCCGGTTGGCCTGCCCGGAGAAGACCATCATCCTGCCGATCTTGGCGGCCACAGCGCCCTCGTAGGGCTTGTAGTGCGCATAGGGGCCCTTGGGCCCCCAGCCTGTCAGCGAGCAGTAGACCAAGTCGGGGTGCTGAGAGCTGAGGGTATCGTAGTCGATGCCCATGCGGGAAGTGGCGCCGGGCGTGAAGCTCTCTATGACCACGTCCGACTGAAGCGAAAGCCGTCGCGCCTTCTCCTGGTCCTCCGCGTTCTCCAGGTCCAGCACAACGCTCCTCTTGCCGCGGTTCCACTGCTGGGCCGCCGGAATGCTCCTGGACCGGTGTCCTCCGGGCGGTTCCACCTTGACCACGTCGGCTCCGAAGTCCGACAGCACCATGGTGGTCACCGCTCCCAGCATCCCTTCAGTGAAATCCACGACCTTGAGTCCCTCAAACACCTCTGTCATCGCTTCCTCCTTGCTCCGCCGTTGTGGGCGCCCGGGCGAGAAGCTTACGAGTCCATAGGCCCTGCCACCCTTCGATGGGCGCCATTATATCACGACACGTCATCGGTTGTGCATCATCCCATGATGTATACTTATGGCTACGGGAAAGCGATATGGACGTTGCCGGAAAGCTGCAGATAAAGCTGGGCGCCTCTGTCATGGTGGGGAACGCGCCGGAGGGTTTCGCACTCGACCTGGCGGAGCCGGTTCACCGTGCCGGCCCAGGCGAGCAGGCCGACGTGGTGTTGGTCTAGTGATTTGGTATATGACTCGCTATCGGAGTTGAGTTTGAAGGTCTATTGACAAGCGCTAGGCAGAATGCATCCAGGCAAGTCGATGCTGAGACCATCCGGGAGGAAGGCGTAAACGTTCTATTGGCGCAGTCGCTGCGCGAGCGCGGATTCTCGGCCAGGGCTGAACGTCGAAGCCGGAGAGGGGCGCCTGATGTACGCGTAGACCTGCGGAGCGGCGACCTAGTACTCCTGGAGTGCAAGTGGGAAGGGAGCGAGGCTCTCCTAGAGAGCCAACTCGACGAGCGACTGAGCTCTTTCCCAGAGGCTCTCGGACTAATCGGCGTGCTATACCCCGACAGGCTTCGACACGCCGAGAATACCCACGCTGAGCTTGAGGCTGCCGCGGACCTACGCTGGTGGGTTCACGGCTCTCGAGGCGCAAAGTCCCCTCAACGTCTTGTGAAGAGCGGGTCTGGCGCCGAGCTTGCCGACCAACTTCGCACTCTTCCGTTGGAGCTTGAGGGCGTGGACAGGGTGACCGCCGCTGCAATTGCCGTGGGGTATTCCGTGGAGCAGGCAGCGAAGGAGATCGCACGTCATGCTCGCCTCTCTCGTCGCATTGCCGACTTAATTGCCAGCACTGACCAGGAGAAGAACCGCGCCGCTGCCCTGCGCATCGGGTGCCTGGTGCTCTTCAACGCTCTGGCCTTCCAGGATCGTCTGGCAGCCGTCAATGAGACCGTCCCCACCGTAAACGAAGCCCTAGGGCAGGGCAACGCCGGCCTTCGCGACACCTGGCGCGACATCTGTGCCCACATCGACTATGTGCCCGTGTTCGACTTAGCGGCCAGCATTCTGGATGTGCTGGACGACGGGCCAGAAGACCTCAGGACTCAGGCAGTTGCTCCCCTGGTCAAAGCAATGGAGGACACACGACGGCTGGAGGGGCACGACCTGTCCGGCCGCCTTTTCCACACGCTCCTGACGGACGCCAAGTTCAAGGGCGCATACTACACCTCCGTGCCCGCGGCGACACTGCTGTCCCGGCTGGTATTTCACAACTGGCCTCCCCAGGTGGACTGGAGCGACCACGAGTTCCCGGCCTCCCTCAACGTCGCCGACCTGGCCTGCGGGACGGGGACACTGCTGATGGCGGTAGCAGCCGAGGCGGAGCGCAGGCACACCGACGCTGGGGGCCACAACGCCCCCGAGCTGCACAAGGCGATGGTGGAGCAGGCCCTGCATGGCTACGACGTCCAGCTGTCAGCTGTACACTTCGCTGCCACCAGCCTGGCGATGCTAAACCCGGACATACAGTTCGACCGAATGAACCTGTACGTCATGCCCCTGGGAGCGGAGGGGGCAAACATCTCATTGGGGTCCTTGGACTTCCTGGGGCAAGACGAAGTACCAGTCCAGTTCGCCCTTTCTGCGGAGGAGATGGGGGTGGGTACCAGGGAAGTCGAAAGGGTATCCGGAAGCGGCACGAAGGGCACAGCAGAGGGAATGACTGCCAGGCTCCCAGAGCTGGACCTGGCGATAATGAATCCACCGTTCACTCGCTCCGTGATTGGCAATCTGCTATTCGGAAGCCTTCCAGCGACGGAACGTCGGCGGCTTCAGGACGAGCTGTCCCGTCGGCTGAGGTCCAGACAAGCGACGGCGACCGCGGGGCTTGGCGCGGCATTCGTAGCGGCTGCAACTCCTAAGCTACGGCCCGGAGAGGGTAGACTAGCACTAGTGCTGCCTATCACAGTGTGCACTGGGCCGTCCTGGAAGCAGACACGCTCACTCATAGGGAGTGAATTTGCCCTTGATATGGTCATCACGTCCCACGACCCGCTGCGTTGGAACTTCTCCGACAGCACTGACCTATCTGAGGCCCTGCTGATAGCGACGCGACGACCAGTGGATCAAGACGCCTCTGAGCGGCGCACGACCTTTGTCAATCTCTGGAGTAACCCCGACGGCGTGCTCGATGCCCACCGGGTAGCGCAGGCGGTAACCGCGACGACACCTGCAAGGCTTGAGGAGTCGGGTACGGCCCTGCTGGAGGTTGATGGCAGGCACGTGGGCGAGGTGTTGTCGATACCGGAGTTGAATCTTGCCGGCAAGCAGTGGTCCGGCGTGCAGTTTGCCCGTGCCGACTTGGTGCGTAGCGCCCTCAAGCTGTTGCATGATGGTGAGGTCTGGATTCCTGGTGAAGCAATGACTGCCAAGCTAGCCATGTGCCGCATCAGTGACCTCGGCAAAACTGGCCCAGACATAAGAGACATATGGGATGGTTTCGAGAGAACAACTGCCGTTACAGCTTATCCATTGGTCGCTAACCACGACACCAATCAACGGCGATGGATCAACACCAAGCCAGATGACTACTTGGCTCCTCTGGTTGAAGCGCCTCCCGGTCGCCGTCTCAAGCCTGTCAACCAATTGTGGCCAAAGGCAGGCAGGCTCCTAGTCGGGGCGCGCCTCTGGCTCAACACAGTAAGAGTTGTGGCAATGCGGGCGGATGAAAATGTGCTAGGCAGCATGTGGTGGCCGGTGCGTATCGAAGACTCCAAGGTGGAAAAAGGGCTATGTGTATGGCTGAACAGCAGCTTGGGTCTTTTAACGCTTCTGGGAGTGCGCAACACTACACGTGGCTCTTGGGTTCAATTGAAGAAGGCCGACCTGGAGGAGTTACCCGTGTTGGACACGCGCAGCCTAGCGCCAGCTCAACTCAAGGGCTTCTCTGACCTGTTCGATGAGGTAGCGGACACGGAGTTCGAGCGACTGCCGGGTATGGTGTATTGCCCGGCCCGGCAAGCCCTTGACGCCGGAGTCTCCCGTATCCTGGATCTCCCAGACCTGAGCAAGCTTCGCGACCTGCTGGCCTCAGAGCCGGTGGTCTCAAACAAGCGCCTGTAGGGTCAGCTAGATTGGGGGAATTCCCATTAGCTGGGAATTACATCCCCGATTGCGCAGTCCCCTGAGGCGGCCGTCCTGGAAGGGCGTACGAGCTGCGATGAGCCGGACGCGGGCGGCAGGTCTGGTGCATCATCCCATGCTGTATACTTATGGCTACGGGAAAGCGATATGGACGTTGCCGGAAAGCTGCAGATAAAGCTGGGCGCCTCTGTCATGGTGGGGAACGCGCCGGAGGGTTTCGCACTCGATCTGGCGGAGTCGGTTCGCCGTGCCGGCCCAGGCGAGCAGGCCGACGTCGTGCTTGTCTTCGTGCGGGACTCCTCGGAGATCGAGGCGCACTCGGCGCCGTTCGTGGACGCGCCGCGCCGCGACGCCATCGCCTACATCGCGTATCCCAAGGCCGGAAAGCTGGGCACCGACCTCAATCGCGACGTGCTGTGGGGCATGGTGAGGCACGAGGGGCTGCGCGGCGTGCGGCAGGTGTCCCTGGACGACGTGTCGTCCGCGATGCGGTTCAGGCCGGAGCGAGTGGCGGCGGAGGCGTGATGGAGCCCGCCATCCGGCTGGAGAAGCTCACCAAGTTCTATGGTTCACAGCGCGGCGTGGTAGACGTGGACCTGGAGGTTATGCCCGGGGAGATCTTCGGGTACCTGGGCCCCAACGGCGCAGGCAAGAGCACCACCATACGCATCTTGCTAGACCTCATCAGGCCAACCAGCGGCTCGCTGCGCGTTATGGGACTCGACGCGCAGACGGACGCCATCGAGGTGCGCCGGCGCGTGGGCTACGTGCCGAGCGATCCGGGGCTGTACGGCAGCATGACCGGGCGTGAGTACCTGACATATGCCGCCGGCCTCCGCGGGGGCGTCGATTGGCGGCAGGTGGACGGGCTCGCGGAGCGGCTTTCGTGCGACCTGTCCCGCCGCATCGACACGCTGTCGCATGGAAATCGCCAGAAGGTGGTGGTGATCCAGGCCTTCATGCACAAGCCCGAGGTGCTGGTGCTCGACGAGCCAACCACCGGCCTCGACCCGCTTGTGCAGGAGGAGTTCAAGAGCCTGTTGCTGGAGACGCGCGATGAGGGCAGGACGGTGTTCTTGTCGTCTCACGTCCTACCGGAGGTGGAGGAGATTTGCGATCGCGTGGCTATCATACGTGACGGGCGCATAGTGGCGGTGGAAGATGTGGCATCGCTGAAGGCCAGGCGCGTGCGGAGCATTGAGATCGAGTTTGGAGGCCAGGTGGCCCCGGACGACTTCGACGGGCTGGCCGGCGTGCGCAACATCAGCGTGTCGGACCGCTTCCTGCGGTGCGACATCGAGGGGTCGCTCGCGTCGCTCTTCCGCGCTGCGAGCCGCTATGAAATAGTCAACGTGACCACCAGGGAGCCAAGCCTGGAGGAGGCTTTCCTGGCCTACTACGGAATGGGGGAGGAGCGGGAACCATGAGTCACCAACAAGTATTGCAGGGTCGGCCCGCTACGGCGTCGGTGAGGAGCGGGATGCTTAACGGCGTGTTGCTGAAGACGCTGCGAGACCAGCGCAGGTCGCTTGCGTGGTGGTGCCTGGGGGCCGGCATTCTGGTTGGCATAATGGTCGGCTTCTATCCGACGATAGAGGGAATAGAAGGCCTGCAGGAGTTGGTAGACCAGTACCCCGACAGCCTGATGGCCATGTTCGGCGCATCGGACCTGGCGGGCTTCTCGACGCCTGCGGGCTACCTGAACGCCGAGCTATTCGGTTTCATGGTGCCGATGCTAATTGCAGTGTTCGCGATCGGCCGGGGCAGCGGCGCGGTTGCCGGCGAAGAGCGCGCCGGGACGATGGAGCTGCTGCTCTCGCAGCCGGTCTCCCGCAGTAGGCTGGTGTTGGAGAAGTACGCATCCATGACGGTGTCCGTTCTTGCGCTATCGGCGTTCATCTGGGTGGTGCTGGTGGTGGGCGCACGAGTCGTGGGCATGGACATTGGTGTAGTTCGGCTTGCGGAGATGTGTCTCAGCTTGGGGCTACTGGGGCTTGCATTTGGAGGGGTGGCTTTTGCCGTCGGCGCCGTGACAGGCCGTCACGGGCTCAGCGTGGCGATTGGCGCCTCCGTGGTGGCAGGCGGGTGGGTGCTCAATACACTGAGCCTGCTGTCAGAAGTCATGGAGCCTGCCCGGTGGCTATCGCTGATGCACTACTACAACGGCGACTCGCCGCTGGTGAACGGCCTGAACCCGGCGCACGCGGGCGCAATGCTGGTCGTGGCGCTGGCGTGCCTGGGCGCTGCACACATGGGCTTCCAGCGCAGGGACATACGCGTTTAGAACGGCGGCTACTGCGTTCGAGTTGGGCAGAGTTCTCTGGAGACGTAGACTGCAAAGGAGGTCGCGTGGTCATGGACTCCAACGGAAAGATAGCGATGGTTACCGGTGCAGGGTCCGGCATTGGGCGGAGCTCCGCTCTCGCCCTGCTTAGGGACGGGTACTCTGTGGTCCTGGCGGGCCGCCGCGCCGAAACGCTTCAGGAGACGGTCGAGGAGGCGGGAGAGCCAGCGTCACGGGCGCTGGCCATACCCACCGACGTACGGGACCCGCAGGCCGTCCGTGCCCTCTTCGCCAGGACACACGAGGCCTTCGGGCGGTTGGACGTGCTGTTCAACAACGCCGGTACGGGGGCCCCTCCCGTCCCATTCGAAGACCTGACCTATGACCAGTGGAGTGCGGTCCTGGACACCAACCTGACCGGGGCGTTCCTGTGCGCGCAGGAGGCCATCAAGATCATGAAGGCCCAGGACCCGATGGGCGGGCGGATCATCAACAACGGCTCCATCTCCGCCCACGTTCCAAGACCAAACTCCGCCCCCTACACCGCCGCCAAGCACGGCGTGACTGGCCTGACCAGGTCCATATCACTGGACGGACGGCGCTACAACATCGCCTGCAGTCAGATCGACATTGGCAACGCCCTGACGGCCCTGACCCAGAGGATGGAGAGCGGGGTGCCGCAGGCTCACGGCGCGGTGGAGGTCGAGCCCACGTTTGACGTGGAGCACGTGGCCGAGTCGATTCTGTTCATGGCCAACCTGCCCCTGGACGCCAACGTGCAGTTCATGACCATCATGGCCACCAGGATGCCCTACATAGGGCGCGGCTAGTCACAAGGCGGGCGCTTCCATGGCCCGCTCATCCCCGCATCAAGTGCGGGGCAAGCTCTGAGCTTGTCGAAGGACATGAGCGAACGCGTGTCCGGACTGGTGGCTTACACGCGGCAGTACTTGGAGAGGCTGCGGAGCTCTCTTGGCGGGTCCATGTGCGACCCGCGGATCGTGTACGAGACCTCCGAGACGTAGATGTCGCCGCGTGAGTCGACGGCGATGCCGTGAGGCGCGATGAACTGTCCCGCTCCTTCGCCCTCCTCCTTGTCGCCGAACCGGCACACCAGCTCGCCGTCGAGCGTGTAGATGCCCACCCGGTGGCCCAGGCCCGGAGCGTCGTCGACGCCCGGCATTCCGTTCAGCTCCCCCACGTAGATGTGGTCCTGCCATAGGACCATGGAATCGGGGCGATGGATGTTGCTCCACATCGTGATGAATTCGCCGGTCGCGGAGAAGATCTGGATGCGGTGCGCCTCGCGGTCAACCACGAACACCCGGTCGTCGGCGTCGATGGCGATGTTGTGCGGCCGTATGAACTGGCCGGCATCGATTCCCGGTTCACCCCACGAGAATCGGTACTCGCCGCCGGCTGTGTAGGCGTGGATGCGTGAGTTTCCGTAGCCGTCGGAGATGTAGACGTCGCCGTTGCTGGGCATGATCGCGGCCGAGGTCGGCCGGTTGAACGGCTGGCCGCTCCACCTGGGAGCTGGGTGGTTCCTCTCGCCAATCTCCATGAGCTTCTGACCGTCCGGGCTGAACTTCTGGATGGTGTGGAGCCCGTCGTCGGCCACCAGCAGCGAGTCGTCGTGGGCGATGTACAGGCCGTGGGTGCGGTTGCTGAACTGGCCCTCGCCGAAGGTGCGCAGGAAGGCACCGTCGCTGTCGAAGACGAAGATTGGGTGTTCCCCGCGGGTCAGCACGAAGACCCGGTCCTGCGAGTCCACGGCCACGCCCGGACATTCCACGAAGGTCATGCCCTGGGGCAGCTTGGCCCAGTCCTCAACGTAGGTGTAGCGAAACTCGTCCTGTCCGAATTCCTGAGCGATGATGCGCCTCCATGTGTGGAATGCGAGAAACTACGGGCACGGGAGAACTATATTAGGGCTGTCGTGGAGGTGTCAACGGGGGGGAGCCGCAACTCAGCCCATCGACAGGAGATCGACGCCGCAGGCCTCCGAGGCGATCTGCAGATCCTGCAACGTCTGCAGCATCTCCGGCGAGGCATTCCCCGTGAATAGCGAGTCCAAGTTTGCCAACAGCGCTGTCAGTTCCTCAATGCTCACCTGGGAGGTGAGGCACTCCAACTGGGAGGGGAGAGGCATGCTCTCGTCTCCCCCGGAGAGGGCAATTGCCTCCTCATCCGTCAGACAAGCCTGGAAGGTGAACAGGTAGACGATCGACGCGGCCTGGTCGGTCTCGTCGGGAGGCACTGCTCCGTACTCGGCGTAGAAGTCCATGAGGCAGGCGCTGCTCTCGGCGCTAAACCCGCCGACCTCGGCGGACAAGAAGGCGATGGCCAGCATAGCCGACAACTCCGGGGAGAAGCAGTCCGCAACCATTGCCATTGAGTCCGAGAGAAAGAAGACGGGCGTCGCCTGCATCGCTGCGAAGCCCTCATCGCCGACCGCGGCCTGCACGCACGCGACTTCCTCCTCGCTCATCATGGCCATTATGTCGCTGCCAGTGGTGTTCTCGTCCATCATCATCCCGGGCATCATGTCGGTCGCGGGCTCCGGGGTGGGAGTTGGTTCGGGCGTCGGGGTTGGTGTGGGTGTGGGAGTCGGCGTAGGAGTTGCCGTAGGAACGGGAGTGTTGGTGGGAACCGGTGTGGCCGTTGGGTCCGGCGAACACGCCACAACCAGCACAGCCGTAAGGAGCAGGGCTGCGATCACCGCGTGGGCGCCTCGGAATGAAGTGCGTAGCAACATGCTGGAGCGGATTATAGAGATGTTGGAATCATTGTCAATACCTGTCCCGCATCGTCGCGAATCGTAGGTTTGCGACGCTCCCGTTCGCTCGACCGGCGCCTGCCCATGCGCTACAATTGAGCCGACATTGCACGTTCAGTTCCGAGCGCGAGGCGCAATGAAGATCGTGGTGGCTCCACAGGCGTTCAAGGGCACGGCGTCCGCCGCCGATGCGGCCGAGGCCATGCGCCGGGGCGCGCTGCGCGCCGTGCCGGACGCCTGCGTGGCGGTCATCCCCATCGCGGACGGAGGCGGCGGCACGGTTGACGCGCTGGTCACAGCCACGGGCGGAGGCTGGGTCACGTCGCCGGCTGCCGACCCGCTGGGCCGGCCGATCCTAGCGCGTTGGGGCGTGCTCGGCGACGGCGAAACTGCCGTCATCGAGACTGCTGCCGCCTCCGGCCTCGCGCTTCTTGCGGACTCGGAACGCGATCCGACTGTCACAACGACCCGCGGCACAGGCGACCTCATCCGGGCTGCCTTGGACAGCGGCCACCGGCGCATTCTCGTTGGCCTGGGCGACTCCGCCACCAACGACGCCGGCGTGGGCATGGCGCAGGCCCTCGGCTTTCGGGCGCTTGACGAAGGCGGCCATGATCTGCCCGCGGGCGGAGCCGCCCTTGCGAGTCTCGCCTCAATCGATTGCGAGGGCGCGCATCCGGCGCTGGCATCCGCGTCCGTCGCTGCGCTCTGCGACGTTGCCAACCCGCTCTGCGGGCCGGAGGGCGCATCCGCAGTATTCGGGCCTCAGAAGGGCGCAGGCCCCGCGCAGATCGAGGCCCTGGACGCTGCACTCGGCCGCTTCGCGGAGGTGGTAGGTGAGTGTACGGGCGCGAACGTGCGGGACATGCCCGGCGCGGGCGCGGCGGGCGGCCTGGGGGCAGGGCTCGTTGTGTTCTGCGGCGCCACGCTCAGGCCGGGCTTCGAAGTGGTAAGCGAAGCGGTGCGCCTCGAGGACTCGCTTGCGGGCGCGGACCTGGTGCTGACGGGCGAGGGGCGACTCGACTCTCAGACCCTTTCGGGCAAGGGCGTCTGCGGCGTGGCTGCTCTGGCGAGGGAGCACGGCAGGCCGGAGGTGGCCGCCATCGTGGGGAGCGACGCGCTGGGTGCCGACGGCGCGGCCGCGATCGGGATCGATGGGGTGTTCGAGCTCGCGCCGCTGCAGAACGGCATGGCCGACACGCTTCTGTGCATCGAGGAGGCGGCGGCACGCGCCGTGGCCGCGCTCACGGGAGGGAAGCGCAATGGCCGGTGACTTGCCACGGGTCTTTGTCACGAGGCGACTGCAGCAGGAGGCGCTCGATAGGCTAGCCTCCGGCTATCAGGTTGACCTGTGGGACAGCGATATGCCACCCGACTACGACAGCCTGCGGGAGCGCGCCGCCCTCGCCGACGGCATCCTGTGCTTGCTGACCGATAGCATCGATGCGGCGCTGCTGGAGGCTGCGCCGGCCCTGCGCGTAGTCAGCAACATGGCGGTCGGCACGGACAACATCGACCTGACTGCGGCCACGGCGCGCGGCATCCCGGTTGGCAACACACCGGGTGTGCTCACAGAGACCACGGCGGACTTTGCGTTCTCGCTGCTCACCTCGGCTGCGCGGCGGATCGTGGAGGCGGACGCCTACGTCAGGGCGGGGGAGTGGCAGACGTGGGGCCCGCGCGTACTGCTTGGCCGCGACCTCTACGGCGCAACGCTGGGCATCGTGGGATTCGGAGCCATTGGGCAGGCGGTGGCGCGCCGTGCACAGGGGTTCTCCATGCGTTTGCTATACACCCGGCGATCGGATGCCCCGGCGCCCCCGGACATCCGCGCGGAACCCGCCTCGCTTGACCACCTGCTGCGTGAGTCCGACTTCGTGTCCCTGCACGTGCCGCTCACGGAGGACACACGTCACATGATCGGTGAGCGCGAGCTTGCGATGATGAAGGAGACGGCCATCCTCGTGAACACGGCGCGTGGCGGCGTGGTGGACCAGGACGCGCTCGTGGCGGCGCTCCGGCGGGGCCGCCCGGCGATGGCTGCGCTCGACGTCACCGCCGTCGAGCCTATCGACGCTCGCGACGAGCTGCTGTCACTGCCCAACGCGATCGTCACGCCTCACATAGCGAGCGCGAGCGTGGCTACGCGGCTGCGCATGGCGAACATGGCGGTCGATAACCTGGTGGCGGGCCTGGAAGGCAGCCGCCTTCCAAACTGCGCCAACCCGGCGGTCTACGGATGACATTCATCGCCATTCCATAGATTCAGTTCTCTCAGTTGGTTACCCAGGCGTAGGACGATTTCAGTTTCAGATTCCGGGTACTTTCTTTGGCTCATTCCTGCCAGTGCTACATCTTGTAGCCCCGGGCCTGCACTTGGGTGAGGCTTTTCTCGTCCCAGGGGTGGGCTAGCGCGACTTCTTCGTTGACGTCGGCTCCCCAGCCGGGCCCGGTCGGGACGGTCATGTAGCCGTCGATTATCTCCGGTACGGCGGTGGTCATTTCGTCCTTCCAGGGTATGTCGTCGATGTCGATTTCCATGATTCGCACGTTCGGCAGGGTTGCGCACAGGCTGGCGCAGACGAAGCTGGACAGGTGGCTGTTATAGTTGTGCGGCGCAACATTGTGCTGATATACCTCGGCGAGATCGCCGACCTTCTTGGACTGGCTGAAGCCGTTCCATGCCACGTCAATCATGAACATGTCCGCCGAGTGGTTCTCGAAGTAGGGGATGAAGTCGTGCATGAAGTACAGGTTCTCGCCGGTGCAGATGCGCGTGGTCGTGGAGTCCTTAATCTGGCGCAGGCTCTTCGGGTCGTACATGTCGACTTCCAGCCAGAGCATGTCGAACTGCTCCAGCGCCTTGGCGATGCGGAGCGTACCCTCGGTCTTGAAGTGGAAGTTGATATCCAGGCAAATGTCTATGTCGTCACCAACGGCGTCGCGGAATGTGCCGATTAGCTTCTCTAAGTGAGGCATTAGCCACTTGGGGGCGACCTGGTCGGTGGAGCCGGGTCCCCCGCTGAAGCCCCCGCCGAACATCGCCTGTTGACCGGGCAGGAGGATGTTGGTCTTCAGAGCGGTAAAGCCGCGATCCCTGACCTCATGCCCCAGGTCTGTTATCGACTGCCAGGAATCTATTGGTGGCACGCCCAGGAGTTCGTGGTGGATCACCCTGGAGCTGCCGCAGTGCGACCAGTAAACGCGCACATTCTCCCGGGTGGGACCTCCGAATAACTCTGTGACCGATATGCCCAGAGCCTTTGCCTTTATGTCTATGAAGGCGCAGTCCAGGCCGGCGATGGCCTTTGCCGAGATGCCTCCAGGACTCTGCCGAGTAATGCGGAACAGGTCCTGGTAGCGCATTTCGAAGGCGCGGGGGTCCTGCCCGATGAGCAGGGGCTGCATGTCTCGTATGGCGCCCTCGATGGCGTGCGGTTGGCGAACGTCGCTGCACTCGCCCCATCCGGTGACGCCTTCGTCCGTCTCCACCTTGACGAACATCCAGGGCCGGAATCCCGCGTCAACTATGAAAGTCTCGATATTGGTGATCTTCATTGCTGATTTTTCTCTCCCTTTAGCATTGAATCCACGGGGAGCTTACGGCAAAACCAGAGCACCAACAAGCATGGACAGTGAAAGAGAAATGCGGATAGGATATGTGCAACTTTGCTGAGAAAGGGAGGACGTGAACATGCCAAGACGAAACGTGCTCAGAGAGAAGCTGTCGGCGGGCGAACCCACCCTCAGCACCCACGTGGTCGGCGTCTGGCCCGCCGCGATCGAGGCGCTGGGCAACACGGGGCTGTACGACTACGTGGAGTTCGTGGCGGAATACGGCTCCTCGGATCTGCACGATCTCGACAACCTGTGCCGCGCCGCCGAGCTCTACGGCATGGGGGCAATGATCAAGATCGACCAGAGCCTCATGCCGTATCTAGCACAGCGAGGCATAGGCGCGGGATTCGGCAGCGTGCTCTTCACCGATCTCCGCAGCATCGAAGACGTGCGGGAGTGCATCACGGCCGTTAGGCCTGACCACCCCGACCACGGTGGCCACTACGGCGTGGCCACCCGCCGCAACACCTACATGGGATATGGTGGGACGCCGGAGTACGTTCAGCTAATCGCCGATACCGTTCTCGCGTTCATGATCGAGAAGAAGGGAGCGTTTGACAGCCTGGAGGAGATACTGAGCGAGCCGGGAGTCGAAATGGTGCAGTGGGGTCCCGCCGACTTCTCGATGAACATCGGCCGCCCCGGCGAGGCCGGCCACCCGGACGTGGTCGCGGCTCGCAACAGGGTGTTCGAAACCGCGCTCAGGATGGGGGTTCCGCCGCGGGCGGAGATCGGCACGGCGGACCAGGCCAAAGAGTTCCTGGACATGGGCGTGAGGCACTTCTCGGTGGGCACGGACCTGGGCATACTCTTCAGCTTCTGGCGTCGTGAGGGCGAGCAGATACGAAAGGCGCTGGAGGGCGGATAGGGAGAGGACCACGCCCCGTCCTTGACTGGCGCGTGGTCGCAGCTACATACTGGGGCAACCCCGCCGAACTCAACCCCATCGAGAGGTGTACACATGGCTATCGTAGAGCTGATCGGCTCCCACCTGCAGCGCCTGCACGAGGCCCTCGAGACCGCCACCACCGATCTCACGCCGGAGCAGCTCAACTGGCAGCCGCCGGCAGGAGGCAACCACATCGCCTTCTCGCTGTGGCACTACGTGCGAACCGAGGACAACCTGGTGCGCTTCGTCCTCCAGGAGCGCCGGCCTCCCGTGTGGCTGGAGGAGGGCTGGCACGAGCGACTCGGGCTGGAACGCGTGGCACAGGGGACAGGCATGAGCGCGGAGGATGCCGCAGCCGTCCGCCTGCCGTCGATCGAGGAGTTCCTGCCATATATGCGCGCCGTCTGGCAGTCCTCGGATGATTATCTGGCGTCCATCACGGACACCGACCTGGAGCGCATCTTCACCGTCAGGCCTATGGGCGAGCTGGCCGCCGTGCAGGTGCTCATGGAGAACCTGCTGACCCACGGGTTCAGCCACCTGGGCGAGATGTGGCTCCTCCGCGGGATGCAGGGAATGACAGGGTCGCCCATCTAGCTTCGGAGACGACGCGTCGGGTGCCTCCCCATTGCGGGCGGTTGCGCTATGGGCGATAATGTCAGGCGCGCATAAGCCCATTCCGGCGACGCCGCGCCTTCTGTGCCGGGGCCGCGTTCGATACTTCAAAATCCTACCGTCAAGGAGCGACTCATGGCACAGGTAAGTCTTGACTCGGGCGGCACGCTGCAAGTACACGATGGCCTCTACGAATTCGTCAGAGACGAGGTTGTGGAGGGCACCGGGCGAACAGCCGACGAGGTATTCCGCATTCTGGGCGATCTCGTGGAGCGTTTCGGCCCCCGAAACCGTGAGCTGCTGGCCAGGCGCGAGGAGGTCCAGGGCAGAATAGACGACTACTACCGCGAGAAGCGGAGCAGCGGCTGGCGCCCCACGCCTGAGGCGGCGGAGCAGGACGCTGCGGACCTTGAGCGGTTCCTCATCGGTATCGGCTACCTCAGCCCCAGCAAGCCCGTCGATTTCCGGATGACCACGCCTCAGCTGGACGCAGAGATGGGGCAGAACGGACCGGAACTAGTCACGCCGGTGACCAACGCCAGCATGGCCGTGGGCGGCGCAAACGCCCGGTGGGGAAGCCTCTACGACGCCTACTTCCTGAGTGACGTTCACCCGGAGATCGACCGCGACGAGCAGCGACCCGCAAGGTTGAGGATGGTGGTGGAGGAGACCAACGCCTTCCTAGACGAACACGTGGCCAGGTGGGACGGCGGCGTCCGGTTCGACGACGTCGCGCGGTACTCAGTGTCTCGCGGCGATGGGGGCCGGTACGAGCTTGTGGCTCACACCCGCGACGAGCGAGAGGCGCGGCTACAGGAGCCTGGAACGTTCGTCGGGTTCAATCTCGACGAGGACGGGCAGCTCTCTGACTTCTACCTCTCGGACAACGGGCTCAGGCTCCAGATACAGCTTTACGAAGGGGGCGTGGTCGACTCGGGTAACGGGCAGTTTCGCGACCTCGTCGTGGAGTCCGCGCTCACCAACATCATCGACTTCGAGGACGCCGTGACGGTCGTTGACGCAGAGGACCTGGTCATGGCGCTTCGCAACTACCTCGGCGTCATACGGGGAGACCTGCTGGCCTACGGCTCCCGCGGCAACCTCAAGACCATCAACTCCGACCGGACCATGACGGACGCGGACGGCAATACCCAAACGCTGAAGGCAACCAGCCTGATGTCCGTCCGCAACGTGTCGCTGCACATGTACACCGACGTGGTCGCGCTCAACGGCGAGGAAGTGCCCGAGCGGATGGTCGGCCTGCTTCTGACGACGCTCATAGCCTCCTCCCATGACAAGGGCTCCAATGGCGAGGATAGGGCAGAGGGCAGCGGCCCGTTGCCCGTCCGCGGGCCGAACAGCAGCAGGGGTTTCGTCTACCAGGTAACGCCCAAGCTCCAGACGGCGGAGGAAGTCGGGGAGCAGATGAGACTGTTCGCGGCCATCGAGGAGCGGCTGGGTATCGCCTCGGGCACAATCCTCATCGGCATAATGAACGAGGAGCTCGGTATGACCCTCCAGCTGGCGGACGCGCTCCGCGCCTCGCAGAGCAGGGTCTTCTTCATCAACACGGGCTTCCTGGATCGCACCGGGTCGCAGATCCGCGTCCAGATGCAGGCTGGGCCCGTTGACGTGAGGGACGACCTCACCCAGGCCACCTACAACACAAGCTACGAGCGACACAATGTTGACGTGGGCATTCAGACCGGCATCCACAAGCAGGGGAAGATCGGCAAGGGCATGCAGGTCAGGAACCGCGCAATGGCCGAGATGCTCCAGAGGAAGATTGACCACCCCCGGACCGGAGGCAACACCGCATGGGTGCCCGCTCCGTATCCCAGCGACCTGCACTCCATGCACTACCACATGGTAGACGTGGATGAGGTGCAGCGGGCTATGGAGGACTCGCCGGCGCAGAACGTCGGCAGGGACGCGCTCCTGTCCTTCCCCGTGCTGGACGTGTCCAAGCTGGCCGGCGCGGACGTGAAGGAGAACCTGGTCATGAGGTACATCCACAGCATGGTGGCCTACGCGGAGCCGTGGGTCAACCGCGGCGTCGGGTGCAGCGGCGTGCTGAACTTCGACCGGGTTGAGGAGATGAAGGATCGCGCAACTGAGAGAATCGACAGCGCCGTGCTGGCCAACTGGAGGCTCCACGACGTCATTAGCCAGGCCGACATCGAGCAGGCGTTGGTGAGAGTGGCGGAGATCTTGGACGAGCAGAACGCGTCGTTGGAAGGATACGAGCCCCTGGCGGACACGCCGGACAAGCGGGAGCAGCTGCTGAACAGCCCGGCAATCGTGTCCGTGCTGCAGGTCATAGACGAGGCCGCGACTTCTCCGAGCGCCTTCGTGGAGCCGGGCCTGTTCCGCTACCGGCGCGAGGTGAAGGCCTCCGCCGGCTAGACGCCGCCGCCGGCGCTTCCAAAGCTGGTACCACCAGAGCCATGACGCAGCCTGAAATCACCGGTAAGCTGGCCATCCTGATCGACTTCGACGGCACGGTGACGGAGCGTGACATGGGCGTTGCGCTCCTGGACGCATTTGCGGTGGAGGACTGGCGGCGATTCGGACGGATGCGAGAGGCCGGCCTCATCGTGGGGCGCGAGTGCCTTGCGAGCGAGTTCGGGTGCCTGCCCAGCAACAGGAAAGAGGAGATGGCGCGCTTTGTTAAGGAGGAGGCGGTGGTCAGACCCGGCCTGCGGGAACTGGTGGAGCTGTGCCGCGAGAGTGGCATACCGCTGAACGTGGCGTCCAGTGGGCTTGGGTTCTACATTCGCCCCGTTCTGGCGGCGCACGGGCTTTCGGACGTGCCTGTGTTCAGCAGTCGCGGCACGTTCGACGCGGGCGAGCGGGTGCGCGTGGTCTACGACGAGTGCCCGGAGATCTGCGACTCGGTTGGCGCATGCAAGTGCTACCATGCGCTCGAGTATGCAAGCATGGGCTACACAGTTGTAAGCGTAGGAGACGGCTTCTCGGACACTTGCCTGGCATCGAAGGCCGACTACGTCTTCGCGTGCGCCCGGCTCCGCGCACACTGCGAGGCCCATTCCATTCCATTCTTTCCATTCGGTGACTTCCACGACGTAATCGCGCGCCTGCCGGACCTGCTGCCGCGAAGATAGGCCGGGGCGCTTCCCTCCGGCCTGTCCGCCCATGCCAAGTGCCTCGTGAGATCGCGATACTGACACGCAGGCCGGAGCGCGCAGGACATGTGCGGCCGAATGCGGTAGAATTGACGCTAGAGTAGCATCTACGCGGGCGCCGCTTTGCGAACGCTAGGGCAATGAGGCGGGTAGAGGCGTGCAGAGGCCGGACCCGGGATGGAGGCAGACATGTTTGCACGCGACATAATGACCAGCCCGGTCGTTACCATCACGGAGAACTCCACAGTTGCAGACGCGGCAGCGCTCATGCTGAAGCACGGCGCGAGCTGCCTCCCAGTGGTCGACAGCGAGGGGAAGCTCACGGGCATCATCACCCACACCGACTTCGGCCTTCATCGCAAGTTCATTCCCATGTCGGGCCAGCTGTACACCCTAATGGGCTCGTACGTCCGGCCGGAGACGGTGGAGATGGTGGCCAGTGAGGTGAGCGCCAGACGAATCGGCGACGTGATGAGCCAACCCGTCGTCACCCTGGAGGAGGACGCCCCCGTTGCAGAGGTGGCAGAACTCATGATTAGGAAGGGCATCAATAGGATCCCAGTCATGCGGGACAAGGAGATTGTTGGCATAATCACCAGGCACGACCTGGTCAAGCTGATGCTCCAGAACATGCCAGGGAGTTGACCCGCAGGGGTAATTCGTTGGCGGCCATCCTCCCGTGTGCCAAAGAGTCGCCGTGCGGGGCCGCCGCTGGAGGCTGCCCAGCCGGAGCCGTTCCGCCGACGGGGCAGACGCTGGGCTGATCACAACCTGAGGCCCACATATTGAGTCAAGGAGAAGCTGGCAAGGCTTGAACCCGGTGACCAGACAGGGCGCCTACCGCAGCTACCTGAAGCGCGAGCTCTCGTCGTCGGCTGCCTACGAGGCGATGGCCCGAATAGAGCGGGACCCGGAGCGCTCCGGCGCGTTCCGCCGGCTGGCGCAGGCCGAGCTGCGCCACGCCCAGCTGTGGGCGGTGAAGTTGGGAGTCGACCCCTCAGATTTGGCTGCCGAACGTGGAGGCGTCAATGTGCGGCTGGTAGCGCTGGCCGCTCGATTGCTGGGCACGCGGAGGGTGGCACAGCACCTGGTCAGGCGGAAGAGAATCTACGCAGACGCCTACTCCGCAGACCATGAGACACAGCACCTGGCGGCGGAGGAGCGGGAGCAGGGCATGGCTCTTCGCCGGTTGGCCAGCCGCTCGGACGAGCCTGACGGGCCCACGGTGATGCGTCCCGGTCTTGCCAGCGGCAATCTGCGGGCCGCGGTCTTGGGTGTGAACGATGGCCTGGTATCCAACTTCAGCCTGGTAATGGGCGTGGCCGGCGGCATCAGCGATCCGGACATCGTCCTGCTGGCGGGAGTCGCCGGTCTTCTCGCAGGGGCCTTCTCCATGGCCGCGGGGGAGTACGTCTCCGTTCGCTCCCAGAGGGATGTCTTCGAGCACCAGATCGAGAGAGAACGGTATGAGATCGCGATGTGGCCCGACGAGGAGGAGAAGGAGCTGGTGACGATCTACCGCTCGAAGGGCCTTTCGCAGGACGAGGCGGAAACGGTTGCCAGGCGGCTCAGTGCGGACCCGGAGGCCATGCTGGACACCATGGTGCGAGAGGAGCTGGGGCTCAACCCGGACGGGCTAGGCTCGCCAATCGGCGCGAGCTTAAGCTCATTCACGGCTTTTGTGATGGGCGCAGTGGTGCCCATCATTCCATACATTTTCGGCTCCACGTCGGCCAACATTCCGGCCAGTGCGGCCATGAGCGCGAGCGCGCTTCTGCTCGTGGGGGGGATCCTGGCCAGGTCTTCCAACCGCAACCCGCTGTGGGGCGCAGCGCGAATGGCTCTGGCCGGCGGCGTGGCTGCCACCGTCACATTCACCATTGGCAGGCTGGTGGGCACGACGCTGGTGGGCTAGCCGAGCGGCCTCCCGCCCGGCGTTACGCCAGCCGGAACACCACTGCCAGCCCTACCAGGTAGATGCCCACGAAGAGCGGCGGGCTGGGCTCGAGGAGCGAGAACTGCTTCAACGGGCGTCGCATCGCAAGCTGTACCAGTCCAAGCGACATGAGCAGAACGGCGAACAGCCCGGCGGCGACCGTGCCTGCGCTCGTGAAGCTGTAGAGCGAGCCGTCTGTGTACGCCAGGTCTGCGGCCGCCAGGGCCACGATGTTGAAGGAGTTGGTGCCGTACATGTTGGCCAGGCCCAGGTCGTAGGCCTTCATGCGGAAGGCGGCGATTGTCGTCGTAAGCTCCGGCAGCGTGGTCACCACCGCCAGGGCCAGGACGCCGACAAAGCTGGAGCCTATGCCGGTGGCATCTGCGATGGCCTCGGCGCTGATGGCAAGCGCGGGGCCGGAAACGAATATGGCGGCGGCGGCGGCGAGGAAGACAGTCCATCCCCACGCCAGCGAGTGAGCCGGTTCCTCCTCGTCCGCCCCCTCAGACTCTTCGACCTCTGAGCTGAACTGGCGCAGTAGGCGTGAAATCACCACATAGACCGCGATGATTGCGATGGCCGGTATGCTCACGGCTAGCAGCTTGAAGTCTATCTGCGTGACGGCAAAGAGCGTGGCCATTGCCGTCAGCAGTATGGCTGAGCCCGCAACCCACGTCTGCTGAGGCGCAAGCTGCCGGAATATCTCGCGCCCGCCGAACAGGGCCATCAGGATGGCCAGGTTGCTCATGTTGAGCATGTTGGCGCCGAGGATGTTTCCGGCGGCAAGCTCGGCGGAGCCGCCGATGGCGGCCGCAACGGCCGTCACAAGCTCCGGCAACGACGTGGCCCCAGCCAGCAGCAGCGACCCGACCCACAGCCGTCCCAGGCCCATCCGGGAGGCAATTGTATCCGCGGCGGCCGTCAGGAATGACGCCGCCACGACAATCACCACGGCGGCGGCCAGGAACAGCCCTATGGCTGGGGTAAGGCTCAGCTCCATGAAGCTCCGCGGGAGCGGAGGGGAGTCAGTCGCCGGTGCAACCTTGTAGGCCTGGAATATCCGGCTCGCCGGAGCGAGACAGCCCCGGACTGAGCGCGCGGGAGATTCACTCCTGGACCTCCCGTCCTTCCTGGTCCAGAAGGCGTACGGAAACGCCAACCTCCCGCAGGCCCGGCTCGATTACCTCTCTGTCGCCCACCACCAGCAGCGTCAGCCGGCCGTTGTCTATATTCTCCGCCGCGGCGCGTCTCACATTCTCCAGCGTCACCGCCTCTATAGCGGATGGAAAAGACTGGTAGTAGTCGTCCGGGAGGTTGAAGGATACGGTGTGCACGAGCTGCTCAAGCACCTGCCACGAAGTCTCGAAAGACGATGGGAACTGGCGCAGCATGGCCGACCTGGCCGCCTCGAACTCCGCCTCCGTGACGGGCCTCTCGCCCACCACGTCGCGGAGCTCTCGCAGTGTCTCCTCCACGGCCTCGCGGGTGACCGCCGTCTGCACGCCTCCGCCCACCATGAACAGCGACAGGCCACGATGCCACTCGAACCAGGAGCGGTAGCCGTAGCTGTAACCCTTGTCTTCTCTGAGGTTCATGTTGAGCCTGGCGGTGAACTGGCCGCCGAAGAGGTGGTTGAGCAGCGCGAGCGCAGGGTAGTCGGGATGCTGGCGCTCAACGCTTGTCAGCCCAACTCGTATCACAGACTGCGCGGCGCCGGGCTTGTCCAGCAGGTACAGGGTTGTGGGAGTTGGCGCGGCGTCTTCAGCCGGCGCGGCCGCGTCAGGGCTGTCGCCGTTGGCGGCCTGCCAGGCTCCGAGCCACTGCTCCGCCTGTTCCGCGACCTCCCCGAGCGATACGTCTCCAACTACCACGAGCGTAGCCCCCTCTGGCCCGTAATTCCGGCCGTAGAAGGCCGCCATGTCCTCGCGTGTTATGGCCTCGACGGACTCCTCCGTACCGCTGGGGGGATGGCCGAAGGCGCTCTCCGTGCCCAGAATGAGACCCGGGGCGTGGCGTCCTGCCATGGCCGTCGGATCGTCCCGCATCCTCCTGAGCGAGGTGAGCCGCTCCCGGCGAAGACGGTCCATCTCGTCCACAGGAAAGACCGCGTTCTGCACCAGATCGGCTGCAATCTCCAGCGCCTTGGGGAAGTGGCGAGTCAGCGTCTCCGCGGCCAGGGTTGTCGACTCCCTGCCTGTAGCCGTGGCCAGCTGGCTGCCCATGAACTCCATTTCGTCGGCTATCTGACTGCTTGTGCGTGCGGTGGTGCCCTCCTGGACCATGGCCGTGGTGAAGGATGCGAGCCCGGGAAGCGTTACAGGGTCGCCGGCCGCGCCAGTATTCAAGACCAGTGCGAAAGACACGGCCGGGAGCTCTCGCCTCTCGACGACCAGGATCTCCAGGCCGTTCGATAACCTCTGGCGCTCCGGCATGGGAGGAGTGAACGCGGCGGGCGCCGCCGGTGTCGGGCGCTGCGTGCGGTCGATGCCGGCGCTGGCGTGGCTCCTGGACGGCTCCGGCAGGACCACCATCTGAACCTGCCGCTCGCCCATGTACACTCGCGCGGCCCGCTGCACGTCCTCCGGCTGGACCGCCAGGAATCGGTCCATGTCCCGGTTGATGGCTCCCGGATCCCCCGCGAACACGTTGAAGGAGTTGAGACGGTTCGCTCTACCGCCAAACCCTCCGATGTTGGCGGTCAGGCGCACCTGCTGCCACTCGAGGCGGTTCCTGAAGCGCTCAAGCTCCTCCGGCTGAGGGGGAGCGTCCTGGAGGCGCCTGATCTCGGCTAGCGCAGCCTCAGCGACCTCCTCTGCGGAATGGCCCGCCGCCGCCGTTACGTCCACGTGGAAGTCCCCGGCGATCTCCGAGGGGCCGTGGCGGACCGCCGCGCTCTGCGCTATCCGCTTTTCGTACACCAGGGAACGATGCAGCCTTGAGCTCTTGCCGTCGCTTAGCAGGGAGGCCAGAACGGAGAGCGGGGCCTCGTCCGGGTGGAAGCGCGGGACAGTGGGCCACACGATCGACCAGCGAGGAAGCGTCACCTTGTCGTGGAGCGTGAGGTCTGCGCGGCCCTGCAGGGGCGAGTCGGTGCGGGTCGCTCGCGGCAATGCGGGGCCGGGCGGAATGTCGCCGAAGTAGCGCTCCGCCAGCTCGGCGGCCTGCTCAGGGCGAAAGTCGCCGGCGATGGCCAGGCTCGCGTTTGAGGGCGTGTAGAACCTCTGGAAGAAGGCCTTTGCGTCCTCCAAGGAAGCCGCGTCCAGGTCTTCGTGGAAGCCGATGGTGGGCCAGTGGTATGGATGTGGCAGCGGATAGACCGCGCCCTGCAGGTGGATGCCGGAGACTCCGTAGGGTCGGTTCTCGTAGCTCTGGCGCCGCTCGTTTTTCACCACGTCGCGCTGGATGTCCATCCTGCCCTGGTCCAGCGCGTCCAGCAGGAAGCCCATCCGGTCCGACTCCAGCCAGAGAGCCAGCTCCAGGTAGTGGGATGGCAGGTTCTCCCAGTAGTTGGTCCTGTCGGGCGTGGTGGAGCCGTTGAGGGTTGCGCCCACTTCCTGCAGCGGCTCGAAGTAGCCGCTGTTGTGGTGCTTGGAGCCCTCGAACATGAGGTGCTCGAAGAGGTGGGCGTAGCCGGTCTTACCGGGCGTTTCGTCCTTGGAGCCGACGTGGTACCAGACGTTGACAGCCACCAGCGGCAGTGCGTTGTCCTGGTGAAGAATGACGTCCAGCCCGTTCGAAAGGGTGAACTTCTCGAAGTGTACTTGCTGCATGAACTCTCCGCCAATGAGCATTGCGGCCCGCGTGGGCCAGCATGAACAGCGACAAGCGGATTATACCCCGCGCGCCGCCATATCGCTACTGGCAAGGGCTCGGGACGCGCGAGGTCGCGGCGCGGTGCACGCTGGGACGCAGGTTCGTCGGCGTGTGCGGGGCCGGGCATGCGCCGCGGAGCTTGACACCGCGCCATTTGCGAGTACGCTACGCTCTACCACGCTACCAGGAGTGTAAGCCATGGACAACGTCGAATCCCTGCTGCAGGAGCTGACCAACGCGCACGGCCCTTCCGGCTTCGAGGGCCCGGTACGGGCAATCATGCAGCGCGAGCTGTCCGGCGTATGCGACGGCCTGGAAACGGACGGCATCGGCTCGCTCATCGGGAGGCTGGGCGAGGAGAGCGGCTCGCCCAGGGTTATGATGGCCGCCCACATGGACGAGGTGGGCCTCATAGTCAAGCTGATAACCAAAGAAGGATACGTGATGTTCCAAACCCTGGGAGGTTGGCTGGACCAGGCCCTCATCAATCAGCGATGGGTCATCATGACAAGGAACGGCCCTGTTCTCGGGGTCACCGGCGTGAAGACCGTACACGTGATGACCGCCGAGGCTCGGGGCCAGCTGTTCAAGAAAGAGCAGATGTTCATCGACGTGGGCGCATCCAGCAAGGAGGACGCCGAGGAGCGCCTGGCGATCCGGCCCGGCGACCCCATAGCGCCGGACAGCCTGTTCACGTCGCTCAACGGCGGCTCGCTGTACATGGCCAAGGCATGGGACGATCGCGTTGGCCTGGGCGTCATCGTCGAGGTTATGCGCCGCCTCAGGGAGTCGCCGCCGCCCAGCACGCTGTACGGAGTGGCCACCGTGCAGGAGGAGATAGGCCTGCGAGGCGCGCACACCAGCAGCTATGCCGTTGAGCCGGACTTGGGGATCAATCTGGAGACCGGCGTTGCTAGCGACTACCCTGGCATCACGCAGGAGGAGGCGCAGGAAAAGATAGGGAATGGCCCCTCCATCTTCCTGCACGACTCTTCGATGGTGCCCAACCTCAAGCTGCGCGACCTGTTCGTGGACACGGCGCGCGAGAATGACATTCCGGTCCAGTTCGACGTGCTCAGCGGCTACGGCGAGGACGGAGCGGAGATGCAGAGGTCTCGCAGCGGCGCGCCTTCCATCAACATCGCCATTCCCACTCGCTATCTCCACAGCCACAATGGCATCATCAGCCGGCAGGACTTCGACCGGACGGTGGACCTGGTAGTGGCGGTGGTGAGGAAGCTGGACGCGGACACGGTGCGGGAGCTGCGCAGCTTCGATTAGGCGCGGTCGCCGACCGCGCCCGAGTCCCCTCAGCCGCATGTGCTGAGCCTGTCGGTGGCCGAGCGGGCACCCGTCCCGCCCACTCTGGCGTCTATTCCTCGTGCCGACCCGTCGTCGCGCCGCGCGTGCATGCCGGATTGCGACAAGTTAGTGGACAGTGTCAGGTTGCATGTCCACATATATCAGATATAATATAGGCGTCAAAGCTATTGGACACTGTCATGGACGGTGTCCGTATATTGGGGGTAAGGTTGCCAAGCTGGAGCGTCCATTTCGATCTGACCGTACGGGCCGAAACGCCGCAGATCATTCGCGACCTTGCCAGGATTCACGCCTTGGCCTCCGTCATTCGCGGCATCCCAATTCCGCCACACGTACAGCACAGGCTGGACAGGCTGAACATACTTCGCGCCGCCCGCGGCACCATCGGCATCGAGGGAACGGAGCTGTCCGAGGAAGAAGTCGAGTTGGTTATGGACTCCCCTCCGGACCAGCCTGCCCTTGGCCCCGGCCGCGAGCGAGAGGAAAAGGAGGCCAGGAACGCCGCGGCTGTCATGCACTACATCCGGGATTACGTGAACGCCAACCCTGAAGCTCGGCTCACCGAGCCACTCATACGCCACTTCCATCGCGCGCTTACGGAGGGGATTGACTACCAGCGCAACATCCCCGGCGGCTATCGCAGCCACGCTGTCAACGTGGGCTACTACCGGCCGCCCGACACCGGCGAACAGGTGCGGCAGCTGATGGCCAAGCTCCTGGAGTGGTTCAACACTGGTGTGGCGGCGTCCTGGGACCCCGTGGTGCGGGCGATCGTCGCCCACTTCTACGTGGTCAGCATACACCCGTTCGGTGATGGCAACGGGCGCACGTCCAGGGCCGTGGAGAGCTACCTCCTGTACGGGGCTGGCGTTAACGCCCGCGGCTTCTTCTCGCTGGCCAACTACTTCTACGTGAATCGGCAGGAATACGCGGATCAGTTGAACCTGGTGCAGCTACGAGGTTCGACGGACTTGACTCCTTTCGTGTCCTTTGCGCTCCGCGGGTTGGTGGAGGAACTGGAGGCGGTGCACGAGGAGGTGCTGGCGGAGGTGAGGGTAATCGCCTTCCGAGACTACGCACGCGAGACGCTGTCGAAGCACGACCGGCTGGGCACATCGGCGGGCGAGAGACAACTGCGTCTCCTTATACACATGGGCAGAAGCCCTGTATCACTTAAGGAGCTTCGGTCCGGCAGGCACCCACTATCGCACCTGTACCGTGGCGTGAGCGGACGTACGCTGGCTCGGGATGTGCGATGGTTGCGGGAGCATCAGCTGGTCGAAATCGACGGTGATGAGATGCGAGCCCGCGTAGACCTGATGACGGACTTCACCGCGTGACAGCTGTCTACGGTGGCTATAACCGGCCCGCTAATAGCGCAAAATGAAAGACCCCGAAGCGCTTCGGTCTGCGACCGTCCCGGTGGACTTGAGCCGGGAGCTTCGGGGTCCGGTGCCTGCCGGTATTCCGCAAGCGGATACCGGAGCGCCTTGCGTCCGGTGCCGTTTACGCTACAGACACCTCACTAGAAGTCCGTTTATCAGATAACAATATGGATCACCTCCTTTCTTAGCGTACCCACAAGATACACCCAGTATTTCCGCCAGCGCAAGGGGGTTTTCCAACTATTTTCTTTGACAAGGGCCGTTTGGGCGTGCCGATTCAGCCCTCGCCCTCTCCGGCCTCCTCCTTCTGCACCATGTCCGCCACCCTCTTGAACAGGTCGTAGGGCTGCGCTCCGGAGAAGAAGTAACGCCCTATGATGAAGGAGGGGATGCCCCTGACTCCAATCGAGAGGGCCTCCTCGTACTGCGTCTGCGCGGCGGCGGTGTAGTGGCCCGCGCCCACGCGCTCCTCCATTGAGGCGGGGTCAAGTCCCACCTGCTTGCCAATCTGCTGGAGAACCGATAGCTCCCCCAGGTTCGCTCCGTCCTCCCATAAGGCGCGGTAGCACTCCCGGTGGAACGGCTCAAAAAGGCCCTCGTCCTTGGCGAACTCGGAGGCCTCGAAAGCCAGGCGGGTGTTCGGCGTTACAGGCGCGCGGCGCATTACGAGCCCCGACTCCTCCGCCACCTCGCCCAGGTGGCCTGTCAGTGGCGACCCCGGCTGCTCGCCTTCCTTCTGCTCTCGCACGACGCCCTCGGGGGGCATGTCAGGCCTGAGGTAGAAGCTCTTGTAGGTAACGTCTAACGGAAAGTCCTGTTCCAGCTGGTCCAACCTGGCCAGTCCCACGTAGCACCAGGGTCAGATGTAGTCGTACCAGACGGTAACGGGGACAAGCTTCGTGCCTGAATCACTTGCAGTCATGGGGCACCTCCCTTCGGGCCTGCGGCGGATGGCTCGCCCTGCCATTCTATAGGATGCGGCCCAAACTCGCCATACGCCGGTAGCCGGCCTGGCGTTAGCCCAGCAGGCACTCCTGGCAGCGGCACAGGCGCCGCAGCAGCTCAAACGGGTAGATGCCGGAGTCGTGGGCGTCACTCCAGAGGAATTGCACGGCGTAGCGGCCTATCTGCATCCATTCGACGGCAAATACGTCCTCCCGCACGTCGTCCTCCGTAATCCTTCGGCGGCCCGTCATCTCCTCCACGCACCCGGCGCAGCAGCAGTGGCCGCGCAGGTAGCGGTGCGGGTAGAAGCCCGCGTGTCCGTCGTCCCAGTCTATGTGGACGCCGTCGTCCTCGATCTTGAGGTCACGAAGCATCAAGCCTCCTCCTCGTCAACCCGCGGCGTGGCCGCGCGGAATGCAGGCAGAATGTCGGTCTAAGCATCAGCCCATCGCCCCCAGGCGATTGCCCCCAAGCACGTGCAGGTGCAGATGGTCGACCTCCTGCCCGGAGTCCGGCCCCTGGTTGATGACCAGTCTGTACCCCGACTCGGCGATGCCTTCGCGCCGCGCCGCCTCACTCGCCATCATCATCATGTGTCCGAGCAGGCCGCCCCCGTCCGGGTCGAAGCACGCGATCTGCGTCACGTGCTCGAGCGGGATCACGAGCAGGTGCGTCGACGCCTTGGGGCTGATGTCCCGGATGACGAATGCTGTGTCGTCGCGGTCCAGCATATCGCTGGGGACGTCGCCCCGCGCGATTCCGCAGAAGATGCACTGGTCGGTCATGGGAAACTGTTACTCCTGTGCCACTCCGGGCCGCGTGTCCCTGCGACTCAAACCGCGCAGGAAGGGTCCGGAACCTGAGCAGCGGGTGCTACGCCCGCTACATGCTCACCGAGAGGTAGGTTGTGGTACGCTGGATACCGCCGATGGTGTGGATGTTGCCCGTGACCAGGTCACCGATGGCGTTCAGGCTTTCCGCCTCAACCACGGCCACCACGTCGTACTCGCCCGTGACCGCGTCAGCCTCCCTCACGCCGTTAACCGAACGGAGCGCCATCAGCACGTCCCTGGTCTTGCCAACCGCAGTCGAAATGAGCACGTACGCCTTGGTAGTCATGAATCTGCCTCCTTGCCATCGCGGTGCGCCTTATCGCCCTGCCTCCGCCGCGGATTCCAGGACACGCCCATTCTAGGATTGGCGCGTATGGCTGTCAAATGCTGCTGATGCGTAACTCTCACGACTTGGTACAATTGCGAAATCGCTTGTAGGATTCTTGCAGACCACGAGACCGCTCACCCACGGGAGGAACGCGATCGCCATCCCGACATCCGCGACTCGCTTCGACCCTCATACACCACATGCGGCTTTGGAGACCGCCGTGGTGTTTCGCGACCTTGTGCCGGAGATTCCATCCACGACGTACGCCACGTTTGGCCTCTACAAGTATCCGGCCAAGTTCATCCCGCAGGTTATCGCCTACGCGCTGAAGACCTACGCCTCGCCCGGCATGAGCGTGATCGACCCGTTCGCCGGATACGGCACCGTGGGAACCGTGGCACGCGTATACGGCCACGACTACGAGCTATGGGACCTGAACCCCCTGCTGGAAAACCTTCACGCCGTTGCCGTAGCTCCTCCGTCCGCCGTGGACGCCGCTGCCCTGGTGGATGCGCTGCGTGCCCATCGCTCGCCGTTCAAGCCCGACTGGCCCAACGTATCTTACTGGTACCCCGAGCCCTTCCTCCCAATGCTGTCGGAAGCCTGGGGCTTCTACCACTCCCTTCAGGACGAGGACCTCCGGCGGGTGCTGCTCATACCGCTCATGAAGACCACTCGATACTTCTCCTACAACGACGAGCGACGCCAGAAACTCTCCCGATCCACCATTGCCATGAGAAGGACCGAAAAGCTGGAGGGGGAGGACTGGCGCGCGACGTTCTACCGCCGCGTGCGAGCGGGGGTGGAACACGTTATCGCCTCACAGGAAGAGTACGCCAGGCTCGGCCCCGGGTCGGTGCGCTCAACGGTAAGGGCTGGCGTCGACGGTTTGGCAACGACGCCGGAGGCCGACCGCGATGTGCTCATAACGTCGCCGCCCTACCTGCAGGCGCAGGAATACATCCGTGCCTCCAAGATGGACCTGTTCTGGCTGGGCCACTCCCAGCGAGGGGTGCGGGAGTTGGTCAAGCACGAGTTCCCGTACCAGGACGTGCCAGAATCCCCAATTCACTCGGAGACCTATCTCGAGTGCCTAAGTGAAATCCATGAGCCTCACATGGCGCGGCTGTTCCGGCGATACTTCTTTGGGGTGCTCGGCACGCTCACAAACCTTCAGGAGCACATATTGGACCGGCTGCTCATTTTCGTGGGGCCGGCCACCATACGTACCAGGCCCATTCCCATTGACCGCATATTCATCGAGCACTTCGAAGCTCTGGGCTGGCGCCACGAGGCCACGCTTGTGGACACCATAGTCTCGAAAAACCTGTTCTCGTACAGGGTAAACCCCGCCACGGGCGCGCCGGATCAGCGCATGAAAACTGAGAACCTGGTCGTTCTATCGAGGAGTTAACTTGGCTGCAAGAAGGGAAGAAATTGGCAGAGATGCCGCGGTAACGGGATTTGCAAATGAGTTAATCGCTACCGGCATCCTGATGAAACGATACCAAAATGTATCCCAAGTTAACCTCCCTCTCTCACCTTACGACGTAGTTGCAGTTTTCAAGGGAGCCGACGGTAAAGAGAACGTAGTCCGTGCTCAAATACGGACGGCTAGTAAGAGCGTGGGCTTTACTGGAGGTTCCAGGGGAGGCGTGGATAGGACCTACAGGTCTGGCGTCAAGACGTATACTCAATCCACAATGACTTCTGACGTGGTAGTAGGAATAAACGACGTAGGGAATAATTCGTTTGACCTGTACTTTGTGCCGACGGTTCTAATCGAGGCGCTAAAGCAGAGTAGCATTTCCCTGTCCAAGATAGCGCCTTTGAAAAACAACTACGAGATGTTCGAGAGGTGCAAGGATAGCTCATTCGTGCTGGCGCAGAGTATAGAATACGGCATTCTCAGAAGACAGGTGGGTTACTTTCTCCGTTAGCCAGGGAACTCCCCGCTTTCGGGAAGGGCATTAACCCACCGGCCGCGGCGGCGGCCAAACGCCCTCGAAGAAGCAGCGGGTGCCCGTGCTCTGCGCGTCCATCATGGTTGGCGGCAGTATGCGCGCCGTCGCCCCGTCCTCGCACTCGATGAGCAGCGCCTTCTTCTCCACCTGCACGAGGGCGAAGTCGAAGAAACGCCCGCCGATCCCCATCAGCTCGCCGTGCCAGCGCCTCGTCCCGTCATCGCTGCTAACCCAGCCGAGCATACGACACCGCCCGTACTCGACGCCGTCCCTGTCTAGCAGGGTCACGATCTCATCATACGCCCACATTGCATTCTCCGTAGGTTCAAATCGTGCTTGTCAGGGCGCAAAGCTGTAGACCACGGGAACCTCGGAAACGACGGTGACCGAGGCGTCCGTGTGATGGTAGATGTTGACCCGGCCTGTGCCGCAGTCCCCGAACTCGTCGCACGAGATGGTCCCGATTATGCCCTCGAATCCGGCGGTCGCGGTCAGGGCCTGCCTCAGTTCCTCGCGGTCGATGACGAGTGTGTCCCCATCGACGACCGCCACCTCCTCGATTGCGCGTAGCAGGACGGTGGTGGCGTCGTAGGCGTGGGCCAAGTAGGCCGTAGAAGGCTCCTCGCCGTACATCTCCCGGTAGTCGGCGATCAGCTGCGCACCGCTCTTGCCGGTGGCCTCGTTGACCTGGTCGCCGAAGTCTTGCTCCGGGCCGGGGAGGTACATGCCCTCCGACTCCGGCAGGGCCAGGGTGCCAGGCTCCAATAGCGCGGCGCCCCCGATGAGCGTCGCGTCCTCCAGTCCGGCCACGCCGGCAACCTGACCGATCACGTGCGCGCCCTCGGCCGGGAAGAGCGGGAAGAACAGGCCGTCCGGGCTTCCGCCCGCGAGCTGAGACAGGACTGAGCCCATGTCCGTCTGGCCCTTTTCGATGGCCGCGATCTCGGTCGCTCCGCCCAGCTCGCCGAACGCGCCCTCGAACGCGCTGACCAGACCTTCCGTGTACGGATCGCCGTCGTGGATCGCGCCCACGCTGCGCAGGCCCAGCTCCTCATAGGCGAACCGCGCCACGGCCCCGGCCTGGTGCAGGTCGTTATTCGAGAGGCGGTAGTAGCCGGCGCGTTGGTTGGAGCCGGCGTTGCCCGCCAGATTGGACGTCAGGGAAGGCGCGGTGTTCGATGGCGAGACCATGACGAGGCCGGCCTCGCTGATGACCGGCGCGGCTGCGCTTCCGGCTACCGAGCACGACGTGCCCATGGCTCCGGCGACCCGCGGGTCGCCCGCCACGGTCTCGGCGGCAAGGCGTCCTCCGACCGAGGAGCACTGCGAGTCCAGCCCGGCTCCGGGCGAGACTGCGCGGCCGTGGATGTCGCCGTAGTCCGCGATCGCCATCTCGAAGCCCCGGCGCTCGGGGACGCCCAGGCTGGCGACGCCAGTGAGCGACGTCATGGAGCGTACGTGGATGGATTCGCCGGGCCCCACTTCGACTGCGCCCAGCGGCCCGGCTTCGAACTCGCCCGTGTCGCAGGCTACGATGACGACCGTCAGCAAGACAGCGAGCATCGCAGGCGCGAGCGGGGTTCTAAAGCGAATCAGGCTCGCTGATGTCATACAGGCATTCCCTGCCTTTCGTGCAGACGTGGTATCTGGCGAGATTGTACACAATGGGCGGCCCGTCGACAATTGCAGCCTGTTTGGGCTCGGCTGCCACTGCTTGGACTGTGAGGCCTGGGTGGCCCTCCTGGCGTCCGCCTGACGCTTCACGGCTCTGCACCTGCGCCGTGTGCTATACTCATTGCCAGATTTCGCAAGGGTGAGACGTAATGGTGCGCAAGCTGCGCCTGGCAATGGCCCAGATCAACACGACGGTCGGCGACCTGGAGGGCAATACCTCCAAGGTGCTGGAGTACGTGGAGCGCGCGAGGACGCAGCAGGCAGACCTGGTGGTCTTCCCGGAGATGGCCATCCCCGGCTACCCGCCGGAGGACCTGCTCTTCAAGCCGTCGTTCATTCGCGCCAACATCGATGCCATGCAACGCGTGGTGGCGGCGTCCAGCGGCATCACGGTCGTGGTGGGTTTCGTCGACCTGCAGAGCGACATCTACAACGCCGCCGCGGTGGCCCACGACGGGCAGCTGCTGGGTGTCTACCACAAGATGTACCTGCCCAACTACGGCGTCTTCGATGAGGACCGCTACTTCAAGGCGGGCTCCGTTTGCCCCGTGTACGTGGTCAACGGCGTCCATATAGGAGTGAACATCTGCGAGGACATCTGGTACGCCCTCGGCCCGTCTGCAGTGCAGCGCGATGCGGGCGCCGAGATCATCCTGAACATCAACGCGAGCCCCTACCACGCCGGCAAGCTGGCCTTCCGGGAGCGGATGGTGGCCACACGCGCGGCCGACAACGGCGTGTACGTCTCCTACACCAACCTGGTGGGAGGCCAGGACGAGCTGGTCTTCGACGGAGGCAGCATGGTATACGACCAGGGAGGCGAGCTCGTGGCACGCGGACGCCAGTTCGAGGAGGACCTCGTGCTGGCCGACCTGGACGTGGATACGGTGCTGCACCATCGCCTCCGCGATCCCAGGCCCCGCAAGGAGCGGCCGATCCTGAGCAGTGTTGGAGCCTCCCAGGTGGTGTGCCACTCGGAGCACACGCCCAGGCTGGCCCGGCCGGCGCTGGACGGCTGCGTCTCCGAGCCTCTCGACCCGCTTGCGGAGGTGTACTCCGCGCTGGTCCTCGGCACCGGCGACTACGTACGAAAGAGCGGGTTCGGCAAGGTGCTCATCGGCCTGTCCGGCGGAATCGACTCGAGCCTGACGGCGGCAATAGCGGCCGACGCCCTGGGTAGCGAGAACGTAACCTGCGTGGCCATGCCGTCGCGATACTCGTCGGAGGGCAGCCTCACCGACGCCAAGGCCTTGGCTGCCAACCTCGGCATCGAGCTTCTCACCATCCCCATCGAAGAGGCGTTCGAGGCGATGCTGCACATGCTGGCGGAGCCGTTCCGCGGCACCCAGCCCAACGTGGCGGAGGAGAACCTGCAGACGCGCATTCGGGGCAACATTCTCATGGGCCTGTCCAACAAGCACGGCCGGCTGGTGCTCACAACGGGCAACAAGAGCGAGGTCGCCACGGGCTACGCCACGCTCTACGGCGACATGGCGGGCGGCTTCTCGGTGATCAAGGACGTGCCCAAGACGCTGGTGTACAGGCTGGCCCGGTACCGCAATGAGCACGGCTCGCCCCCGAACGTGATACCGGACAGCGTGCTGGACAAGCCGCCCAGCGCGGAGCTGAAGCCCGACCAGACCGACCAGGACACGCTACCGCCCTACGACCTGCTGGACCGGATACTGGAAGCGTACGTGGAGCAGGACCGCAGCTACGCGGACATCGTGGAGATGGGCTTCGAGGCGGGGACGGTTGGCCGCGTGATTGCGATGGTGGACCGCAACGAGTACAAGCGCCGGCAGTCGCCGCCCGGGATCAAGATCACGCCGCGCGCGTTCGGGCGCGACTGGCGCCTGCCAATAGTGAACAGGTATCGGCAGGGGTAGCGGGGGGTTTAGCCACTAAGTGCCTACTCTCCTTGCCCGCGTCGCGGCGCCCAGACATTGAAATCCCGGAACTCTGGCTCGCCTCTGTCATTAATGAAGAAGTCGCCCATCACATAAATGTTCCCACTGTCCAGATTGTGGCTAAGGTTGAGCGTGGCTACCAGTTGCCCATTGACAAAGAACCAGCCCCTTTCTCCCACGGCCATCACCAGAAGGCGATTGCTGCCGCCAGACCACCCGGAACCTGTCAAATACCCCGAGGCTATTTCAGTATACTTGTCGTCTCCGACATCGTGTGTCTTGTGGAACCACCAACTTTCATCGGTAATGCCAATCACTTCTAGTCGGTCGAATTCTGGGTTACGCACAATGAACCCGTAACTCCAGTCTCCGCCCTCTGGGTTGTCGAACTCGGCCTCCGCAACAAAGTCTCTAGCCCAAACCTGACTCCAATGGTGATTGATCACCCCGTCGTCTCTTTCCTCTAGTTGGCCAAGTGTGGGGCCGTACTCCCTCCTCAACTCACGCCCAGTGAAGCCCTCGAAGCGTGTTTCCGCACCCGCAACCTCGTCGCCTGTGTACGCCCCTGTAATTACTGCAACGTCGCCATAATGCATCACATTACCCAAATCAACCTCAGCAATGAAGTCGCCGTTGACAAAGAACCAGCCCCGCTCCCCGATGACAACCGCCATCAAGTGGTTTCTTTCTCCGGCTCCAGTTCGAAGTCCATTAACCGTTCCCAAGTCCAGTCGGTCGTAGGGGGCATTCACTCCCTTCAACACCTCCCCACTTCGATTCCCCGAAACTACAAACTGCAGGAAGGGTTCGTCTTGGTTGCGGCGCAGTATGAAGCCGTAGTCCCAAGATGCAGTGCTTGCCGAGTACGGGTTGACGAACGTAGCCTCCACAACCATATCTGCAATCGAAACGTCTGCGTACGCAGTCTTAATGAGACCGTCATTAGGGTTGTGAGGTAACTCACCGCTTGACGGCCCCCAGTCGCCCATGCCTGCCGGACGTGCTGTGGGAGTGGCCGCTGGGCCAGCCGTGGGGAGCGGAGTGGGCAGGGTCTGACCGGAGCGTAGCGCCGGGAGAGTCTGCTGCACGGTCACCACAGATATGGCGAATCCCAATCCCTCCACTCCTAGTTCTGCAGCCTTGAATGTGTTTATTCCCAGCACTTCGCCGTCTAAGGACAGCAACGGGCCTCCGCTGTTGCCGGGATTAATGGGTGCATCAGTTTGAATTACTTCAGCATCAAGTCCGCTACTGAAGCGAACCGCAGAGATTATTCCTCTGGTGACGGTCGCTGGTCCCTCAATTCCCAAAGCGTAGCCGATGGCTACAACCTCGTTGCCAACGTCCAAGGCAGGGGCATCTCCCAAGGTGAGGGCGGTGAAACTGCCACAGCAAATGCCTACTATTGCTAAATCGCGGACAGCGTTGAACCCCACCACTGTAGCGTCGTAGGCGTGAGTATCCTCAACCGTAACCCGGAGACGCGCGTTGTTCTCAACCACGTGGTAGTTGGTGAGTATGTATGCCGTTTGCTGATCTACTTCAAATATCACGCCGGTTCCCACTGAGTTATTCCCAGAGATCCTTACCACTGAAGGTCGGATCCGCCCAATCATCTCGCTCAGTGCAGGGCTGGGTTGCGCAGTTGGCGTCGGTGTGGGGGCCGGTGTAGGAGTGCGCGTTGGCGTGGGTGTGGAGGTGGCAGGCGGGACCGCAGTCCAAGTGGGTTCGGGAGTCCAGGTAGGGAAGGCCGTCCAAGTTGGTGCAGGGGTTGGTGTGGGACGCGGCAGCGCATTCATTCGGGCTTCAACGGTGGCCTCTATGTTTGGTGTCGGAGTTGGCCTCGCAGTTGGCAGCGCTGCAGCGACGGCGGCCTGTACGGTAGCTTGCAGGTTGGGAGTCGGAGTGGGAATCTCTGTGGGGAGCGCGGCAGCCACCGCCGCCTGTACAGTTGCCTCTAGGTCAGGCGTTGGGTGGGTCGTCGGCACCTCGCTTTCGCTCGAACAAGCGATTAGCAGGGCCGCTAGGAGCATTACCAGGAGGCTAACGATTCTCATACCTTAGATTGTACATGAAAGTGCGGGGGGTTCTCCCTCCTCCAGTCTTCGCCGCGCCCCCGTCGCTCAACAAGCCTGGCAAAGGGCCGGTTGGCCGGCTTCGGATTTGTTGAGTCAACAACACTCTATCCCAACGCCACCCTGTCTTCGCAGGGTCCTATCTTCCGGGTTCTCGGGAGCCATTGCCCCACCCTCGCAGCGCGTGACACAATTCACGACTTCGTGATTCGCTTCACGCAAACACGCGCTTCTCAACCCAGCGAGCCGTGACTCCTTGTGATATTCGTCACCATTTTGACGGATTCCTCAACGCAGGGGTACAATTCAATTGAACGGGGAGTTCAACGGTCCAAGCGAAGGGAAAGCAACGTCTTCGCAGGGAAAGGGGGCGGAAATGCTGACTACAACCACCAAGGGCATGAACTACACCGGCGGCACATGGGCGGCGGCGGCCGGGGAGACCTTTGAGGACAGGAACCCGGCGTGCACGGGTGAGCTTCTCGGGGTCTTCCCACGGTCGGGGTTGCAGGAGGTTGAGGACGCAGTGGCCGCAGCCCGTGCCGCCTTCCCGGGCTGGAAGAGGGAGTCGCGCATTCGCCGGGCGGAGTACCTGGACGCCTTTGTCCAGCTGGTGAAGCGGGACCAGGAGGAGCTGGCACAGCTGCTGAGCAGGGAGTCCAGCAAGTGCATCGCGGAGGCCCGCGCAGACATAGTGGAGGGCATTCACGCCGCTCAGTACTGGTTTGGCAGGGCGCGCATGGAGTGGGGCGACGTGCTGGCATCGGAGATACCGGAGAAGGACGTCTTCGTCCACCGGAAGCCCAAGGGAGTGGTTGCGGCGATCGCGCCCTGGAACTTCCCGTTCGCCATACCCCTGTGGCTGATCTGCCCGTCGCTCGTCGAGGGCAACACGGTGGTGTTCAAGCCCGCCGAGGAGACTCCTCTCATGGGGCAGCGCATCGCCGAGTACTTCGATGAGGTGGGGCTTCCTCCGGGAGTCCTGAACCTGGTGCAGGGATACGGCGAGGAGGCTGGCTGGCCCCTTGCGACCCACCCCGACGTGGACGTGGTGCTATTCACTGGCTCCGCCCAGGTCGGCTCGATGATCAGGGAGGCCTGCGCGAGGGACTATCGCAAGTTCTGCGTGTGCGAGATGGGCGGCAAGAACGCCGTGATCATCTTCGATGACGCCGACTTCGACCTGGCCGTAAACGCCGCCGTCATCTCGGCCTTCCGCACCACCGGCCAGCGGTGCGTCTCCGCGGAGCGCATCCTGGTGCAGCGGGGCATCTTCGATCGCTTTGTCGACGCCTTCGTGGAGCGGGCGCGGAAGATTCGGGTGGGCGATCCACTGGACGAGGCCACGTTCATGGGCCCGCTGGTGAGCGAGGCCGCGGTCGAGAAGTTCGAGTACTACTGCAGGCTGGCGGCCGAGGAGGGAGCCAAGGTGCACCTGGGTGGCGGACGGCTCACGGAAGGGGAGTACACCAGCGGGTACTTCGTCGGACCCTTCGTCTACACAATGGAGCACAACCCGGAGGCCAGGGTGCTGAGAGAAGAGGTCTTCGGGCCGCACGTGGGGATCGTACCCTTCGACGACTTGGAGGAGGCAGTCCGCATATACAACGACTCCGAGTACGGATTCGCGCTCTCCGTGTGCAGCCGGGACTACCGGACCATACGCGCAGCCCGCGAGGGGTGCGACTTCGGCGTCGGGTACGTTAACCTGCCGACCATCGGCGCTGAAGTGCATCTGCCCTTTGGCGGGCTGAAGAAGAGCGGCACCGGGATGCCCTCGGCCGCGGGCCTGCTTGAGGCCGTGAGCCACAAGGTTTCCTGGACGGTCAACCACGCGGAGGACATCAAGCTGGCGCAGGGCCTGAAGGCGGACCTCGACTAGAAGCAGCCTGGATGCACCTCGCCGGCCGGAGCGGCGGGGAACCTGGAGTGAAGATTGAGTGGGGCTGAAATGAAGACCGGAAAGTTCGCGAGGATACTAGCAGCGCTTCGGGGTGATACGAGTCGCATTCTCATGTGCCCTCCGTACCATTTCGACGTCAGGTATGAGATCAACCCCTGGATGAACACGCGAGACAGGGTTGACCGCAAAGTGGCATTGAAGCAGTGGCGCGCCCTGTACCGCGTGCTGGCCGGCGAAGTCGGAGCGAAGGTGGAATTCGTCGTCCCTGTAGCCGGGCTTCCGGACTGCGTTTTCACGGCCAACGCTGGGCTGCTCGCGGGCAACACCTTCATAGCCTCCAGCTTCCGTCATGCCCAGAGGGCGCGGGAAGAGGGACACTGGCAGGCGTGGTTTGAGTCGAAGGGCTACAGGGTAGTCCGGCTGTCGCCGGAGTTGCGCTTTGAGGGGGAAGGCGACCTGCTCGCGGCCGGTGATCTGGTCCTGGCGGGCTACGGATTTCGGTCCGACCGTGAGGCGGTGGAATGCGCAGGCCGGCTGCTGCAGAAGGAGGTATTGGCGCTGGAGCTCGCCGACCCCTGGTTCTACCACCTCGACACCTGCGCGTGTCCACTCAACGACAGCACCATCCTCTACTATCCGGGGGCGTTCACGGCGGTCGGCCGCGCCCTGATTGAAGACCGCTTTGCCGATGCGATTCCGGTTCCGGAGCAGGAGGCCCGCCGCTTCGCCTGCAATTCCGTCGTTATAGACCGCCACGTGGTGATGAACGAGAACTGCCCTGTGGCCGGGGCGGAGCTGCGAGCCAGGGGATTCGAGGTCCACGAGGTGGACGTCAGCGAGTTTCTCAAGGCGGGCGGCGGTCCGAAGTGCCTGGTCTTGATTCTGGATCGCGGAGCCATGCGAGAGAGCCGCAGCGACGCGGGCCTCGGGGTCAGACGGCAGCTCGCAGCCTGAAGGCTCTAGAGGCCTGCGTTCCAGGTGAATGCGAAGTGCTTCTGCCTAGCTGCCGTTGCTCCCGCGCTTCCTGCGCTCCGACAGCCTGGCTATGCCGAGCAGCGCTAGGTAGACGCCGCCTATCCCAAGGAAGAACAGCAGGGCAAGGAGCAGCAGGAAAACCGCTACGACGGACATGGCCCGCCTCCTATGAACCGCTGCGGCTCAGCGTGATGATCACCACGCCCAGCACCACCAGCAGCGTGCCCAGTATAGTCCGCTTGGTGATGCGCTCAAGCCGCTGGAGAAAGATATGCGCCAGCGTTAGTGTAATCAGCGGGTTGATTGCCACAACCGGCGAGACAACCACCACAGGGGCCTTGCTCAGCGCGAAGTAGAGAAGCGTAACGCCGGCCGCCGAGGCGATGCCGGACAGGCCGAACCACAGGAAGCCCTGTTTCCGGCTGCCGCGAAGATCCGTGGGTATGTGCCGGTGGAACATCACGGATACGAACGCCAGCCCGAACAGCAGCGCAAAGGCGGTACCCACGAGCGGAGGCGCGTACTCGGTGGTTACGTGCTTTCCAACCGTCTGTGATGCCCCGTAGGACAGGGCGGCGCCCATCGCAAAGCCGTAGCCGAGCCACAGGCGGCCGCTTCCGCGGATTCTCGACTGGATTGCCTTCATCGCACCTGCTCGCTCGTAATCAGCGCTATGCCGCAAACGATGGTCACGGTGCCCACGATGATCCACGGCGTGACGGACTCGCCCAGGAATATGACGGCCAGTATGGTGGCGAAGAGGGGCGCAGTGCTGAACAGCGGCGTGGCGCGGGCCACGCCCGCCATCTGGATGCTCACGGCGTTGAAGAAGCGGCCGAGCGCAAAGTTGAACAGCCCGCTGAGCGCAAACCACAGGAATGCAACTGCCGTCAGTGTGGGGAACACGTCCGGGTTGAACACCAGCGCCAGCGCCATCACCAGGACGGTGCCGGGAAGCAGCGATAGCCACGTGCCAGTGGTCGGGCGGATGTGCTGCAGTCCCAGCCGCACCAGAATGGCGCTAAAGCCCCAGCACGTGGCGGCCAAGAGGCCGAAGGCGATGCCTAGCACAGCGCGGCTCTCCGGATCAGGTCCGGCATGTCGAGCTTACGAAAGCCTCGTGAAGGCCCGCTTCTTTACGGACATGGTCACGAAGGTCTCGCTGCGCCGGATTCCGTCGATTCTTCCTACCTTGCCAAGCAGGAATTTCTGGAGCTCCTCCGGCGAGGGCAGCGCCACCCATGCGAAGAGGTCAAAGGCGCCGGTGGTCACGGCAACGTTCAGGGCCTCAGGAGCCTGGGACAGCTCCGCGGCCACGTACTCGATCTTGCTGGGGTCCACCTGCAGGCCGACTATGGCCTCCGTGTTGAAGCCCAGCTTGTTGGGCTCAGGAAGCGCCATCACCTGGATGGCTTCCTCTTCTATCAGCCGCTTGAGGCGGCGACGGATGGTGCCCTCGCTGACGCCCAACTGGCGGGCGATCTTGGCGTTGGAAGCCCTGCCGTCTTGCTGGAGTATTCCGACAATCTTCTTATCCAATTCGTCCATGAACTCTTCTACCTCTTGTTGGATTCTCACCCTATATCCTATATCACGGTACGAATTATGGCAATACCCGCGCGGCGAAATGGCGGGCGCGGCGCGCGAACGTCGTGAACAGCCTAGAACACTGAGACGCGCATCTGGACGCGGTGGCGCTGGGCAAGCAGATGCGCGAGAATTGGGGAGGAGGCACCCCATGTTCTTGTTGCGATGCGTCAGTCTTATCATCGTCGTACTATCCGCTCTCGGTTGCGTCACGGTCAATAACGCGCCAGTCCAACCGGACGCATCGCCGACGGAGATCCTGACGCCGACGCCTGTGCCATCTCTAACTCCGGTCCCAACGCCCACTCCCTACCCCACCTCCACGCCATATTCGACCCCAACTCCCTATCCGACTAGTACATCTCGACCGACTCCTACCCGTACTCCCACTCCCACCGCGATGCCCACGCCCGCAATCGACGGGATAAAGGCCTTGGGAGAACTGAGCGACATGATTACGAGGGTGCGCCCGGCGGTTGTGCTCATAGATACTCCCGAAGGGCGTGGCTCCGGCGTCATCATCAAGGCGGAGAATGACACAGGGTATCTGGTTACGAATCACCATGTCATCGCGGGTTTCTCCAGCGTGACGGTCATTGTCAACGACCAAGAACGTTTCACCGGCCGTGTGGTGAAGTCGGCAGCGATGATTGACCTGGCCCTTGTCTCCATTTGTTGCGACCGCTTTACTGCACTGTCATTTGGGGATGAGTCAGACATTATTGCGGGCAAACAGGTGATCAACATGGGTTATCCGCACTCTTACGCGATCACTGGTGAAGCCACAGCAACCACGGGTATAATCTCCGCTGTACGCTACGCAACGCACATGAACAGCAATGTCATCCAGACCGATGCTGCTATCAACCCCGGCAATAGCGGTGGTCCAATGCTCTCCGTGGATGGCCAGGTGCTGGGCATTAACACGTACAAATACGAAGAGACGCCGGACGGCAGGCCGCTGGATAACTTAGGCTTTGCAGTGTACGGCCCAACGGTGAGTGCCTGGGTTGGGAATCCTGACACAACCCGTCCTACGCCGACAGCTAGGCCGAGGGCTACAGCGACTACTGCTCCGACGGCTACGCCGACAGCTAGGCCGAGGGCTACAGCGACTACTGCTCCGACGGCTACGCCGAGGGCTAGGCCCACAGCTACGCCAAGGCCTATAGCAACGCCAACCCCCATGCCTACAGTGCGCCCAACGGCTACGCTGGCTCCATGGGTGCTGCCATTCGGTCCTCTGAGCGGTGAGCTGAAGCATGACCCAACTGGCGACCAGGTTGTTTGGGTCGTGTCGGATTTTGATGTCGCGGACATTCACCTGTCGGTTAGGTTCCACAATCCATACTCTCCAGGTGTTGTGGGCACGGAGTGGTCGTATGGCTTTGTAATTCGAGATAGCGAGGCCGGCAACGTGCGCGTTGTCATTCACAGCCGTGGAACTTGGGCGATAGGCCGCTATGTGTCTTCCACGGGGGAATTCATCGATCTTGGAAGCGGTACCACATACTCTCGACTGAATGCCAACCTTGGCCAGTCGAATACTGTTGAGCTGATTGTAAAGGGGCGCAACGCAACGCTCTGGGTGAACGGATGGTTGCAGGCCGTCGATATAGACATGGGAGGTATTGAAAGCGGTCGTTTCGGTCCTGCGACAGGCTTGTACGTAGACACCGAAATTGCGGGGGCTTCAACGTGGTACGAGGACTACCTGGCACGGGAGCCTGTTTGTGAGACCATCCCGCCGCTGTCGTCTAAATGCGACAGATGATATCGATGATAGATGGTGAAGGATGGGAGGTGGAAAATGACAGAGACCGGCCCGCCAGAATTCACCGACGAGCAAGTGACCCAATTGGCCTCATTCGTTGCGGAACAATTGGAATCAGGGACTTCAAAGGAGTCTCTAGTCGATAGACTCGCAAGGGGTGGAGTGCAGTACCATGAAGCCGTGAGCTTCGTGGACGAGATCGACAGAATACGGAGAACGCAGCGCCGGAACGGTGCACACAATAGCATCATTTGGGGAATCGTTATTCTTGCCGTTGCAGGAGCTATCACTGTAGGTAGTTACATAGCCGCAGCTCCTGGTGGCACTTACTTGATAACTTGGGGGGCAATGATCTGGGGCGGCATAAAGATTCTCACTGGTTTGGCTAACGCAAGCAACTTCTGGCGTGCTCTCGGCCTGGTAATGGCAGCGACTATGGTAGGCGCTAGCCTATTTGCCTTCCTGCAGTCGAACGACCAGTCCGCATATTGGAACACCATTGAGGTTGGTGATTGTCTTAGTGGTGAGGGACTTCCGACAGATTGCGACACACCTGGTTCTTACGTGGTGCTGCATGTCAAGAGATACCCGGATGATATAGCGTATCCCGGAACCGCAAGGTTCGAAGCAGACTCTACAGTATGCCCCGGGTCAACGCTCTATTTCTCGCCGACATTAGAATCATGGAACCAAGGTGATCGTTCGTTGCAATGCGTGAGTTCGGCTAACCCATGAAGGGTTCCATACTCCAGCACAGGGACGGCATAGCCTGCAAGAGTCTTCCAAACTAAGTCACTGCCAGCGATCTAGGGACGAGACAAGCTAGCAGCATCCGTGTACGCCTGTTAAGCGATTGGCCTCGGGCACCGAGGCCAATCGTGGCCTCTAGTGCCCCGGCGTCAATACGGCGTCGGGGCACTAGCATTGGGCGGCGTCGAGCATATTGGGGTCGGTGCGGGGAGCCCAGCCCGCGCTGCTGCCTCACCCCCCCTACTCCTCCCGCGTCATCACGTTGCCTATCGTGCCAGTCTCGCCGCCGGCCTCGCTCCTCGCCGCGGCCATCGAGCCGGCCCTGTACACGAAACGCCCCCCCGGCTCCAGCTCCTCCATGTACAGCACTTCCTCGTGGCCCGGGAACCTCACGACGAGCGCGAACCAGTACGTCCCCGGCACGATCACCTCGGCGTATCCCTGCGCGTCCGTGCGTGACGTTGCCCCACCGACAAGCGTCACCTCCGCGTCCGGCACGGGGTTGCCGTCACCGTCCAGGACCCTGATCCAACACGGGCTGCCCTCGATTTCGGCGCCCGGAATCTTCACAACCACGTCCCGCTCGTACTCCCCGGAACGCCTCGGGGTCTTCCACTCCGGGCCGTACTTCAGGGCAAGGTACTCCTCCGGCGGGTTGGGAACGTTGAACCGCTCGCCCAGGAATTCGATCTGCTTGGGCTCTGTGAACATGACGGAAGGCAGGAGGACTCCGGGGTATGAGAAGACGTTCTCGCCCCGAATGCGCAGCCACTCCAGGCTCAGCCTCACGCTGTCCTTCATTGTCATAAGCACAATTGAGTCCAAACCGTCCTGCCTCATTACGTGATAGCCGCCCTCCTGGAACGCATCGACGGTCGTATCGATGGATTCGTCGGTCATGCCGTTGACGCCAAGGACGGTCAGCAGGTCAATGTCGTCGTCCCAAGGGATGAAGGCGCCGTCCCTCGTAGCTCCCAGGCAGGAGCCGGAGCCCAGCATGAAGGCCACTCCAAGGCCGTCCAGGATGGTCTTTACGTGCTTCAGGTTGCGCTCAGCCGCCTCGTGGTCCATTGGCGGGTTGTACTTCAGGGTGTAGTCCAGGGCTGCTTGTTCGTTTCCAATTCCGGATTCCACGGTTTCCTCCTCTAGCTAACTTGGGTTGGCAAATTGGGCAAGGCTATAGTGTACCACGACAGCCTCGCAGCGTGCCCGCGGCGAAACTTCCGGCAGCACGGGAGAAGAGAGGCGCCTACTCCTGCCGCAGGGCGTCGCCGAGCGCCGCCAGCCACTCGCGCACCTCACCCCCCGACCTCAACACCACCACCTCCAGGTGCGCGTGCTCCGGCTGCTCCAGGGATTGCGGTATGCTGACGCGAAGCCTGCGAAAGGTGCCTGCCTGCCATCTGAACAGCGAGTCCGTGCTCAGAAACTGCGTCCTGAATGCCTCCCGGTTCCCGTTCCAAAGCTCCTCTCGCGTAAACACACGCTTCAGTGTGCGCCACAGGAGGCGCCACGAGACAACTCGATAGGGCAGGTTCAGCCACACAAGCATGGCCGCTCGAGGCCAGACCAGGTCGCGTACTGCGGAGTAGTTGCCGTCGACCACCCAGGCTTCGCCTGTCAGCGCATCGCGCACCCGCTGCCGGAAGACGTCCGTCTCAGCGGCGGTCCAGTCGGGTTCCCAGTTGAGGGCGTCAAGCTCGACGTGTGGGGCGTCGAGCAGCCGGGCAAGGCTACGAGCAACCGAGGTCTTGCCTGAACCGGTGCAGCCCACCACCACTACGCGCGGCGCGCTCGCCAGGATATCGCGGTACTCGGCGGTGGTGTGTCCGGCGTGCAAGGCGTCGCCTGCCCTGCGGTCGTTGGATCCGGGAGGAGACATGCGCCGATTATACGGCATCTCGCAGGGCCAACGGCAGCCCACGCGAACGGCTCTGAGCGCGGGCCCAACGCACGTCCGTGAGGCCATTCGTCACCTTGACACCCTCCCTGTCTGCGATTAATATCGACCAAGACCCCCAATCGTGGGGGTATGGATATTTCCGGGCCTTGGCGGCCCGGTCGGAAAGGAGGGTTTGGGACAATGGATGCATTGATCATTGTCCTGGCCGTCCTGGCAGCCCTGGGGACAGGTGGAGCAGCCGGTTTCGTCTTGAGAGCCGTCATTCTGGGCAAGTCAACCAGTAATGCCGTTGCAGAGGCGTCCCGCATAGTAGAGGAGGCGGAGGAGGAGCGAAAGAGGGCCGTCCTTGAAGCCAAGGAGGAGGCCCTTACCCTTCGCACAGAGGCGGAGGCGGACCTGCGGGAGCGGCGGTCGGAGCTGCAGCGCCAGGAACGAAGGTTGAGCAACCGGGAAGAGAACCTGGAGCGGCGCTCGGACAACCTGGATGAGAGGGAACGGAGCCAGGCGGCAGACGAGAAGCGGCTTGAGGAGGAGCATGCCAGGCTGGCGGACATGAAGCGGCAGGAGACCGAGATTCTGGAGAACCTAGCCTCCCTCTCAGTCAACGATGCCAGGGATCTTCTCATGCGAAAGGCTGAGGAGGAGATCCAGTACGACGTGGCGCGTCGATACAGGGACGTAGAGCAGCTGGCCAAGGACGATGCCGACCAGAACGCCCGCAAGGTAATCACGCTTGCCATCCATCGCCTCGCCTCGGACGTGGTGTCCGAGAACTCGGTTAAGGTCATCGGCCTGCCCAACGACGACATGAAGGGTCGCCTGATTGGGCGGGAGGGCCGGAACATCCGCGCCATCGAGGCCGCTACGGGTGTCGATCTCATTATCGACGACACGCCAGAGGCCGTGACCATCTCGTGTTTCGACCCGGTCCGGCGGGAGATTGCCAGGCAGGCCATCACCAAGCTCATCTCGGACGGCAGGATCCACCCCGCACGCATAGAGGAGGTGGTGGAGAAGACCCGCCTGGAGGTGGAGGAGAACATTCGCGAGGAGGGGGAGCGGGCTGTCTTCGAAGCGAAGGCGCGTGGCATGAACCCTGAGCTGGTGAAGCTGCTGGGACGTCTCAAGTACCGCTTCAGCTACGGAGAGAACATCCTGCAGCATAGCGTGCAGGTGTCGCAGCTGTCGGCCATGCTGGCCGCGGAGATAGGCGCCAACATCGAGGTTGCCAAGCTCGGCGGGCTGCTGCACGACATCGGCAAGGCCCTCACCCACGAGGTGGAGGGCCCGCACGCCGAGATCGGCGCGGAGGTGGCCCGCAGGTTTGGAATACCGCACGAGGTGGAGCGCGCCATCATGGAGCACCACGACGAGGAGCGCGGCTCCGTGGAGGCGTTCATCGTAGCCGCTGCGGATGCCATCAGCGCCGCCCGCCCCGGCTCTCGCCGGGACACGCTCGAGCACTACGCCAAGAGGCTGGAGGAGCTGGAGAAGGTTGCGCAGAGCTTCCCGGGCGTGGAGAAGAGCTACGCAATCCAGGCCGGCCGCGAGGTTAGAGTCCTGGTCAAGTCCGCGGAGATAGACGACGTGATGGCTTCCAAGCTGGCCAGGGACGTGGTGAAGAAGATAGAGGACACTCTGGTCTATCCCGGCCTCATCAAAGTGACGGTGATACGTGAGACTCGCGCGGTGGAGGTCGCCCGCTAGGGTACGTTTCTCCAGCCGCAACTCGGCCGTGGAGCGTACGCCCACTTCGCCACGGCGGTATGGCCGCTCGAAGGCCCGCCGGGGGGTGGTTGCTTGCGTGCATTGATGATCGGCGACGTTATCGGCAGGCCGGGAAGGCGGGCCGTGCAGGCTCTGCTTCCCGGCCTCCGGGATGAGTTCGCCATTGACTTGGTGGTGGCCAACGGCGAGAACGCTGCCGCGGGTTTCGGCCTCACTCTGGACACCGCTCACGAGCTCTTCGATTCAGGCGTGGACGCGATCACGTCCGGCAACCACATCTGGGACCAGCGAGAGATCATACCTCACCTGGACTCCGATCTGCCCATCCTTAGGCCGCTCAACTACCCGCCAACCGCCCCCGGCAGAGGCAGCGTGGAGGTGAACGGCGTTGTGATTGTGAGCCTCATCGGCCGCGTGTTCGTGGGCAACTACGACTGCCCGTTCCGAGCAATGGACGACTTCATGGGCACTCTCGGCGCGAGACGTCGCGTGGTGCTGGTGGACTTCCACGCCGAGACCACCTCTGAGAAGGCCGCGATGGGCTGGTACCTGGACGGCAGGGCCACCGCCGTGGTGGGGACTCATACCCACGTGGGCACCGTGGACACTAGGCTGCTCTCAAACGGCACGGCCTTCGTGAGCGACCTTGGCATGGTGGGCCCGCGCCAGTCCGTCATCGGCAGCAACATTCAGGATGCCCTGGAGCGTTTCCTGCACCAGATGCCGCACCGCCTGACGGTCGCCGCAGGGGCGGTACGGTTCAACTCGGTGCTGGTGGACATCGACGAGGAGACGGGCAGGGCGACGGCGATCGCACGCGTTGACAGGGAAGTGGGGTAGCCGTGGCGGAAGTCGATCTGCACCTGCATACCACATGCTCCGACGGCCGCCTCACGCCCACGCAGTTGGTGGAGCTTGTCGTGGCCAGAGGCATTGTCGTGGCCGCGATTACCGATCACGACTCGACGGAGGGCCTCCCTGAGGCCTTGGAGGCGGCCTCCCGATTCCCTCAGCTGACCATCATCCCGGGCGTGGAGCTCAGCACGGACATTCCCGGCAACGAGATCCACGTGCTTGGCTACTTCATCCGGTACGAGGACGCTGCCTTCCAGGAGACGCTGCGGAGCTTCCGCGACGGCCGCGTGGACCGGGCGCGGGAGATGGTGGACAAGCTCGCCGCGCTCGGCCTTCCGGTTGACTGGGAGCGCGTATGCGAGTTGGCACAGGGCGCCGTCGGTCGTCCCCACATTGCGCAGGCGATGGTTGAGAAGGGCTACATCAGCTATCCGCAGGAGGCGTTCACCCACTACATAGGGCGCAACGGCCCTGCCTACGCAGAGAGGGATAAGATGACTCCTGCAGAGGCGGTCGAGTATATCCTGGGCGTGGGTGGCGTTCCGGTCCTTGCGCATCCTCACGTTGTCGATGACGTGGAATCCCTGCTGCCGGAGCTTGCGGAGGCCGGCCTGGCTGGCCTGGAAGTGCACTACAAGGAGTACACGCCGGCGGAGGTGCAGGCGTTTGGGGCCATGGCCGCCCGGTACGGCCTGCTTCCCTGCGGCGGCAGCGACTACCACGCGTTCGGCACGCCTGGCGAGGAGGAGCCGGGGACATCGGGGCCGCCGCTCGAGACTGTTGACCGGCTGCGAGCGCTGGCCGCCGAGGTGTCGGCGTCGAGGTCGTGAGGCTGTGCCGGTTGTGTCACGAACGACGGGGACGTGCGTCCAGTCACGGCAGACCGGGCCAATCTTCCCGCTCGCGGGGACTGGAGTGCGCGTGACGCGGCCGCGCCAGCGCTGTCGCCCAGGTTGAAGACATGATGACGGACGCCGCGCTGGTCCTGGTGGCATATCTGGTTGGCTCCATTCCCATGGCATACTTGGTCGGCCGCGCTTCGCGAAGGATCGACATCCGGCAGTTCGGCAGCGGCAACGCTGGCGCGTCGAACGTGTGGGTCCAGGTCGGAAAGGGGATCGGGCTGGCGGTCGGCGTATTCGACGTACTGGTGAAGGGGTCGTTGCCTGCCTACCTTGCGTGGGAGTTTGGCACAGGCCCCTGGATCGCGGTAGCGGTTGGATTTGCCGCCGTAGCCGGTCACAACTGGTCGGCCTACCTGGGCTTCACGGGCGGCAGAGGCGTGACCGTGGTCATGGGCGTGATGCTGGTGCTGGCATGGCAAGAGCTGCTTGCGGCGATTCTGGTGGCGCTGGTCGGGTGGCTCATCACTCGCAGTTCCGCGCTGTGGGTCGGACTGGCTCTGTTGCTTACTCCGGCATGGAGCGTGGCCCTGGGCAGTCCTCCACACGTCACCGGGCTTTGCACGGGACTTGTAATCCTGGTGGCAGCCAAGCGCGTGCATTCGAACGGGGAGCAGCGCCCGGAGGACGAGCCGTGGCCGAGGGCGTTGTTCCACAGGCTGGTCTACGACAGGGACGCAGGCAGCCGCGAGGACTGGGTGTACCGGCGCCCTCCGGAGGCGTAGGGCATTGGCCGGTCCGGAGACCACCTACTGCGCGCGCCATCCGAGGGTGGAGAGCCGCTTGGGATGCAGCAGGTGCGGCGCCCTCATCTGTCCACGATGCCTGGTGCAGTCCGACGTTGGCGCACGCTGCCCGGACTGCGCCCAGGTGCGGAGACTGCCTGTCTTTCAGCTCGACGGCCTGACGATCGCCAAGGCGGTGGTTGCGGCGGTCGTGCTTGCAGGATTGACGGGCGCGGCGTGGGGGCTGCTCTTCTTCCGGGTGTTCTCGATTCCGTACCTGCCCTGGCTGATCCTGCTGGGCATTGGCTTCCTGACGGGCGAAGGGATAAGCGTATCGGCGAATCGCAAGCGCGGGCGGGTGCTGCAGTACATTGCCGCGGCCGGCGTGGTGGCTAGCTACGTGGTTGCGAGCATCTTGGCGGTCAGTACGCTGGAACCGCTAGTGCTGAGATTCATAGCTCCGGACCTGTTCACGCTGCTTGCGATTGGAGTTGGCGCGTACATAGCGGCGAGCCGCGTGGGGTGAGGCGCACGGCGACGGCCGCGGTTGCGCCTGCGAAGGGCCTCTGGTATATTTGAGGCTCGCGTGGGGCTGTGGCTCAGTCGGGAGAGCGCCTCAATGGCATTGAGGAGGTCGGGGGTTCGACTCCCCCCAGCTCCACCAGACTTGACGAAATCAAGAACTTCACCTTGAGATTCAGGTTGGTACTATAGAATCCTGGGTTGACCCATCATCTCGATACGTCATGAACGCCGGCGGGTCGAACGTGAGGCAGTTGACGGACAATCCCGAGTGGGATGGGTACGCATCTCGTCCAGACATATGATCCTGGCCACTCTTTGTCCCACTCTATCTCCACTGATTACGTACCGGGCATTCAGTGGAGTCAAGATTGGGCCGATAACTGAACAAAGACCTACGCGGGCATTGGAGTTGCCCCGATTTGGTGGACACCCGAAGATTAAGTAGGGAGGTGTCCACAATGCCAGTTCCACCAGAACTTGACGAATTCAAGAAACCTCCGTGTTGCGATTCGTTCTGGACCCGTAGGCATCTCAGACAGTAAACCGGAAGTCGCTGTCGTTATGGCAGGCACTTCCGATGTCCTTGCAGCGCGAGTCTCCCTTACGTCAATGAGTGTGCCCGAATCGTCCCCGATTCTCACTTTCACCTCCCATTGGTCTGGAAACGGCGTCGGCTCTCCAGTCGTAGAAGGTCTGGGCGGCTGCGGCAGGTCAATAGAGTGCAATTGGCCCTGATCTGCGCTTTCTTCGCAATGTTCTTGTCAGGCGTCCACCGAAGGACCTTATTATCCTTAAATCATATCAGTCGGGTGGTACAATTGTACCCTGACCGGCCATGACCGCAGAACGGGATGTTTGGAACAATCTGGACAGTGCTGAACCTGGAAAGGAGCACATAAGTATGCCAGCATTTGTGATAACCGATGTAGAGATAACGGATGCGAGTCTGTATGGACAGTTTGTGGAGCGGGTGACGAGTACCGTTGAGGCTCACGGCGGCAAGTTCGTGGCACGCGGTGGCGGGCTGGAGGTCATACTGGGTGACTGGACGCCCAAGCGCCTCGCAGTTCTGGAATTCGACATCCTACAGCAAGTCCGCACGTGGCTGGACTCGCCGGAGTACACGGCGCTCGACGACATTCGCTCCAGGTCCTCCAACGTCAACATGGTGGTGGTCGAGGGCCTGTAGTCCCGTCGACGACCAGAATTGCAACCCTTTACTCTGCCGGTGGTGATCCCACAACCTTGAGACCGCTACGCGACAGGTTCGGACACCAGACTCGATGTAGTCGGTCCTGAAGAGCAATGGGGATGTGGCGTGTCTCAGGGCCATGCCTCCCGGCTCCTGACCTAGGGGCACAGGCTGACAAAGTAATCCAGTTGGAGGAAGGCGAATCATGGCCGAAATGAGCGGAGGGGAAGCCCCCGCCAGGTCGCTTGTCGGAGAGGGCGTTGACGTTGTTTTTGGCATTCCCGGCATACAGATCTACGGCATTGTCGCTGCCCTACGAGACGAGCCGGGCATTCGAATGGTCACCACGCGCCACGAACAGGCCGCAACCTACATGGCCGACGGCTATGCCCGCGCGTCCGGCAAGCCAGGAGTGGCGCTGGTGGTCCCTGGAGCAGGTCTCTACAACGCCGCGTCCGGCCTGACCAATGCCTACTCGCGCTCCGCGCCCGTACTCCTCATCGCGGGCCAGATCCCGCGCGGCGCCATAGGCAGGAATCTCGGAGCCGTTCACGAAATCGCCAACCAGCCTGACACTGTTCGCCCGGTGACCAAGTGGCAGGAGCGGGCTTCCAGACCCCGCGAAGTGCCTCATGCCGTGTTCGAAGCGTTCAGGCAGATGCGCACCGGCCGCCCACGTCCCGCACTGATCGAGATGCCTCCCGAGGCAGGAGTGGAGCGAGAGGAAGTCCAATTGCGGACTCCCGCCCGTATCTCCCGAATTGTGCCCAATTCCGAAGACCTCCGGGCGGCCGCCGAAGTCATCTCTCAATCCGGGACCCCCCTCATCTTTGCCGGAGGCGGCGTGGCGCGGTCGGACGCAGAGGCAGCCCTTGTCAAGCTGGCCGAGGCGACAAACATACCTGTCGTAACTTCCAGCGGCGGCAAGGGTGTCATTCCCGACAGTCATCCTCTGTCCTACGGCTCCTGCTTCAGTCCCAAGGGAGAGAGACAGGAGATGAACCAGCTCTACGAGGTCATGCAGTCCGCCGACGTGGTAATCGGGATAGGCACGCGTTTCTCGCTGGGCAATCCCGCCGGCGAGACCTCCACGCTGGTGAACATCAACATAGACGACACAGAACTATCGAGACTCCAGGCCAACACAATTCCCCTGCACGGCGACGCCAGGGCTACCATCGAAGCACTCCTGCCGATTCTCATGGAGGCAGGGGCCGGAGGGCGGCCATCGCCCGCCGAGGCGGTGAGCGCCGCCCGCAACCTGATAGCCTACTACGACATCGGCCTCAAGGAGCCTCAGTACCCGGTGCTGGAGGCCATCCGCAGTGGCATTCCGGACGATGCATTCATAGTCTGGGACGTTATGCAGTTCGGCTACTACGCCCGCACCCACTGGCCGGTTAATCACCCGAAGACGTACATCGACTCCGGGTACTCCTTCAACCTTGGCTACGCGTTCCCGACGGCATTGGGCGTCAAGGTGGCAAGGCCCGACCGCCCGGTGCTCTGCATGACGGGAGACGGAGGGTTCATGTTCAATGCGTCGAAGCTTTCCACCGCTCTCAAGTACGGCATCAACGTCGTGACCGTGATCTTCAGAAACGACTCCTACGGCAACGTCGCCCGCGATCTGGACGATGCCTTTGGCGGCGCTTACGGGACCGACCTGCATAACCCTGACTTCGTCAAGTTCGCAGAGTCGTTCGGCGCAGTTGGAATGAGAGCAAGCGACCAAATGGAGCTGGAGAGGCTGATACCTCTGGCGTTGGAGCAAAAGGCTCCGGTGATTATCGACGTGCCCTTTGGAGAGATGCCGATACCGCGCGCGCCGCAGATTGCGTTTGTCTACAATCTGCCTTGGACACAGCCGCAGGAGGGTCTGATCCCTTCCTGAGGCGCTGCCATGACATGGTGCGGGAATGGCGTGCCCACCTAGCTGGACGGAATCAAGAACCATGACGCTGAGATTCGCTCTGGATCTGTAGTCAACGCCGATACGTTCCGTCAGGTGAAGATACAGATGAGGAGAGGACAGCCTTGACACTTGGCACCCCTCACGTCCAGAATTCCAACATCCAACATGTCGATGCGCCCCCGTTTCGCAATTGACTCGGCATCCGCCGAGCTCTGTTTCGCCTTTGGACGTCGCAGTATCCTGATGGACACAAACACTACGAGAATTGCGCAAAGGTTGATGGGGGGCCATCTACACCTTGGCGCCAACTGCTCTACTTGCACCGGTTGGCTGGACCCAAGGGCGCGACCGCCGAATGGAACAAGGCACTATTGGATCTCGGTGCGTTGGTTTGCACGGCTCAAAAGCCCAAGTGTGGCACCTGCCCAGTTCGCGCCTATTGCGCCACGGGAAGCGAGCCACTCAACTCGCATTCCACCTTATAGAGAAGTCTGATGACCGCCGAAGTTACACACGAGATCACTCAACGATTCCGGCTTAGTGCCAGAGTGTTTCAGCTGCTTGGCAACGATGAGTTCGTTGCCGCCCGGGTATCGGTTTAAGTTATGGCCGCTGAACAAATTGGCCGGGCATGGATGAGGCTCAAAGCCTCGTTGTCGGGAAGAGGAGGCAAGCTTCCCCGTTTGAATGAATACGAGGCTCTAGAATTCTATAAGGAACGGGACCCGAAAGAAAATTGTGAGACTTCCCCACCGGACGACGAAGCGGTTGGCTTGCACTGTGCTTGGGCGGTTGAATTCTACACGCCTGCGCACATGGACAACCTTGCCAAGAACCTACTCCACTTCAACCGGACAAGCGGCATTCGGGAATACGACGCCGAACACCTGGAAACCTGGGTCAACGAATTGCACCGAGCTCGCTATGGGGGAGGATGGATCAATCTAGGGATCTTGGAGCGAAAAGGCGAACCCTCAAAATTCTTTGGTACGACTCGCCGGGTAGAATTGCCCCCTTCGGTCGAATACGCTCTCGCACACACCTTTCAGGTCTCACCGTCAATCGTTTGCATCGCTGTCTGCTTCGTATTCGACGAAGAGTTTTCCTCCGGTTTAGATAGTACCCTCCGCAGATACAGGGAATCCTTTGCCGAGCCAATCGACACAGGGTTCTCGATCTTTACACCTGAAGTTCAAAAACTTGAAGACATTGGATTAATTCGGTCGAAGATCTCGAGCCAATCCACCAATTGGTTCAGGGACAATTTCCCAGGGCTATTTTCCTCCGGACTACTGGGGGGGCATGTACCAGTTTGCGAATTCATCACACTACGGAAGGCCAGGCCTTTTCCTAAGCGCGAAGTGGATGGTCACCAAGCGCCGCTCTACCTACAGTTACTTGGGTTGAACATTGACTGGGACGCGTGGAGATGCACTGATATCCCCGGATTGCACTTTTCTATCCAGAGGCATCGCCGTAGGTCGCCTCTCCGTTACTCTACGTTGTCTGCAAACGGTCACGACTTCCCTGACCGCGTCAATAGTTATGGCGGTCACAAAGGTCAACTCGCCCGAATATACTACTTGAACAGTGCTATGCCAAATCTACTATGTATGTGGGCAGCGTTGGCTTTGCTGGACGTGTTTACGGAGAATCTAAATGGAATCCGCAACTCAATTGAGTTTAGAATCGGAGAAAGCGATAATCCGGTCAAGAATCTGCAACGACTGAAAGACCACATATCTTCGTTGACTGACGTTGGTGCGGTTTCGGCGGACTTCTGCAGAGACTCGAAGTCCCGGTTATGGACCTTCGGGCCCATAGCTACATTCGCGCCGTGTATGCCAGAAGTTTACGAAGCCAACGCAACACTGGATGCGGTCTTTAGGCGTGAGATAGCTGAGCGGGCAGTTTGGCTTCACGATACGGACCTTTCCGTCCGAGACCAATTAATGCAAATGGGCGCGATAATTAATGCGAGCGAGAGCGTTCGACTCCAGAAGACTGTTGCCAAACTGACCTGGGTTGTTGTGTTGCTCACGCTAATGGCTGTGGTACTCGCTACGGCGCAATTACTTGACATCAATTGGGGAGACGCCGCGAAGGATTTGGGCAACACCCTCGCCGCATTATCAAGAATACTATGGCTTCGAGGATCTTGATCCCTCTGCGTCCTTGGAGCAAATGCACGTGTTGACCTTACCCCAAGATTCGTATCAGTGGCCATACTAGAGGCCACCTGAAGTGGCTCGAATCCCCGCAAGAGTCCCCGTGATATGGGCTCACAGAGCGCCCCCAGCCACATCTCGAAGATGGTTCCACCTACCATCCACTTATACCCACACTAGGTGGGTCGAGTTGTCCCGTAAGGAGCGCTGCGCCAAGTATCACAGAGCCCCCAACCGCATTTCGAAGATGGTTCTGTCTATCATCCACTTTGGCCCACCTAGCTGGACTCGAACCATAGTAAGAGTCCCTGATGTGGTAACTGATGTGGGAAGACACTCTGAGACACTGCCATATCCCAGCCAAGTACGGTTCTCCAGCTCCGCCATGACACGCCTCACCGTCCTGTGGCCTCATGCGGCGAAGGCGGGACGGGGAAGCAGCGCGTGGCTAATTCGACAAACTTCGCCCACAAGAGCTCGTCAACGCTCCGAAGGATCGCTTCCATGAGCTTGCCGATGTGGGAGTCCTCGGCGAGGACGCGCCCTTTCCGACCAACGCCAACCCGATGACCTACCGGACGGAGTCAGGGAGCAATTCGTCGTGATTGCCACGGGCCGTGGCACGGACGCGGTACTCGTCGCATTCGCGCTGCCCGGGTAGTGAGAAGGAGCGCCGACATGAAGACCGGCTAGCCTTCCTCCATTCCGTCCGCCGGCTCTGTCAGTCTTTCGCTCAACTCCCAGAGGCCCGAGGCCAGCCCAGCGTCGTAGCTCAGGGCGGAAGACTGCACGGCGCGGCTGTCCACGAAATACTTGCCGGTGAGGCCCTCGACTTCGGGCGAGGATGCCAGGTAGATCATCGTCCTCGCTCCCCTAGCGGCATTGACACCGCCGGCACCGATGAAGAAGTTGACGACCCGGCCGAGAAGTCCGTTGTTTCGCGCGATGTTGGTGCGGACCAGCCCTGGGTGCAGGGCGTTGACCGTCAGGCCCGAACCCTCCAGGCGTCGCGCCAGCTCGTAGGTGAACAGGATGTTGCAGAGCTTGGAGCGCGCGTATGCGCGATAGCCGCCACTGCTTTCGAGCATGGGCAGGTCTTCCAGTCGGAAGTTGCGGGCGGAGAAGTGGGCGCCGGACGATACGTTGACAATCCTGGCCGGCGAAGAGCCCCGCATGAAGTCCAGCAGCAGGGTGGTCAATAGAAATGGGCCAAGGTGATTGAGGGCGAATGTCATCTCGACGCCGTCAACGCTCCGGCGACGGGAGAGAAATACGGCGCCGGCGTTGTTCATGAGAACGTCCAGCCTCGGCACCTCCTCCTTGATCTGAGCCGCAAGCCTGCGCACCTCGGACTGCGACGACAGGTCGGCCAGCAGGTAACGCACTGAGCGGTTGCCGGTGTCCTCGATGATGCGGGCCGTGGAGGCCGCGGTCTTGGCGGGATTCCGGCCGGCGATTAGCACCGTCGCACCCATCCGGGCGAGGTCCAGCGCGGCCGCATACCCGATTCCGTCACTGCCGCCGGTGATCAGGCATGTCTTGCCGTCCATGAATGGGATTCTACCGCAGGTCTATTGAGGGCACCATGAGACGGTCGTTTTGGGTGCTCCTGTCATGGCTTGTCTAGCCTGCCAAGACCTGCAAGCTGTCCTTCAGAAGTGGCCCCCCAAACTGCGGACGGAGGCCCGACTGCTCCCGAGCCCGGATTACGACGCGGCCGCCGTCCACGACTTCGATGCTTAGATCATGTTGGTCCTGCAAGCGCGGGAGCCCGATCAGCGGGCATGAGCGGCTCGTGCTGCGGGCAGACCTTGCCGGGCCACTGACTTGCCCGGATGGTCAGTGGATGAGGCAGGGAGCTGTCTAAGTTGCATTTGCGGAGTTGCAGTGTGCTTTGCGATGACGATATACTGGCGGCGCACTTGAAGCATCAACATCAAGGGAGGAAGCCTCCGAGTCCGATCCCGTGAACCCTAACCCGCAGGGGGCCTGGCTGGCAGGAGCCCCAGGCGCAGGTCTCCTCTTGTCGGCACCATGCACGTCATAGGCCGCGTCCGCATGGAAAGAAGGAGACTATGAGAGCCATACTACTGCTCCTGCTGGCAACCCTCATCCTGGCGCTCGCCTGCGAGGCCGAGCCCACCGCCACAACGGCGCCGACTCTTCCGCCAACCATTAACCCGGGGCCCGCGCCCAGCGAGACGCCGGAGCTGACGCCAACGGCCGTGCCGACTCTCCCCCCAACGGCCACGTCGCCGCCCACCGACACGTCGGCGCCGACGGCGACGCTCACGCCAACCGCAACGCCTGCGCCGGGATTCGGTGAGGGCACATGGCGCGTGGGCGCCGAGCTCGAACCTGGAATCTACGCTGCGCCGGGAGGCGGCTTCTGTTACTGGGAGCGCCTGGCCGGCTTCGGCGGGGACCTGGACGACATCATCGCCAATGACCTGGGCGCTTATAGGCACGTCGTGCACATTGTTAAATCTGACGCGGGCTTCAATAGCTCGGGATGCGGACGCTGGACGCCCATTGACCACGCGATCATGCCCGTCACCAGCATACCGGATGGTACCTGGCTGGTCGGTGATGAGGTCTCACCTGGCACTTACGCCGCTCCGGGAGGGGAGTTTTGCTACTGGGCGCGCCTGAGAGGGTTCACGGGCGACCTGGATGACATCATCACCAATGACTTGGGCGAAGCACGCCACCTGGTGGATATCGCACCCACCGACGCCGGATTCCAGAGCTCCGGTTGCGGGGAGTGGAATCCGGCCTAGCATGGCGCTGCCCCTCTACGGGGACAACTCCCAAGCCTGTTGCGGAGCTGAAAGGCGCGGCGCCACCCGAGAAGGATGATGGCAATGTCAGGAAAGTCTACGTGGGGCAATCGGCTTCTGATCTCGCTCATTCCGCTTGGAGTGCTAGGGGTTGTGGCATTCATTGCCTACGCAATCTCGGTTTCTGCTCCCGGGGACGAGATCGACAGCCCGTGGGAGGTCTTCTGGACTTCCTGCACGTTCTTCATCTGGTTGGCGTGGTGGATCGCCTTGCCGACGGGCATTGTGCTCAAGGTTTGGGGCGGCGCCGAGACGCGCCGGGTCTACCGGGAGGCACGCCAGTACGCCGAGATGCACAACCGGCAGCAGATCTCGGACACTACCTGGAAGGGCTACAGGCCAAGGAACGTGGTCATGACCGTATCGCAGGCGTTCGAGAGGCCCACCTATATCCTCTCCGTCGAGCACGAGGGCGAGTCCGTCACGACGGACGGGTTCTCACGCTCCGTGTACGCGCTCAGGTTCGCCGACTTCCTGTGGGACCACGTCATGTCCGGTAGATCGCACGTGGACGCCGAGGCGATGCGGGCTGCGCGCCGTGAATGGGGAAGCCGCTACCCACAGCTATCGTCCGGCAGATAGCCGCCAGCATCGGAACGATAGAGGGAGGGAGGTCGATCCATGTGGGAAGAGTTCTTTGGGACCATCTGGCGCTTTTTGGCGGGCGTCTTCAATATGGTGTCGGCATCCCAAACTGCGGACTAGCTCGAACGGCGAGCCGAACGTTCCGCTGCTCTCTCTGCTTCCTCTGGAGGCTTGAGGTTGCGGAACATGAAGAATAGGGCTATATCGTACGCAATCTTCAGCACTGCACAGCCAATCAACGGCGCGCTGGCCGAGACGGCCTGCCACAGGGCCGTCGCTACGGTTGGCCCACCGATTCCCGAAACACTCCTTCCAACGGTGTGAATGCCTGCCATTGCTACTCGCTCCTCAGGCCCTACCACCGCCATTATGTACGACGTGCGGGTGGGCACGTCCATCTGGCCCAGGAAGGAGCGAAGCTGCCAGAAAACCACGGCGAGTGTGGCTGAAGGAGCGAATGCGGCCCCTATCAGGAACAGGTTCGCCGGTATGTGCGTGAACACCATGGTGTTTATCAGGCCTATTCTGGCGGCTATCCTGGCGGCCAGCCACAGAGATATGGCTGAAAGTAACTGGGAAAAGAAGAACACAAGGGCCAGTGCCCCAAGCTCCAAGCCGAACCGTGTGCTGAACCAGTAGGCAACCAGGCTTTGAAGCAGCAAAGACCCCGCAAAGTTGTCAACGCTGAACAGCGCCGTGAGAGTGAATATTATCCGCCTTGAAGGGAGAGCCAGCGGGTTCATCCAGCGTCTGGCCTCGGCTCGCACCTCTACACCGGAGGAGAGCAGGCTGTAGAGCAGCGCCACGACAAGCAGAAGCACAACAAATGCGACAAACATCACCTTGAAGGCGCCAAGCTCGCTGGCTCCGAACCGGCTCTGGAAGACCTCCGGAAGTCCCGCCGCCAGCGCGCCGACGGCGGCCGCCCCGGTGGAGGCGATCCCATACACCGCAAACAGGTCCGTTCGCCGCGCTGCAGGGGCCGCGTCGGCCAGGCTCGCCTGTTCCAGTGGCTGAGTCGGCTGTGCGCCGCCGCCGCCGCCGACTCCGCTCAGGGTGCCCAGAAACGCAAAGGCCGTCAGTACCGCAACGTCGTTAGTCACGACCAGCACCACACCGGCGGCGGCCGTCGTCAGTGTCAGCGCCACCATCAGGCGGCGCCGGCCCACTTTCTCAGCCATCAGTGACACAAAGAACGAAAAGAGCGCCGCACCGGCAACACCAAAGCTGAAGAACACCCCAATCTGCGTGAGCGTGAAGCCCAGCAGGTCCAGGTAGACCGCAAATAGCACCGCAATGGAACCCTGGGCAAAAGCTCGCGCAGACCTGGCCAGGATGATTATCTTGCCGTCACGGCTCACCCAGCCAAGGGGAAGAACTCTACTTTGCAGCATATTTGGCATCGCGCCCCGTCAGGCCTCCTGGGCTGCTCTTTCTACTACCTCTGGGGGCAGCACATTGCGGAACCGGCCACTGAGCGAAGTGAATTGTAGCACGATCAGCACCAGATGGACGGCCAACCGGGGCATCGGGTATACGGCTGTGCAGGTTCTCAGCGAGAATTGGATACTGGAAGGCGCAGATATATCAGGTAGTGCTGACTTGAGGCTGGCTCCCCGAGTAGGATTCGAACCTACGACCTAGCGGTTAACAGCCGCCCGCTCTACCGCTGAGCTATCGGGGATTGACGACGCGGAGGTACGGCGGTCTCGCGCGGTGTCCGTTCCTCCGTCCAACTGCGGATTATAGCACTGCAGCTGTGGGGCAACAAGGCGCGCTCGGTGCAGCGCGATCGCGGCCTGCCGCGGGCACGCGCCGAAGGTTGGGCTCGCCGGCCGCGATGACTCGAGACGCGATACGGGCTATAATTGGTCTTCGACCTGCCCGGGGGAAGGCATACTTGTCACTCTCAGCTATAAGGGACTTCATAACGGACATTCTCGAGACCGTGTCGCTGGCTCTCGTGATCTTCTTTCTGCTCCAGTCCTCGGTGCGCAACTACCGGGTGGAGCTCTCCAGCATGGAGCCGACCCTTTCTCACGAGGACAGGCTGATCGTGAACAAGCTGGTCTACTTCAATCTGGACGCGGAGGCACTGGACCGCCTGGTGCCCTTCTGGGACATCTGGGAGGAGGACAACCTGCTGTACCCATTCCATGACCCCCAGCGCGCGGAGGTGATCGTATTCCAGTATCCTTATGATCCAACCAGGGACTTCGTGAAGAGAGTTATCGGTCTGCCGGGCGAGACCGTTTCGATCCAGCGCGGCACGGTATACATCGACGGTGAAGTGATCGATGAGCCGTACCTGGCGGAGAGTGGCCTGGACAACCTGGCTCCGGTGCTGGTCCCGCCCAACAGCTACTTTGTGATGGGCGACAACCGGCGCGGCAGCAGCGATTCGAGGCACTGGGGGCCCGTGCCAATAGACAACGTCGTGGGGAAGGTGGTGGTGCGATACTGGCCCTTCTCCGAGCTTTCGTTCATACCGGTAGACCCATCGCCGGACGCGTCCGGCGCCATTGATAATCGATAGCGCGTTGGTTAGAATCGGCGATACGGCGAGGGGCCGTTAGCTCAGCCTGGCAGAGCTCCGGACTTTTAATCCGGGAGTCCAGGGTTCGAATCCCTGACGGCCCACCAACGGCAAGAGTAGATAGAACCGTCTTCGAGATGTGGCTTGGCGGACTGTGAGCCAACATTCGCACTTCACAAAAGACACGAATTACTCAGGAACTCGTGGGAAGTGGACTTGAAGCCAGCCCACAGTGAGAGGTGACCGCCTACTGCCATTGACACCTCTCGAGCACATGCTTTCGCAACTGCCCAGTGCCTGATCACGGCTTGATAGTCTAATGGAACTTCTCTAGTATGAAATAAACTGATGGAGATGACCTTGCTGTCTTCTCCCAGAGGTGTACGCCTCTGTTGGTAGTCGGGTCCGGTCAGTAGAGGTCTGATCCACGGAGATTTCGCTAACGACGGAGGGTTGACGGCCATGACCATATCAATATCAGTACCTGGGCCAACCGAACCCTGCAACATCGAATTGGCTCCCGGCGAGATTCTGTACGTGCTCGGTGCAAACGGGACCGGTAAGTCAGCCCTTGTCCACCGTCTGAATTCTGATCATAGGACAAAGTCACACTGGGTTCCTCCACATCGTCGGACGTGGTTGCAGTCTGGTGGGTCTAACTTAACGGCGGCCGACAAGCAAGAGCAAGAAACCAATCTGCAAAGCCTGGCCACCCGACCTGACGCTCGATGGATGGATCACAATCCTGAAGTTCGGGTGAATATGGCAATATTTGATCTGATCCACAAGCGAAGCCAGCTGAGTCAGGAAATAGCCGACGCATTCCGTGCGGGAGATAAGGCGCGGGGACAGGAATTGATAGGGCGTGACGAAGATCCATTAGTGGCCCTGAGCGGTTTGTTGACTAATGCCAACTTGCCCTTCGAATTCTCAGTAGACAGGAACGCAACGATCGTCGTGACCAAGGCCGGGATAGAACCATATAGTGCGGCAGAGATGTCGGATGGAGAACGTAACGCTTTGCTGCTGGCCGCGGAGGTACTGACGGTACCTGCAGACACATTAATCCTGATCGACGAGCCCGAGCAGCATTTGCATAGGTCGATAGTGTCGCCGCTTCTCAATGGCCTCTTTTCCAAGAGGCCCGACTGCATGTTCGTAGTGTCCACTCACGAATTGACGCTGCCTCCCGACAATCCAGCATCCAAGATATTGCTTGTCAGGAGTTGCACTTATCAAGGTGGCACCGCTGTGGCCTGGGACGTTGATCTGGTAAACTCACCGATCGAGATCGACGAGGACCTAAAGACGGATGTCTTGGGTGCCCGACGCACCGTGGTATTTGTGGAGGGGGAAAGAAGCAGCCTAGATACGCCTCTCTACAGCTTGATTTCCCCTTGTGTATCAGTCATTCCCCGAGGAACGCGGAAGTCTGTAGAAGATGCGGTAAAGAGCATCCGTGCGTCAAGTGCACTGCACCGCGTCAAGGCTTACGGACTCGTGGATAGCGACGGTCGAAACACTGCCGAAGACGTAAGCGAACTGAGGGAAGAGGGCATCTACCCGATCGAGGTCTACTCAGTCGAGTCCATTTACTTCGATCAGAGGCTCCAAGAGGAAGTGGCCAAGAGACGGACCAACCTAGCCGGCGATAATGTTTCGTCTCGCCTGGAACCTGCAAGCGCCGCGGCGATAAACGCAATCAGGAACAGTGCCGATCATCTAGCCAGGCTTGCAGCGGGACGCAAGCTACGGGAGGCAATGCTGAAACACCTGCCAAACCCAAAGACATCCCCCCTAGACCAACCAATTCAGATCGATATGGATGCTCCGGGCATACTGCAACAAGAGCGCCAGGCGCTAGATGAGTTGATTGATGCCAACGACCTTGGCGCCATCATACGACAATATCCAATTAGGAGGACCAGTGCTCTCGATCATATCTCGAAGCACCTTGGTCTCGACGACGAGAAAGAGTACGCAAGGGCGGTTCTCCAACTTCTGAAAGACGACGAAGACATGCTTAAGCATGTGAGAGAACTAATCGGGCCATTGCCGAGCGATATCCTCTCAGATGACTGAGTCCGAGTGCGATAACCGTGATCCCACGAAACGTCCTGTCATACAGGCGTAGCCTGGTTCGGTCTCTTCCGGTGATTCTGTCGTCTTCAGGAATCTCAAGCGGGCGAATTAGCTGCCCCTAACATTCGCAGTACAGTACACTTGGTCCACCAGAAGAGGCTCGAAATCCCCTTAAGGGTCGCGGTGCCAAGGATCACAGTGCCACCATCAACTCAAACTTGGTACTGCGTTCAGTCAAGTAAGGCCCACCATCGGTCACGGGTGGCCAAGACGCGCCCTCGACAGAGGTTCAGCGCCGTGCCCTACGCCTCAGGGGCCGGAGGTGTGCGCCACAGGAAGGTTCTGCCGAGGCAACTTCCCAAATGAAGTCGATCCCCCGACGAGTAGGTAAACTTTGCTAAGGCAAGCTGCGGCCACATAGCCGGTTGCTGGTCGGATGAGGGCATAGCCTGTACGATGCAGGAGAGGCTGGGACTCGCAACACGACGGCACGACCTCCAGTTGCGCCGCAGGATCACTGGATTGGGAGGTACCGATGAAGAATTCTGAGCAACACGACTACTCCGCCGCAGAGTGGCAAGCTCGCGTGGATCTGGCGGCTGCATATCGCCTAACTGACCACTTCGGCATGACAACGCTCATCTACAACCACATTACGTCGCGTGTCCCGGGCACGGAAGACCAGTTCCTCATCAATGAGTACGGTCTCGGGTACGACGAGGTCACAGCGTCCAACCTGGTCAGGATCGACATGGACGGGAACATTCTCGACGAAGGCGATCACCGTATCAACGTCACCGGCTACGTCATCCACTCAGCGGTCCACGCGGCAAGGCACGACGTGACCTGCGTGATGCACACCCATACGCCCTACGGAATGGCCGTATCGGTGATGGCGACGGGCCTGCTGCCACTTCAGCAAGATGGCTACCAATTCCATGAGCGCATTGCCTACCATGAGTTCGAGGGAGTAGCCGTCGATATCGATGAGCGAGAACGGCTCGTGACCGACCTCGGCGACAAGAATGCGATGATAATGCGCAATCACGGCCTGCTGACCGTGGGCCGCTCCGTCGCTGAGGCATGGCTCCGGATGTGGCAGCTTGAGCAGGCCTGCAAGGTCCAGGTCCTGGCTCAATCGACTGGCCAACCCATCCGCCAGGCGCCTGTGCCCGCCATTGAGAAGACAGCTGCCCTGTCCGACAACGAGCCCGTGGCCCTGGAGTGGGCCTGGCTTCTGCGGACAATCGACCGGAAGGACTCGTCGTACAGGACGTAGCCAACGCGGCAGGGTGCGTCCATGCGCGCCCAGATACGGCGGCCGGCAGTCTGGCGCCGTCCACGCGGCAGTCCGGCGCGCACAATCCTCGCTACGATGTGGTATAATTCGTAAGGTATCTCTATTCATCCGGGAGTGCTGTCATGGAAGATGTTTTCAGAGAAGCGCAGAATCTGCTCAGCGACGGTCGGCCCTTTGTGATTGCCACAGTTGTGGGCACCAAGGGTTCCACGCCCCAGAAGCCGGGAGCCAAGCTCCTGGTGAGGGAGGACGGCAGCGGCGTGGGCACCCTGGGCGGCGGCTGCGTCGAGGGTGACATCTGGTTTGCCGCCAAGATGCTCCTGAAGGAAGGCGGCGGCCCGACGATCACCGACTACGAGCTGAACGAGGACATCGCCGCGAGGGAGGGCCTGGTCTGCGGCGGCACAATGTACTTCCTCATCGATCCGGTACTGGAGCCTGACGCCGTTCGGCCCACGGTCAGCAGCATCGTGGACGCATACGACGGCAGCCCCAGCGTGGGCGTGGCCACTCTGCTGAAGGCCGTGAAAGGCAAGGGGCAGGTTGGCGACAAGATCTGCATCGACGCGGACGGCGAGGCCAAGGGCTCACTGGGCGACCCCGCCCGCGATGCCGAGGCCGTCGAGGCCCTCCGCGAGCTCGTCGACTTCGGTCGTGTCAAGACGCTGAACACCCAGGACGGAGCGCAGGTCTTCCTGGAGGGGTTCACCAAGCCTGCCGCGGTCATAGTGGCCGGCGGCGGTCACATAGGCAAGTCCCTGGCTCCGCTAGTCAAGATGATGGGTCTCCGGCTCCACGTTGTGGACGACCGGCCGGAGTTCGCCAACAAGGAGCGTTTCCCGGATGCGGACAGCGTTGTGGTGGCGGACTACGCCGAGGGTCTGACGCAGCTGGACATTCGCCCCAACAGCTCCGTTGTGGTGGCCACCCGCGGCCATCGCGAGGACGACCGTGCGCTGGAGGCAGCGGTCCGCAGCCCCGCGGGCTACGTTGGCCTGGTGGGCAGCCGTCGCAAGACCATCCTCATCTACGAGGAGCTGCTCAAGAACGGCATCCCGCTGGAGAGGCTGCAGGCCGTGCATGCGCCGGTTGGCCTGGACATCGGCGCCAAGACGCCGGAGGAGATTGCCATGAGCATCGTGGCGGAGATTGTGGCCTTCCGCGAGGGCCGCTCCGGCAAGGGCATGACCATGGAGAACCGCTACCTGCAGCGCATAGCCCAGAAGGTTGGCGTACCGGCCTGATCCGTCGTCAATGAGCGGAATCTCGGCCATCCTGCTGGCCGCGGGCGAGTCCACCCGCATGGGCCGCCTCAAGGCCCTTCTGCCCTGGCAGGGCGCGACCCTGATCGAGTACCAGGTTGCCTCGCTGCTCGACGCCGGCGTATCGCAGCTTGTGGTGGTCGTCGGCCATAGAGGCGACGAGGTAGGCGCTCCCATTGCAGGCCGCGCGGGCGTCACCACGGTCGAGAACCCGGACTACCGGCAGGGCAAGACCACGTCCATCAAGGCCGGCCTTCGCGCCATATCGCCGGACGCCGCGGCTATCCTGGTGCTCGCCGTCGACCAGCCGCGACCTCCCGACATCCTGGGGACCGTCATCGAGGCACACCTGTCGCGCTCGCCGCTGATCACCAGCCCCGTCTACGACGGACGCGGCGGCCATCCGATGATCTTCGATGTGGAGCTGCTGCCTGAGCTGGCCGCCATCACGGAGGAGAGTGAGGGCCTGCGTGAGGTCACGCGCCGGCACGCCTCCGACATCTACAAGCTGGAGCTTGACGACCCGGTCGTGCGGGTGGACGTCAACACGCCGGAGGACCTGCAGGCGGCCCAGCCTCTGTTCGAGGGCCGCGGCTAGATCGCGCCGGCCTCTCGCAGGGCGGCGAGCTCCTCGTCGCTCATACCAGCCAGCTCCCTGAGCACCTGCTCGGTGTGCTCGCCCATGTCCGGGGCAGGCCGCTCGGCGCCTCCGGGCGTTCGGGACATCCTCAGCGGCGTATTCGTCATGCGGACGCTGCCCAGGCGGGGGTGCGGAACGTCCGCTATCATCCCGCGGTGCAGCACCTGTGGGTCGTGCGCCACCTGGTCGATGGTGTTGATTGGGCCGCAGGGAATGCCCATCGCCTCCATCTCCTCCAGCCATTCCGCGGTGGTCTTGACCATGAGGGCCTCAGCGATGATGGGCTCCAGCACGTCCCACCGCCGGCTCCGCACCCAGCCGTCCTCGAACCGCGGGTCGTCGATCAGCTCGATGCGGTCGATTGCGGAGCAGAACAGCGGCCACATGTCCTGCCGGCCGTCGGCAAGGGCGATGGTCATGTAGCCGTCGGCGGTGCGGAACGCCTGGAAGGGCGCGGTGACGGGATGCCGCGTGCCCAGGGGCTGCGGCACCTCGCCGGTGGCGAAGTATCGGCCGAACGCGTTCTCCAGGATTGCCACCTGGCAGTCGAGCATGGCAATGTCGACCATCTGGCCTAGCCCGCTTCGCTCGCGCTCCTGAAGCGCCGCGAGTATGCCAATCACGCTGTAGAGGCCGGCGGTGATGTCGCCCTGGGAGACACCGGGCCGGATGGGCGGCCCGCCCGGCTCGCCGGTGATGCTCATGACCCCGCCCATGCCCTGGACGACGACGTCGAGCGCGCGCTTGGTGGCGTAGGGGCCGTCCTGCCCGAAGCCGGAAATTGCGGCGTAGACGATGCGCGGGTTTCGCTGCGACAGAACGGAATAGTCGAGGCCCAGCCTGCGCATGGCGCCGGGCGTGAGGTTCTCCAGGACGACGTCGGCGTTATCGACGAGCCTCAGGAACGCGTCGCGGCCCTCGGGCATGGACAGGTCCAGCGTGACGCCCAGCTTGCCGCGGTTGATGCTCATGAAGTAGGTGCTCTCGCCGTCGATGAAGGGGCCGCTGGCGCGTGCGCGGTCGCCGACGCCGGGTTGCTCGATCTTGACGACGCGTGCGCCGAGGTCGGCGAGGGTGGCCGCCGCGAACGGGCCGGCGAGGACGTGCGTGACGTCCAGCACTACGATGCCGCTGAGTGGGCCTGGCATGGCTCCGCACCTCCGCGATGGCTAGGTGCTGAGGATATTACCACCAACCGGCTCGCATCGGTAGCCGGAGGCGCGGGGGAGACGGGCGGCCGCGGTCAGCAGAACGGCAGCCCGAGCCGGTCGATGTCATTGGAGGACACTCGTAGAAGCCCCCTGGGGACGCACCCGGTCAGTGGGTTATCGGAGAGGTATAGGCCTCTAAGGTTGGAGAGGGTCGCAAGCTCCTGAGGAAACTCACCGCTCAACTGATTGTAACCGAGGTACAACCCTTCGAGACTGGCTAGCTTGCCCAACGCGGGCGGAATCTCGCCACTCAGCTCGTTGCCTTCGAGGTTGAGCCCCAGCAAATCAGTCAAGTTGCCCAGCTCCGGCGGAATCTCACCGCTAAACTCGTTCCTATTGAGGTACAGCTTCTTCAGATTAGCGAGGCTGCCCAGGTACGCCGGAATCTCGCCGCTCAGCTGGTTGAAGGAGAGATTCAAGCTTTGCAGGCCGATCAGGCTGCTCAACTCCGGCGGTATTGTCCCGCTCAACTCGTTGCTCGCAAGAGACAGCCGCTCAAGGCTGGTCAGGCTCCCCAGCTCTGCCGGCAGCTCCCCGCCCAGTTCGTTGAAGTCCAAGCGTAGCCAATGGAGGCTGGCCAGCCCGCCGAGTTCAGGGGGTATGTCACCGCTCAACCGGTTAGACGTCAGCCAAAGCGTTCGGAGGCTGGTGAAGTTGCCCAACTGCGGCGGTATCTCTCCGCTCAGCTGATTGTCACCGAGGTAAAGCGCCCGCAGGCCGGTGAGGCTTCCGAGCTCAGGAGGAATCTCACCAGTCAACTGATTGCTGAAGAGCGACAGCGCTACAACGCGGCCGCTTTCGTCCGTGGCCACGCCGTGCCATTCGTCTAAGGGGGCGTCACTCAGCCAGTTGGTGCTGTCAACCCAATTGGCGCCGTCCGTGGAGTTGTATAGAGCCAGTAGCGCGGCTCGGTCCGCATCCGTCGGCAACGTAGGCTCGGGTGTCAGAGTAGACGCCGGCACATGAGTCCGCGTTGGTGGAGGCGTAGCGGTGGGTGCAGCTGTCGCGGTGGGCGAGGGCGACGGTGTTGGAGTCGGGTCCTCGTCGCAGGACGCGAGTAGAAGCGCTGCAGCAGTAGCTATGACGATGGCAATGAGTCCGGCTGCCTTACGCATGTTGCGCGCTGCCTCCCGGGCTGCGTATGCCCCTCAACGCTCCTGGCACAGTGGAGCCTCTTGATCCTGTGAGAGTAGATTTCAAGTGCTCAGTCTCTCAATCTACAACTCAGCAGAATTTCACGCAAGGGAAGATCGTCACCCGTAGGGCTACCGGCGGGCTTAGCCTCTTGTGCTTACCAGTGACTTAGGTTCCTGACCATCATTGGTCGCCGTACTAGCAGAACGGCAGGCCGAGGCGGTCGATGTCGTTGGAGGACACTCGCAGAAGCCCCCTGGGGATGCAGCCGGTCAGTGGGTTATCGGAGATGTACAGGCTTCTCAGGTTGGAGAGGGTTGCGAGCTCTTGGGGGATTTCCCCGCTCAACTGATTGTAACCGAGGTACAACCATTCAAGGCCGGCTAGCTTGCCCAGCTCCCGTGGAATCTCGCCACTCAGCTCGTTGCCTTCCAGGTTCAGCCCCTGCAGATAAGTCAAGTTGCCCAGCTCCGGCGGAATCTCTCCGCTCAGCTCGTTCCCGGAAAGGTCAATCGAATGTAGGTAGGCCAGCCTGCCCAGTTCCGGCGGAATCTCGCCGCTGAGCTCGTTCTCGGAAAGGTCAATCGACCAGAGGTAGGCTAGCCTGCCTAGCGCAGTCGGCATTGCCCCGCTTAGCTGGTTTCCAGAGAGAAACAGCTGCCCTAGGCTGGGAAGGTTGCCCAACTCTGGCGGTATCTCTCCGCTCAACTCGTTGCTGTGGAGATACAGCCTCCGCAAGTTTGGGAGTCCGCCCAATGCCGCCGGCAGGCTGCCGCTCAACTCGTTGTAGGCGAGATTCAGCGTCTGCAGGTTGACGAGGCTGCCCAACTCCGAGGGTATCTCACCTGTCAACTCGTTGCTGCCGAGACTAAGCTTTTTCAGCTTGACGAGGTTGCCAAGCTCCGGCGGAAGCTCGCCCGTCAGCCCATTGCGGGAGAAGGCCAACTCCTCCAGGTTGGAGAGGTTTCCAATCCCCCGCGGCAATCTTCCACTAAGGTTTTTGTCGGAGAGGTCTAGCTTAACAACGCGGCCGCTGTCGTCCGTGGTGACACCGTGCCATTGTCCCAGAGGCGCGTCGCTGAGCCAGTTTGTGTTGTCGGTCCAGTTCGGGCCGTCCGTGGCGAAGTATAACGCCACCAGCGGCTGCCTGTCAGAGTGGCAGTAGGCCAAGCCAAGCTCATCAAAATCGTCGAAATAGATCCTCAGACCATTGGGTATGCACCCGGTTAGCCGGTTGTCGGAGAGGTACAGATCCTCTAACCTGGAGAGTCTACCCAGTTCCGGAGGTATATTTCCGCGCAGCTGGTTTTGGCGGAGGTTCAGTTCCCTCAAATTGGACAAATCTCCCAGCGAAAGTGGAATCTCACCGCCCAGCTGGTTGTCTGGGAGGTTCAAGGACTCCAGCATTGAAATGTTCCCCAGTTCCGGTGGGATGTCACCGCTCAGGTAATTGTCTCCGAGGTCCAACTGCCTGAGGTTGGCGAGTCTTCCCAGCTCCGGCGGAATCTCGCCTGTCAATTGGTTGAGAGAGAGATCCAAGATTCTCAGTCTGGCGAGGTTGCCCAATTCCGGCGGTATCTCTCCGCTCAGCTGGTTCCCCAAGAGTTTCAGCCATAGAAGGTTGGACAGACTGCCGAGCTCCGGCGGTATAGGTCCGCTCAACTCGTTCCCAAAGAGGTTCAGCCATTGAAGGTTGGCTAGACCGCCAAACTCCGGTGGTATCTCTCCGCTCAACCGGTTGTCCGAGAGGTACAGGCCTTCGAGACTCGACAGGCTGCCGAGCTCCGCAGGAATTGCCCCGCCCAGGTCGTTCAGGCCGAGACTTAGCCTTCGCAGATTGACGAGGTTGCCCAGTTCCGGCGGTATCTCTCCGCTCAGCTGGTTGCTCCTGAGGTTAAGCGACTCCAGGTTGGAAAGGTTACCTAGTTCCGGCGGAATAGGTCCGCTCAACTCGTTCCCCAAGAGGTGCAGCGACTCCAGGTTGGAAAGGTTACCTAGTTCCGGCGGAATCTCTCCGCTCAACTGGTTGAACCACAGGCCTAGGCCTTTGAGGTTAGAGAGGCTGCCCAGCTCCCGGGGAATCTCTCCGCTCAGTCGGTGCTTGGAGAGGAGCAGATCTACAACGCGGCCGCTGTCGTCCGTGTTGACGCCGAACCAATCTCCCAGGGGCGCTTCGGTGAGCCAGTTGGTGTCGTATCTCCAGTTGGGGCCATCCGTTGCGTTGTAGAGCGCGATCAGCGCGGCCCGGTCCGCGTCCGCCGGCACCGGAGTCCACGTGGGCGGAGGCGTTGGTGTGGCCTCAGGTGTACTCGTGGGAGCCGCAGTTGCAGTGGGTGCTGCTGTCGCGGTGGGCGAGGGCGACGGTGTTGGTGTCGGGTCCTCGGCGCAGGACGCGAGTAGAAGCGCTGCAGCAGCAGCTATGACGATGGCAATGAGTCCGGCTGCCTTACGCATGTGCTCGGTCTCTCCAATCTACACCTTGGCTTAAGTCGAAGCAAGTGAGAGTCGTCGTGCCGGAGGATGGCAATGCCTAGCAGAACGGCAGGCCGAGCCTCACGAAGTCGTTGTTGGGCACGAACAGCAGCCCGTATGGGACACAGCCGGTGAGCCGGTTGTCGGAAAGGTATAGGCTTCTCAGGTTGGAGAGGCTGCCTAGCTCCGGCGGAATCTCTCCGGTCAGATTGTTGTCCGACAGAACAAGATATTCGAGGTTGGTGAGCTGGCCCAGCTCCGGCGGAATCTCGCCGCTCAACTCGTTACCATCTAGGCCCAGCCCCAACAGGTTGACCAAGTTGCCCATCTCCGGTGGTATCTTACCGCTCAACTCATTCCTTCGGAGAGTCAGCCTCTGCAGGTTGGCAAGGTTGCCTAATTCTGGAGGCAAGCTACCGCTCAACTGGTTGAAGGAGACATCCAGGCTTTGCAGGCTGGCGAGCCTACCCAGCTCCGCCGGTATTGTTCCACTCAACTCATTCCCGAAGAGAGACAGGTGTCGGAGGCTGGCCATATCGCCCAGCGCAGGCGGAATTGTCCCACTCAACTCGTTCCCGACTAAGTCCAGCCAATTGAGGTTGGTCAGCCTGCCCAATTCCTGCGGAATCTCTCCGCTCAACCGGTTGGACTGCAGCATAAGTGTTCGCAGGTCGGTCAGGTTGCCCAACTGCGGTGGTATCTCTCCGCTCAGATCGTTCCGGGAAAGGTCCAGCGATTGAAGATCGACTAGACTGCCCAGCTCAGGAGGAATCTCTCCGGTCAATTGATTCTCGGAGAGGAACAGCAATTCAAGGTTGGGCAAGCTGCCCAGCTCCGGCGGTATAGCGCCGCTCAGCTGGTTGGAGAAGAAGTCCAGTTCCTGCAAACTGGCGAGGTTGCCCAGCACCGGCGGTAACTCCCCGCTCAGCTCGTTGAAGCCCAGGTACAGGGATCGCAGGCTGGTCAGGCTGCCGAGTTCCGGGGGTATCGCGCCGCTCAGCTGGTTGCCGCGGAAATTCAATGTCTGCAGGCTGGCGAGGCCGACAAGCTCCACCGGCAGACCGCCGCTCAACTCGTTGCTATCCAGATACAGCTCTTGCAGGTTTACGAGACCGCCAAGTTCGGGCGGTATCGCGCCGGTCAGCTCGTTCCTGCTGAGACTGAGCGTTTGCAGCTCGACGAGGCCGCCGAGCTCGGGGGGTATCTCGCCGGTCAACTCGTTTCTGCTGAGATCGAGCGTTTGCAGCTCGACGAGGCCGCCAAGCTCCGGCGGAAGCTCGCCCGTCAGCCCATTGCGTGAGAGGGCCAACTCCTCCAGGTTGGAGAGGGTTCCAATCCCCCGCGGCAATCTTCCACTAAGGTTATTGTCGGAGAGGACTAGCTTAACAACGCGGCCGCTGTCGTCCGTGGTGACACCGTGCCATTGTCCCAGAGGCGCGTCGCTGAGCCAGTTTGTGTTGTCGGCCCAGTTGGTGCCGTTCGTGGCGCAGTACAGGGCCAACAGCGCGGTCCTGTCCGCTGACTCAGCGAGTGATTGAGCTAGAGCTGCGTCGCCGAAGGGCACCCCCACCTCGTCCAGGTCATTGTTGGGCACGTTGAACAGCACGTCGGGCACGCACCTCGAAAGCGAGTTGCCCGCAAGCCGGAGATGTCGCAGGCTGGGGAGGTCGCCCAGCTCCGGTGGTATGTCGCCGCTCAACCGGTTGTTGCTGAGGGCAAGCTCCCGCAGGCTGCGGAGGCTGCCCAGCTCCGCTGGTATGTCTCCGCTCAGGTGGTTGTCGCTGAGGGCAAGCACCTGGAGGTCGTGGAGATCACCCAGGTCCGGCGGAATCCCCCCGTTCAACCGGTTGTGACGCAGGTTCAGCTGCCTCAGACTGGAAAGGCCTCCCAGCTCTGACGGTATGGCTCCGCTCAGGTCATTCTGTGAGAGGCTCAGCGCTTCCAGTGCGGTCAGCTTGCCGAGCTCCGGCGAGATACTGCCGCTCAGCCCGTTGTTGTAGAGGCTAAGCTCTGTCAGGTTAGAAAGCTCGGCAAGCTCCGGCGGAATCTTGCCGCTCAGATCGTTGCTGTTGAGGTGCAGGGTCTCCAGGCCGGAAAGGCCGCCCAGCTCGGGCGGGATCTCGCCCGTCAACTGGTTGGCTCCGAGGGAGAGCGTCTGCAGATCGGAAAGGGTGGCCAGCTCCTTCGGTATCTCACCGTGCAGCCCGTTGTTGCTGAGCTCAAGCCATCGCAGATTCGCAAGGCTTGCCAGCTCCGGCGGTATCTCTCCCCTCATGCCGTTGCCCCAGAGGTAGAGGCTCACCACACGGCCGTCGTCGCCCGTGTCGATGCCGTACCAGTCATCCAGGGGCGAGTCGCTCAGCCAGTTGTTGTTGCTCCCCCAGTGCGGGCCGCCCGTGGCGAAGTAGAGCCGAACCAGCACGGCCCTCTCGGCGTCCGAATCCGAGGGTGTTGGGGTGGGAGTCGGCGTGCGCTCTGATGTGGGAGTCGGCGTGTGCGCGGGAGTGGCCGTTGGGGTAGGGGTCGGCGCAACAGCGCAGGCCGCGAGTAGGAGCGCGGCCACCACGGCCAGTGTCAGGGTCACGTGTCTCGTCGGGTTTGGCATGAGGCGTACAGCCTCCTGGCGCTGGTTTCACCTGCCCTGCCACGACGTGCACGCGTAGGCCTTCGGGCCGGTGAAGACGGACTGGGATGCGGTCGGTCTCCGTAATCTACAACTCCGCGTGCCTCGGCGCAAGCGAGACTCGCCACGCGGAGGGTGGGCGTGGGCTCGACATTTCGCCCGTTCCTGATAGTCGCCCGGCCGTGAGCGCGTGGCCGGTTCAGGTTGTGCTCTTTGCTGAGCGTGCCATATAATGTAGGTTGGTAAATTCCACGTTTGGACAGATTAGCAGCATGGCCAATCAGAAAGATTACTATCAGGTTCTCGGCGTTCCTCGCAGCGCGTCCCAGGAGGACATCAGGACCAAGTTCAGGCGCTTGGCCCTGGAGTACCACCCTGACAGGAACAGGGATCCGAGCGCGCAGGAGCGTTTCAAGGAGATAAACGCCGCCTACCAGGTACTCAGCGACCCGCAGAAGAGGGCGCAGTACGACCGATTCGGGAACGTGGGCGCCGGACGGGGCAGCGGCTTTGAGGGATTCGAGAACTTCGGTGGGTTTGGCGACATATTCGACGCATTCTTCGGCGGGTTCGGCGCTCGCACCCGGCGCGCTCCGCAGCGCGGCCGCGACATCCAGGCTGGCACCACCATATCGTTCGAGGAGGCGGTGTTCGGCGTGGACCGCGAGATCGACTTGGAACGCGTCGAGCCCTGCCGCGAGTGCAAGGGCAGCGGCGCAGAGCCCGGCAGCGCGCCCGTCCAGTGCAGCCAGTGCAACGGCTCCGGCCAGGTGCGCAGGGTGCAGCGCAGCATATTCGGCCAGTTCACGCAGGTTGGCGCCTGCACCCAGTGCAATGGCGAGGGCAGCGTGATCACCAGCCCGTGCTCCAACTGCCGCGGCTCCGCCCGCGAACGAAGGAGACGGCGCATCCAGGTCGACATCCCGCCGGGCGTGGAGGACGGGATGCAGGTCCGCCTGAGCCGCGAGGGCGACGCAGGGTCCAACGGCGGTACGCCGGGCGACCTGTACATAAACCTGGTGGTGGAGCCCCACGGCTTCTTCTCTCGCAGGGATCACGACATACTCCTCGAGCTGCCGATCAACTTCGCACAGGCGGCGCTGGGCTACGAGCTTGAAGTGCCCACACTCAACGGCCCGGAAACCCTGCGGATCCCCGGAGGCACGCAGTCCGGCACCGAGTTTCGCATCAAGGGCCGCGGAGTGCCGTACTCGGTCAAGGGCCGGCGGGGAGACCAGATGGTGGTGGTGAACGTGGTCACGCCCAGCAACCTCGACGACCGCCAGCGACGGCTCTTTGCAGAGCTCGGGGAATCCATGGGCAACGGCTCCCGCGAGGACAAGAGCTGGTTCGGCAGGTTCAAGGACTCCATCGGCAAGGACGGCAAGGGGTCGTGACGCGGCGAATGGGCAATGAAGTGGCTTGAGCTGAGCATCCGGGCTCCCCAGGAGTACGTCGAGCCGCTATCGGCGGTGTTCCAGCGTCACGGATACGGCGGCGTTGCCGTGGAGCTGGAGGGCGGCTACAACCCGGATGAGGGCGAGTCCGAATCCGACGAGGCAACCGCCGTACTTCGCTCCTACCTTCCGCTCGACAGCACGACTGCATCAAGCCGCGAGCAGATCCGCGTGGCCGTCGCCCTCATCTCCCTGCTGTGTCCGCTGCCTCCGCTCGAGGAGCGGGTCATCGACGAGAACGAGTGGCTGGAATCGTGGAAGGACCACTTCACCCTGCTGCACATAGGACGCCTGGTCGTGCGGCCGTCTTGGATGGAGTACGAGGCCGCGGACGGCGAGGTGGTCATAGGCATGGACCCGGGCATGGCCTTTGGCACGGGACACCATCCGACGACCCGCATGTGCTTGGCCGAGCTGGACAAGCTGGTGAGGCCCGGCATGAGCGTTCTGGACGTCGGGACCGGCTCCGGGATACTTACGATAGCGGCGGCAAAGCTGGGCGCCGGCAGCGTCCGCGCCCTTGACGTCGACCCGGTGGCCGTCCGGGCGGCGCGAGCCAACGTGCGAGCCAACGGCTTGAGCCACCGGGTCAGGCTTGAGGAGCGCGCGCTTGCCGCGGACGCCGAGCCGCCGGGCGAGTTCGATCTCGTGGTTGCGAACCTTTACACCAACGTCATTCTCAAGCTTGCGCTGGCCCTCGTGGCGCACACGGCTGCAGGCGGCGCCCTTGTGGTCAGCGGCATCATGGCCGATCGCGCGGGCGAGGTGGAGCGCGCCCTCGGCGACGCGGGCTGCCCGGTCGAACGCACCGAACGCGAGGGCGACTGGGCCGCGCTGGTAGCCCGCAAGAGCGGGGCCTAGCCGTGCACCGGTTCTTCGTAGACCCCGGTTGCATTCGCGAGGGGCGCGCCATCGTGGAAGGCGCGGTCGCAAGGCAGGTCTCGCAGGTGCTCCGGATTCGCGCTGGAGAGAGCATCGCGCTGATGGACGGCTCGGGCCGGGGGTGGGTCGTGCTGCTCAGCAGCGTATCGCCGTCCAGGCTGGAGGGAGACGTTGTGCGCGAGTCGTTCCTGAGCGGCGAGCCGGGCGTGTCCGTCACTCTATTCCAGGGCATCCTCAAGGGCGAGAAGTTCGAGATGGTGCTACAGAAAGGGACGGAGCTGGGCATCTCCACATTCGTTCCGGTGGAGTGCCGCCGCAGCATACCGAGAGCCGCCGGAGGCCGCGCCGACACCAGGTTCAGGCGGTGGCAGAGCATCGTGCGGGAGGCGGCCGAGCAGTCGGGCAGGACGCGCATCCCAGTCGTGGAGGCTCAGGTTTCGCTTGGCGATGCGCTGGGGTCGGCGCGGGGCGTGACGCTCATTGCCTGGGAGGGTGAGCGAGAGACCGGGCTCAGGGAGGCGCTGGCGGAGGGGCTCGAACGGGCCCGCGTTGAGGGACTAGGCCTGCTGGTTGGCCCGGAGGGTGGCTTCGATCCGGCTGAGGTGGAGCTGGCTATGGAGGCGGGCGCGGCGCCGGTCAGCCTCGGCAGGCGAACGCTGCGGAGCGAGACTGCCGGCCTTGCCATGACGGCCGCGGTGATGTACGAGATGGGCGAGCTCGGCAGTCCGAGCGGCGACGCCGGAGGCACGCGCGCGGGCCAGACCGTGCTCCGCGAACAGAGCGGCGTGCTGGACTGACTGGGACGCAATCGAAGGAGGTGCACGATGGCGCAGATGAACGATCTCCGGGAGGCGTACTCCGGCCTGGACCACAGCTACGAGGTGCGAGGCGAGTCCGAAATCGACGCCTCATGCCTGCTGGCGTTCGATTACGACTACCCCGGCAGCGAGTGCGAGGTGGCGCTGGACACCGACGAGTTCACGGCGGTGTGTCCGTGGACGGGTTTGCCGGATTTCGGGACGCTCACAGTGCGCTACGTGCCCGAAAGGGCGCTTCTGGAGCTGAAGTCGTTCAAGTACTACCTGCTGTCGTACAGGCAGGTGGGGATAGTGCAGGAGCACGCTGCCAACCGGATTCTGCAAGATCTCGTGGCAGTGTGCCGGCCGGTGCGCATGTGCCTTACGCTGGACTACAAGACACGCGGCGGCGTCCACACGACGGTCGAGGTGAGTTACAGCGCGCCGGAGGCCAGCTAGCCCGCTCTTGGTGAGCCGAGAGTTTACCCTGAGCCCAGCCGAGGGGAACCATGTGAGCGGGTCGTTGCGAGCCGTCCGCTCATGTCCTTCGACGAGCTCAGGATGAGCGGACCGCCACGGCGCGTGGCACCTGCTCAGCCCGAAGGTTGCACCAGTACGTCGTCACCGTCCACGCGGACGGCGTATGTGGCGACCGGTTCGTAGGCCGGCGGGCTGGCCGGCTCGCCGGTTGTCACGTCGAACTCGCTGCCGTGGCAGGGACAGACCAGCATCCGGCCGTCGACGTCACCCTCCGACAGCGAGCACCCCGCGTGGGTGCATTCGTCCGCCACGGCGTACAGCTCGCCTTCCACGTTCACCAGAGCCACTCGCTCGCCGTCCACCTCCGCGAGAACCACCTGTCCCGGCGACACGTCTGATATCGAGGCCACCTTCACGAAATCTGCCACGGTTCTACCTCCGACGATGGTATTCTTTGCCGGGAACATGTTATCACTATGAATGCGACCTGTCAGCATGAGAGCGCGGCAGTCCCCGCAGGCATTTCCTGCGGTCATGTGATAGGATAGCGGGAATACATACGACAAGAGGGTTCCCATTGCAGGACCGGGAGGATACGTCCCAGGAAACAGAAGGCATCACCTCAGGCCAGCGGCTCACGCTGCTGGTGGTCGCGGTGGCCGGGCACGGCCTCAAGCACACCTTCAATGCCGCATTCTTTGTGCTCCTGCCTGAGATCAAGGCCGGCCTTGGGCTGAGCAACGCGCAGATTGGCCTGATGTCCACGTTCCGCAACGTGGCAGGCGGTCTCGCCAACATTCCGGCTGGGTACACCGGCGATCGGTTTGCCAACCAGCGCGCTGAGGTGCTGGGCCTGACCATGATCCTGGTGGCGGTGTTCGCGCTGGCGCTGGGCTTTGCAACAAACTTCCTAGTGGCGTTGGTAGCCGCCTCGCTGTTCACGGTCGCCATCACCTTCTGGCACCCTTCGGCCATAGCGTCACTCTCCAGGGAGTTCGCGTCGCGCCGGGGATTTGCAATCTCGCTGCATGGCACGGGTGGGAGCATCGGCGAGACGCTGGGTCCCGTGCTCGTAGGCGTGCTCTTGGGGGTGGTGACCTGGAGGGTGATTCTTCAGGGCAGCATTGCGCCCGGGCTGCTGTTCGGCGTGGTGATCTGGGTTGTGCTGAAGGGAATACCAGCTCGCTGGCCTTCCTCGGTGAGCATGAGGGCGTACATGGGGTCCGTGGGAGGACTGCTGAAGAACCGGCGACTGCTGCTCGTGCTGCTCTTCGCGGCAGGGTTTGTGGGAGGGCAGAGCACCGTGCTGACCTTCCTGCCGATCTACCTGGAAGAAGACCTGGGAGTATCGACCACGGCGCGAGGCCTGTACCTGTCGCTTGCGCAGGTGGCCGGCATTGTGTCGCAGCCGTTGCTGGGCTACGCATCGGACCGGATTGGGCGCAGGCTTGTGCTGACGCCCAGCTTGATCGCGCTTGGTCTCGCCAGCATCGGGCTGAGCGTGGCGCCGGCCGGCTGGATGTTCGCTCTGGTGGTGCTTGGCATGGGGGCGTTCCTGTTCCCCATGATGTCCATTCTGCTGGCCTCCGCGATGGACCTTGTTTCACTGGGGGCGCAGGCCACCACAGTGTCCCTTGTGTTTGGCTCAGCCATTGTGGTCTCGGCGTTTGCGCCGCTGATAGCCGGGATATTGGCCGATGCGGAAGGCACGCGGGCCGCGTTCCTGTTCGGCGCGGGCGTGGTGCTGGTCACCGCGTTCCTGACGATTGTAACCAGGTGGCAGCCGTCGCGTTGAGGCGCGGCCACTGGGGTGCGCCCGTTTGCGGATCCTGAGTGCCCATGTTTGTTGACAAGGCCGCCATCGTGTTCCTACAATCAACTACTACCATGCGGGACTTAAGATGACCATCGCACAGCAGCTCTACGACCTCCTAGGCATCGATGGCGAGCTTGACAGGTGCAGAAGCTCCATCGCCTCCATCGACGAGACCCTGGCGGACGACAAGACGCTCCGGGATCGCCGCCGGGTCGTGGAGGCGGGTCGCGCCGTCCTCGGCCGGCAGGAGACGGAGCGCCGCGACATTGAGCTCCTGATCGGCTCTTCCCAGGAGAAGGGCAAGCAGCTCGAGGAGAACCTCTACGGCGGCTCCGTGCGCAACTCCAGGGAGCTGGAGGGCATGAACACGGAGCTTAACCTTCTCAAGGAGAACCAGCGAAGGCAGGAGGAGGGACTCCTCCGCGCCCTGGAGGCGATCGAAGATACGGAGCGCAAGCTGGGGAGGCTTGAGGGCGGCCTGCGAGAGATGGAGGAGACGCGCGAGCAACAGCGCGTAGACCACCTCGGCCAGCGGGCGCAGCTGGAGGCAAGAACCGAGGCGCTGGAGGAGCGGCGAAGGGGCATGGCGTCGCAGGTGAGCCCTGAGCACCTCCGCCTCTACGACAGGATGCGCGTCGCGCGTCAGGGTCACGCCGTTTCCCGCGTCGAGCGCGGGGTATGCGGAGGCTGCCGCATCTCGCTGCCAAGCAGGGTGGTCCAGCAGGCCCGCACGTCGGAGCGTCCTGTACAGTGTCCAAGCTGCAGCCGCATTCTCTTCGTGAGCTAGAATTCCATGAGGGCAATAGGGTACTTCTGTGCCCAGGCAGGGCCTGGGGCCGAGACTGCGATTCTCGAACAGCAGGAAGCCTTTGACGCCTACTGCCGGAGGAACCGGCACCAGACGGTTGCCACGTTCACGGAGGACTCCCCGGACGGAGACCACTCCGGCTTCGAGGAGATGCTCAACCACATGAGGTCCTCCGGCTCCGAGTATCTGGTCGTGCTGCCCGACGCCCACTACGTAGGCGACAGCATGGAGGCGGTGGTCCGCCGCGTGCTCGAGCTCGACGCCCTGCGCGCCAAGGTGGTGTGCAGCGATAGCGAGATGCCGGACCCGCTCCAGCAGACCCTCAGGCACTGGCGCAAGGGAGGCTCGCGAGGCGAACGCATCCGCTCGGCCATGATGGCCAAGGCGCTCAGGGGCGAGGGCCTCGGCAAGCCTCCGTACGGCTACGCCATCGGATCGGATGGCAGGCTGGAGGTTGTGCCTGAGGAGAGCGAGGCGGTGCGTCTGATCTTTCGCATGTACAACCGGGACGGCGTGGGCATGAGACGCATTGTGCGCAGTCTGAACGAGAAGGGAGTGCCCACCCGGGGAGGCCGCGGCTGGAGCCTGGTTACGGTCAGGGACGTGCTGCGGAACCGGTCTTACCTGGGCACGTATACGCGCTTCGGCTTGAGGGTGCCTGCCAATCACCCCGCCATCATCGACCGGGATGATTTCCGGCTTGCGCAGGAGAAGATGGAGCGGGGCAGGACAAGACGCAGAGCGTCACATCCATCCGAACCGTTCCTGCTCTCCGGACTGGCATACTGCGCCAACTGCGGCAATCGCATGATGGGCGTCAGCCGCCGCCAGGGATGGCGCCGCAAGGATGGCACCAGCAGCGTGGGCCAGTACAGGTACTACCAGTGCCAGTCCCGCGCCAACCAGGGCACCTGCGGCTACCACACGTGGCGCGCCGGAGACCTGGAGGAGGCGGCGCTGCAGGCCACCAGGGATGGACTGGAACGCGGAGAGCTGGCGATTGACGGGGGCGCGTACCTGGGCCAAGCCTCGGACGACGCCGACGGGCTCCACGCGGACGCGCGCTTCATGCGGGAGCTGGAGAGGACCGCAGCCGGACTGACCTCGCTGGAGAGGCTCCGCTCGGTGGTGGCGGAGCTCGACGTCGCGAGAGCGGGCGCGGGCGGCAGCCTGCCGGACGCAGTTCGAGACTCGCTGGCGGCGGGCGACGTTGCAGCCCTGCTGCAGGAGTGGGACACGCTGGAGGGCGCGGCCGCCGGGCGTGTGCTGCGGGCGCTGGTGTCACGCGTGGCCGTGAGCGACGGCTCTGTTAAGGTGACACCGGTTTTGGCCGGAAGCGGGTAGTGCCTCAGTTTGAAATGCGGCGTCGTGTGCTACCTTCGCAATACGGTTCGGAACTTACCCTATCTTTGCACAATCCCAGACAATAGGGCGGGAACGGAGCCACTTACATCAACTCATGAAGAAACAGTACTTCGCAGACAAGCGAGACTACCTGAAATACAGCATTCTTCGGCATCTGCTAGCTCAGGGAATCAGCATCACCGTCTGTTGGATGATGACTCCGGACGATCAGACAGGACAGGGAGCGCAGAAGCGTTACCTGCAGAATCCGAAGAGATGGCGGAGCTTCGACCCTTACGTCTTCGACACTCTCAAAGCGCAAGTGGACGGTGGATTCGCTGACATCAAGTCAATGGAACGCGAGGGGCCGATTTCAAGCTGTCGCTTCTATTGGGAGTGCTTTCAGCCTGATTTCGTCAGCCGGAAGCGATACCTTGATGATTGCCTGCACATGGCATCCGGCACTGACCTCGTGTTCTTCGACCCCGACATCGGACCTGAGCCTGAGAAGCCGAAAGATATGGACAAGTATGTGCTTTGGGATGAAATTGAGCGCACATACCACCTGGGTCACTCTGTGATGGTATTCAACTTCCTGCGTGGCGGAATGTCGAGCAAGAACAATCTGGTTGCCACGAGGAGGGAGTTACTTCAGCGCAAACTGCCTAAGGCGGCCGTAACCGTTCTTCGTTCTCATGACCTCGCGTTCTACTTTGCCGTGCATAACACACACGGCTATGCATTCGACCGGGCCACTCGGGCAATCTTGGACGGTTGGAAGATGCAGGTACTCGTAGGGGAAAGCTAGCCCTAGCGGGCAAAACTTCTGCTTTCGAACTGAGACCCTACCCGGAAGCGCCTCGCTTTGACCCGCGGTCGAGTGCAGTGCTACACTGCATCGACGTTGATAGGTAGGCTGGGTGATCGCTCTGACGCTGTCAGGGAGGAAAGTCCGAGCTCCACTGGGCAGGATGCTGGCTAACGGCCAGGCGGGGAAACCCGACGGAAAGTGCCACAGAAAACATACCGCCCCGCACGCGGGGTAAGGGCGAACCGGTGAGGCAAGAGCTCACCGCTCCGGTGGCAACACCGGGGGCACGGTAAACCCCATCCGGAGCAAGGCCGAATAGGAGGACCAAGGGCGCCCGGCCTGTCCTCGGGTTGGCTGCTAGAGGCGCTGGGCAACCGGCGTCCCAGATAGATGATCGCCATCCCGTCGTTAGATGGGATACAGAACTCGGCTTACAGGCCTGCCTATCAACGGCGCCCTGCATCGGCCAGTCCGACGCAGCCACGATCCTGTTCTCCCGGGGCCACACACATGACCACGTTCGCGACACCTTACGGCGATCCCATCGACTCACAGAGCATTCGCTCCGCGCTCACTACAACCGTGATGGGCTGCCGCGTCGACTACCTGCCCTCCACGCGCTCCACTATGGACGACGCGCGCCGCGCCGCCGCGGAGGGCGCGCCGGACGGCACGCTAATAGTAGCGGACGAGCAGTCGGCGGGGCGCGGCCGGTTCCAAAGGACCTGGGTGTCGCCGCCGGGCGTCAACCTGTACATTTCTCTGCTGCTGCGGCCGTCGCATGAAGTGGCATCGCAGCTGTCCATGATGGCGCCGCTGGCGCTTGCTCGCGCGCTCCGCCGCGTGGCCGCCGGCCGGGGCGGCGCCGTTACGATCAAGTGGCCCAACGACGTTCGCATGGGAGGCAGGAAGATAGGTGGCATCCTAATCGAAAGCTCTCTGGGGCAGGACGGCGCTGAGGGCTTTTCGATCGTTGGGATAGGCGTGAACGTGAACTTCGACCCTGCGGACCACCCGGAGATTCGGGACATCGCCACGGGACTGCTCGGCGAGCTGGGCCGGCACGTGCCGCGAGTGGAGCTCCTGTCCGCGCTGATGGAGGAAACGGAGGAGCTGTACCTTGCGCTGGGGCAGGGTATCTCGGTGCGCGAGGAGTGGGCGTTGTTGCTGGACACGCTGGGCCAGCGCGTGAGTGTAGCCTGGGGCGATGTGGTGTACTTGGGAACTGCCGAAGGTGTGGACGACGAGGGCGGGTTGCTGCTGCGCCTAGCCGACGGCAGCATCGAGAGCTTTCCGGCGGGCGAGGTGACGCTGAGCGTGTGACGGCGCGCCGAGCGGCGCTGGCGAAACGCCAGGCTACGGCGTCTCTGCGGGCACCGCAATGTACACGCCGTCGTCGCGGCTGAGCACGTAGAGGCTGCCGTCCAGACCCCTCCCGAACGAGGTGATGGCCAGGTCCGAGTCCACAAGCAGCTGCGGCTCGGTTGCGGTCTCGCCGTCATAGCTGATGCCCCAGATGCGGCCGGTGCAGAAGTCAGCGTAGACGTAGGCGCCCACCAGCCCCGGCAGGTCGCTGCCGCGGTAGACGTGACCGCCGGTGACTGAGCAGCCTTCGCTGCGGCCGTACTCGGCCACGGGCATCTCCAGGCCTGCGGTATCGCATCCCTGACTTGGCGAGAAGCAGTGTAGGCCCTCCATGATATTCCAGCCGTAGTTGCCTCCGCGCTTCACAACGTCGATCTCTTCGTAGGAGTTCTGCCCGACGTCCGCGGCCCACATGAGCCCGATCTCGGAATCGAACGAGAACCGCCAGGGGTTGCGAAGGCCGTAGGCCCAGATCTCGCCGCGCGCGCCTGACACACCCACGAATGGATTGTCCAGCGGGATGGCGTAGCCTGCGTCCGGGGACACGCCCGATACGTCCAGCCTCAGGATGGACCCCAGGAGCGTGCCGGTGTTCTGGCCGTTTCCCATCGGGTCGCTCGCCAGGCCCCCATCGCCCAGCGCCACGTAGAGGTACCCGTCCGGCCCGAACTCGATCTGGCCCCCGTTGTGATTGGAGTAAGGCTGCTCCACCTCCAGGATCACAATCTCGCTGAACACGTCCGCCAGGTTGGGATCGTTGTCGCTGACCGTGAAGCGTGAGAGCACGGAGCGCCTCGGATCGATGGCCGAGTAGTAGACGAAGAAGTGCCCATTCTCCGCGAAGTCTGGTGAGAAGGCCAGACCCAGCAGACCCTCCTCGTTGGCGCCTCCGCGGGAGCGGCCCTGGATGTCCAGGAACATGCCTGGATGCTCGACCGTTGGCTCATTGGGGAAGACCCGGATGCGCCCCCACTGTTCAGTGATGAAGATTCGGTTGGTGCCGTCGTCCGGCTGCACCAGGTTGGTGAGACGCTCGAGCTGCAGGTTGGGAAATGCCGGCCGGAGAGCTATCCCTGGCAGGACATCTCCGGACGAGGAAGGCCGGTCAAGGCCGGCGTCGGGAGTCGGATTGCTCGTGGGAAGCGCGACTGTGTCGGGCGCGAGGGTTGCCGCTTCGGTTGCGGCGGGGGAGCGCGATGGCGTCGTCTCCGGCGCGGCTGCTAGCGTTGCGTCTGCGGTCGCTTCAGCGGTGCGAGCCGGTTGCTCCGCCTCGGCGGTGGAGTCCGGCTCAGACGCTCCGGGCGTGGCAGCGGGCGAGTCGCAGGCCGCGATGAGGAGCAGGCCGAGGGCCAGGAGCACGACCGTAGCAAGAAGATTGCGATCCAACGGCTAGAACGGGAGGTTCTCTCCCGCGCCCTCGGCCTCAGCCCGCTCCAGTATGTGCGCCGCCACAGCCACGTCCTCCAGCGCGATGCCCTGCGACTCGAACAGCGTAACGTCGTCGCCGGACACGCGGCCGGGCGCTTGGCCGGAGACGACCCAGCCGAGCTCGAGCACAACGCTCCAGTCCAGCTGTCCGGTGCCGATGGGCATGGCGAGGTCGGCGCACTCGATCATGGCCTGAGGCACGTCGTCGGCAGCGATCACGGCGCACCGGGCGATCGCGGCGTCGTCCAGCTCGCGTCGCTCCAGGGAGTTGGCGCCGGCTGCGTTGATGTGCATCCCCGGCGAGAGCCAGTCGCCCAAGACCACCGGGTCCAGCGTGCGCACGTTGGTGATGGCGATGACAACGTCGGTGCCGCGGACGGCCTCCTCGGCGGACGACGCGGGAGACACCGGAATGCCCAGCGACTCGCTCATGGTAGTGCAGAACTCATCCAGGCGCTCGCGCGTGCGGCTGTACGCAGTGGCAGACTGGATGGGTCGGACGGCGCATACGGCGGCGAGCTGTGACCTGGCCTGGAAGCCCGTTCCGACGATACCCACCGTCGAGGCTTCCTGCCGCGCCATGTGGCGAGTGGCAACACCGCTGGCGGCCCCGGTGCGGATCTGCCCCAGGTTCCCTGCCTCCATGACCGCCATGAGCCGGCGCGGCTCGCCTCCGTACAGCAGCACCAGGGGTCGTCCCGCGCCCATCGTCTTGAATCCTGCCACTCCGCGGCCGCCCAGCACGGCCACCATCATCGTTATGCCAACGCCCTCTGCCTGGGCGCGCTCCCTGGGCAGGTTGACGCCGGTGCCCATGCCCTGCTCCATGAATCCCTGCTCCACCACTTCAATCGCCTCATTCATGGGCAGTAGGCGGACAACGTCGTCCTCACGAAGAAATAGAGCCATTCTGACCTCCGTAGTCTCTGGTGGGGCGCAGCTCAGGCCCCGGCGCGGGCGGCGGCCCCTACGAACAGCGGCCCGGCGACCCCTCGCAGGAAGTTGTGCGCCAGCGTCTCGTATCCGTCCGCGTTCGGGTGAAGATCGTCGGGAAGCATGTGGGCGTGCTCAGGGCCGAACAGGCTCAGCCCGTCTACGTAGTGAACGTTGGAACCGCCCCGCTCGCGGATTGCACTCACGGCCTCGGCTACCTCCTCGCGCATGGCGCGTAGGGTGAACTCAACCGCGTTGGGCGTGTCCTCCCGCGGCGGCGAGAAGATTGGCGAAACTACCGCGATGGGTATATCGGCGTGGCGCTCCCGGAGTATCTCCACGAAGCCGATGACGGCGGGCCGGAATGCGCGAAGTCCCAGGCTGGCGGCGCCGTAGATGTTGATGCCCACCTTGATGGAGAGGAAGTCGGCGGGGCGGTCACGCATGAGCCGGGCTATCATGGGGTCCAGGTGGCACTGGCCGGCGTAGCCCAGGCAGGTGAGGTTCAGACCGTGCTCCCTGGCGACTATGGCCGGCCAGGTGCGGCTGGGGCTTGCGGCTTCGTGGCAGTGAGTGATTGAGCTGCCGTACGTGGTCCACAGGGGCCTCCGGTCCTCGAACGGCGAGACAGATGCGCCGTCGCCTACCTCCAGCGAGCGGAGGCGCAACTCGGTGTACTGTGGCAGCCAAAGCTCGAGCAGCTTCTCGCCCGCGGGCAGGTCACGGAACTCAAACGCGTCGCGTTCGGCCAGCTCCACGGAGGCGTGGAGCCGCCCGTCGCACAGCAGGTCGATTGGTGGAGACTCCGCGGCCGCCTGCTCGATGCGGCCGGAAAGCGTGGTCGTATCGCTGTGGAAGCTGATCCGCACGCCCGCGGCCATCGCCGCGCGCTCGCGGAGTACGTCCGGCGGAAAGAGCGCAAGGTCGCCGTACGGGAGGCGCCACGGCTGCGTCCACTCCTCGGTTCTGTGGCAGGAGATAGCGCCCTGCCAGGTGATGCGCGGGTCGTCCGGTCTAATCAGCATTGGCTCCCCTTGGTGGTAACTTCGCCGCTGGGCACACGCGGATTAGGCGGCTCAGCGTTAGAGGCGTTTTACGTGGTGAGGGGCGCGTTGTCCCGGTTGGCCCACTCGCCCATGGAACCGTCGTAGTTGCGGACACGCTGGTAGCCCATGAGGGTGAGTACGAATGCTCCGTGCGCCGCACGGATTCCACCCTGTCAGTAGGTAATGACCTGCTTGTCCGGCGTGACGCCCCTCTCCTCGAGCATGGCCCTGATCTCGTCGGCGGGCTTGACGGTGCGGTGCTTGTCGCCTGTCACGAAGTTGAGCCACTCCAGGTGTATCGCGCCTGGCACGTGGCCTGCGCGCTGGTTGCTGCGGTTGTTCTCGCCCGTGTACTCCCCGGTGGAGCGCACGTCCAGGAAGATGGTGTCGGAGTCGCCCACGCAGGACACGCCGTAGTCCAGCGTGCACACGAGCTCCGGGACCTCGCGGGCGGTGAACGTGGCCGAGTCCGGCTGCGGCGCGTCTGTTGTGACGGGGCGTCCCTCGTCCAGCCACTTGGGCCAGCCGCCGTTGAGCACCTTCACGTTGGTGTGGCCGTAGTAGTTGAGCACCCACCATACACGGGCGGCGTAGAGTCCTCCCGCGTTGTCGTAGGTGATCACCGTGTGGTCGTTGCCGATGCCCATGCCGCCCATGAGCTCGGAAACGTGCTCCGCCGAGGCCACGAGAGGATAGCTGGTCGGCTCCCGCGGGAACTCGGGGTGCTTGATGTAGTGATGCTCTCGAATGCCCACGGAGTTGGGCAGGTGGGCGCGGCGGTAGCCGTCGATCTGGTCGCAGTCGATTATGCGTACGTCCGGGTCGTGCAGGTGTTCCTGGAGCCAGTCAGACTCAACGAGAATGTCGGGCCGTGCGTAGCTGCCGGTGGTCATGGAGCGCCTCCCGGTTGGGGGTGGGTTGCGCTGCCGATTATATCATAACGCGGCGGCGTGTTGCGCTCCCGCGCCTGCTTGCGTACAATGGCCGCAGCGCTCAGTCGCAATCCCACTTTCGATCGCGGAGGTACTCCTTATGACAGCCGTAGCCGATATCCTTGCCGAGATGCGCGCCAAGCACGACGCGCTGAATGAGAAGCTCGCACAGATCCCGGAGAGCCAGATGGGAGAAATGGGAGCCTGGGGCGATCGCCCGATGCCCATCAGAACGATGTTTCTCCAGATGGTGGGCCACGACGTGGAGCACACCGTCCAGGCCATAAAGACTCGCCGCGACCTCGGCATGCCTCAGACGGAAGCCCAGCTGACGCTGGCCAGCCTGCAGGAGGTTCGCGGACAGCTGGAGGGTCTGCTCATCGGCCTGTCCGATGAGGACCTGGACAAGGCGCCGGAAGGCGAGTGGTCCATCCGGCAGGTGCTGGAGCACTTCGTGCAGACGGAGGACTTCTACTCCAGCCGGATAGATCAAGCGCTGGCATCTTCCGGCTAGCACCGCGGCTCCCAGCGAAAGCAATCGTAATGGCAGAGAGGCCGCCCCTGACATACGAGGCGTTCGTGGCCTTGGCCATGCTCCACGGCCTGGACATGGACGAGGACCACCTTCGAGAGCTGTTCCCGGAGGTGGAGGCTATGCACGAACGCACTGCGGCGCTGGATGGCGTGGACGCGGATGCCGTCCCGCCCGGCTCCGGCCTTGCACCCTGGGGATCCTCCGAGCAGGAGTAGCCGTGGCTTCACACGAGCTGACGCGGCTGCCCGTATCGCGCTTGGCGGCCATAATCGAGCGGCGCGAGGCGTCGCCCGTTGAGGTGACGGAAGCCTACATCCGTCGCATCGACGAGACGGAGCCGCGGCTCAACGCCTTCATCACCCGCATGGACGACCGGGCCCTTGACGCGGCCCGGCAGGCCGAGGCCGAGATCATGCGGGGAGGCTATCGTGGCCCGCTCCACGGCGTTCCCGTGGGGCTGAAGGACCTGTTCCGTACCAGGGGCGTTCGCACGACCTCAGGTTCTGCCATCGATCGCGACTTTGTACCGGATGAGGACTCCGCGGTGGCGGAGCGGTTTGCCGCCGCGGGCGCATGCGTTATCGGCAAGCTCCACATGACGGAGCTGGCCTTCGACGGCACAAGTCTCAATCGCCACTACGGCCCAGCGCGCAACCCGTGGGACCTGGAGCGAATGGCCGGCGGCTCCAGCAGCGGCTCGGGCGTGGCAGTTGCCGCGGGGCAGGCCGCGCTCACCGTGGGCACCGACACCGGCGGCTCCGTGCGAGTGCCGGCCGCGCTGTGCGGCGTTACGGGCTTGAAGCCCACGTTCGGGCTCATCAGCAGGTACGGCGCGACACCCCTGGCGTGGTCGATGGACCACGTGGGGCCGCTGGCGAGAAGCGTGCTCGACTCGGCGCTCGCACTGAACGCGCTCTCTGGCCACGACCCGCGTGATCCGGCATCGTTGCGTGTGCCGCCGAGGGACTACGCCGCCGGGCTGGAACGCGGCGCCGAAGGCGCGGCGGGGACGCGCATCGGCGTCGTTGAGAGCTTCGGCTGGGACCTGACGGAGCCGGGAGTGAGGACGGCATTCGATGCCGCGATGGAGCGTTTGCAGACCCTGGGCGCAGACGTGGGGCCCGCCGTCACGCCGGAGCTGGCGCTCATCAACGCCGCGGGTAGCGTTGTGCAGACGGCCGAGGCAGCGGCCCTCCACCGCGACCGCGTGCTGAGACGAGGCCGCGAGATGGACCAGGCCATCCGCCGCCGCATCGAGAGCGGGCTGTTCATACCGGCGGAGGCGTACCTCCACGCGCAGCGGGTGAGGGCCGCGCTGAGGCGTGAGCTACTGTCGACGCTGGATGAGGTTGACCTGCTGGCGTCTCCCACGACGGCCATAGCCGCGCCGAGGCTGGACCAGCAGAGCGTCACCATACAGGGGCGCGAGGTGCACATTCGAGAAGGGCTGCTCCGCATCACGCGCGTGTTCAGTGCGGTGGGGCTGCCGGCGATATCCGTGCCGTGCGGGTTCACGGAGGACATGCTTCCGGTGGGGATGCAGCTGGTGGGGAGGCCGCTGTCTGAGCCGTTGCTGCTGAGGGTGGCACACGCCTATCAGATGTCGACGGAGTGGCACCTGCAGTTTCCCGACGTGTGAGGCGGCCGGCGCGGCCTCGTCTACCTGTCGGCGTGTCCCAGCGATCGCCCGGGCGCAACTATGTCGCGCGCGCGCTGCTTCAGCTCCTTCGGCTCCGGGAACCGGCGCTCCTCACTGAACGACCACACGGTCTCGCCGTTCGCGCGTACGTGAAAGACCCCGCCGGTGCCGGGAATGAGCGCCACCTCACCTACGTCGTCCTGGAACGTTGTGAGCAGCTCCTGTGCGACCCAGGCCGCGCGGAGCATCCACCTGCACTGCGTGCAGTACTCGATCTCTATCCGTGACTTGTCCGTCATGACGTCATAACTCCCGCAGGGCGCTTCCGGCCTACGGTACGTCCATCCGGCGCAGCCGGTAGACCGTGGCCGCGAAGAACAGCGCTATGGCCGCAACCGCTCCCACCATGCCCGCCTGAAGCTCGATGATTCCTTCCTCCAGCGACGAGAACCCATCCTCGTCCATGCCGTACAGGATTGCGAAGGTGTAGCCCCGGACACTGACGTATCGCAGGCCCTCCAGGAGCGAGGTAGCCAGTCCTTCCCACAGGAACACGTAGACCACGGCGAATGCCAGGGCACGCTGGGTCATGAGGCCGGCCCACGTAAAGATGGATGAGTAGGCCGTAACGCAAATCAGCGAGCCTATGAACGCAGCGGCTATGGTGGTGCTGCTAGCAGCAGGGTCCAGCGCCACCAGGACGGACGCCGACACTGCGGCAAGAGGCGCCGCAACCACGATGGTGGCTGCCAGCTTGCCGAGCACGATGTAGCTGCGGGGAACGGGGCGCGTGGTCAGGAGGCTCAGCGTGCGATCCTCCAGCTCGTTGCCGAAGGCGCCGGTGGCAAGGATGATCACGATCATGGGCAGAGTGATTGAGACTACAAGCCCACCGAACATGTCGATGAAGTTGCCATCGTCGTTGTTGCCGGTCAGCATGACCGGGGCGACAATCAGGAACGGGATCAGAGCGACCAGCGCAAGCAACAGCAGCCTCCGTAAGGATATCGCCTGCCGGATCGACAGCGTGAACAGAGACAGGATCACTGCTGCACCACGTAGGAGAACACGCTCTCCAGGGAGTCGTCCAGAGGCTCGATGCGGTAGAGGCGCACGCCCAGGTTCCGTGCGAGCCTCGGGGCCTCGCGCTGCAGGTGGGCCACGTTCCGCGTGAGCACCTCTATGCCCTTGTCGTTCAGCGACACGGAGTCCACGGCGTCCAGTCCCACAAGGGCAGAGGCCATTTCCCGCGGCCTGGATGCGAAGATTCTCACGTGGAACGGGCGGTGGTCAAGCTGTTCGCGTATGGCGTGGTAGTTGCCCGCTGCGGCCAGCTTGCCGCTGACCACCAGCAGGATGCGGTCGGCCAGGACCTCCACCTCCTCCAGGATGTGCGAGGAGATGAGCACGGTCTTGCCCTCAGCCGCAAGCCTGCCGATGTATTCGGCGAACTCCAATCGCTGGCGCGGGTCTGTCCCGTTGAGGGGCTCGTCCAGCAGCAGCACCTCCGGGTTGTGGACAACCGCGGCCGCCATACGTATGCGCTGCCTCATGCCGCGGGAGTACGTTCCCGTAGGTCTGTCCTGGGCGTCCTGCAGGTTGGCCGCGGCTATGGCGCTCTGCGTGGCCTCTTCCACGTTCTCCAGCCCTTGCAGGCGTGCTGCCATGCTCACGAACTCGCGCCCAGTCATGAAGGGATACAGGGCGTCGTGCTCGCGCATGACGCCGACGCGCCGGTAGAGGTTGGGGTTGTCGCGCACGCTCTGCCCCAGGACGCGGACGCTGCCGAGTGACGGCATGATCAGGCCGCACATCATACCCAGCAGCGTGGTCTTGCCGGCGCCGTTGGGTCCCAGGAGGCCGGTCACGCCCGGGCGCACCTGGAACGTGTTGTCGTTGACGGCGACCACGCTGCCATACCACTTGGAGACGCGGTCGAGCTCTATGGGAGCGTCGTAGGTGCTGGTCACAGGCGCAATCTCCTGTAGCGGTTCCAGAGCAGCAGCGCAGGCAACCCGGTGAAGAGGGCGTAGACCCCCACAGGCCAGGCGTCGCTCAGCTCATCCCTTGCTTCCTGCGCAGGCGAGGAGAACTCTTCGTCCACGTCGAACACAATGCTGTTGATGTTGTCGGTTACCGCGCTCATGCTCAGCAGGCCGATATAGGGGCCCCAGCGGCCGGTTGGGGTGGTGCAGTCCTCTTCTGCGACCACGACAGTCCCGTCTGCCTGTCGTTCCGTACTCTCAAACGTGCAGATCTCGGCGGTAAGGCCTTCCACGACGGTGGTGGAGAGCAGGTAGAAGCCGATGACGATCACGGAGGCGTAGGCCCGCCGCGAGGTGAAGGCCGCCACCGCAAGGGGCGCGATGGTGACGAACAGGGCAATGGCCACGCCAACGAGCACGATGCGAGGTACGTCCAGCCAGCTGTCCCGCACGTAGTCCACCGGGTTGTCGGCGGTGAGGATGAGGCCAAGCTGGAGCACCGCCTGCCCCGCCAATGCCAGCGTGAGAACGACCGCAAAGAAGGACAGGCAGCGCCACAGGATGTAGTCGGTGGGAGTCAAGGGACGCACCATGTAGAGAGGCAGTACGTTCTCGCGCCGGTCTGGAATGAGCAGCTCGGGCGCCATGATGGCGGAGAAGATGATTAGAACCAGCCCCACGAAGGAGTAATAGTCCCCGGGGCCGGGTATGAACTGGTCAGCCGCCTCCTCCAACCCTTGACCCACCTGCTCCGTCGTCACAAGAATCACGACGAAGACTACGGCCGGGGCCATCGACGCGACGAACAGGAGCGCGGGCATGATCTTGGCGCGGCCTCCGCGTCCGATGCCCAGCAGCGTTCGTATGCCGTTCACAAACAGCGCGAAACGCGCCCGGTTGCGCCCCTCGCGCGGGCCGGTGTAGTGCTGGTATCCAAGGTCAAAGACCTCCGCCTCGCGTGCCATTACCCAGACCCGGCCCTGAATATGTCCGTGAGGTTGAGTCGCTCAAGAGACAGGCGCTTGAGTCGGGCGCCGGCGTCCACAGCCGCGTCCCGCACGTGGTCGTAGTCCTCCTCGCGGGCGCCCTGAATGATGAAGAGGTCGCCCCGGGTCTCGGCCTGCACGCCGCGAGCGGCCAGCGCGGCGGCGAACTCGTCCCTGCGGTCCGCCACCTCCACGTGGAGCGTCTCCGTCTCCTCCGTGAGCTTGGCCACCTCGCCGCTCCTGGCTACCACGCCGGACTCCAGCACGATGATGGAGTCCGCGGTGCGCTCCACGTCTCCCATGAGGTGCGTTGAGAGCACCACGCTTATGCCGAAGGTCTTGGCGGTGCGCTCCACCAGGCTGAGCATCTCCTGGCGGCCGTCCGGGTCCAGGCCGGCGGTGGGCTCGTCCAGGAACACGAGGACGGGATCATGGACGATGGCCTGCGCGAGCTTCACGCGCTGCTTCATGCCTGTCGAGTACTCGCCGATGGAGCGGTATCGCTCCTCGTCCAGGCCCACGTGGCGAAGGACGTCGGCGGCGCGGGTGCGCGCCTGGCTGGGGGGGATGCCACTGACCTGGGCCATGTACATCAGGAACTCGGACGCCGTTACGGAGGAGGGCAGGCACTCGTGCTCGGGCATGTAGCCGAGCTGGGTGCGGCCGTCCGGGTTGCCATATGTGGTGCTGCCGAGGACCTCGGCGGAGCCTCCGGTGGGAGGGATGAGCCCGAGGAAGAGCTTGATGGCCGTGCTCTTGCCGGCCCCGTTGGGTCCGAGGAGGCCGGTCACGCCCTCATCGACCTGAAAGCTCACGGAGTCAAGGGCAACGGTGGAGCCGTAGCGTTTGGTGAGTCCCTTTGCTTCCAGAAGCGGCGGCATGTGCCTATTATACATCACGCCAAGGGCGACACGCACGGGGCGCAGGTTTCCCGACCGCTTATCCAGGTTTCGCTCCGCAAGCCTGGCGCGGCAGGCTCACCAAGAGAGGGCAGAGTGGCTGGCACGGGATTTCCGCTCATCCCCGCATCAAGTGCGCGGCAGGCTCTGAGCTTGTCGAAGGGAATGAGCGGAAGGAGAAGTGTGAATGGGCCCGCTCAAGTGGTTCGACAGACTCACCCCCGTATCAGGTACGGGGCAGGCTATGAGCGGGCCGTGGCGTCGCGTGGCGGGCCGTCGTATTGACCACTCGACCGGCCCAAAGTAGACTGCAATGCACTGGAGAACAGCCTTGAACTACTCCTCCGAGCCTCGCGTCACCGGCCTCTTTCTCGTGCTGGCCGCCATTTTCGTGACACTGCTCGTCACGTCCAACATCATTGCGGTGAAGCTCATAGAGGTCTACGGACGCATCCTTCCGGCGGCCATCGTCATTTTCCCCATGACCTACATCCTGGGCGACATCTTCACGGAGGTGTACGGCTTCCGCTTCGCCCGGCGCGTTATCTGGCTTGGCTTCATGTGCAACACCGTGGCCGTCGTCGGCTTCTGGGTGGGAGGCATCCTTCCGGCCGCCTCCTTTTGGGAAGGCCAGGACGCATACGACGCAATACTCGGGTACACGCCGCGGCTGCTCCTGGCCTCACTTGCCGGGTACCTCGTGGGTGAGTTCGCAAACTCCATCGTCCTGTCACGCCTGAAGGTGGTCACCGAGGGACGCATGCTGTGGGCGCGCACCATAGGCTCCACGTTTGTTGGCCAGGGTTTCGACTCCGCGGCCTTTGTCACGCTGGCATTCATCGGCACGGTCGCCGGCGGCAACCTCGTGGAGCTCGTGATAACGCAGTGGCTTTTCAAGGTGGTATACGAGGCGGCGGCAACGCCCCTCACCTATGCCGTGGTGGGTTACGTGAAGCGCCGCGAGAGGGTGGACGTGTACGATTACAGCGCGTCGATGAATCCGCTCGCGTTCCTGCGGTAGCGCGTCGAAGGTATGGCAGTGGCATCAAAGGCAGCGCACCCCCCCGGACGCAGATGGCGCAGACTGGCGCCGCGCGCCGCGATGGCATTTGCGGTGCTGGTCGCGTTGACGCTGGTGCTGGCCGTGGTCACGCCCCAGGGCCGCACGGCGGCCAAGACCGGCGGCTTCATCTTCCAGGTACTGCCGGTCGTTCCCGTCAAGCCGCTCGCGTGGTTCACGAGCGGCCCCACCCGGCATGAGGTGCTGTTCCCGCAGTCATTGGGCGAGGGCCTGGCCGACGTGTACCGCCCGGCCGGGGACGGCCGCCACGCGGCAGTGCTGCTGTTCCTGGGCGTGAACCCCGCCGGCCGCAACGACGAGCGCGTGGTGAACCTGGCGGAGGGGCTGGCGCGTTCCGGCATGGTGGTCATGGTGCCCTGGTCGGAGTCGATGACGCAGTACAAGATCGACCCGGCGGAGGTGGACAACCTTGTCAACGCCTTTCTGTTCCTGCAGGACCGGGATTACGTCGACCCCGAGCGCGTGGGCATGGGAGGGTTCTGCGTGGGCGCCTCGCTGTCTGCGGTGGCGGCGCAGGACGTTCGCATCCGGGACAGCGTGGCATTCGTCAACTTCTTCGGCGGCTACTACGATGCGCGTGACCTGATGGTGTCGGTGGCGAGCCGCACCAGGTTCGATGAGGACGAGCAGCGCGAGTGGGAGCCCAGCGGCCAAACGCTCAGGACTTTCCGAAATCACCTGATCGACACCGTGGAGAGCGCGGAAGAGCGGGACCTGCTCACGCGGGTATTCGTGAACGGGGAGGAGCCGCTCCCGGGCGAGGTGGCCGCGCTGTCCGATACGGCGGACGCAGCCTACCGGCTGATGGACGGCGTCGCGGCGGAGGAGGCAAGAGTGCTGCTGGACCGGCTGCCGTCACAGTTCCAGGACGAGTTGGACAGGATGTCGCCAAGCCGCAACATCGACAGCCTCAGGGCGAGGGTGCTCATCATGCACGACGCCGAGGACAACAACGTGCCCGCGGAGGAGTCGCGCCGCCTGACGGAGGCGCTTGAGGACAAAGGCAACGTGCGCCACACGGAGTTCGTGTTCTTCCAGCACATGGATCCGGCGCGGGCGGTCAACCCGCTAACGTGGACCGTGGACGCGCTCAAGCTGTTCCTGCACATGTACAACGTGGTGCGCGTGTCCACGTAGGGAGTGTTACCGCTCCAGCGACGTTCGGGATACGGACGAGAAAATGCTCAACGGTTCTACGGCACACGTAGCCGACTCAGCTCGGAAAGGGGACAAGAATGGCGACGGACGAAGAGTGGCAGAGCAGGTTGGAAGAGATTGAACGGAAGGCAATAGAGGCGAAGGAGCGTGGCTACGTCACCGTGAGCTTGGGAGAATCGCGCGGTGGCCATGATGACGAGATCATGTTGGCAGTCACCCCCAACTACATCCTGGTGCAGTTGCCGGACGGTGAGTACTTCTGGCGTCACAACCTGGAGTACGATGGATGCGGCCATTACGACTCTGACGAGGATCAACCAGACGAGGTAGAAGAATAAACCCGCAACCCGCGTGAAGGCTGCAACACAAGGCAACTGACTCCGCGCCAACCATCCACGCACATGTACAACGTGGTGCGCGTGTCCACGTAGGGAGTGTTACCGCTCCAGCGCCTCCCTGATCCGGCTCAGGCCGCCCGCCATCTCCCGGCCGAACACCTTGCGGTCGATAAGCCAGAGCGTGGGCGGGAACCACATCTGCGGAGGCTTGGGATCGAAGCGGCGCTCCAGCAGGGTGTAGGTGAGGGTGGTGGCATCGCCGCGAGGCCGAAGGGTGTAGGCCCATCGAAACGTGTTCTGCTGGCCCGCGCCGTCGCTGACCGTCTCCCATGCCAGCCGCAGGTTCGGCTCCAGCTCGGTCACGGTGGAGTTGTCCTCCACGCCCGCCCTGTGCGACGTCTTGCCCAGCGACCTGAACCTGGAGCCCACGGTGAGAGGCCCCTCCGTGATCTTGGTGATCCTCTCCAGGCCGAAGCTGAGCCCACTGGACCACTCGACGTGCTTCTCCACGTCCGCCAGATACTCAAACACGCGCTCCACCGGCGAGTGTATGAAGACGCTTCTGCTAACCACTGGCATGTGCTCGCTCCAGTCGTGTCGTAGGTCTAGATGCGAGGCGCTGCGCGCACGGCGTCGCCAGGCGCTACGCTAGCACACGGACGACAAAGATTCAACAATCAGAGCGGTTCGTTCGGCTCCCCGCGCGCCCTTGACGAAATCGCTTGTGCAGCCGCCCACCCGCTGCGCACGGCGCCCTCCATGGTGCCCGGCCAGTCGGTGTGAACCCACTCGCCGGCCAGGAACAGGTTGGCAATGGGCGTGGTTGTGGGCAGCCGGAACGACGCTGCACCCGGAAGCGAGCGGAAGGTAGCCCTTGGCTGCTTCACCACCAGTAGCCGCTCCACCCGAGCGTCCCGGGCCCGCGGGAAGGCGAGCGCCATTTCCTCCAGGAACATCTCGCCTATGCGCTGCCTGGGGATGTCCGCATACTGCCATGCTCCGCTTAGTGAAATGCACACGTACTGCCCCGACTTCTCGTCGTCGCCCTGCATACGCGTCTTGTTGAACACCCACTGCAGTGGACTGTCCACGAAACCTGCAAACACGTCGTCCATCACCGGCCGGTCGTACCAGACGTGAACGTTCACGATGGGCGAGTACGACAGCGCACCGGCTAGAGAGAAGAAGCCGTCTCCGGCGAGCGTCGGCGGCAGCACGGACGCCAGGTCGTGCGAGGGCAGCGCCAGCACGTACCAGTCGCCGCGGACGCTGCCGTTGGAGGTGCGCACGCCGCAAACTCTGTCGCCCTCGATTTCCAGTTCCCGGACGCCGGCGCCCAGCATCACCTCGCCTTCACGGGCCGACAGGTACGCTGTGGCGGCGTCCGAGACCAGGTCCGAAAGGCCCACTTTGGCGTAGCCCATGGCGCCGTTCTCTTTCGACTGCAGCAACCCCTCCTGAAACACCTTCAGCCCCATGTCGGCGCTAACCTGCGACGAGTCGTCGTTCAGCGTGGGCAGCACCACCAGGTTCCAGAAGCGGGCTATGGCCTCGTCCGACTGGTGGTGACGCTTCAGCCAGCCGGCGAAGGTCTCGAACTCAAGCCTTGACGCGTCCCGGCGGCGGTTGGCGAGCCGGACGCGCAGGCCGCCGTATAGCACGCGCAGCTTGTCCGACCACGACAGGTGGGGATAGGCAAGCAGCGAGGGCAGCAGGTGCAACGGAGCGGGCAGCGAGGTGCTGCGGAGGACGCCCCGCCGGCCGGCGCGGTCGAGCACGGGCACGGCCAGCGACGGCTGCAGGTGCGTCTTGCGGAGCGCCCCCAGCATGCCTAGGAGACCGATGTAGGCGGTGCAGCAGCCCAGGAAGACGTGCTGGCCGTTGTCCAGTTCCTGGCCAGTGTCAGGCGCCGGAAACGAGAATGCCCGCCCGCCCAGGAATGGGCGCTTCTCCATCAGCACCACCGGATGGCCGCGGTCGGCCAGGTGACAGGCGGCGGAGATTCCGGCCAGCCCGCCGCCTATGACCACTACCTTTCCGGGGCCCTCGATACTATCGCGTTGAACCATAGCTTTGCCAGCAGTCCCAGCTTCTCGGGAGTGCTGAGGCCGATCCTTTCACCAAACACGTTGTACTCCGCGGCCTCTATCCGGTCCAGAAGACGGCTGTACAGGCCGTGGAGCATGGCCGGACACGTTCTTGAGCGGGGCGACAGCAGCGGCAGCAGCCTCCTGCCACGCTGGAAGTAGTCGCGGGCGCGCTCCACCTGGAAGCGCATCATGTCACGAAAGCCGTCGCTGGTCCTGCGCAGCAGGATGTCCTCCTCGGAGCAGCCGAAGCGCGCCAAGTCCTCGCCGGGAATGTACAGCCGGTCTCGCTCCAGGTCTTCGTCAACGTCGCGCAGGATGTTGGTGAGCTGCATTGCCAGACCCAGGTCGATCGCGTGCTGCCTGGCGCTGGGGTCGGTGTATCCGAAGATCTCGATGCAGATGAGGCCCACGGCGGAGGCCACCCGGTAGCAGTACTCGCTCAGCTCCTCGAACGTGGAGTAGCGGGTCTTGGTGATGTCCATCTCCACGCCGTTGATCACCTCCTCCAGGTACGTGCGCGGTATGCCATAGCTGTTGATGGTGTCGTGCAGGGCGAGGTACACCTGCCCCTCCGGCCTGCCGGCGCAGGTCACTTCGAGGGCCTCGCGCTGCTGCTCGACCAGTCGCAGCTTGACGTCCGGGTCGGTTGCGTCGTCCGTGGCGTCGTCGCAGAGGCGGCAGAACGCGTAGGTGGCGTAGATGGCCCTGCGCTTGGCGGCGGGCAGCGTGATGAAGGCGTAGTAGAAGTTCTTTGCCCTCTCTTTGGTCAGCCTGCGGCAGTAGTCGTAGGCCAGGTCAAGGTCAGTGGTCACCGGATGCTCCCTGTCCTCATGCTCACTCCGCTACGTCGCTCAGATCCTCCCGCGCAGCTTCATTCGGAGCGCGGTGGCCGCTGCCAGCCTCGTCCTGGCGAGCTTGGACAGCGCGGGCCGGCGGCTGAGCACGTCGTAGACCTGGCGTTCGATCGCGTTCAGAATGTGCAGGCCGCCCTCCGTGAACAGCGCAATGTCCAGGCGCACGATGCCCTCCACGGCATCCACGAGGGCGGCGCCCTCCCGAAACAGGCCCCGGGCGCGCTTCACCTCGAACCGCATCAGCTCACGGAATGCGTCGTCCGCCACGCCCTCGCGCAGCTGATCCTCCGTGCAGCCGAATCGCCCCATGTCCTCCTGCGGTATGTATATACGGCCCATCGCCAGGTCGCGGCGAACGTCCTGCCAGAAGTTGGTGAGCTGCAGGGCAGTGCAGGTGGCATCGCTCAGGCGCTGCCGCTCCGGGTCGTCGTAGCCGAAGAGGTACAGGAACAGGCGACCCACCGGGTTGGCGGAGTGGTCGCAGTAGAAGAGCAGGTCTTCGTATGTGCGGTGGCGATGCGTCCTCTGGTCGATGCGGTTGGCCTCAATGAGCTTGAGGAACGGCTCCATGGGAATGCTGAAGCGCCGGATGGTCTCGGCGAGGGCCACAGCGATGGGATGGGCGGGCGTCCCGTCGTAGCAGGCCCGCAGCTCCTCCTCCCAGCGGTCGAGGAGCGCGAGCCGGTCTCCCTGCGCCTCGTCGCCGAGGTCGTCTACAAAGCGGCAGAAGGCGTAGACGGCGTAGACGTGGGGACGCTTGTCGCCGGGCAGGAACCACGAGGCGACGGTGAAGTTCTCGTAGTGAGAGCGGGCGAGGGTGCGGCAGTAGTCGTACGCCTCCTCCGCGCTCCACCGGGTGCGTGAGCGCGCTGTAAGCCCGTCCATGCTGGCCTCCGGTGCCTGGGCTGTACGCCTGCCGGGCGTGTGCCGGCGGCGTGCGTGGCTCATACCACAGGCTACCACAAGCCGCAGGCCCCATCAATACGGGCGCCTACCGGTCGCGGGTGAGCAGGAAGTGCACCAGCTCCCGCAGCGTCTGACGGCTGCTCTCCGAAGTCCTCACGCCGCCGAGCGCGTCCTCGACCAGCGCCGCCTGCTGCTCAGCGAGGCTCTCCAGGTACGCGGGCGCGCCTAGGCTCTCCAGCAGCTCTATCAGCGACGCAACGTCGGAGTCGTCCACGTGCTCCTTGGCGTAGACGGACTGGATGTGCTCCCGCTCCACGCCGCCGGCGTGCTCCAGGCCGTACACGACGGGCAGCGAGTTCTTCTTGCTGCGCAGGTCGCTGCCGGTGGGCTTGCCAGTCTCATCCTCCCGGCCCCAGATGCCCAGGTAGTCGTCGCGGATCTGGAAGACCAACCCGATGTGGCTTCCGCACTGGGACATCGCTCCCACGGTTTCGGCGTCGCCTCCGCCCACCCGCGCGCCCATGTACATGGAGCACCGTATGAGCGCGCCCGTCTTCAGCCCGATCATGCGCAGGTAGGCGGCGGTGTCAACGTCCGTCCGTCCCTCAAAGTCCAGGTCCAGGAACTGGCCCTCGATCATCTCCAGATAGGCCTCACTGAGTGCGCGACTGCAGGCCGCCGCCACGGGGGCCTCGAGCTCCTCCTGTATGAGACGGCCCACTCCCAAGTCGGCCAGCACGCGCATGGCGTTGCCGGCCTGCACGGCCTGTGGCTTGCCGTAGACCGCCCACACGGTGGGGCGGTGGTGGCGCTGCAGGTCGCCATCCTGGATGTCGTCGTGCATGAGCGAGAAGTTGTGGACAAGCTCGATTGCGGCGGCGGCCGGAAGCGCCTGCTCCGGCGCGCCGCCCACGGCCTCGCAGGCGAACATGCACAGCGACGGCCTCAGCCGCTTGCCCTGGCTCAGTGACGTGGGGCGGCCGGCCTCGTCCACGCGGCCCATGTGGTAGCGGAGCATGACGCCGAGGTCAGGGTCTTCCGGGCATATCAGCTCGTCGATGGCGCGCTCCACGCTGTCCAGGTACGTGCGAAGTATGGCGGGAGTGTCGTCGGGCTGGCTGCGCTCGGTCGTCACGGTGGCCCCCTTGTGCAGTCCCGGGACGCGGCGCACTGCTCCGTGTAGGTGGTTGGTATGGAGCCTGGTCAGGGAGGCGCCTTGTCTGGGATGCGGCAATGCTAGCAGAGGCGGTTTTGGAGTGTCAATGACGGCCACTGCAACTCGGCCCGCTCAGACCCTTCGACAAGCTCAGAGCCTGCCCCGTACTTGATACGGGGGTGAGCGGACTGGTACGGCCCACTCGAGATGAGCCTGTCGAACCACCTTGGCGGACCTGTCAAATGCCCGCCCTCAGCGCTGCGCCCGCTCCGCCTCCTCGCTGATGAGCTGCTCCGCCATCTCCATCAGCGTGCGGGCCCGCTCCGGCGGCACGTTCGTCGTCTCCAGGTACAGCCTCAGCGCTTCCTGCGGCGATATGCCCTCCACCGGCGTCGTGCCCAGCCGCGTGCGCCGCTCCCGAGTCACGTCCCGCACGATGGGCGCGACGAAGTGCGCCGCCGACAGCGCGCTGCGCACCTCGCCTTCACGCAGCTGCGTCTCCACTTCCTGCGGCATGGTGACACGCAACCGCACGATGGCGTCCGCCACGTTGCTGCGCTCGATGGCGCGGAGCGCCACCTGCGTGGGGTCTTCGCCGGCGCGCACCCTGGCCTCGATGGTGAGGAAGCGACGAGCGTCGACGGGCCAGAAGCTGAAGTCGACGAGGCGGCGCCCAGGAGGCGCGGACGGATCTAGCTCGACGACGCAGAAGCCCTTCTCGTCATCCTCCTCGCCGAAGTCGACGCGCTGGAGGCTGCCGGCATAGACGACGTGGGGGCCCGGCGCGAGAACCTGGTGCCTGTGGACGTGGCCCAGCGCGACATAGTCCAGGGGCGCCCGGGCGAGCGCGCTCTGCATGAGGACGGGGTCTCTGCCCAGTAGCATGGACTGCTCCGAGCCGGCGCGTGCGGTGTTGAGCGAGACGTGGGCGGTGAGCACGGCCGGCATCGACGGGTCGAGGGCGCTGATCCGGTCGGAGACGAGGTTGGTGACTCGCTCCTGGATCTGGCTGTTTATGTCGTCGATGGTGAGGCCGCGTGTCTCCTCGCGGGCGAGGTATGCGCTTCGCCGGATCCAGGGCAGGGCGACGATCTGCAGCGGGCCGGCGCGGGTGTGTATCACATGGGTCTCCAGGCGGTCTGCGGTGGTGACGTTGGGCACGGCGAGCGTGGGGAAGATGTCTAGGGCGGTGGCGCGGGTTGCGACGTTTGGGACGTCGTGGTTGCCGACGAGCAGGAACACGGGTATGCCCGCGTGCGAGAGGCGGGCGATGCGCCGTGCAAACTCGCGCTGGTGGGTCTGCGAGGGGTCGCGGCTCTTGTAGGCGTCGCCGGAGAAGAGGGCGAGGTCTACGTTGCTATCGATGGCGTAGTCGACGAGCTGGTCGAAGGTGTGCAGGAAGTCGGCGAGGCGAGTGCTGAGGCCGGTGGCCGGGTCGGTGTGGCCGTAGCTCTCGACGCCGATGTGCACGTCCGAGAAGTGGAGGATACGCATGGAATCAGGCGTGATTCAAATTAGTTGCCCAGCTAGGCAGAGGAGAGAGCTTTACTTCCGGCCATAATCGCGGGGCCAAGTCTTCAAAGGTTCTTGTCAGTGACCACTGTTCCAGGTCGAGTTGATCCTCCACAGGACGAGTAAGCCTGAATGTTCCTTCCTCTAGGTTTGCACGAATTCCTCCACCCATGAACAGCTTGAAATTCATGACACCGTAGTAGGGGGTACTATAGCTCACAGCAGGCATGGTGGAGTAAGTTATCATGGTCAAATTCTCGGTTGCAGTCGGATCCGTAGCCGCTCTATGCGCAGCTATCTTATTTCTCCATTTGTAAACGGCAGGAGCTACAGACCTAATATATCGCGGGCAAGCTTTCTTGATCTTGTCCTTGACGTCCTTGTTAATCAAGTCTGACATCTCCCAATGGTTGCTTTCCATGAGTTCAATGAGTTTCACAAGGCGCAAATAACTCACTAAGCTGATCGAGAACCAATCAAATGCGCATCCAAGGAAAAGTGTTTCATCGTTGACGCGAAATTGATGGCGTATTTTCACGAAACCGCCCTCTGGCTCTTCTAGCATGAGCAGTTCTTTTGCACGGGTGAATTGCGCGAGCTGGAACATTCCGATATGGAGTGACCGCAGCACATTCAATGCGTTTACATGCTCGTCAACGCGGGCACTTATGTAGTCAACATTGTCTAGGATTACGCACTCTTCGGACATCAATGCCATTCCCGAAACACTACCCGCCACTTACCAGACCAACTAGCTTCTCCCAATCAATGCTGCCGTCAGGTTGGCAGAAGTCCCTGATGAACTCAGCAGTGAACCTGTTAATCGTGGCGTCCCACTTAGGCTGATACTCTCGCCTGTGCTTGGCTGGTTCATCCCTCATTAGGCGAATCAGCTTCAAATAGAAATCCGGATCACCCGTCATCTCTTGCCAGAAAGCCTGACCAGAACTGTCCCGATATAGGAGAGTTTCATTTGTACTATTGCGTCGACCGTAGGCATGGGCCAAGACCGGGTCGAATTCTTTGTGTATCCTCAATAACCGATTCCGAACGGCAAGAAACTCGTCGTGCTGGCGCCTCTTTTGGCTTGCATTATAGGGGTTGGGGCCAGACTTCATTGCAACGGCGATATACTGGGTGTCTGATTCCACAGTGAAGTCCACGCCCGCGGCATCGGACACACTGCCTCCTGAGGCAATCATTGCTATTGGCTCAAAGAAGGCGTGGCCAAAGATTGACTCATCCGACGAGCTAAGAGAATCCACCATTAGCCTCTCGACGATTTCGTCAGCTCTTTGAATGCCGAGGGCCTTGAACAGATACGGGTTTTTTCGGCGGAGGGTTTGTCTCAGCTTTAGGCCGGACACCTTTTGAATGCGGCGACTATAGAAGTCGCTGAGACACTTGCTTATGAGTCTCTCTAGCTCCTGTGTGTCCATTGCTCGCTCTTTCTACGGTTTGGATTGCCATGTCGCGATAGGACTCCATTATCTCAATGCCGAGGTAGTGTCTACCCAATTCCACGCATGCCAGAGCCGTGGTGCCCGACCCCATGAACGGGTCTAGAACGACATCGCTATCTTCTGTGAATAAGCTGATGAACCAGCTTGGCAAATCCACCGGGAACGACGCGCTGTGCCCACGGTTGCCGCACTCCGTGGCCATGTGCAGGACGTTGGTGGGGTAGGCGTACTCTCTGCCTAGCCAATGAGATATGTTCTTTCCGAAGCCACTGCCTACATGCGACTCATCGCGAATCTTGTCTGTGTCGCTCAAGTTGGACAGTCTCTTCTCCTTCCAGTCACCCATTGGCACCATTACGGCCTCTTGATACATCCTGAAATGCTTGCTCTTGGAGAAGTGAAGGCAACGTTCCCAAGCGTCACGAAAGCGATTTGGCCACTTCCCGGGGTAGGAGTTCTTCTTATGCCAAATGTACTCCTCAATCCAGAACCAGCCCTGCTGCTTCATGGCAAGTATCAATTCAAGGACGTAGGTCTGGCGTTCCCCGTTGGTAGCCCTCTCCTTGATGTTCAAGACAAAGGAACCGTCCGGTTTGAGGACCCGAAGCAACTGCTCGGAGATCGGCATGAACCATTCAACGTATTTGTGAATGGGAACACCTTCGTAGGTCTTCTTGCGATTGTCCGCGTACGGAGGCGAGGTGAAGATGAAGTCTATGGAGTTCTCGGGGAAGTCAGCGAGTACGGTGGCACAGTCACCAAGATAGATATTGTCCAATTCCAAGGCCAGTCTCCAACCTAATCAACTGTGCTGGCATTATACCGCAACTTTGTTCTAGTTTGGCAAGAGGAACACTCAAGGTGAATCGGGCAGTTTTCGGCGGATTCGCTGGCCCACAGTCCATCCACATAGCTCCAGTGCGTACCGCACTCCGCGCAGTCGTAGCAGGCGTGGTAGTCTAGGCAGACTGCATTCATCTGGATGCCATCGTCCGGGCAGTAGGCCATAGTGCTACTCTGTAGGAATCTCCTCGCCCTCCAGCACCAGGCACTCCAAGTGGAATGACAGCATGTCCTGGATGTTCTGGAGTGCTTCCTGGCCGTCATTGCCCTGGTCTGCCAGGTTGAGGGACGGAATCTCTGCAATGACGAGGCCGGACTCAGCATCGTGCGAGAGGAGAACCCTGTAGCGATAGACGTCATGTTCCTGCATCTCGTTCACCTGTGCCTATTGAAGCGCCGTGGGCTGAGTGGGCGGGCGTCTAGGAAGGCTGCTTGACGCCCAGCTCCTCGAAGGTCACCTGTTTGAGTACGTCCAGGTCTCCAAAGCGCAGGCTGGCATCCAGCACCTCAATGCCCGTAATTCTGTCCTCCGCGTCCAAGTCCACCGCGATTGTCTCGTCGCCGGTCGGGTGCTTTGAGGTCATCGTTCCATCCCGGAAATGTATATACAGAGCGTCTACGCTGGGATCATATCTGATCTTCATTGCTTTCTCCTTATGCTAGAAATAGTACACCCGCACAGTCACCACTGCAATGTAGTTCTCTTCTTCCACGAAGATGGGGTTGACCTGCTTGGTTGCGTAGTGGCGGCCATACCACCAAGCGTCAAACTCAAAGTTCAGATGAGACTGTAGCCTCTCCAGCTTCGCTGGCTCCCAAGCAGCGTTCTGAATCGCACTCTCAACCTCAGCCTCGGAAGCTCCACGCACGAGCATTTGTGCACTAGCGTGATCGGGAAAATATACGGGCTTCACCCCCCTACCCCCCAAGCCGCGCGGCCAGCTCCGGCAGCAGGTCCGGGATGGGCACGCGCGTCTGCTGCATCGTGTCCCGGTCCCGGATGGTCACGGCGTTGTCCTCCTCCACCGTCTTGAAGTCGACCGTGACCGCCAGCGGCGTGCCGATCTCGTCCTGGCGACGGTAGCGACGGCCGATCGACTGGGCGTCGTCGTACTGCGCCACGAAGCTCGCGCGCACCATGTCGTACACCTCGCGTGCCTTGGGCGCCAGGCGCTCGTTGCGGCTCAGGGGCAGCACAGCCACCTTCACAGGCGCCAGCGAGGGGTGCAGGTGCAGCACCACGCGGGTATCGCCCTCCACAGTCTCCTCGTCGTAGGCGTCGAACAGGAAGACGAGCAGGGCGCGATCGACGCCCAGCGCCGGCTCCACCACGTAGGGCACCAGGTGCTCGTGCGTCTCGTCGTCAAAGTACTCCAGGCGGTGGCCGCTGTGCTCGGCGTGGGCCTTCAGGTCGAAGTCCGTGCGGTTGGCGATGCCCATCAGCTCGCCCCAGCCCCATGCAAAGCTGTACTCGATGTCGGAGGTGGCCTTGGCGTAGTGAGACAGCTCTTCGGCAGAGTGCTCGCGCAGACGGAGCCTGTCGGGTCGGATGCCCAGGTCGGTGAACCAGGCCATGAAGTCGTCCATCCAGCGTTGGTGCCACTCCTGGTCGGTCCCCGGCCTGACGAAGTACTCGATCTCCATCTGCTCGAACTCGCGGGTTCGGAAGGTGAAGTTGCCGGTGGTGATCTCGTTGCGGAAGGACTTGCCTATCTGGCCGATGCCGAACGGCAGGCGCTTGCGTGTGGCCACGAGCACGTTCTGAAAGTTGACGAATATGCCCTGCGCGGTCTCGGGCCTGAGGTATGCCTGCGATGCGGAGTCCTCCACGGGGCCGATGAAGGTCTTGAACATGAGATTGAAGCTGCGTGGGTCGGTGAGCTCACCGTTGCAGTCGGGGCACGTCGGCGATTCGAGGTGGTCGGCGCGGAAGCGGTGGTGGCAGGCCTTGCACTCCACGAGCGGGTCGGAGAAGGTCTCGGCGTGGCCTGAGGCAACCCACACTTCGGGGTGCATGAGGATGGCGGACTCGATTCCGACCATGTCGTCGCGGTCCTGGATGAACCGCTTCCACCAGGAGTCGCGAATGTTGCGCTTCAGCTCGATGCCCAACGGGCCGTAGTCATACGTGGACGCGAGTCCTCCGTAGATCTCGCTGGACTGAAAGATGAATCCCCTGCGCTTGCATAGGGAGACTATCTTGTCCATTTCCGCCTGCTGCAGGGATCGGTCCACGGTGCGCCTCCGGGGGAGTGATGTGGGGATGACGTTACCAAGTTCGCAGTGGGTTGTCAAAGGTGGGGGCGCGAGAGCTGCGTCCCGCACCTGGCCGGCTCATGCCCTTCGACAAGCTCAGGGTGAGCGGGCCGATGGCACCACTCGCCAATACCATTCCAGCGCAAAGCGGGAATCCATTCCCCACGCGCGCGCCGAGTAGAGCTAGACCACTGCTTCCCGCTTTTGCTGGGACAAGCTACGCAGGGGTGGGCAAGTGGGAGGCGGGCAGTCCGCCGCATCAGCGCGCGGTGCGCCCAAGGACTTGAAGCGTGCGCGCTCATTTGCCATACTGTCTTCGGAGGCGATGACTTGGTGCTGTACGGCAATCGAGAGAGCGAGCGTTTCGCCAGCCTGACGGACGGCGATCTGGCCTTCCTGGTGGGCGAAACGGCCCCGGACGCCCGTGACCCAGCGCGGCTCGTGCGGCTGGTGCGGGAGGACGAGCAGATTCGCCAGGCGCTGGTCGGCGACGACCGGGTGTTCCGGCAGGTGGTGGAGGACGAGGAGATCCTGGTCAAGATCTCTCCGGCGCTCTACTTCGAGGTGCTGCTGCGGCGCGCCGCGAAGGACATGGAGACAGCCACTCACACCCTGGAGCGCACCGGCAGCCAGAGCATCCCCGTGTTCGACACGGACGAGGTGGTGGAGTTGCTGGCGCTGCCGGGCGTGCTGCTGTACCTCTCGCAGATGCTGGCGTCCTTCACGCGCATCAGCAGCCAGGTGACGTCGGTGAGGGTGCGCCGTGGCATCCGCCGTCGCGTGCGCCACAACGACCTGGACATCGACAGCCTGATGGGCCGCCTGGGCAGCGCCGGCGAGGAGCAGCGGTTCGGGCTGTACCGTCGCATCGCCGACGTGTGCCTGTTCCTGTCCGGTATCTTTCCGGCTTACGCCCGTGCCGACCATCGGTACCCGTCCGGCGCGCTGAGGCCCATGGTCACGGGCCGTGTGCGGCGCAGCCCGGAGGACTACGAACGAGAAGGCACACGCTTCTACGGGCTGGCTGCTCAGCATCCCCTGGCGCGATCGCTCAAGCTGTCCGGCGTGATGGGCACGCTGCGCATGCGGTTCAACTCGGCGCGCAAGCCGCTGGAGTTCATCGCGGCCAACTACATGCGGTAGCGGCCGCGATGAACTCCAGCGGGTCGGTCTCATTCCCGGGCTAGATGAACAGGGGCGCGAACACCAGGGCGACCACCGACATGAGCTTGATCAGGATGTTGAGGGCCGGGCCGGACGTGTCCTTGAACGGATCGCCCACGGTGTCTCCCACCACGGCGGCCTTGTGGGTTTCCGATCCCTTGCCGCCTAAGTGGCCGGCCTCGATGTACTTCTTGGCGTTGTCCCAGGCGCCGCCCGCGTTGGCCATGGTCACGGCCAGCAGGAAGCCGGCTGAGATGGCGCCTATCAGCATTCCTCCCAGCGGCTCGGGGCCCAGGATGAAGCCCACCGCTATGGGCGCAATCACCGCCATGGTGCCGGGCAGTATCATGGCGCGCAGCGATCCTTGAGTGCTGATGTCTACGCAACGGGCGTAGTCCGGGCGGCCGGTGCCCTCCATGATTCCGGGAATCTCACGGAACTGGCGGCGCACCTCGTTCACGATAGCGTAGGCGGCGGTGCCAACTGCCTGCATGGTGAGCGCGGAGAATACGAAGGGGAGCAGGGCCCCTATGAACAGGCCCGCCAGCACGTTCGGCTCCAGTACATTGAAGACCACCTCGGCGCCGTCCCCCCTCTCAGCCTTGATTGTCAGCGCGTACGCGGCCAGCAGTGCGAGGGACGTGAGGGCCGCAGAGCCGATGGCGAACCCCTTGCCCGTGGCGGCCGTGGTGTTGCCCAGGGAGTCGAGGGCGTCGGTGCGCTCTCGCACCTCGGGGTCCAGGTGGGACTGCTCGGCGATGCCGCCGGCGTTGTCGGCCACCGGGCCGTAGGCGTCCGTGGCCAGCGTGATTCCCAAGGTCGAGAGCATGCCCACCGCGGCGATGGCGACGCCGTACAGGTCGGCCGCCCAGTAGGAGATTAGGATGGCGGCCACGACCGACGCTACGGGTACCAGCGTGCTCATCATGCCGGTCGCAAACCCGGTGATGATGGTTGTGCCCGCGCCTGTCTGGGAGGCCTCTGAGATGCGGCGAGTGGGGAAGTACTCGTAGGAGGTGTAGAACTCGGTTGCAAAGCCGATGACGTTGCCTGCCACGAGTCCCGTGACGATTGCCAGGAAGATGCGGTTGCCGTCTTCCACGCCCAGCAACTGGATGACGCCGTAGGAGAGGGCGATCACCAGCACGGATGAGAAGTATATGCCTCGCCGGAGCGCCCAGAGCAGCTTGCTCATGGAGGCGTCGCTGCCGGTGCGCACCAGGAACGTGCCCAGGATGGAGCTCACGATGCCCATGCCTGCGATGAGGAACGGCAGCACTATCCTCGGCGCGAAGTCGCTGGTGCCCGCGGCGGCAACGGCTGCCGCGATCGCAACGGTGGCTATGATGGACGAGGAGTAGGACTCGAACAGGTCGGCGCCCATGCCGGCCACGTCGCCCACGTTGTCGCCCACGTTGTCGGCGATGGTTGCCGGGTTCCGGGGGTCGTCCTCAGGAATGCCCGCCTCCACCTTGCCCACGATGTCGGAACCAACGTCTGCAGCCTTGGTGAATATGCCTCCGCCAACGCGTGCGAAGAGGGCAATGGACGATGCGCCGAACCCGAAGCCTGCTACCATCGTGATGTCCTGCAAGATGAGGTAGAGGATCGAAATGCCGATGATGCTGATGCCGACCACCGTAATGCCCATGACGGCACCGCTGGAGAAGGCCACGCGGAGGCCGGGGTTGAGGCCGATCATGGCAGCGCTTGCGGTGCGCGTGTTGGCCCGGACGGCGATGCTCATGCCTATGTAGCCCGTGCCGGCCGAGCAGATTGCACCGGCGACGTAGGCCCCGGCGGTCTCCGGGTCTATGAACACGCCCAGTACCACCGCAACTATTACCACGAATATGCCCAGAGTCCTGTACTCGCGGCCCAGAAAGGCGGAGGCCCCTTCCTGAATGGCCTTGCCAATTTCCTTCATCGCCTCGGTGCCCTGGTCCTCCTTGAGGACGCGGCGGGTCAGGAACAGAGCGAAGAGGAGGGCCAAGGCGCCCGTAGCAATGGCTATGTATAGGTTCTCCACCAATTACCTCCTTGAGGAGCCGGCAGGATTGTAACCAGTTGTTTTGCTTAAGCTATCCAAATGGGCAATCTATCACTGCGGGTTGCCCTAGTCAAGGCTTTATACATCCGTGCAGCACCGTAGCCCAAACACTTCCACCTTACCCTAGGATCCTCAAGCCATACTCGCAATACTTTGTGCAGTTGTAGCCGCCGGACTCGCTATTGCGCCATGACCTGCGATGCGTATAACAGTAGGGTTCAATCTGATCCAGACTGTGGTTCGCTCCCACCCTAGGGTTCTTCACGTTTCTCATGAAGTAGTTTCTTGTTGCCGCGTGCCCAAAATGAAAGCAAGGGCTTGAATGGTTGCCATTTGGTTCATCCTTAGTCCACCGCAGAGTCTCAGCGACTCTGTGGGCTCTCGCATCAATTTCCCGCTTGACCCCCGGCTGCATGAGCATGGAGATTACAACACATGAGTACCATGCGGGATTTGGCCCCACAGCTTGAAAGCCCATGCGCTGCAGCTGCTGCTGAGCCGACGTGGAGTCTTTGACATGTGCCTGAGATTCAAGCTCTCTACCTTCAAGCCGCTCCCAAAGGCGGGCCAGCCGCTGCTCCAGTGTTCGCTGTCCCAGCGCAGTTGTGAGGTCGCCGCGAGTGCGCTCCAGAATGCCTCGCATGGCGTCGGTCGTTCTCCTGAGGCCGCCGGTGATGGCCTCAGGGAAGTCCATGGTGAACAGCTGCGTGTATATACGATCCATCAGGTCGAGCAGCTCTTCGCACCTGGAGGAGTCACTGTGCCGGAGCGAATCCAGGATAAAGCGCCGCATCTCGCCGATGGCCTCACCGAGGCCGTTGAGGTATGCGGGGTAGGCCACTCCCAGGTCGTGGGGCCGCGGCAGGGGCCCGCGTGTGATGAAGGCCAGGGTCGCATGAGCCTCGACGTACTCCTTCTGGGAGTCCTGCACAAACCCGGCATAGTAGACGTCGGGATGAGTCTCCTGCACCTCGCGCATCTCTGCGACGGCGCCGCGGGCCGCCTTCAGCAGGGCGCGCGACTCCTCGAACTCGTGCCTGTGGGCGGAGCGGATGGCGTTGGCGGACTGCTGCCCTACGGCGCGAGAGAGTCTGAGCGCCCGCTCCCGCGCGGCGTGCTTCTGAACGAAGAATGCGTGGGCCTCCTCGGATAGGGCCGCCAGCTCTGAGGTCCGGTCAGGGTCGCTCAATGGTGTCTCCTTCCGGGTGTGCGACTTCTCCGTGCATACTGCAGGGGTGGGTGGAAACCGGCGGCTCGCCCCGGTGTGCTTTCACCTGCGTTGTCGCCTGACTCATTGTAGCCGGCGCTTGTGGGCAGCCGGCCTACGATGCGCCGACCCCGTCGCCGCCAGCCGCGTGGTGCCGGTCGTCGGTGCGCATGAAGTCCCTCAGGTTGCGAGCCAACTCGGCGAGCCGGTCCGAGACGCGCCGGTTGACGGTACCCTCTTCGAATGTTCCGTCCGGCAGTAGACAGCCTGCCGGAACGCCGGTCAGCAGTTCGATGCCCTCGTCGATGGACTCCGCAGAGTAGACGTGGAATTGCCCCTCACGCACGGCCTCCACGACCTCTTCTCGTAGCATCAGGTGAGGCACGTTGGTAGCCGGGATCAGCACGCCCTGTTCGCCCGTCAGGCCTTTGGCCTGGCACACCTCGAAGAAGCCCTCCACCTTCTGGTTCACGCCGCCGATGGGCTGCACCTGCCCCTTCTGGTTGACCGAGCCGGTGACGGCGATACCCTGCCTGATGGGCAGGTCTGCGAGCCTCGAGAGGATGGCGTACAGCTCTGCGCTGGATGCGCTGTCGCCCTCGATCTCTTCGTAGCTCTGCTCGAATGTGAGGCGGGCCACCAGCGAAAGCGGCACGTCGCGGGCCAGCCTGTCGGCGATGTAGCCTGCCAGGATCATGACGCCCTTGGTGTGCAGCCGTCCTCCAAGGCGCGCCTCCCTCTCGATGTCCACGAGGCCCTCGCGGCCGGCTCCCACGGACACGGTGATGCGCCCCGGACGCCCGAATGAGAAGTCGCCCAGGCTGAGGACAGCCAGCCCGTTGATCTGGCCGACCTCTACCCCCTCGGTGTCTATGGCGATTGTGCCGCGCTGGATCATCTCCACGATCTTGTCGCGTATCAGGTCGGAGCGGTGCATCTTTTCGTCGATGGCCTTCTTGACGTGGCCGGCTGTTATGCTCGCTGCGCCGTCCTGCCTGGCAAAGTATCCGGCCTCTCGAATGACGTTGCTTATTTCCGCGAAGCGCGTGGAGAGCTTGTTCTGGTCCTCGGCCAGGCGCGAGCTGTGCTCCACAAGCTTGCTCACGCCCTCACGGTCCATCGGGAGGAGGCCCTCCTTGGTGCACAGGGCGCAGACGAACGAGGCGTAGTCGAGGACGTTGGCTTCCGTTCGCTCCATCGTGCTGTCGAACTCGGCCTTGACCCTGAACAGCTCCGGGAAGTCCGGGTCCATCCTGTAGAGCATGTGGTACAGGCCGGCGTCTCCTATGAGCACCGTCTTGACGTCCAGGGGAATTGGCTCAGGCGTGAGGCCCTTGACGGCCATGAATCCCATTCGCTCCGCCAGTTCCTCCACTATGATCTTTTGCTCCCGGAGAGAGCGCTTCAGGCCCTCCCACGCCGCTGGGTTCCGCAGTAACTCCTCGATGCGAATGGTGAGGTAGCCGCCGTTTGCCCTGTGGAGGGAGCCGGGACGAATCATGGTGAAGTCCGTCTGGAGCGCCCCGTAGCGGGCCTCCTTGTCCACGCGGCCCATCAGGTTGGTGTACGTGGGGTTGAACTCGTGGACCACGGGAGCCCCGCTCGTCTCCGAGTTGTCGACGATGACGTTGACCTCGTAGCGGCGCATGGAGTGCTCGGAGTCGGCGGAAGATGTGGCCGGAGCCGAGGCCTGAGGCTGCTGCCCTTGCTGCTGCGAGGAGCGAAACATGTCGGCGTTCTCGGCCATGTCCGCCTCCACCGCATTGAGGTAGGCCTCCACCTGCGGCAGAGAGTCGTACTCCCCCTTGAGCTCCCGCACGAGAACGTCCAGGTCAAAGCGGATTATCTCGCTGTCCAGCTGCTGGATCCCCTGGTATGCCCGGCGCTCTGCCCGGTGAACCTCGTCCAGGACGTGCTTCATCTCGGTTTCGAGCTCATTTCGGATCTGCGTCATGCGGTCGCGCTGCTCGGGGGAGAGCGAGGCCAGCTCCTCGTTGGAGAGTGGCCGGCCGTCCCGGTGGGGGACAAGGGCAAGCGCTACTGTTGTGGTTTGGACGAGGAAGCCGTTAAGTCTCGCTCGTTCGTTGAATGTTCCGAAGAGGCTCTCTCGCTCTCTTCTGAACTCCTGAAGGAACTCCTCCTTTTGGTTGGAGACTTCGGCGCTCTCCAGGGACTGCGATATGTTTCGCTGGGCCTCTACCACGAGGCGCCTCATGTCGCTCTGAAGCTCGCGGCCCCTGCCTTTGGGGAGCCGCATCACGCGTGGCTGGCCTGGGTCGCGGAAGTTCTGGACGTAGCACCAGTCGGAAGGCGGCATCATTGCGGCGGCGCGCTCATGGAGGAATGCGGTGATGGCGGACGTCTTGCCGGTCCCGGCCTGGCCGGCGGCGTAGATGTTGTAGCCACGGTCTCGGATGCCGAGGCCGAACTCCAGCGACTGCACCGCGCGGTCCTGCCCGATGATGGCGCGCAGGGGCGGCAGGTCAGCGGTGGTGCGGAAGTTCAGGCAGGTCTCGTCGCAGAAGTTTCGCAGCGAGCCTGGGGGCAGCTCTGGCATTGGGGCCTCCACGCAGCGAGTTTCGTTCGGGCTGGTGAGAAAATTGTAACACGGGGAGCGTACCTCTGCCGAGAGTCCGGGGAGCCAGCGCACGCTACTGCCGAGTGGCGCGGCGGTGGGTCTCGCCGGCGGACGGTGGTTGCGGGGACCCTTGGAGGCAGGCGGCGCCCGTAAAGTCCCCGCACGCCGCAAAGCTGTCTACGCCCGGGACTCCTTCCCGGACTCGATTGCCTCGAGGATTGCGCCGGGCGTGATCGGAAGGCTGGTTATGCGTGCGCCCGTGGCGTGGTACACGGCGTTGGCCACGGCGGCTATGGTGGGGTTCAGCACCGTTTCGCCGACTGCGCGCAGCCCGTAGGGGTGGCGCGGATTCGGGTACTCGATGATCACGGTGTCGATCATGGGCAAGTCGAGGCTGGTGGGCATTCGATAGTCCAGCAGGCTGGAATTCGCCATGGTGCCGTCTTCCGTAAAGAAGTACTCCTCGTGGAGTGCCCAACCGATGCCCTGAAGAGCGGCGCCCTGCATCTGGCCCTCAACGTAGCTGGGGTGCACGGCCTTGCCGGCGTCCAGGAACGTGGTGTAGCGCAGGATCTGCACCTTGCCGGTCTCCGGGTCAACCTCCACGTCCACAATGTTGCCCGCAAGCTGCGCTCCCACGCCGCCCTGCCTGTCGGAGGCTGAGCAGGTCACCGGCCCGCCGGTGTCCATGAGCTTGCCGGCCAGCTCCTTGAACGAGAACTTGTCGTTGGGGTCCTTGAGGCAGTGGAAGACGCCATCGGCGAAGGCCACGTCCTCCGGTGAGACCTCCCACAGCCGGGCGGCGCGCTCGGACATACGCCGCACCACATCTTCGGCGGTCCGTATTGCCGCTAGGCCGGTGTCGAATGTGATGCGGCTGCCGTTGGTGCCGGCGGTGAAACCCACGGAGTCGGTGTCCACGACTGTGGGGTTGACATCGTCGACCGAGAGGCCAAGCATCTCCGCGGCCTGCATGGCGACGGACGTGCGCGTGCCCCCTATGTCCACTGAGCCGGTGATGAGGTTGATGGTGCCGTTAGCGTTGACGTTAATGGTGGCGGACGAGCCGCTGCCGCCTCCGTTCAGCCTGTAGCCCACCGCGATACCCCGCCCGCGATTGGGGCCGCCCAGGGGAGACGTGTAGTGGGGATGCTCCATCATCGCCCGTTCCACTTCCTCGCAGCCAAAGGCTTGGTGTGGGACACCCGTCGTGTCTCGGTCGCCGGCATGGACGGCGTTATTCAGGCGCATCTCCATCGGGTCCATGCCCAGCTTCTCCGCGATCTCGTCGATCACGGTCTCCACTGCGTAGACGCACTGAGGCTGGCCTGGCGCGCGGTAGGCGGAGGTCTTGGGCTTGTTGCAGACGACGTCATAGGCGTCGATTTGGAAGTTGTCCACCGTGTAGGGGCCCAAGCCGGCCACGGCGCCCTGCGTCACCGGCGACCCGGGAAACGCACCGGCCTCATAGGCCAGGTAGAGCTCGGCGGCGGTGATGCTGCCGCCCTTGGAGGCGCCAATCTTGCACCGCATGTAGGCGCCTGATCCGGGGCCCGTGCCCTCGAAGACCTCCTTGCGGGTCATGGCGATCTTAACCGGTCGCCCCGACCTCTTGGACAAGAGAGCAACCACGGGGTCGAGGTAGGGGACCTGCTTTCCGCCGAAGCCGCCGCCGATCTCGGTGGGTACTACCCGTATGGTGGACTCGGGCACGCCCAGTATGGCTGCAGTGGAGGCGCGTATCATGAAGCTGCCCTGGGTGGCAGTCCAGATGGTGATGCGCCCGTCGGATGACCACAGGCCGGTGGAGCTCTGCGGCTCGATGTAGCCCTGGTGGACGGTCTTGGTCATGAACTCTCTGTCGACGATGACGTCGGCTTCCCCGAAGCCCTGCTCCAGGTCGCCGCGCTTGAACTGGATGTGGTCGGCGACGTTGCTTCGGACGCCGGTGTCCTCGCCCAATCCCATGCGCTGCTCTCGATAGCGAGTGGTCATGTTGTTCAGCAGCAACGGTGCGTCATCCTTCATGGCGTCAAGGATGGTGAGGGCTGCGGGCAGTACCTCGTACTCAACGTCAATGAGGGACAGCGCCTCCTCTGCGACGTGTGGGCTGTCGGCTGCGACGGCCGCCAGGGCGTGGCCCTTGTACATCACCTTCTCGCTGGCCATGACGTTTTCCGCCACTGTACGCACGGTGCCGCGGGTCTCGAAGAAGTCCAGCCGCTGGTCGTCGACGACAGGGAAGCCTTTACCTGTTAGCACGGCGCGGACGCCCGGCAGCGCCTCGGCCCTGCTCGTGTCAATGGAGACGATCCGGGCGTGCGCGTGCGGGCTGCGGAGAATCTTGCCGTACAGCATGCCCGGCAGAATGATGTCCGCCGCGTACCTTGCGCGGCCGGTCACCTTGTCGACGCCGTCGTGGCGGATGGGCCGCGTGCCCACCACGCGGAGGTTCCTGCCGTTCTGCTGTGTTTGGTCTGCGGTTGTGGTCATAGCGGATCCTCCGTGAATGGCGAAAGTAGTCGTGCAGACGAGAGGTGAGAAGAAGGCCGCGGCACGCTCGCGGCCTCGCGCCCGGGTAGGACGCTGATGATTGACATTATATGAGGCTTGCGACCGCGAGGCAACGGCCTCAGCCGGCATCTGCCGAGCGCCGTTATGCAACGGCAGTCGAGGTGAAGCCACCCTGGCCGGTGTGGTATTGTGCCATGGTATTGACTTGACGCGCCGAACGATAGAACATGTGTGCATAACGCGATGAGATTGGATGGCCATGCCTTCCGCAATAGAATGGACGGATGAAACGTGGAACCCAGTGACGGGATGCACGCGTGTATCCCCTGGGTGTGACAACTGCTATATGTTCGCGCTGTACCCACGCCTCAAGGCTTGGGGTGTCCCAGGATATGAGAGAGCACCGGACCATGTCCGGCTCCTGCCGGAACGCCTGAGAGTCCCACTAACCTGGAAGAAGCCCAGGCGCGTATTCGTCAACAGCATGTCCGACGTGTTTCACCCGCGGGTGCCATTCGAGTTCGTTCGGGATATTTTCTCCGTCATGGAGGAAACTGCCCGCGAGCGAGGTCACGTTTTCCAGGTCCTGACGAAGAGGCCGGGACGCGCAGCTGCCTGGTGGCAGCGTTACGAGTCGGAGTTCCCGGAAGGCTGGCCTGCCAACGTGTGGATCGGCACCTCGGTCGAGAGCCAGAAGTACGCGCCCAGGCTGACCGTGCTTGCACGCATTCCGGCGGCGGTGCGCTTTGTGTCGGTGGAGCCATTGCTGGAGCGCGTTGATTTAAGCTCCTGGCTGGAAGCCGGAGCCATCAACTGGGTAATCGTTGGAGGCGAGAGCGGCCCCAAGGCGCGTCCAATGAACATCGACTGGGCGCGAGACCTGCGAGACCAGTCGAACAGGGCAGGAGTGGCGTTCTTCTTCAAGCAGTGGGGTGGTAGAACCCCCAAGTCTGGAGGCCGTCTGCTAGACGGACGCGCCCACGATGAGTTTCCATCACATCAACTTCAATCGGGATCGAACACTCCTGAAAACATGATTGCCGGCAGCGCTGTCACAGCCAACATAGGAGTACCAAGCGTTGCCGGCTCCTACTAGTACGCCGTGGCCCATAGAGCCCCACACCCGCGCAAAGCATGCGATTCTTGAGCGTTACTCCAAAGCGTGGTTTGCAGTACTAGGGCAGAGTAGATTCTCCGAACTGGTCTACATTGACGGATTCGCCGGCCCCGGTAGGTATTCGCAAGGCGAGGATGGCTCACCCATAATTGCGCTTAGAGCAGCTCTGGCATATAGGGGTCTTAAACTACCCCCAATGACCTTTCTGTTCGTAGAATCGAAGAAGGAAAGAGCCGATATGCTAAGGGGAATTCTCAGCGAAATGAGATTCCCGTCCAACTTCTCAGTGACAGTGGCGGGAGACGAAGCACCAACTTCTGGCTTCGAAACGGTGGTGACTAGCTTTATTGACGAGCGCACAAGGGATGGACGTAGTCTCCCCCAATATTTGCTTTCATCGACCCATTTGGATGGAGGGTTCCGTTTGACCTTGTGCGTCGCATTCTGTCATTCCCAAGATGTGAGGTGCTTATAACACTCATGTACGAAGAGATCAATCGCTTCATCGGTCTACCTGAGCAAACGGAGAACTTCAACTCTTTCTTCGGGACGGAATCATGGCGCCCCATCACGTCGGTGTCAGAACCGAGGGAGCGCAAGAAGCAGATACACGACCTCTACATGAGACAGCTTAGAGGCTCTGCAGGTGCCAAGTACGTTCGGTCGTTCGAGATGCGCAATGACAGGGATATTACTGACTATTACCTCTTCTATGCCACCAATAGCCTCTTGGGCCTAAAGAAGATGAAGGAGGCGATGTGGAAGGTAGACCGGTCGGGTGAGTTCAGGTTTTCAGACGCCACGGATCCAAACCAGTTGGTGCTCTTCGGCAACGAGCCTCAGTTTGACGTTCTCAGGAGCCTGATATGGGACAGATTCCAAGATCAGGAAACTACAATTGGGGAGATCGAGGAGTTTGTCTTATCTGAAACTGCATTCTGCGAGAGTCACTATAAGACGCGAATTCTCAGGCCACTTGAAACTAGCCAGCCTCCAAGACTCTTGGTCATTGACCCTCCAGCTAACCGGAAGCGTGGCCAATACCCCGACCCAGAACTTCGGATTAGATTCACTCAACGCAGTTTATTCTAGGTGTATATTTCCTCGCTTGCTGTTGGGCTCATCATCTCAGGATATCCTAACTTGGGGGCAAGTCAGTCCGCCCCGGGGCTGCTCTCTAGCTGGGATGGCTAGCCGGTCACCCCACACGCCTTTACTACGCCCGTTTGTGGCTGGTAAAATGGAAGGGAAGACCAGGCAACGGTCAGGAGGTATCTCATGGGCGATCGAGATTTCAGGCATCGAGAGACTAAGAAGTCCAAGAAGGCGAGCCGGCCTGTCAAGATTGAGGCGCTTACTCCCTCCGCAGAGGTGGAGGTAGTGCGCAAGAAGAGAACGCGGAAAGACGAGGAGCCATCCTCATAGGGTGAACAACAACGAGCGTCTCCACGCGGTAGCGAGCGGGAAGGTACAGGGTGTCTCCTTTCGCTACTTCGTGGTGCGCAAAGCGCAGGGCTTGGGCGTGACCGGCTACGCCTACAACATGCCGGACGGTCGCTCTGTGGAGGTGGTTGCTGAGGGTGGACGTGAGGGCCTAGAGGAGCTTCTGGGCAGCGTTCGCCAGGGGCCTACGGGAGCAGTCGTGCAGGACGTGGACGTGGACTGGTCGGAGGCGACGGGCGAGTTTCGGGACTTCCGCATCGTGTACAGGATGCCCGTGGACGGTCCGTGGAACAACGTGAGCTGGGAGCCCCCGTCGCGCTCCTAGCGTCGAAGTCGCTCGGGCGCCTTCGAAGCGCGCTCCCACGGCCTGGACCGGAACGCAAGGACTCGCGGAGGGTAGCTGCATGTCAATGAATGTCGAAACGGGACTCCCCTACATGCTGAGCGTGGAGGATGCCCGCGCACGCATCCTGAACATGTTCGAGACTCTGGAAACCGAGCGTAAACCGCTCCTTGAAGCGCTCGGACAGACCCTGGCCGAAGACGTCTCGTCGACGCTGGACATTCCGCCGTTGACCAACTCCGCCATGGACGGCTACGCGGTCCGGCACGAGGCTGTCGCGGGCGCGAGCGCGAGCAACCCGGTCGAGCTGCGCGTGATGGGCCACCTGGCCGCCGGCGAGCTGCCCTCGCAGTCCGTGGAAGGCGCCAACGCGATCCGCATCATGACCGGCGCGCCCATCCCACCGGGCGCGGACACCGTGGTGCCGTTCGAGGAGACCGATGAGTTTGAGCGCAAGGGCCGCGGTCTCACGCCGCCCGAAATCACGGAGATACGTGTGCTGAAGGAGGCGGCCGTAGGGGCCAACCTGCGACCCGCCGGCCAGGACGTGAGGAAGGGCCAGTTGGTGCTGGAGCGCGGCACGCTGCTGCGTCCGTCCGAAGTCGGCGTGCTGGCGTCGCTGGGCTGGGACACGGTGGAGGTGGTGCGCCGGCCCGTGGTGGCGGTGATCGCCACGGGGGACGAGCTGCTCGAGCCAGGTGAGCCCACGGAGGCCGGCAAGATATACAACAGCAACAGCTACGGCGTGGCGGCGGCCGTTCTCCGCTACGGCGGCATCCCGAGGCTCCTTGGCATTGCGCGGGACAACCTGGAGTCGATGAACGCGAAGCTCGATGAGGGCCTGGCGGCCGATGTGCTGCTGACCTCCGCGGGCGTGTCTCGCGGCGACTATGACATCGTGAAGGACGTGCTGGTGAGCCGCGGGCAAATCGACTTCTGGTCGGTGAGAATGCGTCCTGCCAAGCCGCTGGCCTTCGGCGTCTTCACGGGGGAGGGCGGCAGGCGTGTTCCTCACGTGGGACTGCCGGGCAACCCTGTGAGCGCCCTCGTAGCCTTCGAGGAGCTGGTAAGGCCGGCGCTTCTCAAGATGCAGGGCAGGTCCGATCTGGAGAAGGCCACGATACGCGCCGTCCTTGAGGAAGACATCGTGAACCACGATGAGAGGCGGGTGTATGCTAGGGCCATCGTGACGCGGAGGAACGGCCGGTACTACGCGCGGCTCACAGGCGACCAGGGGTCCGGCGTGCTCACCTCGATGGCGCTGGCAAACGGCCTCGCAATCTGCCCGGAGGACGTGCCGGTGATGCGCGCCGGCCAGGAAGTGGACGTGCAGATGGTCGACTGGCCGGAGGACGCGGGCCAGGCGTAACGGATACTCGACAGCAAAGCTCTCGTGAAGTAACATATTGCCATCCTGAAGTGATGGAGTTGTAGCCGCGCCCGTGCCTCCAGGCAACAGGATCCTGCTCCTCACGGCTCCGGAAGAGAGGGCCACCTTCAGCTCGCTGGAGGGCGACGGCCTCATAGTCTCCTATTCCGATGACCTCCTGGTGATCGAGACAATCCCGCTGGAGGAGACTCCCAACCTTCTGTTGCTGGACCTCTCGCTGGTATCACCCGGCTCGCTGGGTGGCTTCGCGCGGAGATGCAAGGAAGCCGACATGCCCATACTCGCCCTGGTGCCCAGGGATAGCCAGGCCTCCGTTGACCCGCGCCTGGAGGTAGAAGACTTTGTGTTCTTCCCCTTTACGGACGCCGAGCTGTGGGCCAGGGTCCAGAGGGCGCTGTGGAGGAACGGGAGTTCGGACAGCGGGCAGGTCATCCACGCAGGAGACCTGGTCATAGACCAGGAGCGCTACGAGGTTAGCGTGGGAGGGCGGAAGGTGCTTCTCACTTTCAAGGAGTACCAGCTCCTGCGGCTGCTGGCGTCCAACCCGGGGAGGGTTTTCACCCGCGAGACTCTCCTCAACCGGGTGTGGCAGTACGACTACTTCGGGGGCACCCGCACGGTGGACGTACACATCCGCAGGCTGAGGAGCAAGGTAGAGGATGCGTCGCACCTGTTCATCGAGACCGTCCGAAACGTGGGCTACCGATTCCGGGTGGCGTAGACACAAACGCCGGCTGCGGGCCGAGATGTAACACAGCCGTAACAGCAGGGCAGTGAACGCGCAATGCGAGGGGTATATACTGCTTCACGAGTTGGCTAGTCGCGTAGCGTCCGGCAAGCGCGGCGGAGCGGCGCCGGATGTTGACACACTCTGCCGGCCTTCGTACAGTATCGTTGTTCCAGTAGACCATTCGAGAGGAGGAAGAGCATGATAACCCCGAGAGAGTTCCCCAAATTCACCAACCCTGACGAGGTAATCAAGTTTTGCAGCGACAACGGCATTAAAATGGTGGACCTGAAATTCACCGACTTGCCGGGTACGCTTCAGCACGTGAGCATTCCGGTGGAAGAGCTGAAGCCGGACGTGTTTGTGGAGGGCACGGGCTTCGACGGGTCAAGCATTCGCGGCTTCCAGACCATTGAGGAGAGCGACATGCTCCTGGTTCCGGACGCCACGACCGGGACGATCGACCCATTCTTCACCGTCCCCACCCTCAGCCTGGTCTGCAGGGTCAAGGACCCCGAGTCCGACGCAGGCTACTCCCGTGACCCGCGCTTCGTCGCCCTGAAGGCGGAGCAGTTCCTGAGGTCTTCCGGCATCGCGGACACAAGCAAATGGGGCCCTGAGCTGGAGTTCTTCATCTTCGACTCCGTGCGCTTCGACCAGAACACCCACAGCGGCTACTACTACGTTGGCTCGGACGAAGGCGTATGGAACTCCGGGAGCGAGTATAACGTGGACAAGAAAAGCCTCAACCGGGGATACAAGCCCAGGCTCAAGGGGGGTTACTTCCCTGCGCCTCCCGTTGACACCTACCAGGACCTTCGCTCAGAAGCATCCCTAGTTATGGCCGGCTTCGGAATCACGGTGGAGAAGCACCACCACGAGGTTGCCACCGCGGGACAGGGCGAGATCGACATTGTGTTTGACGATTTGCTCAAGATGGCGGACATGGTAATGGCGTACAAGTACGTCCTGAAGAATGTGGCGTGGGCCCACGGCAAGACGGCCACGTTCATGCCCAAGCCCCTGTTTGGCGACAACGGAACGGGAATGCACACCCATCAGAGCCTGTGGAAGGGAGGAGAGAACCTCTTCTCTGATCCCAACGGCTATGCCGGGTTCAGCCAGATGGGACTGCACTACGTCGGCGGTCTGCTGAAGCACGCGCCGGCGCTGCTGGCCCTGGCCGCTCCCACCACCAACTCCTACCGGCGGCTGGTGCCCGGCTACGAGGCCCCCGTCAACCTGGCGTACTCCCAGCGGAACCGCAGCGCCTGCTGCCGGATCCCCATGTACTTCGGGCACGCGCACGCCAAGAGGATCGAGTTCCGCTGCCCGGATCCCACGTGTAACCCATACCTGGCCTTCGCCGCCATGCTCATGGCCGGCCTCGACGGCATCATCAACCAGATCGACCCCGGTCAGCCACTGGACCAGAACCTTTACGACCTCAGCCCGGAGGAGGCCGCGAAGGTACAGCAGGTGCCCGGCAGCCTGGGCGAGTCGCTGGATGCGCTGGAGCAGGACCACGAGTTCATGCTGCGCGGGGACGTGTTCACGCCGGACGTCATTGAAACCTGGCTGGACTACAAGCGAGTCAACGAGCTCGACGCCGTCAGGCTGAGGCCTCACCCCTACGAGTACTTCCTCTACTTCGACGCCTAGGCCGCTCGAGGACACGAATTGACAGAGGAGGCCCGGCATTGCCGGGCCTCCTTCTTATTCGGGCGTGGGGCGCACCCCTGCGGGCGCAGCAGGGGATGGGCAGGGGCGAAGGAGACGCGGCATCAGCATCGACATCAACGTCAGGCTCGCCGCGCCGCCGGACTCACGTAGGGCGACCCGCCAGGGCCTACTCGCTATTGGGTTAGAACCGTACCTCTCCGTTCGGCCTGAGCTTGTCGAAGGCCAAATTGTGGTTCGACAGGCTCACCACGAACGGAATTCGAAAAGGCCCTGGTTCGGCCTGCCGGTGAGATTGACAACCGAACGCAGCAAGGGATAGATTGTGGGCTAGCCCCGGACTAGTGGGGGCTGCCGCGGAGTGCAGTCAATACGCGTCCGGACGCAGGGTTTGTTGCCTTCTATGAGAAGCGTACTCGCAGTGCTTGGCCTGGGGAACCCGGGCAAGAAAGCGACCTTCATACGCCTGATAATCGCCGGTCTGATCTGCGTTGGACTGGGCTGGCTGGCGGGTCGCGGCCTTGACTGGGAGGTGGTGCTGGACACACTCACTGGCGTCCCGCCGCCCGTGATTGTGCTGTCGCTGGCGGTCTTTCTGCTCAGCAACCTGGTCAGGGCCTACAGGTGGCAGGTGCTCTTCATAGAGGAGACCATCTCGCTGCGCAGGCTCTTTCTCATAGAGAACATGGGCCTGGGCATCAACAACCTCCTCCCGGTGCGCGTTGCCAGCGAGGCCACCCAGTTCGCTTTGCTTACGCTCCGCGACAACATAAGCCGCGGGACGGCTCTGGCAACCCTGGGCATGACCAGGATAATCGACGTGTGGTCTTCCACGCTCCTGCTGTCGGCGGGGCTGTTCATTGTGCCCGGAGCAGGCCAACTGGCGCGGTACACCGCCGGAGGACTGGCCATCTCGATACTGCTGCTGGGGCTGGTGCATTTCCTGGCGTGGGGAGGCAGGGGTCTCGGATTCGTGGAGCGCTTTCCGTTGTTGAGCACCTTCTCCGCCGCCGTGCGTGACTTGGAGCGTCACAAGCTCCGCTTGACGGTCTCGCTGCTGGCCAGCGTGGTCCACTGGGGCATACTTGGCCTGAGCGCGTGGGTACTGTCCGGGAGCATGGGCATCGAAATCTCTCTGGCGCAGGCCGTGCTGCTCACTTTGGCCACCATATTCGTCTCGACGTCCATACCCACGGTTCCGGGGGCCATCGGCATATTCGAGGCGGCGGTTGTATACATACTGGGCTTCTTCGACGTGGACAAGAGCCACGCGTTCCCGTATGCGCTCGTACTTCACGCTCTCTTCTTCGTGCCTCCGACCGCCATGGCCGTTCTTCTCCTGCCGCGCGAGGGTCTCGGCTCGCTCGGGAAGCTGGGGGCACGCTCGCAGGCCCTGATGAACGCGCCTTCCGCCGAACCCGAGCCCGGGAAGTAGACACCGACGTGCTCTCCCGTCGCATTGTGGCCATAGCAGCGGCCTTCGTGGCGCTTCCGTTCCTCCTCTCGTGCACGTCCGGCCAAGCCACGCCGACGCCATCGCCCGCTCCCACGCTCCCCGCAACCGCGGTGGCGCCCGATACCGGCGAGCTGGACCTCGCGGCACCGTTGACACTGAACCACTGGGACGTTCACCTCTCGCCGTCCCACGTGCTGGCCTCGTGGGGGCCGGGCATCGTCTACAGCCGCTTGCTGCGCTTCCGGTCCGGCCCGGAGGTGGAGACCCCCAGCCAGGCCACGGAGTGCGACCTGTGCGAGAGCTGGGAGCAAGTGGACTCCACCACCTACCTGTTCCGGTTGCGTGAGGGCGTACTTTGGCAGGACGTGGCTCCCGTGAACGGAAGGGAGCTTGTGGCGCAGGACGTGCTCTACAGCCTGCGTCGCCAGCTGACGCCAAGCTACCCCAACGCCGGCATACTGGACGCCATTCACACTATTGAGGCTGAGGACAGGTACACCCTTCGCATAACCCTGCGCTCCGCGGACGCCGACTTCCTGGCGAGCCTGGCCAGCGGCTTCACAAAGGTGGTGGCGCCGGAGGCGGTGGACCTCAACGGCGACCTGCGCGATGGGCCTGTCGTCGGCAGCGGGCCCTGGCAGTGGGACGGGACGCGGGACGACACGGGCTACTATTTCAAGGCCAACCCGACCTACTACGAGCCCGGCCTGCCTGGCCTGGACCGGCTCAATCTCATCACCATCGTGGACGAGTTTACGCGCATGGCGGCATTTCGAACACGCCGGCTTGACCTGCTGGAGGCGGCGCCGTCCGACTTCAACACCATCCGTGAGTCCCACGCGGACGTAGGCTTCCGGGTATACCGTGAGGCGGGAGCCGGCCTGGAGCTGGCCCTCAACACGAAATCCCCGCCGTTCAACGATCTCGGTGCACGGAGGGCCGTGTTTGCTGCACTGGACCCGTGGGAGGCCAGGGATGCCGTCTGGGACGGCCTGGGCTTCGTCAGCCTGGGATTGCCGGTGGCCGGCCCCGGCTGGCTGCTGCCCGAGGACGAGATGCGGACGCACCTTGCAGACCCCGGCGCCAGAGGTATGGTGAACGACCTGCCGGAGGCGTCTCGCGAGCTGACCTCACCGTCGCCGACTATGGAGACACCTACCTGGCGTACGGACGTCACCTGGCAGAGCAGCTGGAGCGCGTGGGTTTCCGCGTGTCGACGCTCACGGTGAACCCAACGGACTACCCACATCAGGTGTGGTATGGCGGTGACTACCAGGCGTTCGTCGGCCCCATTGCGCCCATGTCAACGCCCAACATGTACCTGCAGTCGGTTCTCCACAGCAGCGGGGAGTGGAACACCCACGGGTACGGCAGCGATGCGCTGGACGCTCTTATAGAGGAGCAGTCAGCCCAGCAGGATCCGATCCGAAGGCAGGAGATCGCACTGGCCATCCAGCGTCACGCGATGGAGCAGGCGGTGCGGTTCATGCCTCAGACGCGGGAATCTACGTGGGTGTGGTGGCCCTGGGTCGAGGGCTTTCACGCCAACCTGTCCTTTGGCGAGTACTTCCACCTGGCACGGCTGCGAGTGGAGGCGTAGGGTACGGAGTAGCTCCGCGACTGCGCCTCCAACTCGATTCCCTTGTAATTCAGGTGGTCCCGCGGCTTCAGGGTTGCGCAGGATAGCCGCGGCCGCGTCGCCTAGTGCTGGTGGAGGAAGTCGTGGATGGCGCCGGTGAACGCTTCGGGGTTCTCCAGGTTGGAGATGTGGCCCGCGCCGGATACCTCTACGAGCGTGGCGTTGGGAATGACGGACGCCATGTTCTGCGACTCCGCCGGAGGCGTGATCACGTCCTGGTCGCCAACGACGAGAAGCGTGGGTACTCCGATGTTGGGTAGAAGGTCCGACGAGTCGCCACGAAGCGCCATGCCACGCAGGTCGCCGGCTATGCCCTCTACCGGGCACTCAGTGATCATGGAGGTGACGCAGTCGACCACGTCCTGCCGGTTGGCCACCGTGTCTGCGCACAGCAGGCGGGGCACGAGCCGCTCGGCGATGGGGCCTGCGCCCTCACTCTCTGCGAGCTGCGCCATGGTCTCCCGGCCCCCCTTGGCCTCTTCGGAGTCCGGCTGCGGCCGCGTGTCCAGTAACATGAGGCTGGCGACCCTCTCCGGATGCTTGCGGTAGAACGCGAAGGCAACGTAGCCGCCCATGGAGAAGCCGCCGAGTACCACCTGGCCTACACCGAGGGCGTCCAGGAAGGCGTTGAGGTCGTCGGCCAGAAGCTCCATTGTGTACGGCCCGGGCGTGGCCTGCGACTCACCGTGGCCCCGCAGGTCCGGTGCGATCACGCGGAACTCGCCGGAAAGGGCCTCTGCCTGAGGCTCCCACATCCGCTTGTCCAGAGGGAACCCGTGCAGCAGCACGATCGGCACGTCGCCGCTTCCCTGGTCGCTATAGGCAATGTCGATGTCGTTTGCGCGTACGGTGGGCATTGTGTCCTCCCAGGCTGAATTGGTTGTGGGCACCGCCCATCGCCGCCGTTGGGTTCGCGTCTCCGGGGGCGATGGGGCCGGCTCCATTGTAAACCAGTACAGAGGCGGATGGAAGTCGAATTGCGTATGGTACAATGTGCGAGACATGCTCACCAAGCGCATAATACCCTGCCTGGACGTGTCCCAGGGACGGGTGATCAAGGGCGTAAAGTTCCTGGCGCACCGCGACGCCGGCGACCCAGTGGAGCTCGCCGCCTACTACGACTCTGAGGGGGCCGACGAGCTGGTGTTCTACGACATCACTGCCTCAGCACAGGGACGCGGCATCATGCTGGACGTGGTGGCCAGGACGGCGGAAACGCTCTTCATTCCACTCACTGTGGGTGGCGGCCTGCGGTCCGTGGAGGACATGAGCGCCATGCTCAACGCCGGCGCGGACAAGGTGTCCATCAACACGGCCGCGGTGGAGGACCCGGAGCTGATACGCCGGGGCGCCGACGCGTTCGGCAGCCAGTGCATTGTGCTGGGCATGGACGCGAAGCGTGTTGACGGCGACTCCGAACCGCGGTGGCAGGTGTTCACCCACACGGGCAGCGGCGGAGGCCGGCCGCGCGGCTTGGACGCGCTTGAGTGGGCCGTGCGCGCCGCTGAGCTGGGCGCCGGCGAGATCGTGGTGAACAGTATCGACGCCGACGGCACGCAGGAAGGCTACGACCTGGAGCTGATGCGCGCCATTTCGGAGGCGGTCAACGTGCCCGTCGTGGCCAGCGGCGGTGCAGGCACGCTGGAGCACATGTACCGCGTGGTCGCCGACGGCAAGGCGGACGCTGTTCTGGCGGCCAGCGTGTTCCACTTCGGCACGTACCGCATCGCCGACGCCAAGAGCTACCTGGCGGGCATGGGCGTCGCGGTCCGGCCCACGTGAGAGAGCACATGCCGCTCCGAGCCGTCATCTGCGACGTATACAACACGCTGTTCCGCAACGAGACCTCCGCGTGGGTCGAGACGTTCGGCGAGGTCTGCCGTCTACAAGGGCTTTCCGTATCTCCTCAGGAGCTCTGGAACACGTGGAAGAGCTTCGAAATGGACTTCCGCCGTGTCAGGACCAACCTCGAGCGGCCCGAGGCGTCTCCGCCCTTCAAAACGTACCGGACGGCGTGGATGGAGGCGTTCGTGGACGCCTTCAGCTCCATGGGCATTGCCGGGGACGCTGAGCAGGCGGCGGCGATGTCAGTTGAGGCGATGGGGACGCGCGAGCCGTTCGAGGACACGTTTGGGTTCTTGGAGCGAGCAGGTCGGCGCTGGAGGATCTCGCTCCTCACCAACGCCGACGACGACTTCATAACGCCGTTGCTGGAGTGCCACGGCCTGTCGTTCTACTCAGTGGTTACGTCCGAGTCCGCGCAGGCCTACAAGCCGGCCCCGATGGGCTTCCTGCGAGTCCTGCAGGAGACCGGCGTGTTGCCGGAGGAGGCCGTCTACGTGGGTGACACCCCGTTTGACGATGTCCACGGTGCAAGGTTGCTTGGAATGCGCGCGGCGTGGATCAATCGCAGCGGCGCCGTCTGGGACTCGTCGCTTCTCGCCCCGGACTACGAGGTGTCGGGTCTCGAGGAGCTGGAGCAGGCGCTGGAGTCTTAGGAGGGGGTGACCGGGATATGATAAAGCTGGATGCCAGGGGCCTTGTGCCTGCCATAGTCCAGGACGCTGACTCGGGCAAGGTTCTGATGCTGGGATACGCAAGCCCAGGCTCCATCAGGCGCACGCTGGAGGACGGGCAGGTGTGGTTCTACAGCCGCAGCCGGCAAGAGCTGTGGCACAAGGGCGACACGTCCGGGAACTACCTGAACCTCCAGGAGATTGTCGCGGACTGCGACGGAGACGCGTTGCTGTTCAAGGTCAGGCCGGAAGGCCCCACGTGCCACACAGGCAGCGAGAGCTGTTTCTTCAATGTGCTGGATGAGCAGGAGTACGAGACGACTGAGGACGGACCGGGCGTTCTGGAAGAGCTGTTCGCAGTGATCCAGGACAGGAAGTTGTCGAGGCCGGAGGGCAGCTACACGGTCAGGCTGCTTGACAGCGGAGTGGAGCGCATCGCGCAGAAGGTCATCGAGGAGGCGGGGGAGTCGGCTCTGGCAGGCGCCACCCGTGACCTCAATGCGCTGCCCAAGGAGGTTGCCGACCTGCTGTACCACACGCTGGCGCTGCTGGCGTCGCTGGACGTCACGCCGCAGGAGGTGTGGCGGGAGTTGCGGAACAGGCGCGGGTAGGGGAGACGCGGGAGCTTTTCTCCAGGCCGCGGGTGCGGTCAGGAGGGAGCCGGGGCTTCCCCTTCCGTTTCGGCCTCTGCAACGTCGCCGGTCTCCGCAGCCTGCGGGTCGTCGTCCGGCAACACGGTCCCCTCGTCTATCGCTATGGCGTGTTCCATGGCACGGATAGCCACCTCAATCTGGGCGTCGTCGGGCTTGCGGGTCGTCAGAGACTGGAGCGCCAGGCTGGGATAGACGATGAACTTCACGAGCGGGTTGGCCGCGTGGGCCCCGCTGAGGCGAATGATCTCGTAGCTGATGGCGGCTATGACTGGCACCAGCACAATCCGTGAAAGCACGCTCACTGGCAGGGACGGACGGCCCACGAACGTGAATACGGCGATGGCCACCACCATGACGACCAGCAGGAAGGCTGTGCCGCACCGGTTGTGTGCCGTCGGGAACATTCGCACGTGCTCCACGTCCAGAGGCAGGTTGTGCTCGTGGGCGTGGACGGTCATGTGCTCGGCGCCGTGATATGCGAAGACCCTCTTGATGTCCGGCAGGCGCCCTATCAGCAGGATGTAGGCCAGGAATACCGCGAGCCGGAGTATGCCCTCCATGAGGTTGCTGAGCTCGTCGGACGTGATGAAGCTGTCCAGGGAGCGAATGGCGAACAGGGGCGCGATGAAGAACAGGCCGACGCCCAGGGTGAGGGAAATGGCAAGCATGAAGGCCATGCTCCAGCCTGAGAGCTCCTGTCCCTCCTCCTCAAGCGCGATGTTCGCGGACCGGCTGAGCGCCTGGATTCCGATGACCAGCGTCTCCAGCAGGACGATGACGCCCCTGATCAGCGGTATGCTGCGGAGGCGTCCCGTGTACAGGGTGCTAAGGCGCGACGAGACAGTGGTTATGTCGCCGTTGAGCTTGCGGACGGCCAGCGAATAGTGGTCGCGGCCACGGATCATCACGCCTTCGATGACCGCCTGACCGCCGTAGACAAACCGCCTTTGCGCCTGAGGCTGGCCTTTGTCCATTCGTGCGTCCGACCGGCGAGGGGAGCTGCTTGCGGGTGAGCCTGGCTCGCGCCGCGGGTGTCGGTCGAGGTGCTGCCTACTGCAGGTTGAAGCGCCTCTTCATGCGCTCCACTCGCCCCTCGGTGTCGATGATTCGCTGCTCACCAGTGAAGAAGGGATGGCAGAGGCTGCAGATCTCCACTCTGAGCGATGGCTTGGTGGCACCTACGGTGAAGGTGTTCCCGCATGAGCAGGTCACCGTGGCGTCGGGGAAGTAGTTTGGATGAATGTCGGTCTTCATGTGTGTTGCCTAGTTGGGGTAGACGCTTGCGCGCTTCTTGAATTTCGTGGCGTGCTCGAACTTCACGCGGCCGTCAGAGAGTGCGAAGAGGGTGTGGTCGCGGCCTACACCAACGTTTGTGCCTGACTGGATGCGAGTGCCGCGCTGCCGGACGATGATGGTGCCGGCCCGCACCACCTGGCCGTCGTATCGCTTGACGCCCAGTCGCTGCGAGTTGCTGTCCCTGCCGTTGCGGCTGCTTCCGCCGCCCTTCTTGTGGGCCATGATGCGCTGACCTCCAAGGCGAGGAGAGGGTTACTCTCCCTCGACTATCTCCGTAATGCGTAGCTCCGTGTAGTGCTGCCGGTGTCCAGTCTTGCGCTTGTAGCGCACCTTGGGCTTGTACTTGAGGACGGTGATCTTGCGGGACCTGCCGTTGCCCACAACCTCAGCCCTAACGCTGGCGCCCTCCACGAGCGGCTGCCCAACCTTCACGACGCCGTCCCTGGACAGCAACAGAACCCTGTCCAGCTCCAGCGCTTCTTCCGGGGCGTCGCTCAGTTTCTCGACCCGGAGCGTGTCCCCGGGACGTACCGTGTACTGCTTGCCACCCGTTTCTACGATTGCGTAGTCCATGTCTAAGGCTGGATTTTATGGCAGTTGGGAGCGAATGTCAAACGCGCGGACGTGGTGGGTGGACTGCGTGGCTTAGACGCTCACCCCCGCATCGGCGTGCGGGGCAGGCTCTGAGCCTGTCGAATGGCCTGAGCCGGGGCCTCCTCACCAGTCCACCACATCCGTCAGAACAGTGGGTAGGGTCTCTAGGTCCGGGTTGCCGAGGAGAGCGTCTATGCACGCACGGCTGCCTCCCACAATGGTATCTTGTGTGTCTATGTCTGAGGCCACGCACCAGGCGCGGGCCTCCGGCCACCAGATGTTGGGGGGCGTTCCCCAATACCTCTCGCCCACGTAGCCGTAGAAGGCCATCACGCTGTCCAGGGGGCCTCTGAATATCAGGTACGGCTCGCCTCGTTCGGGAAGCCGCGTAACGGCCTTCCTCGCGCGCCATGCCCCCAGCCATCCAAGTAGCTGCCGGAGGTCTCGGCCGTCTAGGAATCCATATCCTCTCCATAACGCGGAGTAGCACTTCCCCGGCGTTTCCGTGAACCCCTCGAGAACTCCCATCAGGGACCGGCACTCGTCGTCCGTTAGCTCGCGGAATGGATCCGACAGGCCGCTTGGCGGCTGCTGATCCGGAACGCCTGGGCCGCCGAGCTGGAGTCTCGCGATCTCTGGGAACGTCATGGAGGGGTGGACAACCGTGCCGTACCACTCCGCCACGGTTGCCCACCTTAGCGGTTCCCAACTGCCATCGGGAAGCATGTGCTCCACCCTGTGGTATATCCGAGCGTAGGCCTCGAACCCCTCCGGTATCACGCAATTGACCGTCCTGTGACCGGGGCGCTTGTGCCTATCCACCAGCCGCTCCTTGATCCAGTCAGCCGGCTGCACCGAGTCTACAAGCTCAAACCCCACGCCTAGCATGTCGTTACCTTGGCCTTCTTGGAGGTAAAGCTCTGATGTGCCTTGGCGCCATTGTCGGTCCTATGAGGCGTGCGAGTCAAATTCGCCACCGCTACCGTGAACCCTCGAGTGCAGGAGCCGGCACCCCATAGCCCGCTCATCCTGAGCTCGTCGAAGGACATGAGCGGACGGCCGCAGGCCAGCCCGTCCAGTGGTTTGACAGACTCGCCACGAGTGGGTCGGAGTGGTAGTCCGCCTACCCCTTGCCTGCAGCCCGCAGTGCCTCCAACACTTTCACCATCGCCAGCGTGTCCCGTTCGCAGTACGCCAGCAGTGCCTGCTTCAGCGTCGCCCGCTCCTCCTCTGGAACCTCGGGATCGATCATCCTTGCGAAGTAGTGGGAGGCTACGTTCCCCTCCCGCACCTCCAGGTCGCTGTAGGTCAGGTCCGGGACCAGGGCGGGAAGCACGGCCTTCAGCGAGAAGCTCCCATGGAACTTCGGGTGGTAGTAGTTGGCCCGGACCAGCTTAAGGAGGTCTACGTACCTCTCGGGCAGGGTGATCAACGCGTCTCGCCGACGCGGCAGCGACTCCGCGAGCCGCTCCGTGATGCTCTTCTCGTATGATGAGTAGACCAGGATGTCGCCCTCAGGCGCAACGGCGTCGAGCAGGCTGGAGACGAAGGCCTCCCGCGGGTCGTCCGCGCCGGTGTGCAGGAACGCACGGTGGCTGAGCTCTCCGGCGGCGTCCAGCACGTGCAGCGACCACTGGAACGGTACGACCTGGTAGGGACGGGTCTTCGGGTAGGCGGGGAGAGCTGGGTTGAACGTCTCGAAGTCCAGGAATTGGAGCGGGTATGCAAGCCCATCGATGGCACGCGCCAGCCCATCGCCCACGTACGGCAGCCCGTCGGCAACGGCCCCGCGGGCACGCTGCTGGAGCCGAGTCAGGCCGGCGAAGTTGTCCGGGATGTCCCTGATGTCCAATATGCCGAGGCTGCGCAACTGCTGTATCAGGCTGACCTTGGCGCCGGGCAGCTGCTCCACGAAGTGGTCCGGCAGGTCACCGTGGCACAATCCGTAGAAAGAGCACCGGTATGGCCTGGTGCAGTGCGCTCCGATCTCAATGGGAGGAGCGTCGTCCAGCGCCAGGGTCTCCCACATAGGATTGAGGCGGCCGGGCAGCGATGCTACGTAGGAGCGGACCGGGCCCGTAACGTCCTGCAATCGGAAGAGCGAGTCCAGATCGTAGGGGCCGCCGGCGTACACGTAGGACGAATCGATGTGCATGACGAACGCCCTCGAGACCGCCACGTCGGCGCCCTCCAGCACGTACACCTGGACCGCGGCGTCCGAGATGTGTTCGGCCTTGGCGCTCGTGCTCGACTTGACCTCCACCAGGTCGTAGGCGCCATCGTCGTTGCGGACGAGCACGTCCACCCGTGTCCGAATGCCCTCGAACGTGAAGGCGGCCTCGTACATGGACGGTATCGACTCGTCCTGCATGGCCCTCGCGGTACTCTCGACGGCCTGCGCGTGCTGGTCGTACTGCTCACTGATGAGCACGCCGCCCGGGAAGCGCTGCCTCGCCAGCTCGCCCACGCGGGTGCCGGAGTCCAGCACGGCCTGCGATCCTGGATCGCGCGGGTCCGCGAGGTGGCGGGCGTACGTCTCCAGGTATAGGCGCTTCAGGCACTGCAGGCCCGCCATGAACCTGGACTTCGAGAGGGTGAGCGCGCCGTGACCGGTCATGGCCGACCGTCTAGGGGCGTAGTGTGGCTGAGTTCCGGGAAGAGCGGCAGCTGCTGCGACTCCTGGAAGCCGGACACGCCAACGCCCACCAGCCGGAACTGCCGTCCCGGCTCCAGCTCGCGCCGCAGCAGGTCGCAGGCGACGGGCGCGATCACCTCCGCGTCCGCGGTCGGCGAGGCCAGCGTCCGCCTGCGCGTCAGCGTCGTGAAGTCCGCCAGCCGTAGCTTGAGCGTGATCGTCTTGCCGGCCAGCTCGTGGCGCCGCAGCCGTGAGGCCACGCCGCGCGCCAGCTCCTCCACGCGTTGCACCAGCTCCGACTCCTCGCCCGTGTCGCGGGTCATGGTCTCCTCCGAGCTGACCGACTTGGTCTCCCGGTGCCGCGTCACCGCGCCGTCGTCGATGCCCATCGCGCGCTCGCGCAGCTCTGGCCCGCGCCGGCCGAACATCGTGCGCAGCCACGCCGCATCGCGCGACGCCAGGTCGCCGAGCGTGGCCACGCCGTGTGCGCTGAGCGTCTCCGCCGTCTTCGCGCCCACGCCCGACAGGATGCCCGCGTTCAGCGGCGCAAGGAACTCCTGCTCCGTGCCCGGCGCTACCAGTAGCAGCCCGTTCGGCTTCGACAGCTGTGACGCCACCTTCGCGACCGTCTTGGACGTGCCGCCGCCTATGCTTACGACCAGCCCCGTCCGCTCCAGCACACGCGCCCTGAGCTCCACCGCGGCCGTGTTCACGCCGTCCCACGCCGCCACCGCGGTCACGTCCAGGAACGCCTCATCGAGCGACATGGGTTCCACGAGCGGCGTCATCTCCAGGAACAGGTCCATCACCATGCCGGACAGCTCGCGGTACCGCCCGAAGCGCGGCGCAACACGCACCAGCTCCGGGCACAGCCGCAGCGCAGTACGCATGGGCATGGCGGACCGCACGTTGTAGCGTCGCGCCTCGTAGGAGGCTGCGGCGACCACGCCTCGCTCCTCAGCCGAACCGCCGACCACCACGGGCCGGCCGCGGTACTGCGGGTTGTCCATCTGCTCCACGGAGGCGTAGAAGGCGTCCAGGTCCGCGTGCAGGATGTATCGCCACTCGCGGGGCGTCATGGTGGGGCGGCCTCCGTTCTCGGCGTGCGGCGGCTGCTAGGAGTCCTCGTCGCGGATGCGCCGCACCAGCGCCCACGCGCCCGGCAGCGTCAGCGCCGCCGCGTACAGCTTCGCAAGGTCGCCGGCCACGAACGGCCACAGGCCCCACTCCAGCGTGTCCGGGACGATGCTTGCGCCGGACGTCCACTGGTTGTCCACGGCCCAGTAGCCCAGCCACAGCAGGCCTGGCACGTACAGCACCACGTTGCCTGCCAGCAGCGCCAGGATCACGCGCCAGCTCCGGTCCCAGCCGCGCTCCGCCAGCCGGCCCACGACCCATGCAGCGCCCACGAACCCGACGATGTAGCCGCCGCTCGCTATGTTCCACACGAGCGCGTTGCTGCCTTCCCACGGCAGGATGAAGTGGAGCACCGTCCCATCGCCGAGCGACGGCGCGAAGACCGGCAGGCCTACCATGCCCACGAGCATGTACAGCCCAAGGCTCGCAGCCCCGCGGTTGGCGCCCAGCGCGCCGCCCGTAAGCAGCACCGCGAGCGTCTGGCCCGTGATCGGTACGGGCGTGAACGGCAGCTTGATCGCAATCTGCGCGAATACGGCGGTGAACATCGCAAAGCCCACCACCAGCGCTACGTCCGCCAGCAGGCTTCTGCCTGGCAGGAGCAGGTCGATCAGGGTATTGGGACGGGTCGCCGAGTGTGCGGGCGCGTAGTAGCTTGTTCGCATATTGGCCTCCTGTTCAATGGCGGAAGTATAACAATGGCATTTGGGCGTGGTCAACACGTCTTGACACTCTGAGAGGGGGGGTGATAGATTCTTGCCAACCTGACTGGTAGCGCCTCCTGAACGGGGCATCATGCTTACCGCAAGACAGACAGAGCTCCTCAAGGCCCTTGTGCGCCGGTACATTGAGTCTGCCAACCCGGTGGCGTCCGACTCAGTGGCCAGGACGCACGCGCTGGGCGTCAGCTCCGCCACCGTCCGCAACGACATGGCGGACCTGGAGGACCAGGGCTACATCACGCGCCCGCACCACTCCGCAGGCGCCGTCCCTTCCAGCCGCGGCTACCGCTTCTACGTGGAGGCCATCGATGAGGTGGAGGAGCTGCCGCCCGCGTCCCAGCGCACCCTGCGCCTGGAGTTTGGCCGCGCGGAGCAGGACCTTGACGGCTGGACTCGCATCGCCGCTACGCTCCTGTCCGGGCTCGTGAACAACGTTGCGCTTGTGACCTTCCCGCGGGAGCGCGAGTCGCACGTGGTCCGCATCAACCTCGTGCCCGTGCAGGAGACGCTCGTGTTCCTGGTCGTCGTGCTGCAGGAGGTGAAGCTCAGGAAGCAGCTGCTCACGCTGGCCGAGCCTCTATCGGACGACGACCTGCAGGTCGCCGCCAACCGCCTGAACGACGTGCTGGCAGGCCTGAGTCGACAGCAGATCCTTTCGAAGACGACGCCGATGTCGCCCGTGGAGCGCACGGTGACGGACAGGGTGGTGGACATGATGGAGGCGGAGGACAATGCGCTGTACAGCGACCACCAGATGGAGGGCCTGGCCAGGCTGCTGGGCCAGCCGGAGTTTGCGCAGTCCGAGAAGGTGCGGGAGATTGTGGAGGCGCTGGAGGACAGGGAGCTTCCCCGCATGGTGACGGCGGAGATGCCCGAGGGCGGCCGGATGCGAGTGGTGATAGGGGAAGAGAACCGCACGGACACGCTCCACCCGCTGAGCATGGTGGTGTGCCGCTACGGCCTGGCCGGCGGCGGCGTCGGCACGATCAGCGCCATCGGCCCCACGCGCATGGCGTATCCGCGCACCATCGCATGCGTACGGTTCATCTCCGCGCTCATGACGGACACGCTCGCACGCGTCCACGGGTAGGGGCGCGACCGTTCGTCATTCCGAGTGCAGCCGAGGAATCTAGGACGTTCGTGTGCTGACAGCGCGCCGAACGGGAAGACACGCGTGTCCCCAGGGGACGGGAGGCACTCGATGGGGGTACGTCCCAGATTTCTCGACTCCGCTACGCTTCGCTCGAAATGACAGAGGGGCCGCTTCGCACAACTCGGCAAGAAGGTAGAGGCAGCTCAACCTTGGCATACACCCGCCAGTTCTACGTCTACATTCTGACCAATCGAGTGCGAACCCTCTACGTGGGCTTCTGCAACAATCTGGTCAGAAGAGTCAATGAGCACAGGGAAGGTTTGGATGATGGATTCACCCGGAAGTACAACATCCACTGGCTCGTCTACTACGAGGAAACCACGGACGTAGAGGCCGCTATCGCCAGGGAGAAGCAGATCAAGCGCTGGCGCCGCAGCAAGAAGGTAGCCCTGGTGGGCGGGATGAATCCGGAGTGGAGGGACCTCTCCCTTGAGTGGTACGATTAGTTCGTCATTCCGACCGCAGCGGAGGAATCCAAGACGATCGTGCACTGACGGCGCACCGAATGGGAAAACACGCGTGTCCCTAGGGGGCAGCAAGCACTCGACAGCGATATGTCCTAGATTTCTCGGCTCCGCTTCGCTCCGCTCGAAATGACAGATGGGGCCGCCCACCACCACCGTCATTCCGACCGCTTACCACCACCGTCATTCCGACCGCAGCGGAGGAATCTAAGGCGACCGTGCACTGACGGCGCGCCGAATGGGAAAACACGCGTGTCCCTTGGTGGCGGGAGGCATTGGACGGCGGCACGTCCTGGATTTCTCGGCTCCGCTCGAAATGACAGATGGGGCCGCGCGCTTGCCAGCGCCGTCCTTCCGCCCGCCCACCACCGTCATTCCGACCGCAGCGGAGGAATCTAAGACGATCGTGCACTGATGGCGCGCCGAATGGGAAAACACGCGTGTCCCTAGGGGACGGCAGGCACTCGACAGCGATAGGTCCTAGATTTCTCGACTCCGCTTCGCTCCGCTCGAAATGACAGATGGGGCCGCGCCCGTCCTTCGACAGGCTCAGAGCCTGCCCCGCACGCCGATGCGGGGACGAACGGACGCTGTGGCCGGCTGATTCGCACTTAACGCGGAGGCGCCCCTCCGATTGGAGGGGCGCCTCTCGTGGTTGCCTTTCGGCTGCCCGTTTCCCGCTGGCTGCGGGTCAGGCCGTGTCCCGTGCGGTCCTTATGGCGTCAGTGTGGCGTCGAACCGGGAGAAGACCAGGTAGCCCTTGCCAGGCTCGACCATGAGGACCACTGCGCCTTCGCTGTCATCCTCACTGCTGCCGGGTCGCAGCACTTCCCAGCCCCTGCCCGGGGTCGGGTCGTAGCTGTAGGCCACGGTCCACGGGATGCTGTTCAGGTAGTCGTCGATCGGCTGCGGCATTGCTGTGGGCGATATCGAGGTGAAGCCCAGGGCGTTGTAGCCGAACCGCACCATGATGGTGGGAGGCAGCTCGCCGACCACGGTCTGCAGTGTGATCTTGACGGTGGCCCTGGCGTCGGCGGTCACGAAGTAGGCCACTCCGGGCTGGAGAGTGGAAATGTCGCCCGTGAACAGGCCTGTCTCCGGGTCTCTGGTGGACCGCAGCCACGGGTTCTCACCGGCCAGGTCCATGGACCTGTCGTAGGTGGTGACCAGGTCCACCGGCTGGTCCTCGAACAGGATGTTGAGGTTGCCGCTGTCGCCCACCGGGGAGCCGGGTATGGAGACCAGGTTCACGCCGGGCTTCAGGTCGAGCGGGAACGGCTTGCGTGCTATGACCTCGAAGTCCACGTCGTCGCTCACGCTGTTCCCCGCGGCGTCCGTGCCGGCCACTTCGATATTGTAGTCGCCGGGCGTCAGGTCTATGGCCAGCGTGTAGGTGGCGCACTTGCCGCCGTCACAGGCTACCTTGCTGCCGCTGAACAGGTCGGCCGGGTCGGAGGTAATCTCGTTGCCGCTCGAGTCCGTCAGGGACACCGAGTCCAGGCTGACCTGCAAGTATGTGTCGCCCTTGTACTCATCGTCGTCGAACTCGGCGACTATCCAGACTGCGCCTTCCTGCTGCTCCGAGTCTTCCAGTTCGTTGCCCTCGGCGTCCATGAACGCGAGGCCGGGGTCAGCGTCGTCAACCTGGAAGGAGATGATGTCCTTGTCGTTGGCTGCGACTCCCACGCTGGCGGTGTTGTCCGCCAGGTCGCTGGCAGACACTACCACGTACTGGATGCTGGCCTGGTCCGCGGGCCTGTCAAAGGTGGCGACCCAAGTGGTGAGGGCTCCCGTCTGCAGGGACACCGGCAGGGTATCGGGGGATACCTGGGCCTCGTCCTTGACGGGCTTGGTGGTGGTTGCCTGCACGGTGGGGTTGAGGCGGAGCCTCTCGCTGGAGATCACCGTGACGGTTACGTCTTCGCTGGTTATCGCGGCCGAGGGCGTGACCGTAAGCATCGGGGCCAGGCCGTCTGCCACATTTTCGCTAGAGACCGTCCCGTCCGTGCGGGGGTTGTCGGCCTTGTCGCGTACCTCGCCGGTGAGCCGCACCGCGGGCTTGGCGCTAGTGTCGAGCTGGCTGACGTTCAGGTAGACCATGGAGCCTGCCGGCTGGCCATCCTGCTCCTTGGCGTTGACTACCGCATCCAGGGGCGTTGCGCCGCCGACCGTGAAGTCGGTGGCCGAAACGGTTGCGGGATCCAGAGGCGCTTCGCCATCGCCCAAGTTGAAGTTTGCCCGCACCCACTCCCTGTTGTTCCCGCGCTCGGTCTCCTGCTTGTCGCCGGAGGTGACGCCGGCGTTCTTCAGATAGAGGCCCGTCTCCGCACTGGCCAGGACCGGTCCGTTAATGTCCACGGTGAAGACGAAGGGGTTGTCCACACCCCCTATGGCAGTGCCCGTGCCGGCTGCGCCGAGGGCACCCTCGTTCTTCTTGGTACCTTCGACGTCGACGGTAGGCGTGTTGCCGACCCTGTCCTCTACAGTGATGGCCCACATGTGCTTGCCTTCGCCCAAGGCATTGGGGACATTCGTTACCGTATAGCCGTCCTGGATGGGAGCCGGGGTGCCGAGGCTACCCCGCGTGAAGGTGGCGACTATATCAATGCTGCCGGAATCGACGCCCGCGCCGCCGTCAACCACGCTGGCCTGCAGCGTTACCACGTTGGCCCTGGTGAAGAGCTTGTTCGTGGGCTGAATCAGGGTGACAACCGGGGCCTCAAGGTCGATCGTGGCGGTCTTGGACACGTTGGCCGCGGGGTTGGCGTCCGCGTAGGTTACGGTCAGCGCGTCGCCGTGAGTTGCCGGAATGAGGAGGTCTATGAGATCCTGGGCGTCGTCTGCCACGCTGAGCCCGAGCTCAATAGTGGCCAGGTTCTGAAGCCTGGTCTGGAGAGCGCTGCCGAGCGCGCCCGAGTTGTCCAACTCCGAGATCTGGACCGTGTCGTCGCTGTTGCCACCACCGGTCGTGTCATTGAGCGTGTTACCGGCCTGGGTCGTGATCCTGGTGAAGTCGGAAGACTCGACAATGGCTATCTTGCTCGCGAAGATGCTGGTCTCAGCCGTGGTCTCCGCGCCGTCCAGCTTGCGGGTCACTCCCGAGGTGGTGGTGCTGACGCTTACGTAGTCCTTCGCGCTGTCCTTCACGTTGTAGACGAAGGTGACTATGGCCGCGCCGCTAACGGAGGGGGCGGCGGTGGTCGTCACTACAGCATTCGCAGAGTCGGCCTGGCTCACGGAAATCTGGTTGGTCGCGGTCTCAAAGGCGGCGCCGTAGCGGACCTCCGTGCCCGCCAGCCTCAGAGGCGTGTCAGAGCTGAACTTGTAATTGGTGGTTTCGTAGGAGATTACCACGCTGCCCTTAGTCACGCGGGGCGCATCTCCTATTACGGTCACTGACGTTATTCCGCCGCCGTCGACGTTAGCGGCCGGGACTGCGGTATAACCGGTGTTGGGAGACCTCGTCTGCCCGTTCACAACTACGCTCACGTCTGCATGGGTCAACTGACCATCTGCGTTCGCGTCCCTGGCAGTCTCGGACAGGTTGAATACCCACGAGTTGGCGGTGGGGGAGGTGGCATCGGACAGAGAGAGTTCATCCGACTTGTCTTCCTCTCCTTCCACTACCGAGGCCTTCAGGTCAAACGATATGCTGGCAGCATGCGAGAGGTAGCGGGCCTTGCCGGAACTCGCGGGGCTAAGGTCATCGTCCTTCACCTGGATGTTGACGACGTTGTTTTCAGTCTTGTCGGAGAAGTGCTGTCCCTTCTCACCTCCGGTCAGGGTGACCACGCCGGCCACCGCGCCCGTAGGCAGGGCGGGAAGCAATGCCACGAGCAGCCCCACGGCTGCAAGGACTGCAATGAATCTACCTTTGATCTTCACCGGTTTTCCCCCTTTGTCCCTGATGCTCCAGCACCGGGTGCTTCTTGTGATTGCGTCCCATCCGCGCGTGTCACCCCGGCGCTCGTTGGCAACCGGGGCGTAGCCGCGGGACCTGCTCTGCTGAGGTGATTGGACGAACAAGCATATAAGTGCATACGCTTCATTCCTTTCGCGGTCGAACCCACAACAGGTTTTACACCATCTATATTCCCTTGTCAATACCCGCGGGGTCGGTTTTGGGTCATCGGCGAAGCGACTCGCCGCCGGCCTCCGGGACCCCGCTGCCGCCGCGGTCGCGGCACACCCCGCATTGTACGCCGCCGACTCACGGGCCGCCTAGGGCGGGCGGAGCGCGTTCAGGCCATTCCGCGGGGGTGGTTACGTAGGGAGGGGACGCCTCCTCTCTGACTCTCCCCCTGCGTAAGGGGGAGAGAACAAGTCCCTTCCTCCGTCTGCTGTCATTCCGAGCGGAGCGGAGCGCAGTCGAGGAATCTAGGACTTCCGCCGCCGAGTGCCTCCCGATCCCCGCGGACACGCGCGCCTCCCCGAGTAGCCAGGCTGTCAATGCACGGTCGCCCTAGATTCCTCCGCTTCGGTCGGAATGACGGAGGCCCCCCTCACGCGTGACGCGCAGCGCGCGCCCGTGGTATCCTCCAACATCGAGGCCCGCGCACAGCACGCGGTCGCATCGCCCATGATATACGACTTCCACACCCACACCTACCTGAGCGACGGCGTCCTTTCGCCCCTTGAGCTGGTGAGAAGGGCGCACGCCCGCGGCTACGGCGTCATTGCCGTCACCGACCACGTTGGGCTGGCAGACCAGGCATGGGTCATCGGCACGCTGCTGGAGGACTGCAGGATTGCCGGCGAAGAGTGGGGCATCACGGCGCTGGCCGGCGTGGAGATAACGCACGTGCCCAGGGGCCGCATCGGCGAAGCGGCGAGGCGCGCCCGCGACCTCGGCGCGCAGATTGTCATCGTCCACGGCGAAACGATAGTCGAGCCGGTGGAGCCGGGCAGCAACCTCGCCGCCCTGCAATCGCCGGATGTCGACGTGCTCGCGCACCCAGGCATGCTCTCGGAGGAGGAGGCGGCGCTGGCGGCGGAGCACGGCGTGTACCTGGAGCTAACGGCGCGCCGCGGCCACTCGCTCACCAACGGGCGCGTGGCTGCGATGGGGCTGGCGCACGGCGCACGGCTGCTGGTGGACTCGGACGCGCACGCGCCCGAGGACCTGCTCACGAGCGAGCTGGCGCGCGGCGTGGCGCTTGGCGCGGGGCTGCCGGACGCGTCGCTGGCGGACACGCTGGAGGGGAACCCGCGGCGGCTGCTGTCTGGGCGCGGGCTGGGGTAGGGGTAGGGCCGCCCGCCACAACCGTCCATTCCTGCGGAAGCAGGAATCCATCCCCAATCGCCTGGCCTGACTTGGACTCCTGCCTTCGCAGGAGTGGTCTACGCAAAGTGAGCGGACGCCCCTCATCCGTCATTCCGACCGTTCCCTCCCTGTCATTTCGAGCGCAGCCGAGAAATCTAAGACTGTCGTTTGCGCAAGCCTTCCCCACGCGGAGACACTCTCGCCTGCAGGGGAGGGGCCGCCTCGCAGCCTGTAGGCCTTAGATTCCTCGACTCCGCTACGCTGGCGCTGCGCTCCGCTCGGAATGACAATCGCTTCCCGCCCGCTCGTGGTGAGCCCGTCGAACCATTTGGGCGGGCGCGCACGCGCGAAGCACCCCCAGTCTTGACAACCGCTTTCGCAAGCGTATATCGTCTATCCCAATCTACGAGCACACCGCGGAGGTGGATCCAATGGATGCGTACTGCTTCAAGTGCCGGGCCAAGAGAGAGATCAGCGGAGCACAGCAGGTGACGCTGAAGAACGGTCGGCCTGCCACGCAGGGCACGTGCCCGCAGTGCGGCACCAAGGTCTTCCGGATCGGCAAGGGCTAGACCCCACGTCGATGCGGCGAGCCGGCAACCCGCGCCGCCGCACTCACCACGCTGCCGAGAGGCGCCGCCTCACGCAGGCGGCAGTCGAAACACCTTGACGGGCCGCCACTGGCCGCGCACCCGTGCCGGCTGCAGCAGCGCCAGAAACCGACCGTCCACGGCCGAGTACGCCCTGTACATCAGCTCCGGCGACTCCGCACCCGCTCGCATCCCCAGGTACACGTTCTCGCCCCGCTTGATCGCCTCTTCCTTGTCGCGCTGCACAATCGCGGCCTTCAGCTGCAGCAGCGGATGGTCCACGGGGAACAGCATGCTGCGCCAGTCGCCGCGCTCGCACGCCTCCTCCATCTGCTCGAAGGTGACGGCCTCCGCAATGCGAAACGGCCCGCTGCGAAGCCGCGACAGCTCCTTGAGGTGCCCGCCGCAGCCCAGGTCCACGCCCAGGTCGTGCGCCAGCGAGCGGACGTACATGCCACGGCCGCACTCGATCTCCAGCCGCACGTCCGGCGGGTCCCACTCAACCACGTCCAGCCGGTAGATCTCCACCTCGCGGGACGGCCTGTCCACCTCCACGCCCGCCCTTGCCAGGTCGTACAGCCGCTTGCCGTCGCGCTTGAGGGCGCTGAACATGGGCGGCACCTGCTGGAACACGCCGCGGTAGGCGTCCAGCGCCGCGTCGAAGTCGGCGCGGGTGACGTGCGATGGATCGGCGGTGGCGGTGACCTGGCCCAGCGCGTCGTAGCTGTCGGTGGTCACGCCCAACCGCACGAGCGCGGCGTAGGTCTTGGGGCTGTCGACGAGGTACTCCATGACGCGCGTCGCCTGCCCGATGCAGACGGGAAGGACGCCCGTGGCCTGCGGGTCCAGCGTGCCGGCGTGGCCCACCTTCTTCTGGCCGGTGAGACGCCGTACCCTGCGCACAAGCTCCATGGAGGTCCACTCGAGGGGCTTGATGAGGCTGAGGATGCCGTTGACGTCCGGCATCAGTCCGCGTCCGGCTCAGGGGGGTCGGCGTCGCGCACCTGCGAGATGCGGGCCTGCAGCCGGTTGCCCTCCTCAATGGAGTCGTCCGGCACGAAGCTGAGGTGCGGGACGGTCTTGAGCTTGATGCGGCCAGTGAGCTCGCGCCGTATGAAGCCGGCGGCGCGGTTGAGGGTGTCGACGGCGACCTTGCGGTCGTCCGGCCCGCCGAGGACGCTGGTGTAGACGCGTGCGTGTCGCAGGTCGTGCGAGACGCCCACATGCACAATCGTGATGATGCGTGCGAGCCTGGGGTCCTTGACCTCGCGCGAGATGATCTCGCTGAGCTGCTGGCGCAGCAGCACGTTGACGCGGTCGGTTCTGCGGAAGGCTTGCATGATGGCGCAGCGGGACGTACCAGGGAGGCGGGCGGACGCTACTAGCTGAACGCCTCTATGATGTCGCCCACCTCGAAGTCGTTGAAGCCATCCACGCCGATGCCGCACTCGTAGCCGACGGTCATCTCGCGGACGTCGTCCTTAAAGTGCTTGAGGCTGGAGATGGAGCCGCTGTGCAGGACATGGCCGCCCCGAATGACGCGCGCCGCGGAGTTGCGCGTGATGCGGCCATCGGTTACGTACGAGCCTGCGATGCGCACCCTCCTGCCGACGGGGAAGATGACGCGCACCTCGCCGCGGCCCTCCACAACCTCCTGGTGCACGGGCGTCAGGAGTCCCTCCAGCGCGCGCTGCACGTCCTCCGAGAGGCGGTAGATGATGTCGTAGTGGCGGATGTCTACGCGATCGACGTCGGCCATCTGCCTGGCACCGGGTTCGACTCGGGTGTTGAATCCGACGATGATTGCGTGTGACGTGCGGGCCAGCAGGACGTCGCTTTCGTTGATGGTGCCGGCGGCTGAGTGTATGAGATTGACGCGTGCGCCGTCGACGGCTAGCTTCTCGAGGGTGCCGCGTACGGCGTCGACGCTGCCCTGGACGTCCGTCTTGACGATGAGGTTGAGGTCTGAGACGTCGCCGCGCCCGATGCTGGCGGACGCCTCCTCAAGCGTAGTGGGCGTGAGCGTCTGGCGCTCGGCGTCCAAGCGGCGCTGGCGCTCGCGAATGAGGTCCTTGGCAACCTTTTCGTTGGGAACCGTCCAGAGCGTGTCGCCGGCCTGCGGCAGGTGACCCAGGCCAAGTATCTCGACGGGGGTCGACGGCCCGGCGGAGTCTACGCGCCGGCCCGACTCGCTCGTGAGCGCCTTGACGCGGCCCCATGAGCCGCCCACAACCACGGTATGGCCATGGCGAAGCGTACCAGTCTGTACAAGGACCGTAGCCAGCGGGCCCTTGCTCTTGTCCACCTGCGCCTCGACGATGACGCCCATCGCCGGGCGGTCCGGGTCAGCCCTGAGCTCCGCAACCTCTGCGACAACGAGGATGTTCTCCAGCAGGTTGTCAATGCCCATGCGGTCTCTGGCTGAAATGGGAACGGTAACTACGTCGCCGCCCCACTCCTCGATGACCAGGCCGCGCTCTACAAGCTGTCGCTTGACCCGCTCGATGTCGGCGTCCGGCACGTCTACCTTGTTAATGGCGACGACGATGGGGACGGATGCGGCCTTGGCGTGGTCGATGGCCTCGACGGTCTGTGGCATGATGCCGTCGTCGGCGGCGATGACCAGGACCGCGATGTCGGTGGCCTTGGCGCCGCGGGAGCGCATGGACGTGAAGGCCTCGTGGCCGGGAGTGTCCAGGAAGGTGATCTTGCGCCCGCTGTAGTCCACCTGGTAGGCGCCGATGTGCTGGGTGATGCCGCCCACCTCGCCCTCGGTTATCTTGCTCTCCCGGATCGCGTCCAAGAGGGTTGTCTTGCCGTGGTCCACGTGGCCCAGTATGGTTACGACGGGCGGACGCTCCACCAGCTTCTCGGGGTCATCAACGAGGTTGAGCCTGGAGTGGCCGGCGAACTCCTCCTCTGCCTCCGGCATGGCGGCCACGTTATGGCCGAGCTCGCGTGCGACCAGCGCGGCGGTATCGTAGTCGATTGTCTGGTTGATGTTGGCGAAGACGTCATTGCGCATCAGCTCTTTGATGACGCTGATGGGGTCCAATTCCATCTGGTCTGCGAGCTGCTTTACCGTGAGAGTCTTGGGCAACTCCAGGTCCTTTGGCACAAAGGTCTGCACCGCGCCACGGTATTGGCCTGCGTTGGAGGCGCCTGAGCTGCGCCTTCCTCTTCTTCTACCACCGTATCTCTGCATTGCTGTACTTTCGCTTTCCGGTCAAACGCATTCTGCTGCCGGCGTGAGTAGGGTCCCGGGCCCATCGGCACCGGGCCTTTGGCCGATCATCGCTCCGCACGAATCCCGCCGATTTCGGCGGGAATATCAGATTTTTCGCGGCCCTTTCAGACTCCTTGGACCGCCTCCGCCTGCAAGGCCAGTCCTTCGGCAAATCCCCTGAGGGCCAGCCTGTCCTCGGGGGAGACTGCGCTCTTCAGCCTGTGGTCAAGCCGGTTTTTCTTCAGGGCTACGTCCCAACACTCCCGGCTGTGGCAGAGGTATGCGCCCCGCCCCGGAATCCTGCCGGTTGCGTCCACCTCCACGGTACCGGACGGCGAGCGTACGATTCGCACGAGCTCTCGCTTGTCAGTCTTGGCGCTGCACACAACGCAGGTCCTGAGTGGAACGTGGCCCCGGCTCAATGGCCCCTCCTCCGGCGGACTAATCTCCCGGGTCGCCCAAGTCGTCGTCCGCTTCCGTGTCGTCCAGCGGGTAGTCGGTACGGCGGGCGCGCTTTGTGGCCCTGGGAGCGGGCTCCTCGACGACGCCTCTCGCGCCTTTGGCGGGCCTGCTGCCCTTGGCCTTTCGACCGCGCCTGCCGTCGGCAGCAGGCTGTGATCTGGGCGCCATGATGTCCTCGGCAAATCGTATCCTCTGCGACTGCTGGGCCACCTGGGGCACAGCCCACACGGACTCCGGTATCTGCGAGATCTCCGTGCCGGCATCCTCAACCGCAGGCGCCGGTGTTACCTCGGTCTCTGCCAGCCCAAGCGCAACCTCAGCGAGCTGCTCCTCGATGGATACGGCGGGCTGGGCCTCCAGGGCGGGGACCGCCTCCGGATCCAACTCTGCTGCCGCCTCTTCGATGAGCTCCTCGACGGGTATGGCCTCGACCTCTGGCGCAGCCTCCTCGGCAAGCGCATCAGTGGTAGGCTTCGCTGTCTCTGCGGCGACGGCGTGGCTCGCTGCATCCGCAGCGCGTTGCAGTCGCTCTTCCTCGGCCTCGGTGACGCTCTTGATGTTGACCATCAGACCGGAGAGCCTGGCGCACAGCCTTGCGTTTTGACCCTCTCTTCCGATGGCCAAAGATAGCTGCCGGTCCGGCACGACCACAGTGGCCATGTTCTCCTCGGGTCCCAGCTCCACGCGGGTTACCGGGCAGGGGCTGAGGGCGTTGGCCAGAAAGACGGCGGGGTCCGGGTGCCACTGGACAACGTCTATCTTCTCGCCCTGCAGCACGTTGACGATGTTCTGGATTCTGATGCCGCGCAGTCCAACGCACGACCCTACCGGGTCGACGCCCTCCTGCCGCGAGTGGACAGCCACCTTGCTGCGTGATCCAGCCTCGCGCGCCACCGCTCTAATTTCGACGATGCCATTGAAAACCTCCGGCACCTCCATCTCGAAGAGGCGGCGCAGCAGGTCCCTGCTGGCGCGTGATACCACAATCTCCGGACCGCGGATGGTGCGGCGCACCTCCGAAACGTGGACCATCAGCTTCTGTCCGCGGCTGTAGCGCTCTGTGGTCACCTGCTCGGAAACCGGGAGCACGGCCTCGGTGCGGCCGAGGTCAAGCGTAACCTGCCTCGAGTCCACGCGCTGGATGGTGCCGGTTACAACGTCGCCTTCCTTCTCCGCGAACTCTTCGAATACGAGCTCGCGCTCCGCCTCGCGGAGCCGTTGCATGACTACCTGCTTGGCGGTCTGCGCGGCGATACGCCCGCTGCTCTGGATGTCGCTCTCCACCACGAGCACCTCGCCGAGGGTTGCCGTGTTGCTGATCCTTCGGGCCTCCCTGAGGCTGATCTCTCTGTGTGGGTCTTCCACCCTCTGCACGACGGTCTTGTGGCTGAAGAGCTTGAGCTCACCGTTTGCCGGATTCAGGGAGACGGAGATCTCCTGACCGGCGAGTACGCTGTCCCTCTTGTAGGCAGAGGCCAGCGCCGCCTCTATGGCTGAGATGACAGCTTCCCTGGGAAGGTGGCGCTCTGCGGCCAGCTGAGTTACCGCTATCAGAAAGTCGCTCTTCATCTCTCGTGCTCCCCTTACCCGCTGTGACCCGGTTGCCGGGAATGCCTAGATAAAAAAAGTGGGTCACGACCCACTTTCCACCACGAGTATAACGGGGAGAGTATACCACCATCCGCGGCGGTCGGCAACCTTTGAGCCGGAAGCCGCGCCGCGAGGCGAGCCGGTCGGCGGTCAGCGAAACATGTCCTGAGCGGCTGGCCGCAGAAGCTCTGCCGAGCCTCCCTCATCGTCGGCGACGTAGTCGCAGCCGCGTACGATGGCCACCGGCACCATGCTGAGCTTGCCCAGCGTGAGCTCAGCCGCTGAGGCAATCTCATCGGCTATGGCGGACACGCTGACCCGCAGCTCGTAGCCGAACGGGTCGGTCTCGCCCCGGTAGTCACGCATGGGGTGCATGCCGGCCACGCCGATGGCCACGTCCGTGTTGCCCATTCGCCAGGGGCGCCCGAACGTGTCCGATATGATTACGGCGAGCGGGAAACCCGCGGCGTCCATCAGTCCGCTCCTGAGCCGAGCGGCGGAGTCGTCCGGGTCGCGTGGCAGCAGCGAGACGATCTCGTCGCCGGGCACGTTGGAGGCGTCCACTCCGGCGTTGGCGCAGATGAGGCCGTGCTTGGTCTCGACTATGAGCACGCCGCGCTCCATCCGCACCACCCGGCGCGTCTCTCGAAGCACCACTTCCACGAGGCGGGCGTCCTTCTCGTAGAGGCCTGCGAATTCCAGCGCCAGGTGCGACGGCTCCACAGTCCGCAGATCGACCAGCGCGCCTTCAGCCTTGGACACGATCTTCTGGGTGAAGACCAGGACGTCGCCCGGCTCCGGGGGAGTGCCCTGCGCGTGGGCGGCCTGGAACGTCATGGCCGCGAGGTCGTCGCCCGGCTGCACCTCCGGTATGCCGGTCACACCTATGACGCTGAGGCGGGGAATGGTCACGTTCTTTTCCCTTTAAGTTTAAGGAGGCCCTTGCGTAACTACGGTGCTATCCCGAAAGAAGTACGCTTCTCGTCACTCCCGCGAAAGCGGGAATCTATTTCCCTCTATATCGGATTCCCTACACCCCTGCTTTTGCAGGGGTGATGAAGAGAGCGTGCCCCAACCACGGGTTATTGAAAGGTCTCCTTTAAAGAGGGAGCGCTCATACAGGCTCGCCGGGATTATAGACGCGATGGTGCTTCGCGCGGAAGCGTTGGCGGTGCTGCGCCGCGCGTAGTCGCCGCAAGACCGCTATTCTCGTTCAGAAACATGTGAGACTAGTCAAGACGAAAAGGAGGGGCCATCCTTGAGGTGAGTAAACACTAAAGGGGGCCCCCCATGCGGGTAGTTGGGCTACCCAGGGTATTGTACCAAGCGGACCGGCTGGCGAGAACCACTGCGGAGCCGGTCAGTGACGAAGCGAGAGCAAGGGAGAGGGCACTGCGCCTGTGGCGGGAATTCCAGGCGCTGGGTCTGCGGGGTCAAGTCGCTGCTGAGGTGATAGGCATACCCCGCTCCACTCTGTACCGCTGGGCCCGGCGTCGCAGGGAGGTTGGCATCCCGGGTCTGGAGCCGAGGTCGCGTGCACCCCACCGCAGGCGGACGCCCCAGTGGGACCCGCAGCTGGTGACAGCGATTGAGGACCTGCGCCGGCAGCCGCCATGGTTCGGCAAGGACAAGCTGGCTCCCCTGTTGCGACAGCGTGGATGGATGGTCTCCACCTCCACCATCGGCCGCATACTCGCCGACCTCAAGCGTCGCGGGGTCCTGAAGGAACCACCACGCCCCGGTGTAGCCAGCGCTAAACGCCGCGTCCGCCGTCCCTACGCCGCACCCCAAGGGACTACCGCCCCAAGGCCCCCGGTGACCTCCTCCACCTGGACACCACCGACCTCCGCCCTCTCCCAGGCGTAGTCCTCAAACACTTCAGCGCACGGGATGTCGTCTCTCGATGGGACACCCTACTCATAGCCTCACGTGCTACCGCCAACACCGCCACCCGCATCCTGGACGCCCTCCAGACACGATGCCCCTTCCCTGTACGCGCCATCCAGGTGGACAATGGATCAGAGTTCCAGGCCGACTTCGAGACCGCTTGCCGAGACCGAGGCATCCGGCTCTTCACCACTCCTCCTCATTCTCCCAAGCTCAACGCCTTCGCCGAACGAGCTCACCGCACCCACAAGGAGGAGTTCTACGCCTTCTACGACGGCGACTGGACCGTCCAGGACATCACCCCAGCTCTCAGAGACCACGAACTCTACTACAACACACACCGCCCACATCAGTCCCTTGGCTATCACTCTCCCATGGAGTATATTCTTCAGTGCCACCCGGAGACCCCTCTGTCTCATATGTCCTGAACGAGTACAACCGCTTTACAGGATTTCGCGCCGCGGCTATAATATCGGCGCGCAGGCCGCAAATGTGTTAGCGGCCGCGAACGGCAACTACCGCGCGAGGAGGTGACGCCTTGGACGAGAACACCAGCAGGTTGGAGATTGCATACTGCGTTGCCTGAGGCTATCTGCCACAGGCCGCTTGGATAGCGACCGAGTTCTTCAGCGAGTTTGGCAGCAAGCTTGCCATTACCCTCACACCCGTTGGCGACGGCAGGCTTGAGATCTGCCACGACGGCGAGACCCTATTTGACCGCAACGCAGTGGGGGGTGCCTACCCCTCCCTAACCGAAGTGCGCGAGATGCGAAAGACCGTCCGCGACAAGCTGGCGGTGCCCGCATAAGAGAAGATTAACCCAACCTAGGGTTCAATCGCAAAGCGGGGGCGGTGACCCGGCGGGGTCCCGCCCCCCTTTCGTTTAACCGTCTAGATCTCGGGCCTGGCCCTGTCTACGCGTCGGGGCTGCAGACGGCCCTAACAGTCGCCTCCGCCAGGTCCTCCGGCACGTCCGAGCGAACAACCGCCCGGCCGATGCCCTCCAGCAACACCCAGTTAATCCGGCGCCCGGACGCCTTCTTGTCCATCTTCATGGCCGCAAGCACCGAGTCCGGGTCCACGCCCGGCGCGGCCACAGGAAGCCCGAAGCTCCTGAGCACCGACGTGTACTGCTCCACTTCCTCCTGCGATACGAGGCCCATGTGCCGTCCGATCTCACCCACGGCGGCCATGCCCACGGAGACCGCCTCGCCGTGCAGCAGTGTATTGTACTCGGTGGCGGCTTCCAGGCCGTGGCCGATGGTGTGGCCGTAGTTAAGGAGCACCCGGCGGCCCAGGGTCTCGCGTTCGTCCTCCTCCACAATCCGGCCCTTGATGGCCATGCTGCGCCGCACCACCTCCTCGGTGATCTCCGGCTCAAGGTCCAGCAGGTCTTCAACGCGCTCTTCGAACAGCCGATACAGCGATGGGTCCAGGATGAGCCCGTGCTTTATCGCCTCGGCCCAGCCGGAGGCCATCTCACGAGCCGAGAGCGACCTGAGCGTGGTCAGGTCCGCCGCGACCATGCGCGGCTGGTAGAACGCGCCCACCAGGTTCTTGCCCGCGGGCAGGTTAACGGCTGTCTTGCCGCCTATGGACGCGTCGACCATCGCAGCGAGCGACGTGGGCGCTTGCACCACCGCAACTCCGCGCAGGAACGTGGCCGCCGCGAACCCCGCCAGGTCGCCCACCATCCCGCCGCCCAGCGCGAGAATTGTGCTGCCGCGCTCGCACCGGCGCTCCGCCAGCCAGGTGTAGAGCTCGCTGGCCGTGGCCAGGCTCTTGCTCGCTTCGCCCGCGGGTACGGTGTAGAAGTGAGACTCCAGACCGGCATTGCCCAGAGCCTGCTCCACGCGCCCTGCGTACATCCAGGCGACGGTTGAGTCGCTGACGACGTACGCGGGCCCCCGCAGGCCCGCGGCCAGCAAATGCTCGCCGATGCGGTCGAGCGCGCCCCACTCGACGTACACGGGGTAGGTCGCGGACGGCGCGCGAACGACGAACGCGGGCGCGCCCGATTCAGCGTTACTCATGGTCAGGCTCCATCCTCTCGCGCCACAGTCGGGCAACCTCGCGGGCTGCTTCGTCCACGCTCAGGCCGTCGGTTTGCACTGAGAAGGCAGCCATGTCGTAGTTCTCCTGGCGCTCCGCCTTGAGCTCCCTCACTCGCTCGATGGGGTCCGGTACCGCCAGTAGCGGCCGCTCCTCCGGCGCATCGTCTCCCTCGGGTGTGGCGCTGAGACGCGCTACAATGGTCTCCGGGGTTGCCTCCAGGCAGACGATCACACCCGAGGCGGCCATCGCAGCGTAGTTGTCCGGGTCGATGATGGCGCCGCCTCCGGTGGCCACCACGACGTTGGCCTCCTCGCAGGCCAGCGCCACCGCCTCCTTCTCCAGGTATCGGAAGGCCTCTTCCCCGTCCTCTTCGAATATCTCGGCAACGGACTTGCCGGTGACGCTTACGATCTCCTCGTCCGTGTCCCAGTACACCCAGCCCTGCAGCTCCGCGACGGCGCGGCCGACGCTGGATTTGCCGGTGCCTGAGAATCCTGTCAGAATGATGTTGCCGCTCATCGGTTTGACCTCAACGGGCTATATCGAGAGTGTACCGCAAAACCGGGGGATTAGGTAGCCGTGCCAGTCAAGCGTCCGCGCCTCAAGCCCTTACCGGCAGGCTCATTCGCCACTCTTGTGATGGCGCTTCTTGTCCTGGCGATCACGGCCTGCGAAGACGGGCCCATGTTCCTGTTCGAGCCACCTGTGGGCAAATTCGTTTGGGCCTACCAGGCGCCCTACGACGGCGAGTTCCGCGCCGAGGACCTGGAGATAGCCGCCCTGGTCCTGCTGACCGAGAGCGGCAGCCCAGCGCACCTCATCGACGCGTCGTTCAAGGGCGAGCTTACCGTATCATCCGCTCCCGCGGTGATCGATGGGGACTTCCGGACCTCCTGCGGCCTCTGGCTCCTCAGCCCCGAGGCCGGAAACGTTCGGAAGGTAACGGACGGCGTTCTGAGCTATCCGTGGGGCGCGCTCTTCTCGCCGGACGGCGAGCGGATGGTGTATGCCGCCACGGAGGAGTGTCCATCAAGCCCCGGTCATGACCTCAATGCTGACATGCAGCTTCTGGAGCTCGGAACTATGGAGAGTACAACCCTCTACGAGGGCGAGCAGGCTCCGGTCCTACGGGGCTGGGCCGCGCCCGACATCATGCTGGCCATGCGCGAGGTCCCGGACCTGGGCTGGACCTACAGGATCATAGGACTAGAGCCGCGCAGCGAAAGAGTGCTGGACATGGTACTTGAGTACCGGGGATTCAATCTGTTCACCGACAGGCCCTCTCCCTTGGGGGATAAGGTGCTGGTGGTGGACGAGTACCCCCCAGGCTCATCCTTCAACTCTGAATTCTCCCTGCATTCGCTCATCACAGGCGAGCCCATCGGCGAGCCGTGGGAGGCGTGGTTCGCGCCGCAGGTCGGCAATCTGTGGTCGCCCAACGGCCGCTTGCTGTCGTACCTCGTGGCGGGCAGCATTCAAGACGGATTGCCGGTCGACGTGATGATGCTCAACCCCGAGACCGGCGAGCATACGCCAATTCTGACCGGTCTGGACACGCGGACTGACGCCTACCTGCCCCAGACGTGGTCGCCCAAGTCGGAGGCTGTCTTGTTGCTCGCGGACGACCGGACGGCGCTCCACGCGGTGAACGCGGACGGCAGCGGCTACGGCGAGGTGGCCGACTCCGCGCTCGGCGGATCGCTGCCCACCTACCGCAACGTGCGCTGGCCGGCGGGAGGCGGATACCTGTTCTTCGAGCGGCACGGGCCGAAGCCGGAGCGGGGGGTGATGGTCACGTCCGCGGAGTCCGAGGTCTGGGCCGCCGTGGTGCGCCTGCCCGGAGAGGGTGACGACGCGCTTGAAGAGAGGGTGCGGCAACTTGAGTCGGGGCCATGGCCGGTGTCGCTGGCGCGCTAGGGCAGAACCGTAGTGGTGCCATCGGGTTACGGGGGCTGTGGCGTCCTGGCGCGGAAATGCTCGATAGCCGCCTTGGTGAGAAAGCCCGAGCGTGACTCGCTCTCCTGGCTTGCCCACTGGTCGATGGAGGCGAGCAATCTGGAGGGCACTGTGATATTCACGCGGACGGCCTTGTCGGGGATGCTATTCAGGTCGACGTCCACCAAGCCCCAGATCCCGTCCCGATAGTCCTCGTTGTCGAGGTGCGCCTCAAGAGCCTGGGGTTGGGGAAGCGGCTCCTTGTCGGCCATCATCCCCTCAAGATGCAGAAGGATTGCCTCTTTAACATTGGCGTACGCCTCCTCCGGCGTCCGGCCGCCTGAGAAGCACCCCGGAAGGTCCGGGACCGTCACTCCGTAGCTGGTATCTTCGTCTCGGTGAATCACAATAGCAATTCGCATTATCGTTCCCCCCAATCCCATCCGGCTTGACGGAAAATATTTCGCAGCGTGCCTGTCGGTATGTCGGCAAGAGGGTGCACCACCGTAACACGGCCCGGCCTGTCAGGATGAGTGAACTGCTGATGGCTGCCACGAACTCGGGCAAGCCTCCAGCCATCCTGCTCAAGTCTTCTGACAATCTCCCTGCTGTCCATACTCATAATATACACACCCTGCCGTGGCTTTCAAGGGCCTTGGCAGTAGATTCCACGAATTGGCCACCAACCTCTCTTCTGCGCCGTGGCCCGCGTTGCTGGCGCGGCAGGTTGCCCCGTAGCGCGGCCCGCAGGCAGCTTGACGACCTCCTAGAGCCGTGCTATTATCGTAACTCAGTGCACGCGGCGGCATCGAAGGTGTGTCGTCGCTGACCCAGGATCGAAAGGAGCGGGTATGATTACCATAAGTACTTTGGCTTCTGAGAAGCTCAAAGAGATCCTAGTTGAGCAGGGAGAGGAAGGTTCCTCACTGCGCGTAGTGCTGATGCCCGGTGCGCACGGCGGAGCCCAGTACATGCTCGCGTTGGAGAAGGACGCCAAGAGCGACGATACAGTCGTGCAGAGCGGCGATGTCCAGATCCTCATCGACCCCGACAGCGCGCCCCTCATGGAGGGCGCCGAGATTGACTACATGGACGGGCTGATGAAGAGCGGGTTCGTGATCAACAATCCCAACATCCAGTCCGGCGGCTGTGCGTGCGGAGGAGGAGGAGGAGGGTGCGGCTGCGGCGGTGGTGGCGGTGGCGGAGGCTGCGCTTGCGGGGGCCACTAGTCCGGCCCACCGTAATGGCCGGCGGAGCGGCATAGCTGCGCCGCCGGTGACAAGCCTGCTACTCGACACTGACCCGCTGCACCCTAACAGGATTCAGCGGGTTCTGTGTGTCCGGTGAGATGGTCGTCAGCCGAACGGCGCCTCTCTTGAACGGACGCAGCCTCAGGGCTAGAGTTTTGGTTCGGTGAATCTCAAACAGGAGGGCGGGTGATTGAATGCGCTAGGAACTCATCTTCTGCTGGAGCTCAAGAGCTGTAACCCGGAGCTCCTGGACGACTTGCCCTACCTGAGGAAGTCCCTCATGGAGGCGGCCGAGGAGACCGGAGCCACCATCATCGGCGACTCATTCCACCAGTTCAGCCCTCAGGGCGTCACCGGTGTGGTCGCCATAGCTGAGTCACACCTCTGCATCCACACGTGGCCGGAGTTCGGTTACGCGGCCGTGGACATCTTCACGTGCGGCGAGGGGTTCAGGCCCCGCGACGCCGCCGCGCTCGTCGTGCGCAGCCTGGAAAGCGGCGAGCACTCGATCACCGAGATAGAGCGGGGAGTACTCCCGGAGCTGGCCGGCGTTTCGATCCGCTAGCTTCCGCCTGGCAGTTATGGAGCAGAGCTCACGCACCTGGTTCCAGGAGTACCTGACGCCCAACCTCGTCCAGTACGTTGGCGTCGGAGAGCGTCTGTTCGCGGGCCGGACCCGCTATCAGCAGGTCGAGGTAATGGACACGCTGGACTTCGGGCGCACCTTGGTTCTGGACGGCAAGACCCAGTCCTCCGAGGCTGACGAGTTTGTGTACCACGAGGCGCTGGTACACCCCGCAATGGTCACACACCCCAACCCTGAGTCCGTGTTCATCGCGGGCGGCGGAGAGGGCGCCACGCTGCGGGAGGCGCTGGCCCACGGCTCCGTGAAGTCGGCGGTGATGGTGGACCTGGACGGCGAGGTCGTCGACATCTGCCGTCGCTTCCTGCCCAATCACCACCGGGGCGCATTCGATGACCCGCGGCTGGAGCTTCACTTCGCGGACGCCCGGCAGTACCTGGAGACCACAACCCGGACGTTCGACGTAATCTTGATCGACCTACCGGACCCGCAAGAGGCCGGACCCGCCGGCATGCTCTACACAAGGAACTTTTACGACCTGGTGCGGCGCAGGCTCAACCCGGGCGGGCTCATCGCAGTCCAGTCGGAGCAGTGCATGACCGGCAATCTGGACGCTTTCGCGGCCATAGGCAGCACGCTTCGCAGCGTCTTCCCGGGCGTGTTCCCGTACCACGCCATGATCCCGTCGTTCTCGTTCGACTGGGGGTTCAACGTGGCGTCGCTGGGGCCAAGCCCGCTGGAGCTGACCGCGGACGAGATCGACCGCCGCCTGCGCGAGAGGGGCTGCGACTCCCTGCGCTCCTACGATGGGCAGGCCCACGCGGGAATGTTCACGCTGGCCAGGCATCTGCGCGAAGCCGTGGAGTCGGAGACGCGCATCATCACGGAGGACGAACCTCTGGTCGTGGTGTAGCGGCCGCGCTTCCTACCTCTGCAGCGGCGGGAGCACTCCGTGGATCCAGGGCACCAGGTCTTCAAGGACCTCCCGGCTTATCTCGTGCCCCATGCCGTACTCGTGGTACGCGGGCTCGTAGCCCTCGACGAGCAGGAAGTCCCGCGAGCTCTCCGCCCTCTCGATGTTGTCGTACGTGCCGTGTGCTATGAAGATGGGCTGAGTCCGCTCCGCGGGCAGCCTCTCCCGCATGCCATCCTGGTCACGGATCGAGCAGCTCAGTGCCACCAGCCCCGCGAAGGGGTCAGGCCGCCCCAGCCCGCACCGGTACGTCATGCTTCCTCCCTGCGAGAACCCCAGCAGCACAGACTGGCCTGGGCCCACGCCGTGCTTCTCCATCACCTCCTGCAGCATGCCGTTCAGCCGGTTTTCGGCGTTCTCCGTCATCTGAGGATCGTTGCTGCCGGGCTCAGTCCATGCAAAGCCCACCATCTGAGGCTCTAGCTGCACCGGAATGGGCGCGTTGGGGCAGACGTATATGTAGCCGGTGGTGCCGATCACGCTGGATAGGCTGGCCAGGTCGTACATGTTGGCGCCGAAGCCGTGCAGCATGACGATCAACGGATACGACAGCGATGGGTCGTAGTCGAGGGGGTAGAGGATCAGGTAGACCAGGTCCTTTCCCTGGACCGTTTCCACCTGCATGGTCTTTGACGTGCTCATAGCTGCGACTCCTCAGCTCTCCAGCCACAATACGTCGCCGCACAGGTCGGGCGAATGGCTCCGGCCGGCGAAGACGCGGTAGTCTTCCTTCGACACGCTCAGGACCCCGTCCGCCCCGTGGCCCGGCAGCAGGAGCGTGTCGTCCGGCAGGGCGAACAGCTTGCCGGTGATGTTTTCGATGATCTGCTGCAGGTTGTCCGGCGTGCGGCTGCGTCCCGGCCCGCCCGGGAAGAGCGTATCGCCGGAGAAGAGGTGGTTGCCCAGGACGTAGCACGTTGAGCCGAGCGTGTGGCCGGGCGTGTAGATTGCCCGAAGCTCGATTGAGCCTGCCGTCACCACGTCGCCGTCCTCCACGAGGCGGCCGGCGGGTAGGGGCAGCCGGTCTGCGTCGGCGGCGTGGCAGTGGACCACCGCGCCTGTCGCTGCCACCATCTCCTCCAAGCCGGCCAGGTGGTCGCCGTGGTTGTGCGTGATGAGGATGGCGCGAACGTTGGTGTCCTTCGCCTCCTCCAGCACCTGCGCGGGCTCGGCGGGGGCGTCGATGATGATGCTCTCGCCCGTGCGTGTGCACACCAAGAGATAGGCGTTGTTGTCGAAAGGACCGCAGGAGGTCTTGTAGACGCAGACCTCACCGTCAGTGAACAGAGGCATTTCCACCTCCCGGTCAGTGGAGGATTGGCGAAATGAAGCGGCCGCCCGCTAGGCGCCGGCCTCGGGCGGCGTGGGGTGGACCTCCCTGTCGATCTCCACCTCCGCGCGGCCCACGAAGATGTCCCACGGCTCGAATTCCTCCACGAAGGCCTTGGCCTCTTCCATGGTGGCAAAGCCCTTCTGGGCGCGGCCTGGGTCGTAACCGAAGGTCCTGGCCAGGGCGTCAAAGCCGCGGGGCGTGCGGCGGACGCCGCCAACCTCTTCCTGACGGCCGTCTTCGGCTTCGAGGATGAGCCTCTGGCCCGTTCTGTGCTCTCTCCAGTAGACCTTCATGTCGCGCTCCGATGAGTGGTAGGCGTATTCGAATGTGGCTGCAGGGCCGATTATATCCGGCGGCATGGACGGCGGCAACCCGACGTGTGCAGCGTGCCCGTTCAAGTCCTTCGACCACGCTCAGAGCCTGCTCGCGCTTGACCCGTGAACGACAGGGCCCGGGAGGCGCGCCAGACTACGCTTCGTGCGGTACCAGGACAGCCCCAGCCAGGCGTGAGAGGTCCCGGTCGAAGGTGTAGAGGGGATCGGCTCCTGCTCTTCTAGCAGCGGCGAGAATCATCAGATCGGAGAAGTCCGCGCCTCCCTGACGGTATCGATACGCAGCCACGGCCACGTCGTCAGCGTCCTCCACCACGAGGCTACCCGAGGCCGTCAGGTCCATTAGCGCGGCGGCCACGGTGACTCGGTTGAAGCCGTAGCTTCTCTCCAACACCCAAGCCAACTCCACCACGACTTCACGACAGATGAAGCCCGGGTCTTCGGGAGTCAATGCCGCAATCAGTGCCCGGGCTGCCTCTGCCTGTGCAGCGTCGTCACCCACAAGGTAGCGTACAAGCACGTTGGTATCGAGCGCGGTCAACCCTTCGACGCCCCCTCAGAGATGGCTCGCTCCATGTCTTCCAAGGTCACCACGGGGCCGTCATATCTCAGGCTGCGGAACAGCAGGCTCGTGGGGCGCACCGGCATGATCAGCGCCCCCTCGTCCAGCACAACGTAGCGCACCTTGTCCCCGGGCTTGAGCGCCAAAGAGTCCCTGATCGCTTTGGGCAGGGTGGTCTGGCCCTTCATGGTAATAGTAGAATCCAGCATGAGGTACGTCCCGATCTGCCGCCGGCGTGAACCTCCTTACATTATAGTGCAAGGTAATGCCCATCGCAACGGAGTATCCCCTGTGGATTGCGCGCGATGACGATGCCCGAGACGGCCCCCTGCGGCGGAGCGCAGCCGATACGCAGGAACTACGGTTGTTCAGAGATTTCCTACGCCTGGCACACGCGTGGGCCCTGTCGCGCTCTTGCTTCCTCGCTGACTGCCTCCGCAGCGGTTCGCGCCAGTCCTTCGGCTTGGTATAATACCTTGGGTAGCCCAACTACCCGCATGAGGGGCCTCCTTTTCGTCTTGAATAGTCTCACATGTTTCTGAACGAGAATACCCTATGTGCGCCGAGCGGTCTGGGTCGTGTAGCTCTCTGACGCAAGTCCTGCGCAAATCGGAGCAACTCTGGCGGGCGGCGGAGGCGGCTGGTAAACTAGCCTGGTTGAAGTGGCAAGCCCCGCGCAATCTTCGCAATCAGGAGGCGCAATGAAAGCGGTCTACATAGCAGAATACGGAGATGTCGACAAGCTGGTCTACGGCGACAGGCCGGATCCCGCGGCCGGTCCGGGCCAGGTGGTCGTCCGAGTCCGGGCCAGCGCGCTCAACCACCTGGACCTCGGCGTGCGTTCGGGCCGTGGGCGCGGCCCCGGCTCGCTGCCCCGCATCCTGGGCTGCGACATGGCCGGCGAGGTGCTGGAGCTGGGCGCGGGTGTGACCGGCCTTGAGGTCGGCGACAGGGTGCTGGTCGACAACCGCATCAAGTGTGATGCCTGCGGGCCATGTCTGCAGGGCATGGACCAGTTCTGCGAGCGTCAGATCAGGATTGGCGTGGACGTCGACGGGGGCCATGCCGAGCTGTGCTGCGTTCCGGCCATCAACGTGCACCGCTTTAGCGACTCCATGACGTTCGAGGAGGCGGCAGCCGTTCCGCTCGCATTCCACACTGCGTGGCACTGCCTGATGGTTCGTGCCGAGCTGCGGCCTTGGGAGACGATACTGGTGCAGGCGGGCGGCAGCGGCGTGGGCAGCGCGGCCATCCAGATCGCCAAGCGCATCGGCGCCAGGGTGATCACCACCGCCGGCTCGGACGAGAAGCTGGCCGTGGCCCGCGAGCAGGGCGCCGACGAGTGTATCAACTATCGCACCACGCCGGAGTTCAGCCGGGCCGTGATGGAGTTTACCGGCGGCGCGGGCGTCGATGCCGTGCTCGATGTGGTGGGCGCCGCCGTTTGGAGGGAAAACCTCCTGAGTATCAGGCCCTTCGGACGGCTGGTCATCACCGGCACCACGTCCGGGTCGCAGGCTGACATCGACCTGTCGCTCCTACAGGGCCGTCCGCTCACACTCATGGGCAGCGGAGGGCGCACGCGCCGCTCGTTTGCGGAGATGATGAGCGTGATAAACCGGGGCGAGCTGCGCGGCGTGGTTGGGCGCGTGTTCGATCTTCAGGACGTGGGCGAGGCGCACCGCGTGATGGAGAGCCGGGACTTCTACGGAAAGCTGGTGGTGCGCAACCCGGGCTGACGGCCGGCGAGGCTGCTAGAACCGCAGCGCCACGCCGATTGCGAAAAGCAAGGAAAGAAGCAGGGCGGAGCATACGCCCACAGGCACGGGCATAAAAGCGCCGCGCGGGTGCCTGTGCGCCAAGAGCATGCGGCGGTTACCGCTGGGCTTGGTGGCCCTGGACTCCCGCACTACTGTTTCGGGTTCGCGTACACTCGTCAAAGCGGTTGCCCTCGTACTTCACGGAATCCCAACCTCACCCTAACCATAGCCATTAGTACGCACTTTGTCAAGAAGTTGCCTGCACAATCGCGCGTGATTAGCATGGCGAGCCGGTAGTCCGCTGTGCTATATTGGACGAACGTTGCCGGTCACGCCCGGAGCGTACCAATATACCCGCAGTTGGAGGTATTCCCAATGATCAGCACCAGCCTTCAGGACGCTTTCAACAGGCAGATTGGCAACGAGCTGAGCGCGGCCCACCTGTACCTGTCCATGTCGGCATTCTTCGAGTCGCTGAGCCTGCCGGGCTTCGCCAAGTGGATGCGCCTTCAGCACCAGGAAGAGACCGCGCACGCCTTGAAGATCTTTGACTTCCTGGTCGACAGGAGCGGGCGAGTGTCTATTCGAGCAATCGACGCTCCGGCATCCGACTTTGAGTCCGTTGAGGCGGCGGTCGCACTGGCCCTGGAGCACGAACGCCGCGTGACGGCCGACATCTACGCGCTGCACGAGCTGGCTCAGAAGGAGCGTGACTACGCCTCCCACGTACTGCTGGAGTGGTTTGCGGCGGAGCAGGTGGAGGAGGAGAAGACTCTTGAGGAAGTGCTCGACAACGTGCGTATGGTGGGCTCCGACGGGGCGGGACTGCTCATACTCGACGGTCGTCTCGCAACCCGCACCACCGCGGAGTAGGGGCAGAGTACGTCTCTAGTCGTCGGGCGAAGAATCAATCGGGGGCGCAGAAATGACGGAAGAACAGCAGCCGGTGGCCCGCACCTCTCACACGGAGATGACGCTGGACCAGATCGGCAACATGCAGCCGGGCCTGGCCCGCCTGATGGCCGAGATCAGCGACCGCTACTGGATCCTGTACTACGCCGCAAAGGCGGGCAACTGGAAGCTGGCCGCGCTGCAGTCGTCAGAGGTCGAGAAGGCGCTGCGGATTGGAAACGTAACCAGGCCCCGCTATACACCGCACGTTGAGGCCTTCATCAAGGGCCCGCTTACGGCCATCAACCGCGCCATCGAGGCAAAGGACTGGGCCGCCTTCGAGCGCGGCTACACAGCCGGCGTCACTGCGGCCAACGCCTACCACCGCGAGTACGACCACGAGGAGATCGTGTGGCAGCTGCCGGACGAGCCGCCCAAGCACCTTCGGCTCTCGCCGGAGTAGGAGCGCCGCCGGTGACGACCACGGAGGCGGCGCATGAGCGATAGCACCACACACGGCCGGTTTGCGCCAAACCGCATCGTCTTGGGAGACAACCTGGAGGCCCTCCGCACGGTCGAGGACGGGGCGGCCTCGCTCGTGTACATAGACCCGCCATTCAACACAGGCCGGACGCAGCGCCGCGAGCGACTGCGAACACAGCGCGACGAGGAGACCGGCGACCGCACAGGGTTTCAGGGACGCCGGTATCGCACGACCCGCCTGGGCGTCCTCTCCTTCCCGGACGCCTTTGACGACTTCCTGGACTTTATCGAGCCTCGCTTGGAGGAAGCGCAGCGCATCCTCTCGCCCACCGGCTCGCTGTTCCTGCACCTGGACTACCGGGAGGTTCACTACTGCAAGGTGCTGCTCGACGGCATGTTCGGCGTCGATTCCTTCGTGAACGAGATAATCTGGGCATACGACTACGGAGGCCGTCCAAGGGACAGGTGGCCGGCCAAGCACGACTCGCTGCTGTGGTACGTGAAGGACCCGGCCCGCTACACCTTCAACTACGACGAGATCGACCGCATCCCGTACATGGCGCCTGGACTGGTGGGAGCGGAGAAGGCGGCTCGAGGCAAGACGCCCACGGACGTGTGGTGGCATACAATCGTGCCCACCAACGGGCGTGAGCGCACGGGATACCCAACGCAGAAGCCCCTCGCCATCCTGGAGCGGATCGTGAGGGTGCACTCCAACCCCGGCGATCTGGTGGTCGACTTCTTCGCGGGCTCCGGCACCACGGGAGAGGCGGCGGCTCGCAACGGTAGGCGATATCTGATGGTGGACAGCAGCCTGGACGCCGCGCAGGTCATGGCGCGCAGGCTTGCCTTCAGCGGCCCGGAGTGCGTGGGATTCACGCCTGAGCACGTGGACGCGCAGGGGGCGCTTGCCCTTACGAACATTCGCGCCGGCGGCGGCACTGAGTAGGGCCGCAGCGAAGATTGGGAGACGCAAGTGAGCGCAACAGCTGAGCTTTGGCGGCAGAAGGTGGAATCGGAGCACGCGCAGTCGGAAAGCGTGCGGGAGAGTGGAGGCGCGCCGGCGGACTCGTGGGTGCCGTACGCGGGGCGATTCAGGCCGTCGCTCGACGCAAGAGACCCAATGGTCGAGCGGCTGCTCCGTGAGCTCGAGCCGCACCAAAGCGTGCTGGACGTCGGCGCCGGCGGTGGCCGCGTCGCGCTGCCCGTGTCGCTGCACTGCCGGCGGGTGGTCGCCGTCGAGCCGTCCGCGAGCATGGGCGCCGTGCTCCAGGAAGAGGCCACCAGGCTAGGCCGCGACAACGTCTCCCTCATCGCGTCCACGTGGGAGGATGCGGAGGTAGAGCCGGCGGACGTGGTGGTCTGCGTGCAGGTGCTGTACACCGTGCGGGACATCGAGGGGTTCATAGGCAAGCTGGAGGCGCACGCGCGTGAGAGGGTGCTGGTGGTCCTGGGCGAGTATCCGCCGTACACGCAGTCGAACCCGCTGTGGCCGCTGGTGCACGGCGAAGCGCGACTGGACCTGCCATCGTTCCGGGATCTGATGAGCGTGCTGTGGCAGATGGGCCTCAACCCTGATCTGGAGATGCTGCCGCCGCAGGAGCCGCGAGGGTTAGATAGCCGGGAGCAGGCACTGGAGCAAACACGGTCGCGCCTGTTCGTGGAGGCGGGCGGCGAAGGGGAGCGGCGGCTGGCGCAGGCGCTGGACGAGATGCTGGAGGAGTGCAAGGACGGGCGTTTCAGGATACGCGGGGCGCCGGTGTTTAGGCCTGCGCTGGTGAGCTGGCGGCCGCGGGCGTAGGCGCGGGGGGCGGCAGGCTCTGCCGACACGGCGGGCTGGGAAGTGGAGGTTGCATCATGGACTACGCTTCACGGCGTTGGGCACTAAACGGTTGGAGGCCAGTGCTTCTGCTAGCTATTGGCCTCAACGTCCTGCTGGAGTTGGCGCTCCGTGGTATTGAGTGGCTGCTTGATTGGACCTGCTTTTGGCCCCGCTTCTGGCCTCGCTTGGGCTATGTGGAACCCGAGGTATATGTAGCTCACCTTCCAGTCATACCCGTGGCGCACTCGACAGCGCCGAGTCAGGGATGTGTAGAAACAGCGTGGCTCTTGCCTGTCGTGTTCCTTGGGATAGCTTTCACTATGGGCGCGGCGTTCCCGCCAACCGGACGCTTCAGGCTCAGAGCTTTCTGGGCCATCATTCCCTTGGCCGTTGGCCTCGGATTTCTTAGGGTCGTGGCCATCATTGCATTCGGTAATGCCACCTGGCCTCTCACTCATTACTTGCGTGTAGACTTCCCCGTTGCCAGCGGTACGTTCTTCTACTGGTTCGATCCTATTGGTGTGCTCACTATCGACCTGGGCTTGCTGCTGTTTGGGATAGCCCTGGGGAGGCGCATCACGCGCGGCCAGCGAGCGGTAGGGTGAATTCGCGAGCGAAGGGGCGGCAGTGAGGGCGTCGGAAAGGGGGAGGAAATCGCCGGCAAACGTCTTGACTACCCCTGGGGGCGCTTGTATAATGCCATTTACGTCCTGAGAAAAGGAACGCAGAACTGGACACCTGAGAACATACAAGACACTCAACTGGAAGCTATTCCCACGGCGGCTGGCAGTATCCAGGCGCCGTTTTTGCGCACATTAACAACTGAATAGAGGTTTACGGGCCTGAATGTGGGTTAAGTTACTACAGGCCCACGGTGGATGCCTAGGTGCCAAGGGCCGATGAAGGGCGTGGCAAGACTGCGAAAAGCCTCGGTGAGCTGTCTAGCAAGCGTAGCCGGGGATTCCCGAATGGGGGAACCCATCCCAATGAACTTGGGATAGCCCCGTCTGAACCCTTAGGGCGGGGCGGGTAAGCGAGAGAACTGAAACATCTCAGTACCTCGAGGAAAATACATCAACCGAGATTCCCTTAGTAGTGGCGAACGAACGGGGAAGAGCCCAAACCTCTGGAGCTTAGTGGGCTGGAGTCCTATGCTTCAGGGGGGTTGTAAGGCGTGTCAGGGGAAGCTCCAGCGACCCCAGGGAGTAAGAAACCTCTTCTTTAGCCGAAGGTCCCTGGAAAGGGCCGCCATAGGGGGTGAGAGCCCCGTAGGCGAAAAGGAAGGGGCTCCCGATGCGTTCTTGAGTACCACGGGACACGAGAAATCCCGTGGGAAGCTGGGGGGACCACCCTCCAAGGCTAAATACCCTTGGCGACCGATAGCGTACCAGTACCGTGAGGGAAAGGTGAAAAGAACCCCGGGAGGGGAGTGAAATAGATCTGAAACCGTGGGCCTACATACGGTCGGAGTCTCTCCGTGAGGAGGGATGACGGCGTGCTTATTGAAGAATGAGCCGACGAGTTAATCTCTGCGGCAAGGTTAACTCCGTGGACGGAGGGAGCCGAAGCGAAAGCGAGTCTGAATAGGGCGTCAGAGTCGCGGGGATTAGACCCGAAACCGGGTGAGCTACCCATGGCCAGGGTGAAGCTCGGATAGCATCCGAGTGAAGGCCCGAACTCGTGGTCGTTGCAAAGACCTGGGATGAGCTGTGGGTAGAGGTGAAATGCCAAACGAACCCGGAGATAGCTGGTTCTCCCCGAAATGCATTGAGGTGCAGCCTCAAGGATTGAATGCTGGAGGTAGGGCTCTGGATGGGCTAGGGGGCGTGAGCTTACCAAACCCAACCAAACCACCAATGCCAGTATCTCTTACCTTGGGAGTGAGACAGTGGGGGATAAGCTTCATTGTCGAAAGGGAAACAGCCCAGACCACCGGCTAAGGCCCCCAAGTGCGGGCTAAGTGGTAAAGGAAGTGGGATCGCCCAGACAGCCAGGAGGTTGGCTTAGAAGCAGCCACCCTTTAAAGAGTGCGTAATAGCTCACTGGTCGAGGGGTCCTGCGCCGAAAATCCAACGGGGCTCAAGCCCGCCGCCGAAGCCGTGGCTCCGAGAGGCGCAAGCCAATCGGGGGGTAGGGGAGCGTTCCCCGGGCACTGAAGGTAGATCGTGAGGTCTGCTGGAGCGCGGGGAAGTGAGAATGTCGGCATGAGTAGCGCAAACCAGGGTGAGAATCCCTGGCACCGAAAGCCTAAGGTTTCCTACGCAACGTTGTTCGGCGTAGGGTTAGTCGGGCCTAAGCCGTAGCCGAAAGGCGAAGGCGATGGACAACGGGTCAACATTCCCGTACCGCCCTTATCTCGCTTTAAAGCAAAGGGGGGACGCGGAAAGGTAGGCGGAGCGTGCCCATTGGACATGGTGCGTCTGCCCCCGTAGGCCATGCCGGGATAGGCAAATCCGTTCCGGCGTTACGAGCTGAGAGGGGTGGAAACTTCGAGGTCTACTCGGGGAATTCCGTTGAACCTATACCGCCAAGAAAAGCCTCGTTGCTATGGGGTGTGGGCGTCCGTACCGCAAACCGACACAGGTAGGCAGGGGTAAAAGCCCCAAGGTGTTCGAGAGAACCCTCGTTAAGGAACTCGGCAATCTAACCCCGTAACTTAGGAAGAAGGGGTGCCCTGGAGGTGAAGGGACTTGCTCCCGGAGCCTTTTGGGGCTGCAGATAATAGGGCCAAGCGACTGTTTAACAAAAACACAGGTCTCTGCTAAGGGGAAACCCTACGTATAGGGGCTGACGCCTGCCCAGTGCCGGAAGGTTAAGGGGAGGGGTGAATCCCGGTTTCGGCCGGGAGGCAGCTCTGAACTGAAGCCCCGGTGAACGGCGGCCGTAACTATAACGGTCCTAAGGTACCGAAATCCCTTGTCGGGTAAATTCCGACCCGCAGGAAAGGCGTAACGACTTGGTCGCTGTCTCAACGAGGGACTCGGCGAAATTGCAAGGCCCGTGAAGATGCGGGTAACCCGCGACAGGACAAAAAGACCCCGTGGAGCTTTACTGCATCCTGACATTGGACTGGGGTCAGAGTTGTGTAGGATAGGTGGGAGGCTTAGAAGTCTCAACGCCAGTTGGGATGGAGCCGCCGTTGAAATACCACTCTTCTCTGTCTTTGGCTCTAACCCTGGATAGGCCAGGGGACCGTGTCTGGTGGGCAGTTTGACTGGGGCGGTCGCCTCCCAAAAGGTAACGGAGGCGCCCAAAGGTCCCCTCAAGGTGGATGGAAATCACCTGTAGAGTGTATTGGCATAAGGGGGCTTGACTGCGAGACCAACAAGTCGAGCAGGGACGAAAGTCGGGCAAAGTGATCCTACGGTCCCGTGTGGAAGGGCCGTGGCTTATCGGACAAAAGCTACCCCGGGGATAACAGACTAATCTCGCCCAAGAGTTCACATCGACGGCGAGGTTTGGCACCTCGATGTCGGCTCGTCGCATCCTGGGGCTGAAGAAGGTCCCAAGGGTCCGGCTGTTCGCCGGTTAAAGCGGCACGCGAGCTGGGTTCAGAACGTCGTGAGACAGTTCGGTCTCTATCCGTCGCGGGCGCAGGAGATTTGAGGGAGGCTCTCCCTAGTACGAGAGGACCGGGAGGGACAGACCTCTGGTGTGCCGGTTGTCCCGCCAGGGGCACCGCCGGGTAGCCACGTCTGGAGTGGATAAGCGCTGAAAGCATATAAGCGCGAAGCCCTGCCCAAGACTAGATCTCCCATCCGCCGAAAGGCGGAGTAAGGCCACAGGTAGACTACCTGTTTGATAGGCCGCAGGTGTAAGTCTCGTAAGGGATTGAGCCTAGCGGTACTAATCGGCCGAGGACTTGACCCACATTCAGGCTCGTAGACCTCTATTCGGTTTCGGTCTCTCACCGCTACGCGGGGTGGAGCAGTGGCAGCTCGTCGGGCTCATAACCCGAAGGTCGTTGGTTCAAATCCAACCCCCGCTACCAAGCACTCAAACGCGTCCCGCCCACCGGCGGGACGCGACGTATAGGTGCAAGCAGGCGCTTAGATGAGCAACTCATTCAGCGGCAGCCATCTGGTGCGGTGCGTCCAGTGCCAACACAGCTTCACCCAGACCAACTGGCGTCTGCACGGCCACAATCCTGACCAGGCCATCTGCCAGGTTCAGGCATGCCGCCGAAGGGCGGTTGGCCATCGCTTCACCGGCGGGGTCCCTGAGCTACTCTGCGGCGGCCATCTGCTGGAAGCGCAGCGAGGTGGTGGCCAAGTGACATTCGTGGACGGCCGCGTCTGCCGCGTGTGCGATGGTCACGGTCGTGTCCACGCGCAGGAGATTCGAGTGGACTCGCCGGGCGGCGAGTGGCGATCCTGCCCGGAGTGCTTGGGAACGGGTTACGATCCCAGTCTGAGGTCGCGGGTTCCTCACCAGAGAGATGTTCCTCCTCAGAGAGTTGAAGAGAGAACGCCGAGTACCCCAAGCCCAGCCAAGCGAGACTCCCGGGCTGAAAGGAGAGCTCGTGAGGCCAAAGAGCGCGCCGCCAGAAGCGAGTGGTTTGATAGAGAAGTGGCTCCGTTGGCCGACGAGTTGCCCGATCCCATCGTGGCCTGGCAACGAGCCCGCGACAGAGCGCGGCCCCCTAATACGCCGCCACCTCATCCGCGCCAGACCTCGCCCGCCGGCGATCGCGCGGGCTCCCAAGTGCCGCGATTGGCTCCAGGGTCACGCGCCGAAGACATAAGGGCCTTCGAAAGAGAGGCCAGATACCGGCGCCGACGCGGGCGCGGGAGCAATCGGCGTGGCTCTGTGGCAAGCACAATCCTCTTTGCAGGGATGGCCTCTCTGGCCGGAGCCGCCGTTGGTGTCCTCTTCATATATCCGGTGCTTCCGGATGACGCACTTGTCTTGGTGAGCGACTTGCAGCACTGGGTCAGCGAGAGGTTTGCTCGCTGACGGCTCTGGACGAGTGAACAATGAGATTCCTGGCATTCTGTACCCTGTTCGTCATTGGAGCCATAGTGGGAATGGCAGTGATTCCATTGCTACCAGGGGGCGCGCAGGAATGGATCGCAGACTTTCAGCAGGGTGTCAGGTCCATTGGTGAAGTGGACAATGAGAGCAGTCAAATCCCTGGGCCAACTTCAACTCCTCGCATACCTGCACTCTCGCAGCCGACTCGCACACCCCGTCCGACTCACACGCCCGGCTTGACCTCTACTCCCCATCCCACTCCCACACCCGGCCCGACTCCTACGCCGGGCCTGACTTCCACTCCTAGGCCGACGCCGACACCCACTGCTACTCTTCATGACCTGCGGCTCTTCGCACTTGACCTCATCAACAAGGACCGCGCAGCGCATGGACTGCCGCCTGTCGTTCTCGGCACCAACGTTGCTGCTCAGCACCACGCTCAGGACATGTTGGAGCACGATTACTTCGGGCACTGGTGGGCCGATGGCAGCAAGCCGTACATGATGTATACCAGAGCCGGCGGCAGGAGCTACGTGGCGGAGAATGTGGCCACGAGCGGGTGGACCGATGACGAATGGGAGCGGAACGACTGCGACTCCTTCTTGGTGACGTGTCAAGTGTCTGATGTTAGAGAGGCCATAACCAGACACCAATACTCGATGATGTACGATGATGCCCACGCCAATTGGGGCCATCGGGACAACATTCTTCGAGAGAGCCATCGGGCGGTGAGCATCGGCATTGCCAGCAATGGGAGGCGGGTGACTCTTGTTCAGCACTTCGAGGGCGGCGCGGCTCTGGCGAATGGCCCGCCGTACCTCTCCTCTGACAGTATTCTCACACTTTCTATAGCAAAGGCGGAGCCGGCAATTCGAGTTGGCGGAGTGGTGTCCGTGTACTACGATCCACCCTTGAGGCCTTTGACCCCGTTGGAGATTGACACACTCAGAAGTTATTGCACAGGAGGTGGCGCTACCACCTATTGCGGTGATCCGGTTGTCCGCATCCTTGACCCGCCCGGAGAAGGCTACTATTACACAGACCTTGAGCCCAACGAGGTGGTCGCGTCTTCATGGGATGAAACTGAGGAGCACTTTGGCTTCGGCGCTGACGTGGGAGGGTTCATGCACGAGCCAGGCGTCTACACTGTTATCGTCTGGCGTGATACAGGGGGAGGTTGGCTCAGCGAGGTACTAATCGAACTTTCGGTACTTGTGGAATAGAGACTTCCCACACCCTTCCCCATCCCCGCAGGGGATGGATTCCCGCGTTCGCGAGAATGACTAGGGCGGTAGGTGAGCGTGGCTGCCCTCACACATCCCACTACCTCCGCCACCCGCAGCTTCTCCGCCCACCGCGGGTGTGCTACCATGCTCCGCAAGCAGCCCTACGGCGCACCTCCTCCAATGTCAACGGTCTTCCGCATAGCAACCAGGCCGGTTGTCCTCGCAGTCAGCCTGATAATCTTCGTAGTCACTCGGACCGTCGCGCTTGCGGTCCGCCTGCTGTCCTTCACCGCAACCTCGGCTGTCCCGGGAATCGCACGCTTCGCCGCATACATCGTCTTCAGGCCGCTGAGGCTCTTGGCGGGCCTGCTCGTCTTCCTGGCGACCGTCGCGGCTCCTCGAATCGTTCGTGCCCTCATTTTCGTGCTCGGCAAGCAGGCGTCGCTTCTGGGTGGCTACGTGCTCTTTGTCGCCGACCTGGTCATCTACCTGATGGTCCGCGTGCAGGGAGGAGGACGGAACATCAGGCCCACCCGGCGCAGACCCTTTGAGGCCGGGCAAAAGGAGGCCCTGTTCCGGAGCCAGGACGGCCGTTGCATGTACTGCGGAGCCGAACGCGACATACGTGAGTTCCAGATCGATCACATGATGCCCGTCGTGAGAGGCGGCCCGCACGAGATGGTCAACTTCCAGCTGCTGTGCGGTCCGTGCAACAACCGCAAGCGGGACTACACGGACGAGGAGTTCCGGCAGCGATTCAGCGAGCTGACGGGCCCGTTCAGAGGCGGCCGCAGAGGATACGAACCCCCCAAGCAGCAGATCCCGCTCGACAGATTCGAGGAGGTGAGCCTTCGCAGCTCGGTTCCCCAGTCGCTGCAGGATTTCCACAGGATGAAGTTCAGCCCGCCGCTGCTCAAGGTTGCCATCGGCTGTGCGGTGATCGGCGTGGCAGCGTTGGCTGTGTGGACGGCGATGTCTATGGTACAGGCCGGCAGCCTGAGCCCGGACGCTGCGCTGGGCGAGTGGAGGATGATTGGTGTGGCGATTGCGGGGTACACCGCCGCATCGCTGGGCCTGATGTGGAGGGCCTACGTGACTGGCAGGGAGGAACGCGAGAGGTGAAGCAAGCGCCGCGATCGCCTCTGAAGCAACCGCTTGGCGTGAACTGAGCTGCCCGGCCTGGATTCGAACCAAGGTCTTCTGAGCCAAAGTCAGACGTGCTACCACTGCACCACCGGGCATCCGGCCAAATGAGCCGTGCAGTCCATTGTAATACGTCCAGCCATTGCCGGAAAAGGCCCACGTGCGCCACAACCCATAGCCGGTCCCGGCGAGAGCAGCCGGCTGAAGGTTAGGCTGGCACGGGCCCGCGGTCAGCTCCGCGAGCCGTCACCGAATTTGACACCTTCAGCCAACAGGAATATAATCCAGCCCGATATCATGCCAAAGCGCACGTACCAACCCAAAGTCAGACGAAGGAAGAGAGTCCACGGCTTCTTCTCCCGCATGCAGACCCCCGGCGGCCAAAAGGTGCTGAAGAGGCGCCGCTTCAAGGGCCGCACGAGACTCACGGTCTAGCTGCATGCAACCCTTTCCACCGTTGCAGCCCGCGCTCAAGCTCAATGCAGAAGGAGTTCCGTCTCAGGAAAGCCAGGGACTTCTCTGTGGTCTATCGCCTTGGGCGCTCATGGGCCAACGACTTCCTGGTGCTCAAGGCCACTCCCAGCAACGGGCAGTCTGACAACAGGTTTGGGTTCAGCGTGGGGAAGCGGACGGGCAACGCAGTGATCAGGAACACCATCAAGCGAAGACTCAGGGAATCGGTCCGCCACACACCCGTCAAGGCAGGCTGGGACGTGGTCTTCATCGCCCGGGCCCGTTCCCGCAACGCAAGCTACCACCAGCTGAAGGCCTCGGCGACGTCGCTCCTTCGCAGGGCTGACCTGCTGGCTGCAGCTCCCGGTGTCGAGAGGGCAAGCGCATGAGGTCGGGCGCAACTGCGGCCATCCGATGGTACCAGAAGGCCGTATCGCCATTCCTGCCCGTGTCGTGCCGCTATCTGCCCACCTGTTCCGAGTTCTCGCATGTGGCGGTCACGCGCTACGGCTTGCTCCGCGGCTTGTGGCTCACCGTCCGAAGACTCGCCAGGTGCACACCCTTCGGCGGCAGGGGGTACGATCCCGTTCCCTGACGACACACGTGCGCGGGCGCCCAATCACCGAATGGTGGAGCGCGCCTGACCCGCCCCCCTTCTTCATGGCAATACAAAGAGATCATAGCCCGGCCCGACCAGTCACGCCCGCGGCGAGCTTTCGCCTCTGGCTGCTCATTGTGCCGTTTGCGCTTCTAGCCGCCATCGGCTGCGAGGCCGGCCGCTTCACGGCGGAGTCCGGCTGGTCCGGCGCGGTGGTGTCAGGGGACGTGGTCTACATAGGCTCCCGGCAGGCGGAGCTGCTGGCCCTGGACAGGCAGCGGGGCACACTCCTGTGGAGGTTTCCAAGCGGCGGAGAGGAGAACCTGGTGGGCATCTATGGAAGCCCGGCCGTGACGGACGACCTGATATACGTGGGCGCGTACGGCGAGGAGCTGGGAAGGCTGTACGCTATTGATCCGGTGCAGCGGGCCAAGGTGTGGGACTATCCCACGGGCGATCACATTGTGGGGTCGCCTGTCGTGGCCGGTGAGACGGTTCTGGTGGGGTCATCGGACGGGATTCTCTACGCACTGGATGCCGCAACCGGCGTCGAGCGGTGGCGCTTCCAGACGGGCAACAAGATCTGGTCCACGCCCGTGGTTTACGAGGGCACGGTGTACCTGGGCTCGCTCGACCACAACGTGTACGCCATCAGCCTTGACGAGGGCCGGGAGCGGTGGCGGTTCACAACCGGCGGCGCCGTGGCGTCGACACCGCTGGTCGCGGGCGGTCGCGTCTACGTAGGTTCGTTCGACAGGCACTTCTACGCGCTGGACGCGAGCTCGGGCGCGGAGGCGTGGGTAGAACCATTCCGCGCTGACAACTGGTTCTGGACCAGGGCTGCCTACGACGGCGCCAACATTTACGTGGGCTCGCTGGACGGCAACCTCTACGCCATCAGCGCCGACTCGGGACAGCCCGCCTGGCCCAAGCCGTTCGAAACTGGCGAGCCGATCGTATCTTCTCCCGCACTGGTCCCGGACGGGGTGGTCGTTGCCAACGACAACGGGGACATCTTCCTCGTGCGAGCGAGAGACGGCCAGGAGGTACGTCCGTACTCCGTAAGAGACCACATCCGGGCGCCGATTACCTCGGAGGACTCGGTGATCTACTTCAGCGCCATGGACCACTCGGTGCGAGCCGCCGACCTGGAGGGCGGCTTCTGGAAGGAGCTGTGGTGCCACGATACAAGGGAGGACAGGCAGGAATGCGAATGATGGGCAATGCATCTCGCAGGATCTCCCGTGGAGCCCGCGGAGGCAACAGGTAGCCATGCCTGAATTCGTAGGTCTAATCTGGGACCAGCTCATCCTGGGCCCCATGGCGAACAGCCTGGTGTTCCTCTACGCCATCCTGTTCGACAACTTCGGCCTCGCCATACTGTCCTTCACCGTGCTGGTCAGGCTGGTCACCATGCCCCTGACGCTCAAGCAGATCAGGATGACGCGCCAGATGACCCAGCTGCAGCCGGTGATGCGGGAGTTGCAGCAGAGGTACAAGGACGACAAGCAGCGGCTGTCGCAGGAGACAATGAAGCTGTACAAGGATCGGGGCGTCAACCCTCTGGGATGCCTTGGGCCGATGGTCATCCAGATGCCTGTCTGGATCGGGCTGTACCAGGCGATAATCCAGACCCTGCCCACGCAACCTGAGAGGCTTATCGGGCTCTCGCAGAAGCTGTACTCCTGGCTGCCGATGGTCAACGAGTCGGTGCCGCTGAGCAGCGGCTTCCTCTGGATGGACCTGGCACTGGGCCCAGGGGAGCAGAGCGACTTCATACTGCCCGCGCTTGTGGGGCTGTCCATGTGGGCCGTGCAGAAGATGTCGACGGTGCCGTCGGTGGACCCGCGCCAGGCGCAGACCAACACGATGATGCTGTGGATGATGCCGCTGATGCTCACCTTCTTCTCGTTCCAGCTTCCCAGCGGCCTTGCCCTCTACTGGGTGGCGTCCAACCTGATACAGATGGGGATTCAGTACTTTATTACCGGATGGGGCAACCTTCTGCCGTCGAGAAACGCGACGACGCCCGCGCAGGTAGCACCAGCCCAGCCGGTCAAGGAGATTGCGCAAGATGGAGACACTGGAGACGACGGGAAGAACCGTCGAGGAGGCAATCGAAATCGCGCTGGAGCAGCTAGGCGCAGATCGAGATCAGGTAGAAGTAGACGTAATCAGCCAAGGTAAAGGCGGCATACTGGGCTTCGGTGCGGAGCCCGCAAGGGTGCGCGTGGTGCTTACGGCGCCACTCTCCAACCTTCCCACGCTTTCCAAGCTCATCCTGGACAACCTGCTCAGGAACATGAGGGTCCAGGCCTCCTCATCCATCCGGTCTTCGGACGTGGAGGAGGACGGGACGGTTGAGCTGGAGATCAACGGGGACGATTCCGGGCTGCTGATCGGACGCCGCGGCGAAACCCTGCAGGCGCTCCAGTACGTCACAAACCTTCTGGTGGGCCGGAGAGCGGAGGGCCGCGTGGTGCTGGACGTGGAGGGATACCGGGAGCGGCGATACGCTGCGCTCAGGACGCTGGCGGTTCGCGTTGCCGAGCGTGTTGCTTCCACTGGGCAGTCGGTTACGCTGGAGCCTATGGCGGCCAACGAGCGGCGGGTGATCCACCTTGCGCTGGCCGAAAACTCTCGCGTGGTCACGGAGAGCACGGGCGTGGGAGAGGGACGCAAGATCACTGTCTCCCCCGCTAGGGGGTGAGCGCGGGGTGGGCTCAGCGACATGCGGTGTGCGCATGCTGGGCCGTGTCCTGGGACTGACTACGGCATTGGTGCTGCTACTGTCCGCGTGTGGCGAGGAATCGCTGGTCTTCGTGATGTCCATCGCCGTTGCCCCAATATCCGGCGACCTGCCTGCATACGACAGGGACGAATGGCGCCACTGGATAGACGAGGATGGAGACTGCCAAGACACAAGGCAAGAAGCGCTCGTAGCGGAATCGATCTCGGCCGTCGAGTACACTGGCTCCGACCAGTGCAGGGTCGCGTCCGGGGAGTGGATTGGCCCATACACCGGTGAGAGGTTCACTGACCCCGCGGACCTGGAGGTGGACCATCTTGTGCCCTTGGCGAACGCACACGCATCCGGCGGGTGGGCGTGGAGCGAGTCGAGGAAGAGAGCCTACGCAAACGATCTCTTATTTGCGGGGCACTTGGTGGCTGTTCATGGGCCTGCCAACCAGGCAAAGGGCAAGTCCGGGCCGGAGGATTGGCAACCGCCCGAAAGCGGCTACTGGTGCCAGTACGCCATCGACTGGATCACCATAAAGAACTCCTGGGAGCTGACCGCGACAGAAGTAGAGGTGGCTGCACTCGCGGAGATGCTGGACACTTGTGAGCCTCGCAGGATTCTCGAAGGCCTTGAACCGGGGGCACGTTCCACTCCTACCGCAACCACGGCGGCCGTCGGTGACGGAGCCTACGCTACCTGCCACGAGGCGGAGGCCGCCGGGGAACAGCGAATGCAGGGGAGCGAGGGAGATGGATGGGGCTTCCCGCAGTCGATGGTGCCGAGCGCCCGTGACGGAGACAGCGATGGCGTTGTCTGTGAAGTAACTGTACGGAGTGCCACGCCTACACCGCGTCCTGTCGCCAGTCCCACGCTGGAAGCTCCGCCGACCGCTACCGGTACGGAGAGAGTCTACGCCTCCTGTGACGAGGCGGAAGCCGCCGGCGAACAACGTGTTCAGGGGAGCGATGGCAACGGTCGTGGCTTCCCGCAGTCGATGGTGCCGAGCGCCCGTGACGGAGACAGCGATGGCGTTGTCTGTGAAGTAACTGTACGAAGTGCCACGTCTACACCGCGTCCTGTCGCCATAGCCACGCTTGAAGCTCCACCGACCTCTACTGGCACGGAGAGAGTCTACGCCTCCTGTGACGAGGCCGAGGCCGCTGGCGAAGAGCGAATACAAGGCAATGAGGGCGACGGATGGGGCTTCCCTCAGTCGATGGTGCCGAGCGCCCGTGACGGAGACAGCGATGGCGTTGTCTGTGAAGTAACTGTACGGAGTGCCACGCCTACACCCCGTTCCGTCGCCAGTGCCACGCTGGAAGCCCCACCGACCTCTACCGGCGCGGAGGGAGTCTACGATTCTTGCGATGACGCCGAGGCCGCCGGCGAGGAGCGCGTGCGCGGCAGCAGTGGCAACGGCCGTGGCTTCCCGCAGTCGATGGTGCCGAGCGCCCGTGACGGAGACAGCGATGGCGTTGTCTGTGAAGTTACTGTACGGAGTGCCACGTCTACACCGCGTCCTGTAGCCACTGCCACGCCAGAAGCTCCACCGACCTCTACTGGCACGGAGGGAGTCTACGCCTCCTGTGACGAGGCGGAAGCCGCCGGGGAGCAGCGAATGCAGGGGAGCAAGGGAAGTGGATGGGGCTTCCCGCAGTCGATGGTGCCGAGCGCTCGTGATGGAGACAGTGACGGCGTTGTCTGTGAAGTAACTGTACGAAGTGCCACGTCTACACCGCGTCCTGTAGCCACTGCCACGCTGGAAGTTCCACCGACCTCTACCGGCGCGGAGGGAGTCTACGATTCTTGCGATGACGCCGAGGCCGCCGGCGAGGAGCGCGTGCGCGGCAGCAGTGGCAACGGCCGTGGCTTCCCTCAGTCGATGGTGCCGAGCGCCCGTGACGGAGACAGCGATGGCGTTGTCTGTGAAGTAACTGTACGGAGTGCCACGCCTACACCGCGTCCTGTCGCCAGTCCCACGCTGGAAGCTCCACCGACCGCTACTGGCACGGAGAGAGTCTACGCCTCCTGTGACGAGGCGGAAGCCGCCGGGGAGCAGCGAATGCAGGGGAGCAAGGGAAGTGGATGGGGCTTCCCGCAGTCGATGGTGCCGAGCGCTCGTGATGGAGACAGTGACGGCGTTGTCTGTGAAGTAACTGTACGAAGTGCCACGTCTACACCGCGTCCTGTCGCCACTGCCACGCCGGAAGCTCCACCAACCGCTACTGGCACGGAGAGAGTCTACGCCTCCTGTGACGAGGCGGAGGCCGCCGGCGAACAACGTGTTCAGGGGAGCAATGGTAACGGTCATGGCTTCCCTCAGTCGATGGTGCCGAGCGCTCGTGATGGAGACAGCGACGGCGTTGTCTGTGAAGTAACTGTACGAAGTGCCACGTCTACACCGCGTCCTGTCGCCAGTCCCACGCCGGAAGCTCCACCAACCGCTACTGGCACGGAGAGAGTCTACGCCTCCTGCGACGAGGCGGAGGCCGCCGGCGAACAACGCGTTCAGGGGAGCAATGGCAACGGTCGTGGCTTCCCGCAATCCATGGTTCCGGACGCCCGCGACGGTGACAGCGATGGCGTTGTCTGCGAGAGATAGGCTGCCGGCCGGAGAATCGTAGCTGCGTCTGAGTCGCCCGGTCTGCGGCGGCGCAATGAAGAAGGGGAGGCCCGCACTTGCGGGCCTCCCCTTTCCGTTAGGTTCGCTGACTGTCAGGCCGCGGCCTACGCGCTGCCCTTCTCCTTGTCCCACAGCGCCTCGAGGATGCGCCCGGGGTTCATCGGCAGGTCGTACATCCTAACGCCTATGGCGTGTGAAACCGCATTGGCGATGGCGGCCAGAGGCGGAACAATGGGCACCTCGCCCACGCCGCGTGCGCCGTACGGATGGCCGGGGTTCGCGACCTCCACCAGGATGGTGTCGATCATGGGCAGGTCCAGCGAGGTGGGCATCCGGTAGTCGAGAAGCGAGGAGTTGGCCATCAGGCCCTGGTCGTTGTAGAAGTACTCCTCGTTGATGGCCCAGCCTATGCCCTGCACGGCTCCGCCCTGTATCTGGCCCTCAACGTAGCTGGGGTGGATGGCCTTGCCCACGTCCTGGACCGCCGTGTAGCGCAGCACGTCAACCTTCCCAGTCTCCGGGTCCACCTCCACGTCCACAATGTGATTTGCGAACGCAGCGCCCACACCGCGAGGCGATACGGTGGCCTTGCCCACCAGCGTGCCGCCCGTCTCCATCAGCCGTGCGGACAGCTCCCGGAATGTGATCTGCTGTTCCGGGTTGTCCTTGCGAGTGAAGGCTGCGTCGCTGAATTCGATCTCGTCCTCGGTGGTCTCCCAGAGCCGTGCCACGCGCTCCTTCATCTGCCGCACCACGTCCTGCGCCGCCTCGTAAGAGGCCCAGCCGGTGGCGAACGCCGTGCGGCTGCCGCCGGTGACTGCCGTATAGCCCACAGAGTTGGTATCGGCAACCACCGGGTGCACGTCCTCCGCCGGCAAGCCCAGGACCTCTGCGGCCTGCATGGCGATGGCCGCCCTGGTGCCTCCGATGTCCACCGAACCCTCGACGAGTGTCACCGTACCGTCCGGGTTGACGGCTATGTTGCAGCTTGACTGCATCCCGGCGTTGAACCAGAATCCGCTGGCCATGCCGCGGCCACGGTACTTGCCTTCCAGGGGTGTGTTCCAGTGGTCGCTCTCCTTGGCGGCGATAAGGGTTTCCACGTTCCCGATCTTGGGGAATGGGACGCCCGTGGCCTGCCGGTCGCCCTCCTTGGAGGCGTTCATCATGTGGAACTCGATGGTGTCAATGCCCAGCTGCTCGCAGATCTCGTCCACCACGCACTCCACGGCGAAGGTGGCCTGCGGAGCGCCGGGGGCGCGATAGGCCGCCACCTTGGGCTTGTTCACCACAACGTCATAGGCGTCGATTTGGATGTTCTCGATGCTGTACATGTTGAGCATGCACATGGCGCCGGCGTTCACGGGAGAGCCGGGGAACGCGCCTGCCTCAAAGGCGAGGTATGACTGGGCGGCCAGGATGGTGCCGTCCTTCTTCACGCCCATCTTCATCCACGTATAGCTGCCGGAGCCCGGCCCGGTGGCTTCCAGCACCTCGGTTCGGGTCATGGTCATCTTGACGGGCCGGCCGGTCATGCGGGACATCAGTGCAGCCGGAGGCTCGAAGTAAAAGGTGGTCTTGCCGCCAAACCCGCCTCCGATCTCCATCGGTATGACGCGCACCTGCGACACTGGCACGCCGAGCACGGCCGCCGAGTTCTGCCGGATGCCGAAGTGGCCCTGCGTGCTGGTCCAGATGGTGATTTCGCCGTCCTCGCTCCATAGCGCCGTCACGGACTGGGGCTCGATGTAGCCCTGGTGGACCGTGGGCGTGGTGAACTCACGCTCTATGACCAAGTCCGACTCGCTGAACCCCTTCTCCACGTCTCCCGAGGCGAAACGGGTGTGAGTGGCAACGTTGCTCACCGTGCCCGTGTCCTTGCCCAGCGACATGGTGGTCTGGGACTCTAGCAGTATGGGGGCGCCATCCTTCATGGCCTCAGGGGCCGTGAGGACCGGCGAAAGCACCTCGTACTCCACGTCGATGAGGGAGAGGGCCTCCTCGGCTATGTGGGAAGAGTCGGCTGCGACGGATGCGATGGCGTGGCCCTTGTAGAGCGCCTTGTCCTGCGCCAGTATGTTGGCCGATAGCAGGCGCAGGTTGACCATTGGCCCTTCGCCCAGCGAAACCGGCTCGTTGGGTGGCTCTGGCAGGTCCTTGCTGGTCACAACGGCCCTGACGCCGGGGAGCTGAAGTGCCTTGCTCGTGTCTATGGACTTGATGCGGGCGTGGGCGTGCGGGCTGCGAAGCGTCTTGCCATGCAGGAGGCCCGCCGGGTTGATGTCTGCGCCGTATTTGGCACGGCCTGTGACCTTGTCCACGCCGTCGTGACGGATGGGCCTGGTGCCCACCACCTTGTACTCACTGGAACGCTCGGCAGTTGTGGCCATGAATTGCACCTCTCTTCTAATCTGTAAGTTGTACGTCTGCGTAAGTCTAGCACACAATCGGCCACGCCTCAAACGCGCCGGTCTCCGGCCCGCTCCTCCCTTGCGCCTGACTGACGCGTCACCGACTCTTTGGCGAACAGCAGAAAGACGATGCCAAGGACGCCCACGGCGGCCCCGTTGGCCACCAGCGCGGTGGTGGCTCCGTACGTGTCCGCGGCCAGCCCCATGAGCGGCGGCGCTGACAGCAGCGCCAGGTCGCCGAACGACCGCGACACCCCCTGCGCTATACTCTGGCGCGCCCGCGGGCTGATGTCCCCCACGTAGGCCACGGGAGTCGGTCCCTCTATGCCGTTGCCCAGGCCGTAGAGAGTCATGCCGACCACGTACAGGGCCAAGACTGGGCTCGCGCCCAGCACGATCATTGCGACAGACACGATCAGCAGCCCCGGCACTATAGTGGTCTTGCGCCCGAAGCGATCGGACACAGAGCCGACGAATGGCAGCAGCAGAAAGCCCAGCGCGGGCGGTATGGTGAAGATGGCGCCTATCTGGCCGGGCGAAAGGCCCAGGTCTTCGGCTCCCTTCAGTGGCAGCAGCGTGAACTGCGCCCCGCCGCGCGTGAAGAACGTGGCGAGGAACACCAGCCCCACGAGAATGAAGTCGCGGGACATCAGGAACGAGTACTTCGACCATCGTCCCTCCTGGGCCAGCGCGCCGTCCTGCCGGCCGCCGGGCCGTCCAGCGTCTTCGGCGTCGTCCGGCGATGGCCTCGTTTCCGGCACCCGGAAGAACGCCCAGATGCCGCTGATCAGGGATACCACGCCGACGGCGAAGAACGGGGCTCGCAGGCCGAATATCTCGGCGATCAGGCCGCCGGCCGCGGGGCCCATCGTGATGCCCAGCGCAAAGCTGCCCTGGTAGATGCTCATCAGCCGCCCGCGGTTGGCAGGTGTGCTGATATCGCCTATGAAGATGACGGCGCCCGTGATGAAGGCCGCCGAGCCCACTCCCGCGATGAACCGGTACACCAGCAGGGGCGCCAGGGAGTCCGCGGTGCCGGCGAGCGCGTTTCCCACTGCTGCAATCAGCGGACCGCCTATCAGCACGGCCCGCCGTCCGAACCGCTCGGAAAGGACCGCGGTCGGCATGTTGGTCAGGAACCGCGCCAGCCCAAAGACGCTGATGACCAGGCCGACCGTGGCGATGGATACTCCCAGGCTGTCCGCGTAGAGGGGCAGGATTGGCGCCACCATCCCCTGGCCACTGGTGAGCAGGGTGGTGGACACCGCCAAGAGGAGCACCGTCGGGTGCTCGCGGAGGACTGGGATTATTCCCAATTGCATTGCAGGGAGTCCTTGGAATGCTTCCTATCCCTGCGTGGTCGCGCGCTCGGCGGGCAATGGCCGGCCCGGGTTGAACGTGTGAAGGCGGAATCCCTCGGCGTACTTGAGGCCGTGCTTCTCCGCCAGCTCCGATACCCTACCGCGGACGCGCTCCTCAAGCTCCTCCGGGTTGCCTATCTGGCTGCGATGCGCCTGCAGCGCCTTGATCCGCACGTCAATCACGTCCGAGACGTCCACGACCAAGTCCGGGTCGGTCGGCGTGGAGGTGTAGATCTCGAGCACCTTGTGTGGCTGGAAGCCTTCGGCCTCGTGCTCCGGGAAGTGAAGCCGGTCCCTGGCGAACGGGTAGACCGCGTCGAAAGTGGACTGACCTGCCATTCGGTGGTCGCGGTGATTGTGGCGGTTGCGGTTGTAAGGGTCCTGGCAGAATATGACGTCCGGCCTGAACCGCCGTATCTCGCGTACAATGCGCCCGATGACCTCGCGCGTCGACTCAAGCTCGCCGTCGCCGTAGCCCAGGAACGTAACGTCCGTGGTGCCGATGATGGCTGACGCATTGCGTTGCTCCTCCTGCCGGATGGCGGCCAGCCGTTCGGAGGTCATCTCCGGGTCGCTGGTGCCCTTGTCGCCGTTGGTGCAGAGCACGTAGGCCAGCTCCATGCCCTCCCGTGTCAGGCGTGCGAGCGTGCCGGCAAATCCGAACTCAGCGTCGTCCGGATGCGCGACCACGACCAGGGCGCGCTTGTGTTTCGTCCAGGGCATCTCAGGTGTGGAATCTTGCGAAGCGTCCGTGGTCAAGGGTAGACCTCTCAATCCACGGGCTGCGGGGCGCGCCGCAGCGCCGTTCTTTGGTAAAGCTCCGACAAGTTTACCATAACGGCATTTGGTGTATCATTGGATGAAACTTGGAGCTCGGGAGGGGCCGGCAGTGAGCACTATGCACATATTCTCCGGTAACCCACTGGACAGGGGCGACCAGGAGCGCCGCGACGACGAGTTGCTCGCTCGCCTTGGAGGCGACGCGGCCAGCCGGTTCCTGCCCATGCGGGACCTGAACGTCCCCGTGTCCGAGACGGCCGGCGCAGGCTTAGTCTGGCTCAGCGGCGAGGAGATGGAGGAGCTGGCGGTGCCGGGCCCGCCTCTGTTCCTGGGCCTGCTGGAAGGCACGGCCCATTTTGTGGTGGACGTGTCGCAGGCCGACGGAACGGCGCGGGAGCTCGATCTGGACGGGCTCGGCAGGTACGTTGACGCCCGCTCGGCGACTGAGCTGCTCGACGCGGCCTCTTGCGGCATCGTGGCGCAGGCGCGTGCGCAGGTGGACTGGCACGCCCGCAACGGTTTCTGTCCAAGATGCGGCTCCGCAACCACAATGGCGAGAGGTGGACAGACACGCCACTGCCCTGGCTGCGACGCAATCCACTACCCGCGAACGGACCCGGTGGTGATCACGACGGTGCACAGCGGCGACTGGTGTCTGCTGGGGCAGTCGCGAGGCCGCGGCACCGGCTCCAACCGCTTCTCGACGCTGGCGGGCTTTGTCGATCAGGGCGAGTCGATTGAGGAGGCCGTCGCGCGGGAGGTGATGGAGGAATCGGGCATTGCGGTCCGAAATGTGCGTTACCACTCGTCCCAGCCGTGGCCGTTCCCGTCGTCGCTGATGATAGGCTGCCTCGCGGAAGCTGCCACCACCGACATCGCCATCGACGACGAGGAGATGTCTGACGTCCGCTGGTTCCACCGCGACGTGGTGGTGAGTGCGCTGGGCGGAGAGAGCAGCGAGTTGACTCTGCCGGCTCCGCTCGCAATAGCGCATCACATCATCAGGGCGTGGGCGATGCCCGCGTAGCGGACCCCCTATCTGCCAAATGTCGTACATTTAACCGCGAGCTGTTCATATTCCGTGTCTAGTTGATGCCCAGGTCGTATAAACGCCATGTCCGCATCCAATAGCCTGTACGGAGTCCTCAAGTCATGGTTTGGGTACTCCAGCTTTCGCGAGCACCAAGAGGAGATCATCGGCAACGTGCTGGCCGGCGGTGACAGCCTGGTGCTCATGCCTACCGGTGGCGGCAAGTCCCTATGCTATCAATTGCCCGCCCTGGTACTGGACGGCATCACCCTTGTCGTCTCCCCGCTGATTTCCCTTATGAAGGACCAGGTGGACGCCCTGAACCTCAACGGCATCAGCGCAAGGTACATCAACAGTTCTCTACCCGACTTTGAATTCGAACGCGTGCAGTCCCAAGTACTGGCCGGGCAGGTCAGGCTCCTGTACGTCGCGCCGGAGCGGCTGGCGCTTCCAGAGTTTCGCCGCTTTCTCTCCCGTCTTGACCTGAGTCTCATCTCAATAGACGAGGCGCACTGCATCTCGGAGTGGGGCCATGAGTTCCGCCCCGACTATCGCAACCTGCGGCAGCTACGAGACCACTTCCCATCGGCGCCTGTCATGGCGCTGACCGCCACCGCAACGGAACGCGTCCGCCGCGACATCATCGTCCAGCTTGGACTGCGGGACTGCAGGACATTCCTGTCCAGTTTCGACCGTCCCAACCTCACCTACACTGTGCAGGCCAAAGGCCGGGACTGGATGCAGCTGACCGGTCTGCTCGAAGATGGGCGTGGGCAGTCGACCATCGTCTACTGCTTCTCACGGCAGGAGACTGAAGACCTGGCCCGGTTCCTCAACGACCGCGGTCTGCCTGCGCGCCCATATCACGCCGGACTGGACGCCGAAATCCGCCATCGCAACCAGGAGGACTTCATTCGAGACAGGGTCTCCGTAGTTGTGGCGACCATTGCCTTTGGCATGGGCATCGACAAGCCGGACGTCCGGCTCGTAGTGCACTACGGTCTCCCCAGGTCTGTCGAGGGCTACTACCAGGAAACGGGGCGCGCCGGTAGGGACGGCCTGCCCAGCGATTGCGTCCTGTTCTTTTCCTACGCCGACAAAGCCAGGCAGGAGTACTTCATCAACCGGATTGAGGGCGAATCGGAGCGGCGCAACGCCCGGGAGAAGCTGGACCGGATGGTGGAATTGGCGCAGCTTCCTACCTGCCGCCGCCGATTCATGCTGGAGTATTTCGGCGAGCAACGAACTGAGGCGCATTGCGGCGGCTGTGACGTGTGCCTGGAGTCGAGGGGAAGCTTCGACGCCACAGAGGTGGCACAGAAGATTCTGTCGGCGGTGATACGCACCGGCGAACGCTTTGGTGCGCAGCACGTCATCCAGGTGCTGACCGGAAGCCGCGAGAAGCGCGTGTTGGAGTTGGGGCACGACAGGCTGAGCGTGTACGGCATTGCGAGGGACGCGGGTCGTGCGCAGTTGCGTGAGATAATGGGACAGCTCCAGGCAGTGGGACTGCTGGAACGCGCGCAGAGCGAGTTCCCGATTCTGCAGGTTTCGGATGAGGGGCGAGCCTTCCTGCACGAGCGGCGGACGCTGACGCTGCCCCGGCCGCAGTCGGCCGACGCGGGCAGTCGCCCGGCGGCATCGGCTTACTATGATGAAGCCCTGTTCGAGGAGTTGCGGGCAGTGCGACGGCGGCTGGCCGAGGATCGCAACGTCCCCCCATACGTAGTGTTCGCCGACGCGTCGCTGCGGCACATGGCGGCGGCTGTTCCACGCAGCTCTGCGGAATTCCTGGACATTCACGGCGTGGGCAGTTCAAAGGCGGAGCAGTACAGCGAAACCTTCCTGGAGGCAATAACGCTCTACGCAGAGAAGAACGGCGTGCAACGCAAGGACGGCGCAGCTCCGACGCGACGCGAACCGGCGGACCGGTACGAAGCCGGACGGTCCGCAGAGCCGCGGCGCCCACGGGGAGCCACCTACGATGAAACCATGCGCCTGCTGTCGCAGGGACTGTCCGTCAGTGAGATAGCAACACACAGGAGACTATCGGAGTCTACGGTCGTCGGCCATCTCGAACGCCTGGCAGACAAGGGAACGGCCATGGAGCTTGAGTGCCTGTTGCCTGACGCGGAGAGACTGAGCCGAATGGAGGCGGCCTTTGAGGCCTGCGGCAGTGCAGTCCTCAGGCCGGCCTGGGAGTTTCTCGGTGAGCAGTTCACCTATGTAGAACTCCGGCTGGGACGCATTTACCTGCGCCAGGAAGGAAGACTGAAGGCTTCGACGAGCTCGCCATGAGCTGGTACGGAAGGTAGGCTTACCACGAGTCGGGGCGGCGCGAAGCCCGCCGCCTATAGAGGCAGGTGCACGGCTCGCCCGGTGCGGGCGCTCAGGGCTACCGCCTCCGTGAACTCCATGTACGCCAGGCCGTCCTCGAAGGTGGTGAGACGCACGGGCTCCAGCCCTCGGATGGCGCTCACGAACTCCTCCTCCACTCGCCACGACTGCTGCTGCTCGACGGGCACCTCGATCTCCGCGAGAGTGTCGTCGCCGCGGCGGCCGCCGAACAGCCGCATTGGCCCCGTGTCCAGGTGCAGCGTGCCCTCCGTGCCGAAGAGCCACACGTCGCCGGACGGCGCCAGGCCGGTGACAGCGCTGAATGTCATGTGCGCCTGCGCCCCCGTGGCCAGCCGGCTGAGCACGTCCACGTGGTCCGGTATCGTGACCGGCCGCAGCAGGCCGTCGGCGTCAACGCGCTGGGGCACCGTCACGCTGGTCATGGCCCTGACCTCGGTGGCCGGGCCAATCCACCGCATCATCGCCTCATACCACACGCCCAGGAACAGCACGTTGTGGCCGCTCACTGTGCGGTCGTGGCGCCACTGCAGCGGCCCGCCGAACTCCGGGAAGCCGGCGCCGGAGACCCGCATCTCGACTGATGTGAGCGCGCCCAGGTAGCCGGACGACACAAGCTCGCGGATGGTGGTGTCTACCTTCAGCGTGAACGGCGACGGCACAACCTGCGCGACGAGGTGCGGGTGGAGGCGCGATGCGTTGAGCATGGCCCGGGCCTCGGCTGCGTCCATGGCCATGCGCGCCTCCGTGAGGACGTGCTTGCCGGCCTCGAGCGCTGCCAGCGTGATGGGGCAGTGCATGTAGGGCCAGGTGCCGATGCAGACCGCGTCGATGTCCGGTGACTGCACCAGCTGCTTCCAGTCGTCGAACACGCGAGGGATTTCGAACTCGTCCGCGACGCGCTGAGCGGACTCCCGGCTGCGGTTGGCCACGCCCACCACGTCGACGCCCTCCAGGGTCTGGAATCCTGGTATGTGGCGCGCGCGGCTGTTGGCGCCGGCCCCCACCATACCCACGCGTATGCTGCTGTCGCTGGTCATGCCGCCTCCGGTCCGCGAAAGCCGCGGCTGCTCTCAACAAGAGTGGGTACGCCGCGGCGTACCCACTCAATCGCATCTTTCGAATGCCCCATTGTAGGGAGGCTTCCTAACTCGTCGGGTCCTTGACCTTTCGCAGGTAGGGCGTCACGGTCTCCCACCCGTCCGGGTACAACTCCTGCGCCGCCTCGTTGTTGATGGACGGCAGGATGATCACGTCTTCGCCCTTCTCCCAGTTGGCGGGCGTGGCCACCCGGTGGTTGGCCGTGATCTGGCAGGAGTCGAGAACCCTGAGGAGCTCGTCGAAGTTGCGGCCGGAGCTCATCGGATACGTGAGGTTCATCTTGATTCGCTTGTCGGGGCCGACCAGGAACACGGAGCGAACGGTCGCGTTGTCCGCGGCCGTCCTGCCCTCGGACGAGTCGCCGCTTTCAGCGGGCAGCATGTCGTAGAGCTTGGCCACGCTAAGCTCCTCATCGGCAATTATGGGGAAGTTGAGCTCGGTGCCCGCGAGCTGCTCGATGTCAGCCGCCCATCTCCGGTGGTCGTCCACCTTGTCCACGCTCAGTCCGATGACCTTGCAGGACCGCTTCTGGAACTCACCGTTGATCTTCGCCACGTAGCTGAGCTCGGTGGCGCAGACCGGCGTAAAGTCCTTGGGGTGCGAGAAGAGCATGGCCCAGCCGTCGCCCATCCACTCGTGGAAGCTGACCGTGCCCTCGCTGGTCTCGGCCGTAAAGTCCGGCGCCTCGTCGTTGATTCGTAGTGACATATTCTGCTCCTCCTTTGCCTGAAGTGTCCTGGAGAGGTGTCCGCTCGCCGCGGGATCCTGCGAAGCGGGCTACGCGGATTCGTACGCCCGCCGTATATCTCTCTAAATCTTACATCATTTGCCCCGCTCACGCCAGCGGTTCCCTATCGACTTGGGCGCTGCTGCGCGGTAGAATCTACCAGGGACAAGTGAGGCCCCGCAGAGCAGCGCGGGCCCTGACAATCACTCTAGAGGGGGTAGACCATGCCAACCGAAAATGCACCGCCATCCATGTACAGAGCCACGGAAGGACTGGGGGTGTGGGAGCACAGGGGAAAGGTGGTTGCCGTTGGTATTGGTGTTTCGCCCACGGCGCGACGTTGGGACGAGACCACCGACACCAGCCTGGGCGCGTGGAGCATCCTCGCGCTCCGCAGGGCCATGGAGGACGCGGGCGTCTCGCCTGACCAGGTCGATGGCTTGGTGATGGCGCAGGACACCTCCACGGGTTCGCCGTGGCCGACCGGCAAGCCGATCCCGGAGGACTTCCTCAATACCTACCAGTCCACCGACAATCCACTGGACGGCATCGCCAGGCTCAGCTCGGAGTGGATGCTCAAGAACATGCCGGAGCTGACCAACGTGGACTTCACCATGTACGGCCCCGGCTGCATGTCCAACGCACTGGTGGTGGGGGCGCAGGCCGTGGGTGAGGGCCTGACCGACGTGTGCCTGGTGCTCAAGGGGTGGCACAACTTTGGCGGGCGGTACTACGTGGGACAGGGCGCCGCGGCGGGCGACACGATTGGCGGCGGCGGTAAGTGGACCGGCCTGTGGGGCACGGTTGCCTGCTACAACACCGCCATGATATTCGAGTCCTACTGCCGCAAGTACGGCAAGAGCCACGACATGATGGCGCAGTTCGTGGTCGAGGAGAAGCGCAATGGGCTGCTCTACCCCGAGGGCTTCTGGGCGCAGCACCGCCCGGAGGTTCTGACCGTCGAGGACTACCTGGCGGCCCGCTGGATCGCCAAGCCCGCCAACCTCTTCGACAACGACCTGCCCATCTGCGTTTCCGGCGCATTCCTCCTCACAACCGAGGAGCGCGCCAGGGACATGAAGCAGAAGCCGGTCTACATCCTCAACCACACCAGGACGGCTCCCCAGACTCGCAGCGTGGTGCCCACGTTGGAGGAGTGGCAGGCCGCAGCGGACAGCACGGGGCGCAAGCTGTACGAGGGATCCGGGCTCAGCCCCAGCGACCTGTCCTTTGAGAACATGTATGACGGCTTCACGCTGTTCCATCAGTTCCACCTGGAGGGTCTGCGGTTTGCAGGCGTGCAGCCCGGCGAGGCGCTGGACTTCTACCAGACGGACATCTCGATCGAAGGGCCGAACCCCGTGTCGCCCAGCGGCGGCAACGCCGGTGCCGGGCGCACCCGCTTCTGGCTGCACATGGACTCAGTGCTGCAGATTCAGGGCAGGGCGGGCGACCGCCAGATACACATACCCGCGGAGGCGGGTGTTTCCGGCGCGTTCTTCCCGGACAACAACTACTCGGTGGTCTGGGCGGCCAGCGCCGACTAGTCAGGACCAGAAACTATCGGGGCGAGGGGCGCGCTGCTGTCAGCCGATGTAGCAGCCCCTCCGCCCTCCTAATCTCCTCTCTACGCGCCCGTCCGGGTACACGACGATGGGCACGGCGTCACCCAGCTTGCGCGCTTCGTCCATTGCCTCCTGGCTCAGGTCTGCGCGCCGCTCCTCGTAGGCGATGCCCTCCGCGTCCCACTGCTCAAGCAGTCTCGCGCACGCCGGGCAGCCCCTGATGCTGTAGACGATGGGAAGCGAAGCCATGTCCGTCACCTCCGGTTCAGCGTGGCGGCCGCACGTCCAGCTCACGTGGTTCGACAGGCTCATCCCCGTATCAGGTACGGGGAAAGCTATGCGCTGGTGGAATGCCCGCCTACTGCAGCTGCCTGAGCCTGGGGCTTACTATCAGTATGACGATGGCCACGAATATGAGGATTCCGGCCATGATACCGAGCGCCACGGGCGCGCCCACCCGCTCGGCCACCAGCGTGACGGGCAGCACGCCGGCGGGCATTATGCCCATGTTCAGCCCGAATATGCTCATCACCCGGCCGCGGTACTCCTGGGTGGTGTACTCCATCATGAGGCTGCTCGTGAGCGTCATCCGCGCGGCCTGAATCACACCGACGACCACCAGGATGGCGACGCCCGTCATGAACGCCGGCGCGAAGTGGGACGTGGCGGCAAAGCTGAGAAGCACCAGGCCGGAGAGGATCCCGCTGGCCACCAGTGCAAGTCCCCGCCGCGAGACCTTCCCAAGAAACGCTATTACCAGGGTGCCGCCCAGCGCGCCCAATCCCATCGCGCTCATCAGCGTGCCCAGGCCGTCCGGGCCCACCTCGAACACGTCCTTGGCAAAAATTGGCAGTATGAAGCGAATGGGCATGGCGAAGATTATGGTTGAGAAAGAGAGGATTAGCAGGACTAGGATAACGCGGTTGTCGAATACGTAGCTGAAGCCATCGCGGATGTCGCCCAGGACCGTGGTCCGGCGGTCCCTTGGTGGTACCTCGACCTTGGGCAGTCGGGTGGTGAATAGCACGGCCAGCACGTACATACCGGCGATCACGTAGTATACAGACTCGACGCCAATTTTGGCGATGAGTTGCCCGGCCAGCACGGGCACCACCATCGTGGTAAGGCTCATTACCATCGCATTCAGGGCTATGGCATTGGTGAGCCTGTCCATCCCCACGAGCTGCGGGGTGATGGCCTGGCGCGCCGGCATCACGAGCGGCATCACGCTGCCCTGCATCGCCGATGCCGCGAGCAGATGAAGCCAGGTGATGGTACCGGTTGTGATGGACACGGCGACGAACAGGGCTACTCCCATCGAAACCACCTGGCTCGCCTGGATGACTCGCTTCTTGTCCATCCGGTCCGCCACGACGCCGCCGAATAGCGCCAGCGATACCGCCGGCACCGCGGCCGTCGCCACCACCAGGCCGAGCAGCGACTCCCTCCCCGTCAGTTCAAACACGTAGAAGCCGCCCGTCAGCATGAGCATCTGCATGGCGCCCATCTGGAGCAGGAAGCCAATCCACAGGTTGCGATACGAGGCTACGCCAAGGGAGTCGAAGGTGCGCTTCAGCGCGGCGGTTGAGGTGAATGAGGATAGCGTCAGCCCCTGTGGCCTCGGCATGGCGCCCGGTTGCCCTCCAGGCGGCCCGGCTGCGACGGCAGTGGCCTGCGCGGTCGCCGTTCCGGCGCGGCGAGCCGCGGCCACCGGCTCGCCGTCCTCCGCTCGCGAGGCGCTCCAGCTTCCGTTGCCCATAGCTCCGAACTGCACCTGCCCGGAGGCCTGGTCGCCGTCGACTGTCCCGGCGAACGCCAGGTTTATCGGGCCCATGGGACCGGACACGGTCGCGTTGAACTCTACGTCGCCGCCTGTGGCTCGGCCGCTCACGCTTCCGGTGCCCATGCCGGTGGTAAGAGATCCTTCCAGGCTGCCCGTGGTCTCCGTGATGGACAGCGACGCGGGTCGCGTACCCATGGGAGAGTCCACCTGCATCTGCCAGTTGCCCTCAAACGCCATGCACGGCCCCCTGAAGCGTGCCGGATCAAGCGATTATACGCCCAAATCGGCCCGTTGTCTCACGTTTCGGGCGCGTGACGAGGGGGGTGGGACTGCGTCTGCCCGCGCTCTTCAGTCGGCTACTTGTCCAGGAGCGACAGGACCGTGTCGATCCGGTTCACCACGGATAGCAGCGCCTGCCGGTTGAAGACGAGCGTGGCCTCCTCGTAGGCCTCCGCGCCGGACGGGGCATACGCCTTGCGCCAGTCGAGATACTCGTCCACGGAGTCGGACGGATCGGGGCCGCCGTCCTTCCAGATGTAGTAGTTGTCGATCCTCACGAGCACCTTCTCGGCCTCGGAGGAGAGCGCAGGGTTGGCGTCGACGGCTACCCCGTGCAGGTTGCTCCAGTAGGCCAGGGAGTCATCCCTGTCCGCCGGCGACTCCCTGCGCAGCTCGAGCAGCAACAGGCGATGCCTGTCCAGGGAGTCGTACATCTCCTCCAGCGTCTCCAGTCTGGCGATCTCCTCCCCGGACTGAGACTGGTAGTCGCGAAGCTCAGCTCTCAGCCCGGCCTGCTCCTCCGACGCAAGCTCCAACTCCGTCTGCGCAAGCGACAGCGCGGCCAGCGCGATGTCCTCGCGCTCCAGCGCGGCGGAGACGCCGGCTTGCAGCTCCTCCACCTGCCGCGGGTCCGCGGCCGGCTCGTCGACCTGAACCGGGGGAGTGCTCGCTGCGTCCAGCTGCGCCTGCAGTTCCTGTACCTGACTTCGCAGCTCCTCGACTGCCGCCGCGTTGTCCGGGGCGGCAGTCTCCGGTTCTGCCGGCGCGCTGCCAGCGTCCAGGACGGCCACCGCAATTGCGAGTCCAAGGGCCAAGCCCAACAGCCCGGCCACCGCGCCCGCGCCCAGCGGCGCCCAGCTTCGTCTCTTCCTGCTTTCAGGTTCCAATGCGCTCATGGGTGTCATCGAGAAAAGCATAACGTCAGAAGTATAAGGAATTGTGAAGGGTGAATGCCGGAGTAGTTGCGCGATTTGGCCGTTCGCTTCCCTCCTTGATAGGCTGAGGCGCGGGTGCGATAATCGAGGAGCGCGTAGGAAGAATCTGACGAGGCGCCGACACGGACGCGACAGAGGAGGGACACTTGGAGCGGGCAAGGCGGCCGCGCCATGAGATGCCGGAGATGGTCTGGAGTGCCATCGTGGAGCAGGGGCTAGAGGGTGCCTATCACAGTCGCCCGCCATACCAGCAGAACGACTACATCGGCTGGATCATGAGCGCCAAGCGCGAGGAGACGCGCCGCAAGCGGCTTTCGCAGATGCTGGAGGAGCTGCGCGACGGCGACCGCTACATGAAGATGGCGTACCGGCCGGGTCCCCGGGCGGTCGACCGTACCTGACCGACGCGCAAGATATCCGTAAGGGGCTTAAGGCAGACGTAACCAATGCGCGATACCATGACCGTGAAATGACGCAAGATATGGAAACTGGAAGCAGCACAGCCTCCGGCGCTGCCGTACAACGCATCCTTGTGGTGGATGACGACCCCACCATCTCGGAGGTTGTGGCGCGCTACCTGGAGCGTGACGGCTACGAGGTCGACGTGGCATCGGACGGCGAGGAGGCCCTGGTCAAGGGCAGAACCGGCCTGCCGGATCTCGTGGTGCTAGACCTCATGCTCCCCAAGGTGGACGGCCTGGAGGTCTTCCGCCTGCTGCGGGCGGAGGACCAGGTGCCCATCATCATGCTCACGGCCAAGGGTGAGGAGACGGACAAGCTGGTGGGTCTGAGCCTCGGCGCGGACGACTACGTCACCAAGCCGTTCAGCCCGCGGGAGCTCGTTGCACGCGTGAAGAATGTGCTCCGGCGCACTGCTACCCCGCGCATTCACGACGGCGACTCCCTCCGTTACCAGGACCTCATGATCAACCCGAAGACAAGGCACGTCAGGGCGCACGGCTCGGACGTGGAACTGACGGCCAAGGAGTTCGACCTTCTGGTGTTCCTGGCGCAGCGCCCGCGACAGGTCTTCAGCCGCGAGCAGATCCTGAACCAGGTGTGGGACTACGTCTACGTGGGCGACACCAGCACGGTCACCGTGCACATACGCCGCCTGCGCGAGAAGATTGAAGCCGACCCGGCCAAGCCTCGCTACATCCAGACCGTGTGGGGCATAGGCTACAAGTTCCAGGGGTGACCCGATGATGGTGCTCGCTCAGACGCGTAGGGGCGCTCTGGCACTGAGCGGAGTATTGGGTTCGCTCGGCCTCGCCATCGCAGTGGCGTTTCTCGTGTTTGGCATGGGCGGTCGGGACCTCGGCCTCGTGGCGTTCTACCTGTTCCTGTCGGGCTCCCTTTCGATTGCCCTCAGCATGGCCGCAATCCGGCTTGGTGTGCGCAGCGGGCTGGGCATACGCCACAAGATGGCCGTTGTCGGCGCCACCGGAGGCGTGGTTGCCCTGGCCAACGTGCTGGTGACCTCTCTCCTCATGTTCCTCTCCGACCACGACCTGGGCCTGCTGATCGTGCTGCTGGTGTTTGCCCTCACCATCTCGCTGCTGCTGGCATACATGCTGTCCGAGACGGTCACATCGTCGATTCAGAAGCTGAGGGACGGAGCGCTGCGACTCGCCGAGGGCGACCTGTCCACGAGGCTGGAGGTGGACTCGCGGGACGAGATCGGCGATCTGGCCAGGATCATGAACACGATGGCCGTCGAGCTGGACGGCGCATTCAGACGGCAGCAGGACATGGAGCAGGCCCGCAAGGACCTGATAGCATCGCTTTCGCACGACCTACGTACACCACTCACCTCCATGCGGGCAATGGTGGAGGCAATCACCGACGACGTGGTGTCCGACAGGACTACGCTGCAGCGCTACTTCAGCAACCTGAACCGCGAGGTGGAGCACGTCTCCGCGCTCATAGACGACCTGTTCGAAATCTCCAGGCTGGACACCGGCACGCTGGAGCTGCACCTTCAGCCAAGCTCAGTGGGTGAGATTCTGGCCAGCGTGATGGACGGAATGGAGGCGCAGGCTACCATGCAGGCCCTCAATCTTCGCAGCGAGCTCGAGGGTGAGCTGGGCCAGGTGGTGGTCGACCCCGTCAAGATCCAGAGGGTGCTCTACAACCTGATTCAGAACGCCATTCGCCACACGCCGCCCGACGGCACAATCATCGTGAAGGCGCAGGACACGGGCGCCGCTGTGCAGTTCGACGTGATGGACACGGGGCAGGGCATTGACCAGGAGGAGCTTGGACTCGTGTTCGACCGGCTGTATCGCGGTGAGAAGTCGAGGTCGCGCGAGTACGGCGGCTCCGGGCTTGGCCTGGCGATAGCGAAGGGGATTGTGGAAGCGCACGGCGGCAACATCTGGGTGGAGAGCATGGTGGGGGCCGGCAGTCGCTTCAGCTTCTCGCTTCCAAGGTGACGCTCTCCGGCGAAGGCGCTTCCGGTGCGGCTCCTGACCAATAACTGTTGCTCAAGGTGAGCGCGGCCCGCGCATGGCAGCGACGCGGAATCGCCCAACTCGTGATACTATGGTGGCGGCAGTCCGCAATTCACCCGCAGGCTAGGAGGCTACCATGCGCATAGGACTCATTTCCGACACCCATATACCGGGAGGGGCAACCGAGGTCCCTGCCGCCGTCGTCAAGGCCTTCGAAGGCGTGGAACTCATACTCCACGCAGGCAACATCTATACCACGCCCACGCTGGACTGGCTGGAGCAGATCGCTCCCATCAAAGTGGCGGGCAGCGTCGACAGGGACCGGCAGTGCCACGGCGACCCGCGCGTGGAGGAGAAGCAGGTGCTCGATGTGGAGGGGGTCAGCATCGGGGTGATCCATGACCTCATGGTGCCCGGGTACGGCGGCTGGATCTACCCCGGCTCCGTGGCTCCCGTCTACGAGAGCAACCCCTCGCGGCCCATTGTGCCGGAAGAGTTCTTCGGGCGGCTCATGGACATCGTGATATTCGGCCACACCTGCGTGCCGATGGTGGAGCAGTATGGCGGCACGATGCTGGTGAACCCGGGAAGCCCCACGCTGCGCAACCAGCTGATGAAGATCGGCCACGTGGCGATACTGGACGTGACCTCCGCGGGGCCGGAGGTGACCGTGATAGACCTGGCCGAGGACGCCGGCTAGCACACAATCGTCCGTAGGCTCCGCCGCAAGCTGGGCGACGACGCAGGCAACCTCACCTACGCCTTCACCAGGCCTCGCATCGGCCATTGGGTGCCGAAGGGGGAGACGAGGCCGCCCGCAACTTCCTGAGCGAGAGACCTTCTCTCCTCACATAAGGGGGATGGGAGGAGGCTGTGACAGTGGGACATCCCGACCTGGCGGTAGTGACCGGCGCTTTCGGCTACACGGGCGGTTACGTGGCCCGTAGGCTGGTGGACGAGGGCGTCCGTGTGAGGACCCTTAGCCGGCGACCGGCGGGGCGGAATCCCCTCGGCGCTCTGGTGGAAACGGTCCCGCTGGACTTCTCGGACACGGACGGGCTGCGCCGCTCGATGCAGGGCGCCGGCGTTCTCTACAATACCTACTGGATTCGGTACGCGCGTGGGAAGATGACCTTCGACCACGCGGTCGAGAACTCTCGGACGCTATTCGAGGCCGCCGTGGATGCAGGCGTCGGCAGAATCGTCCACTTCTCGGTGACGAACCCCTCGCGGGACTCCGAGCTGCCTTACTTCAGGGGCAAGGCCCGGGTGGAGGAGTTGCTGAAGGGCCTGGGAGTTACCTACGCCGTCATCAGGCCGACCCTGGTGTACGGTGGTAGCGACCTGCTGCTCAACAACATGGCCTGGGCTTTGCGCCGCTTCCCGGTCTTCCCCGTGTGCGGCAACGGCGAATACCCCGTGCAGCCAGTCTACGTCGAGGACCTTGCGGCCCAGGCGGTGGAGGCAGGTGCATTGAGTGGCAACTCCGTCGCTGACGCGGTGGGGCCGGAGACATTCACCTTTGACGAGCTGCTTCGCCTGCTGGCCTCTGCCATGCACGTCCGCGCTCGTCTGATGCACACGCCCCCATCCGTTGGCCTTGCCCTGACTCAGATGGTTGGCCGATTGAGGGGGGACGTTGCGCTTACCCGGGACGAGGTGGTCGGACTCATGGCCGGGCTGCTCACGTCCAAGGCCGCGCCGACCGGGACGACCAAGCTGAGGGAATGGCTTGCAGTGAACGCTGATGGCCTCGGAAGACGGTACGTGTCCGAGCTGCGGCGCAACTTCCGATTGCGGACGTGAAGTTCAGGGTCCTGGAATGGTGTGGGTTCACAGATACCCAGCCAGATTTCGAATACGGTGGCATCCACCCCAAACCCTAGCCCGCCATGAATGTGGCTAGGGCCCGCCGCGCACCCCCGGCTACTCGAAGACTTGCAGTACTTCGTACTTGGTGGTGCGCTGCGCCGGAGTGAAGCCCGCGTCGCGAATGATCGCCTGGATCTCGTCCGTGGTCGTGCGGTTGTAGAAGCCCGCTTCCTGCATCACGTTCTCGTCGAAGAGCGTGCCTCCGAAGTCGTCGCCGCCGAAGTTGAGCGCAACCTCGCCCGTCTTCTTGCCCTCCGAGAACCACGAGGCCTGCACGTGATGCACGTTGTCCAGGTAAACGCGGGCCATGGCGATCATGCGAAGATACGGATTGGGGCCGGCTTCCTCCTTGACTCGCTTGGAGAGGGGCGTGTTGCCGCGCTTGAAGCTCCAAGGAACAAAGGCCGTGAAACCCTCGTTCCCGTCGGCCAGGGCTTCGTCCTGGAGCGCTCGCGTGTGCTCAAGGTGCTCGACCACGTCCTCCGGCCGCTCCAGGTGGCCGTACATCATGGTGGCGGTGGTGCGATAGCCGAGCCTGTGCGCCTCCCGGTGCACATCCGACCAGTCGTCCACCCTGCCCTTGGGCCACAGGCGGCTGAGGCTCCGCTTCACGCGGTCTGACAGTATCTCCGAGCCGCCGCCCGGCAGCGTCTCCTGTCCGGCCTCCTTCAGCCGTCGCAGAACCTCCGCGATTGGCAGCCCCGAAACCTGCGACATCTTCTGGATCTCGGGCGCCGAAAAGTAGTGCGGCAGTATCTGGGGATAGCGCCTGCGGGTCTCGCGCACCAGCTCCTCGTAGTACTCCATGGGCAGTTTGGGGTTGAGCCCGCCCTGCAGGAGCACGGTTGTCACGCCTTTGGCCGCCGCATGCCCCACCATCTCCATCATCTCGTCAACCGAGTGGGTGTAGGCGTCCTCGTCCTTTTCCGTGCGATAGAAGGCGCAGAACGTGCAGTAGGCGTCACAGACGTTGGTGTAGTTGAGATTGGTGTCTATGACAAAGGTCACCATGGACTTGGGGTTGTGCCTGTACCTGATCTCCTGGGCCACGTTTCCCAGCTCCAGGAGCGGCGCTTCCTTGAAGAGCAGAACGCCCTCGTCGTAGGTGATCCGCTCGCCGGCCAGGGCCTTCTCCGTCACGTCCTTAACCGATGCCGTCGTTGTCATACTGCCGCCTCCTTCGCCAGGGTGAGAGAGCGCCACGCTCCCTCGAATTCTTCTATGGCCCGATAGTCCCTCTCGTCCAGAACGTACCTGAATGCACGCAGGTAGTCTACCACCTCCGCGGACGATAGTCCCATTGTCTCCCGCTTGCGGGCGATGACGTCCAGGCTGTGGGTCATGTTGTGCTCCAGGTTCCGCCTCAGCGCCTCCGCCAGCAAGTGCTTGACCTCCAGAGCCAGGTCCCGCCGCACCATCCACACTGCAAACACGAACGGGAGCCGCTTCCACTCCCACCACACGTCGGCGAGGTCGTAGACATACGGGAAGCCGTCGATGCGATTGTGGGTGATCAGCGCGTCGTCGCCTATAAGGAGGAAGGCGTCCAGGTGTGCCGCCTCGAGGTTGGCGTACTCACGCGGGCGCACGCCGTAGCGCTGCTCCAGCAGCACCTTCATCAGCTGTACGGCCGTCGCAGACTGTGACGTGGCCCCCACGACGGCGCCGGAGAGCTCGTCGATGGGCACGAGGGAGAAGAAGAGGATGCTTCTGACCGGCCCGATCACGCTTATGCCCATGTCGCCCAGGACCTCGAACTCATCGCTCAGGTCGAAGCTCTGGACCAGCGAGAAAGGCGCAGCGTCAAGCTCGCCGCGCAGGGCCAGTGGTCCCATTGAGCTCGGCGGCATGGGGCACAGCTCCACGCCCTCCAGGGCAAGGGTGTGGAAGAATGGCTCGCAGTTGAGGTAGGGGATCTGGCCGATCCTAGTCATCGTAGACATGTATCTCGTTGTAGAGGGCGTCCCGCTCGACGGGCGTCTTGCCGGCGTCGCCGATCAGGCGCAGCATCCGATTACGGGCCAGGCCCACGGGGCTTGCGGCCTTGGCGGCGTGTGCGATGCGCTCCTCTCCGATGGTTCCGTCCAGGTCGCTTGCGCCGAAGTTCAGGGCGATGGACGCGGTCTGCTCGCCGATCATCACCCAGTAGGCCTTGATGTGCGGGATGTTGTCTAGCATGAGCCGGGACGTGGCTATGGTGCGCAGGTCCTCGACGGCCGACGCCTGCCGCGGCACGAGGTGCGTATCGCCCACCTGGTACTCCAGCGGGATGAAGGCCAGGAAGCCGGGGGCTTCGTCCTCCGCTTCGCGCAGCAGCGTCATGTGGTGCACGCGCTCTTCCAGCGTCTCGATGTGGCCGTAGAGGAGCGTGGCGTTGGAGCGGATGCCCATTGCGTGGGCCAGGCTGTGAATCTCCAGCCAGCGCTCGGCGGTGTTCTTTCCGGGGAAGAGCTCCCTGCGCACTCTAGGCGAGAAGACCTCCGCGCCTCCGCCCGGCATGGACACCAGCCCGGCGTCCTTCATGCGGCCTAGCACCTCTTCCTCGCTCATCTTGAACCGCTTGCAGAAGTAGTCGATCTCGGCGGCGGTCCACGCCTTGATGTGGATGGAGGGGTACGCCTGGTGGATGCCGCGGACGATGCCCTCATACCGCTCGAAGGGCCAGTCGGGGTGATGGCCTCCCACGATGTGCACCTCATGCATGTCCGGGTGCAGCTTGCCCAAGATCTCGTCCATCTCCATCTCGTACGCGTCGGCGTCGCCCTTCTTCTTGGCGAAGTCGCAGAAGGTGCACGAGAGGACGCAGATGTTGGTGGGGTTGATGTGGCGGTTGAATACGAAGTAGACCTTGTCGCCCCAGAGCCTGCGCTTGGCGTAGTCCGCCATCTGTCCCAGCGCGGCCAGGTCCGACGTCTGAAGGCAGCTGAGGCCGTCCTCGAAGCTGATGCGCTCGCCGTCCTGGACCTTCTCCCAGACGGGCTCGAGCGCGGGGTCACGGAACCGGATGTTGGGTGTGGCTGTTGTGGCTGTGGTCATGTCGCCTCCGAAGCAGAAGTCGGTGGCCGACTGCGTACGATACCCAGTAGACCGACCAGTCGGTCTACATGATACGCGGGCCGGCGCGGCGCGTCAAGCGGCGTGGGGCATGGAGGGTGCTGGCCCGCTCATGTCCTTCGACAGGCTCAGGATGAGCGGAAGCCACTTGCTCCGCTCGTGGTGAGCCTGTCGAACCATGCGAGCGGGGCATAACAGGTTCTTGCAGCACTGGTATTGCGTGTGGTACAAATTCCGGGACGGGTCAATTTCACATTCGAAAGGAGAAAGGGAAATGCACCAACAAGGTGGCACAATTAGTGGAGCATTGGACAGTATCGCGTCTCATGAATATGTTCTACCGGCCATTCAAAGGGAGTTTGTATGGCGTCCGGAACAGGTATGCAATCTCTTCGATAGCCTGATGCAGGGCTACCCGTTTGGCGAGTTTATGTTCTGGAGGGTTGAGGCGGAGAACGCGGGACAGTATCGCTGGTACGACTTCGTGAGAGACTACCATCAGAGAGACAACCCTCATTGCCCAGAACTCGGGCCCATTTACGACAAGCCGCTAACGGCCGTGCTCGACGGACAGCAACGCTTGACTGCATTCAACATAGGCCTTCGTGGCTCTATGGCGATGAAATTGCCTTACAAGCGGTGGAATAGCTCGGACGCTCTTCCGAAGAGAGTATTGGCGCTCGACCTGTTGGCTCCCCCGGATCCCGACGAAGAAGGCAGCCGCTACGCATTCGAGTTTGTAAACGAAAATCACAGCGGCTTGCGAGACGGTCGATTGTGGTTCAGAGTATCGGACATTATGAAGATGAACTCCGGCCCTGATATGTTTGATTGGCTTTCCAGCAAAGGCCTTCAAACAGAGCAACAGAGCTTGGTGTTTCACACACTTGACCGATTACACCGGGCGATTCGAGTAGATCCTGTTGTGGCCTATTATGAGGAGAAGAGTCAGGACATTGAGCGAGTCCTAAGTATATTCATTCGATGCAATAGTGGAGGGACGCCTCTTTCATATTCGAACCTCTTGTTGAGCATTGCCGTGTCGCAGTGGGACACACTTGATGCCAGAAGAGAAGTTCACGGGCTAGTGGATGAGATGAACAAGATCAGAACTGGTCTTCTGTTCAACGCTGACTTTGTCTTGAAGGCGGGACTCATGCTGACAGACATTGCTAGCGTGGGCTTCCGTGTAGAGAATTTTTCTCACGAAAATATGGCCGTTTTGGAAGAGAACTGGCCAAATATTCGTCAGGCGTTGTTGGAAACTGTGGAACTCGTGGACAGTTTCGGCTTTGATAGCAGGACAATCCAAGCAACCAATTCGCTCTTGCCTATAGCCTACTACCTCTACAAGAAAGGAGCACCTAGGGACTTCGAAACCAGCAACCAATTCCGAAATGACCGCAGGATAATTAGGGGCTGGTTAACTAGGTCAATCTTGAAGGAGTCTGGGATTTGGGGCAGCGGCCTAGATACTCTCCTAACCGCCCTGCGGGAAGTAATCCGTAATGCCGACACATCGGAATTTCCTGCTGCCGATCTTCGGCGCGTTATGGCGCAAAGGGGAAAGACGTTAGACTTTGTTGAGGAAGAGATAGAGGATCTGGCCGACATGAGGTTGGGAGACCGGCGCATTTTCCCTATGCTGACCATGTTGTTCCCGCATTTGGAATCACGCGACGGCTCTGACATAGATCACGTATTCCCCAAGAGCCGGTTTACAACGAGACGACTAATCGATGCTAGTGTTTCCGAAGCACTGATTGAGTCACTTCGGGACCACTGCGACCGTCTTGCGAACCTCCAATTGCTGGACCGCACTGTCAACAACGAGAAACGAGCCACTTTGCCGGCTGACTGGTTAGATGTCCACTGCCCAAGTGTCCAAGCCCGCGAAGTCTATTGCGCCCGTCACTTGCTAGGCAAGGTTCCGAAAGCAATCACTGGCTTCGAGTGCTTCTATGAGGCACGCCGACAGAAGCTTCGGGAACGCATTGAAGATCTGGTGAACACTGCGTAGGCGCCTGCCGAGATCGCTCTCGAATCCTCCATGGTTCGACGGGCTTGCCACGAGCGGCCAGTGCGGCCCAAACGCGCCCCCGTGCTATACTACGCCCGCTATGGAGCGCGTCAGCGTAAGCATCGAGTCCGACGGGTCGTTTCGCGCCACGGAGGTCATCTCGGACCTGCGCAACATCGCGGAGCTGATGTTCAACCCCCTAAGGCTGGTCGGGTTCTGGGACGAGCAGGCCGGTGGCATGCACCTGTGCCCTCAGGAGACGCTGGGCCGCGAGTGCCTGCACAGCCTATCGCCAGACGACCCGCGCCGCGTCGACTACGCCGTCACCGCCGCCGGCGAGATGCGCGCCGTGCTGGAGGTCAGCTTCCCGCACGCCGGCGTGTACCTTTACCTGCGGTAGCCGAGGGCCTGCGGCTCGCCGGGCAGCCTCCGCGCCCGAGAGACGCCGCGCTCCGAGCGACTGCAGGTTCACATTCGTAATACTTTGTTCAGTGCATCGTAAGCGGCGGCTCCGCGCGTGAGATGCGCTCACATCGGCCAATCCGTTACAATGGTGGTAGACCAAGCATTGGGGAGACTGCGAATGGCCCACCACGACCACGACAATCGAGTCACGACAGCGGGCGGGCGAAGGCCGGGCGTCGGGCGGTTCCTGCGCCTGTGGGCCCTGCTTCTGCTGCCGGTCGTCTTGCTCGCCATCGCGGCGTGCTCCGGCGGAGAGACGTCTGATCTGCCGGCCGCGCCGGACTTCGAATTCACCCTGTACCAGGGCGAGGGCGATCTGGGCGCAACCGAGCTCAGCATGTCGGACCTGCAGGGCAAGCCCGTGGTGCTCAACTTCTGGGCCGGTCTCTGCCCGCCGTGCCGCGCAGAGATGCCCGACTTCCAGGCCTTCTCCGACGACAACCGGGACAGCGTGCTGGTACTGGGCATCGACGTGGGGCAGTTCACCAATCTCGGCACTCAGGAGGACGCCCGGATCCTGCTGAGCGACCTCGGCATCTCCTATCCGGCGGGCTACACCACCGACGGCACCATAATGCGCAGGTACGAGGTTCTGGGCATGCCGACCACCGTGTTCATCAACTCCCACGGCGAAATATTCCGCCTGTGGGGAGGTATCCTGGACCACGAGGTCCTGCAGGACATCACCAACGAGATGCTGGCGGAGGAGTCCGGCTAACGGGAGCCAGGCCTCACCCGTACGGGAGGTAAGTCATGTCCATGTCAAGCGCCATGTCGGAGCCGGGCCTGCTCAAGAAGGTCCTGGTGCCCGCTGCAGTTGCCACAGTGTCCCTGACCACGGCCTTCATCGGGGCCCTGGTCCTGGGCAGGGCCGAAGGCATCGATGGCGTCAACCGGTTCGTGGAAACGCTCTCCGGCGACTCGGGAAACCTGTTGCGGGGCCTGGCGCCGCTGGGTTTCGCCTACGCTGCCGGAATGGTCTCCGCGGTCAATCCCTGCGGGTTCGTCATGCTGCCCGCGTACCTGGGGCTGTACTTGGGCGTCAACGACAAGGATGCCGCGGGTGTACACCCCCTGATCCACATTTTCCGCGCGCTCAAGGTGAGCGGATCGGTCACGCTTGGTTTCGTGGTGCTGTTCGGAGCTGCGGGTACGCTGATGGCAGTGGGCGCGCGGGCGGCAGTGGTGGATATCCTTCCGTATCTGGGACTGGTCATAGGCATAGCTCTGGCGCTGACCGGCTCCTGGATGGTGGGCGGAGGAAAGCTGTACAGCGGGTTCGCAGCGCAGGCCGCATCCAGAATAGGCGACCCAGGACAGGTAAACGCAAAGGGCTACTTCCTGTTCGGTCTGAGCTACGGCATCGCCTCGCTGAGCTGCACGTTGCCCATATTTCTCTCCGTCATCGGGACGAGCTTTGCGGTCTCAGAAATCGGCGCGTCGCTGGGGCAGTTCATCCTCTACGCCGTGGGAATGGGGACGGTGATCCTGGCGCTGACGCTTGGGATGGCGTTCTTCAAGGGCGCTATGCTGGGTACGCTGCGCAAGGTGCTGCCGTACGTGCAGCCCATAGGCTCCTGGCTTATGGTCGTGGCGGGGTCGTACATCGTGTTCTACTGGCTCACGATTGGCGATCTGCTCTAGGGACGCACCACGCCTGTCTTCGGCGTAACTGCTCACCGGATCACCACGCGCTCTTCCGGCCGGGCGAATCAGCCATTGCGGCTGCCCAGCCTCTTGCAGTCCGGTACCATTGCCGTTGTATAGTACAATGTGCTGTGGGACAATCCTGTAATCTCGCTGGGGAGTTTCATCAATGAGCATGCGCGTGGCTCTTGGGGCTGATCACGCCGGCTACGACCTGAAGGGCGCCCTTCTGTCCTGGCTGAGGGAGCGGGGCTACGACGTGGTGGACGTTGGCGCGTTTTCGCTGGACCCACTAGACGACTACCCCGACTTTTCGCAGGCCGTCGCGCAAGCGGTGGTGTCAGGCCGGGCTCAGCGGGGCATCATCGTGTGCGGCAGCGGCGTCGGCGGCTCGATTGCAGCCAACAAGGTGCCCGGCGCTCGAGCGTCCATCTGCCACGACACCTACTCCGCCGGCCAGGGCGTGGAGCACGACGACATGAACGTCCTCTGCCTTGGCGCCCGCGTTGTTGGAGAAGTGCTGGCCATGGAGCTGGTCACCGCCTTCCTCTCCGCGCAGTTCCTAGACGAAGAGAAGTACCGCCGCCGCTTGGAGAAGGTCATCGCATTGGAGCGCGGGACCCTCAGCGCTGGCGTAACACCCACAGCGGGAGGATAGCAATGGACCGGCTTCGTGAGATTCAGCGCCTGGGGCAGTCCGTCTGGTACGACAACATCAGCCGGGACCTCTTGGAGTCCGGCGAAATCGCTGGGCTGGTCGACGTGGGTGTCACCGGCCTCACCTCCAACCCGACCATCTTCGAGAAGGCCATCTCGGCCGGCGCGGTCTATGACAACTCGCTCGCCGCCCTTGCAGCGGAGGGCCTGGATGCCAACGCCTGCTACGAATGTCTCGCCTTCGAGGACATCCGGAGCGCCGCCGACCTGCTGCGCCCCGCCTACGATGCGAGCGGCGGCGCGGACGGTTTCGCATGCCTGGAGGTCAGCCCCAGACTGGCCCACGACACAGAGGCCACCGTCGCTGAGGCGCTACGCCTCTTCGCCGCGCTCGACAGGCCCAACGCCATGATCAAGGTGCCGGCCACGCCGGAGGGCATCCCCGCCATACGCCGGTTGATCGGGAGGGGCATCAACGTCAACGTTACCCTGATCTTCTCGCTGCAGGCGCACCGGGACGTGATGGAGGCCTACATCTCCGGCCTGGAGGACCTGGCCGCAGCCGGTGGCGACCTGAGCGGCGTTTCGTCCGTGGCCTCGTTCTTCGTGAGCCGCGTAGACTCCGCGGTCGACAACCTGCTGTCGGAGGGCGGCGCCGCCGACCTGATGGGCAGGGCGGCCATCGCAAACGCGAGTATGGCCTACCGCTTCTTTCGCGAGGCGTTCGGCGGCGAGCGTTTCGCGGCGCTGAAAGCCAGGGGGGCACTAGTACAGCGGCCACTGTGGGCCAGTACCAGCACCAAGAATCCCGCCTACAGCGACCTGCTCTACATAGACAACCTAATTGGCCCGGACACCGTCAACACCATGCCGCCGGCCACGCTTTCCGCGTTCATCGACCACGGCGACGTTCGCCGGACGATCGACCTGGACGACGCCGGCGCGGAACAGATCCTCGCGTCCCTGGAGGCGGCCGGCGTCAGCATGGACGCCGTTACCGACAAGCTGCTTGCCGACGGCGTGAAGGCCTTCGCCGACTCATTCGAGCTGCTGCTCGCCAACGTGGAGGCAAAGAGGGCCCTCCTGCTCGATCGAACAGCCGCTGAGACCGTCCGCTAATGACCGAGGCGGCCCTGGCATACCTGGAGCGCCTGGACCTTGTGGCGCGCATCTGGGCCAGGGATCACACCGCGTGGAAGCCCGACCCCACTGAGATATCAGACCGGCTGGGTTGGCTCGACGTGGCCCACGCCATGAGGGCGAATGTCCCCGATCTGCAGGCCTTCGCTGAGGAGGCGCGGAGCGAGGGCATCCGGCACGTCGTGCTTCTGGGCATGGGCGGCAGCAGCCTTGGCCCGGAGGTCGTACGCCAGACGTTCGGGAGCGCGCCGGGCTTCCCGGAGCTCATCGTGCTGGACTCAACCGTGCCGGAGGCGGTGCTGGCCGTGACGAGTGAGATCGATCCGGCCGCGACGCTCTTCTCGTTGTCGTCCAAGTCCGGCACCACCACGGAGCCTCTGGCGCTCTACGCCCACTTCCGTGCCCTCGTTGAGAGCGCCGTGGGAACCGAGGACGCGGGCCGCCGGTTCTTCGCAATCACGGACGCGGGCACTCCGCTCGAGGCCATGGCGCGCGAGCGGGGATTCCGGCGAGCATTCCTGAACCCCGCCGATATAGGAGGGCGCTACTCCGTGCTCTCGTATTTCGGGATGGCGCCCTCAGCGCTCACCGGCATGAGCGTTGCGACCCTGCTGGACAGGGCCTGCGATATGATGGATGCCTGCGCTCCGTCCGTGCCCGTGCGGCAGAACCCCGCCGCGCTGCTGGGCGCCGCGATGGCCGGTCACGTCATGCAGGGGCGGGACAAGCTGACGCTGATTGCATCGCCATCTATGGCGGCCTTCGGACTGTGGGCGGAGCAACTGATCGCGGAGAGCCTGGGCAAGGAGGGGCGCGGCATGGTCCCTGTGGCTGGCGAGCCGCTCCTGGATCCTGTCCACTACGGCGACGACCGGCTGTTCGTCCACCTGCGGCTGGAGGACGACGACAATTCCGCAGAGGACGCCGCTTTGGCCGAATTCGAGTCGGCCGGCCGGCCGGTGGTGCGCCTGCAGCTGCGTGACCGCTACGACCTGGGCGCGGAATTCTTCCGGTGGGAGCTGGCAACTGCCATCGCAGGCGCCATCCTGGGAATTCACCCGTTCGATCAGCCCAACGTGCAACAGGCCAAGGACCAGACGGTGCTGGTTCTCGGAGAGAGCAGACGCCTGGGCAGGCTGCCTGACGTGGAGGCTCCCTGCTCTCTCTCCGACCTCCTGTCCACTGCGAGGCCGGGCGACTACCTCTCGATAATGGCCTACGTGCGCCAGACGCCGGAATCGGACAGCGCCTTGAACGCTCTGCGGCGCAGCGTGGCGGAGCGGTTCCGCATAGCCACGACTCTGGGCTACGGCCCGCGCTATTTGCACTCCACTGGGCAGGTGCACAAGGGCGGACCGGATACCGGCCTCTATCTGTTGCTGACCGCAGAGCCCGCGGAGGACGTGCCAGTCCCGGGCGAGTCCTTCACCTTCGGCACGCTGGCCGAAGCACAGGCCCTCGGCGACCTGAGGGCGCTGCAGGCGTTGGGCAGGCGCGTGGCCAGGATTCGTCTGCCGTCCGCCGGCGCGGCGAGCCTTGGTAACTTGGCCGCGGAAGCGCTGGCGGGCGTCTGAGGCGTCAGCCCGCCCTCTGGGCGCATACATCGAGGAAGGGAGCGAGCCATGGAGCTTGGCATGGTAGGTCTTGGCCGCATGGGCGGCAACATGACGCTGCGCCTGCTGCGCGCCGGCCACCGCGTCGTCGTATTCGATCCGCAGGCTGAGGCCGTGCGTGCGCTCAGCGATGAGGGGGCCGCCGGCGCCGGCTCGCTCGCCGAGTTGGTCGAAGGACTCGCGCAGCCCCGCGCCGTGTGGGTCATGGTTCCGGCGGGCGAGGCCACGGAGACCACAATCAATGCGCTTGCGGAGTGCATGTCTCCAGGCGACACCGTCATAGACGGCGGCAACTCCAACTACAAGGACAGCATGCGCCGCGCCGAGGCGCTGGCCACGCTCGGCATCTCGTTCCTCGACGCGGGCACGAGCGGCGGCGTGTGGGGCCTTGCCGGGGGCTACAGCCTCATGGTGGGCGGTGACGAGGCGGCGTTCAGGCGGCTGGAGCCGGTCTTTCAATCGCTTGCGCCCGCGCCTGACCGGGGCTATGGGCGAGTGGGGCCGGCCGGGTCGGGCCACTTCGTGAAGATGGTGCACAACGGGATCGAGTACGGCCTGATGCAGGCGTACGCGGAGGGTTTCGAGCTGATGCGCGCCAAGAGCGACTTCGAGCTGGACCTGGCGCAGGTATCGCAGATCTGGCGGTCCGGCAGCGTGGTCCGCTCGTGGCTGCTGGACCTCACGGCCGCGGCGCTGGAGGAGGACCCTGGTCTGGAGACGATCCAAGCCTACGTGGAAGACTCCGGCGAGGGACGGTGGACTGTGCAGGAGGGTGTGGAGCTTAGTGTCCCGTTGCCAGTGATCAGTTTGGCGCTGCAGGCGCGCTTCCGCTCCCGGCAGGATCAGCCCTTCGGAGCGAGGTTGCTGGCGGCAATGCGCAACCAGTTCGGCGGGCACGCCGTTCGCAGGGCAGAGTAGGGGCGCCTTCTGGCGCGAAGGAGGCCACCCGATGTGCCGCAGCATAAGGACTCTCAGGGGCCCGTCCGGGCCGGCCGCGGAGGAGGAAATCCGCGCGGCGTCGCTGCAGTTCGTGCGGAAGGTGTCGGGCTACCGGACGCCCTCGAAGGCGAACGAGGCGCTGTTTGAGACCGCCGTCGACGAAGTGGCAATGGCGGTCCGCAGGCTGCTCTCGTCGCTGGCCGTGCCCCGAAGCCGCACAGGCCGACCTAACGCCGCAACGGAACGATGACATTCGGCGGCGCGGCGCGCTATAATCGCACCGCCGCGGTTGCTGCGGGGATCCCCTTTGTACCAGTTCCTGCACCCGCTGCGCGGCTTGAGTCGAAATCCCTTGAACTTACATCGGTACGAAAAGGAGCAAAGCATGGGCAAGCTTGACGGGAAGGTAGTCATCGTTACAGGAGCCAGCAGGGGAATAGGCGAGTCCATCGCCAAGATGTTCGCCGCTGAGGGTGGCAAGGTAGTGTGCGCTGCTCGGACGCTGCGCGAGGGCGACCACCAGCTGGCCGGGTCGCTTGAGACGACGGTCGACGCGATCAAGGACGCCGGCGGCGAGGCAAAGGCGGTCGCATCCAACATCTCCGAGCCTGAGCAGTGCGAGGCCCTGGTCGAGGCAGCCCACGAGGCCTACGGCCCCGTGGACGTCCTGGTGAACAACGCCGCCCTCCTCTACGCGGTCGCCACCAAGGACTACCAGCTCAACCGCTGGATGCGCACGTGGGCGGTGAACGTACACGGCCCATTCACCCTCAGCCAGCTGGTGCTCAATGACATGATCGAGCGTGGCAGCGGCAGAATCGTGAACATCTCGTCCGGCGCGGCCACCGGCCCGGGCCGGGGCCCGTACAGCAACCCCGGTGGCAGCTCCGTCTACGGTACGCAGAAGGCAGCCCTGGAGCGGCTCACTCAGGGCCTGGCCGCGGAGGTGTACCAGTATGGCGTGGGCGTGGCCGCCTTCTCGCCGTCGCAGTTCGTGCCCACGGTGGGTTCCATGTTCGCGCAGGGCAGGACGTCGGTGGACCCGAACACCACGGAGTCGCCGGAGACGATGGCCATGGCCGCGCTGCTCCTGTCCACGGAGCCTCTCGACAAGGTGGCGGGACGGGTGACCTACAGCCAGCAGATACTCAATGAGTTCGGCTGGATCACGGACGCGAGGGGCACGGGTGTTGACCCGGAGAGGATGGGGAGTGGCTTCAGCCGGATTTGAATCGGGCGCAGTCCGGCTCCGGCGGCGGAAGCCAACCCGACTCCCGCGTCTTCGATGCGCGCGGGAGTCCGTCCGTCTCGGCGCGTGCGCTACGACCGACCAGCCTCCAGTCGACAAAGCAGCATCCAATACAGGCCTTGAGGCATCTAATCTACTAAGAGCGCGCGGCATGAAACCAACCCTGTCCATAGCCACCATCCTTGCGGCCCTCTTGCTCTTCGCGGTCGCGTGCAGCTCCCCGGAGGATACACCCGGCCCCGTGGACACGCCCGCGCCCAGCGTTACGCCTGTACCCACCATCACGCCGTTGCCGCCGTCCACACAGGTCGCTACCATAACGCCCTTGCCGACCTCCACGCCGGCGTCACCTCAAACTCCTGAGACCACGGAAGAGACGCCCGACTTCAGGCCGGGTCCCGAGGATATCATCACCCTGCTTCCCTACGACGCGATCAAGGCCATCCTGGAGCCGCGCCTGGTCGACGTGGAGTGGGCGAATCAGCAGATGACCGACCTGGAGCAGGTCATAGGCGTGTCCATAGGAGACGAGCACCGCGCCTATCCCATCTACATGCTCAGCAGCCACGAGATCGTGAACGACGTCGTGGGGGGTAAACCCATCGCGGTCACTTGGTGACCGCTCTGCTACTCGAGCATAGTTTATGCTCGCGACATCGGTGACCAGACCTACACGTTCGGCGTGTCCGGCAAGCTGGTGATGAACGCGCTGGTCATGTACGACCACCAGACCGAAACGCTGTGGAGCCACTTCACGGGCGACGCCATCTCCGGGGAGCTGGAGGACACCAGGCTCGAGATCGTGCCGGCCCTGCACACCACCTGGCTGCGTTGGAAGGAGCTCCACCCGGACTCCCTGGTGCTGGACAAGAGGGGCTTCTACCGCACCGACAACTACGAGTACTACTACGAGACCAGCGGCGCGGGAGTCATAGGCGAGTCAAACACGGACGACCGGCTCTATCTCAAGGAGTTTGTGATAGGGCTCGTGCTGGACGGGCAGGCCAAGGCCTACCCGTTCGGGGACCTTAACGACACGCCCGTGGTGAATGACACCTTCGCTGGCCGTGAGATGGTGGTGACGTTCGAGACCAGGGCCGCGACAGGTGGCGTCTTCAGCCGCGTGGTGGACGGGCAGACCCTCACGTTCCAACCCACCGGCGAGGAGGAGACCGGAGGCCCGACGATGACCGACGACCAGACCGGCAGCGTCTGGCTGATGCTCACCGGCGAGGCCATCGAGGGCGAACTGGAGGGCGCCGACCTGGAACCGATCCCTTCCAACTACTCGTTCTGGTTCTCGTGGAACGACTACTACCCCAATACACTTCTCTACCCGGAGGACGGGCCGAACTGAGCGCGGCGGGCGGAGCGCGTTGCTGGCGCAACTGCTTATCCGGTGGGAGTGGAGCGGGTGATGGGGATCGAACCCACGACAACTTGCTTGGGAAGCAAGAGCTCTACCACTGAGCTACACCCGCTCGTTGGGGTGTCCAAGCCGGATGCGGCTGCCGGTGCTTCAGCGGGCCGCACGTGGACATGCTAGCACATGGTGGGCGAAGGCGCCACCGCTAGTCAGCGCTATGAGTTCGTGGAGGGTGAAATACGTGGGGCCACTCGCTAAAATGGATATGCAGGCTGCCAGGAGTGCGGACGCCGCTCACACGTTGGCTGGGTTGTTCCAGATCCAATGCAGAAATCAGGTTGACAGCGAGTGAGGTGATGCAACCCGAAAACTTTGCCAAACCTCCACGGCGCGCCCGATTGCGAACAGTGTATCTGATGTTCCTGGGCAGCATCGCGATCTTCTTGGCAATAACTGGGGGAATGTGCTATTTGTTTGCACGCGACTCTGGCCTCGGCGCCAGCTTCAAGGAAGCCTATCGAGTCCCCGAGTACGTGCCCGACTGGTTGGGCAGGTCAAGCGGCGGAGTCTTATGGGACGCTCTGTGGGAGAAGAGAGGCTTGGAGCTACCATACGTTGTACTAAGGTGGGAATACTGCCATGCGAACGAGGGTGGAGTCATGCTTGGGATTGCAACCGGGGATTTGGACGTGAAGTTGGGCGGCCGGTCCAGATCCGCCGTAGAGGTGGATGACGTGCAGGGATGGCTCACTCATCTCAGCCCAGAGGACTTCGTTCCGCCGCCGAGGAATAGCGAGGAGTATGAAAGGCTCACTGAGGGCTGGGATTACGACCGTTCAGTATACGAGCGCCTGCTGTGGTCACGCAGTGACGAAATGAGCTCAATATGGGGACACGCCATCGCTTTACAGTGGAACAAGGGCGGGTTTCACTATATTCTGGCGGCCAGAGTCAATGAGCAGATGACCGCGGATGTTCTGCTGCGGATGGCCAACAGCATGACCCCTGCGCCCTTTCCCACTTACCCGGAGCTCACCCGGGGCATTGGGGAGGATAGATGTCCCCGGTAGCGATATTTGCTTTCTCACCTCTACCTCCGAGAGTCTCTAATGCGGTTTGCGACGGTACCGCGGACTTTGACGCGTGGACGCCTTGGCTGTAAAGTAAGGTGGCCGCCTTGAAACGAGCGGCCTTGTACGGCGGAGTGAACTCGAAACATGAACATCAGAAGTCGGCTCAGATACGGCGAGACGGTGATCTCAGACCATCACCCCTACTACGCGACTTCTCAGCGCATCATCCTCTACCAGGAGGTTGAGGGACGAGAGGAGGTGTGGGAGCTACCGTATGCCCGCGTGACATCCGTCGACGTGGTGAAGATGCCAAGGCACAAGATGATGGTGGCGGGAACGCTCCTGATTGTGGGCGGTGCCGTCATGTCCTCCTACGGATTCATCACATCCATTCCGGCTGTCCTGGCGGGCATCGGCGCGCTCGTGTTCGGCGGCATTGGGCGGGAGGCCTACTACCAGATCAATGCCAACGGCATGTCCAAGGAGGAGGCCGCCAAGTGGCGGCTTGAATACTGGGGAAGCGGCAGCTTCGTACGCACCGTTCAGACCGTACTGGGAGAGCGAAGCGGCGGCTTTCGAGACGAGTTCTAGCGCCCGGAGCCTTCCGCGTACTCCAGCACCATTCGGGCAACATCCTCAGGCGACCTTCGCGCCGAATTCGCAAGTTCCTCCAGCATGGCCCTGCGGCGCTCCACGTCCGCCTCCGCGCCTCGCAGGAACTCCGGCGCCTCCACCGGCGCGAACCGGTCGTCCGGTTCAACCCAGCTAAACAGCTGTCGCCCTTCGGGCTTGCCGTCACGGACGCGGTCGATCTCGTGGATCTCCGACACGCGCCGCCAGAAGGTGTCGTCATCCTCGCCGAACCTGAGTATGTAGAGCATCAGGTTGATGCGAGAGGCCTCATCGTCCGTGACGCCGTTTCCGTCGCAGATGTCGTGGAAAGTCTCGTCCAGACCAGGCGCGTGCATTGACGTGACCAGCGAGTAGCCCACCGTCATGGCGTCGAAGACGCGCCTCACCGGCTCGCCCCAGATGTACCCCGGCACCGGCCCCTGGCTGAACTCGGGCACTACGAGATAGCCGCCGGTGGCAGCCTCCTTGAGCCTGTCAACCTCCGTTTGGTCGGCGCCCAGCCGGTGCACCGGCACGTCCGGCGGCAGCATTGCGAGAATGGCATTGCCGGTTGTGGTCTTGCCCGCCAGCCGCGGGATCGCGACCACCACAATCGACAGCCTGGCATCCACGGCGGCCCACATGACAGCGGCCATGTGCGACGACATGGTGCCGTTGCGAATCAGGTCCACTATGGTGACGCTATCAGTCATGAGCATGGAAAGTCCTGCCTGCGAATGGAGTTTCGTACGAAGAGTCTACGGGAGCACCTCGATTGCGTGGGGCCTGCCATCCGCAATCTCGCCGATGATGGCGGTCTCCATCACGCCCCTGCGTGTCAGCGCTGCGGTCAGCTCGGACAGCTTGCCGGGGGGTACGGACATGAGCAGGCCGCCGGAGGTCTGGGCGTCGCAGAGGACGAGCTTCATCTCGTCGCTCAGCGACGTGTCCCACTCCGCCACTGCGTTCACGGAGCTCAGGTTGCGATGAGTGCCGCCCGGAGCTACGCCGCTGTCCACAAGCTCCCGCGTCCCATCGATCAGGGGCACTGCCGACGCCCGCACTCGTGCCGTCACGCCGGAGGCCTCCGCCATCGACTTCAGATGTCCCAGCAGGCCGAAGCCGGTGACGTCCGTGCAGGCGCTCACGCCAACCTCCGTCATCGCCTCTGAGGCATCGCGGTTGAGGGCGCTCATGACCTCGATGGCCTTCTCCAGGACAGCTCTGTCCGCCACTCCCTGCTTGCCGGCGGTGGTGATGATGCCGGTGCCCAGCGGCTTGGTGAGCAGCAGCAGGTCGCCTGCGTGGGCGGTGTCGTTGCCAACGTGCTGACCCGGTATTACGGTGCCGGTCACTGCCATGCCGTACTTTGGCTCCTGGTCGTCCAGCGTGTGACCGCCCACAATGAGGACGCCGGCCTCCTCGGCTTTGGCGGCGCCGCCCTGCAGGATTTCGCCAAGGATGTCCATTGACAGGTCTATAGGGAAGCATACGACGTTCATTGCCAGGAGCGGCTTGCCGCCCATTGCGTACACGTCGCTGAAGGCATTGGCCGCGGCGATGGCGCCAAAGTGCCACGGGTCGTCCACGATGGGCGGGAAAATGTCCACCGTCTGCACGATGGCCAAGTCGTCCCGCAGGCGATAGACCGCGGCGTCGTCGCGGGTGTCTATCCCCACCAGCAGGTTGGGGTCATCGAATGTTGGCAGCCGGCGCAGAACCTGCGCCAGGTCCTCCGGACTGAACTTGGAGGCTCAGCCGGCGCAGCGAACGAGGCTGGTCAGCCTAATCTGCTCACCCTGCATGCGACGTGTCCTTTCTGCCATAGTCCCCAAACGGGCATCAACATCATAGCATACGAGCGGGGTCTATACGTACCTCGCGCCGCTGTCCGGGAGTATGGTCACCACCACGCGCCCTGGGCCAAGACGGGCGGCTATACGCAGCGCCGCCGCCACGTTTGCGCCTGAGGAGACGCCCACCAGCAGTCCCTCCTCGCTTGCCAGGCGTGCCGCCACCGCCAGGGCCTCCACGTCGCTGACGGCGATTACCTCGTCCACCAGCGACAGGTCCAGTAGTGGCGGCAGGAAGTCCGGCCCGAGGCCCGGAATGGCGTGGTCGCCCGGCTCGCCGCCGCTCAGTACGGGCGACGCGGCCGGCTCAACGGCCACCACGAGCGTATCCGGACGGTGCTCCTTTAGCGCGGCGCCGACGCCCGTGAGCGTTCCGCCGGTACCCACCCCCGCGACAAAGGCGTCCACGCCGCCACCGGTGTCCCTCAGGATCTCGACCGCGGTGGTCTCCCGGTGCGCTCTTGAGTTGGCCGGGTTCGTGAACTGGTCGATCCAGACGTACGATGAGTCCTCCTGCACCAGCCTCTCCACGGCCCGGATGGCCCCGGCCATGCCGTCCAGGGGCGAGGTGGTCAGTATCTCGGCCCCCATGTGAATCAGCAGGCGCCTCCTCTCTGGGGGCACGCCCTCAGGCATGGCTATGACGACCCCGTAGCCCCTGGCGGCGCCGACCATTGCCAGGGACGTGCCTGAGTTGCCGCTGGTTGCCTCGACGAGGGTCTGGCCGGGACGCAGCCTGCCGGACTCCTCCGCGTCAAGCACCATCGCTAGGGCGATCCGGTCCTTGACGCTTCCGGTAGGGTTCAGGCTCTCCAGCTTGCCAAGCACAGCCGCCGAGCCCTCGGCTGGCAGGCGCTTCAGCGCCACCAGAGGTGTGTTGCCTATGGTCTGCAGAACGCTTTGATCCACGGAGCCGAATGGCCTCCCATCTCGGAATGCCTCATTTTGGCCCTGCCGGTTGAGCTAGTCAAGCCGAGATGGTCGACCTCCCGTCCTCGGCAGCGCCTGCGATGACCCCCCGTGAGCGGCGTGCGAACGGGCAGGCTTGGGGTCGTGTTGCCCGTGCGATGAGGGTGTGCTATATTCACCGCGGACTCTCACACGTAGGCGAGACGGCCGCGCATATGCACATGGACAGGATCAAGGACAGGTTCGATGGCCTGGCCGCTCGCGGCGAGATGGGGCTCATTCCCTACCTGACCGTGGGCTTTCCAACGGTCGAGGACACGCTGTCGCTGGTGCCGGCCCTTGTGGAGGGGGGCGCGGACGTGATTGAGCTTGGAGTGCCGTTCAGCGACCCCATCGCCGACGGCCCCACCATCCAGCGCTCCAGCTTTCACGCCCTGACTCAAGGCGTCACTCTCACCACCTGCCTGGACGTGTGCAGCACGCTCAGGGATGCCGGCGTCGGCATTCCCTTTGTGCTGATGGGCTACTGCAACTCCATCCTTAGCTACGGGCTGGAGCGGTTTGCCGGTGACGCTGCGCGGGCGGGTGTGGATGGCGCAATCATGGTGGACCTGCCGTTCGAGGAGGCCGGCCCCCTGCGCGACGCCTTCTACCCGCTCGGGCTCCACATCATCCCGCTGCTGGCCCCCACCAGCACGGACGCACGTATCGAAATGAATTGCGCGGGGGCAGGCGGTTTCGTGTACTGCGTTAGCCTGACCGGAGTAACTGGGGCGCGCGACGAGCTTCCCCCAGGCATTCCCGACATGGCCCGGCGGGTGCGGAGCCACACCGAGCTTCCAATGGCCTTTGGGTTCGGCGTTTCGCAGAGGCGTCACGTTGAGGCGCTGTCTTCGTGCGCGCAGGCGGCCGTGGTAGGCAGCGCGCTTGTGGACCTGGTGGAGCGGACGCCGAGCGAGCGCAGGTCGGAGGAAGCGATGGAGTTCGTGGCAGGACTGAAGGGCGCAGTGACCATACAGAGGAGGGAATGACAATGGCGATGGTTCGCGGCCTGCGGGGAGCGACGACCGCAGCGGACAACACCCGCGAGGCGGTGCTGGAAGCCACGCGAGAGCTGCTGGAGCAGCTCGTGGAGGCCAACGATCTCCGCACCGAGGACATGGCCGGCACGTTCTTCACCACGTCCCCGGACCTCAACGCCGAGTTCCCGGCCGTGGCCGCAAGGCAGATAGGATGGGAGAACGTGCCACTCATCTGCGGCCACGAGATGAGCGTGCCAACCGGCCTTCCACTCTGCATCCGGGTCATGGTCCTGGTGAACACGGACAAGACGCAGCAGGATATGAGACACCTCTACCTCAGGGACGCCAGAGACCTGCGGTCGAGGACCAATGCCTCGGAGAACGCGGAATGACCACGAACGACAGGCTCATGGTGTTCTTAATCGGGGTGCCGGGCGGCGCGCTGCTGATAGCAGGCCTGCTCAGCCTGAACTCGGGCAGCAGCCTGCCGCGGCTGTTCATATCGGTGGGCATTGCACTCATAGTCGTAGCCCAGATTATACGCTGGAGAGCTACGCGACGCTAGCGGCGCTCCGCGAAACGCTTCGCCGCGTCGAATTCCTGCAGGCACTGGACAGGCCACGCTCCGAGTGATAGAGTTAGCCCCTGTTGGCGTGCGGCGCAAATCGCCCACGGCCGGCGAAATCTCATTGTATACAGGTGTTCCATGACACAGCTTTACAACGTTAACGTACAGAGCATCCAGCCCCTGGTGTCCCCCAGGGAGTTTCTGGAGCAGTATCCGGTCAGTTCACAAGTCGCCAATCTGGTCATGGACGGTCGGGAGCAGGTGGCACGCATCATGCGCGGCGAGGACGACCGGATGCTCATGATTACGGGGCCGTGCTCCATCCATGACCTGGAGGCAGGATACGCCTACGCCCAGCGATTGAAGGAGCTGGCCGCTGAGCTACAGGACCGGCTGCTTGTCGTCATGCGCGTCTACTTCGAAAAGCCGCGCACAACCGTAGGGTGGAAGGGGATGATTTACGACCCCCACCTGAACGGCAGCTTCGATATCGAAAGCGGACTGCGCATGGCCCGCGAGTTCCTCCTGCAGGTGGGCGACCTTGGGCTGCTCACCGCGATCGAGTTCGTGGACCCCATCACGCCGCAGTACCTCGCGGACCTTTACTCCTGGGCGGCCGTTGGCGCTCGGACGGCGGAGAGCCAGACGCACCGGCAGATGAGCAGCGGGCTGAGCATGCCCGTGGGGTTCAAGAACGGCACCGGCGGCAGCATCCAGCTGGCCGTTGATGGCGTGGTGGCCGCGCAGGCCGTGCAGGGTTTTCTCGGCGTAGATGCCGACGGCAGGGCGTCGGTGGTTGTTACCAAGGGCAACCCAAACTGCCACATAGTGCTGAGGGGCGGCAGCCGCGGTCCCAACTTCGATGCGGAGTCCGTGGCCGACGCAATCGACCGGCTGGAGAAGTCCCGCGTTTGCCCGCGGCTGATCGTCGACTGCTCGCACGCCAACTGCGGCAAGGACCACACCAAGCAGCGCATCGCCTTCAACGATGTGCTCGAGCAGCGAGTGTCCGGCAACGCGAACATCGTGGGCGTGATGCTGGAGAGCCACCTGAACGAGGGCAACCAGCCGCTGGACGAGAAGAACCCGGGCGGCCTGCGGTATGGCGTATCCATCACCGACCCGTGCGTAGGCTGGGAAGAGACCGTGGAGCTGCTGACCGCGGCCCACAGCGCGCTCAGCGCCGCCGGCAAGACCGCCGCGCCTGCGTAGGGGCGCGTGACGGCTCACCGATTCCGGTCGGCAGCGCCTCACACTTATTCGACCGGTAGGCCTCTATCCGGGGCCTAAGTTCGTGGAGCCACGCTCACGCTGAGCCGGATCGAAGCGTGTGAGCAGTCGGGAGGGAAGTGGCCCGTCAGGCCTACCGCCCTTTCCAGACGGGCTTGCGGGAGGGCTCTTGCTCGGACATTCATAACCCGTCGTATGCGCGTTGTATCGCGTCTGCCACGAACTCGTAATAGTCGCTTTTTGCTCTATCGTCGGTAGCTGTTAGGTCGCCCATTTCGCGAGACGCGGGAATCCAGAGGGCAGGATTTGGTAGGGGCCTGGCTGCGGCGACGACTTCCCAAAATCCAAGGTTCTTGAGGGCTCTCCCGGAAACCTCTTCGTAGCGCCTAAGGAATATATCTGCTGCAGGCTTGATTCCCCTGAGATACATATTCATTCTGAAGTAGGCGACATCTATCGCCGGGTCCCCGTAAGAGGCAAAGTCCCAGTCTACCACGGCGGATATGTGGTCCCCGTGCCCCAGAACGTTGCCCTGCCAGTAGTCCATGTGGAGTAGCACAGCAGGGGCAGGTTTAAGGTGAGACAGAAGGTCGCCCACGGCGCCATATATGTCATTCGATAGGGGATGGCCTAGCCTTTCTCTCGCTGCATACTCCCGCAGAATGAACAGCGCTTCCTCTTGGCCTTCGAATAACAGTCCCTGGTCCACAACTGGAGGGCGGACATTATGAATCAGTAGCAAGAGCTCAGCCAACTCTTGTGCCCAAGCCGAGGTGTCTTTAGGACTTGCGATCTGGCGGCCCTCGACAAAACTCGTGATCAATCCGGGGGCGCCGAGAAGTTCGCCAGTTTCGTCCTTGAGTATGGGTTGCGGGACTGGTACACCTAAAATCTTGGACATTTCGAGGGCGCGAAAGCTGGCTTGCGCGCACTTGGAGGCAAACTCAGGCTCGTCCACGAAACTCTTAATGACAAGCTTGAATGCTCGTCCAGTGCACTCTTTGCATTCAACGACTATTACGTCGTTTGTGAATGCCCCGAAAGCCGATCCTACCGACAGGAGGCGGCTGCCTGGAAGGGCTTCATGCACAATAGCCTGCAACCGATCGATATTAGCGATTGGCAATGCTGAACTGCGCACCCTGAGCGAGGTTGAAGGAAGTAAGCAATCGGGAATTCGACGCCACGCCCGCGCCGCCGAATTAAGGCAGGACTGCCCGCCTAACCCGTGCCGGCGCCCCCCGCCGTGGTGGCCTGCCGGCTTCCGCGGCGGCGCCAGCGCCAGCCCAGCATAACCAGCAGCTCTCCCACTGCCGCGTCCGTAGCCTCGTCCTTCAGGGGCACGTCCGGGTGAATGCGATAGTGGTTCTTGCGGCCAACCTTGGTCTTGGTCACGTAGCCGGCGTCTTCCAGGTCCTTGATGATCTTGTGTGCCGCCCTCTCCGTGATGCCGGCGGCGTCGCCTATCTCCCTGGCGGTGGTGCGGGGGCTCTTGGCAATGGCAGCCAGGGTAAGTCCGTGGTTTGTAAAGAACGTCCACTCAGCCATTGGAGATTCCCCCTCCGCGACCTCTTGACAGGCCGTGAGATGTATGCATAATAATACTAGAAGCGTCGTTCATGTATAGGAGATATTGCTTAGCTAGTCCGGTAACGCAATTCCAGTATGATTATTGCAGGTTTGGCTGACATGAAAGCGGTATCATGCCCAAGCCTTCCGTATTCATTGAGATTCTGGCACAAAGGAGAGGCGGTGTCAAGGTTGCAAGGCCCGGCCAGGTAGCCGGATCATGAACAAGGAAACTAACCGGCGGGCCGGGGCTTGAAAGCCCTCCGCCGTACACCGGAGCAATTGTAGTAGGAGAAGGAAGCCCTAAGATGCAGTACCGAGCAGCAGTCAAGTCCATCTCAGAACACGTGCACACCGAGGCCCTGCTGGCGGCCCTTGACAGGTCGCTGAAGGCGGGCGCTCCGCCCACCGTGAAGCGTGCTCCGCTTCCTTCGTCAATCGAGTGGCTCGGATTGAGCACGGCCGCCGTGGCCCCCAGCGATTTCTGGTTCCGCGCCGTCGCCTGCCGGAAGCAGAGGGCTGCGCCTCCCCTCGACAGGTAGGCGTCCGCGGTGTTTACGCCGGTAAGTGCGCCCGCTCGCGGGTGTCAGATAGTACGCAAACGACAGGGAGCACCCTAATGGACTGGGTGCTCCTGTCGTTCGTGTCCGCGACCTGCCTGTCCGCGAACAGCCTCGTGCAGCGATACGTTCTGCAGCGAGAACTGAGCGGTGTGCTCGCCTTCGGGTTCTGGGGCACAGTGCTCCACCTGGCGGTGGCGGCCGGAATCCTGGTGCTCCACCCGCTGCCGGAAGCGCTGCCTCTTCGACCGGTCCTGGCGATGGCGGCAGTGGGGCTGCTGACAGTGGCCATCAGCATCCTCATCTGCAGTGCGGTGCGACGAGAGGAAGTCACCCGCGCTGCGCCCATCCTGGACTCCAGCCCCATATTCATAGCGATCATGGCCGTGGCGTTCCTGGGGGAGACCCTCAGTGCCATCCAGTGGACCGCCATATGCCTCGTGGTGGCCGGGGCATTCCTGGCGTCCATGCACCAGCAGACGGTCCATGGCCGGTTCAGGGTGGGCTTACCCTTCTTCATGTTGCTTGTCGCATCGTTCGGCATAGCCGTGCACAGCGTCGTTTCCAAGTACGTCCTGGGGTACATGAGCTTCTTCCACGCGTACGCAGTGGCTTCCGTGGCCGCTGCGCCCGCGTTCGCGATCGTGGTGCATGCCTCCCGCGCGTGGCCCCAGGTGCGGAAGGCGGCGCAGGTCCCCCGAACGTTCGCCCTGGTGATGTCGGCCGGCGCGTTCCTCTCGCTGGCGATATTCTGCGCGCTGTGGGCGTTTCAGCTTGGCCCGGTGTCGCTGGCCGCCGCGATCATGGCCATTCGTCCCGTCATGGTGCTGGCCTATGCCGGGCTATTCGCCTATCTCGCTCCCCGCGTGCTCATGGAGAAAAACTCAAGGTCTGCGCTGGCGGCGAAGGGGCTGGCCGCAACGTTTGTGACCGCGGGCGTCGGCGCGCTCGCCCTGACGTAGGCGTGCCGGCGGAGATGCGCAGCCGCTCAGCTTGACGCTCCTATGTGCCTATGCTAGTATCCCTGTGCTCATCCGACCCGCCCCCAGCATCCGTACACGTCCTACCAGGGAATTGATGCAACTCCTCCGCGAACTGCCCGCACACCCGCCCCGTGAGAGCGCCCTGCTGACAATCGGCGTGTTCGACGGGGTGCATCTGGGCCATCGTCATCTTCTGGAGCGCCTGCGAGACGCGGCCGAACGTGAGCATGCCATCAGCGCGGTGCTCACCTTCACCAATCACCCGAGAACAGTCATCCGCCCGGGCGACTGCGTCCCCTACATCACTTCCGTGAAGGACCGGCTGGAGCTGCTGAGGCAGCAGGGAGTGGACCTGGTGATACCACTGACCTTCGACGAGGAGCTATCCCGCCTGCAGGCACACGAGTTCGTGGACCTGCTGCGGGAGCGGGTGAACATGAGCGGCCTGGTGATGGGGAGCAGCTTCGCTATGGGTCACCAGCGCAAGGGCACGCCGGAGACCCTCGCGCAGATGGGACGCGACAAGGGCTTCTCAACCACCGTGGTCGAGCCGGTATCCGCGCACGGCGAAAAGGTGAGCAGTACGGCGATACGCGACGCGATTACACGCGGCGACGTGAGCAAGGCCTCCCGGCTGCTGGGCAGGCACTTCGTTCTGCGGGGCGAAGTTGTGAAAGGGCAGGCCCGCGGAAGAGAGCTGGGCTTTCCCACCGCAAACCTTGACCTGCCGGAAGGCCAGGTTGTGCCCGGCAACGGCATATACGCTGCGAGGGCGTTGGTCGACGGCAGTGCGCTCCCGGCGGCCGTCAGCATAGGCGTGAGGCCCACGTTCGACGACGGCGAGCGCGTGGTCGAGGTGCACATACTGGATTTCGGCGGAGACTTGTACGGCTCGGAGCTTGCGGTGGAGTTCGTCGAGCGCCTGCGGGACGAATTACGCTTCGACTCGGTGGAAGAGCTTGTTGCCCAAATGAGAGAGGACGTGGACCAGTCCAGGCAGGTTCTGGGCCGGCTTCCGTCCGCATCGGATGTTCGTTGAGGCGGTGCAAACCATGAACGGCAAAGTAATGGACCCGGGAACACTCCACAGCATAACCAGGCGCGGCGTGTCGGACATAATCGTGGAGGAGGAGTTCGTTCGCCTCCTCGGTGAGGGCAAGCCCCTGCGGCTGAAGATGGGATTCGATCCCAGCCGGCCGGACATTCACCTGGGCCACGCCGTGGGCCTCAGGAAGCTCCGCCAACTGCAGGAGCTTGGGCATCAGGTGATCCTAATCGTGGGCGACTGGACGGCGCAGATTGGCGATCCCAGCGGCCAGTCCGCCACGCGTCAGATGCTGACGGCGGAGGAGGTGCGTGCCAACGCGGAGACCTACATGCAGCAGTTCTTCAAGGTGGTCGACAGGGACCGCACCCAGACGGTATGGCAGAGCGAGTGGTTCGGCAAGTTCTCGTTGGCCAGCGTGATCGACCTGACGCGGCGCTTCACCGTAGCGCAGTTCCTGGCCCGCGACGACTTCGCCAAGCGGTTCCGCGCGCAGCAGCCGATCGCCATCACCGAGCTGCTGTATCCGCTGTTGCAGGCTTACGACTCGGTCGCGATCGAATCGGACGTGGAGTTCGGAGGCTCGGACCAGCGGTTCAACCTGCTGGTGGGCCGCGACCTTCAGGCCATGATGGGGCAGCGGCAGCAGCAGTGCTTCATCATGCCGTTGCTGGTGGGCACGGACGGCGTGCAGAAGATGAGCAAGAGCTTGGACAACTACATCGGCGTGTTCGAGGCTCCCAACGACATTTACGGCAAGATCATGTCCATACCGGATGCCCTCATCCTGGACTACTTTGAGCTGCTTACGGACATGCCGGATGATGAGCTGGCCGAGATGCGCACCACCCTGGAGGCGGAGGCGGTCAACCCGATGGAGCTGAAGAAGCGCCTGGCCCGGGACCTGGTGACGCAGTTCCACGACCCGCAGACCTCGCTGCGGGCCGAAAGCCACTTCGAAGGCACGTACCAGCGTGGCATGGCGCCGGAGGAGGCGCAGGTCATCTCGCTGACGGAATGGGTCGACAAGCTGCGGGATGAACTTGGCGACGCGCAGCCCGGTGACCCGGATGCCGCAGTGCTGCCGATTGTCCCGATCATGGTCGGCGAGGGCTTGGCCGCGAGCGCAAGCGAGGCCAAGAGGCTGCTCCAGCAGGGCGCAGTCGAGGTGGACGGCGAGCGCTTGACAACGCAGACGGCCCCGCTGCGCGAGGGAAGCCTCATTCGAGTGGGCAGGCGGCGCTTCGCGCGCTTTGTGGGGCCCGCCGAGGGGTGACGCGCCGGGCACGGCCGGTGTCGATACCGGGTCGGTTGGTGTGTTGGAGAGCGTGCGATGGCTGAATTCAGATTCGCCAGAGGGCAGAGCGTCCGTGTTAGGGAGGGCAGCTTTCCGCTCAACAACCCGGACGGCTACGGGCTCATTGGCCGGACCGGCTGCGTGGAGCGTGCGTGGGACCCCCGCTCGGGCAGACGCGATGAGCACACCGTCCGCTCCGAGCATATCCAGTACTTTGAGCTGCTGCAGTATGACGTGCGCATAGACGGCAAACTTTACTCGCTGAACGAGGACTGGCTGGAAGAGGCCTAGGGGCCGCGGCGCAAACGCCCCAAATCTCATCGGCGCGCCCCTTTTGGCAGCCTACTCCATGTGGTAAAATTCACAATGCGCGAAGGCCATCCCCCCAGTGACTGGGAGGACGGCCCCGGCAAGAATGATGGGAGGATGAAGTGAACCTACGAATACCTGGTCCTACGCCCTGTCCCGACTACGTCCTGGATGCCATGAACCGCGACATGATCAACCATCGCGGCCCGGAGTTCCAGGACATGCTGCACCGCTGTACCGACAGGCTGAAGGAGGTCTTCAAGACCAACGGTGACGTGCTTATTCTGACCGGGTCCGGCACCGGCGCCATGGAAGCCGCCGTGGTCAATGTCCTCTCGCCGGGCGACCAGGTGCTCTGTGTGACCATCGGCGTATTCGGCGACCGGCTGGCGCAGATGGCGGAGGCGTTCGGCGCATCCGTAACCCGGCTGACCGCCACGTGGGGCACGCCGGCCGACCCCGAGGCCATACGCAGCGCTCTCGCCGAGAACCCCGACATCAAGGCCGTCCTGGTCACCCACAACGAGACGTCCACAGGCGTCACCAACGACATGGCCGCCATAAGCTCCGTGGTCAAGGGAGCAGGCAAGCTGCTCGTGGTGGACGCAATCAGCAGCCTGTCATCGCTGCCGTTCTACACGGACGAGTGGGGCTGCGACGTTGTAATGAGCGGCTCGCAGAAGGGCTACATGGTGCCGCCAGGTCTCGCGTTCATCAGCGTCAGCGCTGAGGGCTGGAAGGCGTTCGAAGAGGCCCGTATGCCCCGATTCTACTGGGACTTTGGAAGGGCCAAGAGCTATCTCAATCGCGGCCAGACCCCATGGACGCCCGCGGTGTCCGTATTCTATGGCTTGGACGCCGCGTTGGAGCGGATGCTGGATGAGGGCATGGACGCCATCTTCGAGCGTCACGCCCGCATCGCGCAGAGGACGCGGGACGGCGTCAAGGAGCTTGGCCTGTCGCTCTTCGCCGACGAGAGCTGCGCCTCCAACACCGTGACCGCCGTGAACGTTCCGGAGGGGGTGGAGCTACCCGCGTTGATGCGGCAGCTTCAGGCCGACCACGACGTCGTGCTGGCCGGCGGCCAGGGCGCTTTGGACGGCAAGATTCTGCGCGTCGGCCATCTGGGCTACATCACGGACGACGATATTACAGAAGTGCTGGACGCGCTGGCCTCGGTGCTTCCCAAGGTAGGATTCCAGCCCGTGGCCTCGCCGGCAAGGGGCGCCTGATGTCCCGGGTGCTCGTCTCCGACCCACTGGCCCCGGAGGGTCTGGAGCTTCTGCGTTCCCAGGGTGAGGTCGACGTCAAGCTCCGCATGGAACCCGCGGAGCTGCTCTCCATCATCGGAGAGTACGATGCGCTGGTGGTGCGCAGCGAGACCAGGGTGACCGCGGACGTGGTGGAGGCCGGCGGGCGGCTTCAGGTCATCGGCCGTGCGGGCGTGGGCGTGGACAACATCGACGTGGATGCAGCCACGCACCGGGGTATACCCGTCGTCAACGCTCCGACCGGCAACACCGTCGCCGCCGCGGAGCACACCATCGCAATGATGCTGGCGCTGGCGCGCAACATCCCTCAGGCCCACGAGTCGCTACGGCGCGGCGAGTGGACCCGCAGCGCGTTCACCGGCGTCGAGGTACGCAACCGGATACTGGGCGTCATTGGCCTTGGCAAGGTCGGCACCGAGGTGGCGCACAGGGCGCGCGGCCTCCGTATGCGTGTCCTGGGCTACGACCCATTCGTTTCCCCGGAGCACGCCAGCATGCTGGGCATCGAGCTGGGCTCGCTGGACCGCATATTCACGGAGGCCGACTTCATATGCCTCCACACGCCGCTCACCGAGTCCACCCGCGGCATCATCGGCGACAAGGCGCTGTCCATGATGAAGCCCACCGTGCGTATTCTCAACGTCGCCCGCGGCGAGCTGGTGGACGAGGACGCCCTGTTCAGGGCCGTCGAGGAAGGACGCATTGCAGGAGCGGCTCTGGATGTCTTCTCACAGGAACCTCCGCACGGCAGCCCACTGCTCTCCGACGGACGCATTGTCGTCACGCCGCACCTCGGCGCCTCAACCCAGGAGGCGCAGGCGGAGGTGGCGCGGGAGGTGGCCGAGCAGGTCATCGCCGTCCTGGAGGGACGCTCCGCAATGTACACCGTCAATGCGCCCTTCGTGCCGCCGGAGACGCTGGGCATACTGGCGCCATACGTGGACGCCGGATCGTACGCGGGCAAGCTGGCCTCGCAGCTCGTCATGGGGCAGCTGAGGTCGGTGAACCTGCGCTACGACGGCGAAATCGCCGCCCACGACACGAACCTGCTCAGGGCGGCCTGCCTGGTGGGCATCCTCAGCCCCATAAGCGACGAGCGCATCAACCTGATCAACGCCAACCTGCACGCCTCCCAGCGCGGCCTGCGCGTCACGGAGCAGAAGAGCCCCTTGGCAGAGCAGCACAGCAGCCTGGTCACGGTGGAGATGGAGACCACGGAGAGGAAGATCGCGATTACGGCGTCGCAGGTACGCGGTGAAACGCACATCGTGCGAATCAACGACTACTGGATCGACATCGTGCCGACCGGCAACTACATGCTCCTGGCCAGCCACCAGGACCGGCCGGGCATGATTGGGGCCGTTGGCACCATCACGGGCAAGCACGACATCAACATCAGCTTCATGGAGGTGGGCCGGTTGGAGCCGAGAGGCCCCGCCACCATGATCATCGGCCTGGACGATCCCCTGCCTGAGCCGGTGCTCGCCGAGATCAACGCCCTTCCCAACATGGTCCAGACCTTCCTCGTGCAGCTGTAGCATCCGTCATCCGGCGCCTGGCGCCTCCAGCCTGTCGGCGTCGTTCACGGAACGCCCAGACCTAACGTGAGTGGCAATACCCCGGCTCGCGTCCTTCGACAGCGGCCCGAAGCCTGCCCCGCAGACCGATGAGCGGATGAGTGGGTGATTTGCTCCGATTGTGGCAAGCCACACAAGCCCGCTCATGGTGAGCCTGTCGGCAAGCGAGACGAGGAGACTCTCCAGAGTAGACCGCTACGCCTCCCAACAGACTCAACACCGTTCCACTGCGGTGGTTGCGCCTCAACGTGATGGTTCGGCGCATTGACTCAATCGGTCCGTACTAGTTGGTCCTTGCCCACGCTGGGCATCCTGGCCTACGTTCCAATAGGGGGGTTGCTCTACAAAGCGCCCAACAGTACGAAGGTTGTTTGTGCCTTCACCCTGATTTTGTTCCACGGGGCAATCGGCTTGGGGTTCTATCTGATGACTAGGACATGATTGGCAAAGGCTGGCAGTCGACAGGGGTTGACATAAAGCGAGTCCCATAAGCGCCCGTCCAAGCACGATAGGAGGCCGATTAGGGGTTTATTAACCCTTACCCGCACTCTTTCCCTCCAGCCACGTTATCACCTGTCCCTGGTTATCCGGTTGCGAGTTTCCAGGATAGCGCCAGTTCTCAGGGGGGGGTTAAATAATGCAGTCTATATTAGCAAGTTGTAAGTAGGTCTCCCTGTCCAGAGTACCGGCTACATCGATCAAAGATTTTATCCGGGCGAGGATTTCATCGCTCGGTGTTGTTCCGCTGTCAAACGGTTTGCTCGCATCTTGCATCCGCGTGAAATCATGGTAGGCCTTTAGAAATGCGATCGCGGCGTCGTGAAAGGCTTTCAGTTCCTCCGGCGCAGACTTGTCTTCGAAGGCGTCTATTAGCTCGGCGTAAGCTTCTGCCGTCTCCCCCCACGTCAAGCCGGATCCTCCGAATTCTCCGGATTCTGAGGAGGTACTCTCCGCGCACCAAACCGCATACTCGGCCACCGTGGCCTCAGAGCTGCCGCTGCCATCTTGAACCGCGGTCGATGTGGGCACAGCCGTGACCTCAGAGCTGCCGCTGCTGTCCTCGGCCGCGGTTGATGTGGGCGCAGCCGTGACCTGGGACCCACCGCTGCCATCTTGAGCCGCGGTTGATGTGGGCACAGCTGTGACCTCGGACCCACCGCTGCCATCTCGAGCCGCGGTTGATGTGGGGGAGTCCCCACCTCCACAAGCTACGGCCATCAGTATGGTCAGCACGGCGAGAGAGCCGGCCAATACCAGTCGCAACATTCGGCCTCCTTCATCGCTTCTCTGCGAGTACCTCATTGAAACAGTACGTCCATCCGAATTGGCCAGTGGCATCAGTTCCAGTCTTTCGCGTCGTCTGAGCTGCGGGCGGCACCCTGGGCCCTGCGGACCTCTACTACCATCAACTCCGCCGACAGACTATCTGCGGTGTGGCCGAAGTACGTTGTCTCGCTCTCGCCGTCAACCGCTACCGCAGCACAGTGCATGCTCTGTGTTCGAGCGCCCTTGTCCCCCAGCCACTGCCCCACAAGGTATGTCAGGAACCCTATCCCGATATACGCGCTGTAGATAGCCCACTCAATCGCCGAATTAGGCTCAAAGGAGCGACAGGTTCCCACCCAATCTATGCCTCCTTCACAGCTCTCCGTTGAGATGCCAAACCAATACAGGACGTGAAGCAGCAGCGACCACAGCAAGAGAACGGAACCGACAGCAGACAGCAGGGCCCCGCCAAACATGAACAAGACACCGGGCGCTTTCAGTAACCAGTTTGACCCGCCCGTTTTCACACGCTGTTGGTCAGCCCAAACCGACGAAATCACGCGGAGGTCAATGGTTCTGCCGGGCAGTGCCAGACGTCGCTGCGAAAGCCGGACTTTTCCGTCTTGATAGAGCGTCTGATCCGGTTCGGGAGCATCCGCCCGGTTTGCGACCGGCCAGAGTTCGGCAGCAGTTTCTCGGTTCGCCGCCCCTTCACTCTGTTCGCTATCCAACGTCTCCAGTTGGGACAGCTCCCGGAGAAATTCCCGCTCCGTCTCGCTTTCCGGCCCCGCAGCCGCGTCCGCCCCACCCTCGGACCGTCCTGTCAGGCCCCACTCCGGCGCGGACATAAAGCCGTGATAGGCCACGTCCAGGTCGGGGGCTCGCAAGGAGGCTGCCTCACCGGAGCCAAACCATGGTGGAGCCGAGACTGAATCGTCCAGCCAGGGCTGAGCCGCATCCAGCGCTATGGCATAGGCCAACATGGGATCGGGTTCGCCCCGTCCGCCCGCTGGGTCTGGTCCGGACAGAGATTTCTTCAAACCAAGCCACTGACCTATTTCATACGCCCCAGCTTCCGTTGGCGGCAGCATACCCGTGTGCATTGGGACCGCAATGAACCAGTATATGCAGCCGACTACTGCGCCGACGAGGGAATTCGCCCACCATTGGGACAGCCATAAAGCCAGCCAAAGCCCGCTGCCAACGCCCATCAAGGCCCCGGCCAATATCGCCCCTCCGAATCCATCCGCTAGGCGCTCCCTCCTTATCCGTATCGGGTTGTCATGGAAGAGGCCTTGGCGCTGCATGTACTCCCCCAACTGGTCCCCGATAGCGTCCTTATGCCCGTCCATCAGGTCACGCAGCGCTTTCACCGTTGTGGGGCGCGATGGCAAGCTGCCGAATATCAACTGTTCCCACTCAAACTGCGCTGGGCCCTGCTGCGACAGCCGGTATAGAAATCCGCTCCTCGTTCCGACGCACTCGAATCGCAACGCGCCCCGCGGGCACATCTCGACTATCGCCGCCAGGAGCGTTCGGTCGCTGACCTGCCGGTCTTCCAGCACCGACACCACTGCCGCCGGCATCCCAGTGCGCTGCCTGGCCCCCAACTCCAATTGGTCCCGATGCTTGATTCCCCCCCTGGGCCGGTATCTGATCCACAGCCACAGCACTAGCAGCAGCGCGACGCCAATGCCAATTGTCCGGAAGCCCCAGACCAGCTGCTGCTTCCAACCCATATCCTTGAATTCGGGGAAGCCACTCTCGGCGATGGCCCCACCAGGGTCCAGCGCGAACAGCAATCCAATGACGAAAAGGGCCGCCAGCGTTGCCAGCACACTCGCCATAGGACTCCTTCCTTCCTGCCCGTCGCAGGTCTTCCGCACCCGGCCCGGGTCGTACGACTAGGGATTCATAATACAGGGAATCCCGCTTCTTTACACGGCTAGCTGGAACCCTGCCACTGGCTCCAATAGCATTGTCGCCAGACGTCTCTCAAGGTAACCAGTTGACCGTGGGATACTGTCCGAGCTGGGCAGACTCTCAAACCTGGAAGTTCTGCACTTAACTGGTGACCTGTAGACCGGGTGCATACCAGGAGGGTTGCGAGGAGTACAGAATAGCGACGCCGACAGAATTGGTCTGCCATTCTGCTGAGCCTCATGCCTTACGCCGCGCCTGCTGACCGGCGCGATGTATGTGTGCAAGGTTTGCCGACGCCAGGCCGCCCGCGGCCACGCAGGCAGCGACGCGGGCGGCCACTGTGAAACGGGGTGCACAGGCAGCATAGGTCCCTCCATTGCGATATACCAGGTAGCGTCCCAGACTGGTGATATACTGCGGAGGATGGAAGGCGACGCCACTGTAGCTTGTCCTCAAACGACCCAAGGGCACGAGTAGACTATTCCATGAGACCGCGCGACAGAGACCCGATACTTCGACAGCACAAGCGCCAGCTCTTCAGAACCCAAAGTGGAAGGTGTGCTTACTGCGGTCGTTCCCATCGCATAGACTACCTTGAAACCGACCACAAATACCCGGTTAGTCGCGGTGGTGGTGACGCCATCGCGAATCTACAACTCCTCTGTACCCCCTGCAACATGCGTAAGGGGATTCAGTCCGATGAGGAGTTTCGACGCCGTTACCAGAGATTGTTGCCCGCGGACGGCAGTATTCCCTCGCCACCCATTCCCCAAGCTGCGTTTAGCGAAGAGACCGAGTACACCCGGGCCCCGCGAGCCGTGCGCCGCATCTATCACGAACGCTTTTCCGCGGCCCGCGACCGGCAACGCGCATCTCGCGCGGACCAGGGTAGCGGTTGCAGTCTACTCGCGGCCGCGGCGATGTGTATCCCAATTGCCTTGGCGTTACTGGTGCTCACCTAGCACTGCACTGACCCAGCCGCCTCCCAGTACGCCCATCCCTCACCCGCCTACCCTTCGACAGGCTAAGGGCAAGCGGACTGAGAGGCGGCCGCTGAGAGATGCCCGCGCCCCGTTCATGCTTCGACACGCTCAGCACGAACGGACTAGCGGTGCGCATGCTGACCGGCGTGGCGAAGGTATGCTAAGCTGTGCCGGTGCTCGGCCGCCCGCGGCCTGTGACCATACCGGAAGAGGCGCGGGCGTCTACTCGCGGCGCCAAGGGACATCCTGGACAGTTCATGTTGAATATGGAACCGCTCCTGTGGGGGCTTGCCAGCGCGATTTGTTGGGGCGTGGCGGACATGTTTGGCCGGTCCGCATCCATGCGGGTCGGCAGCCCCACAGTGGCCTGGGCTATCCAGGGGATGGGCGCGCTTCCGGCCCTGGCGGGCGTGCTGGTCTTCGGCTCGCCGTGGGGTTCCCTTGCCACGGCCGACTACGCTGCGCTCGCCGTGTCGGTTGCTGCGCTATTCTCGGTGGGCTACATCGTATTCTACCGCGGGCTGGCGCGCGGCCTCGTGTCGATAGTGAGCCCGGTGTCAGCGGGCTACGTGGTGGTGACGGCGCTGCTATCGGCCGTGTTCCTCCACGAGACGATCGGCATCGATAGATGGGCGCTGATACTTGTGATCCTGGCGGGCATTGCCCTCGCATCGACGCGGGGCAGGAGCCGGGCGACGCTATCCGGCGTGGCCCATGGTCTCACTGCCATGCTTGTGGGGGGAATCGCCTTCACGCTGTGGAAGCCGATGGTAGACGTGGCTGGCCCGTACCTCGCGGTGGTCTCTGTGCGGGTCATCTCTGCCGGAATGCTGGGGGGCTTCCTGGCGGCGATGAGGACGCCGTGGTCGCCCTTCCGCAACGGCGCGGGGATGTTCGTGGTGGTTGCCGCTCTCCTGGACTCGCTCGGATTCATCGCCTTCAACTTGGGAATAGAGAGGAATCCTATCTCGCTCATCATACCCGTCGCGGCCGCATACCCCGTAGTCACTGTGGCGCTGGCGTGGATGCTGCTGAGGGAGCGGCTGGCGAGACCGCAGGTGGCGGGGATCGCGATCGTGCTGGGAGGCGTGGTTGCCTTCAGCGCGGTGGCTTGAGTCGCTGTCGCCTGTCTTTTGCGAGAGCATGGCCCGGAGTATAATCACCTCGTAGCCGGAGGTGTCGATCATGACCAGCGCCAGAACCGAGCCAATGCCCCTCTTGCCGGAGAAGCCACTGCTCATGCTCATGGACGGCCACGCCATGGTGCACAGGGCATGGCATGCCATCCAGTCGCCGCTCACGCTGCGCAGCACCAACGAGGACGTGCGCGGCGTCTTCGCGTTCACCAACACGTTCATCCGCGCCATCCAGGAGTGGAGGCCAACCCACTGCGCCATCGCTTTCGACATGGCAGCGCCGACGTTCCGCCACGTCCGGTTCGCCGAGTACAAGGCGCAACGGCCGGCGACGCCTCCTGATCTCCACAACCAGTTCCCGTGGGTCAGGAGGCTCATGGAGGCCTTCAACGTACCCATCTTCGAGATGGAGGAGTTTGAGGCCGACGACGTGCTCGGAACCCTGTGCCGCCAGGCTACCGAGCTTGGCATGGACACAATCATCCTCACGGGAGACACCGACACGCTGCAGCTGGTGTCGCCCAGCGTCCGCGTGGCCCTGAACCGTAGCGTCCAGGACCGTATCATCTACGACCTGGCGGGCGTCCGCGAGCGGTACGGCGGCCTCGGGCCGGACCGCCAGCCGCACGTTAAAGCGCTGCAGGGCGACTCGTCGGACAACATCCGGGGCGTGCCGGGCGTTGGCGTCAAAACCGCCGTGAAGCTGATCGTGGACCACGGCAGCATCGACGGCCTCTACGAGAACCTGGAGAGCGTCACGCCGCCGCGCATTCGCTCGCTGCTTGCCGAACACGAGAGCGACGCGCGCGAGGGCCTGTTGCTCACCACAATCGTCGACCGCGTGCCCATCTCGCTGGACACGGAGGCCGCCCGCTTCTGGCGGTACGACCGGGAGAGTGTAGTGGACCTGCTCAGGGAGCTGGAGTTCGCAAGCATCGTCTCGCGGGTGCCGAACCCGGGCGATGAGGGCGGCACTGCGCAGGGTGCGGCATCCCGGTCCATGCAGGGCGCGCTCATTCCGGAGAGCGAGGAGCCAAATGGCGACTATCGCACCGTGGTCAGCGTGGCGGACCTGGAGGCGATGGCGTCCGAGCTGTGGGCCGCGGGCAGCTTCGCATTCGACGTTGAGACCACGAGCCGCGATCCGATGGCGTCGCACCTGGTCGGGCTGTCGTTCTCCTGCGAGGGCGGCGTCGCGTACTACGTACCGGTTGGACACAATGAGGGCGCGCAGCTGCCCCTCGATGAGGCGCTGGCGGTCCTCAGGCCGCTGCTGGAGGACGAGGCCGTGGGTAAGACGGCCCACAACGCCAACTACGACATGACCGTGCTGGCGAACTATGGTGTCAACGTCCGCGGCGTGGACTTCGACACGATGGTGGCCGCGCACCTTCTCGGGGAGAAGGCGATGGGCCTCAAGAACCTGGCGTTCACCAAGCTGAACGTGGAGATGACGCACATCGACGCGCTCATAGGCACGGGCCGCAAGCAGAGGACGATGGCGCAAGTGCCGGTCGAGGACGCGGCGGCATACGCGGCGGCCGACGCCGACATGACGCAGAGGCTGAAGGACCTGTTCGGCCCGCCGCTCATGAGCGAGGGCAAGCTGGCGTCAGTCTTCGCCGGCATGGAGATGCCCCTGGTGCCCGTGCTCGTGAAGATGCAGCGCAACGGCGTCGCGCTCGACGTCGAGCGGCTCAGGCGGATGGCTGATGCGTTGGGCGAGCGGCTGTACCAGGTGGAGGAGGAGGTGCTGGGCGCGATCGGCCACCGGTTTTCCCTGAACTCCACCCAGCAGCTGGCCGACGTGCTGTTCAACGAGCTGCGCCTTCCAAGGTCCAAGCGCACCAAGACCGGCTACTCCACGGACGCGTCCGTGCTGGAGGGCCTGAGGGTGATGATCAAGGAGGGTCAGGCTGCCGACGCCGACCCGAGGGCCCCTCAGGTGCTGGACGGCATCCTGGAGTACCGCGAGCTGTCCAAGCTCAAGTCGACCTACGTGGACTCGCTACCGCAGCTGGTGAACCCGTGGACTAGGCGCGTTCACACCAGCTACAACCAGACCGGCTCGGCGACGGGCCGCGTCTCAAGCAACGACCCGAACCTGCAGAACATACCCGTGCGTACGGAGCTTGGCCGGGAGGTGCGCCGCGCGTTCGTGGCGGAGGGCGCGCCGGAGTGGACGCTGCTGGCCGCCGACTATTCGCAGATCGAGCTGAGGGTGCTGGCCCATCTCTCGCGCGACCGCGAGCTGGTGGAGGCGTTCCTTCGCGACGAGGACATCCACTCGGCAACGGCGTCGCAGGTGTACGGCGTGGGACTGGACGCGGTGACGCCGGACATGAGGCGTATCGCCAAGGTGATGAACTTCGGGGTCATCTACGGGCTTAGCGCGTACGGCATCTCGCAGCAGACCGACCTGGGCCAGGTGGAGGGCGCAAGGTTCATCGAGAGCTACTTCTCCCGCTACCCGGGCATCCGCGACTACCTTGACGAGACGCGGGCTCAGGTGAGGAGGCTGGGCTACCTGGAGACGCTGAGCGGCCGCCGTCGCTACATCCCGGAGGTGAACTCGCCCAACTTCCACATGAGGCAGGCGGCGGAGCGCATGGCAGTGAACATGCCGATACAGGGCACGGCCGCAGACGTGATCAAGCTGGCGATGGTGAGCATAGACCGGCGCATGGAGGAGGAGGGGCTGCGATCGCGCATGATACTCCAGGTGCACGATGAGCTCATATTCGAGGTGGCGATGGACGAGATCGAGGTTGTCACTTCGCTGGTGTCGGAGCTGATGCCTGCGGCTATGGAGCTGGTTGTGCCGCTGAAGGTGGACCTCAAGAGCGGCCCCACGTGGGGCGATCTGGAGTAGGGGGGCGGGTGCGTGTCGCGGAGATTGGTCCCAGGCTGGCGTGTCGGTGACGCGGCCGAGGTCAGCTATCGCGTTGCGCAGCCGACACGTACTATCATGCTGACCGCAATCGATAAAGGGGGCGCGATGGGCAGCATCAAGGTGTGTCTGGACGATGCGGTAGTCAATCGGCTGAAGACCCGAGCCGAAGCGAACGGACGCTCGCTGGAAGTCGAGGTCCGACACATTCTGGTGGAGGCTGTCGGGGAAGACATGGCGGCTCGCGCCGCGTCGTTCCGGTCCTTGGTTCGTGAACTGAGGGCAGGGACCGCAGTCAGTCCTCAAACTCCTGGCTGGGTGCTCATCCGAGAGGACCGCGACAGCGATCGCGGCCGGGCGTGATGCGGCTGTGACTCCCCCGTGCCGCGTGCTCCACGAGACGCAAGGTGCATGACTTGACGCCCCCATCGCGAGAGGAGCTGCGCGGAGCCATCGCCACCGGCTTGCGGCAGGCCGCAACGGCTGCCTTCATCATGGCCGTGCTCGTGTTCCTGCTGACCGCCAACGTCCGCCTGGCCTTCGACAGTCTTGCTCTCTATCGTTTCGGCTTCGAGCAGTACAACGTGACGACCACCACCGGTCTGAGCATGGACCAGCTGATGGACGTGGCAACCGAGATACGCGACTACTTCAACTCCTCTGACGAGCTGCTGGACGTGCAGGTGGACCTGGCCGGCGAGGTGCGACCTCTCTTCAACGAGCGCGAGATACTGCACATGCGGGACGTGAAAGGGCTGGTGCGGGGCATCTACGCGTTGCAGGCGCTATCGGGCGTGTACCTTCTCGGCTATGCGGCGGTCGTGCTGGTGACTGGACGGTGGCGCGGAGCCCGGGTGCTAGCGAGGCGGCTGGCGCTGGGGTGCATTTCCGCCGTGGCGCTGCTCGCCGTGGGCGGGCTGGCGTCGCTGGTGGGCTTCGACCAGCTATTCTACAGGTTCCACGTCATCAGCTTCACAAGCGGCACCTGGACGTTCGACCCGCGATACAACTACCTGACGAGGCTGTTCACGGAGGGGTTCTTCATGCAGGCCGCGCTGTTGGTGGCCGCGGCGGTGATAGTGGAGGCGATCGCGATTGCGGCGGCGTGCCTGGCGTCAATGAGGTGGCTTTCGAGGCGTGAGGCGGCTGCGAACGGAGAGGCTCGGCGCTGAGCTAGCAGAAGCTGCCGCCGGCCGAGCAGCCGCAGGCCTGCATCCAGACCATAGGCAACCAGGCCACGCGGCCAGTGCAACAATGCCGGTCCAGCAAGCAGAGCAATCGGCCAACCATCTCGACGTCCTGCAGAGATATAGGGCGAGACCAACATCCCACAAGACTCGCATTGTGTCTGCCACAGTGTTCGGGATGAGTACCACGGACGGAGAGGCGACGACGGACAGAACCCAATCAATAGGCCAGCCGCTATGAGGTCAAGGAAGGTAAGGCACTACTGAGTTGCCTACGGTGACTCTTGGCCGCCTGCAGGGCCGTACGCTACGAACCCTTCGCCGGTGTCTTCGAAGAGGAACAAGTGGGGATAGGACATCACCTTGCTCATAATGAGCATGTCACCTGCCGAGCCCGCGACATTGAGCACGAAGGCCCACGTGATGACGGAGGCGAGCAGATCGTCCGCGGCCACGAGAGCCAGCGCTGCTGCCAGAGCCAATGTCAACAGCACTGCCGGCGCCAACCGGGCGGCTAGGTAGCGAGGCCTGTTGAAGAAGCTGCCGGGGGCGGCCGCGTAGAAGACTGGCCCGAGCCTGGTCTACGGCTTGAACCCGAAGCGGGGCCGGCCTCCGAACGTCAAGAAAAAGACCCCATGTACTGCTTCATGAAGAGTGACTCCAAGAACTATCCCCAACAGAAATCCAGAGAGGAACGTTTCCCCGCCTATCGTCATTTCGCCCGAGTCGGTCACTATCCCGATGACAAGGCCTGCAGCGGCGAGTGACGCGAAGAAGGCGACAAGGCCGACCAAGCCAGCGAGCACCACCTCCTTCGCCGATGCCTGCTTCAGGGTCCATCGACCTACCTCAATGTAGCCCTCCGGTAGCCGCCTGCCGCCCATTGCTGAACCTCCTCGTCGCTGGATGCCCGGTCTTCAGCTCCCGGCCGCTTTGCTACTGTAGCATAGATCTTCATTTCGGAAGTTGTGATGCACCTTGTGTTAATCGAGGGGCGGGAGTGAGCGTCGACACCACGGCTTGACGGGTGGTAGCGCAGGCCGCGCTGTTGGTGGCCGCGGCGGTGATAGTGGAGGCGATCGCGATTGCGGCGGCGTGCCTGGCGTCAATGAGGTGGCTTTCGAGGCGTGAGGCGGCTGCGAACGGAGAGGCTCGGCGCTGAGCTAGCAGAAGCTGCCGCCGGCTGAGCAGCCGCAGGCGCCATGGCCGTCGCCACAGCCGCCGCTGGTGACCCCAACGGGCAGCAACTCTCCTCCCGGTGCCTTCGTGAACGCAGAGAACAGCGAGAGCACCCTGGCTGAGGGGCTGCCGCAGTCCGGGCACGGAGACGGCTCGTCGAACGTGTCCATGGATCGCATTCGCTCGAATCGGTTCCGGCAGGTGGTGCAGGCGTACTCGTAAATCGGCATCGTGCTACCTCGCTCGTTGGCTTCCCCGATTCTACTCAACTGGGTATGCCGGGTCAAGGCGGCTGGGCCTGCTCCCGCTCAAGCGATTGGACAGGAACTCGATGGGCGGGCAGTGGAGGCCTGGACAATGACGCCGCAAAGCTGCCCAGTCGTCAGCCGGCATGTAATCCGGGTCAGGCTTCGGATTGAGTCTCGAGACTGGCCTTAAACTCCGGCAACAAGCCCACATTCCTGTTATCATAGGGTGTGGAGAATTCGGACTTGAACGACCATCAAAACGACGCCATTCGCAACCTGGCCATCATAGCCCACGTCGACCACGGCAAGACCACACTGGTCGACGCGCTGCTGAAACAGGGGCAGGTCTTTCGGGACCACCAACAGCTGGGCGCTCTGATGATGGACACCAACCCACTGGAACGAGAGCGCGGAATCACGATCCTGGCCAAGAACGCCTCGGTCTCCTACGGCGGTGTCCGGATCAACATCATCGACACGCCGGGCCACGCCGACTTCAGCGGCGAGGTGGAACGCGTCATGAATATGGCCGACGGCTGCCTGCTGTTGGTTGACGCCGTCGACGGCCCCATGCCACAGACCACCTACGTTTTGCGCCAAGCCCTCCAGCAGAACGTCAAGCCGGTTGTCGTCATAAACAAGATTGACCGCCCTGAAGCCCGCATGACGGAGGTGGTCTCGATGGTCCAGGACCTGTTCCTGGACCTTGTTACGAGGGATGACCAACTGGACTTCCCTGTGCTGTACACCTCGGCGCGCCAGGGCTGCGCCACCACGGATCCGGACGTGCCGGGAGTGGATATGCAGCCCCTATTCCAGGCGATTTTGGAGTCGGTGCCGCCGCCCGCCGGCGACCCTGGAGCCCCGCTGCAAATGCTGGTGGCGGCCCTGGACTACGACAACCATCTGGGTCAAGTGTCCGTGGGCCGCATCTACAATGGCACACTGCGGCTGCGGGATGACGTGGCTGTGCTGGGCCGCGACGGCCAGGCAACCACCCACAGGCTCGAGCGCATCTTCGTGTTTCGCGGCATGGAGCGAATTGAAACACCCGAAGCCTACGCCGGCGACATCGTAGCTGTGACTGGACCGGAAGACGTGTCCATCGGCGACACCATTGCTTCGCCGGAAAGCCCGGAGGCCTTGCCGACTATCGACATCAACGAACCCACGGTGCGCATGACCTTCGGGGTGAGCACGTCTCCTTTCATGGGGCGGGAGGGTACCCACTGCACTTCCCGCAATCTTCGCGACCGGCTGACCAGGGAGCTGCGGACAAACGTTAGCCTTCGAGTGGATGCGACCTCCAGTGCGGACGTGTTTGTCGTCGCAGGACGAGGAGAGTTGCACCTGTCCATTCTGGTCGAGACAATGCGTCGTGAACAATTCGAGTTTCAGGTGTCCCGTCCGGCACCGGTTACCAAGGTGATCGACGGCAAGGTACACGAGCCCTACGAGATCCTGAATATCAGTACCCATGAAGAGTACGTGGGGGTGCTGACCGAGTATCTCTCCGCCAACTTGGCTCAGCTACGGGACATGCGGTACGACGAGAACGGATACGTCCACCTGGAGTACAAGATACCCACCAGGGGACTGATAGGGTTCAACGCCTTCTTTCTTCGGACCACACGGGGCGATGGGGTGAAGAACAGCTTCTTCACATCCTACGAGCCTATGGAAGGTGAAATCAGGTCCCAGCGCGGTGGTGCACTCGTGGCTTCCGAGGTAGGCGTGGCTGTCACCTATGGCCTGCTCAACGCGCAAGGTCGGGGCGACACCTTCATCGACGCAGGCACCATGGTCTATGCAGGGATGATTGTCGGCACTCACCGTCGCGAAGGCGACCTCGAGATCAACGTGTGCAAGGAAAAGAAGCTCACCAACATGCGGTCTTCGACGTCCGAAATTACCAGGCGCCTCAATGCCACTGTTAGAATGAGCCTGGAAGAGGCCCTGTCGTTCGTCTCTGACGATGAATTACTGGAAGTCACACCCCTGAATCTGCGTCTTCGCAAGGCGAAACTCTCTGCCTTGGAACGCAGACGCAATCGCAGAGACGGAGCCCGCGGCCGGGATTAGATTATCGGCTTTCCAACACGCATCGAAGAGTGCCGTCACGGTGGTGCAGCAAGAGCAGGCAGATTGGGACTGGTTATCGCTGGCTCTACGCCCGCTACGGAGGCCGGTCCGAGTCTTGAAGGCTGGGCCATGAGCGACGCCAGGATTGTCGTGGGGTTTTTGGCAGGACTCTCTGCGTCGCTGGCTCTGGTTGGATTCGTTCCCACGCTGACCAACCAAGTAGAGCGGGTGCCCGGCGTGCTCCCCACGAACGGCCCCATGAGGGCGAAGGAGAAGGCCACGGCGACCTCGGCGCCGGCCAGGTAGTCCTCCGGCGGCGCGGGCAGTGAGTACCGCTCGCCGAAGCCGTGAGCAAAGGCAGGCAATGCCACGAGCGTAGCTGGCGTGGCCATGAACAGCGCTCGCGGCGCCCACCGGGTCACGCTCGCAAGGAGACTTATCGCTTCTCCCTCAGCGTTTCCGCCGTGCCGGCCTCCGCGCAGATCTACCAGCAGTCGCACGCCTGAAGTACCAGACCGCGGACACCAGGAGGGGCAGCGCGGCGATGAACACCACCACAACTCCCCAGTTTACGCTGCCGGAACTCACCAGCACGGGGAACTCAACTATGGTCGAGTCCTCGCCCTGGGATATGTCCAGCGCGAAGCTCCACTCGCCCTCCTGAGGCAGTGCGAGGTTCAGGTCGTACCAGTTGAGGAACGCGGTCGTGGGCTCGGCGTTGACCGGCCCCACCATCAGCGAGTCCGGAGCTGGGCCGATCGCGCGTACCCACACAGACGCGTCATTGACCGGCAGCAGATCGTCCCGCGACTCCAGCACCACGGACATGTGCAGGCTTCCCACGCGTGGCGTCGGCGGCGAAACCCTGACCTGCACGCGGTAGGGACCCTCAGTTGTGTCGAGGATCGATACGGTCTGGCCGTTGGCTCCGGCCGGCGCCTCAAGCGCGGCGAGCCACAGGGCCATCATGGGCAGGATGAGCAGGAGCGCGAGGGCGGCCTTTCTCAAGGGTGGCAAGGAGGCCCCTAAGGAGACGTGACTCGCAGCCCGTGCGGCGTGTGCAGTCGAGTCTGAGGTGGTGGGGATGAGATCAGGCGGGCATCCGCGCGCGAGCATGGAGCTTGGATAGGCGTCATGCTGCGAATGTTACATTGGCGCGGCACACTGCCGCAAGGCCGCCGGCGCCTGGTCCGCTCATAGCCTGCCCCGTACCCGATACGGGGGTGAGCGTGTCGAACCATTTGAGCGAGCCGGAGTACCACCCCGCCTACATCTCGATACGCTTTTCGCCGGACAGGTACGCCTCCGGCTCCCGCGAAAAGGCGACGCGGCAGCCCGGCCCGCAGAAGTAGTAGGTCTGCCCCTCGTGGTCGTGTGTGCCTCCGGGGGGAGACTTCATCTCCACCTCCATGCTGCACACCGGGTCGGTTGCCTTGTCGCCGCGGCCTCTGCTCAGTAGAGGTATCCTCATGACGCGACCTCCGGTCTTCGATTTCCAGATCCCTTGTAGCGCTGCAGCCTGAGGGAGTTGCTCACCACGCTGAAGGAGCTGAGGGCCATCGCCGCGGCAGCCATCATGGGGTTGAGGAAGCCGTGGTCGCCCAGGAGCGGCTGCAACGCCTCGGGCACACCGCCGGTGAAGAATGGGTAGAGCACTCCCGCCGCCACTGGAATCAGTGCCGTGTTGTAGAAGAACGCCCAGAACAGATTCTGGCGAATGACTCGCATGGTGGCCCTGCTGAGGTCCAGGGAAGACGCGATTCCGTGCAGGTTGTCCCGAACCAGCGTTATGTCCGCGGCCTCCATTGCTACGTCCGTGCCGGCGCCTATGGCAATTCCCACGTGGGCCTGTGCCAGCGCGGGGGCGTCGTTGATGCCGTCGCCCACCATGGCCACCGTGGCGCCGGCTTCCTGCAACTCGCGAATGGCGCTCGCCTTGCCGCCCGGCAGGACGTCGGCCACCACGCGCTCGATGCCCACGTCCGCGGCGATGGCCTCCGCAGTGCGGCGGTTGTCGCCGGTAAGCATGACCACCTCAAGGCCCATGCCGCGCAGGGAGCGAACCACCTCGGCGGCCTCCGGCCTCGGCGAGTCCGCAACGGCTATGACGCCGACGGCCCTGCGGTCGAGCGCAACGAACACGGGCGTCCTGCCCATTGAGGATAGGCGGGCTTCCTCGGGCTCCAGCCCGTTGAGGTCGCAGTCCAGCTCACGCATCAGGGCCAGGTTGCCCAGTGCGACGGGCTCACCGGCCACGAGGGCGCGGATGCCGCGGCCGGGGATGGCCTGGAAGTCGCGGACCTCTTCGAGCGAGAGGCCGCGCTCGTACGCTGCGGCCAGGATCGCGTCCCGCAGTGGGTGCTCGGAGCCGCGCTCCGCGGACGCCGCAAGTGTTAGCAGTCGCTCCTCGGACACGCCGGAAGCCGATACCTCCGTGACCCTGGGTCGGCCCAGCGTGAGCGTTCCGGTCTTGTCCAGTACGACGGTGTCCACGCGGTGGGCCGTCTCCAGTGATTCGGCGCTGCGTATAAGGATTCCACGCTCCGCGCCCTTGCCGGTGCCGGCCATGATGGCCGTGGGTGTGGCGAGACCCAGCGCGCACGGACAGGCGATGACCAGAACGGCAACCATGTTGAGGAGGGCGTAGATGTACGCGGGCGACGGCCCGGCTAGAAGCCACACCAGGAACGTGACCACAGCTATGCCAATCACCACCTGCACGAACCACCCGGAAACCACGTCCGCCAGCCGCTGGATCGGCGCCTTGGAGCCCTGCGCGTCCTGCACAAGCCGGATGATGCCGGCCAGCGCGGTGGCCGCGCCTACCCTGGTCGCGCCCAGGTGGAAGCTGCCGGTGCCGTTCAGCGTGGCTCCGTACGCGGGTGAGTCGACGGTCTTCTCCACGGGAACGCTCTCCCCGGTCAGCATCGACTCGTCCACGGACGAGGTGCCCTGCACCACGACGCCGTCTACGGGAAGCCTCTCGCCGGGCCGAACCACCACCAGGTCGCCGGGGACTACGTCCTCCACGGGTACGCTCACCTCGGCGCCGTCGCGCAAGAGGGTAGCGTACCTGGGCTGAAGGCCCATCAGCTTGCGAATGGCCTCGGAGGTGCGGCCCTTCGCCCGGGCCTCCAGGTAGCGCCCGAACAGGATGAGCGAAATGATGATGGCCGCCGTATCAAAGTAGACCTTTGCATCGGCCTGCTCCACGCTGAGCGCGTCTGGGAATAGCGTGGCTGCCGCGCTGAACGCGTACGCTACGCTGGTGCCCACGGCGATGAGGGTGTTCATGTTGGCGGTGCGGTGCTTCAGTCCACCCCACGCACCCTGATAAAACTGCCAGCCGGCCCACAACTGCACAGGGGTGGCCAGCGCCCATAGCGTGTACCAGCTCTGGAGGAAAGACGGCACCCAGGGGAACAGCTCGCGGAAGCTGCCCAGGAAGATGACCACGCCAAGTGTGGACGCCACCAGCATCCGTTGCCGCAGCCTGGCGATCTCGCGGGTGCGGGCCAGTCGTTCGGCGTCGTGGCCGGCCTCGTCCCCTGCCACGCCATCCACTGAGTAGCCGGCGTCGCTCACGGCGTGGCGCATCTCCGGCAGCGCGGCCAAGCCCGGCAGGTACTCCACCGCGGCCTGCTCGGACGCAAGGTTGACGTTGACAGCCAGGACGCCCTCGATGTCGCGCAGGGCGTGCTCAACGTGTATCACGCAGGAAGCGCAGGTCATGCCGCCCACGTTGAGCGTTATGCTGGCAAGGCCGGTGCGGTACCCGGAGTCGTCCACGGCGCCAATGAGGTCCGTGAGCGACGCTCGACCACCGTCGAACTCGACGGCGGCCTCCTCGGTGGCCAGGTTAACACTGGCCGAGACCACGCCTGCGACTTCCTTGAGCGCCCCCTCTACGTGGGAGACGCACGCGGCGCAGGTCATGCCCTCCACGGGCAGGACCACCTTGCGCATATCTGGGGCTTTGGTTGTCATCTAATCTATTCCTGGCGCGCTCGCGCCATCTTGCGGCACGCTCGCGTCACGTACCATTATCCGGCATTTGTGCCCTGCTTGTCACCGCTGACCACGAAAGCACCTCGATCGTCATCTCTGCGCCAGGCGGACCGCGTGGGCCGGCCGAGGAGAGGCGCCGGACGCCGTAACGCGCCGGACCTCTGCCTGTTCCACCGCCCTCGCGACCAGCGCGGGCACGTCAAGCGCCGACTCCAGCCGCTCAACGTCTGCGGCGTTGGTGCGAGTTGCAGGATGGCGCGGCGTGAACAGGGAGCAGCAATCCTCGTCAGGCAGGATCGAGATGGGGAAGGTACCAAGCCTGCGCGCCTCGTCGATTATCTCCTGCTTGTCCATGCCGATGAGCGGGCTGAGAACGGGGAGCGTGGTGACGCTTCGCACCGTGACGAGGTTTTCGAGCGTTTGCGAACCCACCTGGCCCAGGCTCTCGCCGGTCACGAGCGCTCCGGCGCCGATCTCATTCGCGATCACCTCTGCGATGCGGGTCATGAACCGCCGGTATACCACCACGCGGTAGGGTGGAGGCACCGACAGAATTATCTCGCGCTGCACGTCCGCAAACGGCACGAGGAACAGCGTGGAGCGGAACTGGAACTTGCTCAGGAGCTCTGCGATCTCCAGTGCTTTCTCCCTGGATGAGCCGTCCACCAGCGGAAAGCTGTGGAAGTGCACGAAGGCGACCTGGCAGCCCCGCTTCATCATGCGCCACGCCGCTACGGGGGAATCGATGCCGCCCGACAGGAGCGCGGCGACGCGGCCGCCGGAGCCTACGGGCAGCCCGCCCGGTCCGGTCATCTCGCGGAGGTATACCAGCGTCTCGTGCGGCGTGACCTCCACAAAGAAATTCACGTCCGGCTCGCGCAAACTCACGCGCGCGCCGGTCAGGCGCTCCACGAATCCCCCCAGCCTGCGGTTGATCTCTAGCGAGGTTAGCGGGAACGCTTTGTCAGAACGCTTGGCCGTGATGCGGAAGGTCTCGAATTCGAGACCTTCGGTTTCGCTCACCAGGGCCGCCTCTATGGCTTCCAGCGAGCGGGGGATCTTGCGGCACCGGTAGAACTTGACCACCCCGAAGACCCGGCCGATACGCTCGGCGACCTCAGGCCAGGCCGAGTCCGGCACCGGCGAGACCTCCACGCCGAGATGCCTACGCACCACGCGCTGCACCGCCGTTCCTCGCAATGCCAGCCTGAGGTTGCGCTCCAGCCTCTGGAAGAAAAGCGGGCGGTTCTTGCCCTTCAGGGCAATCTCGTGGACCCTGACCATCACGGAGTCCGGGGGGCGCTGCGTTTTGAGTGTAGCCATACGACGGTTCGACGGTTCCAGGGAGAAACGGACTACCGGGCACCCGTGCGCACCGATAGCGGGGATCGGGTTCTGATGCTCGCGCCGTGTAGGAAAATGGGGTGGCTCTATGCGCCGGCGGCCACTGGCAGGTCGACCGAATACGCCTCCATCATGGCCCGCAGCTGCTGAGCCGTCCGCTCGTCCGGCACAGTCAGGGGCAGCCTAGGGGCGCCGACGTTGAAGCCCGCCTCGTTCAGCCCGAACTTCACGGGTATGGGGTTGGACACAATGAACAGCCCCTTGAAGATGGGAGTCAGTCTGAGGTGTTCTGCGGCGGCCTCCGCCGTCCTTCCGTCCACTGTCGCGTCCATCATGCACTTGATCTGACGGCCCACGAGATGCGATGCTACGCTTACCACGCCGTACCCGCCCATCGCCATGATGCCGAATGTGTCGCTGTCATTGCCGCTCCACACGCGGAAGCCGTCCGGCGCGCCGGAAATGATGCGCGCGATCTGGTCGAAGTCACCGCTGGCCTCCTTGACGCCGACGATGTTGTCGATCTCAGCGAGGCGAAGCGTGGTCTCCCACGAGAGGCTTGTTATCGTGCGGCTGGGCACGTTGTAGAGGACGCAGGGAAGGCCGGTACTCTCCGCTATCGCGCGAAAGTGAAGGTACAGTCCCTCCTGGGTTGGCTTGTTGTAGTAGGGTACTACCAGCAGCGCGGCGTCCGCGCCCGCCTTCTCGGCCTCGCGGGTGAGCTCGATGCTCTCGGCGGTGCTGTAGTTGCCGGTTCCGGCCACGACCGCCCCGCGGTCGCCTATCTCCGACTTGACCTCGCGGAATAGGCGGAGCTTCTCTTCGGCCGTAAGTGTCGGCGACTCCCCGGTGGTGCCTGAGACCACCAGCCCGTCGCTTCCGGATTCGAGCAGGGCGGAAGAAAGTCTCCTGGCCTGGGCGAAGTCCACATCGCCCTGCGCATCGAAGGGAGTGACCATTGCCGTAATGAGCCTGCCGACGTTGACCATATTTCCTACCTCCTAGCGGATGGGGATAAAACCTCTTCCTTCACCACGACTTCGGCTATCTGCACGGCGTTCAGAGCGGCGCCCTTCCGCAGGTTGTCAGCCACGATCCACATGGCCAGGCCGCTGGGGTGAGACACGTCCTCCCGTATGCGGCCCACAAAGACGTCGTCGGTGCCCTCTGCGTAGATGGGCAATGGGTAGCGATGCGATCTCGGATCGTCCTGCACGGCGACGCCGGGCGCGCGGGCGAGGATCTCGCGTGCCTCGACGGCGGACATGGGCCGGCTCAGCTCCACGTTGACGGACTCGCCGTGGCTCACGTACACCGGAACGCGCACGCAGGTGGCGCAGACCGGCATGTCCTGCTCGTGCATGATCTTGCGCGTCTCCAGGACCATCTTCCACTCCTCGGTGGTGTAGTCGTTGTCCATGAAGCTCTCGACAAATGGGAGCGCGTTGAAGGCGATTGGGTGAGGGTAGGCCTTCGGAGTGACCTCGCCCATTCCGCCCTGGACTGAGTCGTAGATTTGCCCGCGCAACTCGTCCACGGCGGCGCTGCCGGTGCCCGACACGGCCTGGTACGTGGAGACGATGATACGCTGAATGGGGTTCACCTTGTGAATGGGGTTGAGGGCAACCACCATCTGGATGGTGGAGCAGTTGGGGTTTGCGATGATGCCGCGGTGGTCCTGTACGTCTTCCGGATTGACCTCAGGCACCACAAGCGGGACCTGCGGGTCCATGCGGAAGGCGGAGCTGTTGTCGATCACCACTGCGCCTGCGCGGGCGGCCGCGGGGGAGAAGCGGCGGCTGATGTCGCCGCCGGCGGAGAACAGCGCGATGTCGATGCCATTGAACGAGTCCTCGGTGGTCTCCTCCACCTCAAGCTCCTGGCCCATGAAGGTGAGACGCTTACCGGCGGAGCGGTCCGAAGCGAACAGCTTCAGAGAGTCGATGGGGAATGCCCTCTGTTCGAGCACCCGCAGGAACTCGCTTCCCACCAGTCCGGTAGCGCCGACTATTGCAACACGAAAGCCCATGTCTCCACCTGAGTCGAAAGATTAGCATCCCCAATACTATACGCGCAGAGGCGGAATGACAAGCGCGGAGCGTGACAACGGGCTCCGCGGCGTAGACTACAGCCAAGCGCAGTCAGGAGAGGGACGGCTAAGACGACTTTCGGATAGCCCCGCAACCAATGAGTTAAAGTAGAATCTGCCCGCGTCGGCTTGGTATCTACAGCCCCAGCAGCTTGTCCAGGCCCACGGTCAGCCCCGGCGTCTTCACGACCTCTCTGATGGCCAGTGTGACGCCAGGCATGTAGCACTCGCGGTTGATGGTGTCGTGGCGAAGGCTGAGGGTCTGCCCCTGCGTGCCAAGGACCACTTCGTGGTGGGCCATCCTGCCGGGCATTCGCATGCTGTGGACCGAGACGCCGTCCACGTCGCCGCCGCGCGTGCCCTCCACGGGCTCCCTCTCCGGAGCGGGGCGTGTGAACGCGCCGTCGCGGCCCTCGCGCAGGTTGCGCGCCAGCGCGATCGCTGTGCCGGAGGGCGAGTCGATCTTGGCCTCGTGGTGGGCCTCCACGATGTCCACGTAGTCGAAGTAGCGACCCAGGCCGCGGACGAGGTGCATGAGCAGCACGGCGCCGATGGCGAAGTTGGGCGCAAGAAAGGCGCCGATGCCGTGCTCGCGGGCCAGGGCGTCCAGTTCACGCACTGAGTCCTCGTTGTGGCCCGTGGTGCCGACGACCAGGTTGACGCCGTGTGCGGCCGCCACTCGGCAGGCCGCCAGCGATGCCTCCGCGTTGGTGAAGTCCACCATGACCTGCGGCCTGTGCGCGTCCAGGATGGCGGCCAGGTCCGGCGATACGGGAATGCTGCCGGAGCCGTCTGGCAGCGGCAGGTACTCCTCGCCGGCGGCGCGGTCGACGCTGGCTACCGGTTCCAGGTCCGGCTCGCGGCACACCGCGGCCAAGACCTCTCTGCCCATCTTTCCCATCACACCGTGTACAAGGACAGTTATCGGCGCCATCTCCTGTACCTCACCTCTCGGGTGGTCGCCGTCCTAGCGGGACGGCCTGAACGGAGGCCGTCTGCCTCCCTGCGAGTTGTTGGATGGCCCTGAGTTGCTCCGCGGCCCGCGACTGCCGCCGGGCCTGTCATTGTCGCGCCGGGGCCTGTCGAATCGAGGCGGCCTCGACTCTGCAGCGCTGGGCGCTGGCTGCCCGTCGCCGCCCGCATCCTGGAGCAGGGCGCGGCGGGACAGGTTGATGCGACCCATCGAGTCGATCTCCCTGACCATGACGGTGATCTCGTCACCAACCTTCACTACGTCCTCCACGGACTCCACGCGCTCGGTCGAGAGCTCGCTTATGTGCACCAGCCCGTCCTTGCCGGGCAGGATCTCCACGAAAGCGCCGAAGTTCATGAGGCGCACAACCTTGCCGGTGTATATGGCTCCTACCTCGGCCTCCTTGGTCAGCAGCTCGATGCGCTCCACCGCCCGCTGCGCGGCCTCCTGGCTTGTGGAACCGATGGTAACCTTGCCGTCGTTGTCCACGTTGATGGTGGTCTTGGTCTCCTCGATGATGGACCGGATGGTCTTGCCGCCGGGGCCTATAACGGCGCCGATCTTCTCGACAGGTATGGAGAGCCTGAGCATCCGCGGGGCGTAGGGGCTCAGGTCCTCCCGAGGCGCGGACAGCGTCTCGGTGATCCGCCCCAGCACGAAGATGCGCGCCTCTCGCGCCTGGGTGAGCGCCTCCTCCATGATGCCGTAGGTGATTCCCTTCACCTTGATGTCCATCTGGAGGGCGGTGATGCCCTGAGAGGTGCCGGCCACCTTGAAGTCCATGTCGCCGAGGGCATCCTCCACGCCCTGGATGTCCGTCAGGATGACGTAGCCGCCGTCCTCCATCATCACGAGGCCCATTGCCACACCGGCGACGGGCGCTCGGAGAGGCACGCCGGCGTCCATCAGCGCCAGGGTGCTGCCGCAAACGCTGGCCATGGAGGTGCTGCCGTTGGAGCCCAGCGACTCGGACACCAGGCGGATGGTGTACGGGAACTCCTCCTCGCTTGGCACGACGGGAAGCAGGGCGCGCTCTGCGAGGGCGCCGTGGCCTATCTCCCTGCGGCCCGGGCCTCCAACGCGCCGGACCTCACCGACTGAGTAAGGAGGGAAGTTGTAGTGGTGGAGGTATCGCTTCGAGTCCTCCGGATTGATGGTGTCCAGCTTCTGGTTCTCAGCCATGGAGCCGAGGGTGGCAATCGTGAGGACCTGGGTCTGTCCGCGGGTGAAGAGGCCGGTGCCGTGAGTCCGCGGGAGGATGGAGGTCTCGCAGGTGATGGGGCGAATCTGCCCGGGGGCGCGGCCGTCCGGGCGGAGGCCGCTGCGGACGATTCCTGAGCGCACCTCTCGCTTGAGCAGCGCATCGAATGCGGAGCGCACTGTCTGCGAGGAGTGGTCGTCTGCGAGCTGTGTGGCCACCTCGCGGCTCAGCTCGTCCAGGGCGCCGTCGCGCTCGCCCTTCTCCCTGCCGGAGAAGATCGTGGAGTGCAGGCGGCCGTCCACCATGGAACCCACCTTGTCAACCAGGTCATCGCCTGCGGCGGGTTCGATGTTCGGCGTCATCTTGGGCTTGGAGGCAACGGCCATCAGCTCTCGTTGGAAGCCGATGATGGCCTGGTTCGTCTCCTGTCCGAGCTTGACCGCGCTGATGATGACTTCCTCAGGCACCTCGTTGGCGCCTGCCTCAACCATGGCGATCGCATCGCTGGTGCCGGCCACGACCAGGTCCAGCTTGCTCTCCTCCAGCTGTGCGAACGTGGGATTGACGACCAACTCGCCGTCGATGTATCCGAGCCTCGTTGCGGCCACGGGCCCGTCGAACGGGATCTCGGACAGGCAGAGGGCGGAGGATGCGCCGATGATGCCCAGGACGTCGGGGTCGTTCTCCTGGTCTGCGGACATCACCGTGACGATTACCTGGATCTCGTTGTGGAAACCCTTCGGGAACAGGGGACGCAGAGGGCGGTCGGTGAGGCGTGCTGCGAGGGTTGCCACCTCCGTGGGGCGGCCCTCTCTGCGGAAGAAGCTGCCCGGAATCTTGCCGGCGGCATACAGGCGCTCTTCGTAGTCGATGGTCAGGGGCAGGAAGTCCACGCCTTCCCTGGGGTTGGGCGCGGTGCAGGCCGTGACCAGCAGGATGGTGTCACCATATCGGACTGTCACGGAGCCGCCGGCCTGGTTGGCCAGCTTGCCGGTCTCGATGGTGAGCATACGACCGGCGATCTCTCCGCTAGCTGTGTGAATCAATGTGTTCTTATCCTCCTCATATTTTGTGAGAAACATGGGGAGAACAAAGAAAGAGCGCCCTATGAGCGGGCGCTATCTGCGAATGCCAAGGCTGGAGGTTATCTCCAGGTAGCGGGCGCTGTCTTCCTTCAAGAGGTAACGGAGGAGACGTCGGCGCTTGCCCACCAACTTGAGCAGCCCACGGAGACAATGGAAGTCTTTGCGGTGCACCCTCAGGTGGCTGCTCAGGTGGTTGATCCTCTGCGTCAGGATAGCAATCTGCACACCTGTGGAGCCGGTGTCACCTTCCCTAGCTTGGTACTCCCTGATGAGGTCCTGCTTGGTATCTGTCCCCAGCATCTACGACTATGACCTTTCTCTATTCTCTTCTCGGCGGGATTATATCACAGGTCGCGCGGGCAGTAAACCGCCGGCTGATTGGATGGCCGCGACGAGAGGAGAGGATGAGGAAGGGGCCGTCGCGCGAATGCCGGGCGCGTTGTGCTCAGCCGATGAATTCACGGGAGGAACGGACAACCGGCCGGAGCGCCCTGAAATGCGCTGCCAACCTGCCCAAACCGGGGGCCGCGTCCGACGGACCGGGACCGGCCCCCGTGCAGTATGCGGCGTAGGGTGTAGCGGGCGGGAGGGCTACCGTACTGCGCGTTCGGCGGTGAAGCAGTCGCTACAGTACACGGGCCTTCCCAGCCTGGGCTGAAAGGGCACTTCCGCGTCGCGGCCGCAGGAGGCGCATACTATGGCGTGCATCGCGCGAGGCGCGCCGTCCTCGCTACTTCGGGACCGTCGCCGAGACGCGCGGCACTCGGGGCAGCGGCTGGGTTCGTTGAGAAGTCCTCGCTTCTGGTAAAAGTCCTGTTCGCCTTCGGTGAACAGGAACTCGGCTCCACACTCTCTGCAAACCAGGTTCTTGTCACTCAAACCGATGGGTCCTCCTCAGTGAATTCTGGGTCGCTTGGTCGACCGATTAATCGATGCCCAGAACCCCGGGAAGGACCTTCCGAGCCGCGTCGTAGCATTCCATGCCTGATAGAATGCAGTTTACGGACCGGAGTCTACCATCGAAAACCATGCGAGTCAATAGCGTACGGCGGGGTTTGTTGACGCTCCGGGAGCCCGTCACGGCGTTTGGCGGCCGGATGGGTGCGTCGGATTGCCAAATCAGCGCAATTGTGGGACAATAGGCCCATGAGAATTGGCGCATTTCAGCTAAATGATCCCATCCCCGAGTTCAACAACCTCCACGCCATCGCCCTGCTTCATCCCTGGGTGGACGCGGGCAGCGTGGGTACCCTGGCCCTGGAGCGACTGGAGAACCACTTCGGCGCCCAAGAACTCGGAAAGCTTCACAGGCCGGGAAGCTTCTTCGACTTCACGCGATATAGACCAACGTCGAAGTTCGTGGAGGGGGAACGGGTGATCGTGGTGCCCAACACCAACGTCTACTACGCCCTGCAGGAAGAGGGCCCAGACTTCCTGTTTATACATCTCATGGAGCCTCACGCCTTCGCGGAGAGGTACGTGAAGTCCGTGGTGGAGCTGCTCAAGGTGCTGGACGTCAAGCGGTATTGCCGCATCAGCGGGATGTACAACGCAGTGCCTCACACCCGGCGATTGCGAATCACGGGCTCTCCGGAGCTGGAGAACATGCCGCAGATGGCCGGGCTCATCACCCCTCGCCGGTCCACCGGCGGCTACCAGGGTCCGACGAGCATCATGAACTCGCTGACCGATGAGCTGGAGAAGCTGGGCACGGAGATGATCAACTTCATGGTGCACCTTCCCCACTACCTGAGCCTGGACGAGGACTTTCAGGGGACGGCCCGCCTGATGGAGGTGCTGTGCGCGCTCTACGACCTGCCGTCCCACCTTGTGGAGGCGGACCTGGGAGCGAGCCAGTACGTAGACGTGGGCAATCGTGTGGAGAAGAACCTCCAGGTCAAGGCGCTCGTGTCGAAGCTGGAGGAGTACTACGACGATCAGCAGGAGGAGCCGGAGCAGGAGGAGTCGCCTCCGCTGGCGCCCGGCGTGGAGAGCTTCCTCCGCGAGATGGGCCTGCGCCTGGACTAGACGCAGCGTCCGGGGAGTAGCGCTCCCGTAATTCTCCCTCTTCCGCAGTTGGGCCTGCAATCGAAGTTGCTCCAGGCACCCGACGACGTTGCGTTAACGTAAGCCAACCCAGACACGGCTCTTGGGTTATCTCCCACTAGACCGGAAATCATCATGAACTCCAACCCTTCCGGCCGTCTCAGCGGCGACTACCTCTTGCAACGCGAAGAGTCCGCGGGTTACGTCTACCCCAACAACCTGCGGCTGAGAGTGCACCGCGCCATCGGCTGGACCCAGCGCGCTGAGATGGCTGGCGTCGACGGCGACCCGGACGTTGCATTCACCTGTTACTGGATCGCCTTCAACGCCGCGTACGCGGCGGATACGGAGCACGCAGCTGAGGTATCCGCGAGGGCCCTCTTCTCAGACTACTTCGACAAGATCCTGAGACTTGACGGTCATGGGTCGATCCAAAACGCCATCTGGGAACAGCTCCCAGGGCCGGTTAATGACATGCTGGACAACCAGTACGTGTACGAGCCGTTCTGGAAGCACGTAAACGGCGTCCCGGGTTTCGACAACTGGGAAAGTCGGCTTCGAAGCGACATGCAGGCAATAAACCAGGCTCGCGCCGGTCAAAGGACCGACCTTCTGCTGGAAAAGCTGTTCGATCGTCTCTACGTGCTGAGGAACCAGATCCTGCACGGGGGCGCCACCTGGAACAGCAGCCTCAATCGCAAGCAGGTGGACGACGGCGCCGAGATCATGGCCTTCTTGGTCCCATGCTTCGTTAGCGTCATGATGGACGACCCGGATGAGCCGTGGGGTGAGAACTACTACCCGGTTGTGGAGTAGGTACTCCTGATCCAAGCGGAGGGGAACGCTCAGCACGATTTTAGGAAATACGAACAGAAACCCAATGGCCATTTGGAGTCCCCGGTGCAACGGATGGAGGTACGCAGATGATCGTCGTCATATCATGCGCGGGAAGCAAGGCCCCGAGCGCCGGCAGGCTGCGGACGTCGGACGGCAAGCCGGTCGAGTTCGTGGCGCACCCTGACCTGATGGAGGAGTCGCGGGTCGACCCCAACGTGAACTACGCGTGTCCAGACGCTCAGTCCGCCTCCGGCGTGACCTGGAGAGATAGGCTGGCAGGATACAACGAAGAGCATAGGCGCACCGGCAGCAACCCCCACAACCTTCTGCCCGCGTTCCAGCTATACAAGAACCGGATCTATCGCGATCTGGTCGGGGAGTTCGCGCCGGAGAACGTCTTCATCCTCTCGGCCGGCTGGGGACTCATTCGGTCTGACTACCTCACACCGCAATACGACATCACCTTTTCCAGCCTGGCGCCGGTCGCGGAAAGACGGGACTACGGTCGTGACACCGGCTTCAGGGACTTCAACGCCTTGGCGGAGATTCAGGAGGCCATAGAGGGCCCCGTTGTCTGCATCGCCGGAAAAGACTACCTGCAGTTGTTCTGCAAGCTGACTGAATCTCTCGACTGCGATAAGCTGGTGTTCTTCACCACCAACGATCCCCCGGATGTTCCCGGGTGCATGCCCGTGAGATACGAGGGCAAGGGTGGAACCAACTGGCAATACAGATGCGCCCGTGACCTCATTGACGGCAGGCTGCAGATATAGAAGACGCCAACTCCCCGTGTTCAGTCCAGCAACCGGCGCAGGTGCTTCCTGTCCGGCCGCGTAGCCGAGTTCCCGCCCCACGCTGATTAGGGTCAGAAAGATGTCGGACACCAGCGAGAGATATGAAAGGGCGGTATGCTGGTGTCAAGATGAGCGTATATGGGGCGATACTGCCGGGAGTGGCGAGATTGGCATGGTTCCCGGCGGAGCCCTCAACGGAAGCCAAACGCCGATTGAGAGTAGTGAGTTGGTGTGACGGACACGAAGGGAAAGTAAGGTTGACAGCCCGTCACTTTGGGTACAGCCCTGACACTATAAGCCGGTGGGTACGAGCGTACAGCTCAGGTGGGATGGGAGGGCTTGAGCCAAAGAGCAGGAGACCCAGGAGGGTGAGGCAACCTCAGACGCCCCTGGAGGTGGTGGAGAAGATACGGGCTGTGAGGGAGCAGTATCCCCGGTGGGGACGGGAGAAGCTGCGGGTACTGCTGTCGGAGGAGGGTATCACGCTCTCGGCCAAGAGCATAGACCGGGTGATAGGCCGGCTAAAGGTGCGAGGGGTGCTTCGTGAAGCAGTGCAGTCCCGGAAGGCGGTCAGGTGGCAACACAAGAGGTTACGACGACCTGGGGAGTTGGTGGTGGACAGGCCCGGGGCATTGGTGCAAATGGACAGCAAGCACGTGACCTTGGGGACGTGACCTTGGGAAATGGAAAGGTGGTGTACCAGTTTGGGGCGGTGGACTACTTCACCAGGAAGAGGGTGGTGGCTCTGGCGCCACGGCTTACCAGTCACCATGGCGCAGAGTTCTTGAGGCAGGTGGTGACCGAGTTCCCATTCCAGGTCCATGCCAAACAGTCGGACGGGGGAAGCGAGTTCCTCAAGGAGTTCGGAGCTGCGGTTGCAGAACTCCAGTTGACCCATTACTTCAACCTGCCCAACTATACCCAGAGCCTGCCCCGTACTGGATACGGGGGTAATGGGCGCATTGAGCGAAGCTTCCGCACCGACGAGTGAGGAGTGCTACCAGGTGGAGGACCTTCCCGCTGATCTGGGCGGGCTGGAGCAGGCTCTCCTAGCCTGGAACCACTCATACGAGACGGTGCGCCCCCATCAGGCCCTGGGGTACATGACCCCAGACCAGTTCTACCACCACTGGCTCAACGCCAATGCAGCGAGAAAGGAGGCCTTGTCCGATATCTCCTGACCCCATACACTTGCTTGCTGAACTTTAGAACTTGTGGTATGTTTTGCCGGAATTCTTGAGAGGATGCCAATGAGGAAACTATACATACTGCCGATTCTGCTCGTGCTGATGGTGCTGTTAGCCTGCGAAGATCCCACGCCAACGCTGGAACCTACGGAAGTCCCCACCCCCAATCCGACCTCCACGACCATTCCAACGCCCACGCCCGTTCCTACCTATACCCCTGTTCCCACCTATACCCCGTATCCCACGTTCACCCCCATCCCAACGCCTACGCACACGCCAACGCCTACTGCCACGTCTACGGCTACGCCCACCGCCACTCCAACACCTACGCCAACCCAAACACCCACTCCCGTTCCCACGGCTACACCTGTTCCTACGGCCACGCCCACGCCGGCTCCCACACCCACGCCAACGCCCGTAAACACACCGGTGGGGTCGCAGTTCCCCCTCTTCTACAACCAGTTCAGCGGCACCATAACCGTCGACGGCCAGACGCCTCCCAACGGCACCTTTGTGGAGGCAAGGATACAGTGGTGGAAGTCGAACCCGGACAGGGCAAGGCCGGAAGGCAAGGTCTTCAACGGAAGGTACTCCGATATTTTCGTAGCCCCCAATGACCATGCCCTTAACAACCAGACGATCACGTTCCACTACATCAACGCCAACGGCAACGAGACCCAGGCCAACGAGACCGCGCAGTACAACGGCAGGCAGCTGAAGGTCGAGACGCTGAACCTGACGTTCCCCTAGATTCGCCCGGGAATCTTCGCACGGTATAGTCCGCGCCCGCTCAGGGCCGTCCGACAGGACGCAAATGAGCGGGCGTGGTGGTTTTAACCGCGAAACCGCCCAGGCAGGATCACGAATCCACTATTCCTCACTAGATTCGCAGGCCTCGCGCCCATGAAAGAGCCATCCACGCCTGCCGCCTCGGCCGTTACTTCCGGCTACATGTGAGCGGCGGCGCGGGCGCGTTCGGCTGAGAGGTGCGCCAACTGCCGCTTGCCCGCAGGCGCACAGACGTTCTATCCTTGCCCCAATTTCGGCTCAGGGGGTGGATGGACCATGGCACTAACGATTACGGACGCGGGCAGACTCTCGAACGACGTCCTCCTCACGGGGGTCATCGAGACCATCGTCAAGGAGAGCCCCGTGCTCCAGGCAATGCCCTTCATCGAGATAGTGGGGAACGGGCTGACCTACAACCAGGAGAACGCGGCCCCCAGCGCTGCGTTCTATGACGTCGGTGACACCTGGGCGGAGTCTGCGCCGACCTTCACGCAAAAGACGGCCACGCTCAAGATCCTTGGCGGCGACGCGGACGTGGACAATTTCCTTCGCTCCACCCGCTCAAACGTGCAGGACCTGGAGGCGGCAGTGGTGCAGCTGAAGGCCAAGGCGGTGCAGCAGAAGTTCGACGACACATTCATCAACGGGGACACCACCTCGGACGCAAAGGCGTTCGACGGGATCGACAAGCTGGCCGTGGCCACCCAGACGGTAGCGATGGGTACGAACGGAGCCACACTGATGCTGGAGAAGCTGGACGAGCTGGTCGACAAGGTGAGGGCCGGCAAGCCCGACATGCTCCTCATGAGCCGCCGGAGCCGGCGCAAGCTCACCTCGCTTTCCCGCGGCACGGGCAGCGGCCTGCTGGAGACGGACCGGAACGAGTTCGGCCAGATGGTGCAGTACTACGACGGCATCCCGGTGGGCGTGAACGACTGGGTTTCGGACGCCAAGACGGTGGGAACCAGCACGGACTGCTCCACCGTCTACGCGCTCCAGTACGGCGAAGGCGGTGTGGCGGGCCTTACGGGGCCGGGCGGCCTGCAGGTGGAGCGCGTGGGATCGTTGGAGGTCAAGGACGCAACACGCAACCGCGTGAAGTGGTACGTGTCCGTCGCCGTGTTCAACTCCCTCAAGCTGGGCAAGCTCACGGGAGTGCGGGACTAGAGCGGCAGTGACGTCCGGCCCCGCAGGTGAGGGAGTACAGGGAGGCGCAGCGTGAACATTTCCGAGATGAGGACCAGGGTGCGAGTAGACCTCCACGACGAGGCAGCCGCCGGCCGGCGCTGGACGGACGCGAGCTGGACCGGCACATACTCCACGCGGTGCGGCAGCTGAGCCTCTCGGTCCGGCGGGAAGCCACGGCCATGCTCACGGCGGGAGGAGAAAGCGGCCGCGAGGTGTCCCTGGCCTCCCTCACCGGCCTTGTGACCGTGGAGGTGGTGGAGCATCCCGTGGAGCTCTTTCCGCCCGCATACCAGCCCTTTAGCCTCTGGAGTGGCTCTCTTACGCTGCTCGGAGACCCGGCGCCTCGCTCGGGCGACCTGGTCCGCGTCTACTACGGCCGGCTCCACACGCTGGACGCCTCCGGCTCATCCATTCCGGCTGGGCTGGAGGACCTGGTCGCCGTTGGAGCGAGCGGCTATGCCGCCCTCGAGTGGTCCAGCTATGCCATCAACCGCGTGAACGTCGGAGGCGTGGAGGTTTGGAAACAGTATCGCGCGTGGGGACAGAACCGGCTGGACTCCTTCGTGAAGGGGCTGGCGGTCCACGGCAGCCGCAACCGCGTGAGGCCTGCGCGCCTCTACACGCCGGCGCGGCCTGCGTTTGGGCGGACGCAGGATCGAGGTTCGTAGGAGGCAGCCGTGAGAAGCCTTACGTCCACACTGCTGCAGGCGCAACGGAGCGGCAGCGCCGTCCCGCACGTCCGCGTTGCGGTGTCCGATTCGGCGGCAGGGGTGGCTCGACCGGTCTTTCGACAGGTCTACAGGGGCGATGAAGCCAACTTCCACCACGCCGCCGTATGCGCCGGCGACAGCTCGCTGGTACGAGTGCGCGTTGACCCGTCCGACAGCCGGTTGTACGTGCAGAGGGTGAGCAGTCCAGGCACGGCGAGCGACTTTACGTCGTGGACGCGGCTCAACTCCGTCTCGTCGACCGCTAACGTCGCCATGGCGGCCCGCGGCGCCACGCTCAACATCTTCTACGTGGAGTCGAGAGGAACGGCCGTGTACAGGCTGGAGAGCACCAACTACGGCGCGTCGTGGAGCTCGCCGATCATCGTCCGCAACCCAAACCTGGGCCGCATTTCGTGGCTAGCTGCCGGTGTCAACGACAGTGGCACGCTGGGCCTCTTCTATGCGCCCACCAGCAACGTTGTCTACTTCATCAAGCAGTTTGGCCAGTACTGGACCAACTCGCTGGCATGGGGTGAGCGAGTGGAGTCCATCACGGGTATGGCCTGCGCCTACCGCGGCGGCTGGAACCTGGCCATTGCTGGAACCGAGCAGTCGAGCGGCGACGCCAAGGTATGGACGTGCGTCCACGGCGACGGCGGAGCGCTGGCCGATGGCGCCTGGTCACCACTTCGCGAGTTGAGCACTGCCAGGTCGAGCTCCGGCGTCTCGTTTCACCATCCGTTCCTTGCCTGCGCGGACGTCATGCGTCTCACGTTCGTGGAGCGGTACACCGGCGCGTCCAACTACCAGCGGTCGGCGCACACTCACGGGCTGGCCGGCTTATCCTACGCAGACAACCTGTGGCGTGAGCCCGTGCCTCTCAATATCGCGTCCACCTACGGCGTGGCCATTGCGTCCTCCGCATCTCACCTGTGGCTGTGCACGCCCGGCGGCGTTTGGCGGGGCGACCGCAGAGGCTCGATGCTGGACCTGACGGAGGACGTGGTGGCCCTCACAGTCCGTGAGGAGCCCCTGCGTGGAGGAGCGGTCATCAGGCTTCGAAACGACCACGGACGCTACGGCAGCATCGGTGAAGGCGCGCTCGAGCCGCTGCGCTTGGGGTCGACTGTGAGCGTCTCGCCGGGGTACGAGACCGCGGCCGGCCGGGAGGTGTCGAGCGGGCCATCGTTCTCGATCGAGGGATTCGAGCACAGCTCGCTCGGAGGCAGGACGGAGCTAGCCATTCACGCCCGCAGCGCGTGGCAGGCGCTGGAGTCGTGGCGTGCGAGGCGTCAGTACACGTGGGAGGCGGGTGACGAGACCCTGTCGGCCATCGTGCGGTTCATGCTGGCCAGGGGAGGGCTGCAGGCATCCATCGCAGGCGCGGGCACGGAGGCATCCTCCCTGAGCCCGTCATTCACGATCCACCCTGGAGAGACAGCGGCAGGTGCTGTGCGGCGGCTGCTGGAGAAGGCGCCGGTCGTGCTGCAGTTCAGCGGCCATGCGGGCCGCCTGCGTGCGCTCGGCGAAGCTGACGCAGCGAACTACGTCTACGGCGCAGACCACCCCATACTTCGGGGCAGGTACCGGTCCGGCGCGAAGGAGTACAACAGGGTTCAGGTCTTCGGCAAGGCGCACCTGGGGGAGGCCTTTGACTGGGAAGAGGTTGGGGAGGTGTTCGAGCGCCTCCTCCAGGTGCACGACCTGAACATGGACACGACCCAGAAGGCCCTGGACCGGGCCCGTTCCGAGATGCGGCGCCAGGCGCATGACGCACTGGGCGGCGAGATCGTAGTGCCGGTGAACTGCGGCCAGGAGCTGTACGACGTCATCGAGGTGAACGACGCCTCGTCCGGCCTGTCTACGGCAAGAAGGCGCGTTATGGGCCTGGAGCTAAGGTACTCCCGGCTCGACCGGCCGGAATACGTCCACGTGCTGACGCTGGGGGGAGTCTGACCGCTATGGAGATACGAAAGGGAAGCCTGCGCAGCTTCGACTCGACGGCCTACACGGCGACCGTTCAGATGGCGGGTAGCCTGGCCACGTGGCTGGAGGGCGTGCCGGTGTCCCGCGGCATTCCTGCGGCGCAGTTGACGGCCGGCCGCGCGTGCGCGGTAATTCTCTTCGATGAAGCCAACCCGCGGGACGCCGTGGTTGCCGCGGTGTGGGCTTAGGCGCTTCCGCGCCCGTTCACCCCCGTATCAAGTACGGGGCAGGCTCTGAGCTTGTCGAAGGGCGTGAATGAGCCACGGCGTGCGCCCATCCGCTAGTGTCCTACGGCCCGCTCGTACTTCGACAGGTTCAGCACGAACGGGCCAAGATAACCGCCCACGGCCCGCGCCACGTGTTGACATCGCCATCGCGAATTGCTACTCTCGGTGAAGTCCCAAACGCCTGCTCCCGGGGGTGAAATGGCATGACCACAGCAGGTATCGTCGAGGCAGCCCGCCGCGCCGGCCGAACACTGCTCAGCGAGGTTGAGTCCAAGCTGCTGCTGGAGGAGGCAGGCATCCCGGTTGTCACCACCCGCCTGGCCACTTCCCGTGAGGAGGCCGTGCGAATCGCCGAGGAGATTGGCCTGCCCGGGGTGCTGAAAGTAGTCTCGCCGGACGTGACACACAAGAGCGACGTTGGCGGCGTGAAGGTGGGACTGGAGACGGCCGACCAGGTGAGCTCCGCCTACGACTCCATTATGTCCTCCACGCGTGCTGCTGCGCCCACGGCATCCATCGAGGGCGTGTCCGTGCAGAGCATGGCGGAGCCCGGCGTTGAGGTGATCGTTGGGGCCACTCGTGACCCCCAGTTCGGGCACGTGGTCATGTTTGGTCTGGGAGGCGTGCTCGTCGAAATGCTGCGGGACGTCTCCATGCGGCTGGTGCCGGTGGAGCAGCGTGACGCCCGCGCCATGATCCGCGAGATCAAGGGCCTGCCGCTTCTGCAGGGCTATCGACAGTATCCGCCCTGCGACCTGGACAGCCTGGAGGAGGTAATCCTCGGCCTGTCTCGCTTCCTGGAGGAGCATCCGGAGGTGAGAGAGCTGGACCTCAACCCCGTCCTCTGCTACCCCAAGGGGCTGGTTGCGGTGGACGCACGAGTGGTCCTTGAGGAACCAAGCCCCTAGTCTCAGCCCTTTGCCGGAGGGAACATGGGCCCGGAGCTAGACTATATCTTCCATCCCCGCTCCATAGCGGTTGCCGGGGCGTCGGAGTCACCGGACAAGTTCGGACACACCTACTTCAGGAACGTCCTGGAGCATTTCTCAGGACCCGTCTATCCCATCAATGGAAGGGCCACGGAGATCCTGGGCGAACCCACGTACGCCTCGGTGCGAGACGTGCCCGGCCCCGTCGACTACGTGGTCTCCGCCGTGCCCAACAACGCGGCCCTGGACCTGGTGGACGACTGCGTGAGCAAGGGCGTGAAGGCGCTCCACTTCTTCACCGCTCGCTTCAGCGAGACCGGCTCCGAGGAGGGCGCCCAGATGGAGCGGGACATGCTCGCCAAGGCTCGGGACGCCGGAATGCGGATCCTTGGCCCAAACTGCATGGGTCTCTACTACCCCAAGGAGGGCATCGCCTGGGGCAGGGAGTTCCCCTGGGAGTATGGCAACGTCGGCATCATTTCGCAGAGCGGGGGCAACGCAGGCGAGATGATCTCGGTAGGCGCCGTGCGGGGCCTCCGCTTCAGCAAGGTGATCAGCTACGGCAACGCCCTCGACCTCAACGAGGCCGACCTGCTGGAGTACCTGGCCGACGACCCCGAGACCGAGCTCATCGGCGGGTACATCGAGGGCGTCAAGGACGGCCGACGGTTCGCCCGTGCGCTCGGATATGCGTCGCGGCGCAAGCCGGTGGTGCTGCTGAAGGGCGGCAGGACTCGCGCCGGCACCAACATGGCGTCGTCGCACACCGGCTCACTGGCGGGCGCCAACGAGGTGTGGGAGGCCATGTGCCGCCAGATGGGCGTGGTCAACGCGCTGAGCATGGAGGACCTGCTGGACTCCCTGGTGGCCTTCGCTCGAATGCCCGCCTCTACGGGCGTGAACCTGCTTGTGGGAGGCGGCACCGGCGGCAAGGGCGTCATGTCCGCGGACGAGTGCGAGGAGGCGGGCCTGAACCTGCTGCCCATTCCGGGCTCAGTGCGTGAGGAGCTAGTGGACAAGGACCCATTCTTCGGGGCGTGGGTCACCAACCCCGTGGACGGCTCCATCATGGGGGGCAGCAAGCTGACGCCCCACGACGTTATCAGCATGATCGCCGGCGATCCGGGCTATAGCGCCGTCATCAACGGGATCGCGCCATCGGTGTCTCCCAACGGGCGCCGCTCACGACGCCCCACGCGGCAGACCCGCATGCTGCAGCACACCGCCGCCATCGCCAGCGAGATGGGCAAGCCGGTGGCACTGGTGATTGCCGACTACATCCCGGACAACGACAAGCTGCTCAAGGCATCGGCGGAGCTGCACCGGCAGTGCGTGAAGGAGGGCTTTGCCGTGTTCCCGACCATCAGCCGGGCCGCGCGGGCTATCCGGCGCCTCGTGGACTACTACCGCTGGCGCGAGGACGCGGCGTAGAGGCAGCGGGGCCGCCTCAGCGCTTTAGCCCTCATTCGGGCGACCTCCGGGTCTGTTACTTTCGGGCTCACTTGGCCATCCATCCGTTCTTTGCGTTCAGACGCCTCAGACCTGGTAGCGTATAGATGTTGCTCTTGGCCCGGTTGCAAGGCCCACAAAGCAATATGCGATTGGTGATATGATTCAGCCCGCCGTCGGAGCGGGGAGTATTGTGATCTAGTTCGAGGTAACGGGCATCATCAAATGCTCGGTCACAGCCCTGGCACTTCGGTCCACGTTGAGCTAGCAAGTAGTCATACATTTCCGCCCGGCTCATGCGTGGCCCTTCGGGTTCGGCGTATCGTTCTGTAACCTGTATGAACGGCGCCGCTTCCCCTCCGTCATCCGTGCGCAGCGGCGGCTCTGTCTCATAATGCACCTGTCCAAAAGTGAAGAGCTTGTCTGTAGAGCCGTCCGGCCCTGCTAACCCCTCATTTTGGAGTCGTTGAATGACCGTCTCGTGAGCCTTATCCCAAATGTCCATGCCTATCCACTGCCGGCCCAGTCTCTCAGCGGCTACCGGAGTTGTAGCACATCCTGCAAACGGGTCCAGAACGAAGTCGCCCGGACTACTGCTGGCCTTAATTATCCGCTCATAGAGGGCGAGCGGCTTCTGAGTGGGATAGCCTGTCGCTTCCTTGCCTTGTGAATTTATAGGCGGAATGTCATTCCACCAATCCTGCAAGAATGCCCCCTTGGCGTTATCGGCATACATCTTCAGACGAGGCATCTTTCCTTTAGTAGGCCAATAGATATCACCCGCCTAGTAGGCCAATTCTTCAAGGCGGTCGATTGTGTATCTCCAGTGATTGCCTTTGGCAGTCACATCTATCCCCCGCCAAGGCATTCCGGAAGAACCTCTTCTAGTTCCAGCCGCTAGCAAGCTAACCGGGTAGAAGCGTCGTCCACGCTCATCAATATAGGTATAGCGTTGTGCAATATACTCATCTTGAGCAATGCGAATCTGATTCCAGCAGTAGTTGTCTCCCTTGGTGTAATACATGATGACGTCATGCACTGGCCCGTAACCATCGGTGGAATTATGCGATCCCGTTCTTTTCCACACCACCTCATTCCTGAAGTTCCTCTTGCCAAACACTGCATCCAGCAGCATCTTAACGTAGGCATGCGCGGTGGGGTCGATGTGCAGGTAGATACTCCCGTCGCTCCGCAGTATACGGTGCATCTCCAGTAACCGTACTCCCATAAAACACAGGAAGGCCGCCATATCCTCTCCATACGTTGTCTTGGTTGCCTCTATGACGGCATGAACGGCAGGCCAGTCGTCCTCAATTTGGTCAATCCATGCCTGTTCCACGTCATCCGCCCATGACCACCTATCTTGAAATCTGGCCCCGGCCGCTAAGCTATTTGGCGTTGCGTGGAAGTCCCTCCCCTTCTTGAACGGAGGGTCAGTCGCTATCAGGTCGATTGACTCGGAGTTGAGGCCGCGGAGGAACTTCAGATTGTCTCCGTGAAAAAGTGTCCGGTTCTGGAAATTGGGTTCTCCCAACACGTTACCCCTGCAATCTGGTCATCGTACCCAAGTCACATTCCTTCAGCGGACCGGGGCGTCACTGCGCTAGTATATCTCCCCGTGGTTGAGATGTGTCAAGGATTGTCAGAGCGTTCAACCATAGTGGAAGCTGCGTATAGAGTCTGCGCCTCCGGTACAGTCCTCGTCCCACCCCCAGGCGACACATTCCCCACGGTAGCCATGTTTAGCGCCGCACTCGCTTACTTCCCGCCTGCGCGCCGGCGGCCTCTTGCCATCCGACTGCCCTATGCTATGCTAGTGTGGCGATGTCTACAAGCAGAGAAGAAGTCGGATACTGGGTGGCGTTCAATCGCATTCCCTCCATTGGCAGGGCCAGGTTCGCTCTCCTGGAGGGCTACTTCGGCTCGATGGAGAGCGCATGGCGCGCCTCCTCCGACGAGCTCGTCGCGGCCGGCCTGGACACGCGGTCCGTCAGGTCGCTCGTCACCCGCCGCTCGTCCATCTCGCCGGAAGCCGAGATGGACCGCCTGGCGCGACTGGGCATCGACGTCTTTACCATTCACGACCCGGGCTATCCGCGCCTGCTCCGCGAGGTGTACGAGTACCCGCCCGTGCTCTACGTGATGGGCGAACTGGAGCCTGAGGATGAGCGCGCAGTCACCATCGTGGGCACTCGCAAGACCACGGCCTACGGTCGCGAGGTGGCGCACCAGATTGCGTGGGACCTGGCCAAGAACGGCGTCACCGTCGTGAGCGGGCTTGCCCGCGGCATCGACGGCACGGCGCATCGAGCCGCGCTGGACGCCGGTGGTCGCACCGTCGCAGTCCTGGCCAGCGGGCTGGACACGGTCTACCCGCCCGAGCACTCCAACATGGCCCGTGAGATCGAGCGCAACGGCGCGCTGGTGAGCGAGCACCCTCCCGGCGTACGGCCGGAGGCCAAGAACTTTCCGCGGCGCAACCGCCTGCTGAGCGGGCTGACGCCCGGTACGCTCGTGGTGGAGGCGGGCGAGGGCAGCGGCGCTCTGTGGACGGTGAGGCACGCCATCGACCAGAACCGGGAGGTGATGGCCGTGCCCGGCAGCATTCTCTCGCCGGCCAGCCGCGAGTCCAACCGTTTGATACAGGACGGCGCCAAGATGGTGCTCGGATACGCCGACATCCTGGCGGAGCTGAACTTCTCGGCGCTGGGCCAGCAGATGGAGCTCAGGGCGGTGCTGCCGCAGGACGGCCGCGAGACGCAGCTGCTCACGTGGATCACCTACGAGCCGGTCCACATCGACGAGATCCAGCGGGCTTGCGGACTTCCGGTTGCCGCGGTGAGCAGCTCGCTTACTATGATGGAGATAAGGGGCCTTGTGAAGCAGGTGGGCGGCATGAACTACGTCAGGACTAGGGAGGCGCCCGCACTCTATGAGACAGCCAACACGTGAGGAGATATGTCGAAGAACGTTGTAATAGTTGAGTCACCCGCAAAGGCGCGCACCGTGGGACGCTATCTCGGCAGCGACTACACCGTGCTTGCGTCGCTGGGCCACGTGCGCGACCTGCCCGCGCGCGAGCTGGGCGTGGACGTGGACAGCGACTTTGAGCCCCAGTATGAGGTGCTCAAGGACAAGGAGAAGGTTGTGAAGGAGGTGCGCCAGAAGTCGAAGGGCGCCTCCAACATCTACCTGGCCACCGACCCCGACCGCGAAGGTGAGGCCATAGCCTGGCACCTGCTGCACTCGGCGGGCCTTGGCGGCAAGACCGTGAAGCGCGTGGTATTCCACGAGATCACGGAGCAGGCGATCCGGGAGGCCTTTGACCACCCGCGCGACATCGACGAGAACCTGGTCAACGCGCAGCAGACGCGGCGCATCCTGGACCGGCTGGTGGGCTACAAGCTCAGCCCAGTGCTGTGGCAGAAGGTGGTTCACCACTACGCTCGCACCAAGTCGCTCTCCGCGGGCAGGGTGCAATCGGTGGCGCTGCGGCTCGTGGCCGACCGCGAGAAGGAGATCGACGCCTTCGTGCCCAGGGAGTACTGGACGATTGAGGCCGAGCTCAAGGGAGGCAGCGAGAAGGCAGGCGTGTTCAAGGCCGGCCTCCACTCCGTTGCGGGCGAGAAGCGAAGGCTGGACATCCCTGCAGAGGCGGAGGCAATGGGCCTGGTGGCCGACCTGAAGGGCGCATCCTACCAGGTGGCGCAGGTCAAGAAGCGGCAGGTGAAGCAGAGGCCCGCTGCCCCCTTCATTACAAGCTCGCTTCAGCAGGAGGCATGGCGCAAGCTCCGGTTCTCGGCCCGCAGGACCATGGCCGTGGCCCAGCAGCTCTACGAAGGGCTGGCCGTGGGCGAGGAAGGCTCCGTGGGCCTCATCACGTACATGCGGACCGACTCCACCAACGTCGCATCATCCGCGCTGCAGGAGACGCTGGCCTACGTGCGCAAGCGGTACGGCGCAGATTACGCCCCGCGGTCGCCCCGGACCTACGCCAAGAAGAGCAAGGGTGCGCAGGAGGCCCACGAGGCCATCCGGCCTACGTCCGTCCAGCGCGACCCGCAGTCCATCGCCACGCACCTGTCCAGGGAGCAGCTCCGTCTGTACGAGTTGATCTGGAAGCGCATGACGGCCAGCCAGATGGCCGACGCCGTGCTCGACTCCACGTCCGTGGAGATCGAGGCCCGCGCCGAGTCCGGTCGCGCCTACGTGTTCAGGGCCAGCGGCAGTGTGATGAGGTTCCCGGGATTCCGCGTCCTGTACATGGAAGACCGCGACGATGCCTCCGAGGATGGGGAGCAGTCTACGCTGCCCAACCTCAGCAAAGACGACGCGCTGGAGTGCCTGGGCCTGAAGCCAGATCAGCACTTCACCCAGCCTCCGCCCAGGTACACGGAGGCATCGCTCATCAAGATGCTGGAGGAGCAGGGAATAGGGAGGCCAAGCACCTACGCCCCCACCATCTCCACCATCCAGGACCGCGAGTACGTGTCCAAGAACAACGGCAGCTTCCGGATAACCCCTCTAGGAGCTACTGTGTGCGATCTGCTTCGCCGGAACTTCCCGGACATCATGGACACAGGCTTCACCGCTCAGATGGAGGGCGAGTTGGACGAGATCGCCCGCGGAGAGCGGAAGTGGGTGCCGTTCCTCGGCGAGTTCTACGGCGGTTTCAGCCGCTCAGTCGAGGAGGCCATGAAGGTCGAGCGTATGCCCGTCGCCGACGAGCTGACCGAGCAGAAGTGCGAGGAGTGCGGGAAGCCCATGGCCGTCAAGATGGGGCGCTTTGGGCGTTTCCTGTCGTGTACCGGCTTCCCGGAGTGCCGGAGCAGCAAACCGTACCAGGTGCCGACGGGCGTGAACTGCCCGCGCTGCGGCGGCGACCTGGTCCAGAGGCGCGGGAAGAAGCGCGGCAGGGTGTTCTACGGCTGCTCCAACTACCCAACATGCGACTTTACGGTCGCGCAGCGCCCCCTGACGGAGCCGTGCCCTGAGTGCGGCGAGCTCCTGCTAGCGTCCGGCCGAAACGGCGCGCGGTGTACGGCCTGCAGCTTCCGCGGCCCGGCGCCCGAAGGCGAGCCGGAGACCGAGACCGCAGAGGAGCGCGTGGAGGTGACGGTCTGAGCACCGGCGCTGCGCAGGCGAGGGAGCACCTCGAAGGCTACCGTGAGCACCTGATCGGAGAGCGCAACCTCTCCGAGTTCACCGTGCGCAACTACTTGGATGACCTGAATCCTCTCATCGAGCTGCTGGAGCAGCAGGAAGTCGAGTCGCTGGACCGGGTTGACCGCGCCTTCCTGAGACGATACATCTCGTGGCTCATGTCCGGCAGGCGCATCCGCGAAGGCCGTGCCCGCTCCAGGACGGGCCATGAGAGGGCAAGCGTGACCCGACACCTGGCGGCGCTCCGGTCGTTCTTCCGGTACCTCACGGCGCGAGGCGTGGTGCCCCCCGATCCGCTGTGGAAGCGGGGCAGCCGCCAGTCGAGGTCGCTCATACCCAAGACTGAGAGGCTGCTGCCCAGGGTGGTTGACCGCGAGGAGATGGAGCGGCTGCTCAACGCGCCGGACGCCTCGGAATCGATGGGCAAGCCCAAGCCGCCGGAGATATTGATGCGCGATCGCGCCATCCTCGAACTGCTCTACGCCACCGGCCTCCGTGTAAGCGAGCTTTCCGGCCTGGACCTTGGCGACGTGGATATGCGGCGCCGGGTGGTCAGGACGGTGGGCAAGGGGTCCAAGGAGCGAGAGGCGGTCATGGGCCGTCCCGCGCAGGAGGCTGTGGAGCAGTACGTCACGGACGGGCGCCCCAGGCTGGAGGGCGGCCGGAGGACAGACGCGCTGTTCCTCAACAAGGCCGGCGGGCGGCTTACCAAGCGCTCCGTGCAGGAGATGGTGAAGCGCTATGGCCTGATGTCTATAGACACGAAGGTGCACCCGCACATGCTGCGCCACAGCTTTGCGACGCACATGCTGGACGGGGGGGCCGACCTGCGCATTGTGCAGGAGCTGCTGGGCCACTCATCGCCGGCGACCACGCAGATCTATACGCACGTAAGTCTTGCCAACTCACGCAGAGTCTACTTGCAAGCGCATCCGAGAGCGCGCAAGGACGCGGACTCTTAGCCGTCCTCAGCGAGCGCGGCCGCGGCCGCCGGTCTCCGGGAGGAACCTGCCTCCTATGAGCAACGTCAGCGCCATCGGCGATACCACGCACAGGCCAACGAACCACGAATTCGTGATCTCCTGCAATAGCCCGACCAGCAGCGGCCCAATCGTCGCCCCTATCGGGAAGAGCGTACGCACCAGTCCAAGGGCCACGGCCACCTCCCGCGGCGGCAGCCGCATGTCCAGCGGTATCGTCGCCAGTATGGGCGGTACCGCCATCGCGCACATGCCAGCCAGGAACAGCAGCAGGAACGCCGGCGCGAACGAGTCCATCATCAGCAGGGCCTGGTAAGCAGCGGGAAGGACCAGGCCGGGCACCCAGATGAACGGCTTCCTGCGCCCGATCAGCTCCGAGAGAGCGCCCGCGAACACCGAACCCACGATACCGCCCATCGAAAAGGCCGCCATCAGCAGGCCAGCGGCTGTCAGCGAGATGTTCAGCTTCTCGAGGGCGTAGGTTGGGTAGAAGGTTATGAACGAAGCGAAGGCCACTGCCGCCCCCATCTGGCATCCCGCCACCAGCCAAAGCACCTTGTGCCGCTTCAGCACTCCGGCCGGGTTGCCCACCTGCGGCGCAGGCCCGCCCTCCGCCTGAGTGCGCCGTCGCTCGCGCCCGGCGAACAGCCACACCGCTGACAGCGCCACAATCGCAACTGCCATCACCAGGTGAACCTGCCGCCAGCCGCCCAGCAGCGACACCAGCACGGGCGTTACCATGGTGCCCGCCATCTGCCCTATCGAGCGGTTGCCGAAGTCCAGCCCGTTCACCACCGCATACAGCCTGGCCCTGAACCACTGCTGGATGAAGATTACCTGCATCTGAATCCGGCAGACCGCCAGCACCACGAAGCAGAACCGCGCAGCCAGCAGCACCTCCACCGTGGGGGCAATGACATGGAGAAGAGCGGCGGCCCCCATGCCAAGGGCGCTCAAAAGAGTTACAAGCCTGGGGTTGTACCGGGTGAGCCAGATGCTGGCCGGAAGGGCCATCAGGCCGAAGCCCATGAAACCCGCCGAACCCATCAGTCCGGCCTGTAGGGGCGTCATGCCCAGGTCTTCACGCCAGATTGGTATGAGCACGCCTATCGAAATGAACACGAACGTGTTGACCAGGTCCATGCCCCACAGATTGCCCATCACCACCCAGGCGTAACGCGGCTGGATGTCCGTGGAGGCTGCGGCCGCGGCCCTCGCGGGCGGGGTTGCGTCTTCCGGTTGGTCGGGTCGTCTCAAGGTACTTCGAACGGATCGGCTGCGCGACAGGTGTGGTGCGACGGCGACTGCCTTCGGAAACGGCGGTGCGGTCGCTGAGGCGGTGGTCGTTAGGTGATTCGCCCCATCATACATCGCCCGCCTGCGTTTAGCTAGACGCGCCGCTCTGGACGCTGGGAGCGTCATGGGTTAGGCTGTCTGCCAGTTTGGGCGCGACGCCAGAGCGTCCGCGGTGTAGCGGAACGCGGAAGGAGCACACTTGACGAATGATGCGCCGGTCGAGGAGCTGGACGTCACGGTCACGCATGGCCGTATGCACTGCACGCTCCACGGTAACGGCGAGCCCCTGGTGTTGCTGCACGGTGCGCTCGGCACCGGGGAGGCGCACTTCCGCCGCCAGATTGATGAGCTGGTGCGGGACTACCGCCTCATCGTCGTGGACTTCCTGGGCTACGGCCGGTCGGGCAGGCGGGACCTCTTCGATGAGGCCTTCCACACGCGCGACGCCGAGGATGTGATTGCGCTCACTGAGCAGCTGGGAGTGGTCCCCGTGCACCTGTGCGGGTTCAGCGACGGCGCAATCGTGGCGATGATAGTGGCGACCCGTTACGGCGAGTACCTGCGCTCACTGACGCTCATCGGCGGGCAGGCCGTGCTGGACGAGAAGGGCATGGCGATGACCCGGGAGTGGGTGCCGCCGGAGCAGCTGTCGCCGGGCTTCCGGGATGCGCTGGCCCGCTATCACGGCGATCCATACTGGTCTGAAATGGTCACGGAATACGTGGACGCGTTCGAGAGGCTATACGCGGCCGGCGGCGACCCCGTTGGCGGCTCGCTGGAGGGCATCTCATGCCCAACGCTCATCGTCCAGGGCGCCGACGACCCCTGGGTGGACGTGTCGCACGCCCACGACATGCACGCCACCATACCCGGCTCGCGCCTGGAGGTGCTGGAGGGCGCCGGCCACGAGGTCCAGCGCGACCGCCCGGAGGCCTTCAACGCGTTGCTTGTGGAGTTTCTGGCCTCCGTGGGCCAAGCCGCCACCTAGCCCGCTCACCCCCGCATCGGTGTGCGGGGCAGGCTCTGAGCTTGTCGAAGGGCCAAGCCTCCCGATCCACTCACCCTGAGCTCGTCGAAGGGCGTGAGCGGGCGGTCGCACTTCGACCGCGTAACTGCCCGCTCACATGGTTCGACTGGCTCACCATGAGCGGGCTGAAAGGAGGCCGCGTGCCGCGGCCGCCCTTCACACCGCCTCAATGCCTATGCGGACCAGCTCATCCTGCACCGCCGCGATCAGTCCGTCCGCGGTCGAACCCGACAAGGCGAAGGGCTTGGACCTTGTGGGCGCCATGGTCATGTAGCTCCAGAGTGCGTTCCACACGCGCTGCCGGTCCTCCGGCCGTCGTGCGGAGAGCAGAGCGGGCAGGTACTGGCCCGCGAGGCGGAAAGCCAGGAGTTCGCACGAAATGGGATCGTCCGAAATCTCAGGTGAGACGGCTGCAAGCATGTCCCTCCACCGAGCCTCGTCCAGCAATTCTGGCCGGTCCAAGCGGCGCTCCTTTCCGTGCGGTCGGCCCGCCGCGACGCTGCTGGCGCTGCGCCGTTCGGAAGGCTGCCGCGTTTGCCAATTCACGGCTGTTCGCACATAATGGTAGCACAGGTTTGCGGCGTCACGGTGCCGCCGGAAGCGGCCGCGGCTCGCCGACAGGAGGTGCAGTGAAATGAGCGACCAGACCACGGAGATCGCGACGCTTGCGGGTGGGTGCTTCTGGTGCCTGGAGGCCGTCTATGAGCAGCTGAAGGGCGTGCACAAGGTGGAGTCCGGGTACATCGGCGGGCACGCGCCGAACCCCAGCTACGAATCGGTGTGCAGTGGCCGAACCGGACACGCGGAGGCCGTGCGAATAGCCTTCGACCCGAGCGTCGTATCGTACAGGGAACTGCTGGAGGTTTTCTTTACGATCCACGACCCAACCACACTGAACCGGCAGGGGCCGGATGTCGGCACGCCGTACCGCTCCGCCATTTTCGTTCACACGCCGGAGCAACAGGCCACGGCGGAGGAGGTGATGACGGAGATCGACCGGGCGCGCCTGTGGGACCGGCCTATCGTCACGGAGATTGCTCCCGCTACCGCCTTCTTTGTGGCCGAGGACTACCACCAGGAGTACTTCCGGAACAACACGTACCAGCCGTACTGTCAGGTCATCATCCAGCCGAAGGTTGCGAAGTTCCGCAAGGAGTACCTGGAACGGCTGAAGCCCGAGGCGGCCGAAGCCACGATGTACTCCTGAGCAAGGCCGGGCGGCCGGATCGCTTAATCAACCCGTTTAGCGCCAGCGCGCTCCGGACAACGCGTTGGTGGCGCCTAACGCCGCTGCGGCGGCGCCCACGCCTCGCCGGGCTGCCGCGGGTGGCGGTACATGTGGCCCGAGTTGACCTCCGGAAACTCCACGCTCTCCGCCTGCGCTATCCCCTCGATGTACGCACGGATCAGCTCGTCCTCCGCGTCGTAGGCAAAGGGGTCACCAAGCTGCTGCTCGATCTCGCCGCCAGGCTCCGGCCTGTTTGCCATAAGCCACTCTGTCGAGCGGGTCAGCGCTTCCGCCACTCCCACGACGTCGCGGTAACCCAGCTCTGTCCTGATCTTGGTGATGTCCATTTCGGTGCCCGGTCCGGCCTGCGCGCTCCCTCCACGGTACGCCCTCGCTGCCAGCGACGGCGGCAGCTCTACCAGCTCCCACTCGTGGCCCATCAAACCCGCGATGAACCGGGCGACCTGGGTCTGGGAGTACTGCGACTCCTCCCCCACGTTGTAGACCTGACCCGCTGACTCGGTCGGCTTGTCCACGCCCAGGAGCACCGCGTGCGCCGCGTTCTGCCCGAAGGCCCGCCTGCCCGCGCCCCTTCCGGCGGACACGATGAGCTGCCTGCGCTCGTCGAGCGCGCGACGCACTATGCTCCACTCCGGGTTCGCGGGAGCTCCAGGCCCGTAGATGCCAGGATAGCGGAAGATAGTCGCGTTGTAGTGGCCCTCGCTGTGTGCCTGGAGGACGGTCTGCTCCGTGACCCAGATCATGTAAGGGAGCCTGGGGCCGTTGGGGTCAACGGTGACAGGGCTGTCCTCCGGAATGGCCGCGGGCGCACCCAGGGGCCCCCATCGCGGGTCGTTGCGCGGCGCGAAGAGCATCCCGCCGCTCACGGTGATGAGGCGCTGCGTCTTGCCCTTGAGCTCCTCTGCTATGAGGCGAATGCGCCCGTAGGTGGCGATGGCTACGTCGAAGCTGCGGCCGTCCAGTGCGGCCGCCAGTGTCTCCGCGAAGTGGGGGTCGGTGTGGATGTGCTCGACGGGCTGGACGAACTCAGCCTCGTGCTGGCCGCCGTGCAGCACGGCAACCTCGTAGCCGCGCTCGATGAGGCCGTTGACGATGTGCGGACCGGACGGGCCGGTCCCTCCGATTACCAGAGCGTTCATGCGCGACATCTCCTAGTCTACGGCCGGGGCCGTGGCGGTTCACTGCGTATGCTAAGCGATGCTCACCGCGCGGTCAACCGGCGCAACCGTCCGAACGGGGGCCTGCCCTACCGTTCCCGCGGCTCCCAGCCCAACTCGTCGAGGCGCTCCTTGATGATGCGCGCAACCTCCAGGTTGCCCTCAGGCGTCAGGTGGCCCGTGAGGTTCTCGGCCACTCGTATGTACAGGTCGTCGAATACCCTCTCGAACGAGTTGCGCTGCCTGAACTCCTCCAGGAGGTCCACGTAGGGTATGCCAAGCTTCTCGTAGAGCGCGATGAGGTGCGCGTGTGTGGGGTCCTCAGCGGCGCTCAGCCATGCCTCCTCGTCACGAAAGCCCGTTCCGTGCGGCACCTGCACGACGATCAGCTTCGCGCTCGTTGCCTGCGTGTACTCCTGCAGCGAGCGAAGCACGTGCTCGACGATGCGGTCAACGTCCCGGTGATAGCGTTCCTTGACGCCCTCGCCTAACAGGCGCCAGTATACGCGCGTAAGCCGGTTCCTCAGAAACGCGAGGGAATAGAGAGCCGGCGGGTCGAGCTCGCGATCGAGCGCGTCGTACACCTCTTGGGGAGGCGGAATGTCGGTGTTGGTGAGCTGCATGGCTCCCGTGCTTTCGTCGTACTCGAACAGGGGCTTGGCGTAGCCGTAGAAGGAAAGGGCCGTCCTGATATAGTTGTGGGGAAACGTCCCCAGCAGGACCACGTCGGGGTTGTACTGCTCTCCGTAGGCCTGGTACTTCAGCACCGCCTGATCGATGCCGTAACCCACAACGCCCATGTTGAGCACCTCACCGTTGTCCAGCAGCGTTTCGAGATATGCGGGGTAGGTCTCGTCGGAGTCCACGTACGAGCCGAACACGAAGGAGTCACCGATGGCGACAACGCGCAGGACGTCCTCGGCGGGCTGCAGGTCGTAGGTAGTGGCGCCGACGGCCCTGCCTCCGCCCGTGTTGGAGTTGTAGGGCTGGTCCCAGCCGAGGTAGGGGTCGTAGACGCCGCGACGCCAGTCGAGGTCACGTGGGTAGAGTTCCAGGAAGCTGCGCTGGTAGAACTCGGCGTCCAGGGAGCGGTCGTAGGTCAGGTCGGCGTACAGCTCTGAGGGATGGTCGATGGTAAATCGAAGGACTAGCTCCAGCACCAGCAGCAGCACTAGCAGCGAGCCAACCGACATCGACAACCCAACGGCGATGGTCTTGAGGGTGTTCAATGAAACGTCCCGTCCGTGGGCCATACACCGGAAGGCAGCTACGATGCCGCAGGATAGCATTGCACCCGCGCGGTGTCAACGCGCACCCTCCAAATTGACCTGCACAACTGCCCGTGCTATCATGCGGGCAAGGGATAGCCATTGCCGATAGCCGCGGAGCCCATGGATAACCTAGACCAAATCGGCGAGGAGATTTCGGCGTGCACCGACTGCGCTCTCTCCCGCACCAGAACCCGTGCCGTCCCGGGCGAGGGGCCGCCTGATGCGGAGATTGCACTGGTAGGCGAAGCGCCGGGATTCAACGAGGACCAGCAGGGGAGACCCTTTGTGGGCGCTGCCGGCCATCTGCTGGAGGAGTTGCTCTCGCACGCCGGCCTCAGCCGCGAGCAGGTCTTCATAACCAACACCGTGAAGTGCCGGCCGCTCAACAATCGCGATCCGCTCCCCGGTGAGATGGCCGCCTGCCGCAAGTACCTGGACCGGCAGCTGGAGGTGATCTCGCCAAAGGTCATCGTGACGCTGGGCCGCTACTCGCTGGCAAGCTTTCTGCCAGGCGAGGCCATCGGCAAGGCCAGGGGGAGGCCCCGCAACGTAAACGGGACCATCGTCTACCCCATGTACCATCCTGCGGCTGCGCTGCGTCAGCAGGCGTTCCGCAAGGTCATAGAAGAGGACATGCAGAAGCTTCCGGAGCTGCTCAGGGCAGCGCCCCAACCCCAGGAGGGGCCGCAGGAAGAACAGCTCAGCATGTTCTGAGGATACACATGGCGCCACATCTGAAGGTAATACCCCTGGGCGGTCTCGGGGATATCGGCAAGAACATGATGGCCCTGGAGTGCGGCGACGACATCGTCGTCATCGACGCCGGGGTGCTCTTTCCGGCCGAGGACACCCCCGGCGTCGACTTCATAATCCCGGACATCACCTACCTCAAAGAGAATATCGACCGCGTCCGCGCGATCCTGATCACCCACGGCCACGAGGACCACACCGGGGCTCTCCCATACGTGCTGCGAGAGCTGGATGTGCCCGTCTACGCCCCGCGCCTGGCAGCCGGCCTCATCGAGGTGAAGCTGAAGGAGCACAGGGACACCCGGGACGCCCGGCTGGAGGTCGCTTCCCCTGGCGAGCCCGTGGAGTTCGGCTGCTTCCGCGTGGAGTGGTTCCGCGTATGCCACAGCATACCGGACGCCATGGGGCTGGCCATTCAAACTCCCCAGGGGCTGGTGATCCACACCGGCGACTTCAAGGTGGACCACACGCCTGTCGACGGGCGGCCCACGGACCTCAGCAGCCTGGCGGCGCTGACCAGCGACGGCGTGCTGCTACTCCTGTCCGACTCCACCTACGCGGAGGTGCCCGGCTACACGGCCTCCGAGCGCGTGGTGGGTGAGGCGCTCGACAGGGTGATTGCGACCGCGCACGGACGGGTGCTGGTGGCAACCTTTGCATCGCTCATATCGCGCATCCAGCTGGTGCTGGACGCTGCGCGCAGGCACGGGCGCAGGGTGGCCTTCGTGGGACGCAGCCTCGTGGACAACGTCAACATGACCCTGAAGATGGGCTACCTGTCCGCGCCGCCGGAGGTCATGGTGTCCCTGCGAGAAGCGAGAAACCTTCCGCCCGAAGACGTAGTCATCATGACAACCGGGAGCCAGGGCGAACCGACCTCGGCTCTGGTGCGCATTGCAAGAGGCGACCACCGTGACGTGAGCATCATCCCGGGCGACACGGTCGTCATCTCCGCCACGCCCATTCCGGGCAACGAGACCGTGGTCAGCAAGACCATCGACAACCTGCTCCGCAAGGGCGCCGACGTCCTCCACGACCGGATCGCCCTTGTGCACGTCCACGGACATGCCAGCCAGGAAGAGCTGAAGCTCATTCTCAATCTCGTCCGCCCCCGCTACTTCGTTCCGGTTCACGGTGAGTACCGGCATCTGAAGGCGCACGCGGCGCTGGCGGGCGCTCTGGGCATGGCTCCGGACAACGCCTTCGTGATGGAGGACGGCGACGTGCTGGAAATCGGCCCCGACTGGGCCGAGGTGACGGACAGGGTGACGGCCGGCCCCGTCTTCGTGGACGGCCGGCGCACCTGGGGCATTATGAACGGCGTGCTAAGGGACCGCAGGCTCCTCGCGCAGGACGGAATCGTGGTCATGGTGGTAACCCAGGACTCCAGGACCGGCCATCTGCTGGGACTTCCTGAGATGGTCTCCAGCGGTTTCATCGACGTGGAGGAGCAGAGCGAGATAGCCGACCTGACTGCGCAGGTGATAATGGAGGCGGTAAACGGCAATGGCGTGCAGCCCATGGACAGGGCGCAAGTCGCTCAGCGAGTGAAGGAAGTGACGGCGGGCTTTCTCCGCGAACGCACCGGAAGGAGGCCCATGATCGTCCCGGTGGTGAAGGAAGTCTAAGGGGGCCCAATGAAACGGTTCGCCCAGCGCGTGTGGCAGCACAAGTTGGTCTCGGCCGCCGTCGTCCTGGCGCTTGTGATCGTGGCCGTCGTGGGAATCTTCCACGCTCAGATCATCGACGGCTTCATAACTGCGCGTGACTCGCTGGTGCGGACGTTTGCCTTTGGGTTCGTTCCGACGCTGATATGGGTCGTAGTGCTGGCCCTGGCGGTGTGGAAGCGACGCCATCTGCTGGAGAGGCGCTACTGGAACCGCTGGGCGGCCGCTCTCGTGGGCACGGTTGTGGTTTGGGGCGGCATGGGCTACCTGATCGGCTACGAGGGCATCCTCAATGAGGTGTCGCTGGGAGGCGAGATCGGGCAGGCCATAAAGGGCCCGTCTGACATCCTGGGCGGAGTGCGCCTCCTCGCGCTGGCCGCCGCGGCAATCACGATCGCCTCGCCCACCGGGACACTGAGGTGGCTTCGCAAGTCGGCCCACTTTACGGGCCGCGCCGCTCGCAAGGCCGCGCGCGCCCTGCCCGTGCTTGCGCGGGGCGCTCGCGCCGCCGGCAGAACAGTGGCCAGGGCCTTCAGCCTCCTGCGAAGGGGAAAGCCGGTCGCGGCCACCATCTCCGTACAGGAGGCGCCCGTACCCCGCCAGTCCGAGCGCAGCTCGGCTACGGCGCTGCGAAGGCAGCAGGCCATGCAGGAGCTGGCCCCCCGTACGCAAGGAGGCCAGAACGGCGACGGCGCCTCAGAGGAGAAGCCTGCTGAGGCTCGGCCGAGGCCTGCTTCCACGGGCCCCGCTCCGGCACCATCGTCGACGCCTCCGGCAACAGCCAGGCAACCGGCAGTGGCCGCGGCGCCGTCGGAAGTGGAGAGGCCGCCTATCCCGTACGTCTCGCCCGCAGAGCTGGCTCGCTGGGCCGTGCCTCCCGTGACGCTGCTCGCGGAGTCCCCTCCCGGCAGCCACGAGCCCGGCATCGACACGGAGGCCACGTCCGAGCTAATCGAGAACGCGCTGGCGGACTACGGCATCGAGGTTAGCGTGTCGGAGGTGAAGCCCGGCCCGACTGTGACCATGTTCGGCCTGGTGCCAGGGTGGGTCAGGCGCAATCGGCAGTCCAAGGGCGGCGGCGAGATCGCGGAAAAGTCATCCGGCAAGTCGGGCGGCCGGAGCGAAGACAGCTCGACTCGCGTGAGGGTCGACAACATACTGGCGCGCGAGAAAGATCTGGCGCTGGCCCTTGCAACCCCCAGCCTTCGCATCGAGGCGCCCATACCCGGCGCGTCGCTCGTGGGCATCGAGGTGCCCAACCCCAAGCCGGCGATGGTCAACCTGCGCGACGTCATGGAGACGGACGAATACCGGTCCATGCTGGAACGCTCCAAGCTGACCTTGGCCCTTGGCACGAAGAGCGGCGGCGAGACCGCCGTCGCAGACCTGGCCCGGATGCCGCACCTGCTAATCGCCGGATCCACCGGAAGCGGCAAGAGCGTGTGCGTCAACACGGTGATCACCTCCATCATCATGCAGACCTCGCCGTGGGAGGCAAGGCTATTGATGATTGACCCAAAGCGCGTGGAGCTGACACCCTACAACGGCGTTCCTCACCTCATCTTGCCGGTGATTGTGGAGGTGGACATGGCCGTGCAGGCGCTGAGGGGCATGATCACGGAGATGATGGCGCGCTACAAGCTCCTGGAGGAGGCCGGATCTCGCAACATCGAGAGCTACAACCGCGACCGGGCTCCTCACGAGAAGATGCCCTTCATCGTGGTAGCCGTGGACGAGCTGGCGGACCTGATGATGTCGGCCTCCAAGGATATCGAGCACTCCATCGTCAGGCTCGCTCAACTGGGCCGCGCCACGGGCATCCACCTGGTTGTTGCGACACAGCGCCCCTCCGTAGACGTGGTGACCGGCCTGATCAAGGCCAACTTCCCGGGGCGCATCGCTTTTGCTGTGGCGTCGCAGGTGGACTCCCGCACCATCCTGGACGGCGCAGGGGCCGAGAATCTCCTGGGCCGCGGCGACATGCTTTTCCAGCCCTCGGACGCGCCCAAGCCCACCCGCGTGCAGGGCGCATTCCTTTCTGACCGCGAAATAGGCGACCTGGTCAGCCACTGGCGAAAGCAGAGCGGACCGCCTCCGCCGCCAATCTCGCTGGAGAGCCCGGAGGCGCCCAGAGAGAGCGGGCAGTCGGACGCAGGCAAAGGAGACGATCTGCTGGACAAGGCGTGGGAGCTGGCCACGCAGCACAACCGCCTGTCAACGTCGCTTCTGCAGAGGCGACTGCGGATCGGATACCCGCGAGCTGCCCGGCTTATGGACCTGCTGGAGGAGGAGGGCGTGGTTGGGCCCGGCGAGCCCGGGAAGTCCCGTGACGTGCTGGTGAGCAGAGGCAGAAGACCCGGCCCCGGAGGATGAGCTTTGGTAAGGAGTCTCGCGGACCGGCTGGCCGGCTTCCTCGTTAGGACGCCCAGCCCCCCTGTCGATGAGCAGTGGCCTCTGGAGGCCTGCGCCAACTGCAACGCGTCCCTGGTGGACGAGCCCCTCTACCTGGAGCAGCACGTGTGCCCCGGGTGCCGTTTCCACTATCCCATCGCGGCTAGGGAGCGCATAGCGCTGCTTGCCGATCCCGGCACGTTCCGCGAGAGCCAGCGCTCGATAGTCTCGCTCGGCTTGGCTGCGTCGTCGCAGTTGCAGCGCAGGCGCGACAGGCGCAGGACGGGCCTCACAGAGGCGGCGATCACCGGCCGCGCTGCGATAGGCGGCGTACCGGTCATTCTCATCGTATTGGACTACCGTTTCCTGGGTGGCACTCTGGGCGCCGTGATGGGCGAGAAGGTCGCACTGGCCTTCGAGATGGGCGCACGTCGGAAGCTGCCCGTTGTGGCTGTCGTCACCAGCGGCGGCGCCAGGATGCAGGACGGCGTGCTCTCCCTGATGCAGCTTGCCAAGACTTCCGTGGCCCTGAACCGACTGCACCAGGAAGGTATGCCATTCATATCCGTGCTGGCGCATCCCACCACCGGCCAGGCATACTCCGGCTTTGCGAACATGGCCGACGTCATTGTGGCGGAGCCGGGCGCGGTCCTGGGTCTGGCGCCTTCCAGGCAGCAGACGGGAGGATCCCGGAAGGCGCAAGCCACGTGGGCGAGCACGGCGGAGGCACACCTGCTCCACGGCATGATCGACAGGGCCGTCGATAGGGAGCACCTGCGCGGTCTCCTCGTAAGGCTTCTGGGCGTCATGGCGCCGAGGCGTGACGACGCCGACGACGACAAAGAGTCTGCGAAGCCCGATGCGGCCGGCCCGGAAAGTGACCGGCTGGAAGAGCTGTGGCCCGCGTCGTGGGAGACGGTGCGAGTGGCGAAGCGCGGGCAGCGTCCCACGTCGCTGGACCTCATCCGCCGCGCCATGCCCGTCTTCGAGGAGCTTCACGGCGATCGCCTTCACGGCGACGACCCAAGCGTGGTTGCAGGCCTGGGAATCCTGGGAAGCCGCCCCGTTGCGGTGATTGCCCAGGAGAGGGGCCACGACGTTTCCGCCCGTGAGCGGCACGAGGGCCGTGCGTACCCGGAGGGGTTCCGCAAGGCCGAGAGGCTGATGAGGCTTGCCGCCAAGCTCAGGCTGCCCCTCATAACGCTCATCGACACGCCGGGGCCGAACTACGGCCTGGAGTCGGAGGAGCGCGGACTGGGCAGCGCAATCGCCTCCGCCATGTCCCGCATGGCGCAGCTCCCCGTGCCCACCGTCGCCGTTGTCGTCGGCGAGGGTGGAAGCGAGGGCGCACTCGCGCTGTCGGTTGCGGACCGGATTCTGATGCTGGAGAGCGCCACCTACGCCGTGACGTCGCCGGAGGTCAGGGCGGCCCTGCTGTATCGCGACTCGCCACGGGGTAGGCGAATCCCGGAACCGCTCACGCTAACAGCCCAGGACTGCCAGGAGCTGGGCATCATCGACGACATCGTTGTCGTGTCTCCCGAAGAAGGCCGGGCCAACCCGGACGCGCTTGCACTTGTGCTTCGAACGGCCATCGAAGGCGAGCTGGATGTTCTGCAGGCTCGCTCTCCCAGGCGTTTGCTCAGGGACAGGTACAGGAAGTATCGCAAGATGGGCGAGTACAGCTCGCACTTCCGGGTTGCTCTGACGCAGGAGGTCGCGCACCTGCAGAGCTACGTTGCGAACCGGGTGAGACGAATCCGACGGCGGAGGCGGCCGTCAAGGGCTGCGCTGCCTGCGCCGGATAACGGCGGTGAGGAGAGCGAGGGCGGAGCCTAGCCGGCCAGGTTGGCGGCCAGCGTCGGTTCCAGGGCCATTGTGATGCTCTCGTACTCCGCGGCCACGAGCGGGCTGGTGAGGACGGTTGGCTTGGACGTGTCCCGGTAGTCGGCCCTCAGGTCCAGCCGGCCCATGAACGGCAGGTCCATCTCCTGCGCAAGCTCCTCGCCCGCGCCGCTACCGAACACGTCGCCGCTGAAGTTCTCCACCACGCCGAGGACGTTGACGTTCAGCTTGCGGATCATGTTGATGGAGCGCTTGGCGTCCAGCTTTGCCAGTGCCTGCGGCGAGGTGACGACCACGAAGCCGTCCAGGCTGAGCGCTTGCATTACCGTGAGAGGCGCGTCCGAGGTTCCCGGCGGCAGGTCCACCACCAGGCAGTCTAGGTCGCCCCAGTCGGTGGTCTGCAGAAACTGGTTGATTGCGTTGTGCACCATGGGACCGCGCCAGATTATGGCCTCCTCCTCGTTCTGCTGGAAGAAGGCCATTGAGATGATCTTCACCCCGTACTTCTCAGGAGGGATGAGCATGTCGTCCTGCATGGTGGGCTTCTCGGTTACGCCCAGGACGCGGCTGGCGTTTGGGCAGTCGATGTCGGTGTCCATCAGGCCGACGGCGTAGCCCTTCTGCGCGAGCGTGACGGCGAGGTTGACGGCCACGGTGGTCTTGCCCACGCCGCCCTTTCCGCTGTACACGCCGATCTTGTTGCGGATGCGGGCCAGCTTGCCTGTTATCTCGCGGCGCTGCTGCCAGCTCCGCTTCATGGCCTCCAGGCGCGCCTGCTCTTGGGGTGACATCTGGCGGGTCATAGGGTCATGTACCTCCGAGTGCGCCCGGAAGGGGAGGGCGCAGGTGGCAAACGTCGGATGTGAGGAAGGCGAATCAGTCCAGGCCCAGCAGCTTCTTCCCGTCCTCGGTGATCATCTCCGGGTTCCACGGAGGGTCGAACACCATGTCGACCTCTACGTCCTCCACGCCCTCGACTTCGGCGATGCGCCACTCGGCGTTCTGTGCGATGTACGGGCCCATGCCGCAGCCGGGAGCGGTGAGCGTCATCTGCACGTACACCTCGCCGCCGTTGAGCCGGATATCGTAGACGAGGCCGAGGTCGTAGACGTTGACGGGAATCTCCGGGTCATATACGTCCCTTAGGGCTTCCTTGATTTCGTCCAGTGAGATTTCCTTTGCAGTTGCCATTTTGGACCTCGCTTGAGTGTGGGGTTGTGCAATCTCCGACTACCGCAATTGTACCAGTGGCGATGTGAGGTGTCAATTTTACGGGCGTGAGTTCAGTCGCGAGCGGGGCTGGCGGCGCTGGCAGTTCAGGCGGCCGAGGGTCAACCGTCATTTCGAGCGTAGCCGAGAAATCCAGGGCGTGCGGCTATTGTGCTAGCGCAGCCTGGGCCTCCTTGATGCGGAGGCTGGTCCGGCTGACCGCGGGCGTTCTCCAATTCTCACCCCTTGGGGACGGGACCCATTGGGTCGATTTTGGTGGATTTGGCTAAGTTGTTACCAACAAGTTATGCAACTTTGCCACATAGTTACACACAAGTTATGACAAAGTCCCTATACTGCTTAAGTGGACATCTGCAGAGATAGTCTGTCCATGAATGCTGCGCCACGGCGGTGCTGCAGGCGGAGCAAAATGTGGTGGTGCTGAGCAAGCGCTTGGGCCACTCCAACGTCTCGATCACCACAGACATCTACGCGCACGCACTGCTGGGATGGCAGCGCCAGGCGGCCGACGCGTTGGCGCGGGCAATGGAGGGGCCTTGATGATTAAGGACATATTGCTTAGTGCAACTATGATCGGGCTGCTGATGGACGTGATAGGGTTCGTGCTGGTGTTCCTTTACGGCCACTTTCTTTTCTTGAGAAGTGGTAGTAAGGAACCAGATAACGGTGAAGGTAGGGATGGAGACCTGTACTTCCGAGTGGCCGACGTTAGCCCTGAATTAGACCGCAAACAGGCACGGCGAAGGTTTCTTGCTAAGTGTGGGGCATACTTGGTCATAGCTGGCTTTGGGCTTCAAGCCCTAGGTGCGTGGGCGGAACTTTATCTGTAAGGAGGTACCAATGAGTAGGCTGCCACGCGTCCCCATGTTTCTGTCGGTCGGTCTCGCCGTGCTGCTTGTCATCGGCTGCGGTCCCAGCGACGAGGAGATCCAGGCGATGGTGGAGGAGGAGGTCGCCAGAGAGGTCGCCAAGATCGAGGTACCGCCCGGGCCTCAGGGTGAAAAGGGCGAGCAAGGCATCCCCGGCCCGCAGGGACAGCAGGGCCAGCCGGGCACGGAAGGCCCGCGTGGACCTGAAGGACCGCGAGGATACCCCGGCGAGGCAGGCGAGGCAGGCGCGGCAGGCCCGGAGGGGCCGCGTGGACCGGAGGGGCCGCGAGGCCAGGCCGACATCGCTGAGCTCCTGCAGGGCGACATTGTCTTTGAGGGCTCTGGCCGGGGTGATGACACCGTGGTCATTAGGTGGATTGATGGACTGGCCTTCATTTCTTGGGAATCGGCTGGAGGCGCCGCAACTGGACTTACCGGGACTGTAGGTCAGTCGGGTAGAGGTAGCGCCTTCTATGTGGCACTCCAAGATGAAGCAGGTTTCCCTGCGGTCTGGGAGCTGAGTGCCACGGGCTGGCGGAGGGTGGAATAGGCAGGCAATGCAGTCGAGATCACCACGCGAGAGGCGGCCGCGGACGCCGGCTACGAGCACTGCCACAGCTGCAAGCCGTAGCAAACCACGAAAGGCTGCATCCGGCAGCGCAGAAGGAGGTAGCTATGTCGCCAGAGGCTGAGTATCAGAGGTATGAGTACGAGTTCATCAGTGAGCCCTCACTCGTGCTGTTTGGCGGGAAACTGAACAGATTTGCCACGGACGGCTGGCGACTGGTCGCGACAGCTATGGAACCCCCAACGCGCATGAATCCCGGTGGCCCCTCGCGGCTAGATCCAGGCCCTGGTTACTTCATAGGAATCGTGGAGCGAGAGGTGCAGTAGCCCCCATGAACCGCTCCATCAGTTAGCGCAGACCGGCACGTGGGAGATCACCCTCTCACTAGGCTACGACGCGCTCGGCCGGCACAGCCGCGGGTCCGTCACGCTCCGCGGCACCAAGGCTTGCCCACTCCAATTGTCACCAATGAGGCGCTCCCGCCAGGTCGCGCAATCAGCCGCAACCGTGCAGCGCACCATCGCAACCCGCACCGCGGCCCCACTGCTTGCGCATAAATTCACAATTGATGTATCATGTTCACTCGGAAGTGGGTTGCCGGGCGGGCCAACATGGCGGGCAAGCCGAGGGGTAGCATGGCAGAGTCGGGTGGCCGCGAGGCCCTTGCCATCCGCGCGAGTGGCCTGAGCAAGGCCTACGGGCCTCACTTGGTGCTCAGAGGGCTTGACCTGAGCCTGCCCTGGGGCGAGTTCCTCACAGTCTTCGGGCCCAATGGCTCCGGCAAGACAACCCTCATCAAGGTGCTTGCCACCATCGCGCGACCGGACGCCGGCGAGGTGGAGATCGCCGGATTCGACCTCAGGAAGAATCCAACGGCCGTCAGGAGGAACATAGGAGTGGTCACCCATCAGCCCCTTCTGTACGCCGATCTGACCCCCCGCGAGAATCTCAGGTTCCACGGCAGGATGTTCGGGCTGAAGGACCTCGACGAGCGAATCGAGCAGGCGGCCGACATGGTGGGCCTGCGGCCGCATCTCTCCCGCAGAGTTGGCACCCTCTCCCACGGGCTGCAGAAGCGGGCGTCGCTTGCCCGCGCCGTCCTGCACGACCCACCAATCCTGCTGCTCGACGAGCCGGAGACAGGACTGGACCAGGAGGCGCTGGAGATGCTGAGCGCCATCGCATCCGCAGGGGAACGAGGAAGACGCACCGTGCTCATGGCCACGCACAGCCTGGATAGAGGCCTCGCTCTGGGCGACCGCGTCGCAATCCTCGCGAACGGCCGCATCGCGTTCGAGGAGGAGCGGGCGATGGTGGACGAGACCACGCTGCGCGACATCTACGGCCGCCACACGAGGGTAGCGCCGTGACGGGATTCTGGAGCGTGGTTGCCACCATGATGTGGAAGGACGTGCTCACGGAGCTGCGCGCCAAGGAAGTGGTGACGGCAGTTCTCGCATTCGCCATCCTGACGCTTGTTATTCTCAACTTTGCGGTCAACAAGGATGCCCGGCTCACGCCGGTGGTGGCGCCCGGCGTCCTGTGGGTGTCGTTCACCTTTGCCGGCGTGCTTGGGCTGACCCGGACGTTCGCCCTGGAGAAGGACCGGGGCAACCTGGAGGGCCTGCTCCTCACGCCCGCGGGCAGGGACGCCATCTTCGTGGGCAAGATGCTCGGCGGCCTAACCTTCATGCTGGTGGCGGAGGCCGTTCTTCTGCCGTTCTTCGCCATACTCTTCGACGTTTCCCCGTTCCAGCCGGTGCTGCTGCTGGTGATCCTGCTGGCCACGCTGGGCTTCGTCGCCGTGGGAACGCTGTTCTCGGCGATCGCCGTCAACACGCGCTCCCGCGAGATCATGCTGCCGATGCTGTTCCTGCCAATCGTTGTGCCTGTTGTCATAGGCGCGGTGGCGGCTACCGGCGGTGTGCTGGAAGGCAGGCCGTGGGGCGAGATCGCCAAGTGGGTCCAGCTGATAGCCGTCTTCGACCTTCTGGCGCTGGTCTTCTGCGCCTTCGCATTCGAGCACGTCATACAGGAGTGATCAGCCCATGACGATGAACCGGATCACCAGGAACGCCCTGTTCGTTACCAGCGCAGCACTGATGGTGCTGACCCTGTACCTTGTATTCATCTGGGTGCCCACAGAAAAGAACCTGGGCATCTCCCAGAGGATCTTCTACTTCCACGTGGCGCTGGCGTGGGTCGGCTTTTTCGCCTTCTTCTGGGTGGTTGTGGGGAGCGTGGGCTTCCTGTGGAAGCGCAGCCGGTCGATGGACCGGCTGGCCTACGCATCGGCGGAGATTGGCCTGTTGTTCACCACGCTGATGCTGGTCACCGGAGTCACGTGGGCCAAGCCTGCGTGGGGGGTGTGGTGGACGTGGGACCCCAAGCTCACCACGTCGCTCATCCTGTGGCTCATATATGCGGCATACCTGATGCTGAGGGCGTACTCTCCACCCGGCGACCAGGGCTCGCGCTTCGCGGCCATTCTGGGCATCGTGGGCTTTGTTGACGTCCCCATCATCTACCTGTCCGTGGTGTGGTGGCGAACTGTCCATCCGCCCGCGGTTCTCGGCCCGGTTGCGGGCGGTGGCCTGGAGCCTTCCATGCGAGCGGTGCTGATGGTGGCGACCGTCGCGTTCACGTTCCTGTTTGCTCACCTGCTCATGGAGCGGCTGTCGCTGCGACGGAGCGAGGAGGAGATGGACCGCGCGCGGATTGGCATCGAAACTGCGGCGCCGGCCCACCGGGCGATGGAGGGCGCATGAACACAAATAGCCGAAAGGTGAGAATCATGGTTGCGGCGCTGTCGGCCGTGATGCTGCTAGCGCTGGCGACCACGGCGGTACTTGCCCAGCAGGACGGGGTGGACCAGCCCAGCGCGGTGGCCGCCGAGGACACCGGCCCGGAGGCCAACCTGCCCTACCTCTTCGCAGCCTACACCGTGACGTGGATCGGCTTCTTTGCGTACCTGTACTACGTGTCGCAAAGGCAGCGTAGCCTTCGACGGGAGGTCGAGATGCTGCGAGAGGCGCTGGAGGAGCGGGACCGGCGAGACCGCGAGGCCGGTTAGCAGCCGCGGAACCTTCGCGAAAAGTGCGCGGGATAGCGGTTGACTTCCCATTCCGCGCGTGATACGCTTACACACTGTTATTTTATGCTTCATCCTACCTTCTCCATCTCTGTCCCTGCGACTAACTATTTGCGGTTTTCCCGCGCCAGAAGAAGGGCGGACCAAGTTTACCCACCAGGAGCGTGATTCACAATGGAATCTCTAGCCGTCGTTTCGCCCGGCAGCGTCGTAGCCCCCCTGGCCCAGAAGTCGTACGCCAAGATACCCACCGTACTGGACGTACCGAATCTCATCCAGCTTCAGACCGCGTCCTTCGAGTGGTTCAAAGGAGACTGCCTCAGGACGCTGTTCGAGGAGATCTCGCCAATCCGGGACTTCACCGGGGGCAGGTTTGAGCTGAACTTCTCCGACCACAACTTCCATCCGCCCAAGTACACGGAGGAGGAGTGCCGCGACAAGGAGGTCACCTACTCCGCTCCGCTGTACGTCAAGTCAAGCCTTCTGATCAAGGAGACCGGCGAGATCAAGGAGCAGAACCTCTTCATGGGAGACATCCCCATGATGACCTCGCAGGGCACCTTCATCATCAACGGGGCGGAGCGAGTGGTGGTCAGCCAGCTGGTGCGCTCGCCCGGCGTGTACCTCACGGCTGAGCGTGACGTGGCGAGCGACCGCGACCTGTGCGCCGGCAAGCTCATTCCCTACCGCGGCGCCTGGCTGGAATTCGAGACCAGCAACCGCGACGTGCTGTCGGTGAAGGTGGACCGCAAGCGCAAGGCGCCCCTGACCACGCTGCTTCGCGCTCTCGGCCTGGTGAGCGAGGAAGAGCTGCTCACCATGTTCCAGGACGTGGACAACGACCCCACGCACCAGTACATCCGCTCCACGCTGGAGCGCGACACGCACGTCCTGAGCCAGGAGGAAGCCCTGCTGGAGTTCTACCGACGCCTCAGGCCCGGCGAACCCCCTAACGTGGAGAACGCCCGCAACCTTATGGAGAACCTGTTCTTCAACCCGAGGCGCTACGATCTGGGCAAGGTGGGCCGGTACAAGCTCAACCGCAGGCTCGGCATCAACGTAGGCCCGAACGAGCTGAACATCACAAAGGAAGACCTGGTGGCGGTGGTCAGGAAGATGATCCTGGTCAACAACGGGCACGAGCCGCCGGACGACATCGACCACTTGGGCAACCGGCGGATCAGGGCCGTGGGCGAGCTGCTGCAGAACGGCATGCGCGTTGGTCTGCTGCGCATGGAGCGCGTCATCCGCGAACGCATGACAACGCAGCCCGACCCCACGCAGGTTACGCCGGGCACGCTAATCAACGTGCGCCCTGTGGTTGCGGCGGTCCGGGAGTTCTTTGGCGGGTCGCAGTTGTCCCAGTTCATGGACCAGACCAACCCCCTGGCGGAGCTGACCCACAAGCGGCGCCTGTCCGCACTCGGGCCCGGCGGCCTCTCTCGCGAGCGCGCCGGCTTCGACGTGCGCGACGTTCACCACTCCCACTACGGCCGCATCTGCCCCATCGAGACGCCGGAAGGTCCCAACATTGGCCTCCTTGGCTCGCTGGCCACGTACGCGAGGACCAACGAGTTCGGCTTCATCGAGACTCCCTACCGACGGGTGATCTCGGAGGTGCTCAGCAACTACCCCGATCTCCAGGGCCGCACCATTACCGAGGCCGTGGAGGGCGACGAAGGCAAGATCGCTGCCCGCAAGGGCCAGACCGTCTCGGCGCCCCTGGCAAAGCGGCTCGCCGCCCTGGAGCCGCGGACGGTCAAGGTGAAGCCGTTCGCCTCTTCCGATTCGCTGGATATCCACTACCTGGCCGCCGACGAGGAGGAGCGCTACCGCATCGCCCAGGCCAACTCGCCTCTGGACCACAAGAACCAGTTCACCACGGACAGGGTGGAAGCCAGAAGGGGAGAGATCTTCACCATGGAGCCTCCAACCAACGTGGAGTACATGGACATCTCGCCCATACAGATCGTGAGCGTGTCCGCGGCGCTGATACCCTTCCTGGAGCATGACGACGCCATCCGCGCACTCATGGGCTCCAACATGCAGCGCCAGGCCGTGCCACTCCTTGTCACAGAGGCGCCGCTGGTCGGCACTGGCATGGAGGGCAGGGTTGCCAAGGACAGCGGACAGGTGGTGCTGGCCAGGAACGCAGGCGTGGTCTCCAGGGTGTCCGGCAGCCTAATCGAGATCACGGACGCGGAGGGCAACGTTGAGTCGTATCCGCTGATCAAGTTCCTGCGGAGCAACCAGGGGACGTGCATCACGCAGCGCGCCATAGTGACCAAGGGCCAGCACGTGGAGGCCGGACAGCCGCTGGCCGACAGCTCGTCGACCGATAACGGAGAGCTTGCCCTTGGGCAGAACGTGCTGGTGGCGTTCATGAGCTGGGAGGGATACAACTTCGAAGACGCAATCATCGTGAGCGAGGAACTGCTGCGGCGGGACAAGTTCACCTCCATCCACATCGAGAAGTATGAGGTCGAAGCCAGGGACACCAAGCTGGGTCCCGAGGAGATAACTCGCGACATCTCCAACGTGGGGGAGGACGGCCTGCGCAACCTGGACGACTTTGGCGTGGTCCGCCCCGGCGCAGAGGTCACCCCCGGCGACATCCTGGTCGGAAAGATCACTCCCAAGGGTGAGACGGAGCTCACCGCCGAGGAGAAGCTGCTGAGGGCGATCTTCGGCGAAAAGGCCCGAGACGTGAAGGACACCTCGCTCAGGGTGCCCCACGGGGAACGAGGCAAGGTCATCGACGTAAAGTTCCTCTCCAGGGACAACAGGGACGAGCTTCCGCCGGGCGTCAACACCATGGTACGCGTCTGGATTGCCCAGACCAGGAAGATCTCGGAGGGTGACAAGATGGCCGGCCGCCACGGCAACAAGGGCGTCATTTCCCGCGTGCTGCCCGTGGCCGACATGCCATACCTGGCCGACGGTACGCCGGTTGACATCATACTCAACCCCATTGGCGTGCCCTCCCGCATGAACCTGGGGCAGTTGCTAGAGACCCATCTGGGCATGGCTGCCCACGGCCTGGGAATGAGGGTGGCAAGTCCCGTGTTCGACGGAGCCAAGGATGGTTCCATCGAGGATGGCCTGGCCAAGGCGTGGATGATCCAGCAGTCCGGCGCCATCAAGCCCAACTCCTACAACGGCGAAGAGGACCCCGACGTGGACAAGCTGAGTGAGTGGCTCACCAAACGGGGATTCGACCCAGACGTGGTGTTCAGCGACAGTCACCCGGGCGAAGCCAGACTGGCGTGCCTTCGAATCTGGCTGTCGGAGGAGGCCGGGCTTGACACCTCCAACATGACCGAAGTGGAGATGTCGCAGAAGGCGCTCCGCCTCAGCAAGGAGACCGGGAAGTCGGCTCCAACGCTGGGCAAGAGCGTCCTGTACGACGGACAGACCGGGGAGGCCTTCTTCCAGCCGGTCACGGTCGGCTACATTTACATGCTGAAGCTCATACACCTGGTGGAGGACAAGATTCACGCCCGTTCCACAGGCCCATACTCGCTGATCACCCAGCAGCCGCTGGGAGGCAAGGCGCAGTTCGGAGGACAGAGGTTCGGCGAGATGGAGGTCTGGGCCCTCGAGTCCTACAGCGCAGCCTACAACCTCCAGGAGATGCTCACCGTCAAGTCCGACGACGTTATGGGCCGCGTGAAGACGTACGAGGCCATAGTCAAGGGAGAGGACGTGGTGCAGCCGGGCGTGCCGGAGTCCTTCCACGTGCTGGTGAAGGAGCTCCAGAGCCTGGGCCTCTCCGTGGAGCTGCTCCACGAGGACGAAGAGCAGCCCATGCTGGCGGAGCCCACCGACGAGCTCACCGTGGATGGCGAAATCCTCAGCGAGATTGATGCGATGGAGTGGATGATGGACGTGGACGCGGGGTCGGAGGACAGAGTGGAGCTGGACGTCTCGTTCCTCACGAATGACAACGAGGACGAAGACATTAGCCCGAGCGATGACGTGAACGGCAGTAACGAAACAGAGGTGGAGAATGCCCCAGAGCATGGAATTTAACGCAATCCGCATCTCCATAGCTTCCCCGGAGCAGGTGAGGAGCTGGTCATACGGCGAAGTCACCAAGCCGGAGACCATCAACTACCGTACGCTGAGGCCGGAGAAGGACGGCCTCTTTTGCGAGCGAATCTTCGGTCCGACCAAGGACTGGGAATGCTTCTGCGGGAAGTACAAGAAGATCCGCTACAAGGGCGTCATCTGCGACCGGTGCGGTGTGGAAGTGGCCAGATCCAAGGTAAGGCGCGAGCGCATGGCCCACATTGAGCTGGCCGCTCCTGTGGCCCACGTCTGGTTCTCCAAGGGCATCCCCAGCCGCCTGGGCCTGCTGCTGGATCTATCGCCCAGAAACCTGGAGCGCGTGCTGTACTTCGCCAAGTACATCATCACGCACATTGACGATGACCGGCGCGCCGAGGTCCTCAAGTCGCTGAAGGACGCGCTGGCGCGGTCTGCTGAAGCCGCAAAAGCGGAGGAGGCATCCGCGGACCAGACTGCCGAGTCAGGCGACTACTCCGAGGACTCCCACGACGCAGGCAACCGCGATATCGGCAATACCGTTGCGGGCTCGGACGCCGCACAGGGTCTTCGCGATGAGGAAATACAGGTCCGCATCGACGAACTGGAAGGCCTGCGCACCATGCAGCTGCTCACCGAGGCCAACTACCGCGACCTGCGGGACAAGTACGGTGATGTGTTCAGGGCGGAAATGGGCGCGGAGGGCATCCTGTCCATCCTCAAGCAGATGGACCTGGAGAACGTCAAGCTAGAGCTCCAGGAGGAGATCGTCACCACCTCCGGTCAGCGCCGCAAGAAGGCCATCAAGCGCCTTCGGGTCGTGGAGTCCATCATCAAGAGCGACAACGATCCGCACTGGATGATTCTGTCCGTGCTGCCCGTGCTGCCCCCCGACCTACGGCCAATGGTGCAGCTGGACGGGGGCCGCTTCGCCACCAGCGACCTTAACGACCTGTACCGCCGCGTTATCAACCGCAACAACCGGCTGCGCCGCCTGCTGGAGCTAGGCGCTCCTGAGATTATCGTCCGCAACGAGAAGCGGATGCTGCAGGAGGCGGTGGACGCTCTCATAGACAACGGACGTGTTGGCAAGGCCGTTTCCGGCAGCCACAACCACAAGCTGAAGTCCCTGGCGGACCTGCTCAGGGGCAAGCAGGGCCGCTTCCGTCAGAACCTGCTCGGCAAGCGCGTGGACTACAGCGGCCGGTCCGTCATCGTTGCCGGACCCGAGCTGAAGCTCAACCAGTGTGGACTGCCCAAGCGGATGGCCCTGGAGCTGTTCAAGCCGTTTGTGATGAACCGGCTGATCCTGAACGGCCACGTGCACAACATCAAGAGCGCCAAGCGCATGGTAGAGCGAGTCCGACCTGAGGTGTGGGACATTCTGGAGGACGTTATCTCCCGCAGGCCCGTGCTTCTCAACCGCGCCCCCACGCTTCACAGGCTGGGAATTCAGGCCTTTGACCCCGTCCTGGTCGAGGGCAGCGCGATCAAGATTCACCCACTCGTCTGCACCGCCTTCAATGCGGACTACGACGGCGACCAGATGGCCGTGCACGTGCCGCTGTCGCGCGAGGCTGTGACGGAGGCCAGGCAGCTCATGCTAAGCACCCAGAACATGCTGTCCCCCAGCTCCGGCGAACCCATCGTGGCGCCCACGCTGGACATCGTGTTCGGCTGCTACCACCTCACCAGCGAGGTCGCGGGCGCCAGGGGTAATGGTTCGCGGTACAACGACTTCGACGAGGCGAGGCTAGCGTACGAGCACGACGTGGTCGATCTGCGGGCGCCAATCCTGGTGAGGCAGTCCGGCAACGGTACCGGGGAAGACTGGCTCAGGACCACCGTGGGCCGCATCATCTTCAACGAGGTGCTGCCGGAGGGCATGAGCTATCGCAATCATATCATGGACAAGAACCTCCTCAAGGACCTGGCCGCGGAGTGCTATCGCACCCAGGGCAACGACATCACCGCGGAGGTGCTGGACAAGATCAAGCGCCTCGGCTTCCACTACGCCGGGAAGTCCGGCACGACCATCGCCATCAACGACATCGAGGTGCCCGCTCAGAAGGCGGACCTCATGGCCGCCGCAACGACCAAGATCGAGAGCTTGGAGGAGCAGTTCCAGAGAGGCCTCATCACGGAGGACGAGCGTTACAACACAGCCGTGCAGATTTGGACGGACACAAGTGACCAGATGACCAAGGTCATCGAGGAGCAACTGCCAACCTACGGCGGTGTATACCTCATGGCGATCTCGGGCGCCAAGGGAAACGTGGCCCAGATCAAGCAGATGGCCGGGATGCGCGGGCTGATGAGCAACCCTCGGGGACGCATCATCGAGCTGCCCATCAAGTCCAGCTTCAGGGAAGGCCTCAGCGTCCTTGAGTATTTCATCTCCACGCATGGCGCTCGGAAGGGCCTGGCCGACACGGCTCTCCGCACGGCGGACAGCGGCTACCTGACTCGCCGCCTGATCGACGTCTCGCAGGAGGTCATCATCCTGGAGTACGACTGCGGCACGGGTCTGGGCATCACCATCGAGGCGCATTCCGGGCGGCCGCTGGAGGCCCCGTTCGCAACGCGCATCGTGGGTCGCACGGCGGGTGCGTCGGTCGTAGACCCGGCCACCGGAGAGATCATTGTGGACCGCAACGAGGAGATCAGCGAAGAACTGGCGGACCGGATCGTGGAGCTTGGAGTCAGCGAGGTCTTCGTCCGTTCCCCGCTCAACTGCGAGTCACGAAACGGCATGTGCGGTCTCTGCTACGGACGCAATCCTGCGACGGGCAAGCTGGCAATTATCGGCGAGGCCGTAGGCGTCATGGCCGCCCAGAGCATTGGCGAGCCCGGCACGCAGCTCACGATGCGAACGTTCCACACCGGAGGCATCGCCGGAGTCGACATCACCAGCGGTCTGCCGAGAGTCGAAGAGCTCTTCGAGGCCAGATCACCCAAGGGGCAGGCGCACCTTGTGGACATCGACGGCGTTGTCCAGCGACTTGACGGTGACGACGAGAGGCGCATCAGGGTGAGCAGCACGGAGGAGTTCCGCGAGGAGTACCCACTGCCCGCAGGATTCCGACCACTGGTTGACAGCGGTCAGATGGTGGAAGTTGGCGCCGCGCTGGCGGGCCCGGAGGTTCCGGAGGAGAGCGGCGACGCGGAAGTACCCCAGCAGTTGCCTCTTACGGCTCGCGTATCCGGGCGCACCGAGGTCGGCGAGGATGCCATCACGCTCGTCTGGGAAGAGAGCGAGGTGAGAGAGTACTCGATGCCCGCGGCCGCGCATCTCCTGGTGGAGAACGGGGCAGCGGTGCGCGCCGGCGACCCCATTACGGCCGGTCCTCTCAACCCTCAGGACATACTGCGTATCCTGGGACGTGAGGCGGTCCAGCAGTACCTCCTCGACGAGGTCCAGAAGGTGTACCGCTCGCAGGGCATCAGCATCAACGACAAGCACATCGAGGTGATCGTTCGCCAGATGCTGAAGAAGGTGAGGGTGGACCTGCCGGGCGATTCGGATATGCTCCCGGACGAAATGGTTGACCGTATAACATACGAGGATGCCAACGCCAAGGCACTGGCCGAGGGTGGCGAGCCCGCTACTGCATCGCCGGCGCTGTTGGGCATCACCCGGGCGTCGCTGAGCACCGACAGCTTCCTGGCGGCGGCATCGTTCCAGGAGACTGCGCGCGTGCTCACGGAGAGCAGCATGAACGGGGCAGTCGACCAGTTGACCGGTCTGAAGGAGAACGTAATCATCGGAAGGCTCATCCCGGCCAATCTTTCCTCGTCACCCGAGGGGCGGGAGCGCCTGGGCTTGACCGGCGTAGGCGATGGAGAGACTATGGGCGCCTCTCAGTTGACTCTTGAGTCGGAAGCAATCTCGCACGTGCTGGAGTCTGCGCCGGGCGATCTGGAGTTCTGATAGCGTGGCCACCGGCCTGCGAGGTAGGCCGGTGCCACAATCGAGGTGTGGGCGGTTAGCTCAGCTGGTTAGAGTGCTGCCTTGACATGGCAGAGGTCAGTGGTTCGAGTCCACTACCGCCCACCGACTATGCCAACTAGGGGCCCAGAACGGCGCAACGACTCTATAGACTGCTTCCAGGCGGTTCGGGCCCTGTTTACCCTAGGCTCACAAGCTTTCCGTCGTTGCGGATTCGGGCATCGTGCTCCTTATCCGACGGCACGCCGCCTTTGACTGATGGCGCGCGCCGGAATGAGGAGCAGATGTCTGCGTGGACAACACCGCAGGACAGGAAGCCCTATCACCGCTGTCTGATGTCTCGCCGCTGGAACAGAACAAACGACAGGCCGAACAACACTATGGACAGTGCGGCCAACACGGCGGCGTCACCCCAGTCCATGCCGTTGACGAGCGGGTCGCTGCCCAGGTAGTAGTGGAACGGCGACAGCCATGCAATGACTCCAAGGCCATCGCTGATGTTTGCCAACGAAGTCAGCAGGTGGAAGACCAGCGCCCCGCCCGCAGCGCCGAGAATCGCGACGCCGGTGCGCCCCGTGCCCGCGCTGAGGGCCAGTGCAAGGGTCCCGAAAACCAATCCCACCAGCACCTGGAGCGCTGCGGCGGCTGCGACATTGCCGATGCCCATCCCGAGGTCGCCGAGCACGGACCCGAGGGCCACGCCCGCGAAGGTCGCAACACCGACGAGGATGCCGAAGAGGGCCATCGGCACGGCCTTTTCAAGCACGATCCTATGCCGGCTGACCGGGTTGGCAAGCAAGAGTCCCATCGTTCGGCGCGATTCCTCCCCGGCGAAGGCGCCCGCGCCCATGACGGCAGTCACCAGGATGACCGAGAGCGGAGCCATCAAGCCGAACGTCTCAAGGGTGTACCACCCTTCCGGGGTGCTCAGGTCGCCTCCGCCGAAGAGGGCGATCAGTTCTTCGGGGAAGTTCTCAAAGGCGGACAACGTCTCTTCCGGAAGGGATGCGTACATTGGGCCCAACATCACACCCATCATCAGGAACATCGCGGCAGACGTGACCAGGAGAAGCACCTGGTAATCCGACGAGGTCTTGACCCGTATCGATGAAACCCTTGCGGAGCCGGCAAGACGCCCGACCAACCTGTTCAGGCGTGGGTTGCTTCGGACCCTGTCCAGGAGGGTCGTCCCGACGGACTGGCCCCTCAGGTCCCTTCGATCGAACCCGATGACTGCCGCGATCAGGAACAGCACCGATCCGGAAGTCAGCACGGCCAGGTGACCCCAGGCAATGCCGTTGTAAACGGGGTCGCTGCCGTCGAAGTAGTACCAGGGAAGGGCCTTACGCAGGTCCTCCAATCCCTCAATAAGGGGTAACAGGCCGACCGCGAAGAAGGACAGCACAAGGATGGCGGATGTCCCACCCGTCGCGGTGTCACGGTTGCCGGTCACGGCGCCAATGGCCAGGGCCAGCATCCCGTAGAAGACGGCGTTGAAGAACATGTGAAGCGCCAAAGCCTCGACCTCCAGGCCGCCGATCTCTACGCTCAGCAACCCAGCGATGGGATGGACGAGAAGCCACATCACAAAGACCGTCAGGGCCGTGAGCAGTACGAGGGCTGCAGCCTTGGACAGCAGGACGCGTGTACGGCTCCTGGGATTGGCGAGGAGAATGCCCATCGTGCCGTTCCTCTCCTCGCCGGCAATGGACGCCGCGCCCATCACGAGGCCCATCACTGCCACGACAACGGCGCCGAACGACCCAAAGACATAGCCTACGGCCAGCCCACCTACGTCGACATCGTCTCCGATGCCAAGCAGCGACCGAAACGCTTCGGGCAGTTCGGTGTAGACCGAGAGATCTATATCGCGGTAGGCGGACATTCCGAAGAACAGGAGCAGCGTCAGGCTGGCGGCAGCGATCGCCCACCCCAACCAGCGGTCCCGTGCGGTCTTGAGGAAGATGTTGGCAAACGCCACGTCAGTCCTCCCTGTCGCTCTTGTAATACGTGAGGAAGATCTCTTCGAGGTCGGCCTCGCTGGTCTTGATGTCCGCGACGCCGTAGCGGTAGGTCGCCGCTTTCAGGAGCTCGCCCATGTCTCCGTCGAAGGACATCTCGATGTGTTTGTCGTTGGCAATGACGTTGCGGACTCCCGCGACCGATGCAAACACCGCGGCGTCTGCCGGGGAATCCAACACAAACTCCACCTGGCGGATCGCCTTCGACCGCAGGTCCGCAACCGACTCGACAGTTATGAGAAACCCGTCGCGGATGATGCCGACTCGGTCAGCAACCCGCTGGACCTCAGAGAGCGTATGGCTGGACAGGAAGACGGTGCGCCCCTCTGCCGTGACCTCGCTTACCATCTTTTGAAACTCCCGTTGCACCAACGGATCGAGTCCCGAGGTAGGTTCGTCCATGATCAGTAGTTCAGGGCGGTTCATGAAGGCCTGAATAACTCCTACCTTCTGGCGGTTGCCTGTTGAAAGGTCTCCCACCTTTCTGGACAGGTCGGAATTAAGGCGTTCAGCAAGCTCGCCGACATAGGACCAGTCGACCCCGCCACGCATGTTCGCGAAGAACTCCAGGGTGTCGCGGCCCGTAAGGTTCGGGTACAGCGCCAAGTCTCCCGGGATATACCCAATGTGCCTTCGTATGGCCACTGCATCCCTGTGCGTAGCAAGGCCCAGGATCGTGGCGGCGCCGGCATTGGGTCTGATCTCATCCAGCAACGTTCTGATGGTCGTCGACTTCCCGGCGCCGTTGGGGCCGAGGAAACCGAAGACCTCGCCTTCCCGGACTTCCAGATCGAGATTCTCGATGCCGCGTTTCTTGCCGTAGTACTTGGTCAGTCCACTCGTGTGAATGGCCGCCCCTGCTGCACCCTTGATCGATCCGGCCTCAGTCTTCGCCTCTGTTGCCATGCGGCTGCCTCCCTGAGAGTCACTAGTCTTGTTGAGCCAATGCAGCGTGTTCTCCTCAATCGAGGGCACTTTCTCTCGTGCCGACACCCGGGACGGCAACGGCGTCATCGTTGGCCGCCTCCAGATGATCGGCTCCCCGGCTGAGTATCTCCAGTGCTCGAACGACCACCTCGAGCTCGGCAATCGATAGGGCCATCGCAAGATTCTCAACGATTACAAAGTTGCTGCGCGCCATTGCTTCAACAGCCTGTCGCCCCTTGTTGGTTAGACGAGCCAGAGCGACTCGTCTGTCATTGGGGTCGGGCACTCGCTGCACCAGACCCTTCTTGACCAACCGCTCGACCATGCTTGAGGCGTTGGGAAGGGCCACGCCGTGAGCCTGGGAAACCTCGGTGATCCTCTTTGGGCCGCGACTCAGGAAGTACAGGACCCGAATCTGCGGAAGAGTCAGGTTAGTCTCCATGGCAAAGTCCTCGGGTTCCGGTTGACTCTTGGCCGCCAGTGACTCTGACAGCTTGGCAATCCTGGTTACCAACTCCCTCTTTGCTGTCATGAGTCCCTCGCTCCATGAATATTACCTACAGCATAATGATTATCACTATAATACTAGCTATGGTCAAGTAGATAAGTATGGTAAGGGTAGTCTATGGGGCCTTCGCGAATCCGAGACCGCCAGACGGCAACCCATTAGCAATCTGATTGAACTGACCATCGCCCACAACTTGAGCCTGACCGGGCGCGTACCGGTGCTACAGGACCTGCCTGGGAACGACTTCGCACAGGTTGGGCTCAAGTCTGTCGGTAGGGGATCAGGTGACGTCATGCTTGCTGTCGGCCCCATCGCCATCTGCTGTTTAGAATGGTTCAATGGATTGGCAGAGCCGCGAGCTCCAGACTCCGAGGACTCGCCGAACATAAGCGAAGCTGGCGACCCGCTCCCTAGATCAAGACTTCCCAGCGAAAAGTTGGCAATTCGGTACGTGTAGGTCCACCGTCTGCACCAAAGTCCCACCTCACCAACGAGGCGTACAAGCCTTCACCTGCGCTCGGGGACAGTTGCGTCCAGGCAATTCTCGAGACGAACTGTGCATGGTCAAGGACCCCTGCCGATGGGCTCGTCCCCGGCACACAGTCGCGCTAGGTCCCGAGTCAGGCGTCTCTAAGAAACTCACCTCGGCGCGTGTGGGTGACCGGCGAAGCGCAAGGCCGCATACCAAGCCAGCTACCCGCCTCCCACGGCGATGACCCAAACATCCAGTCCGCGACTGGGATTGCCGCGAGTGAGGACATCGAAAGCGGTGTCGTTGATGAAGATAAGGCGGTCCTCGCTGGTGATCCTGACCTGTAGTCCATAGGTCGCCCTGGAGTCGATCTCGTCCGGCTCGTACGGTACGGAGAACTCGATCGGAAAGCGCTCAGGGTCCTCGATAGTCTGGGACGCAATGAGTATGGCGGAGGCGTCCTGATAGCTCACGTTGCGCAGCTGCACCGTCAGGACGGCGCCGTCAGGTATGGTGGGGTCGCCGTCGAAGGTGATCGTGCCGGTCACTGCGTTGCCGCCGGCGCAGACCGTTGCGACGAGCACGAGACCCAAGACTAGGGCTATGTATGAAGCAAGGCGCATGTAGACCATGTTCGCGTTCCCAGCGCGAGCGTTAACAGTGATGTATCGCCTATGGCCACTGGTGTCAGTGGCCCGCCAATAGCCTAACGCGCGGAGCCTTGGGCTGGCAAACAGGTCCGCGGCCGCTATGTCGCGGGAGCCGAAGGCATAGCACACTCCATTAAGGGCCGGTGTACAGCTCCGTGTCCGGGTGGAATTGGAACCAACCGAACCAGAACGACATGTGCGTGGGTATCCGAGCCAGCCTCTTGGATTCGTCTGCTGCGTTCACCAGAAACTCCTCCGTCACCAGCCACGTCTCGCCCTCACCGTCCGCCAGGGTGAGTGGAATGCCTGGCTGACCCTCGCCGTCGCCTGGCGCCAGCCGGAACGACCTGCCGTCTCGCCGATAGGCCCGCGCGGCCTCGCTTGTGGCAGACCCCAGCACCACTATCTCCTCGCCACCAACCACGTCGTTAACCAACCGAGTCCTCTGCAGAGCCGTTGAAGAGTACGCCTTGTAGCTGCCGTTCAGCCGTACGCCCAGTACGATTTCCTTGATAGACAGCAGGTCGCTCCGGTCCGGCACCGGGAACATGGTCTCAGGAGAGTTGAAATAGTCGTAGTAGATCGCCCTTGGGCTGTCCTCGGGATAGTAGAAGTCGGCGGAATAGACGCCTGTGTCCTGGGCCAGAACTGTGGTGTCGGGATGCAGCTCGGTCCACTCCTCCCACGTTGTGAGAAGGACCGGGAAGAAGTCCAGACTTATCCCGGAGTCCCACAGGGGCCCTATGACGGGCTCGCCGGTCAGCTGGTTCCAGAGCGAGTTGGTCAGCCGGTCGTACATGACCTTGTTGCTGCGATACAGCATTCCCGACGTGCCGAAGGTGGTTGGCTCCCCGTTGATCCTGGCGGAATACACGATTCCGGTACCGCAGAGAGTTCAGTAAGCCAGGGCGATGGGTTCACCCCCAAGGACGTCGTTGGCCATCTCGTGGGCGTTGACTATGCGGAGCGGGTACGCTCTGTGCTCGCCGTTGATCGACACGCCGAAGACACGGTCGCCCGGCAGCAGGTAGTCCTGCTCGTCCGCCGCGACCACCGGAGCGTTCTGCAGGTCCGGAATCCCATCGGGCACCACGCCTCCCCAGGCAATCTCGAATACGTTGATGCGCGACCCCTGCGCCGCAGGAAGAAGAAACTCCGCGAACCGCAGGTCGATCTCGCTCATTAGCGCGCTCTTCCACTCCACGTACCCTTCGGGGGGATGGTAGTCGTCAGCGTTCTTGCCCAGCCACTCCATCCACTCATGCCAGGGTCGAGATGAGTTCCTTGGCCGAAAGCCGGTTATCGTCGTCATTGCCTCGCTGGTATCCGTCACGAGTTCACCCGTGCCGAAGAAGCGAAGCATCTCGACCATCACCGGGACCATGGATTTGTCCATGTTGGCCAAGGCGAGTTCGACTGCCTGCCGAGACTCCCCGAAATCTTGCTCCAGGCCCGAATAGAGAAGGTACATGTTCCGGGTGGAGTCGTACTGGGGCACAAACGGCGGGCGGGCCGTTGGGGTCTGGGCGGGCGTAGGCGTGGCCGTCGCGGTAGGCGAAGGCGTTTGCGTTGCGACCTCGGTCGTCGGAGTCGGCTCTCCATTGGGTGCGCAGGCGGCGGCAACCACGGCGGTAAGTCCGGCAAGCGTCAGCGCAAGACTGCGCAGGTGGCTACCCACGATAGACGCCCAGTTGCGGCGCTCCCCTCTGTTTGCTGACCCTGAGACGCAGGCCAGCCTGATGGGGCGAAGGTATGGATCTGTGGTCAGGAGGAGCAACCGGTTGAATGTCCATGCTAAGTTAAGCATACCACGCTTGCCGGACCGGATGCAGCGATCCTGCCTCGACACGCTGGCAGTCAGTGGCCTTGTGACGCCTACGAACAGGCCATGGCGAGAGCCCGGCGCGGTGCTTCGACCGCATTGCCGCATCGCGGCGGCGGAGCTTGGTCGCAACGTCACGATTGGTGACCTGAATGAGCGGAGGGAGACTCGGCGGCACTACTCCTGACGTTCGTGCACCCTGGGGGTCATAACGCAACGTGGCAGCGTGAGAGCGCTTCGCGAAAATCGCCGGCCTCTCCTTATGGGCGCAGCGCCCTGCCACGCACGCCACGGTGGTCCGGCTAGAATCGCCTCGGCTGACGCTCAGGCAGACTCGGTCTTCTGGATATCAGGATCATGCCTGCACCCAGGAAGTTGAAGACCGCCAATCCATAGAATGCTATGGAATAGCTCCCCAGAGTATCAAACAGATAGCCCGCCGCTATGGGAGCTCCCACCATCGCGAAGTTCATGGGAACCTGTGAGACCCCCAGAATGGTGGCGAAGTTTCTTCTTCCGAAGAAGTCTCCTCGTATCGCGGTGAGCAGCGGGACACGTGCGCCGAGGCCTATGCCATAAAGGACTGCGAAGAGGTAGGCGCCGGAGAAGGTCGTGATAGTCGCCGCGACTACCATTCCCAGTCCCTGAACGGCCGCGGAAACACAGATCAACGGCTGCTTCGGCAGACGGTCCCCAAGGAAGCCTGCTGCAACCTGGCTGATGGAGCCGGCGACACCATATGTGAGTACGACCGTGCCAGCCTGTGGCAGCGACATGCCAATGTCGGTCATGGCGGGAACGATGTGAACGGCTATGGTCACAGACGCAACTGCAGAGAACCCGTGCGCTGCCGCAATTCCCCAGAAGGCCAGGGTCCTCACAGCCTCACCAACCGTAAAGTTCACTTCCTCGTCCGGTTCGGCTCTTGTCCGATGCGCTATGGTCCTGGCGACGTGGTCGCCGTCAGGAAGTTGGCCGTAATCCTCGGGCCGATCGCGAACCAAGGCTGCAATAGGGATCGCGGCCATCCATACGCCTATGCCGAGCAGCAGAGCGAGAGCCCTCCAGCCATATATATCCATAGCTCGGCCCATGAATGGCGCCAGCAAAGCTCCCAGGTTGATGCCCAGCATGCCTATGGCCATCGCCTTGGTTCGGTGCCTGTGGAACCAGTTGTTTATGGCTGCAATAAGGGGAAGGAAGCCACCGAACCCTGCTCCCGCGAAGATCACCAGAAAGGTAACATAGTAGCCCACCACCCCTTCTACCATGCTGAAGCCAACGAATCCGGCGCCGAGTAACCCAAGTCCCATTAGGATCATGCGACGGCTTCCTAAGCGGTCGGTGAGATATCCCTCAATTGGGCCCAAAATGGCGCCCTCCACGCGACTTAGCGAGAAGGGAACGGAGAGGACGGCCCGGCTCCACCCGAAGTTTCTCTCCAGAGCAACAAAAAAGAAGCCCAGACCCTGGAAAATGGGTGTGATGATTGACGTGAGGGTAAGAAGGGTTAGACCAACCAGCCACCAGCCATAGAAGATCTGGTTGGGCCGCTTCAATTGCAGATTCAATGTCCGTTCCTTCGTTTCGAGTTTGTATCTGAAGAAAACGCCGGCCGCAGAGGTCTCGATCGTTTCCTTTTGGCCATCTACTTACAATGGCCCCTTCACTTTAGTTGCACCACTCCCGTATGTCAAAAGCCAATGATTGGGAAAGTATCACTGCGTAGGTTGTCAGCGACAATTGGACGCCTCAAGGGGTAGAGTGCACGGAGAAGGCAGCAGTTGTCTCCCAGACAGCAACAGCCGGGGCAGCGGCCGAAAAGGAGCGGCGTAGTCCGGAGCCTGGGAGAGTCACAATAGTACGCAAGGCTGTATGCTATCATGCGGAACCAATGCTCTCAGCTGTCTAGGAAAGGACCGACAGCCAACGCAATTGCTGGCAGCAGGTGGCCAAGACACTGAAGTTGCCTCCTCTGTTGTCTACCGGCAAGAGGCGTGGGACTTCAGAAAGAATGGCACACGTTAGCGGACATAAGAAATAGAGGGACAAGAGGTAGGGTTGGCTCCACGCATGAAGTAGAGTACTTCAAAGGGCGGAGCAGAGGTGTCCCGGACAATTGCACTCAAGGCCTTGAGCTACGTCTGGCGCGTCGCTTTGCTTGCTTTGTGGAGGCTGAAGTCGGCTTCCAACCAATGGAGTTCGAGTCCACTTGGGCCTTAGGCGTGAACGGTGGGCCGGGCATACCGAACTGCGAACTTTTCGCTGGGAGGTCCTAATATAAGGAGCAGGTCGAGGAATCCCTGCCTATTCCGACTAGCCTCTGGCCCGCCAGGGTTGGAGGCTCATTCGTTGTAAGGTAACGAAGACTTACCATAAATCGGAGACAGAACCAGCACCCTTTGGCACCCGGGCGGCCTGTGCTTGGTGCGCGGTCAATGACTTCCCTTTCGGTTCCGAACAGGCTGTGCCACCGATCATAGGGAAGAAACGATCCCTTCATTCCGCGGCCATGGTTGCAGAGGTTGCATGTCGCTTTGTGGACACGCACCCTGTTGGTCGCGCCGTCCTCATACACCCAGTAAGTCACCGTCCCCTCCTTTATTTCTCCAACTTCATCCAGACGATTGCAACCTGCGCCTCATCTGACATAATCCTGCGACATTTCACCTCTATCGTGAGCAGTATCGCAGATACCTCACGAAAGGAGTGGGACGATGATTTTCAAGAAGCTGATTACGAGTACGTGGCTGATTGGGCCGGCTTTGGCGGCCATGCTCGGGGCCTTGATTCTGGTCGGCTGTACGAGTGACAACGGATCACGAGAGGGCCCGGAGTCCGGTGGGGCCGAGGTAGGTCAGGAGACCCCCGAGAGAGGTGGCAGCGAGGCGGGAGGTGAGCATGGAGGCGAAAGAGAGGGTGCTGAAGGCGGCGGTGAGGGCGGTAGTGAAGAATCCGGCGGAGCCGGCGAAGAGGCCAGCGCCAACATGCTGGCTCTGGACGAGACCTTCGACATGGTCCGCGGCGGCGCCCGCCTCATCATGAGCTACGACACTGCGAGCAACTCCTTCAATGGTACCGTGGAGAACACGACCAACAACATCCTGCGCCAGGTCAGGATCGAAGTGCACCTCTCCAACGGAGTGGAGCTTGGTCCGACGACCCCGACGGACCTCGCGCCGGGCGAGTCGATGGCTATCAACTTGCCTGCGACGGCGGCGCCGTTTACGGGATGGACGCCACATGCGGAGGTCGGAAGCGGCGAGAGCGCACAGGCAGGCGGTGAAGGGAGCGGCGAAGGTGGCGGCGAGAGCGGCCCCGACGGTCCCGAAGGCGCGGAGAGCGGCGAAGCCGGCAATGAAGCCGCGATGGAAGCCGCCATGTCCAGCCCCATTACGCCCCTCGACCAGACGTGGAATGGCGTCCTCGGCGGGCTAGCTGTCTCCGCGCGGTACGATGCGGCAATGCAGTCCGTGCAGTCAACGGTGCAGAACACGCTCCCGCAGGTGCTCTGCTACGTGCAGGCCGAGCCTCACCTGAAGTCTGGGACGACGACGGTGGGAGAGCTTGGCCCCGACGTGCTGGGACATCTGAGCCCTGGACAGGAAGCCACGTCCAGCGTGTCAGTCTCCAGTGAACCGAGCCTGATGGGAGTCTCCTTCGACGGATACGTCGTTCACCTGGAGGTGTTCGACTGCGGCGGTACAGGCCCCGTGCCTCACACCGGAGGCGAAGGCGCTGAAGGCGGCGGCGGTGAGGGAGCCGGTGGCGAGGGGCACGGACCGGGTGGTGAAGGCTCCGGTAGCGAAAGCGGCGGCGAGGGCTCTGGGTCCGGAGGCGAAGAGGGTAGCGGCGCCAACACCCTGGCCCCGGATGAGACCTTTGACATGGTTCGCAGCGGCGCCCGCCTGATCCTTAGCTACGACGCTGCCAGCAACTCCTTCAAGGGCACCGTGGAGAACACTACCAACGGCGTCCTGACCCGGGTCAGAATAGAAGTGCACCTGTCGAATGGAACAGAGCTTGGTCCGACGACCCCTGTGGACATGGCTCCCGGCCAGATGCTAGCGGTCAACCTGCCCTCGACGCAGGCGTCGTTCACCGGCTGGGTGGCTCACGCCGAGGTTGGTGAAGACGAGGCGAGCGGCTCCGGCGGAGAGTCAGGCGGCGAACACGGCTCTGGCGGCGAGGGTCGTGGCGGCGGCTAGAGGCAACCGGAATCGGCCGATGGAAGGTGCCGAGACGCGGCTCCAGATGAGATAATAGGACCAGGAGCCCCGGTGGACAGGGAGGCGGCGCCTCGTGGGCGCCGCCTCCTCCTGAGACAGCTTGCTAGAGGGACGACGATGAACGGTTCGGTACTCATAGTAGAAGACAATATGAGGATCGCCAACTGGGTGAAGGTGTACTTCGAGCGCGCCGGATTTTCCGCCGAGGTCGCTCACGACGGCGAGGCCGGCCTGGCCATGGCCCGCGACCTGGCCCCGGACCTGATAATCCTCGACCTGATGCTTCCCCGTCTCGATGGCGTGGAACTATGCAGGATACTGCGCCGGGAGTCGGATGTTCCCATCATCATGCTTACTGCCAGGGAGGCCCACGCCGAGCGCATCATCGGGCTGGACAGTGGAGCCGACGACTATGTCGTCAAGCCCTTCGACCCGGGGGAGCTCATCGCCCGGGCCCAGGCTGTGCTTCGCCGCGTCAAGGACCGGGTCCAGCAGGTCCTGACCCGCGGCGATATCACGCTGAACGAGACCACTGGGACGGTGACGGTCGATGGAGGCCTCGTGGACTTGAGCGAGGCGCAGACTGCCCTGCTGTCGACGTTCATGCGTCACCCCAACCAGGCGCTCTCCCGCGACCAGCTGATCTCGCTGGCCTTCGACAACGACTTCGACGGGTTCGACCGCGCCATCGACAGCCAGGTCGCCCGCCTGCGAAGGCAGATCGGCCGGGACGGGAGACAGCCCATTCAGACCGTATACGGCGTCGGATACAGGTTCGTGACGGAGGGCGAGTGATGTCGCTTCGCTGGCGAGTCATGGGCCCGATGGTCCTTGTCATCGTCCTCACCGTGTTGATCAGCGTCGGCGTGGGCTACTACGCCACCCAGTCCCGCCTGGGGGTGTTCGTGCACGAGATAGGCGGGGACGAGGCGACCCGGTTGGCCCGGAGTCTGAGCCTGGAGTACACCGCCGCCGATGGCTGGGAGACAGCGGACAGACCGCTTTCCGAGGCCGGATACCTCTACGAAGATGTTGCACAGAGGGAGCGATCGGAAGGAAGAGAGGAGGGTCACGATGAACTCTCGCACGAGGACCGGATCCGAGTCGTCATCGTCGGCGCCGATGGACGCGTGGTGAAGGACAACCTGTCCGAGCTGTCGCCCGGTACTGCCGCAGCCGACCTGGACGGGCATCGCGAGACGGTGTTTGATCTGACCACGGACCGGCCCGTGGGCCACGTCTACGTGGACGTGAACAGTGAGCTCCTGTCGGCTGAGTCGGAAGGGTTTCTGAGCACGCTCCTTTACGTGATTGTCGTCGGCGGAGCGCTGACCGTCGGCGTTGCGGTCCTGCTGGCCGCCTGGCTGTCGAAGCGCATCGCGGCGCCGGTAACGGCCCTGACCGAGGCAACCCAGGCAATCGCCCAGGGGGATTCAGCCCAACTGCCGATCACGTCCTCGGATGAGCTTGGCCGCATGAGCGCTGCCTTCAACCGGATGACCTCTGCGCTGGTTACCCAGCGCGAGCTCCGCAGACGACTGATAAACGACGTCTCCCATGAGCTGAACATTCCATTGACCGTCATACAGCTGGAGGCAAGAGGGCTGCGGGATGGACTTCAGACGTCAGAAAGTGCGTCCGACCACATCATCCAGGAGGTGGACAGGCTGCGCGGCCTCGTGACCGACCTGGACTGGCTTGCTGAGACAGACAGTGGCGAGCTGAGGCTCACTCGCGAGACAAGCTCGGTCCACGAGCTGCTCAGGACTGAGATGGACCGCTGGCAGCCGCAGTCTCGGGTTCGACAGGTTGAGCTGTCGATGGAGGCACCCGGTGACCTCCCGGGCATGGAGCTTGACCGGATGCGCATGAGCCAGGCGTTGGGCAACGTCGTGAGCAACGCCATTAGCTGTACCGAAGCCGGGGGAAGTGTTGTGCTCAGGGCGTGGCTGGAATGCGAAGAGGTCTTGGCAATCTCAGTAATCGATGACGGGATCGGCATCGACGCCGCAGATCTTCCCTACGTTTTCGACCGCTTCTACCGCACCGATCAGTCTCGCAATCGTAGGATAGGCCGCACGGGCCTGGGGCTGGCCATCACCCGGGCCGTCGTCGAAGCGCATGGGGGAACTATCACAGTTGCGAGCGGAGGGCCTGGTCAGGGTGCTACCGTGAACATTCGCCTTCCCCTAAGCAAACGATTATAGTCCTCATTGAACATGAACTCCGCTGCAAGAACAGTCTGTTCAGCCCCTGAGGAGTTATGAATGCGGTGCGCTTGGCCCGTCATGGTGGGCGATAGAGGACTCGAACCTCTGGCCTCTTGCGTGTAAAGCAAGCGCTCTAACCAGCTGAGCTAATCGCCCATCGGAAGACCTGAACGTCCGCGCCGGCTGCCCCGAGTGTTGCCAACTAGAGTCCAGCTTGCGGCTGCCGGTGAGTCAGTATAGCGTTACGGCGTCCGCGTGGGCAAGTAATCTTGGTCGGCTACCAACAGCTCCATGCTGGCCAGGTCGGATATGGCGGCGTCGAAGCGCTCCAGGGAGCCGCGCAGATACGCGGCGGCTCGATCGCCTTCAAAGTCGCAGAAGCCGCCGGTGACAATCCAGAAGACCAGCACCTCCAGCATCGAGAGGCGGTAGTCGTGCAGACAATCTTCGAAGGTGTAGCCGGTTGCGCCACCGCCAAGCAGGGCGTTGTGGTACGCCCGCAGCAGGTCCATCTCCTCCGCTCGGCGCCGCTCCGGCGTGAGCACCTCGCCCAGGAAGCTGGCCACGTCGTAGGCGCCGCGACCGCGAGCGCAAAACTCCCAGTCGAAGATGATGGGCGAGTTTGAGCCGGCCTCCTCTCGGAAGAAGCAGTTGTCCAGTCGATAGTCGCCGTGAATGAGGGTACGGGGCGGACGTGCGAGCATGGCCTTGATCTGAGGCACGTGAGGCTCCAGGCGGTCGCCAATCCGCCTGATGCCTTCGGGCATGTGGTGGCCGGCCTTGGCCTGCAGCTCAACCCAGGCGGCCGCGTACAGGTCCCGGTAGGCGGAGGCCTCGTCGCTCTTCAGGGGCATCCACTCCAGCGAGTCCAGCTGCGAGCTCTCCCACCAGTGGGCGTGGAAGCGTGCCATCTCGACGAGGCAGCCTATCGCTTCGTCGCTCGTGCAGCCGGCCAAGCTATCGCCCTGGCGAGCGCCGGTCAGCCACTCGAGCAGCATAACTGTGCGGCCGGTATTCGGGTCGATCCCGCAGTGGTAGCTTTGAGGCGTGCTGATCGGGCCGCAGCCCGAAAGCTCTTCGTAGAATTGCACCTCGCGGCGTCTGTTGCCAAGCTTGTCAGTGAGCACCTGCAGGTCGTGGCTGTCCGAGGGGAGCTTGAGCAGTACGCTACTGGGACAACCGACCGCATCGGCGTCGTAGTCGAGGAGCAGGCGGGCGACATGGCTCATGAACCCCTTGCCCTCGTTTATGGGCTCGTAGGCGAAGCCGGTCACGGATGCCTCTCCGAGCGCACCGCCAGCCCGCAGCGCTTCCGTGAGCCAGGCCGGTGTCACGTCGCTGAGGTCGCGTGGAACGCCTGGCCCCGTCATGCTCCGTCCTTGCGAGCGAACAGCACGCAGTGCTCCATTGGCTTGTAGTCGGTGAAGAACATGGCGCCGCCCAGCCTGTCTCCTTCCGCAGGCACTAAACGAAGATCGTGAGTAGCCAGCAGGCCGACTATCTCCTCGACGTCGTACAGCTGGAAGGACCGGTGCGCGTCGTACTCGCTGTCGAAGACGGTGGCAACGCCGTCGCCGGACTTGAACATGAGTTGAAGCACGCCGCCGGGCCGGAGCACCCTGGCAAGCTCCGGAATAGTGAGGCCGAGCGCGGCGTCGGGCGCAATGTGCTGGATGACCGCGTTGCAAACTACGAAGTCGAATGAGGCGTCCGGCCAGTCCAGCGGTTGGCTGAGGTCGGCGACGGACACCCGCGAGGCGATCTCCGGATGGAGCCTGCGCGCCTCCAGGATGTTCTCCTCCACTGCGTCGATGCCTCGAACGTCGTAGCCGTGCTCCCAGTAGGAGAAGACATCGTGGGCGCCGGCGCCGCAGCCGGCGTCCAGCCCGCGGGAGCCGACCGGTACCAGCTCTCGCAGCCTTTCCGAAAGGACGCCGTTGTGGAGCAGACGCGGGTGTGACGGGTTGTTGAAGACGGTAAGGGTGGAGGTTTGGGCCTTCTCGGCGTAGCTCCTCGCGTGTTGTCTGTAGAACTCCGGAGAGATGTCCGGTTGCATACTCATGTAGACCGGTCCTTCTTGACGGGGGGCGGCTAATCAACCGCCGAACATGTCTATGAATTGCCCCGTCATGAGCTTGGGTGAGCGCGCGGCCAGGTATAGGGCGGCATCGGCGATTTGCTGTGGCGTGATCCAGCTGGGGTCGCCGTTTGGGTCGGAGGCACGCGCCATGTCGGTGTCAACCCAGTCCGGGTTGATTCCGTTGACGCGGATGTTGTGCTCCCGCAGCGAGTGGGCTAGGGATGCCGTGTATCCAACCACGCCGAACTTGGATGCGACGTATGCACCGTAGTCGCCCTCCGGGACGCGGCCGGAGGAGGAGCCAATGTTGATTATGACGCCCTGCTGCCGCTCCATCATGTGTGGGACTACGGCACGGGTGGTCAGGAACATGCCGCGCAAGTTGGTGTTCAACACGAAGTCCCAATCCTCAACGGTGGTGGCCCACACGGGGACATCGTACACGATTACGCCTGCGTTATTCACGAGCAGGTCGATGCGGCCCCAGTCGGCCAGGACCTGTTCGACTACGCGTGGCGCGTCCTCCACGCTGGTCACGTCGAGGGCGTAGGCCTGCGCCTGTCCGCCGCCGGCGCGTATCTCGTCGACGACGCCCGCGAGGCGCTCAGAGTTGCGGCCGGTGACCGCGATGCGCGCGCCCTCTGCGGCGAAGGCCAGCGCGACGGCCCGCCCGATGCCGCGGCCGGCGCCGGTGATCAGCGCGACTTTGTCCTCAAGCAACATGGGTTACTCCCCTAAACGCTTCACTCTTGCCGCAGCAGCGCCTCAACCTTCTCCACCAGCCGCGCGACATCCTCTAGCGCTGCTGCCACTGTGGCCTCATCCATTTCACCCTCGTAGAAGTTGGAGTGCAGGGCTTGGGCTGCCCAGAATAGCTGAGTGATTTCTCTGTCGTCGTGGTCTCGGGTTAGCCTCGTGACGGAACGGAGGAGTAGCCTGTGCTGGTCGTGCGGCCAGCCGCGCGCCTCGGCGGCGGCTTTGACGATCTGCGAGGCTGCCCCCCAACCCTTCTCGGATGCCTGGCGCAGGTCGCCCGCTCGGAGCTCGCTGTGTGCCTGCTCCAGGAAGGCCCTGCTCTGTTCTCGATATGTGAGCTGCGTGACCATTTCGATGCTCAAGAGGGGAGTGGTGGCAACGGCGGGATTCGAACCTGCGACCTAGCGCTTATGAAGCGCCCGCTCTGCCGCTGAGCTACGTTGCCACTCGTGACGTGACACTGGCCGATGTATCGGCCGCGGCAAGTATAGTTTACCAGCTTGGCGGGCGGAATTGAAGCGGCGCCGCAGCTCAGCTGCGCAGGGTGGCGCCGACCTCCCGCTCCAGCGCGGCCACAATGGTAGCCATCGCCCGGCTCACCTCGTCACCGACAAGCGTGCGGTCAGGCGCCTGGAACAGCACTCGATAGGCCAGCGATCGCTTGCCGGCCGCCACGCCCGCGCCTTCGTACACGTCGAACAGCGTCGCATGCGACACCAGCGCGTCACGCTCAATGATGGCCTGCACCTGTGCGGCGGGCACGTTTGCGTCCAGCACCACGGCCAGGTCACGCAGGGCGCCCGGATAGCGGGCGATGGGCCGGTAGCGGACCGGCTCCGTGGACACGACGCGTGCGAGCGCGTCGACGTCCAGCTCGAAAAGCGCCACGGCTTCTGACGCTACCTCGAAGAGTTCCAGCGTCCGCGGATGCACCTCGCCGATGACGCCAACCACGTCCGCGCCGGAGAGCACTGCGGCGCAGCGACCGGGAAGGAACGTCGAGTCGTCGGCGGGCCTGAACTCGCACGGCAGCCGGAGGCGGCCCATCAGCATCTCCACCACGCCCTTGGCGTCGAAGAAGTCCATACGCTCGTCGCCGCCCAGCCAGCTTTCAGGGCTGCGAGGGCCGGCCAGCACGCCCACCAGCGTTTCGCGCTCCAGCGGCAGGTCTGCCTCGCGTGGCAGGTAGACGCGGCCCATCTCGAACAGCCGGATGCCGTCCCGCGCCTGCTGCCGGTTGGCAGCAAGGGTCGTGAGGATGCCGCTGCGAAGCGTGGTGCGCAGGAACTCGAACTCGCCGCTCATGGGATTGGCCACGCTGAGCGGTCGGGGGGCATCGGCAGGCTGCGTCCTCTCCAGCAGGGCTGCGCTCGTGAGCGAATAGGAGATCGTTTCCTGCATACCGCACTCCACCATGAGGTCACGCACGCGCTCCCGCGTCTCGCGCTCAGGCTGTGGGCTGCGATGAGGCACGGGCGTTGACAGCATGGTGGTGGGCAGCTCATCGTAGCCGGTTATGCGCGCCACCTCCTCAACCAGGTCGTCCTCCTGTGCGATGTCGCTGCGCCAGTAGGGGACTTCCACCTGCATCGCCCCGTCGCTGGCGGACGTCACGCCAAAGCCCAAGGCCGTGAGGATGCCCTGCACGTGCGAGACGTCCATGTCCACGCCGAGCACCTTGCGGAGGCGGGCGAGGGTGAATCGCACCGACGGTCTGGGCGATGGCTGCGGGTAGGTGTCGGCGATGCCCCGGCACGCCGTGCCGCCTGCGAGCTCGAGAATCAGTTGCGTCGCGCGTCGCAGGGCCGCCTCGGCGAGCTCCGGCTGCAGCCCCTTCTCGAAGCGTGAGGAGGACTCGCTGCGCAGTCTGAGCGCCTGCGAGGTGCGCCGCGTGTTGACGGGGTTGAAGTTGGCTGACTCGAGCAGCACGCTTGTCGTGGCGTCCGTCATCTCGGTGTTGAGGCCGCCCATGATGCCCGCAAGCGCCACGGAGCGCCCGCCGTCGGCGATGACGAGCATGGGCGGGCGAAGGTCGTGCTGCGCCTCGTCGAGCGTGACGAAAGGCTCCTGCTCGCCCGCCGGCCGCACGACGATCCTGGACTCTGCGATGGTGTCGAAGTCGAAAGCGTGGAGCGGCTGCCCGAACTCGAGCATCACGTAGTTGGTCACGTCGACGACGTTGTTTATGGAGCGCTGACCGGCCTTGGCCAGCCTGTCCTGCATCCAGCGCGGGGACGGGCCGACCTGAATGCCTCGTATCACGCTTGCGGTGTAACGGGGGCACAGGGCCGGGTCCGCGATCTCGACGTTCAACACGCCCTCGACCGGGTCTCCGTCCTCCGCATACGACAGGTCCGGCTCTCTCAGCGCTGCGCCCGTAAGAGCGGCGACCTCGCGCGCAATGCCAAGGACCGACATGCAGTCGGGCCGGTTGGGCGTGACCTCCAGATCGAAGATCACGTCGCCGAGATAGTCGCTCAGCGGAGCTCCCACGGGGGCGTCGTCCGGCAGCACGAGGATACCGGCGTGGTCCTCGCCGAGGGCAAGCTCGCGTTCGGAGCAGACCATGCCCGCTGACTCGACGCCGCGGATGGTGGCAGCTCGCAGCGTCTCGGCGTTGCCCGTGCGCGGGTCGACGAGGCGTGCGCCCACGCGAGCAAACGCGACCGCCTGGCCCGCCGCGATGTTTGGGGCGCCGCACACGACAGTAATCTGTTCGTCGTGGAGGCTGACGGTGGCCAGCTTGAGGCGGTCGGCGTTGGGGTGCGGTTCGATGGAGGCCACCCGCGCCACGAATACGTTGTCCCACGTGCCGCCAATCACGTCTACGCTGCCGACCTCGGTGCCGGCCATGGTGAGCCTGTGCGCCAGCTCCTCAGGCGGCAGGTCAACGTCAACGAACTCTCTGAGCCAGGACAGGGGTAATTTCATTGTAGTTCACACTTGGGCTGGGGCACCGTTCGCAGCCGCCAGCATGGCGCGCAGTGGCAAGAGCGTCCTGCTGAAGGGGTGCAGGACAAGCCCCATAACCTCCAGAGTCACAACTCCAAGCAACCCCTGGTCGCCTGGCTCACCCAGGATCACCGGAGTGTACTCTTCACCATGTTCGAGTGCCAGCCAGCACCTCGAAATGCGACGTACAAACTGACTGCCATCGGCCAGCGAAAAGCTCATCTCCCGCGTCGGCTCCAGCTCAATCGCCCTCCAAACGTCTTCCGGCAGCAACGAGTAGGATGCGCCGCTGTCCACCAGCAGCTCCAAGGCTTCTTGCTTGCCGGTCGGCCCGGTCACCACTGCGTTAACGTGTGTTATGCCCATCGTCGTTCCTAGAACTGCTGCAGGAAGCGCAGGTCGTTGCCGTAGAAGAGGCGTATGTCGTCTATGCCGTACTTGAGCATGGCGATGCGCTCCACGCCCATGCCGAACGCGAACCCGGTGTAGCGGGACGAGTCGTAGCCGACACCCTCCAGCACAGTGGGGTTGACCATGCCCGCGCCCAGGATCTCGATCCAGCCCGTGCCCTTGCACACGTTGCAGCCGCCGCCCTTGCACACGAAGCAGTCGATGGCCATCTCCGCTCCAGGCTCCACGAACGGGAAGAAGTCCACGCGGAAGCGCACCTTGCGCTCGCTGCCGAATATCAGGCGAGCGAACTCGTAGAGCGTGCCCTTCATGTCGGCGAAGGTGATGCCCTCGTCCACGGCCAGGCCTTCCACCTGGTAGAAGTGCCACTCGTGGGTGGCGTCGGTGGCCTCGTAGCGGTAGCACTTGCCCGGCACAATAACGCGCACGGGCGGCTCGGCGCTCTGCATCGTACGGACCTGCATGGGCGAGGTGTGCGTGCGGAGGAGCATCGGTCGCTCGCCTTGGGCGTCCACATGGTCGATCCAGAGCGTGTCCCACATGTCCCTCGCGGGGTGGTTCTTGGGGATGTTGAGCATCTCGAAGTTGTAGTAGTCCCACTCGACCTCCGGCCCTTCGACCACCTGGAAGCCCATGGAGGCGAACGCGTCGCAGATCTCGCGCACCATCTGGGTGGTAGGATGGAGCCTGCCGACGGGCACGTGTCTTCCGGGGAGCGTGACGTCGATGCGGCCTTCCTCTGCGATGGCCTGCAGCCGCCCAAGCCTGACGTCCTCCTCGGCGGCGGTGAGCCGCCCCTCCAGCACGGCCTTCACTCGATTGGCGGCCGCGCCGGCGGTACGGCGCTCGTCCGGTGCAAGCGATGCGAGGCCGCGCAGCACCTGCGTTAGCCTGCCGCGGCGGCCCAGGTACGCGACGCGCCACTGCTCGATCGCTTCGGACGAGGCGGCCTGCTCCAGCTCACGCAGTGCGGAAGCCTGAAGCTCTTTGAGGTCGGTTGGCGTTGAATTGCTGGTCATAGCGCGGCTGATGGGCGTGTTCGGGCGCTTGCCATTATAGGTACGGGAGCGGCGGCCGGTCAAGGCGATGGGGGTGGTGTGGGGCTGGTGGGGTGGCTAGAGACCGCCCAGATGCGGCAGCGCAGTTTGCGGGGACTCGTATCCGCTGTCCACCGGGAGGTTGTTCTGCCGGGCAGCCTGGACTGCCAGCTGGTCGCACCGCTCGTTCTGTGGGATGCCGGCGTGGCCGCGAACCCACAAGAACTCGACATCGTGTTGGTCGCAGAGCGCCAACAGCCTTGCCCACAGGTCGGGGTTGATCGCGTTTTCCTTCTTGTTCCGCATCCACCCGCTGGCCTGCCATCGCTTGGCCCAACCCTTGCTCATGGCATCCACCACGTATCTCGAGTCGCTGTAGAGAGTAACCGTGCATCTCTCCTTGAGTGCTTCGAGACCCGCGATCGGCCCCATGAGCTCCATTCGGTTATTGGTCGTACGACGATAGCCGCCGCTGACCTCCCGCCGATTTTCGCCGAATTCCAGCACTACTCCGTACCCTCCGGGCCCGGGGTTGCCTGTGCAGGCGCCGTCCGTGTATATGGTGACGTTTCTCTTGGATGTCATCCGGTATCCACTCAATCCTTAAGGCCGGCCTGGAGCTGATTGAAGGACTTGCAGGGTGTGACGGAAGTCTCCGCCCGGTGTGTGTCGACTATTTGGCCCCTGCATTCTCCCTCAAGAAGGGCTTTGCGAAGACTAGGATAAACCATGGTGTGCAGTAGTGACCAGCCCACGCCAGAGCGCAGCAGAATTCGCCGTTGCTCCCGCACCTACCAGCCATTGACCTTGTGCCCCGTCCGCCTTAAGATGGAGCTCGAAGGTTTGACGAATTCCACCGCTCGCAATAGCACGTGACAGAACAAAGCGCATCCACTTCACCCGCGCTCAAGCGTACGCCGCTCTACGACCGCCACGCCTCCTCCGGCGCGCGGCTGGTGGAGTTCGCCGGGTGGGAGATGCCCATCCAGTACGAGGGCATTCTGGCGGAGGCCAGGGCAGTGCGCTCCAACGCCGGCATCTTTGACGTGTCCCACATGGGGCGAGTGGAGATCACCGGCGCGGACGCCGCCACGTTCATCCATCGTCTTGTCACCGGCGACGTGGTCGGCATGCCCCTGCGGCGCGCCCGCTACACCCTCATCTGCAACGAGGCCGGCGGCATCATCGACGACACCATCGTGTACAGGCTCGGAGACGAGCGGTTCCTGCTCGTTCCCAACGCCGCCAACTCCGCCGAAGTCCTGGCCTGGTTCGGACGCTGGCGTGAGACGTGGAGCGTCGACGTGGACATAAAGGTCGTCACGGAGGAGACCGCCCTGATCGCCCTACAGGGGCCGAGCGCGGAGGCCATGCTGCAGCCCGGCTGCGACGCGGACCTGTCGAGCTTGCGGCCGTTCCGGGGCGTGGAGACACAGGTGTTCGGCGTGCCGGCCGTGCTGGGTAGGACGGGATACACCGGCGAGGACGGCTTCGAGATGGCTCTTCCCGGCGAGCACGCCCCGGGCGTGTGGCGCCGGCTGGAGGACGCGGGAGCCGCGCCGTGCGGACTCGGCGCGCGAGACGTGCTGAGGCTGGAGGCCGGTCTGCTGCTGCACGGCTCGGACATGGACTCGGCTGTGACGCCGCTGGAGGCCGGGCTGGACCGGTTCGTGTCGTGGGACACCGGAGACTTCATCGGCCTGGAAGCCCTGCAGCAGATCAAGAGCAGCGGCCTGAGCAGGACACTTGTTGGGTTCCGGCTTCGGGAAAGAGGAGTTCCTCGACACGGCAATGACATTCTGAAAGACGAGACCGTAGTCGGAAACGTGACCAGCGGCACGCACTCACCCACTCTTGACATGGGTATTGGATTGGGATACGTTGCCATAGGCGCGTCGGAGCCCGGGACCGGGCTGAGCGTGGACATCCGCGGCAGGCGCGTTGAGGCGGAGGTGGCTTCAATACCCTTCTACTCCAGGAGGAGATGACATGCATCCCGAGGACAGGCGATACTCGCGAGAGCACGAGTGGGCCAGGGACGAGGGTGACGGCACCATACTTGTGGGCATTACCGACTACGCACAGGGCCATCTGGGCGACATTGTGTACCTGGAGCTGCCGGCCGTTGGGACGCAGCTTGACCGGGACCAGAAGTTGGGCGAGGTCGAGTCCGTTAAGTCGGTCTCCGACATCTTCTCGCCGGTTTCGGGCGAAGTGGCTGCGGTTAATGAGGTGGTGGTGGACAGTCCGGAGATGGTGAACGATGACCCCCACGGGAACGGCTGGCTCGTGCGGCTCACGCCGTCGCAGCCGTCCGAATTGGACGAACTGATGTCGGCTTCAGACTACGAGACCATGCTGGAGAGCCTGGATTAGAGCGGTATGAGTCAGGGCATTCCATTCTCTCCATACGTGCCCAACACGGAGGACGACCGCCGGGTCATGCTGAAGGCCATCGGCGTTGAGTCGGTCGAGGACCTCTTCGCGGACATACCCGAAGGCTACCGGCAGCCGACGCTGGATCTTCCGGCGCCGCTCTCCGAGCTGGAGGTGCGACGGGAGCTGCAGGCGCTATCCGAGCTCAACCTGGTGCCCGGCAGGGTTCCGTGCTTCCTGGGCGGCGGCGCCTACGACCACTTCGTGCCATCGGTTGTGAGCCACGTCATAAGCAGGGGAGAGCTTTCGACGGCGTACACGCCATACCAGCCGGAGGTCAGCCAGGGCACGCTGCAGGCCATCTTCGAGTTCCAGTCGCTTGTATGCCTGCTGCTGGGCATGGATGTTGCCAACTCCGGTATGTACGACGGCGCGTCGGCGCTCGCGGAGGCGGCACTGATGGCCTGCCGGGTCACCGGCAGGGAGCGAATAGTCCACCTTGACACCGTATCGGCCGCGTATCTGAGGGTGATGCGCACGTATACCGAGCCACAGGGACTGACGATGTCCCCGCTCTCGCAGGGCGCGACCCTTCCCGAGGACGCGGCCTGCTTGGTGGTGCAGAGCCCCAACTACTTCGGCAGCATCGAGGACATGGAGTCTCTGGCGAGACAGGCCCACGAGATGGGCGCTCTGCTGGTGGCGTCGGTTGATCCGGTGTCGCTGGGGATGTTCCGGCCGCCGGGCGAACTGGGGGCTGATATTGCGGTTGCGGAAGGGCAGGCTCTCGGCGTATCGCTGAGCTTCGGCGGTCCGTACGTGGGCCTCTTCACCTGCAAGTCCCAGTACCTGCGACAGATGCCCGGCCGCATTGCAGGCAGGACGGTGGATACGCAGGGCAGGGAGGGCTACGTTCTAACGCTTCAGACACGTGAGCAGCACATACGGCGCGAGCGCGCCACGTCCAACATTTGCACCAGTGAGGCACTGGTGGGCACGGCAGTAGTGACATACCTGGCGTGCCTGGGCAGGGCGGGGCTGCGCCGCGTCGCGGAGCTCACCTACCACAAGGCCCACTATGCGGCATCGCTCATCGAGAGAATTGCCGGCTACGAGCTTCCTCTGGACGGCACGTTCTTCCAGGAGTTCGTTGTGCGGTGCCCAATCGAACCGGCAGAGGTGAACCGCCGGCTGCTGGAGCGGGGCATCATCGGCGGCCTGGACGTGAGCGATCGCGTGTCCAACGGCCTAATGTTGTGCGTAACGGAGATGAACACCCGCGAGGAGATCGAGGCGCTGGCTTCGGCGTTGGAGGAGGTTGCCCGATGAGCTTCTCCGTGCGTGACCGCCGCCTGCTCATGGACCGGAGCGTGTCCGGCCGCCTGGGCGTGTTGGTGCCTTCTCTGGACGTCCCAGACCAGCCGCTGCCGGACGCAGCTATGCTCAGGGACGATCTGCCCCTGCCTGAGGTCAGCCAGGGCGAGGTGGTCCGGTACTTCACCACGCTGAGCCAGATGAACTTCTCGGTGGATACCAACTACTATCCGCTGGGAAGCTGCACGATGAAGTACAACCCCAAGATAAACGACGAAGCGGCGCAGCTTCCTGGTTTCGCTGGCATTCACCCTCTGCAGCCGGAATCGACGGTGCAGGGCGCGCTGAAGCTGGTCCACCGGCTCCAGGGCTTCCTGGCCGAGATATCCGGTATGGACGCGGCAGGCCTGGCGACCATGGCCGGCGCCCAGGGTGAACTCGCAGGAATGCTTATGATCCGCGCATACCACCTCTCACGCCACGACACCGAGAGGCGAACGGTGCTGGTGCCGGACAGCGCGCACGGCACAAACCCTGCCTCAGCGGCAATGTGCGGTTATCGCGTGGTGACCATACCTTCGGACTCGCAGGGCAACATGGACCTGGAGGCGCTGCGGAATGCCTGCGACTCGGAAACGGCGGGGCTGATGCTCACGCTTCCCAACACGCTCGGCCTCTTCAACGCCAACATCATCGATATGTGCCGTGCCGTCCACGAGGCGGGCGGGCTTGTGTACGGCGACGGCGCCAACATGAATGCGCTTCTGGGCCACGCCAAGCTGGGACACCTCGGCTTTGACGTGCTGCACATCAACCTCCACAAGACGTTCAGCACGCCGCACGGAGGCGGAGGCCCCGGAGCCGGGCCGGTGTGCTGCAACTCCAAGCTCGCTGCGTTCCTGACAGCGCCGGTTGTGGAGAGCGTCACCGGGGAGGGCGGCGCCGAGACCTTCCGCCTGGGCACGCCGGAGATGAGCATCGGCAAGGCGGGAGCCTTCCACGGAAACTTCGGCATGCTGGTGAGGGCGTATACCTACATCCGCAGCCTTGGAGAGCAGGGACTCCGCGAGATTAGTGAAAACGCGGTCATAAACGCGAACTACGTGCTCAGCGCACTTCGCGACCACTACCACTTGCCGTACGACCGCTCGTGCATGCACGAGGTCGTTTTCTCAGCCAGGACGCAGAAGGCCCAGGGCGCGAGCGCACTCGATGTTGCCAAGCGTCTCATCGACTACGGCATCCATCCTCCAACCATGTACTTCCCGCTGATAGTGGAGGAAGCGCTCATGGTGGAGCCTACGGAGACGGAGAGCAGGGAGACGCTGGACCGGTTCATCGAGGTGATGAAGGAGATAGCGCACCAGGCGGAGGAGGAGCCTCAACTGCTGAAGGAAGCGCCCCACTACACGCCCAACTCCCGCCTGGACGAGGCCAGGGCCGCCCGCAGGCCTGACCTGCGATGGAAACCGGCGGAGGAGTAGCGTTTCCTACTCTTCGAACTTGTAGCCGGTGCCCCACACGGTCTTGATGTACCGCGGCTTCTCCGGTGACCCCTCCACCTTCTCTCGCAGCCGCCGGATGTGGACGGTGACCGTGCTGCAGTCCATCGGCGTGTTGTAGGACCAGACCTTGCGCATCAGCTCCTCACGGGTGAAGACCTGACCGGGGTGTGAAGCCAGGAAGAAGAGCAGGTCGAACTCTGTGACGGTGAGGCGCTGCTTTGCGCCGTCCTTGGTGACCATCCTGGTACGTGAGCATATGCTGAGGCCTTGAAAGTCAAGTGTCTCGGGGACGTCCCACTTGTCCGTGTCGTAGGTCATGCCCGGGACCGCGCTGTCGATCATCTCGTCCTCCATCCCGAAGTGGGTGAGGCCTCTCCCGGCCTGCCGGCATCCAAACAATTGTCCCTTTGTATAGATATACGTAAAGCGGGCCGTTTTGGATTAAGGAGGCCGGCGGAGCCGCTGCCAAAGTTGACAACCCACAGGCGCTATGCTAAATTGCGACCAGCCTGTTGCAGAGGGAGTAGTCTTCTGTTCCCAGCGCGCGAATCGCCTTCTCCATGGCGGACGATCTATACTGCACTTCATGGGTATCGTGTCCTGCTTCCGGATTGGGGTTGACGTGGTTCATGCCGGACCAGAGGTCCTCCCCAAGTCTATGGAGCAATGAGAGGGGCTAGCGCCGGAGAGAGAAGAAGCGCCCGGTTCATAGAGCAGTGCTCGGAGATGCTGCAGGACCGGCGATTGATACTGGTCAGCAACAGGGGGCCGGTAGAGTATCACGTTACGCCTGAGGGCGGGTTGCAGGCGCGTCGTGGAAGCGGCGGCGTGGTAACGGCCCTCAGCACACTCACCAACTACGTTGACCTGACCTGGGTGGCAAGCGCCATGGGCGAAGGTGATCGCCGCGTGGCGCAGCAGACCGAGGGCGGAAGGGTCAAATCTCCCATACCAGGCCAGAGCCTCTTCCTCCGATACGTGGTTACACCGCGCCGCGTATACCACAAGTTCTACAACATATTCTGCAACCCACTCCTCTGGTTCCTGCAGCACTACATGTGGAGCTCGCCCTACACGCCCAACGTGGACAGCTCCGTATACGACGCCTGGGAGATGGGCTACATTCCCGTCAACCGCCTCTTCGCCGATGCCGTGGTGGAAGAGGCCCAGCACAGCTCTCTGCCGCCCTACGTAATGCTCCACGACTACCACCTCTACCTTGCGCCCGGAATGGTGAGGGAGGCTCTCCCGAACGCCCTCATACAGCACTTTCTGCACATACCCTGGCCGGACCCCAGCTACTGGCAGATGCTGCCCGCCTTCATGCGAACCGCCATCTGCGAGAGCCTGTGCGCCAGCGACATCGTGGGGTTTCAGACGACGCGGGACATGCGCAGCTTCCTGCAGAGCTGCGAGATGTTCGTGGAGCGGGCCGTAGTAGACCACACAAAGTGCACAATCAGCCTGGACGGCAGGGAGACGGTAGCGCGCTGCTATCCCATCTCCATTGACGTGGGCGAGCTTCGGGAAATAGCCAGCTCGCCTCGCGCCCTGGAGTACGAGCGCAAGATCAGCCAGCTGCTCGGCGAGAAGACCATCGTCAGGGTGGACCGCGTAGAGCCCAGCAAGAACATCGTCAGGGGTTTCAGGGCGTACCGCCTGCTGCTGGAGCGCAACCCGGACCTTCATGGCCGGGTGAAGTTCCTGGCGTTCCTGGTGCCTTCGCGGACGCACATTCGCCAGTACCAGCGGTATCTCCAGGAGGTTGACACCCTGGTCACGGAGATCAACGAGACGTTTGGGAACGAAAGCTGGCAGCCTATAACCGTGTTCTACGAGAACAACTACACGCAGGCCATGGCGGCCATGAAGCTGTACGACGTGCTGCTGGTCAACTCCATCATAGACGGCATGAACCTGGTGGCCAAGGAAGGCCCGGTCGTCAATACGCGAGGCGGCGTGGTGGTGCTATCGGAGACAGCGGGCGCCTTCGCCCAGCTCCACGAGGGCGTTTTGGCCGTTGCTCCCGCGGACGTGGAAGGCACTTCGCAGGCGCTCTACCAGGCGATAACCGCATCCGTGGAGGAGCGCGAGAGGCGCGCCAACCTGCTCGTGCAGAAGGTGGAGGAGGAGGACGTGATCAACTGGATGCAGTGCCAATTGGAGGACATGAGATCCCTGATGGGCCGTGCCGATCAGGTCGAAGCCTAGCGTTCACTGTTCAACCAGGCCGGGCAAGCCATTCCAGGATCTTCTCCACATCCTCGACGCCTCTCGCCACAAGGTCGGCTTCTCTCAACACGGCTTTCGGCGTGTTGTCACCAAGAACCCCGATAGCGAGGCCATCGCACGTCCCCCGCGCGGTGAGCGCGTGCAGCGCAACGAAGGCGTCCACGTCCGTGGTGTCGTCGCCCAGGCATACAACTCCGCGCAGGCCGTGCTCCTGAACCAGCTCCCTCAGCGACGTGCCCTTGTCCACACTCACCGGCGGGCGCAGCTCCACCACCAGCTTGCCCTCCGTGACGATCATGTGAGCTGCCTCTGGCGAGCCTGCAAGCGCCTCCAGAATGGCCGCCCTGGCGCGCTCCGGCTCTGGGCTGAGCCGGTAGTGGAAGCTGGCGGAGACGCCCTTGTCCTCCACCAGCAGGCCCGGCGTCTGCAGCGACTGACGCATCCTCTCTGCGATGTTGTGAATGGTATTGGCGTGCTGCTGAGCCTCCTCGCGCACCTCCAGCCTGCCGTTGTGCCACGTCTCCAGGCCGTGATTGCCGCGGTATATTGCACCGGCAACGTCAACCATTTCCCTGGCTGTAGGAGCGGCCCGGCCGGTGAGCACGGCCACGAGCGCCAGACGGGGCACGATGGCCGACAGAGCTCTGCGGCAGCGCGGCGAGACCACGGTTTCCTCGGGCGTAGCCGTGATGGGAGCGATTGTGCCGTCTACGTCGGTGACGAGGCCTGAGGGCGAGCGGGCCAGCGTCGCTCGAATGCGGTCCAGGTGTTGGAGTGCGTTTGGCGCTTCCAAAGTGGGTACTCTCGCTAGGCCATTTTGTCGTACACGCCCGTCCCCTGGTTGGTCAACTCGACGGGATTGCAAAGGGCCGGCATCAGCCGGGGCGTGAAGGAGGAGCGGGCTTGCGTGCGATGAAGAGGAACATTGTTCCCAGTACTAGCGCCACAATGAAGCTCATGAAGGCGATCTGGTAGTTGTCGGTCGTGTCGTAGACCCAGCCGGCGTAGATCGGCCCAATCACGGTTGCCGGGATGTGGCACAGCTGCATCCAGCCGCGGATTGCGGCGAAGTTCCTCCGCCCAAAGTACTCTCCGACGATTGCCATGAACACGGGTATGGCGCCTCCATACGCTATTCCGTAGATCACCACAAAGACCCACACCATGAACATGTTGGTGGCGTTGGCAAGTACGTAGATGCCCAGCGCCTGCAGCAGCGCGCATACGATCAAGACGTACCGCTTCTCTACGTAGTCGCCGAGTACACCGAAGCCCAGGCGCCCCACGAGACTGATGGTGACCATTGCGCCCAGGGCCGCGCTCGCCTGGACGAGCGGTATCCCGCGGACGTTGGTGAGGTAGTTCACCTGGTGGATGACCACGGAAGTCATGGCCACCGCCCGTGCCGTTGTGCCGAGCACCAGCATCCAGAAGGCAAGCGAGATGAGGGCCTGGCGTACGCTGAAGTCGTAGTCGGCCGCCCACGTCCTTGCAGCGGTTATTGCCCGCCGCCCGGTTCCGGTCCCGTCCCCGTCCTGCGCTCGCGAGGCAGAGGGTTGTGGGTCGTCAGGGACTCCGGGCTCGTCGCCGTCGGGAAGGTAGCCGTACTGCTCCGGCTTGTGGCGCAGGAGCATCGAAAGGGGGATCACTATGACGAAGATGCCCACGCCTGACAGGAGAGCGGCTGTGCGCCAGCCAAAGTCGTTGACCACCCAGCCGAGAGCGAACACTGTAAGGCCGCTGCCTCCCGCGCCCAGCGAGAAGATGGCGAAGGCTCTGGACCGTTTACGGTTGAACCACGCGTTGACGGCTGCCTGGCTGGCATGGCCGAAGCCGGTGTTGTATCCGATGGACATCCAGCCGGCGTAGAGCAGGACGAAGACCACGAACGCACTGAGATGGAGCGGTCCGATACTCACGGGGCTCACGGCGCTCATCAGGAAGAAGCCGGTGCCGGCGATGACAGCGCCTATGACGGCCATCCTCCGCGGCCCGAACTTGTCGATTGCCCAGCCGATGATTGGGCCTTCGAGGCCACCCTCAAGCCGTGACAGCGAGATTACCGCGGCGCCGGCCGCCGCGCTCCATCCGAATTCGTCCAGGAGGACCTTGAAAAATATGGGGAAGCCGTAGAACCAGACGCCAGCGCCGTAGGTGTTGATGGCGGCCGCGGCGGCTACCACGTACCAGCCGTAAAACAGGCCGCGGCGCCGTCTCGTGGCCGTCAGGGCCGCTGTCTCGACCTTCAGCGTATCAGCCATTCTTCAGCACCCTGCGAGGTACCTGCCTCCCGGAGGCAGGATCAGTCGAATTCTTCCTCCTCATCGTCATCGTCGTGCTGATGCGATTCGGGTGCGCCCAATGACATGCGTGGCAGGAGGGCGCTGGGGTGGTCTCGCTTCTGCTTGCGTGGGGGCAGGCCCTTGAGGTCCTCTGCCATGCGCGCGACGTCCTCCGCGCTCACCTTGGAGGAGTCCACCACCAGTCCCTGCAGTCCAACGTCCTGCAGCACGACAAGCTCGCCTCGACTCAGTGGCCTGGAGCGCAGGAGCAACAGAGGCCTTGGAATGAAGTCCCTGACAGCCCTCACCTGCATAAGAGCCTTGACGGTGAGTGGAGACGCGTCCTCGAGGCCCGAGATTACGACGGCGTCCACGGGAAACTCCTCCATGGAGTGGCCCAGCTCCTCCGGGAACTCGACGGGGACTACGAAGAGCCGCCCGATCTCCTCATCCGCCAGGAGTTCGGAGGGTGTGTCCACGCTGGAGAAGACCACAAAGTCGCCGCCCTGCTCCTTGATGTCGTCCAGCGATACGCCGGTGGTTGAGCCGGGCCAGAGGCCCCAAAGCCTGTCGCCCACTGCCTTTTGGGCGGCCTTCAACTGCGCGTTCGAGGCTTTTGGCACCGAAATAATGAAACCGTCCGTCTGCGAGTCGGACGCGGCAGCGTCCTTGGCGCCGGAGAGGGATATTATGAGTAGAGCCGGGGAGCGTTCAGGGGCGCGGCCCGCGGCGAAGCCCATGGGAGCGGGCGCGACAGTGCCCACCTTCTCCAGGTGCTCAATAAGCTTGCTCAAGGGAGTCTCCTGTGGAGGCTGGAAGCCCCAGGATAGATGTGTCTCTCTGCGGGATCCTTCCCGAGAGGACGGGGTGAGTCCCTGTGGAGACGGGGGTGGTGGCGCCCCGTGCTAGTCAGACGAGGGGAGCCTGCGCGCATCCTGCAACGCCATTTCCTTGTCGCAGCACACTACCGGGCCATCGCCGGCCTTGGTGCATAGCGCAACGGTGCCGCAGGTCTCGCACTGATACCGCTTGCCGAGCTCGTTTGCCATGGTGTAACCTCCTGCGCCGGCCTCATCGCGGGCCGGTAGTGGGAGCGGATTAGCGTTGAGTTGCCTACTTCTGCTGAACGGGTTCGCCGCAGCAGGCCATGGTGCCTTCTCCGGCGGTCGTGACAATGAACTCAGAGCCGCAGGTCTTGCAGGAATACCTCTTACCGGACTCGTTGGCCAACTCGATCCCCCTGAGTGTAGGATTGAGCCATTATAGCTTTACGAGCCTGGTCGGTCAACCGGAAACGGCTTTGCGGCGAGGGTTGGCGGAGCGGCGCAGGACAGGCCACAATTGAATCTGTTATCATGTCTTCAAATGTCCACACAAATCACTCTCGAGCAGGCGCCTCGCAGGCGTTTGCCTCCCTGGTTCAAGGTGCCCATGCCGGGCGGCGAAAACTACCGCGAGCTTGAAGGCCTGCTCCGCGACAGCAGCCTGCACACGGTGTGCGAGGAGGCACGCTGCCCCAACATCGGCGAGTGCTGGGAGCGGCGGAGCGCCACATTCATGGTGCTCGGAGACATCTGCACCCGCCGATGCCACTACTGCGCCGTTACGACCGGCAGGCCGCTCGGCCTCGACCTCCAGGAGCCGGCGAGGCTCGCACGCGTAGTCGAGAGGCTTGCGCTGCGGTACTGCGTGATCACGTCGGTCAACCGCGACGACCTCGCGGACGGCGGCGCCTACATCTTCGCCGAGTGCATTCGTCAGATTCGACACAGGGTGCCCGGCTGCGAAGTCGAGGTCCTGATCCCGGACTTTGAGGGCTCTGTGGACGCGCTCCGCACCGTCATGAACGCTGCTCCTGACGTCCTGAACCACAACATTGAGACGGTTGAGCGCGTGTTCCACTCCGTGCGCCCCAGAGGTGACTATCACCAGTCGCTTGAGCTGCTGGCGAGAGCCAAGGAGATCGACCCGGAAGCCGTGACCAAGTCGGGCATGATGGTTGGCCTGGGCGAGGAGTGGGATGAGATCATCCAGACCATGCGGGACCTCCGGTCTGTGGACTGCGGCCTGCTGACCATCGGGCAGTACCTGCGGCCCTCCGCGAAGCACCATGTTCTGGAGAGGTTCTACACGCCCCAGGAGTTCGACGAGCTGCGAATCGAGGGCGAACGCCTGGGATTCCGCCACGTGGCGTCCGGCCCCCTTGTGCGTAGCTCATACCACGCCGAAGAGCAGTCCGCCGCGGCCCGGCGCTAGACCTACACGTCGGCCCGCCCATCACGCCTGTCCTGAGTCCACCATGTCCTCGCAGCCACCATCGTTGCTGCTCTACAACGCAAGGGTCATCACGCTAGAGCCGTCGCTGCCGCGCGCCTCATGGGTGACGGTTTCGGGCGGCCGCATAGCGGAGGTGGGCAGGGGAGACCCGCCGCGCGAGCTATTCGGCCGGCAGGGCGTCAGAGCGATCGATTGCGAGGGCGGCGCGCTCATTCCCGGCTTCCATGACGCCCACTGCCACGTGCTCGCCGCTGCGTCCGCGCTCCTCGCGGTGGACTGCTCGCCGGAGGCTGTCTCGTCCGTGGAGGAGATCGGCGAGCTGTTGAGGCGGCGCGCCTATGCCTCTCCGCCGGGCGCTTGGATACGCGGCGCCGGCTACAACGAGTTCTACCTTCGCGAGAGGCGCCACCCGGACCGCCACGATCTGGATGCCGCCGTGCCGGACAGGCCGGTCAGGCTGGCGCACCGTTCGGGACACGCGCACGTGCTCAACACGCGTGGCCTGGAGCTGGCTGGCATCCGTGCGGACACCCCGGGCCCCGTCGACGGCGTCATCGAGAGGGACACGGCTACGGGCGAGCCCACGGGGCTGCTTCTGGAGATGGGCGGCTACCTGGATGGCGTCGTACCGCCGCTCACACGTGAGGATATGTACGAGGGCGTCCGGCTCTTCAACGCCCAGTGCCTGTCGCTGGGGATTACGGCTCTGCAGGACGCAACGCCCGGCAACTCGCCGGAGCGATGGGGGCTCTTCGAGGACGTCCGTGAGCGGGGCCTCCTGACGCCGGAGCTCACGCTCATGGCGGGCGCGGCGCACCTACCGGACTTCCTGCGAGAGGGGTTCACGTTTGGGTACGAAAGTGACGGCATGCGCCTGGGCGCGGCCAAGATCATGCTGACCATGACCACCGGCTCTCTGAGCCCATCGATGGAGGAACTTGCACTCACGGTCGAGCGCGCAGCCCGGAGCGGCTTCCCAGTGGCCATTCACGCCGTGGAGGCGGAGGCCGTGGAGGCGGCGGTCGAGGCGATCTGCCGGCTAGGGCAGGGGATAGGGACCGGGCTGAGGCACAGGATAGAGCACTGCTCGGAGTGTCCACCGTGGTTGGCGGACCAGCTGGCCGCCTGCGGCATCACGGTCGTGACGCAGCCTGGGTTCATCTACCACAGGGGCGACCGCTATCTGATGGAGGTGGACGAGGAGAGGCAGCCGTGGCTCTATGCCATAGGCTCGTTGCGTGCGAGAGGTGTCACGGTTGGCGCTGGATCGGATGCGCCGGTGGCTCCGTTGAACCCGCTGGACGGCATCTACGCGGCTGTCACGCGCCGCTCGTCAAGTGGAGCGGTGCTGCTTCCAAACGAGGCAGTGGATGTACACACTGCCATGCGCATGCACACGCTTGGCAGTGCATATGCCGGCACGCAAGACCATGTCCGTGGCTCGATTGCGACAAGCAAGCGCGCGAACCTAGCGCTGCTGGACCGGGATCCGACGTATGTGGCGCCGGATGAGATACGGGCCACGAAGACGCTGATGACGATAGTGGGCGGCCAGGTTGCGTGGGAGGGGTGATGAGGGGAGGTGTGGCGTGAGGATGGCTAGAGGCGGCCTTGGCTGGGAGCCGTCAAGGTGCTACACCGATCAATACGAGCGGGACCGCCGGGACACTCCGCCCTTGGCGTAGCACGTTCAGTAAGTCGCGCTCATAGTAGGGTACACCGGAGGACATCTCCCGCTCCAACTCCTTCATGGGCAGTATCTCAATTCCTACGTCGATAATGTCCGAGACGTAGAAACTTAGGTGCTTTACGAATAGATCATGGGCCACAAACGCGTACTTTCCAAACTGGACTTCTACTGCTACGCGCTCCTTCACAAAGTCAGTCTGGTTGTACGACATGATTGGCGTGAGCCCGGCTTCCTCAATAACTAGCTTCTGCTCACTCTCCGGCAGGGCGTAAGCTGCCCGGAGTATCTTCTCGTCCTCGGTCACCCAGAATGTGCTCCTGCGTTCACTCCATCCTAGCCTCCGAAGTCCAGCGCTGAACGCCCGGTTCATGTCAGTGGGAGAGTATAGCATCTTCCCCTGCATCATTCTTTCCATAGAGACTTTGGTGCGGCAAGCGAAGGCGTCCACATCCCCTATTACAGCCTGCACTTCATCCCACAGATGAGGGCGATGGACAAGTAAGTACTCTTCGCCATTCAAATGAGAGTAGTGGGCCCTGACCTGCATCAATGCCCTCCATTTGGCTTCGACGGGTCGTAGATGGGCTTGCCCATAGGGCGAGTGCGGAGAGTGCCCTCGTAGAGTTGCCGGATCCTCTGTCGGGCTATCTCTACGTAGTCCGGCCCGATGTCACAGCCGTAAGCGTCCCTGCCATGCATCAATGCGGCAACGAGAGACGACCCAACTCCCATGTAGGGATCGAATACAGCGTCTCTCTCATTCGTCATGGAGAGCACAAGACGCTCTACTAGTTCAACAGGAAACTGACACGGGTGTATCGTCTTCTCAGGATGATTGTTCTTGACGTTCGGGAATTCCCATACATCGCTGGGGTTCTTGCCTCTAGGATTTCCCGACAGCTTGCCAGTATTCGGTCCCTTGAAATGCCGCTTGCCTGGATACTTGGAAGGTACTCTGATCTGGTCAAGGTTCCACGTGTAGTCGTCGCTCTTTGTCCACCAGCTGATAGTTTCGTATCTGCCGGACAGTCGATTAGTGGAGTGCAGACCATGCCCAAAGTGCCATACAATCCGATTGCGTAGCTTCAGTCCATGTTTGAGGAACACAGGATAGAGGACAGCATCAAGAGGGACGATCTCCCCGTTGTGAACATAGTTCCCCGTCTGCCAGCAGATAGAGCCTTGAGGATGCAGGACTCGTACACACTCGCTGACCACTCGCTCCTGAGCCTCAAGGTACTTTTCCAGCGAAGTTCTCACCTCGTAGTTCTTGCCCAGGTTGTACGGCGGTGAGCTGACTACTAACTTAATCAGTCCATCTTGAAGTCTTCCCATGAATTCAAGATTGTCTTCACAACCTAGCGACACATGGTTGTGTCCTGATACCGAGGTTATCTCAGGATCTGCATTCATCAAAAGGCTCCCCTGGTTGCTCGGTCTATGTAGTCGAGCAGTTTGCAGCATAGATTTGACTCCTCGCTCACTTGCAAAATGCCTCTTGTAATAGAGCATGCGTTCGGAGCCAGTGTACCCGTTTCCGTGTAGGCCGTCAAGAGCCCATTTGAGGGGAGTGTAGGTCACAAAAATCGGGAAGTGCAAGTGTGCGCTGGACAGGTTTGTGGCAATTGGCGGAGAATGTGTTCTCTAGGGCAGCTACCGGCGCCGTTCCATTACGTACCTGGCAAGCTCCACAAGTGAGCGCTTGTACGTGCTGTCCGGCAAAGGCTCCAGCGCCTCGATGGCTCGCTGGGAGAAGTCCGCAGCTATCGAGGTGGCGTCAGGGATGACCCCGGAGTTCTGCACCATCTCGACGGCGCGCTGTAGATTTCCGTCGCCCTCGCCGTCGCGAAACAGCGTCACCACCGGGTTGTCCTCCGGGTACCGCTCCATCAGCAGCAGTGTTGGCAGCGTGAGCGTACCCTGCAGAAGGTCGTTGCCAACGGGCTTGCCGATCTCCTCCTCCGTGCCCTCGAAGTCCAGAATGTCGTCCACAATCTGGAAGGCCATGCCCAGGTTGTGGCCATAGGCCTTGAGGTACTGGACCAGGTCCTCCGGCGCGCCGCTCAGGACGGCGCCGGACTCGGCGGCCGTGCTGAAGAGAGAGGCCGTCTTTTCGTAGATGCGCTCCCAGTATTGGTCGCGGCTGAAGGCTGGATCAAACGCGGCGAATATCTCGGTAAGCTCACCCTTCGAGAGCTCCATGATGGTCTCCGAGAATCGGCGGATAACGCGGACATTCTTGGTGTCGCACACAAAAGTGGCGGACGTGGCGAACACGTAGTCACCTACCAGCACCGCCACGTTCTTACCCCACCGGCTGCTGACCGTGGCCTTGCCGCGGCGCACTGGCGAGTTGTCCACCGTGTCGTCGTGGACCAGCGTGGCGATGTGCAGGAGCTCAACGGCCGTGGCCATAATCTGCGGCAGGTCGTAGTCGTGAGGATGGAACCTGGAGGCAAGGATCGTGATGGCAGGACGAGTCCGTTTGCCAGGCGCCTCCAGCACATGACCCAGGATGCCGTTCAGCAGCTCCGGGCCCTCGCTCGATCCCCGCTTCCAGACGCTTTCCAGCCGCTGCTCCACGTCCAGCAGTTCCGCCTGGATCGGAGCGTAAAGATCGGTCACGTTCAACGGCTTGTCCTCTCAGGCTTGTGCTTGGCCCAGCCGCTCGATCTCTGCGGCGGCGACTTCATCGTCCAGCTTGTCGAAGAGAGGCGCAGGCGCGGGCAGCTCCTGCCCCGGCGGCATCGAGTCCGGCGAGCTGTCCCATCTCCACCCCCCATCGGCAACGTCACCGGAGAAGCCCAGCAGAAGATGGAGCTTCTGTGAGCTGAACGGCAGGAAGGGGAGCAGCGCTGTCTTCAGGCAGTTGATGACGGACAGCATGACCCACAGGGTGTTGGCCGTGGCCGTGGGATCGTTGCGGGCGGTCCGCCAGGGTTCGCGCTGATCGATGTAGCGGTTGGCCTCCTGCGCCAGAGACATGGCATGCCCCAAGGCGGCCCGGAAGTGGCAGGCGTGCAAGCTGTCGCCGACGGCGGCCAGCGCCTGCTCGGCCTTGGCGAGCATCTCCTGCGACGGCTCCTCGAGCTTGCCTGGCTGCGGAACGCGACCTTGGAAGTTGCGATGCGTGAGCGTGAGGACGCGGTGCACCAGGTTGCCAAATGTGGCCACCAGCTCATCGTTGTTGCGTCGCACAAAGTCACGCCAGGAGAAGTCCGAGTCGCTGGTCTCCGGCATGGTGGCGGAGATGTAGTAGCGCAGAGGGTCGGGATCGTAGCGGTCCAGGTAGTCGGGGACCCACACGGCCCAATTGCGGCTGGTGGAAAGCTGGCGGCCCTCCAGGTTGAGAAATTCGTTGGCCGGTACGTCGTAGGGGAGGTCCAGCCCGCCGTATCCCGCGAGCATGGCGGGCCAGATGATGGTGTGGAACGGAATGTTGTCCTTGCCGATGAAGTAGTAGCCGCGCGTGTCGCCTCCCCAGAACGGCTCCCACGCGTCCGGCTGCCCGCGAAGCGCGGCCCACTCCTTCGACGCGGACAGGTAGCCGATGACAGCCTCGAACCACACGTAGATGCGCTTGCCTTCGAAGCCTGGCACCGGCAGTGGGACACCCCACTCCAGGTCACGCGAGATGGCGCGGTCCTTCAGGCCGTCCTCGAGGTAGCGCCGCGTGAAGTTGAGCACGTTAGGGCGCCAGTGGCGCTGCTCCCTCACCCACGATAGAAGCTGCTCCTGAAATGCGCTGAGCTTGAGGAAGAAGTGCTCCGAGTTACGGATCTCAGGCGTATCGCCCGAGATGCGGCACTGGATGTCTATGAGGTCTTCCGGGTTCAGCGGCTTGCCGCACTGGTCGCATTGGTCGCCGCGGCCATCGGGATTCGCGCAGTGGGGGCAGGTGCCCTTCACGTAGCGGTCAGGCAGGAAACGACGGCAGGTGTGGCAGTAGGGAAGAGGCGTGGTGTCCGTGTAAATGTAGCCCTTGTCCAGGAGAGAACTGAAGATGTCCTGCACCACCTCACGATGGTTGTCTGTTCCAGTCGTGGTGAACAGGTCGAATGAAATGCCCAGCCGGTCCCAGGTACGCAGGAAATCCGAGTGGTACCGGTCGACGACCTGCTGTGGCGATACGCCGTCCTGCTCGGCCCTGAGGGTGATCGGCGTGCCGTGCTGGTCGCTGCCGGACACCATAAGGACGTCATTGCCCTTGAGGCGGTGGTAGCGAGCGAAGATGTCCGCGGCGAGGTAGCACCCGGCGATGTGGCCCATGTGCAGCGGGCCGTTTGCGTAGGGCCAGGCGACCCCTATAAATATGCGTTCGGGCATGGGCTGTCGGCTGTCATGTGTAGTGCTTGTGCATTGTAGCACAAAGAAAGGTTGGCATATAGCAAGTGGGTGCGGCGCCGCCGGTGAACCGGCGCTGAGCGCGGCCCGCGCTGCCTCAGGGCTCGCGGTGCAGGCCGAGCCACAGCCGGTACACCTCCCGGCGCGGCAGGCCGGTCTCGGCGGCGGCGCGGGGCTTGGAAGCCAGGACCGGTTACTCCTGGAACAACTCCCGCTCCAATTGGCTCTGATCGATTTCCAGGTAGCCTGCCACTTCTGCGAGTATACCGCTCAACGTGCCAACCCTAAGCGCGCCGTGTACGGGAATAGTAATGCGATGTTCAAGGCCCCGGAAATCGCTTGCCAGTCTCATGTGGCTCCCCGTTTGCCTTATGACGCGGTAGCCGTAGCTACGTCTCAACAGCACAGCCAACTCCATTCCGGAGAGACTGCGAGGCAGCCTAAAATCGGGATTACCTCTGCCTGCACCACGTGAACGCGAATTGACCGGGGCGCTTCTCTCTCGTCGAAGTGGCACAGCACAGCGTCCGGCATCATCTCACGGAGACCCTCCCAGTCGTCCGCTTCCGTGAAGATGGCGTGTCCCACCGCGCGAGCCTGGTAGCCGCCCTCGGCAGATTCCCACACTTGGAAGACTATTTCAGTGTCCGGCACTCGCCGCCTCCTCAACACTGCCATTCTACTACAATCGAGTCTCTTACTCACAACTCGCTTCCCCGGGATTCCCGCGTGCGGAGGAATTACGGCACGCGGCTCACCTCAGGGTTCGCGCCGGACGCTGAGCCACAGCCGGTACACCTCCCGGCGCGGCAGGCCGCTCTCGGCGGCGGCGCGCTCACGCGCCTCGCGGGCCGGTACTCCAGCACGGAGCATGGCGCGCAGTGTGGCCTCGACATCAGCCGTCGATGGCGGCGCAGCGTCTGGCTTGCCGGCCTCGATGACGAGCGTGAACTCGCCGCGCGGTTGCTCGAAGTGCGACAGGGCTTGGGAGATGGCGCCGCGGAACGTCTCCTCGTGCAGTTTGGTGGCTTCACGCAGCGCGGTGATGCGGCGGTCGCCGAGCGTGTCGAGCATGTCGCCGAGCGTGTCGCGCAGCCGGTGCGGCGTCTCGTAGGCCACGAGCGTGTACGGGAGCCGCTCCACCGTGGGTAGCAGGCTGCGGCGGAGAATGGAGATACAGGCCCAGACTATCCAACGGCAAAGACGCCACAACAGAGGGTCCAAGGAGCTTACGAGGCCTCCATCCGACCCCTGACTCCCGGTTGTCAGAGTGTGCCATTCTTGCCGGTCGCCGGCAATCACAGCCCCAATTCTGCTGGTTGTCGACATATCCTTTCGGGTGTATGTTGGGGATTGACGCTCAGTTAGATTGATGGGGCGGAATGACAAAGCCTATTCTGATTATTCCATTGGTAATGGCAGTTGGAGTTGTGGTAATTGTCGTATCAACTAGCATTACTTGCACTGTTGGTGACGGCGAAGGACAGGGGGTACCGGAATTCGGCGATGCCCCCAGTGACGCAGAGGTCGAAGGCTTGCAGGCCGCATCTACCGCGTTCGGCGACGAGCTACAGCCCGGGAAAGTGCTGCACAGGGTACAAGTGCGGTACCAACGGCATGGCCCCGTGGCAGACAGCATTGCATCACGTCCATGTGCCATGCCTGAACGAAGCTATGCCGAGTCATGGATCCAGATAGGTCAAGATGGCTTTGCGTACGAAAGCCGAGGAAGGACTACAGACGCTGGTGGCAATGTCCTTATGACGAGCCAGACGAGAAATGGCGAGACCGTTCACCAGTATGCCAACTGCGACAGGGAAATCCGCGTCCCCTACACACCCTACTTCGTCCAGGACTGGGCTCGGCGTGCCGAGAACGCTCCTCAAAAGCTGGCAGACCTTGGATTGGAAAAGGTGGGCGAAGGGGTATGGGACGGTAAAGAGACAACCACTCTCGAGAAGTCTTACGAGTACTTCCCCTCTCAGCCGGCAACTGGCTACCGCTTGCCATACGCAGAAGACCTGGACCCACAGAGTTCACTGGAGCGATACGAGTTGGTGGCCGAGAATCCATTGATCCAACGGCTCCAACGTTGGGCCGTGGACGCTGGGGGAAACAAGACCTTGATTTACGAGAAAGTGACGACACTGCTGGAGGTTGTTGATCCATAGGCAAGGTGCTTGCCGGCGGGAGATCGCGATATTTGAAGAGCGGCCGAGATTGCGGCGCTAGTAGGGGTGCCACTGCCAGTCCGCCGAGGCACGACCGGTCGTCCTGCGCGGCGCGGGCTGCCTCAGGTTTCGCGCCGTACGCTGAGCCACAGCCGGTATACCTCCCGGCGGGGCAGGCCGCTCTCGGCGGCGGCGCGCTCACGCGCCTCGCGGGCCGGTACTCCAGCACGGAGCATGGCGCGCAGTGTGGCCTCGACATCAGCCGTCGATGGCCGCGCAGTGTCCGGCTTGCCGGCCTCAATGACGAGCGTGAACTCGCCGCGCGGTTGCTCGAAGTGCGACAGGGCTTGGGAGATGGCGCCGCGGAATGTCTCCTCGTACAGCTTGGTGGCCTCACGTAGCGCGGTCACTCGCCGGTCGCCCAGCGTGTCGAGCATGTCCGCGAGGGTGTCGCGCAGCCGGTGCGGCGTCTCGTAGGCCACGAGCGTGTACGGGAGCCGCTCCACCGTGGCTAGCAGCCTGCGGCGGTCGGCGCGCCTACGAGGCAGGAAGCCCAGGAAGAGGAACCTGTCCGCCTGCATTCCGGAGACGGCCAGCGCCGTAACCACCGCGGAGGGCCCGGGTATCGGGACCACCTGCACGCCCTCTTCGGCGGCGGCCTTCACAAGGTCGAGGCCGGGGTCGCTGATGCCGGGCGTGCCTGCGTCGGAGACCAGGGCCACGTCGCCATCGGCCAGCGCGGTCAGGATTGCGGGCAGCTTTCGGGCGCTGTTGTGCTCGTTGTAGCTGGTGAGCGGCGTATGGATGTCGTAGCGCGAGAGGAGGCGTCTAGTGGTGCGCGTGTCCTCGGCGGCGATCAGGTCGACCTCACCCAGGATGCGGATCGCCCTTAGGGTTATGTCCTCCAGGTTGCCGATGGGCGTGGCAACTACGTAGAGGGTGGGCATGAGGCCTCCTTGCGCTGGGCGGTCTCAGTGCATTCTACACGATGCAACGGCGCGCCCGCGCTGCGCGGGGTGGATGGTATACTGGAAGGGCGGCGCATCGAGTGGGAGCCGATTGAGCATGAACGTTGGTGTTTGTCGAATAGACTTGGAGCTGCCCGGTAGCCGCTCGCTCAAGGACAAGCGCAGGGCGGTCCGGTCTATCGTCGATAGGGTGCGCAGCCGGTTCAACGTGGCGATTGCGGAGGTGGACCGGAACGACCGCTGGCAGGCGGCGACGCTGGGCATCACGTGCGTCAGCAACGACGCGGCGCACGCCAACGAGATGCTCTCACGCGTGGTCAACTTCATCGAGGGCTGCCGCGAGGACGCGGTGATGGCGGACTACGCCGTGGAGCTGGTGACGGGGCTGTAGGTGCGATCCGCCGCCCGCTCTCAGCGGTCCAGCTTGAGGAGCGCGAGGAACGCCTCCTGCGGGATCTCCACGTTGCCCACCCGCTTCATCCGCCTCTTGCCCTCCGCCTGCTTCTCCAGCAGCTTGCGCTTGCGCGTCACGTCGCCGCCGTAGCACTTGGCCAGCACGTTCTTTCGCAGAGCTCGCACAGTCTCGCGGGCGATGACCCGGCTCCCGATGGCGGCCTGTATGGGGACCTCGAACAGCTGCCTGGGAATCAGCGTTCGCAGCTTCTCGACCAGCGCCCGGCCCTGCTGCTGCGCCTTGTCGCGGTGCAAAATCAGCGAGAGGGCGTCCACGGGCTGGTTGTTCACCAGCAGGTCCAGCTTCACCAGGGGCGCCGGCTGGTAGCCATAAAATGAGTAATCCATGGACGCAAAGCCCTGTGTGCGGGACTTCAGCTGGTCGTAGAAGTCCATGAGCACCTCCGACAACGGGGCGCGGTACTCCAGCAGCACGCGGGCGTCCATCGACGAGTCGCCGTCCGCAGATGACGCCGCCGGCTGGAGGTACTCCATCCGGCGAAACTCGCCCCGTCGCGTCGTCACAAGGTCCATGATTGCCCCGATGTATCGAGCCGGCGTCACGATGCTCATGTCCAGGATCGGCTCGCGCATTTCGACGAGCCGGACCACGGGAGGCAGCTTGGCGGGGCTGTCCACGGTGACCTCTTCGCCGTCGTCGAGGAGCACCTGGTAGGCCACGCTGGGCGCAGTGATGAGCAGGTTGAGGTCGTACTCCCTCTCAAGCCGCTCCTGGACAATCTCCATGTGGAGCAGGCCGAGGAAGCCGCACCGGAAGCCGAACCCAAGCGCAGCGCTGTTCTCGGGCTCGTAGCTCAGGGCGGCGTCGTTGAGCTGGAGCTTTTCGAGCGAGGTGCGGAGGGCCAGGTAGTCGTCGCCTTCGGCGGGGTAGAGGCCTGCGAACACCATGGGCTTCAGTGGCTGATAGCCCGGCAGCGCCTGGGACGCCGGTCTCTGAGCCAGGGTAATCGTGTCCCCGACGCGGCACTCGCGTACGTTCTTGAGGCCGGTCGCCACGTAGCCGACCTGCCCGGCGCTGAGCCGGTCGGCTTGAGTGAGGCGAGGGTTGAAGCTGCCCACCTCCAGGATGTCTCCGCGGGAGCCGGTGGACATCATAAGCAGCTCGTTGCCCTTGGCAATCTCGCCGTCGAAGAGGCGGACGTAGGCCACGACGCCCTTGTAGGGGTCGTACGCGGAGTCGAACACGAGGGCGCGCAGTGGCGACGCCAGGCCCGACGGTGGGGGCACGCGCTCCACGATGGTCTCAAGGAGCTGCTCGACGCCCGCCCCGTCCTTGGCCGATACGTGCAGAATCTCGTCCTCTGTGAAGCCGATGGCCTGCTGCATCTCCGTTGCCACCCGTTGGGGCTGCGCCACGGGAAGGTCGATCTTGTTCACGACCGGGATAATCGCTATGTCGTGCTCCAGGGCGAGGTACACGTTGGCGAGGGTCTGCGCCTGAATGCCCTGCGTGGCGTCGACGACTAGGATTGCGCCCTCGCACGCGGCGAGCGCGCGGGAGACTTCGTATCCGAAGTCCACGTGGCCGGGCGTGTCGATGAGGTTGAGCTGGTAGTCACCGTCGCGGCCGTGGTAGTTCATGCGCACGGCCTTACCCTTGATCGTTATGCCGCGCTCACGTTCCAGGTCCATCTGGTCCATGAACTGCTCGGTCATGTCACGCGGGCTCACCGTTTCCGTGAGCTCGAGGAGGCGGTCGGCGAGCGTGGACTTGCCGTGGTCAATGTGAGCGATGATGCAGAAGTTTCGGATTCGTGAGGTGTCCATGTTGAGTCTATCGTAGCATAGGCAGCACAGTTAGGACAGCGGCGAAGGCGCCTGCGAGTCCAGTGGCAGTGTTCGGCCTTGGGCCACTGCTGCGGGGATTGTTGTCGTTGACCGGGGTGTGGCAAGCAGATACACTGAAAGAGTATGACTGAGAAGAAGGCCCGAGTCACAGCGGTCGACGCAGCACGCCTGGCGGTGGAAGTTGCCTCCGAGAAGCAGGCCACCGACATCGTGATGCTGGACATGCGCGGCCCTCCCAGCTTTACCGACTACTTCGTCATTCTCTCCGCCGAAAGCCGCCGCCAGATGCAGGGTCTGCTGGAGGACATCGATCAGGCGCTGGAGCAGTCCGGCATGAGGCTGCACCATCGCGAGGGTACGACGGAAGGCGGCTGGGTGCTACTGGACTACGGCGACGTGGTTGTGCACGTTTTCGCCCAAGAGGAGCGGGAGTTCTACCACTTGGAGCAGCTGTGGTCGCGGGCGCCGGTGCTCTTCAGGATTCAGTGATCCAGTTGTCCACGTCCCGACGGTAGCTCAGGACCTCGTTTTCGGCGAAGAACAGGGCGATCTCCTGTGCAGCCGATTCCGGCGAGTCCGAGCCGTGCACCAGGTTCCGGCCGATGTCCACCCCCAAGTCGCCGCGAATGGTGCCGGGCGATGCCTGCAGCGGGTTCGTAACGCCCATTGTGGAACGCACCATCTCCACGGAGTTGGGCCCCTCCAGCACCATGGCCACCACCGGGCCGGACGTGATGAACGACACCAGTCCGTCAAAGAAGGGCTTGCCCTCATGGACGCCGTAGTGCTTCATCGCCATGTCCCTGGATATCTTGAGCATCTTTATGCCTGCGATTCGGAGGCCGCGCGCCTCCAGCCGCGAGATGATGGCCCCGCTGAGGCCTCGCTGTACGCCGTCGGGTTTGACCAGGACAAGCGTCCTTTCCGTGCTCATTCGCACCTCCTCCTAAATGTTGGCCGCAGTGTTGATACCAGTGTTGTGGCCGTTGGCTGCTGAATTGTTGTTCCGGGATGCGCGCTGTGGCTCGCCAATGGTGGCGCCCGAAGGGGCGCGGTCAGGCGGGCCTCCGCGGCGTCGAAATCGAAGGGCGGCGGAGGTACAGCGGCTCGATGGTCTTGATGTCGTCGTGGTCACCGCGCCGGTGCCTCTCGCTGCCCATCGCGGCCAGCGTGGCGGGTGAGCGCGTGGGCGGGGACTGGGCCGCCAGCACTGCCAGATCGCCGAGCCGCTCCGTGAGCGCTTCTCCAAAGGTGGCCACACCCTCGCCGCAGAAGAGCACTGGCTCTTGAACGCCCTCGCAGAGCAGGTCCGGCGACGCAATGCGCTCCGCCATTGCCTTCTGCCAGTCGCCGTCGCCTTGAGCGTAGAGCGCGGCGGCGGCTTCGCCGCGTCCCACGTCCAGGAGCGCGCACACGGGCAAGTCCTGGTCGCGGTGCGGCTCAGCTTCCACGTCCAGGGTGTTTAGCGCGACGAGCGGGATGTTCAGGCCGGTGCACAGTCCCTTCGCGGTGCTGAGGCCAACCCTTAGCGCGCTGAACCCGCCCGGGCCGATAGCCACGATTACGCAGTCGAGCTCCCCGATAGTGGCCCCTGCTTCCTTCAGTAGGTCCTCCACGGCGGGCAGCAGCTCCACCGTGTGGTTCTGCCGCGAGTACCAGGAGCGTGACACAAGGACTCGGCCGTCCTGCGAGAGGCAGACGCCTGCGTATCTGGTGGACGTGTCTATCGCGAGTTCCATGGCTAATGTTGGCCGGACTCGGCGCTGGCCTGCAGACGGTTGCGGAGTTGTAGCGCAAGCTCCTCGTAGCGGGCGCCGGTGGGGTGCAGGCGCAGGAGCCGTCTGTCCTCTTCCAAGGTGTCCAGTGTCACGCGGAGGCAGTCCTCCGGGAAGGCTTCGGGGGCCTTGTCGGCCCATTCGATGACGGAAACGCCGTCGCCCGCGAGGTACTCGTCCAGACCAAGGTCAAGCACCTCGGCCACGTGGTCGAGCCGGTAGATGTCGATGTGATAGAGGGGCAGGCGTCCTTGGTGGATGGTGACCAGCACGAAGGTGGGGCTGCGGACGTAGCCGTCCACGTCAAGGCCTTTGGCGATCCCCTGCGTGAGACACGTCTTGCCGGCCCCCAGGTCCCCGCAGAGCAGCAGGACGTCCCCAGGCCGGGCGCAGGCTCCGAGCGCGGCGCCGATTCGCTGCGTTTCCTCGGGCGAGTGGCTTGTCAGTTCCAGCATACTCATCTAGGCAAAGTGGTCCCAGCCGCTCCGGTCGAGTGCGATGTCGGCGCCGCCCTCGTCGACGACGCGGACGCGGCCGGGATGATCGGCGACGATTCGTCCCACCACTGCGGCTTGCGTAAGTGTTGTTACCGCGGCCTCCACGTCTGCGCCGGCTCCCGTGAACAGCAGCTCGTAGTCCTCGCCGCCGTTGAGGGCAAGCCGGAGCCAGCTGTCCGGATATGTGTCCCGCAGGTAGGCGTCGGCCGGTACGCGGCCGGCTTCGACGACTGCGCCAACACCGCTGACCTCGCACATCTTGGCGAGGTCGTCCACAAGGCCGTCGCTGACGTCCATCGCGGTCTTCACGCCGCAGCTGATCAGCGTGTCGCAGGCGTCAAGCCTGGGAACGGGCCGGTTGAAGGCCGCCTGCAGGTGGAGCCCGGACTCGTTCTGAGGCAGCCGACCCTGGAGGAGCGCCTGGAGGCCGCCGGCCGCGCAGCCGAGTGGGCCTGTGATAGCGATGCTGTCACCGGGCTTGGCCGTCCGGCGCGTGAGCGTTGGATCGCGTGCCGCGCCAGTCATGGCCACGGTCACGAAGTCGACCGGCGAGCGCACGATGTCACCCCCGGCTATGCGGCAGCCGTAGGCGCGGCAGGCGGAGAGCATCCCCCGGTACATCTCACGCACGTCCTCCACCGCAGTATCGAGAGTCAGCCCAAGCGTCACCAGTGCGAAGAGGGGGCGTCCGCCCATGGCCGCAATGTCACTGAGGTTGACCGCCATGGACTTCCAGCCCAGGTCCTCCCAGGACGTGAGGTCGTGGCGGAAGTGCACGCCGTCAACGAGCGTGTCGGTGGTGGCAAGCTCGGTGGCCTCCGGCGTGCGCCACGCGGCCGCGTCGTCGCCTATGCCGAGCAGCAGCAGGAAGTCGTCATCGCCGGAATCTTGCTGACCCTCGCAGACCAGTTCCTGGATCGACCGGATGAGGCCGAACTCGCCAACGTCACGTATCATCGCAGCCCGCATTATATCGTCACGCTATCCGGCCAACAAGTGAAGTGTGCTATATTGAGAAGTGCTGCCGGGGGCGTTGAGCATCGTGAGAGTGGCCGTTCTATCCGACATACACAGCAACTTGGAGGCGCTGTCCGCGGTATTGGACGACGCCGGAGGCCGTGCAAGAATCGACCAGGTGTGGTGCCTCGGTGACATGGTTGGATACGGACCTGACCCCACGGCCTGCCTGGACTTGCTGCTGAGCATGGAACACGTGATGGTGGCCGGCAACCACGATCTTGCTGCTGTTGGGAAGCTCAGCTTGGCGGAATTCAACCCGTACGCCGCGGCGGCCTGCCGGTGGACGGCGGATCGACTGACGCCGGAGCATCGAAGGATGCTGGCAGCCCTGCCGGTACGAGAGGAGCGAGGCCCCTTCACTCTGGTGCATGGCAGCCCAAGAAACCCGGCGTGGGAGTACGTGACCACTGTGGGGTCGGCGCAGGCGTGCCTGGAACACGTAGAGACGCAGTGCTGCCTGGTGGGGCATACGCACCTGCCAATGGTGTTCCGGCTGACGGAGGGAGGCATGGCAGGGGAGTGGGCCAGGCCGGGGCAGATGGTTTCGCTGTCCGGTGAACGCCTGGTGCTGAATCCTGGCGGCGTGGGCCAGCCTCGTGACGGCGACCCCCGCTCCTGCTACGCGATCTACGACACGGACGACGCGACCGTGGAGTTTCGCCGCGTTGTGTACGACATAGCGGCGACGCAGCTGAAGATGAGGCAAGCCGGCCTGCCGGAGTACCTGGCGGAGCGGCTCACGTACGGTAGGTAGAAGTCGAGCGGCGGGCGCGCCATATGGCCGCGGTCGCAGAGCAACGAAGCCAGTCGAGGAGGTGCAGCATGCCAATAGTCAGGGTTGAGATGTGGCCCGGTAGGACGCACGAGCAGAAGGCGGAGCTGGCCCGCGCCATCACGGACGCGGTTGTGAACATTGCCAAAACCGCGCCGGAGGAGACGATTGTGGTCTTCACCGACGTGTCGAAGGAAGACTGGGCGAAGGCTGGCGTTCTCGCCTCCGACGCTTGAAGTAGCCGCCTGACGCCTCGTCGGCCATATCCGGCGCGGGCCCGTTGCCTCTCGGCCTACGGTGGCTTTCGGTTGGGCGCGTCCTTTGCCGCGCGCGTGTCGTTTCGTGACCTGACGTGCGGAATGCCGCGTTGACACGCCGGCCCGGGCGGTGATAGTATGCCCCCGGCGTTGGAAATAGCCACTGCCCGTTCAGGTGCCCCGTATGGGGAGAATAGGGAAGGCGGTGAAAAGCCGCCGCGGTAGCGCCACTGTAAGCGGGACCAGGAGCCGAGGTCCACTGTCGCAGCAGCGATGGGAAGGGCCGGAGCAAGTACAAGTCCACCCGCGAGCCAGGAGACCTGCCTGAACGGAAGGTGATCGCTCTCCGCATTAGAGAGGGTCCCTCGTCCCGACGGGCGCAGTACCGGTCGGCGCGAAGTACAGGCCTCCGTGCGAAGAGCAGACGGAGGTCTTTTGTCGTCTTGGGCCGTTGGTCTCGGAGCGCTGAGGAGCTACAGGCGGGCAGGTGTCACCACCCGCCTGAGCGTAGGCTGCACGCTCCTCGCGTTGCTGGCGTCGGGCGTTGCCCTTGCATCGCTGAGCATGGGCCCGGTCGAGATTCCGCCCGTGCGTGTCGCTTCCATCGCGCTTGCCGCGCTTGGCCTGGACCTTGGGGGCTTCAATCGGACCGAGCAGCTGGTCATCGAGCAGATCAGGCTGCCGCGCATCGTGGTTGGCGCGCTCGTGGGCATGGCGCTGGGCGTGTCCGGCGCCACGATGCAGGGCCTGTTCCGCAATCCAATGGCCGACCCCGGCATCATAGGCGTGTCCGCGGGAGGCGCGCTGGGGGCCGTGCTCGCCATTGCGCTGGGCATGACCGGTCTCTTCTTCCTGGCGCTGCCCGCGTTCGCCTTCGCCGGTGCGGTTTCGGCCGCGTTTCTCGTATACGGCATCGCCGCTGTGGGCGGCCGCTTCTCCATGGCCACGCTGCTGCTGGCGGGCGTGGCGGTCAACGCCTTCTTGGGCGCGGCGGTCTCCGCCATCATCACGTTGCTGCCGGAGAACGGGGCGCTGCGCGAGACGCTCTTCTGGCTTGCGGGCGGCCTGGAGGGACGCTCGTGGGAGCACGTGCGAATTGCAGCCCCGCTGGTGCTCGGCGGCGTGGCCGTGATGACACTGATGGCCCGCGACCTGAACCTGCTGATGCTCGGCGACGACGAGGCCCAGTCGATGGGCGTGCGCGTGCGCGCTGCGCGTCCGGCGATTCTTGCGGCCGCGGCCCTTGCGACCGGCGCGGCCGTTGCCGTGAGCGGCGCAATCGCTTTCGTGGGACTTGTGACGCCCCACCTGTTGCGTCTGACCCTGGGGCCGGACCACCGAGTCCTTGTCCCCATGAGCGCGCTGGGGGGAGCAGTCTTCGTCATCCTCGCGGACACCGTGGCGCGCATCGCAGTGCAGCCTGCGGAGCTGCGCGTGGGCGTGCTGACGGCGTTCGTCGGCGCGCCGTTTTTCGTGTTCCTGCTCATCAAGAACAATCGTCGGGCAAACGCGCTATAGGGAGAGTTGTTGCATGCTGAGACGTCTTTCAGGTGTGGTACGACTTCATGCGGCTCTGGTTCTGGTGGTGGTGGCGCTGCTGGCGTGCACTGCGGACCCAACGCCAACGCCTGTGCCCACGGCCACGCCCGCGCCCACGCCAACGGCTACAACGTCGCCGGGCGAGATGGCGCTGCGCGGCGTGCGCGGCATCGTCGACCCAACGAACCTGGGCTGGCCGCGGCAGGTGGAGGGCCTGAACGGCGTGGTCACCATACCGGCCAAGCCGCAGCGAATCGTTACCGCATCCATTGGCCATGACGAGATGACGCTGGCGCTCGTGTCCAGCGAGAGGCTGGTGGGCGCGGGAGCCGTCTCCAAGGACCCTACTTACTCTAACGTGGCTGGCCTCCTGGAGGCCAAAGCGGAGATCTCGCGTGAGCCGGAGACCATCATCGCCCTGGAGCCCGACGTCGTTGTGACAAGCCCGTTCTTCTCGGAAGACGGAATTGCCGCGCTCTCTCGCGTTGGAATCCCGGTTGTGCAGACCGAACTGCGTCAAGACGCGGAGTCGCGCGTCAACGCTATACTGCTCATGGGGTACATATTCGGAGAGGAGGAGCGAGCCGCCGAGTTCGCGGCGGAGGTGCAGGCTCGGCTGGCGTCCGTGGTTGAGGCCACGGTCTCGGAGGGGGCGCGGCCGCGCGTGCTGGCGGCTACGCGCTACGCAGACGAGCTGTGGGTTGCCGGCGACGGCTCCACGGAGGGCGGCGTCATTTCGTCGGCCGGAGGCGTGAACGCGGCAGCCGAAATCGATGGGAACCAGACCACGAGCCTCGAAGGTATCATCACCATGGCGCCGGATGTGATCGTCATACCGCAGCCGGTAGCATTCGGCGCCGATGAGTTTCGGGAGTACCTGATGAACAGCGAGGCCCTGGCGGAGGTGCCGGCGGTCAAGAGCGGGCAGGTGTACGTGGTGGAGAGCAGGCTCTACACTACGCTGTCTTTCTGGAACATCCGCGGCGTGGAGCACCTTGCGGCGATCCTGTGGCCTGACCTGTTCCCCGACGCTGAGGCTGTCCCTTTCAGCCTGCCGGAGTGAGAATGAGATGAACGGATCGACGGATCGAGACAACACGTCGGCCATAGGCGTACAACACCTTACTTACGAGGTGGAGGCGCTGCGTCTCCTCCACGACGTGTGCCTGGAGGCGGGCCGCGGTAGCCTCGTGGGCCTGATCGGCCCCAACGGCGCGGGCAAGTCCACTCTGCTGCGGGTCATGTCCGGCATCCTGCGCGCTAACGAGGGCACGGTGTGGTTGGACGGTGCGGACATGGCGTCGCTGTCGTCGCAGGAGGTTGCTGCCGGCGTGGCCCTAGTGTCTCAGATAGCGCCGTACACCCACGGCTTCACGTCGATGGAGCTTGTGATGATGGGGCGTTATCCCCATCTGGGCCGCTTCCAGGTGGAGGGCCGCGAGGATGGTCGCATCGCCGAGAGGGCCATGCGCCTCACGGAGACGGAGCGCTATGCCGAAAGGACGCTGGACACGCTGTCGGGCGGCGAGAGGCAGCGGGTCTTTGTGGCCCGCGCCCTGGCTCAGCAGCCGCGTTTCCTGCTGCTTGACGAGCCGACGTCGAACCTCGACGTGCTGCACCAGTTGCAGGCGATGGAGCTGGTGCGGAGCCTGGTAAGCGACGGTCTGACGGCGGTCGCCGCCATCCACGACCTGAACCTGGCGGCGCGCTACTGTGATCGACTCGCTTTGATGAAGTCGGGGCGCATCATCGCCGAAGGGACGCCGGAAGACGTGCTGTCGCCGGAGACGCTGGAGACGGCATTCGGCGTTCGGGCGGCAGTGTACCGCGACCCGGTTACGGGCGCGCCGGCTGTGAGCGTCATGGGCGCGGCAGGCGGGCTGCCGGCGGAACTGCATCGCAATGGTGGGAACAGCCTTTCAGGAGAGGCAACGCATGAGCCAGGAAGCTAGCGGACAGCAGGTCGAAAGGCAGGGCCGCCGCGTTGCGCACGGCCTCGTGATCGTGAACACCGGCGATGGCAAGGGCAAGACCACTGCAGCGCTTGGCGTGGTCTTCCGCGCCTGGGGGCGGGACTTCAACATCAGGGTCTTCCAGTTCATCAAGAACACAGGGGCCAGGTTTGGAGAGCACCGGGCGGCCGATAGGCTGGGCATCCCAATTGAGTCACTTGGCGACGGCTTCACGTGGCTGTCCAAGGACATGGACCGCACGGCTGCCCTGGCGGTTGAGCAGTGGCGCCGCAGCAGGGAGGCCATTCTCAAGGGCGAGGAGGACATCATCGTCCTGGACGAGTTCACATATGCCATGCACTACGGCTGGGTGCCCGTCGCTGAGGTGGTGGACGCGCTGAAGAGGCGTCCAAGCTCGCTGCACGTCATCATCACGGGTCGCTACGCGCCGCAGGAGCTGATCGACTGCGCTGACCTTGTCACCGAGATGAGGCTCATCAAGCACCCCTATGATGAGCAGGGCATCAAGGCGCAGAGAGGTATCGAGTTCTAGGCCGTCCTCTTTCTCCTAATCGATGAGCGCCCACAGCCAGAAGTGGGCGCTCACGTTCCGGCTAGCAGGGATTACTGCCCGTATAGGTCACTGGATGACTATGCTTGTTTTCATCCGCAGAAGCCAGGCGCAGTGTCCTGCCTTGTACATGGTGGTGGAGTATCGCACCTGACCTGTGCCAAGGCGGTCAACTTGTGGTCGTTGACCCACGTAGTCACCCCTTGAGCGGGAAGAGGCGATCCAGGAAAGCACGGGAAGACGTCGTTATCACAGGTTCTCGACGACTCTAACTTGTACTCAGAGGCACTGTTGTAGTGGGTAGAACGGCCCGAATCATACTCGAGATGCCCTACCGGCTCAGCGGGCAGGGGTAGCTTGCGTGGGGCAGGGATCACCTCCCCGGGCGGCGGATGCATACGGCCGGAGTCCAACGCCAACGCGGGGCGTCAACTCCGGCCGTATACGCAACGTGGCAACGTGCCGTCAGGGAAGCGTGCGAGTGCTAGCCTTCGGTGATGATACTCACGAACTGGTCTGCGGCTGACCTGGCCCGTTCCATGAGCTCTTCGGGCGGAAGGCTTCCCACCGGATGAGGCACGACAGCGAACTCCATTCCCGGGATTCCGCCGAGGCGTGCCATGCCCTTGCATGTGCTGATAAAGGCGTCCGTGGCAATCAGCATCGCGGGTATGCCGTTCTTCTCGATCTCTATGCTGTTGAGCAGACCGCTCGAACTGCAGGACCCTCAGTCACCATGGGTGAGAATCACGACGTCGCACTCCGACGCGCCCTTCTCTTCCCACTCACTCCAGGGGTGATGCTGACTTGAACTGTACGTCCCCCGTACAATGCCCTTGAGACTGTACCTTTCGCCGAGGACCTCCCCAACCATCTCGAGCAACTGAGGAGCGTTGAGCTTCTGATTGTTGAAGATCCCCAGGACCTTGCCGTCGAGGGTATCCACCCTCGCCGCTCTGGATCCGGCCTCAATGACCGGGTCGGACGTTGGGTCGAGAACCCGCAACCTTTCTGCTACTACCATATTCTCCTCCCTCCGCTGGACTATTCTACTCTACGCACCAGGCCGCTCTCAGGCCTGGTATCTGACCTCCCGCGAAATTACTGAGCCGCCGTAGGGCAGCATGTAGTGAATGAATCCTCCCGCCGGCCCGCCGGCGATCGCAACGTGAATGTCATCGGGGCTTCCCGTGATGGCCATCGTTTGTTCGCCTCCTTCCGATGCGCCTCTTCCGCGAACCGGCCATCCCTGAGCACGTAGCGCATCGACCGTACACTTGGTCCCTTCGAACACCGCCTGTCGGAAGTCGGCCTTGGACCAGCCGTCCTTGACCAGGTAGCCCGCGTTCTCCGGCGGGATCACCAGTACGCAGTAGCCGCCGGATGCTACCAGCCTCCCGCTGCCCACCAGGTGCCTGGCGACGGTGTCGGCGATCTTCTGGGCGGAGTCCTCCGAATGGGCTGACAGCTGCACGTGTCCGTTGGTTGCGAACACTGTGACGACGCTCTGCTCACGGCTGAATCCCCGTTCAACGTGCACGGGCAGCAACGACGGGTAGTCGTCCTCATTCTCGACGATGTGATAGCCGGTGTACTTGCCGGGTTGCCCGACGGTCGCCCTGTCGAAGACCGGTCGCCCGAGGGGGTCCTCGGTGCCTGCTCCGGGCAGTGAGCCGAGTATGTTGATCTGGCTGAGCCTGACGGCCCGCCCAATTGTGGAGTTTGCCCGGTTGCCCGGCCCCAGCACGTTGCCGCGGTAGTTCATGCCGAGGCCATCCCGGATAGGGCCATTCACAATGAATCCAAGGGCGGCCCCACCGGTGGTGGAATTTGGGACGTGGAGGTTGAATCGCGTGTCGAGTATTGACTCCATTATGGCGAGCACCACTGGGAAATACTCCGGCAGGCAGCCGGCCATCACGGAGTTGATTGCGACCTTCTCGGCCGTCACGATGCGTTTGCGGGTTGAGTAGGCGCCTACGAGGGAATCGGGCTCCAGTCCTGCAGCGTCCAAGAAGGCTCGTACCTTGTCCTCGGTCGGGGGCACGACTGGCAGGCCATCCGTCCAGCCCTTTTCGTAGTAGAACTCTATGGCGTCCGCGACGCTATCCACTTCGTACTGGGCCGATTCAAGCGCCTTTGTGGTCACCGGACCCTCCTTCGGAAAGTGCTTCCAGAAAGCCGGAGTGGACTGGCTTGATTATAGCCGAGGTACAACTCGTGTCAAGTTTAGCATCAGTATCATGCTCAGCCGCCCGTGAGATAGGCCAGGGCAGAGATTGCTGCCGTGATTCCATCGCCTGCTCCGCTGCCTAGCTGCCGAACCGAGTGCCACCGGCAATCACCTGCCGCAAACACGCCCGGGACTTCCGTTGCCATTCTGAGGTCAACCTTGATGTGGCCGCCGTCGTCCATGGGTACTGTGCCCCGAAACGCACCTGTGTTGGGGTGATATCCAACGCAAACGAAGACGCCGGCAAGCGGCAGCTCTCGCGCCTGCCCCGTGTCCGAATCTCGGATGACCACGCCACGGACCGCCTCGTCGCCGTAGATTGACTCGACCGTCGTTCCGTAGAGGATGTCCAGCTTGGGGTTCTGCAGGACGCGTTCCTGGAGGATCCGGCTGGCAGTGAGCCGGTCCCGCCTGTGCACCAGCGTTACGCTGCTGCAGACCTGCGTCAGATATAGAGCCTCGTCCAGGGCGGTGTCGCCGCCGCCTATGACGGCCACGTCCCGGTCTGCGAAGAAGTAGCCATCGCAGGTGGCGCAGGTGGACACACCGCGCCCCTCGAAGGCCTCTTCGCCCGGCACCTCTAGCCTGTTGCGCTCGCCACCGGTCGTGATGATGACTGATCTGGCCGGGAACTGGCCGCCCTCGGTGCGAACCGCCATGGGTCGAGAACTGACGTCCAACCCCGTTACCTGGCCCATTGCGAATTCAAGTCCCAGGTTTAACGCCTGCTCCTGCAGCGCGGCAACCAGGTCCGGTCCAATGACCCCTTGAGGGAAGCCTGGGAAGTTCTCGATGGCATCGGCATTGATGATCTGTCCACCGAGCCCCGTCCCTTCGATGAGAAGGGTGCTCAGGCCGTTGCGGAGAGTGTAGATGCAGGTGCTGAGTCCAGTAACGCCTCCACCAATGACCACCACGTCGTGGGATTCACTCATCTCAACTCTCCGAATGCGACGACTATGCGGGCCTCCCGATTGGATCGCCGCGGGCACGAGCTCTCGTGCCCGCGGCTTGACACTCAACTTTCGCCTCCAGCCGCTCGATTTGCGCTCAGGCGGTGCGAGGTTACCGGTCCGCTGACGGCTTCAGTCGGGGACTATGCCAGGTCGAAGCGGTCCAGGTTCATGACTTTGCACCACGCGGCCACAAAGTCGCGCACGAACGCCTGCTGGCCGTCGTCGCAGGCGTACACCTCGGCGATGGCCCGGAGCTCGGAGTTCGAGCCGAATACGAGGTCCACCCCGGTGCCGGTCCACTTTACGTCGCCCGTCGCCCGGTCTCGTCCCTCGAAGACGCCGTCATCCGCGGCGGCTGCCTGCCACTCGGTGTCCATGTCGAGGAGGTTCACGAAGAAGTCGTTGGTCAGCGCACCGGGCGTGTCGGTGAAGACGCCGTGGGGCGACTGCCCCTTGTTGGCGTTCAGCACGCGCAGGCCGCCGACCAGCGCAGTCATCTCAGGAGGGGTCAGCGTCAGCATGTATGCACGCTCGACCAGAAGCTCCTCAGCCTGTCCACGGTGTCCGGCCTGCAGGTAGTTGCGGAACGCGTCGGCGGTGGGCTCAAGCACTGCGAACGATTCCACGTCGGTCCACTCCTGCGAGGCGTCCGATCGTCCGGGCGCGAAGGGCGCGTGCACCTCCAGCCCCGCGTTCCTCGTTGCCTGCTCCACGCCTGCGCAACCGGCGAGTACGATGAGGTCGGCCATTGATACCGCCGTCCCATCGGTCTGCGCGCTGTTGAACTCCGTCCTGATCTGCTCCAGGGTGTCCAGCACGTGTCCCGGTTCGGCGGGGTCGTTGACCTCCCAGTCCTTCTGCGGTGCGAGGCGAATGCGAGCCCCGTTCGCTCCACCGCGCTTGTCGGTGCCCCGGAACGTCGACGCCGACGCCCAGGCGGTCGAGACCAGCTGCGAGACGGACAGGCCGGAGGCGAGCACTCTGGCCTTGAGGTCGGCGATGTCTTGCTCTCCAATCAACCCGTGACCGACGGCAGGGACGGGGTCCTGCCACAGGAACGGCTCCGCGGGAACCAGCGTTCCGAGGTACCGGCTTCTTGGCCCCATGTCACGGTGGATCAGCTTGAACCACGCCCTGGCGAAGGCATCTTCGAGCTCTGGCGGGTTCTCGAGGAAGCGCCTCGATATCGGCCCGTACACCGGGTCGACCATGAGCGAGAGGTCCGTGGTGAGCATAAAGGGCGCGTGCGTCTTCGAAGGATCGTGGGCGTCGGGCACGGTGGCCACCTGGGCAGCGTTCGCGGGGGCATACTGCGACTTGCCCGCGGGGCTCTTCGTCAGCTCCCACTCCAGGCCGTGCAGGTTCTCGAAGAAGTTGTTGTCCCACTGAACGGGGTTGGTGGTCCAGGCGCCCTCAAGGCCGCTGGTGAACGCATCGACGCCCTTGCCGCTGCCGGAGCGGTTCTTCCAGCCGAGGCCCTGCTCCTCAAGGCTGGCACCCTCCGGGTCGGGACCGACGAATTCCTCTGGGACGGCCCCATGCGCCTTGCCGAAGGTGTGTCCGCCTGCAATCAGAGCAACCGTCTCTTCGTCGTTCATGGCCATGCGGGCGAAGGTCTGCCGGATGAACCTCGCCGCGGCGGCCGGGTCGGGGTTGCCGTTCGGCCCCTCCGGGTTGACGTATATGAGGCCCATGTGGTCGGCGCCCAGGGGTTCCTGCAACTCTCCGTCCGCGCTGTGGCGCTCATTCGCAAGCCACGTTTCCTCGGACCCCCAGTAGGTCTCGTCGGCCTCCCAGACATCCGGCCGGCCGAACCCGAACCCAAGCGTCCGGAAGCCCATTGACTCCAGGGCGCAGTTTCCGGCGAAGATGATCAGGTCGGCCCAGGAGATGCGGTTGCCGTACTTCTGCTTGACGGGCCAGAGCAAGCGCCGCGCCTTGTCAAGGGTCGCGTTGTCCGGCCAGCTGTTCAGCGGAGCGAATCGCTGGTAGCCGGACCCTCCGCCGCCTCGGCCGTCGGTGATGCGGTAGGTGCCCGCGGCGTGCCACGTCATGCGTATGAACAGCGGCCCGTAGTGGCCGTAGTCGGCAGGCCACCACTCTTGCGACGTGGTCATAACCTGTTCGATGTCCTGCTTCAGCGCGTCGACGTCCAGGTCCTTGAAGGACTCGGCGTAGTTGAAGTCTCCGCCCATCGGGTCCGACACGGGGGAGTTCTGCCGGAGGGGCTTAAGGTTCAGCTGGTTCGGCCACCAGAACTTGTTCGTGGTCAAGTCGTATCTCCTTTTGCGGCTATGCTTGAAAAGCGATCAATCTCATAGTGCCGGCGACCGCGGTCGCAGCCTTCAGCGACCGTGCGGTCACACGTTGACATGCTAGCAGGTTGGCATTCCCTTGGGCAATCCCAACCGCCCTCGAGTGCTTGCTAACGGGCTTCGGCCGCGCGCGTCAGCGCTCCTCGCCCGGCGTTACGGTCGGCGCCTCAAGCTCGAGCTCGGCGTCTGCTGCTGGCCGGCGTACCCTAACCAGGTAGACCAATGCGAAGAACATGCCCAGAAACGCCAGTTCGAACGCAGTAGTTGCGATGAAGGCCGCCAACCCGAGGAATAGGCCCAGGAATGGAATTAACGTCAAGTACGGCCCTTCCGCAAAGCCGAGCAGGTCCGCAATGAGGACCCTGGCGTACCCGCTCAATATCAAAGTCGCCAGCAGTCCGATGGCCGCATCCCTGCGAAACCTCGGGCTGCGCCGCTCGAAGTTGCCGAGCAGCCACACCTTCGCAAGAACCACGGTCAGCCCGATGGCGGCCCCTGCGAGGTAGTGGATCAAATAGAGGTATGTGCTGTGTACCGCAATAGGAGAACCGGTCACGGAGCCGACTACGTTCAAGGACGAGTAGACGAGCAGGAAGACCGCGTGCGTCAGGCTGAGCCTCGACGCCATACGTGCAAACCACAGCAGCACGAAGATCTCCAGCAGCAAAGCGAATCCAGCGAAGGAGAACGTGCGTCCCAAATTGGAAAGGTCGTTCTCCGTTGGAAAAACCACACCGACAAGGAGGAATACGCCTTGAGTGGTTGTACTCATGACCGACGCAGCTATGACGTAGCCCCAAAGCACGGCAAGAAAGTCCCTGCCAAGGTTGCGAACGCGCAGGTAGGAAACGGCCAGCAGCAGCAGTCCAACGCCGCTAACAACCATGAACAACAGGTGGAAATACGTTGAGTATGTAGCTGCGTCGCTGATCGGCAGGATTAAGGGGGCAAATGAAGTCAATGGCACTAGCAATATGCTCAATATCGCTGGGATGCCGACGATTAGCCACAGCTCCCAGCGGTAGGTAATCAAGAAACTGCGCACTTTGGCCTTCATCGCTTGGCGTTCAAACTTCTAATGGAGGGGTGTCAGTTTCTCTCTGGCGACCAGCAGTGGGATGGAGGTTGCGTGATCTCCCTGAGAGCCCTGTTGTGCTGCAGTATATCTTCTCGCCTGGCCCTTGGCACGCCCGACGGCGTCACGATGCCCTGGGCCGTTGTCGCCCTGCGCCCGGTAAGGTCAGTGGCAAAGGCGCAGTCCACATCCGTCCCGCCGACGGCTCCCTGTTCTGGACTCCCACATGCCCGTACTGCTAAGCTGTGTGCCACATTCCTCCCAGCAAAGGTCGCATGGACACCGATACAACAGGCACACCGGAGGAGGACCTCCGGGAAAGGGCGCTTGAGCTTCTCGAGTTCCCGCAGGTCATGGAGCGTCTGGCTAGCTATACCCAAACGCCCCTCGGCGGAGAGCTGGCCCTGTCCCTCAGGCCGGCCCATACCCACCAGGACGTGCAGCTGCGACAGCAGGAGACCTCGGAAGCGGTGCTCCTTCTCGAGCGCGGCAGGGAAGTGGAGTTCAGCGCGGCGCGGGACGTCCGCAGGGCGGTTGACAGCGCCGCCCTCGGCGCCACGCTGTCCGGGCTCGACCTCCGGGACGTGGCGGGCACAGCGCGGGCCCTTGGAAGCGCCAGGTCTGTCGTCGGCTCCCAGACCGACCTGGGCATACTCTCGCACCTCGCAAGGGAGATCGCCGACTTCCGCGACCTGGAGAGGCAACTGTCGCGAGCCATCGGCCGCGAGGGCGAGGTCCTGGACGGGGCGTCGCGGCAGCTTGCCGAGCTGCGGGTGCGCGCACGCGAGACCTTCAACACGCTGGAGTCCTCTCTGCAGAGGACTATGCGCGGGCTGTATGCACGCGGCGTCCTGCAGGAGCCTCTCATCACCCAGCGCCAGGGCAGGATGGTGATCCTGGTGAAGTCGGAGATGCGCCAGCACGTTCAGGGCATAGTCCACGACGTGTCCGACAGCGGGGCCACGCTGTTCGTGGAACCGCTCCCGTCTATCTCCCAGGGCAACCAGTGGCAGGAGCTTCGACTGGCTGCGATCCGGGAGGAGGAGCGTGTCCTGCGCGAGCTCTCAGCGCTGGTGGAAGATTCGAAGGACGACCTACTGCTGGGCATGGACATGCTCGCGCGGATCGACCTGGCGATGGCCAAGGCCCGATACTCGGCCGCCGTCAGGGGGGCGCCGGTCGCGCTGGTGCAGGCCGGGGAGTCGTATATGCTGCTGTCCGAGGCGCGTCATCCGCTGCTGTCCGGGAACGTGGTGCCTAACACCATCCAGCTGGGTAACGGTTCCTCGATTATCCTCGTTACCGGGCCGAACGCAGGCGGCAAGACCGTATCGTTGAAGATGGCCGGCCTGCTGACGGCGATGGCTCAGGCCGGGCTTCACGTGCCTGCCAGAGAGGCCATCATCAGCGTCTTCGACGGATTCTACGCGGACATAGGCGACCAGCAGAGCATACAGCGCTCCCTCTCCACGTTCAGCTCTCACGTTCAGAACCTGGGCAAGATCTTCGATCGCGCCACTCCGCACTCGCTCGTGCTCATCGATGAGCTTGGCACCAGCACCGACCCGGAGGAGGGCGCGGCGCTGGCCAAGGCCATCCTCCGACAGCTCAACAGGCGAGGAATTCCAACCATCGCCACCTCACACCACCGCGATCTTGCGGCGTTCGTGCAGGACAGCCCCGGAATGACGAACGCCAGCGTCGAGCTTGACCCCGACACGCTCACGCCAACCTACAAGCTCAACATTGGCCTGCCGGAGAGGAGCTACGCTCTCACCATCGCCGCGAAGCTGGGTATGCCACAGGCGGTCATCGATGACGCCCGCTCCATGCTTTCGCCCGAGTTCCGGCAGACCGAGGGACTGCTGAGCAAGCTCCAGCTAGAGCGGCGCCAGGCCGTAGAGCGGAGCAGGGAGGCACAGGAGGAACTGCGGCAGGCGAGGGAGCTCCGGCAGGAGCTGGAGCAGAGGCTGGTCGCGCTGGAGCAGGAGAGAGATTGGATGATTGCTGAGTCCCGCAGGGAGCTGGAGGCTAGGGCGGAGGAGGTGCGTCAGCGGCTGCGGGCCGTGGAGCGCTCCCTACCGGCGGCGCGACAGCCTCAGCCTGCGCCGGCCCTGCACCAGCAGCGTCAGGAGGTCGCGCAGGTTAAGCGGGAGCTGCAATCTCCTGCGTGGAGGGGAGACGCAGCCCGCGACCGCTGGCTTGGCACGCTTAGGCGCGGAGACCTGATCATCGTGCGGGGCATAGGCCAGGCCCTCGAGGTGCTGACCGAGCCGTCGGAACAGGGCAGCTTGGAGGTTGCGCTGGGTTCCATCAGGGTAACGGTCTCGCTTGACGGAATCGAGCGTAGGGTCGAGGCTGCCGCGCCCGCGTCAGGTGCGGCCGCGGCCGTAATTCCTCCCGCCGCGCACGTTCCCGCGCAGCGCGACCTCGACCTTCGAGGCGTGCGCGTGGCCGACGCGCTGGACCGGCTGGACGGCTTCCTGGACAAGGCGGTCCTTGCCGGTCTTTCGTCTGTGCGGCTGGTGCACGGAGTGGGAACGGGAGCTCTTCGCAGCGCCCTGCGCGAGCACCTCACCAGGCACATCCACGTGGGGTCATTCGCCTCTGAGGAAGGGAATAGCAGCGACGGCGCAACCGTGGTTGAGCTGGCGTAGGGTCTACCGCAGCGGAGCGGTTGGGCAACCCCCAGCCGGGCAACTGTTGAGGATGGAATACCCATGACCGTTTGGCGGAGTCACCTATGGAGCATCGGGACATAGCGATAGGCCCAATGCGCAGCCTTGCCGGCGCCTGGCACGATCCGGCCAGGAGCGGTCGCACCTACTGCCTGCCGCCCGGCACCGGGCCGCCGGCCGATGCAGCCCTGGACGATCCGCTCGCAGTGGCGGTGAGGGATTCCGGGACCGGCGCGATCCTGTTCCGGAGCGCGGACGAGTCCCACGCCGTGCTCCCGCCATTTCCGGTCGAGACGGCCGCGACTATCGAAGGTTGGGACGCCGGCCCGTTGCTCGCCCTCCTGGACAGGCCCCGCACGGTCCTCGTACTGCTGCTGCGACTCAGCGGCTACGCCATAGGAGTCTTCGAGGGTGAGCGCCTCGCGCAGTCGAAGACCGGCAGTCGCTTCGTTAAGGCGCGTCACAAGAAGGGGGGAAGCTCGTCCGCGCGGTTTGCGCGCCGCCGGGAGGGGCAGGCCCGAGCGCTTATGGACAAGGCGGCGGAGACGTTTCAGCAGCAGGCGGAAGCCTACGAAGGCGCATTCGACCACTTGCTCTTTGGCGGGGACAGGCTGACGCTGCTGGCTTTTCAGAAGCGCTGCCCGTACCTGGAACGGCTGGAGAGCATTCGCTTGCCCCGCATCCTGAACGTCGACGACCCCAAGCTGGAGACCTTGCGGTCGCTTCCGCGCCTGATCTACACCAGCCGCGTCATCACGTCGTGACCCTAACGGCCCGCGGCCTCGTCAGACGGCTCTGAACTTCGCCGCCTCCTCGGAGCCTCCTGTGGCGTCGCCCGCGCTGTAGGAGTGGGCGCCCGTGCCGGCGAGTCCGCCTCCCTGCACAATCAGGTACTCCTCCCTGATCGGCTGGCCGTCCATCCAGCACTCCAGGATCTCGCGGACTCCCGCGGCGTACCGGGCCTGCGCCGAGAGCGACGTCCCGGAAGTGTGCGGCGTCATCGCGTGGTTGGGCATCGACCGCCAGGGGTGGTCGTTGGGAGCGGGCTGCGGGAACCAGACGTCGCCTGCGTACCCCGCGAGCTGCCCGCTCTCCAGGGCTGTCGCGATCGCGTCGCGGTCGCAGATCTTGCCGCGGGCAGTGTTGACGATGTATGAGCCTCGCTTCATCCTGCCAATGAGCGCGTCGTCAAACATGTGCTCGGTCTCAGCGTGGAGCGGGCAGTGGATGCTGACCACGTCGCACACGCTTACCAGCGACTCCACGTTCGGGTGGAACGTCAGGCCCAGCTCCTGCTCGACCTCAGCGGGCAGCCGGTGCCTGTCGGTGTAGTGGAGATTCACGTCGAAGGGCTTCATTCGCTTGAGGACCGCCAGGCCGATCCGGCCTGCGGCCACCACGCCCACGTCCATCCCCTCGATGTCATAGGACCGCGAAACGGCGTCAGCGATGTTCCAGCCGCCCTTCATGACCCACCCGTACTGGGGGATGTAGTCCCTGACCAGAGCCAGCATCTGCATGACGGCGTGCTCCGCCACGCTGATGCTGTTGCACCAGGTCACCTCGCAAACCGTGATGTCCCTGGCGATGGCCGACTGAAGGTCCACGTGGTCGGAGCCGATGCCCGCTGTGATTGCCATCTTGAGCTTGGGCGCGTTCCGGATGCGCTCCGCGGTAAGGTAGCCGGGCCAGAATGGCTGCGAGATGACGACGTCGGCGTCCGGCAGCTCACGCTCGAAGACCGAGTCCGGGCCGTCCTTGTCCGAGGTGACGACGAACCGGTGGCCGCGCTCGGTCAGGAACTTCTCCAGCCCAAGCCCGCCCGACACAGACCCCAGGAGTTCCCCTGGGGCAAAGTCGATGGATTCAGGCGTGGGCAGCGTCTGGCCGTCCGGGTAGTGCGTGAGACCAGGAATGGCAGCGCGGGCGTAGGCCGGAGGGAATCCGGTCACGGGATCCGGGTAAAGAACGCAAAGCACTTTGAATGCAGATGACATTCTCACGTCCTCCTCCTCTGGTAGCCTTTGCCGGCCACCTTGTACTCATTATATCCCTAAACCACCTGCTCAGGTACATTAGTGCCGGAGCCGCGGCAACCACCCAGGGTGACTAGCTGAGCGAAGATTGAGCCAAAGGCGCGCTTGTGTTCCTGGTTTGACAGGGTTGAAGTGGTCGTCGGAGACGCCCTGGACCCTACGACCCTCGCAGAGGCGCCTGACGGCTCGGCGTTGCAGCGAGCCTACAGGAGACTAGGCCGCGGCGGCATCCCTCACCGGTGCGCCGCAAACGGCCATAACCGTTCGCTAAATCAGCCGTGCCTCACTATGGGCTGCGCCACAATCCACAGGCTGACGACGGTGTACATCACCATCAGTGCCAGCATGGGGTACTGGCTCCTCACGGCCGACTTGGGGTCGCTAAACGCGCGGAGGGCGATTACATGGGAGATGTAAACTGCGTTGATGTGTCCCAGCACAATGGCGACCACGCTAAAAACCCATGTAAACCTGGCGTTGACCAGGGCAATGTTGACGAGGTAGTCGGCCGTGCCAAACAGGTCCCACCCGTAGCCGAAGGGGTTCGACGCCAGCGGGATTATGAGCTGCCCCCTGTATCACCAGCAGGGTGAAGAAGTGGGCGATGTTGTAGGCCAGCGCAATGGGTACAAGGGAGTATACGAAGGTAGAGGCGACCTGGGTGCCGGAGAGCTTCTCCCCGGCGGCCAGGGCTGCGAGCCGCGAGAAGAGTAGGTATGCCCCGATTAGAATGGCCGGCGCAAAGGCCAGGCCCACGGTGTCTGCGGTGATGCTTCCGCTTGACGCGAGACTGCCCCCGCCTAGGAGGGCGGACCACGTATCCCACAGCCCGACTTTGACGTCCAGCCACAGGGGCGTTGCCTTGAAGCCGTCGAATGTCACCGCTGCCAGCACCATGATGATGAAGACCAGGCTGTCAGTGGTCACGCTCGATAGGCGGGCCAGCCCAACGGACCACGGGCGCAGGTTGAGCTCGCGCTCGCCGGGACCGGCTCGCTCCCAGCAGGCGTAGCAGTTCACGCAGTCGTCTTGAGGTGGGCCGCAGGCGGCCTCACAGTCGTCGCACTGGTATCCGTTGGGCACCCTTGTCTCCGTTGGTGCGAACCGCGCCAGAATGCCGAAGACCACGGAGAAACACTCGCCGTATCTGAGCCAGACGTGCCTTCCGAACAGGAGCATCCCGATCCAGCTAATGCCGGAGTAGGCCAGGATGAGCAGGGCTATGTTCAGGGGATCGGACGCGCTGGGGTACACGTTTTCCAGCCAGGCAAAGATGCAGAACAGAGCAAAGGCCGGCCACGTTCCAAGGCGGCTCGCATACTCGAAGCCCAGGTCCAGGTCGGAGTGTGGCCTGAAGCGCCTGTTCAACGCCTCCGCCCACTCGAACAGGATGCTCCAAGGGTTCATCACGGCCCACAGATTGCCTACCAGCGCCACGAAGAAGCCGAGGCCCACCCACCAAATGACCCACACGAAGGTGGGTGTGAAGTTGCCGCTTGGAGTCCGGTCGCCAAGGAGGCCGGCCGAGATTGTCAGGAGAAAGAGGAGCACTGCAACTGTCTTCACGGCAGAAATTAAGGTGCGGCCCTGGAGCAATGCCGAAAGCGGCCGGTGCGAGAACAGGTTGTGTCGCCAGTAGCCGTGCAACGCCGGCGCTCCGCGGACAAAGGCGCCGATCACGACGAAGGAAAGAGCTACGGTTGCACCCGCTCCCACCAGGTAGTAGCCCAGCGGGACGGGCAGGTCGTAGCGCTCCCCGAATCCGTGGGCGTAGACAGGTTGGGCCGTCAGCGCCCCTGCCGCCACGAGTAGGAGCGCCGGCAGCTTGTACATAGTCCGTTTCATGTTGAGCGAGGAGTCGCCGGGTCGGCCGCCGGCCTACCGGGGCTGGACAACCAGGCGGCCCAGCTCTATCTCCTCTTCCTGTTCCCCGTCGCCGCTACCATCGTCACCGTGGCCATGCCCACTTCCGCTTGATGACTCGATCACCACCATCGTGCTGGCCGCGACGACCTCGTCTCCAATCGCATACTCCTGATGGGTGTTGGCGTTCAGGATGACGCTGATGGTGCGCTCTCCGGGTTCAATGTTGTCCAGGTGAAAGTACGGCCCGTAGAGCCTCGTAATCTTCTCCCCGTCTACGTAGATGTGAGCGTGGCCCTCTCCCTCCACGTGGCCTCCGTTGACGTTTTGCGGGGCGAATGTGAACCCGGTGGTCACCAGCTCTATGTTCACGCCCGACACCGCGTCGGTAGTCGCCACGACTTGCACCGACATCCCCTCGGGCGCGGCGACGGTGGCGCTGAGGTCCGTCGGTGTTCCCTCGCCTGTGCTCGTGACGGATCCGTGGTGGTCGCCGCCGCCGGACTCCACCATGACGTTCGAGATCGCCTCGACCGCGTCGTGGCCCCTGGCGTACTCCTCATGGGTGTTGGCGTTCAGCGCAACGCGTATGACTCGCTCCCCGGGCTCGATGTGGCCCAGGTAGAAGTATGGCCCGTATACCCTGCCGATCTTCTCGCCGTCCACGTAGACATGGGCATGGCCTTCTCCTTCCACGTGATGACCGTTGGCACTTTGCGGAGCGAAGTCGAAGCCCGTCGTGTCAATCGTCAGGTTCACTCCGGAGACCGCGTCCGGTTGGACCTCCACGCTCACGGACATTTCCTGCGGAGCCTCAATCGTTGCCGAGTGGTCTGCCGACTCGCCGCCCGTTTCCATGGCGTCATCGGCCATCGCCGGCGCGAGAACGTGGATGGTTATGGGGAAGCTGCCGGTCGCGTATGCGTCGAATTCCAGCGTTGCAGGCATATCCGGACCAACGTTGCCCTCCAGGTCGTACCCGTGTAGGTGGTAGTTGACCGGCTCGTCCGATGTCAACTCAATGGTCAGCTTGTCGTCCTGCTTGGCCTCGATGGTGGCGTCTTCCTTGGAGAGGGCGCGTTGTTCGATCTCCAGGTTGAATGTCAGCTCTTCAGGCTCGCCTCCTCCGCATGCGCCGATGAAGGTAGTGAGAGCCATGGCCGCCGCGAGAACGGCCAGAAGTCCTTTCGGCCTGCCGAAGAGAGATTTGCATCTTAGTTGCATTGTTGTTGTTCCTGATCTGGATTGAGTTCCCGTCTCGATGGATCTCATTGCGTCTGCTGTAGCAGGCCGCGCACGGCAACCGTAAGGGCGGAGACTCTCGCCAGTTTGCTCCAAGGCTATCTTCGTGAAGCTGACGCAGAGACATTTATGCATCCCAAGCCGGTCAACCCTCAGCTACGTCCGCTCAGTTGTCCCCATGTCGCTCCAGAGCCCTTCGCTGCTCGCGCCGTACGACCTGAGGGTTGGAGAAGTGTCGTGCACGTCCATGACAGGCCTACGGTTAGCATGTTCCTGGTGAATGCGACGCTGCACTCCCCAGCGGGACTCTTGGCGAATGGTACAACCCTACCCTGCAACAAGAGGGACTGGATGGAATGCGGGGACTCTATGCAGTCAATGAGTGGGAGGTCTCTCCGGCGGAGAGCACTCCGTCTGGGGTCTTCGCGAGTTGAAAGCGATTGCGGTGGGAAAGCGCGTGAGGAGCAGTGCAGCTACTGCAGCTAGCATGAGAGCGTCCGCTGCAGCGTCGAAGTAGGTGGCAAGCTCGGGAAGGAAGGCTGGAACCATGACCGCCGACAGGGTGAAGGCTGCAGCGCCGCGAAGGATGGCCGCCCCGTATCCTCTGTCAGCCGCGCTCTCCTCCGAGGACAGCAGGGGCGCAGTGTGGTGATGCGCGGTGGGGACAAGCTTCTCCAGCAGGTGGTGACGGTGGACGTGGCCCTCTACCGCGTGCCCGCCCGAAACCCACGTGTATCCGGACGCAAGCGGCGCGAGGAGGATCACGGCCGCCAGAAACCAGGGCGCGAGCATAGAAGGGGTGAGGGACCTGATGAACGAATGCGCGTTGGCCATTGGACTCCCTCGTTCAATCATAGCTGTCGCAGTTGCCAATCGCAAGGCTGTGTACGTGACCCGATAGGAGTTTAGAGCTGACGCGCCGGCGAATTGAATAGCAAGCTGCGAGGGCGCGAAAAGGCTTTCCTTTGGGGAGCGATTCGGCGGCCGTGGGCCAGTGCATTGATACTACAAGTCAACAATATGGCTTGCTTGCAAAGTCCGATTGTGCACTCTGGCTTGCCCGTTGGTTCATGCCCAGCTACAACATGTGTACCCCGTGCCTTCCTTAGGATGCGGTACACTGTGGCCTCCAATTCCAAGAGACCCATGTAGTCTGTGACCCACTAGGCCGGCTGTCGTGGACTCAGCTCCGGAATCTGCCTCACCGCCGACAGCACCTGGCCGACTTCCCGAGAGGTCATTCTGTTCCATGCGGGCCTGCCCCCTCCCGAATCGTCCTCGAGTCCTCGCCGCTCCCTACTCCTCATCCACCTATAGTAGGTGCTCCGGGGGGCTCCAAGCTCTCTTAGGATCTTACGCTTGGGTGTGGAGGTGAGGCTACCTAGACGAGTTCCTCACTCCTCTCCCCGGCGCTCATTCCCTGGTACCGTCGTCGACGTGGGGCGTCGAAGTGGCGGTTTCTTCAGACGATGCCCCTCCAGCGACAGCTCTGCCATCAGCTGCTTCAGCTCTATCTCATCCAGAGGGCTCACTAGACCTCAACTCTCTCGGGTCTTTCTGCTTCATCAGTTGTTCCCTATTCTCTGACAACCTGCAATCCAGAACCCCCATTTTTGGTACAATCAGTGGATAGTGCTCCCCCGCATTCGGTTCTTGGAAGTTGGGGGGTGCTGTTTCGCCGGGAGATAGCTGAGCCAGTCCCAGTTTTGCAGTTCTAAGTCCCTTCGCGTGGCAACCCAAGAGTCTTGCAGAGCTGCAGCAGCGTGCCGCATTTCGGTAGCTGAGATTGGCGATTACCTGTTGAGGCACTTGGAAGGACGGCGTTGTCAGTGTGCAGGGGACATTGGGCAGTTCCGGGTAATACGTTGAATGGGCCTCCTCGTACGGTAGGTGTCATCAATAAGTGAAACTGGTGCTTTCAAAGTCTCACTCGCTGCCCTCTCTCAGGCCCAGGCCGCTCCATGTGAGCCTGCTTTTTGGCCAATGGAGGCTGCCGACCTTGCTGTCAATTGCGGCACTGGTCATTAGCTTCTTCGTGTTGAGTCCGGCCGACGCCACACCTGCCCAGAACCACTCCGCTATTCAGGCCATCGGAAACGGCGAGTGGCTACTCTCCCCGCTGCTGATGCCTGCCCTCAACGAGCGCCCTCCGAGGCCCCAGGTGACGGACCAGACGGCATACGCAGGCGTGAGATTCACGTATCAGGTGCCTGAAGTGATCGACTCGGACGGTGACAACCTCAACTACGACGCTGTCCAGGGGGCGGCATACAACCCACTGCCTAGCTGGCTCACCTTTGACACGAGCACCCGTACCTTCACTGGCAGGCAACGCCCTGTCCACATTGACACCTACACCATCCGCGTTACCGTTTACGACGGCCAGCAGACAAGCTGGGCGGAATTCACGCTGACTGTAGCCGAGAGGCCTTCAAACCTGCCCCCAATGGCGGCCGTGCTAACGGCGCAAACGGCGACGGAAGACCAGGCGTTCAGCTACGTAGTGCCGGAGTTCAGCGACCCCGACGGCAACACGGTGGCCTACGCTGCTGCGCTGGGCGACGGCGGTGATCTGCCGGGATGGCTTAGCTTCGATGCGACGAACCGCACGTTGAGCGGCACGCCTCTGGAAGCCGACACGCCGGCATCGCACACCATACGCATCACTGCGACGGACGATGCCACTCCGCCGCTTTCGTCGTCCACAACCTTCACGCTCACGGTATCAGAGGTGAACGACGCGCCCGTCCCGGTGACGGACTCGGCCTCGGTGGTGAAGGGAAGAAGCGTGGTCCTGTCCGTTACAACACTGCTCGCCAACGATACCGACCCTGAGGGTAGCACACTCAGCATCACGGCCGTGGGCGGCGCAGTCAACGGCACGGTGTCGCTGTCCGAGGACGAGAGCGAGGTGACGTACACGCACGATGGGTCGGAGACGACATCGGGCAGCTTCACGTACACGGTGACTGACGGCACGGCCACGGCCACGGGTACCGTCGCGGTTACCGTGACGGAGCCAAACAACGCGCCAGTTGCTGTCGACGACGAGGCAACGGTTGCAGAGGGCGGTGAGGTCGAGATTGCGGCCGCAACGCTGCTTTCAAACGACACAGATGCCGACGACGACGGTCTCAGTATTTCGGGAGTGGGCAGCGCGGTAAATGGCACGGTTGCGCTCTCTGAAGACAAGAGCGAGGTGACGTACACCCACGGCGGGTCGGAGACAACGTCCGGTAGTTTCACTTACACCGTGAGCGACGGCACGGACACGGCCACAGGAACGGTTGCGGTGACAGTGACGCCGGTAAACGACGCACCGACTGGTGCAGATGACACCGCCACGGTGGCAGAGGGTGGGGAAGTTGAGGTTGCGGTCACAACACTGCTTGCCAACGACAGCGACCCGGAGGGCGATAGCTTCACCTTTACCGGAGTAGGCAGCGCGGTCAACGGCACGGTCGCGTTGTCCGAGGACAAGAGCAAGGTGACGTACACACACGACGGATCGGAGACGACGTCAGGAAGCTTCACGTACATGGTGAGCGACGAAACAGCTACTGGGACGGGGACGGTCACGGTAACCGTGACGCCGGTTAACGACGCGCCCGTACCCGTGAGCGACACGGCCACGGTGGCGGAGGGCGGTGAGGTGGAGTTCGCTGTCACAACATTGCTTGCCAACGACAGCGACCCGGAAAGCGGCACGCTCAGCGTGACGGGCGTGGGCGGCGCGGCCAACGGCACGGTGACGCTCTCTGAGGACGAAAGCGAGGTGACGTACGCGCACGACGGGTCGGAGACGACGACTGGCAGCTTCACGTACACAGTGAGCGACGGGACGGCCATGGCAACCGGGACGGTGGCTGTGACGGTGACTCCTGTTAACGATCCACCGGGTGCGCTCTCACTAGCAGACCAGACTGCTACGGCAGGGACATCATTCAGCTACGAGGTACCGGAGGTGACCGATCCTGACGGGGATGAACTCACGTACGCGGCGTTCCTGGGCACAGGACAGAACCCGTTGCCTGGCTGGCTGAGCTTCGATGAGGGGACGCGCACGTTCAGTGGCACGCCTCGAACGGCACACGTGGGGGAGTACGAGATTCAGGTAACGGTGAACGACTCGAGTGCGGCGTCGAAGAAGGCGGAGTTCACGCTGACAGTGGAGTTGCCGCCGAATGAGGCGCCGGAGGCGCCGGAGCTGACATCACAGACTGCGACGGAGGACCAGGCGTTCAGCTACGAGGTGCCTGAGTTTGACGACCCTGAGGATGACACGATCACATACGCGGCTGCGCTGGACGGTGGCGGGACGCTGCCGGGATGGCTGAGCTTCGATGCCACGAGCCGGACGTTGAGCGGGACGCCGCTGGAGGCTGACACGCCGGCATCGCACACCATACGCATCACAGCGACGGACGCCGGCAGCCCGTCGCAGTCGTCATCCGCGATGTTCAGCCTCACCGTGACCGAGGTCAACGACGCGCCCGTCCCAGGAAACGATTCGGCGTCAGTCGCAGAAGGAGGGAGCGTGGACGTCTCAGTCACAACATTGCTCGCCAACGACAGCGACCCGGAAGGTAGCACACTCAGCGTCACGGGAGTGGGTGGAGGGGTCAACGGCACGGTCGCGATGTCTGAAGACAAAAGCGAGGTGACGTACACCCACGACGGGTCGGAGACGACGACGGGGAGCTTCCCGTACACGGTGAGTGACGGGACGGACACGGCCACCGGGACGGTCACCGTCACGGTGATGCCTGCCAACGACGGCCCAGTGGTTGTCGACGACACGGCCACGGTTGCGGAGGGTGGTGAGGTGGAGATCGCTGTCACAACGCTGCTCGCCAACGACAGCGACCCGGAGGGCAGCACACTCAGCATCACGGCCGTTGGTGGCGCGGTCAACGGCGGTGTGGCGTTGTCCGAGGATAAGAGCGAGGTGACGTACACGCACGACGGATCAGAGACTGCGACGGGGAGTTTCACGTACACCGTGAGCGACGCTACGGCCACGGGGACTGGGACGGTCACGATCAGCGTGACGCCGGTTAACGACGCGCCCGTGCCCGTGAATGACACGGCCACGGTGGCAGAGGGTGGAAGCGTGGACGTAGCGGTTACAGTGCTACTGGCTAACGACACCGACCCGGAAAGCGGCACGCTCAGCGTGACGGGCGTGGGTGGCGCGGCCAACGGCACGGTGACGCTCTCTGAGGACGAAAGCGAGGTGACGTACGCGCACGACGGGTCGGAGACGACGACTGGCAGCTTCACGTACACAGTGAGCGACGGGACGGCCATGGCAACCGGGACGGTGGCAGTGACGGTGACGCCTGTAAACGATCCGCCGGGTGAGCTCTCACTAGCAGACCAGACTGCTACGGCAGGGACATCATTCAGCTACGAGGTACCGGAGGTGGCCGATCCTGACGGGGATGAACTCACGTACGCGGCGTTCCTGGGCACAGGGCAGAACCCGTTGCCTGGCTGGCTGAGCTTCGATGAGGGGACGCGCACGTTCAGTGGCACGCCTCGAACGGCACACGTGGGGGAGTACGAGATTCAGGTAACGGTGAACGACTCGAGTGCGGCGGCGAAGAAGGCGGAGTTCAAGCTGACGGTGGAGCTGCCGCCTAACGGACCTCCGGTGGCGCCTGAGCTGACGGCACAAACGGCGACGGAGGATCGGGCGTTCAGCTACGTGGTCCCTGAGTTTGACGACCCTGAGAATGACACGGTGACTTACGCTGCTGCGCTGGACGGTGGCGGGACGCTGCCGGGATGGCTGAGCTTCAACGCGACGAGCCGGAAGTTGAGCGGCACGCCGCTGGAGGCTGACACGCCGGCCTCGCACACCATCCGCATCACGGCGACGGACGACGGCAGCCCGTCGAAGTCGGCGTCTGGGACGTTTGCCCTTACGGTGGCTGAGGTGAACGACGCGCCCTCGACGCCATCGCTCACGGACCAGGACGCAGTAGTATCGCGGCCATTCAGGTACACGTTCGCCGCCGTAACCGACCCGGAGGGCGGCGACGTCACCTACTCGGCATCGCTGGGCGCGAGCGCCGAGCTGCCATCGTGGCTGTCGTTCGACGCCGATGGTCTCACGCTGAGCGGCACGCCGGGGGAGATTGACGCCCCGGCTGAGCTTGTTGTCCGCATCACGGCCACCGATGACGCCGACCCCCCCTTGGCGTCTTCGGCCGACTTCACGCTTACGGTGAGCGAGTCCAACGGCGCGCCGGTCGCCGTTGACGACACGGCAACCGTTGCCGAGGGTCATGCGTTGACGATTCCCAGTCGTGACCTTCTCGGCAATGACTCGGACCCGGACGGGCAGACGCTGGTGATCACCGGCGTGGGCAATGCGGTCTACGGCACGGTCACCCTTTCGGCGGACGGCGCCTCGGTTACATACCGGCACGCCGGATCCGAGAGCGCGTCGGGCAGCTTCACGTACACCGTGAGCGACGGTGTGGAAACGGACACGGCGACCGTCGCAATCACCGTCACGCCCGTCAACGACCCACCGCCCGCGCCTTCCGTCGCAGACCAGTCCGCCGTGGAGGACGAGCAGTTCAGCTACCAGTTCGCCGCGGTGACCGATCCGGAGGGCGACGTTGTCACGTATTGGTCGGCCCTAGCCGGCGGCGGTTCGCTCCCGCCGTGGCTTGACTTCAACGCCACAACGCGCGCCTTCGGCGGCACGCCCCGCGAAGCCGACACACCGGCCACTCTCACGATCGTCGTGACCGCCACTGACGATGGCCAGCCGTCGGAGTCGGCGGCGTCCACATTCACGCTCACCGTCAGTGCGGTCAACGACCCGCCGGACGCGCCGAGTGTTGCCGACCGGACGGCTTTCGTCGGTGTCGCGTTCTCCTACTCAGTGCCGGCGGCTTACGACTCAGACAGCTGGCCGCTGTCGTACGCCGCCGCTCAGGGACACGGCGTGAATCCACTGCCCAGGTGGCTGCGATTCGATACCGAGACCAGAACGTTCAGCGGAACGCCGCTTCCGGCAGACGTGGCAGAACATGAGATTGTGGTCTCGGTATCTGACGACCTGCACACCACGTCGGCCACATTCACTCTGACCGTGGAGGTGGCCCCGAACCGGCCGCCGGTCCCGCCGCAGATTCCACCGCAAGAGGCGACCGAAGACCTGCTCTTCACTCTTGCCGTGCCGCCGTTTGCCGATCCCGACGAGGACCTGCTCGAATACTCGGCGGGCATGTCCTCACCGGATGGCACGGTCGCTGGTCTGCCGGCGTGGCTTGCGTTCGATCCGGCAACCCGTGTTCTGTTCGGTACCCCGCTCGAAGGTGACACGCCCAGCGTGCTCACCCTCGTCGTCACTGCCACCGACGACGGCGACCCTCCGGCCTCCGCCGAGGTACGCTTTCTGCTGGGCGTCGCAGAGGTCAACGACGCGCCAACGGCCAGCGCAGGTGAGGACCAGACCGTTCCCGCCGCTAGCTTCGTCACCCTGGACGGCTCCGGAAGCCGGGACCCGGAGGGAGATTCGCTGAGTTACGCCTGGAGTCAGGAAGGAGGACCGAGTGTGGCGATTTCGGGTGCACGCACCGCTGCGCCGACCTTTGTGGCGCCTACACAGCTGCTCCCAGAGTTGGAGTTCGCGTTCTCCTTAGTCGTGACAGACGCAGAGGGAGCATACTCCGAGCCGGACTCGGTGAGCATTCGCGTCGTCGGTTCGGCGAGCCAGGCGGAGCCTGTCGTGCCCGTGATTTCGATCGAGGCCGAGGTCGCATCGGTGGTGGAGGGGCAGGTGGCCAGTTTCCGGATCGAGGCCGCGCCTTCGCCTGACAGGCCCATCGCAATCGTCATGGACGTAGCGGGTGGAGACGCCTACGGTGTCGCCGACGGTCAGCGGGACGTGTTCATCCTGCCGGGGGATACCTCGTCTATACTCGTGCTGCACACTGTGGACGACGACAGGGATGAGCCGCACGGCCGTATCGAAGCCGTCATTCGCGACCAACCTCTGTACAGCCTTGGCGCGAAGTCGACCGCGCACGTCATCGTCAGCGACAACGACCTCGCTTCCAGCCAGCTCGACTTGGAGATTACACCGGAGCCAACGGTACCCTCTTTGCCTACCGCCACGCTCACTCCTGAGCCAACATTGCCCCCTTTGCCTACCGCCGCGCTCACTCCTGAGCCAACCTCACCCCCATTGCCTGCCGCCGCGCCTACTCCTGAGCCAACCTCACTTCCATCGCCTACCGCCGCGCCTACTCCTGAGCCAACATTGCCGCCATCGCCTACCGCCGCGCTCACTCCTGAGCCAACATTGCCCCCATCGCCTACCGCCGCGCCTACTCCTGAGCCAACCTCACCTCCATCGCCTACCGCCGCGCTCACTCCTGAGCCAACGTCGCCCCCGCCGCCTACCGCCACGCGCACCCCTGAGCCTACGCAGGCAACATCCTGGCAGTCGGACCACCTACCGTCAACGTCGCTCCCGCCGTCTACCGCCACTCACGCCGCCATGCCAACGACTCCTCATCTTTCACTGTCCTGGACTCCGGCGCCTGGGCCGGCTACCCTTCAACCGGCGGGAGACCCTCAGCCGACCGCATCCGCGTGGCCAACTGCCACGGCGCCTTCAGCACCGGCGCTCTCGCTACAACCTCCGTCTGTTCCCACGCCAACCGTGGAATTCGAAGAGCCGCCGGCCACGGCTGCCTCGGTGCCTGTGGATGACGATCAGGGGGCCGGTCGGATGGGGTGGATTGTGACCATCGCACTTGCAGGCGTCACAGCCGCGACCGGGGGGACTGTGTTTCTGCAGGGGGCCAGGCGGTAGGGAACAGGGGGCACTAGAACTCAGGTACAGGAAATGGAGAGCAGATGGCCGGAGAAACCAGCTCTCGATTATTTGTGCTATAATCCACCAGTCGGCAAGGGTAGCGATACCTCGCTACGAATGGGCGAAGTGCTATGCAAGTGAACAAGCAAGAAGAGTTCCAAAATCGCGCCCTGGCCAATCTCCTAGCCGAGCGTGGTATCGTGACGGACTTTGAGCAGAGGCGCGGGCGGAAGCGAGTGGACGTTGTTGCAGAGGTGGACGGCTTGCGCATTGTCCTGGAAGCGGAGACAGGCTTCCACCGAAAGGCGCAGGCAATCAAGGACGCCGACGCCCGCCTACGCCAAGGGCTGACAACGGCGGTATTCGCGGTCTGCTATCCGGACGGCGTCACAGAGCAGAATCTGGCCGATGCCGAACTGACGTGGACCCTTCGACTGAAGCCGGGCGAACCCGCAGGCGAGTGGTCAACCGGCGGCCTGAATCAGCTCGCTCAGGCAGTCTTACAGGCGCCTAGTTCCCTGAGCGGCGCTGACGTCGCGGCACAGTGGCTCTCAGATGGCCTGGACCAGGTGGTGCAGAGGATGGGTACCCCCGTGCGGCAGGGTCTGGCGCGGGCATTGGACCTGCCCCCCACCAAATCCCAGGACGGACAGCAGGGAGACGGCTATTCTGTGGCAGCCAAGCGTGGGATGCTGGTGATTGCCACCGCAATGCTCTTCCACCACCGCGTTCAGCATCACCTTCCGACAGAGCGGCCGGAGGACTACCACGGAGATTGGCCTCCCGCCGGTCCGTCGGTCTGCGCAGAGCAGGACGCGGTTATCGACGCGTTCCGTGAGGCATGGAGCGGCATTCTTGCCGTGGACTACAAGCCGGTCTTTGAGACGGGACGGACGGCCTTGGGCGCGTTGTCCATGGACCCGGACACTAGTCAAGCGATAGGGGGCCTTGCAAGGGTAGTGGCCCGTGTCTCGGAGCGCGTTTCCGGCCTGCGCCACGACCTTCTCGGCCGCATATTCCACAGGGTCTTGGATACCGCCCGCTACGACGGCTCATTCTATACCTCTACCGCCGCTGCGGTGCTGCTGGCCTCACTGGCCCTGCGGGAGGAGGACAGCAACTGGTCGGACCCCAACGTCATCGCCAACCTCCGCATTTGCGACCCCGCTTGCGGCACTGGCACTCTGCTAATGGCCGCTGCCGAACGCATACGCGACCTGCGTATGGCTGCTGGCCCACTTAGAGCCGATGATGATGAGTATCTGGGCCTGCACTTGCTAGAGGACGTGCTCTATGGATACGACATGAATCTCAGTGCTACCCACATGGCAGCCAGCACGCTGGGCATGCTATCGCCTACAACCAGATTTGGCCGTATGAATATACACCGTACGCTGTTGGGCGTGTACGACGGCATACCCTACCTGGGCTCGCTAGAGTTCCTTGCTGGACAAGCGCGGTTGGCTGCATGGCCCTCCGCGACCCAGCAAGTGGAGAGCGAGGAGGGAATGGCAGAGCTACCGCCGCCGATGGACCTAGTGATAATGAACCCACCATACACCCGAGATAGCCTGCGATATGACCAGTTCAGTGAGGCTGACGAGTTACTAGTCAAGGAACGCGAAAAGCAGATTTTTGGCGCCACGGCGGCTCATTTGGCAGGCAACAGTGGCTCTTTCCTGATTCTGGCCAATCGTCTTTGCAGGGCTGACGCCGGCACCATCGCCGTGGTCCTTCCGTTGGCAGGTATTACTGACAGGGCGGGACGGGAAGTGCGAAGGATGTTGGGATCCAGCTACTATGTTGACACTATCGTCACCTCTCACGACCCTACTCGAATATTCTTCTCGGAGAATACTGATATTGGTGAGATTCTGGTGGTTTGCCGGCGGTGGAGCGGTGACAATCCCAAACCAACTACGCGAGTCGTGAACCTCGCAAAGAATCCGTCCACTCCCCTGGAGGCCCTTGACACGGCTGCAAGGATTGAGAACCCGAATGGGGCAACCTCCCGTGACTTTACGATCCAGAAAGTGGATTCAAGTCGCATTGCGAGTGGGGACTGGTTTGCCGTCAACTTCCTCTCGCCTTTCCTGGTGGAAGCCTACCGAACCCTCAGCGAAACAAGCTTGGCATCCGTCCAAACTGTGACCCTGAGCGACTTGGCAGAGGTAGGCCCAGAGGGAAGGCGAATTAGAGACGTGTACACGCGCTCGAGTATGCCAACTGCGTCCGGCCGGCGGGCGCTGTGGAACCACAAGTCCGAAGTCACCCGGTCTATGCGCGCTGAGCCGGATGTCAACATTGAGCCTAAGGCTTCAGACCGCGAACACCGACTCGCGGACACCTATTGGGGGCAAAGAAGCAACCTGTTGCTACCTCACCGGCTGAGGCTAAACTTATGCCGAGTGGCTGCAGTTACGCTACCAGAATATGTTGTTGGCTCAAGCTGGACCCCTTGCCGTCTAAATGATTCTCATCTGGCTAGAGCACTCTGCATTTATCTGAACTCAACACTAGGTCTGCTCACCATTTTGGGAACCCGGGATAACCGACTGCCGTCCTATACGTATCTCTCCCTGGACACCCTGCGCTCGCTGCCTGTTCCAGACTTCTCCGCTCTGGGCACCGAGCAAATCGATTTGCTCAACGGCTGGTTTGACTGGCTGGCCAACGATACGCTTCTGCCTTTCCCACGCTTGCAGGAAGACCCGGTGCGCCGCCAGATTGATGAGGCGGTATGCCAGGCCCTCGGCCTTGACCCGGAGTGGGTGGCCGCGGTCCGGCGTGACCTGGCGCGGGAGCCGTCTGTGACGGATCGCCCGTACGGAGAGTGAGGCTCGGCTCAATGTCCGGCGCGCCTCACGAAGAGGGAGCCGAACGTCAGCCCGACTGCATCGCGGCGATGAGCTGTCGCGCAGCGGCCTCCGGGTCCGGCGCGCCCACGACTGCGGAGATCACGCAGGCGGCGTCAGCGCCCGCGCGAACCACCTGCGACACGTTGGCCAGGTTGATGCCGCCTATGGCTACCAATGGAACACTCGAAGTTGCCTTTACCGCAGACAGCGTGCTCAGCCCGGCGGGCCGTGTGCGCTCCTTCGTGTCCGTGGGGAACATGGCGCCAACCGCCAGGTAGTCCACGCCCAGGCTCTCCGACTCGGCAGCCTCCTCCACCAGCGCGTTGGACGTGCCGATGATCTGGTATGGCTTGAGGATGGCCCTGGCCTCCGCGACGGGCAAGTCGTGCTGGCCGAGGTGGAGGCCGTGGGCGTCGCAGGCGACGGCCAGGTCGGCGTGATCGTTCATGATGAAGACGGCGTCATGACGGTCGCACAGGTCGCGGATGCGGCGAGCCACGGGCAGAACGTCGCCTTTGTCGTGCAGCTTGTCTCGAAGCTGAATGACGCGAGCGCCGCCCCGGAGAACCGCCTCTGTGAGGTCGACGAGTTCCCGGTCACGGGCCGCCTGGGCGTCTACAATGACGTACAGCCCGCTTACCTTGCGGGCCGTCTCATCTCTCGCGGAGCGCTCCATAAGTTTCGACCCCAGGCTGGGCGTCTACATGCCCACGTCGAAGTCTTCGACCTCGGTGTTGTCGACCATCTCGCCGGCGTCCATGCGTGCCAGCATCTCCTCGCCCATCTGGCCAATTGGCTGCCCGGTCTCGTCCTTCATGCGCCTGAGCATGTCGGCCACGCTGCGCGGGTCGTCCTCGTTGAAGTCGGTCATGGTATCCCACTGCGGCATACCGCCCATGAAGTCGTTTGGGCTCTTGATGACGCTCACCTGCGACACGATGCGGGTCCCGCCGGCGACGCCGCAGTGAGAGCAGACCGGCTCCTTGATCTCGGAGAAGCTGCGATTGAGCATGGAAAACCTGCGTTGGCAGCTGTCGCAGCGGTACTCGTAAATGGGCATGCGCTTACTCCCTGGCCAAGCTTGATTCTAGCACATGGTGCGGCCGCGGTAAACTACAGGCGCCTACACGCCCGTGACGGCATTCTCCGTCCGCTCGATTCTGGCGATGCGCCCCCGCGAGTCCACGTCCACAGCCACCAGGTCAATGCGCCAGTGCGGTGGCAGGCTCTCCCTGGACTGGAGGTAGGTCTGGGCGGCCGCGATGAGTCTGCGGGCCTTCCCCGCGGTGATCGACTCCTCCGGCGAACCGAACTCTCGGCCGCTCCGCGAGCGCACCTCCACGAAGACGACCGCATCGCTGTCCCGCGCCACAATGTCGATCTCGCCGTGCGGGCAGCGAAAGTTGGTGTCCAGCACGGTGAATCCCGTGCGCTCCAGGTAGCCGCGGGCCGCTCGCTCTCCCAGCGCGCCGAGCCGAATCCTACTGCTGCCGGCCGTGCTGCGTCCGTCGGAGGACGTTGCATCCGCCATAGCCTCATGGACTGGCGCAAAGCTGCGCCGGTGAATTGGGCAGGGCCCCAGGCGTCGCAGCTGCTCAAGGTGAGCGGGCGTGGGATAGCCCTTGTTGGAGTCGAAGCCGTAGCCCGGGTACCTTGCGTGCTCCTCGAGCATCATCGCGTCCCGTGTGACCTTGGCGACTATGGAGGCGGCGGCGATCGACAGGCAGCGTTGGTCTCCGCGAACCAGCGCCCTGGAGGGCAGTCCACCCTGGTCCACGGGCAGCCCATCGACGAGCACGAAATCCGGCCGTGACGGAAGTCCGCCCACGGCCATAAGCATGGCCTCGCGGGTAGCGGCAGCAATCCCTAGCCGGTCGACATCCTCGTTCGAGACCACGCCGGCGGCCCAGCCGGCTGGTGACTCACGTATGCACTCGTATAGCGCGGAGCGCACGCGGGGGCTCAGCTGTTTGCTGTCTCGGAGGTGGGCCAGCCAGGGCTCTCGTAGGTTGGGCGGGATGACGACTGCGCCTGCCACTACGGGGCCGGCGAGAGGCCCGCGTCCGGCCTCGTCCACGCCTGCCACGACGCGATAGCCCAGGCGATGGAGGGCGGTCTCCTCATCGAAGGTTGGAGGTGGTGAGGATGTCCTCATGTCCCTTCAGCGGAGAGACGAGACGGAGGAGGTGTGTTGACTAGCCTGTGCCATCGCCGGCGGCCGGGTTGTCATCCCCGCGGACGGCCCTCACTACCACGCAGCTCCACTTGAAGCTGATGGCGCCGGCATCGTCCCTGCGGATGTCGAATGCCTCGACCGCTCCTGGCGGAGCGTTCAGAAAGTCGCGGCGCAGGCTCTCCACCTCGTCCGAGGGCGTGCCGGACCGGCGCACCCAGTCGTCGAAGTCGTGAGGCACGTCTGTCAGCGTGGAGTCCGTGGGGTGCAGGCCGTTCTCCTCCAACACCTGCAGCCATCCGGACGGGGACAGGTTGCTAACGTGGCTGGGATCGCGGCGCTCCTCCACGTCGTTCATCCAGACGGAGGTTGGAGCATCCTCCGGCGAGCAAGTATCCGCGAGGATGAGGATGGCGCCCGGAGCGAGCACGCGGCGCCACTCAGTGATCGCTTTCCTCAAGTCCATAAAGTGATGGGGTGCGATCCGGCAGGTGAGCAGGTCGAGCGAGGCGTCCGCGAACGGCAGGTCCTCTGCGGCCGCGAGCGCATAGCCCACGTTCGTGACTCCGCGCTCTGAGGCCAGCTTGCGGGTCTCCGCGATCATTTCGGGAGTGAGGTCCGAGGCGACCACCGAGTCTGCGAAGGGTGCAATGGTGAAGGCCGTGAAGCCGGTGCCGGTGGCCACGTCTACGGCGCGAGCGTAGCGCGCCGAGGATGCCCAGTCACGCACAACCTGCAGGCTCTCGCCTGAACTGTGGCCGGCGCTGCGGGTGTAGTGCTGGGCCTGCCTGCCGAACTGCTCCTGCGCTCCCGTGCGCCTGGGCGTGTTGTCCTGCGTAGCCATGGCGGTATGTTAGCCCAAAGCTGCGCAGCTTGCAAGCTGCGGTAGTTGGAGGGCCAGGTAGGTGAGGCAGAGCGAATGGCAGGGCGGCTCGGCCGTCTGACTCAATCGCCCTCGATGTAGCCGCCGCCCAGGACCTCGTCGCCCTGGTAGAAGACCACGGCCTGCCCGGGAGTGATCGCACGCTGCGGCTCACGGAAGCTGAGCTCGGCCCACTCTCCATTGGGGGTCAACGTGGCCGCCGACGCCTCCGACTTGTAGCGTATCTTCGCCTCCACCTCGGTGGGTCCGTCGGGTGCCGCGCCGGACAGGTAGTTCACGCCGCCGGCCCGCAGGGTGCTCCGCAGCAGGCCCTCCGCGGGGCCAACTACGACGCGATTCTCGGCTGTGTCCAACGACAGGACGTAGAGCGGCTCCCTGGAGTGCACGCCCAGCCCGCGGCGCTGTCCGACCGTGAACCGCTCGATGCCCTGGTGCGTGCCGACAAGATTCCCGTCGGTGTCAACGATCTCGCCGGGCGTCGGGGCAACCCTCTCGGCCAGGAATGCTCGGTAGTCGTTATCGGGAATGAAGCAGATCTCCTGGCTGTCCGGCTTGTCGGCCACGGGCAGGCCGGCGTGGCGCGCAATGTCCCTGATTTCAGACTTGTCGTAGCCTCCTACGGGGAGGAGCAGGTGGCGCATCTGGTCAGGCCGCAGGCCAAAGAGCACGTAGGACTGGTCCTTCAGCGGGTCCATGCCCCTGAGCAGTCTGGGGCGGCCGCCTGTGGCATCCAGCCGGGCATAGTGCCCGGTTGCCACGTATTCCACGCCCAGGGCGTTCGCACGCTTCATCAGGAAGTCGAACTTGATCTTGTCGTTGCAGGCCAGGCATGGGTGGGGAGTGCGTCCGCGCCTGTACTCGCTGATGAAGTAGTCGATGACGTGGGCGCGGAACTCGTCCTGAAAGCTCATGACGTAGTGGGGGGCGCCGATGATCTGGCAGACGCGGCGCGCATCCTCCACGTCATCTATGGTGCAGCAGCCGCGCGAGCGTCCGAGGATGTCCGTCCGGTCGTCGCTCCACAGCTTCATGGTCACGCCGACCATGTCGTAACCCTGCGACTTCAGCAGGCATGCGGCCACGGAGGAGTCGACTCCTCCGCTCATTGCCACCATTACCTTGCCCTTGCTGATCACTTCGAGTCCTCCTGTGAGACTTACGGCATCGCGCTCATTGCGCGGTGACTGCCACCCTTACCACGACAGTATACCCTGCCGAGGCGGCATGGGTGAAGTGGGGGAAGCCTGGGTGCGCTCTCAGCTCAGGCCCCCCTGGATGGCGGGTAAGTTGCTGTCAAAGCAGCAGCCGGCAGGTGGTAAACCTGCCGGCTGCTTGATGGTCCCTTTGGCGGTGGCAGTTTCTACTGCTCGATCACCGTGGTACCTTCGTCCGTGCTGACGTCCTCCGAGAACTCTTCGTATGACAGGGTAGCGGTGGTGACCGTGTCCTGCCGTCTTTGATTCTCGGGCAGATCGTTGGCCGTCACCGTAATGGTGAAGGTGAAACTATCGCCCGTGGCCAGAGCCTCGCCGTGCTCGTAGGTTACGGTCCCGTTCTCTGTGTCTATCACTGCCCGCACCTCGTCCGACGTGGAGACAATGGTGAACTCAGTCTCAATCGGCACTACCACACGTACTGAGGTCATCGGCGACCTACCCTGGTTGCTCACGCTCACCGTGAACTCCACCTGCTCACCCTCCCTGACCGGGTCAAGTGAGTCGGTGATGTCGACGGTGGCGCCAGGCGCAGCCAGGACACTAACATCCAGCACGGACTGGCTGCTCACGCCCTCGGCGGCGCTGGCGTTGGCGGTGTTCGTCATCGTGCCCACCTCGTCGCCTTGCAGCGTCATTGTGACCGACATCGCTTCGCCTACTGCCAGGTCTCCGATCTCCCACGCTACGGAGCCGCCCTCTTCTGGGACCGTTCCCTCCGGGCTGGACGTGACGTAGGACATGCCGGCGTCAAAGTTGTCGCTGATGGTCACGCCTGTCAGCGGCACCTCACCGGAGTTGGTCGCGGTCAGCGTGTAGGTCACCTGGTTTCCTACGAACATCGCTGTACGTCCCGTCTTCTCTACGGTTATGGCGGGCACCAGGATGGTAGTCGTCACCTGGAACTGAGGCGCGGTGGCAACCCTGTCGGCGTTGGCGGACGCCGTGTTCACCTTGGCGCCTGCCGTTGTGCCCATGACCCTCAGGCTGAGGGTGGACGAGTCGCCAGGATTCAGGTCGCCGACGCTCCAGGTCACCGTGCTGTCCTCCTCGGAGAACGTTCCGGTCGGGTCGCTGCTCATGTGCGCCAAGCCCTCAGGCAGGGTGTCAGTTACGATCGTGTTAGCGGCGACACCATTGCCGTCATTGGTCACCGTTATGGTGTAGGCGAAGCTCTCGTTCAGCAGCGCCGTTATCGGTCCTGCCTTGGTTATTGCCAGTATCGGCTGGACGACCGTGGTCGTGGCTTCGGCGCTGGCCGAAGCGCCCTCGGTGGAGGACACCGCGGCCCCGTTGGTCCAGTCGCCGGGCTGGCTGGCCCGCAGGACTACCGAGACTGACGTTGTCTCGAACGGGTTCTGCGTACCCAGTTGAATCGACAGCTGGTCACCGGTCAGGGTGCCCTCCGGGTCGGATGAGACGAAGCTCAAGCCTGCCGGTATGGTGTCCACCAACTGGACGCCCGTGCTTGCACCGGTACCCGTACCGGTCACCTCGATGGTGTAGGTGACGTCGCTATTGATGTCAACCTGGGCCGGTCCGGTCTTGGTGACTTCCAGACCGCCTCTCATGACTTCCGTTGCGGTGGAGTCGTCGTCGCTTAGGCCCTCGGAAGACTCAGCGTGGTACGTAATGATCTGTTCGCCAATGCGCACGCCCTGAGCCGTCAGTTCCACAGACCTGGTGCCATCGATTGCGATGGTGCCCAGATCCCAGGTTACGACGGATTCGCTCTCGGCGCCCTCCAGTGTGGAGGACACGTAGGTCAGGCCCGCGGGCAGCATGGCGGTGAGCTCGGTGTTCGTTGCGTCGAAGTTACCGGTATTGGTCACCGAGATGGTGTACATTGCGTTGGCCAGCAGGCCTATCTGGGCGGAGCCGGCGGCCTCAACATCCAGAATTGCTTGCTTCCACTGCTTCCGCATGGTGTGCGAGAACATGGTCTTGCCGTCCGGCGTCAGCACTTCAATGAATACGCTGTTGCCGCCGATGACGGTGTCTACCTGCTCGAGAGTGACGGAAGCCTGTCCGGAGGCGTCCGTTGTGGCGGTGATGACGTTGCTGTCTTCCGCTGCGTTGGTGAAGCTGGCATTCGGCTCGTCATCGACAATGGTCCAGCGGACGGACGTTCCCTGAACTGGGCCGCCGTCCGAAACATTGACTATCGTTACGGTCATGGGGTGAGGCGTTCCGAAGCGGTTCTCTGCGTCGCCCGGGAACTCAGGGCACCCGTCCACCCAGTGCACCACTCCAAAGACCTTGTGGGTGCCACTGTTCTGGATGCCGGGTGCGAAGGTGGTTACGTCGGTGTCGCCCGGGCGAGTTGCGACGAGCGTCGCGGAGGCCCGCCCGTCAGAGTTGGTATTCACGATTGCGAAGGTGTTCGTCATCTTTGTCGGGCTGGTGTTGCCCGCAACCTCGACGATGTCACCCACCGCATCCGGGAAGCGGTTGAGGAAGAACTCGATGCGTCCGTTGGACGCCGCACTGGCGCCGGCCATCAGTTGAGCATTGAGTTCGTGTTGGTTGAAGATGCAGTTCCACGACTCCTCGGGATTCAGCGACACCATCGTAGGTATGCTGGCTTGGGGACTTGTGGAGCTTTGAGGGTTGGCGGCAGTTGCGTTGCCAATTAGCCCAACCACTAGGAGAAGTAGCCCCATCGCCGGCAAGGCCAGTCGCTTCGCATTGAGCATCGAAACACCTCGTTATGAGCCGGGCCGAGGCCGGCACAGACATGATAATCTCGCCGATGTTAGCATAGTAAGGTTCTGCTGTCTACATTGTGAGCGAAAATTCTCACAAATAAATCTCGGCATTTTCCAATCAGTTTCTGGCATTCGGTTTCTCCTCGGCAATCTTGCCAAAGGTGCTTGTAGTTCGCAGTTGAGGCCTGTGCGGTCTCTTCCTCCACTTCAAGGCTGGGTTCACTTCGCGCTTCGGCGGGATGGGGCCGGCTGCATTCGAGGCCGCCGGGCACTTGTACCACACGAAACAGAGGGACACAATGAAGCTGAACCGGCCAGTGAAGGGACCTCGGAATGGAACTTCAGTAAGCATTGGCGAGGAGGCTGACCCGGACCTGTCAGTCCAGCATGGCGTTGAGGACGAGCTTGGTCTTGACCAGACCGCCGAGCGCGGTGCGTTTGGCCTATTAGGTCACAAGTGACGACGAAGACCCAGCGGATTGCGATTGTAGGCGGCGGCGTGGCCGGACTGGGGGCAGCCTGGGCGCTCTCCCACAGCCCGGACAGGTTCGACTTCCGCGTCTTCGAGGCGAAGGACCGCCTGGGCGGCAACGCCTTGACGGTCGACATGCCTCAGGAGGGCGGCGGGTCCGTTCCCTTCGACATATCTGCAACAGCCCTCATACCATCCGTCTACAAGCACGTGCTTCTCCTTATGGAGCAGTTCGGAATCGATCTCCTGCCCACTCGCTTCAGCTACACCGTAGAGTACGGAGACGGAATCTATGCCCATGACTTCGATTCCGGCCTGCGAGACGAGCTTCAGAGTGAAATCCAGCGGTTCCAGCGCCTTCTGCGGATGCTGAGGAAGGTCGGCGTGCTGACCCGCGCCCGCTCTCGGCTCCTTAATGCGCTGAACCCGTTCAACTACGTCTCCATGGGGACCGTCCTGGACCTGGCGGAGCTGTCCGACGACTTCCGGTACAAGGTTTTGAAGCCCATGGTCATCAACTTCGTGCTGGCGACTAACGTGTTCGACATGCCGGCCTCGCTCTTCGCCAGGTATCTGGAGTTCTTCGGCATAGAGACCGCAACCTCTATGCACACCTGGGACCAGGGCACGCGGAACATATACGAGCACCTAACTGCCGGCTTCCGCGACAAGATTTACCTCAGCCGGCCCGTGCAGAAGGTGTACCGCAATCCTGACGGCGTCGTGGTGGAAGATGCCGAGGGCGTGTGGGAAGCGTTCGACCAGGTCATCTTAGCCTGTAATGCCAACCAGACCCTGCCTGCGATCGACAGCCCCAGTCAGCTGGAGCAATACATCCTTTCGTCGGTGCGCTACGATAGGGAGCTTCACCGGGAAGCGGTGGTCCATTGGGACGCGTCCGTCCTCCCGGAGGACGACACCCATGCCTTGTCCACCAGGAGCAACCACATTCGTCAGTACGGGGCCAAGCCGGATAACTACGAGGTCACCTACATCATGCACAACCAACAGCCCTGGGCCGGTCGGTCGGACAAGCCATGCCTGGTCACCTACAATCCGGTCAGCCCCATCGATAGCCGGAAGATTATCGCTCGTCACCAGTTCCAGCACATCGTGCACGACGTCCGGCACGTCGTGTGGCTGGCGCCGTTGTTCCGATTCATTCAGGGCAGACGCCGGACCTGGCACTGCGGCGCACACACCCTGGTCAACAGCCAGGAGACGTGTCTTGTCAGCGGGCTGGTCACGGCGAGGCAGCTCGGGGCGGACTATCCCTTCTCAGACGATGAAGCTCGACGGTGGTTCAACTACTACGGGAGCGTCATGTATGGCTGGGGGTTCAGGAAGGCGAGCGGGCAGAGGGAACACGCCCACCGGGATAGATGAGATCGGCGGCCTTCGCCCAGGCCGGAGGGAGAGAGGCGGGTATGTCGTTGCCGCGTTTGGTCGGCACCCGCCGGGTCTTTCGAACCCCGTGTTAGTGGGCCAGGAGGCCGGCAGCGACTTCTCGTGCCTCCTCCCAGGTTTGCACTATATGGTCCGAAGGCACGCGCCTGAGCACGTTCAACGCCTGAATGTTGTGGACAGACGCTCCGCCGAGCCCCATCACGATGCAGTGGGTGTCGTAGCCCGTTGCGGTCTCGATCAGTTGTTCCACCACGAGAGCAGCGCTGTCGTCCACATAGACGGTGTCGGTGAAGTCCAGAATAACGACCTCGTGCTCCCGTATGTCCTCGCCGATGGTATCCAGAAGCTTGCTGGAGGAAGCGACAGTGAAGGAGCCCCTCAGAGCGACCAGCCCCACCCTGGCTGAGGAGCCGTCGATGTCTTCCTGATTCTCATCCGTGCCAAAAAAGCTGCTGTCCAGGATCCGCACCGAGATAACACTGTCCAGCTCGAGCAGTTCGAACTGGCGAGCGTGGGTTACCGCCGCGGCGATCATTCCCACGGCAACGGCCGTCACCAGGTCGAGGAACACGGTGAGCCCGAGCGTTAGGAGCATCACCGCCATGTGTTCACGCTGGACTCGGTGCAGGCGCGTTACGAACCTCCAGTCTATGGTATCCAGTGCAACCTTGAACAAGATCCCTGCCAGGAGGGCGTTGGGAATACGAGCAACGTAGTCCCCCAGGAGCAGCATCATGACCAGCAGTATGGCCACGGCGACCACTCCCGCAATGAAGGTCCTTCCGCCGGCCCGATAGTTTGCGACAGTGCTTGGGGTAGCTCCTGCCCCGGGCAGGCCTTGAATGAACCCGGTAAACACCGCGCCCATGCCCTGGGCAAGCAGCTCCTTGCTGGGGTCGTGACGAGACCGCGTCATGGAGTCTGCTACAAGTCCTGTCAGCAGCGTGTCCGCGGACCCTACAAGGGCTATGACCAGCGCCGGCTCAATGGAGCTGACCAGTACGCTGAACGAGAGTTCCGGTAACTTGAAGGAAGGGAGCCCGGTCGGGAGGGCTCCAATGGTTGGGGCATTGGTCAGCCAGATAAGGCTTACCACAGTCCCGGCACCCAGCGCAACCAGGGAGGACGGGAGGTACCTGTCGAATCTCTTGGGCCACAGGATTGCTACGGCAAGCGTGATGCCGGCCACGCCCACGGCGTTGACCTCAAAGTGCTCGATGATGCTCGGGAAGTTCCGAATCGCTCCGAGCGGTCCGCCCGTGGCAACCGGCGCTCCCAGGAAGGGCAGGGTCTGCACCAGTATGACGCACCTACGCCCGTCATGAAGCCCGAAATCACGGAGTAGGGCGTGTAGGTCACGTACCGCCCGAGGCGCAGCAGGCCGAACACCATCTGGATCAGCCCGGCCATGATCACAATTGTGAAGGCCTCGGCTATGTTGTCGGCGTGGGCGGCTACGATGACCGCCATTGCCACGGTCATGGAGCCGGTGGGACCGGATATGAGTGACCGTGTGCCCCCGAACACGGCGGTGAAGAAGCCCACGGAGATCGCCCCGTAGACCCCGGCAGCCGGCCCCAGTCCTGCTGCAATGCCGAACGCCAGGGCCACCACTGCCGCCGTGACACCGCCGAGGACGTCCCCAGGCAGACTCCTTGCTTCGAACCGCGGGAAGAAGATCGAGAGACGGTTCAGCATCACCTTCCTGCTATTGGGCCGGACACGTCAAGTCAAGAGCGTGGTATGGGAACTGAATTCATACCCTATAGACACCGGTGACCCTGTGCGGCGTGGAATTCGCTGCACCTCCGAACTGGAGGCCCATACGGGCCCGTTGTAGAAGCCGCATACCAGGTTAGAAGAGCCGAAACCCATTGTATACCACAGGTACGATTGCCTGTGGTTGGTGCCCCGTGGTCATTTTTTGGGCACTTTGCGGGAGCGTCGGGTAGGAGCCGTGAATTTGGCTATGTACCTCTCGGAGTCCGGCCGCGCGGCGATCGATAGCCCCAGGTTCAGCAGGCGCTCCGTTTCACGGGCTGCGCTCCAGGACGCCTCCAGGGCAGGAACGGTCTCGGTCTGGATCTGGTAGTTCAGATCGCCGCTCTGCTCGAAGTAATAGACGCCCACCGCGCCGGATATCAGAGTCAGGGCGACGGCAAGGCCAATGCCAGGTACAGCTTGATTCCGGTCCGCCGCCACCGTTCTCTAATGAAGTGCATGTCAGAAATGCTCCAGCGAGGGGTGCCTACGATAGTTGTACAGTTTAGCGGGCAAGTTGTTCAAGCGTTTGAGTCCGATCCGCCCAACAGTCCGCGAGACCCGGAAGGCTTACATGCGGGGAACAGGTGAGTCCGCTCGATCTGCTGAATTGCATCGTCAACTCCACCTCCATTTCCGCACATCTCCTCGCTGCTATTTTCTCGCGTGCGCCCCCACAAGACAAGAACCCGCACCTATGGGTTTTCTCCGCCCAGCGCTGGAGTCGGGGATGCCGCCTCTTCGGCAGGGATCTTGGGAGTATCGGGCTCTTCCAACTGCTCCGGCTCCGGTTCCTTCACGCCGGGGTCGCTCCACTCTTTGTAGAAATAGACGAAGATGTCCCTTCCCACGGCCACTAGCGGTACGCCGACCAACACTCCCCACAGACCCGCAATCTCGCTGGCCACTATCAGCGTCGCCATGATGAAGATCGGATGGAGTCTGAGCGCGCCTCCCTGAACGCGGGGCGATATGACGTTGCTCTCGATCAGCTGCACAATGATGTAGACCAGCGCCACCCAGGGGAGCTTGCCGGGGTCGGTGGCCAGCGCAACCAGCAGGCCCGGCACGGCGCCTATATATGCGCCGACAATCGGTATGAGGCCAAGTACGCCTGCCAGCAGTCCCAGGGTGAGCGGGTACCTGATGTCCAGGAAGAAGAGTCCTAGGAACACGAATCCGCCGATGATGGACGCGCTGATGACCTGGGCGCGAATGTACGAGCCGATGACGCTGTGGAAGAGGTGAAACACGTTGCGCGTGTGCCTGGAAACGCCGGTGGGCAGCATGGAGTACATCCCGCCGATAAGCTGCTCCTTGTCCTTGAGCATGTAGAAAAGCAGGAATGGAACTACAGCGAAACCAATCACGGCTGATACGGTACTGGTGACGCTGTTTAGCGTCCTGGTCAGGATTGACAGTAAGACGTCACCTATTGTCCCGCTTGCGGATTGCAGCCACCCGTCCAGCTGTGACTTTAGGTCCTCAGGCACCTGCCTGTCGATGTCCACTAGCCAGCCCTCCACGGTGCTTTGGGCCTGTTCGTAAATCTCCGGAGCCGACCGGAAGAACTCCCTCATCTCAACGTAGATGGGCTGAACAGTGAGGTACAGGAACCCGGCCATCAATGTTAGAAACGCGGCGTATACTGCGACAATGGCGACTAGCCTGGCGATGCGAGGATGACGTGAATGGAAGGGGAACGCTCTCTCGATATACGAGACGAGCGGAAAAATGAGCTCCGCCACAATGACGCTCATGATGATGGGAAGCAGCGCACCTCGACCAAGGTACGTGATGAAGAGGAGCGACAGGACACCGACAGTGACCAGTCCCGTCAGCCTCCACCTGATCCACACTGAGGGGGTTTCGCCATGCGCGCTGTTTGGAAGGGACATGAACTTGTTCCTGGACGACGGGGGCCAAGCCCTGTGGCGCCGGACGCCCGAAGCGCCCACGAAATCCTACCCATTGTAACACTCACGCTGCCCCGCTGCATTCACAGGGGCGCTTCATGCGCACATACGCGGACCGGCCGAGCACGAACGCGCGGAGGCCCACGGGTCCATTCAGTCCGCCTGATGCCGCGTCTTCGTCTTGTGTAGCCGGCCATTGTTGAATTCAACTCACGGCGTAAGGATAATTGCCGCCGCTTTGGGGCATGGCGGCATACCCCGACCCCGGTTTCTCGCCTGCGTTGACGACTGTGTGGTTGGTGGCGGCGGCGATGCTGTTACTGCTGGGGTGGAGCATCTCACCGGGCGCCAACATGCAGAAGTACACTTTAAAGCGATGGCCGGACCGCAAGATCCTGTACAGTGGATTCTGGGGCGTGGCCCGAAACTTCAACTACATGGGCGAGGGTTTCCTCCCCCTGTCGATCACCCTTGTATTCGGGCACTTAGGGGCTCCGTGGGCGTGGACGTACTTCGTATTCATCGTCACGATGTTCACCTTCCGCCAGCGCGACGACGACAGGCACTGTGCGTAGAAGTACGGCGCGGAGAAGTGGGCGGAGTACCAGGCGCGGGTGAAGTACCGGATCTTTCCGGGCGTCTACTAGGAGCGGACGGCGCATTTGACGCAGGGACGATAGTGTCCCACTCAAGTTGACGACGCCCGCGTGTCATGGTACGTCGCCTTTAGAGCCCGCATCCTGATTCCCCCAACGGCCATAGCGGACACCGCGGCGGTGCCTTCTAGCTGCCGGTCGCGCGTCACTTGCGCCGGCCGCCGGGGCAGCCCTCTAAGAGCCCGGCGGTCGGTAGTTGACGTTGCGCCCGATGGCTTCGTCTATGGTCTCGGGTGTGATCAGCACGGTGGCCTTCAGGACTATCGCGCCCGCTGACGACACCGCCATCGATACGGCGGCTGCTGCGGCTTGATCCGGGGGGTCCACAATCATGTACAGGTCGTCTGCGCCAAAGCCATAGTAGAAGGACTCCAACGTCCCGCCCATCTCTGCGAACATTTGCTCAAACATCGCGCGGCGTCCCGTGCCCCCCTCGCGCTGCAGTCCCGCTATGCCCTCGAGAGTGTAGTCTGCCTGGAATAGATACTTTGGCATGCTCGTCCTCCCTGGCTGTGATGGCTGGAATATACCAGAAGTTGTTGCCGCGGGCTACTAACGCGATCCTGCGAACACTTTCGATAGCTATGGGGCTATTCGTACTGTGATGATGTCCGTGTCGTGGAATTGCTGATGCCGAACGGACGTAGCGTATGCGCGCAGTAGCTGGAGAGACAGGTCCTGCTCAACCATGTTCTCCGAGTCGAACTGCTGGAGCTGGCGCAGCCTGTCCTCCATATTCTCCTCGTCTCCGGCCCCTCCGATGAACTCCAGGGTAGCTACCGGACCGTCGCTTGAGGCCGTCACTACTAGCTGACGTTCGGGTTTTGCGTCCTCCTGTTCGCGGTCGGGCTCGTCGTCAAGCGCCGTGAGCTCGCCGAAGTCCATAGGCGCAAGGGTGAGTAGAGTCTCTTCGGCTACGGCGCTCAAGCGCTCGCGTATGGCCGTGTCCCATCCACGGAGTCTGGCGAACTTCTCCAGGAAGTTGCTGAGATCAGGCAGCGCATCGATGTGCAGCCGCGAGTGGAAGCGCATTCCGCGGGGGTTGGTGAACTCCAGGTAGAGGATCATCACGATCGCGGCCACGCCTCCCGTGGTTATCCCGCTCTGCAACAGGGCGCCCCATACCGGAACAATTTCCGGCATGGAGAACAGCCCAAACTGGAAGGCCGCGCCAATCCAGAAACACACTCCCGCCACCGTTATCCTCTGCCTATTCGGCTCGCTCTGGATGACGGTCCTTGCGCCATCGACGAACAGGTACGCGCTCAGAACTATCAGGTAGCCCGCCATGACCGAGCCGGGGATCGAGCTCAGCAGCCCGGACAGCTTGGGCAGGAAGGCCACGGCAATCAACATTGCACCGATGACGTACCCGACCCTTCGGCAAGCGACGCCGGTCGTCTGGGTGTAGGACACAGCTCCCGGATTGACGATGTAGGGCACCGTCCCACCAATGCCGGCGAACAGGTTGGTCACGCCTGTCCCGGTCAGGGAGGCCTGCACCTCTCGAAAGTCCACTGCTCGCGCGTCTCTCCTGGAGACCCGCTGCTGGGCAATAGACTCACCGTTGACCTGTATGGAGATGATCACGCTGAGGAACAGGAAGGCGGGCAGGAGCGTCCAGAAAGTCACGCCAAGACCTGAAATCACAGGGGGCGAGCCCAGCCCGGGCCAATCGGCGGGAAGGCCTACCCATGCGGCCTCTCGCACGAACCCGGCGTCGTAGAGGCCGAAGGCCGCAGCCACGGCCGACCCGGCCACTATGCCGATTATCGGGCCCCAGAGCCGTGCCACAGCCGAGCCTCTAAGTATGAGCGCCGATACTATGCCAAGCGTGGACAGCGCCGCTATGTGCGCCCCAAGTGCATCGCTGTCAGTGGCCTCCGGCAGAAGGCGTGGCACCACGGACGCCAGGGTGATCGACAGTATCATGAGAACCGTTCAGCCCACCACGGGCGTGACAATGCGCCTGATTATGAACAGCCACTTGGATATGACGATCTGGCCGAGCCCGCATACGATGACCAGGGCGGCCAGGGTCGCAGGCCCACCGTCCGATACCGCGTCTATGCAGAAGGGTATGGAGAACGCGGCCGTGAACATGGGCAGCATTGTCCTGGCCCCGACCGGCCCCGCGCCGCGAACCTGCATCACCGTTGTCAGACCGGCAACCAGCAGGGACGCGAAGACCACCCACACCAGGTACGATTCGTCCCGTCCCGATGCCTTGGCCACCACGACCGGCGTCACCAGCAGCGTCGCCGACGCTATCAGACTGAACTGAGCGCCATACCCCAGGGAGGCCAGAAAAGGGGGACTCTCGTGCGCTTCGAAGCGGGGCTGCTGTTGCGCTGAAATAGACAATTTCGACTCCCTATATCACGGCACTGCCGATGTCCATCACCGTGAGGTTGCCTCGGCCGGTCTTGGCCACGAAGGCCAGGGAGGCCATAGCAGGGACCCGATCCAGAAGTAGGGGGGAAATCAGCTTGAACATCGCCGGGCTTGCTACGTGCCTTGGGTATACTGGAACCTGTATCCGTCCCACGCGCAGAGACGATCCATGCATACTTTACCACAATCGAATGTCGCAAGCGTTTCATGTAGTTTCAGAACCTGGACGCACTGCACCCACGGATTAGTCCCGATTGCAGAGTTTCGCAGAACCCGATGGACTGGAGAAGGCGGAGTTCCGGAGCGCAGTGGGGCCGAACTTTAAAGGTAGCGGGGATGCTTCGGGACCAATCACTCTTGCGACAGGAGCCAGTCTACCATGGCGTCCAGGAAGGTCTCGCCGAATCCGGGTGAGTGACCGGATCCCTCGCCAGCCCAGAGCTCGATTGTGATGCCCTCTGCGCAGCCCGATTCCACGCGGAATGCCTGCGTTTCGGCGCCCGGCACGTATCCGTCCAGATCGAGTGTCGCGTAGGGTTGGAGGTCTTCGGGCCAGTTGCAGCTGGCCCGCCGGCTCCAGTGCATCACCATCTCCTGAGCCCCGGCGTAGAATACCCTTTTGCCGTTGCCAGTCAGGACCGTCTCAATCTCGTCGCCCCCAAAGAGAATCACTTCGTCGGCGGTGCCATGAATGTGCAGCACCGATACGGGGGGCGCGCCCTCGCAGCTGGAGTCCTCAACGAAGCTCGTACCGGCAAGACTGGCCACGGCGCGAAGGCCGGGCAGGCCCTTGCAGGCCATGTGGTATGACATGAACCCGCCATTGGAGTAGCCGAAGAAGTACACCCGACCGAACTCCCTGACCTCTCCTGCGTTCGCAACCAGCTCTGATAGAAATGCGACGTCATCCTCACCGGTCTTGCCACCGAGACAGCACAGATCCGTAGGGTTCCAGAAGGCGTTCCCATTGCTGCCGAGTGCGCCGGTGGGCAGCAGCAGAGCGAACCCGTGGCTGTTCACACGCTCGTGAAGTGGCACATAGGCGGCGTGGTCAGCGGAGTTTCCTCCGAAGCCGTGAAGAGACACGATTAGCGGCGTCTCTCCGTCGACAAATCTCACAGGCGTCACCAGGACGGAAGGGACTTCCCGGTCCGTGTGTTCCATGTAGTGGACCTGGCCCCCGAATTGCTCCACCATCCTGGCGGTTGCTTCATGAACGGCTTCCTCAGCCAGCGACTGTTTATCTTCCTCGGTCTTTGACCACATCTCTATGGTGGCCAGGACTGCGCCCAATTTGGTATCCGTTTCCTCGAGCTCCTGAATCCGGGACTCCAGGTCGTCCATGTCTTCCCCAATGGTAGCGATTTTGCCCCGGAGTTCCGCGTTCTCGTTCTCAAGGGCTTCAAGTGACTCCTCCAGCGTGTGAGTCCTGACCTCCTGCTCAGCAACGCGCTCGTCTGCGTCGGGGCCCGCGCTGGCGCCGGTGCAGGAGAGCAGGGCGGTGGTGAGAAGAATGCAGACTGGCAATGAACTTGCAAGTCGCAGAATGCCCGCCCTGATTCGAGCCGGGGCAACACGCATCTTCATCAGCGCTTCAGCAAGTCCCCAACGTCGCAGCAAATGAGTCGCGCTTCTCAACCGGCGAGGTGTGACCGCTGCGCTTGGCGACAGACGGCCAGGTAGCCGGACGGCCGCTTGTGCCGAGCACACCGGCGCCATCGGCTTCCGGCAGTTCCGTCCGTATGACTAGCTCCCTGGAAGGCACTAGCGCGAACCTTGACCAACCTCGCCTCACTCTGTCGTCGCCTTCTCCAGCCCCAGGAGTCGTCCGGCGATGTCGCGGGCCCCATCGATGTCATCGGCGAATTGCTCCTCGGGAATCTGCTTCAGGGAGTTGAGCGCGCGCAGGGTGATCGCCGGCTGGTCAGACAGGCCGATCACTATACACTCCGTGTGCTCCGCAAGGGCGGTGTCTATGAGCTCCTCCACCACCAGCGAGGCGCTGTCGTCCATGTAGGCCGTGTCGGTGAAGTCGAAGATCACAACGTCGTGCTCACTGATGTCCCTGCTGATGGTGCTGATCAGCTTGTGAGAGGAAGCCACCGTGAACGCGCCGCGCAGAATCACCATGCCCACGTGGGCCGAATGGTCGTCAGCGTCCAGCTTGTAGCCTTCCCCGAAGAAGACCTCGTCCAGGATGGGCACGGATACCACGTTGTCCATCTGTAGACGCTCGAACCTCCTTGAGGTTGCCATACCTGCCGCGATGAGCCCCACGGCCACGGCGGTCACCAGATCGATGAACACCGTCAGAAGCAGGGTGATCACCATGACCGCAAGATGTTCACGCTGCACGCGCATTATTCGAGTCAGGAATCGCCAGTCGATTATGTCCCAGCCTACCTTTAAGAGGATGCCTGCCAGGCAGGCGTGCGGAATGATCTCGACATACCTGGCCAAACCCAACACCAGAGCCAGCAGAATCGCCGCGCGTATGACGCCGGATATCGGTGTCCTGCCACCGGCTCGGATGTTGATGACCGTGCCCATGGTTGCCCCGGCGCCTGGTAGCCCGCCCAGGAACCCTGCCGCCATGTTGCCAATGCCCTGTCCCACCAGCTCCCGGTTGGCGCTGTGCTGCGTCCTGGTCATGGAGTCCGCGATGAGCGACGTCAGCAGACTGTCGATGGACCCCAGCATCGCCAGGGTCAGAGCGGGAGTTACGGCCTGTGCCAGTATCCCGGGGGACAGGTCCGGTAGCTGCGGAGCGGGCAGGCCGGTGGGCACGTTGCCAATGACGGGCACGTCCGTGAGCCAGTAAACGCCTATCATGGTGCCAACCACCAGAGCGGCGAGGGTAGGCGGCAGGATGCGACGGAGCCGCCCAGGCCACAGGACGCCCACGGCAAGCGTCACGAAGGCGATGGCAAATGCGCTCGAGTTGAAGTTGGCTATGCCGTCCGTCCATCCCCTGATGGAGGCCATGGGTCCCTCGGCCACGGGCGTGCCCAGGATGGGCAGAGTCTGCAGCAGAATGATGATGATGCCGATGCCCGACATGAAGCCGGAAATGACGGAGTAGGGTGTGAATGCGATGAACCGGCCGATTCCCACCATGCCAAGCGCCACCTGCAAGAGTCCGGCCATGATCACGATGGTGAAAGCGGCGGCAAGATTGTCCGCGTGGAGCGTGACGACCACCGCCATGGCAATGGCCATGGGGCCGGTCGGGCCGGAGATCTGAGATCGAGTTCCTCCGAACACCGCCGCGAAGAACCCTACGGCGATCGCCCCGTAGATTCCAGCGAGGGCTCCAAGGCCGGAGGCCTCGCCGAATGCCAGGGCCACAGGCAAGCCAACCACGGCGGCAGTTATGCCTCCGAACAGGTCTCCTTTAATCGAAGCCAGGCGTTGCTGCAAGCCACTACTCCCAAGTTACGTCCCGAATGCCCCGAAATCTGGGGCAGCCCGGTGCTGGCAGTCCTTGCGCTATTGTCTCCTAGTCACCACTATCGCTAGAGTTGGAGAATTGGTCAAGGTGCCAAGACCGGATCGGCTGCCCGGCAGCCCCCGGCGTCGCGCATACCCTATAAGTTGACACCCCAATTCACGGAGTTTCCCCTAAAGCTCCAGGTTAAGCGACCCGCCTCCTATTCCAAGACAGACGGTCGGCGACCCGCGCCCAATAGTTGTAACACCCGCAACGCAACACTGGCAAGCGATGGTCCGACACCTCTGCCATCGTTCACGGGGCATGGCCGGCGCTGACACTCAGGCTAAACTGGACATTCTGCAGCAGCCGAGGTTAGCTGCCAATGAACCGTGATGCCTGAGGCCAGGCGCTAGCGACTGCCATGAGAGACTGCCAGCGGGTCATGATGCGCTGGCAGTCATCACTCCTTCGATTACGGCTTGGGGGAACTCCACCGTAGGGTTCCGGTTGCACCCAGCCGGTCCAGATCGTCAGTTGGCTTCAGAATACGTGGGCCTTACTCCTCGCTTTCGCGCCCAGTTGCGGAAATCTCGCCGCTGCGCAGCCACACACCGACCGGTATGTCCGCGGCCAGGTAGCGGAGGTCCGGGGTGATCGTCTCGCCGGTAGCGTCCACAAAGCTTAGCTCGGTGCGACCGTCGTCGAGACGCCGCCCATGAATGCTTCCTATGGTGACACCATCCACCTCAACGTCGCTGCTCATCTGCCAGCTTCCGGCCCGAGTGTCGATAGACAGGAAGCGACTGGTCGGCAGTATCTGCACTCCGGTGGTGAGTTCAACGCCGTGCTCGATTCGGCCGTCCTCGCCCAGCCTGGCGATTATGCGCAGCTGGTACGTCGGAGGCTCAGCCGGAGTGAGCGAGGGTTGATCGTAACCGAATAGCTCCCGAATCTCGTTGCTGCCGGCGATGGCCAGACCCTGCAGGAACACTGTATTGTTGTCATCTGCCTCAGCGGCTGCACACAGGACGGCGTCGAGCGCAAGGCCGACAATTGGAGACGCCACGCGCATCTCGGCGGCCAGCCTGACCAGCCCGTCGACGTCTGCAGTCCCGTTCTCTTCCAGGGCCTCCCGCAGATCTGCTTCCGTATCGCCACAAGAAGCCCGCTCCGAAAAGGTGCCGACCATGCGACGGACGTCCGGATCGTCCCAGCCGAGTTCGACGTTACTCGCAGCAGCCACGATCTCGCCGGCCGCCACTGCCGGGGAGATAACGCGTTCGGCGTAGGTGAACTGGGAGTGGACCTTGAAGGCCTCCTCAAACGACAGCGCTTCGCCGTCGACTATCTTCCCCTGAAGGGCGCTCCAGGACTCTGCCAGTGTGACGAATTGCTCCGACGCCTCCTGGGAGATGCCGGTAACGACATCCTCCACAACGGTCGGAATCAGGGCCTCTTCTGCGGCCAGCACCTCTGCAAGCCCGGAGGTGTCAACCTCGCTCGCATACTGGGATGCGAACTCCCTCAACAGGGCGCTTGACGACGCACCTTCCAGACTGACAGCGCCGGCCTCTCCGGTAGTGGACAGCCCGGCAATGGCCGGCTGCTCGAAGATCCCGTCCAGCACCTGGGTGTGCACGCCCGCGGCGTAGATCGCCTTCGCGCGCACGGATGGGTCGATATCAGTGTCCGGATCGGCGACGGAGCTAACCGAGGTCGTGACCAGTCCTTCTCCGTCGGCTTCCGCCTGAACAACATAGTCCATGTCGTCCACCTTGACGGTGACCGAATCAAATGTCGTGCCGCTCAGGACCATGAGATTCTGCCACAGGCCGTGGAATCCGACCTCCTGGCCGAAACGGTCGTAGGTGATCACTGCCACAAACACCCAGGACGGGCCGGAGCTCGCAAGAGTGACCTCGAACGGCGAAACGTGGCCAATATCGACACTATTGGCGCCGGCAGTCTCCGAACTGCTGTGGTAGGAGACCCCCGGTTCCCAGCGTCCTGCCGACGCGGTTATAGGGGAAGCCACCTCAAGTACACGCGGTCCCACCACGTACACTAATGCTCGCCCGCCGACTTCGGCGAGACTGCCACCGCCCAGGTTCCCGATTCGGAAGTCTACATTGAAGGGTTGGCCCGCAACCACGCGGTTTGGGGTACGCGTCTCCTCGATCTTTAGCAGGAAACTCTCCTGCCTGGCCTTCTCGTCCACGAGATCGACCACCAGGGTGAAGTCGGCCATCAGGGGCTGATAGTCACGTTCCAGGTAGGTCGTGGCCTCCAGCAGGTAGGTGCCCGCCTGCAGGTACCGCTCAATTCGCGAGTTGCGCCGTTCGCCGCCGTCGTCGTTGGCGGCGATCACGCCCTCGGCCAGGGAGACGAGAGAGAGCACGGGGTCGCCGTTGTCCGACATCAGGTCCACTCGTACGCGGCCGTCCTGCGGCATCTCGAACAGGTAGCTGTGGGCCGGATGCTCCACCACGAAGCGGGAGCCGCAGGTGTCGAGCGACCAGGAGCCTGAAGCAGTCAGACCGACGCCCGGCCTGAGCGCTCCGAGCGGCACCGGATCGCAGCCCGTCACGCGGCTGACGGAAAGCGAGAAGTCCGACGGCCCGCGACCGCGTCCGCCAACCGTTGTGGCCTCCACCATGTAGGCGCCCGGAGTGAGATCGCGCTCTACTCGTGCGTCGAGACCGGCGCCGCCATCATCGTTGTCCGTTATACGGCTCCCGTCCTCGGTCATAAGATAGAGGTAGGGGTCACCGTCCGCTGATGTTAGGTCCACCCTGATTCGCCCACCTTCCGTCACCTCAAACCGGTAGGTGTGGGCGTCACTACCGGTCAGGAAGCGGGAATCGCAGTCCTCGGTTGACCAACGTCCGTTCGAGGATAGCTCCGCATCCGGCTCCGCGCCGAGCGTGCCCAGGTCGACTGCAGCACAGGCCTCCTGACCCTGCGCCGGCGAAATGCCGAACCACCCCATCCCAATCAGGCCGGCGACCAGCGCGGCCAAGGCGCATGATATCGCAAGCCTTCGCATTCCGAATACCGGAGACGGATCTGAGAGTGCCATTCCTTCTGTTCTTTGAGGATTCACTTTGGGCGAGTCCCCCTTCCTGATATGTTGTACTAATACTCTATGAAGGCTGCCAAATGTTACCATTCAATCCAAGGGTCAATCAAGCAGTGTGCTCAGAGGAAGTCGTCCCGTTTCTGCCCGGTGCGTGCCCTGCAGACCGGGACCGGAGGTAGCTTGCCGCCAAGCCCTGGCGCTAGGCCACGCAGCACGCCGCTTTGCACTCGCGTACGCCGAAGATGCAGCCTGGGCAAAAGCACACCCTTGCCGGGCCTGCCTCATGCTCTTCGCCGTGCCCCGAGACATTTTCCATGCCTTCCTTTACGAAGAGCGGGACCAGAAGCAGGGCCGACACTGGATCGGCCCACCACCAGGAGAGCAAAGTGTTGAGCCCAAGCCCGATCAGGATCGTCAGGTCCTGAAGATCGCAGAACAGGCTCTCCATCGCCTCCGCTCTCAACGACCGGGACTGCATGCGTTCGGCGATCCGCATCTTCCCCACGTACAGGCCGGTCATCACCACCGCGCTCGCAACTACGATGAGTACACCCGCCAGGCTTGGCTGCGGCTCGGGCAGCCACCCCACCAGGCTGGCGCCGGAGTGCAGGACCACGTAGGCCGCCAGGAGGAAGAAGCTGAGCCCCAGCAACTTTTGCGACTTTATCTCAGCGGCCTCTGTTTCCGACTCATGCCGTTCTGCCATCAGGCGCCATACAAGGACAGCGCCGGCGAGAAGCTCGATGATGCTGTCCAGCCCGAAGGCCAGGATGGCCACGCTTCCGGCCCGGGTGCCCGCCCATAGAGCAACGGCGGCCTCGATCAGGTTCCACAGGAGGCCGACTATGACCAGAAGCAATGCAGTCTTGCGTAGGGAGTCCGATTCAAGCATCTGAGCCAATCTTCCGCGCGGCCTTGCGTCTCCTTCTTAAGAGAGCCGACCAGCCGGGAGAAGCCCGGGGAGGTGGCGAACCTAAGCGCCTCTAGCGGTAGGACTGAGGTCTCTCAGGTAGAGAATTGTACTGCTTACGATGATGCAAGCGCCAGACGTGGCGAGTGGGTGCTGGGTACTGGTCGGCAACTGCCGGGTCGCTCGCAGCGCCTTGCGGCCATGTTGTGGTAGAGTGTCGGCGGTACACCGCAACCCAAAAGGCTGATCCAACGTCTGTGTAACCGGAGTTCTGGCACAAGAGGTCCGGCCAATGTTCAAAGCGATTGCACCTAGAGACCTGGCGCCTATCCCCGCGCTGGCAGCCGCGGCCTTCGTGTTCCTGGCCACGTTTGCCTGGACGGAGAGAACCGTTCTCGTCGATCCGGATGGCATGTCCGTGCCCCACTGGCCCTGGAAGCTGTGGCAGGCGGGCGCGTTGCTGCTGGGGATTGCCGGGGTCTGGTGGGTCTGGCTGAGCACTCGCCGGGTGCCCTGGGTGCGCAGCCTGGCGCTTGCCGTTCTGGCCGCTGCCGTGTTCGCCAACGCGTACAGTGGCGTGTTTGGAGACTATAGTGGTGACGTGTGGCGCACCATCAACCCGCTCTTCATCGGCTGCTCGAGTGTGGCTGCGGTGGCCCTGTGGCGCTCAGGCAATCCTGCGGGGCGAGCGGGATCCCTGGTTTCGGCGGTACTGGGCGTCGTTCTGCTCGCAAACGCGTACTTTGTCGACTACGGAGACGCCTGGCAGGTCCTGAACCCGCTGCTGATGCTGACGAGCCTGGCGTGGGCCGCCATCGACGGCCAAGCCGACGCAACCAAATCAGAGAGCAGGGCAGAGGATCGGTAGGCCACGCGTCCGGCGGCAGGAGCCGAAAGAGCAACCAATCAGCCAGTCCGGCCCTGGGCCGAAGGGGCTTCGTCGCTCACTCCATCCTCGAAGACGCCCGGAATTGGCTCGCGCAGTTTGAGCAGCAGGACGAGCGGAGGCACCATCAGTGACATGCCAATGATGCCCAGCATAGGCAGGCCAAGATACTCGACCACCACGCCTCCGACGAGCGGCATGCTGATGGCTGCGGCGGCCGTGAACGTATCGTTGGCGCCGATCACGCGGCCGCGTTCGGCGGGGTTGGTCGTGTCCGCGTAAAGGGCCGTTGCTGCTATGTTTACGCATGACCAGCCCAACCCCACGAAGAATGTGCCCGCAGTTATGACGGCGTAGGCGGGCGTTGCGACCACCAACCACGAGCCGGCCGAGGCCAGGACGAGCCCCAGCAGCATCACGTTCCTCCTGCCTACCCGGTCGGCAAGCCAGCCCAGCGGCAGGGAGAACCCGAACATCCCCATTACGTGAATTGCAACGGACACGGAAATCGCTGAGAGAGTGTGGCCGTGGTGATTCAGCGCGAGAGAGGTCATGGCCATCATCATATTCATGTTGCCCTGCGCTGCGAACATGGTGATGAAGGCGGTCAGCTTCGGGTAGTGTCGCATGAAGTGCAGAATCCCGACCTTGCCGGAGGCCTGCTGCGGCGCTGCGGGCGGCGTGTAGTCCGGATAGTAGTCGCCCAACCTGGACGCGATATCCTTGGGGTCCGGTCGCACCTGAATGACCAGGAACATGCTCAATACGACGACCATCGGAATGAAGAACCATGCGAGGGCGATGGGCTCGATTCCCACGTCGGGGGCGATGACCTCAGAGGCCTTGATGAGAAGTGGGCTGGCCAGGGCGCCCACAAGGGATCCGGTAAGGACTATCCCCAATCCCTCCGCCCGGCGGTTAGGCGGGTACATGTCCGCGGCCGCTACTCGAAGCTGCTGGACCGCTCCCGTCCCCAGGCCGAGTATCAGGATTCCTGCGACAAAGATGGGGAATGACTGCGTCACGGCCGCGATGCCCGTAACTCCAGCGCCGGCGCCCACCAGCAGAAGTCCCAGGATGACGCCGGCTCTTCTCCCGAAGGCGTCGGTGAACCTGCCGATGGGGTATGCGACAATCAGACGGCTGAGCCCGGTAATGCTGGAGCCGATGCCCGCGAGGGCGGCCGATCCTATCATCTGGGTAACGAGCACCGGCCCCAGCGTTGGCACCATCTGCGCCCCGGCGCCGTTGAAGGCCTGGGAGGACGCCAGATACGCCGTGTTCCGCTTTATCAGGGGCGGGATGGCGGTCTTGGATGCGTTCTTGCTCAAGGCGTACTCAGTCCTCTTTGCGAATCGGGAACGTGGCTAGGCTGGCTCGCGGTCGCTTCACCCGGACGGTCTCGTTCATGTCAAAGTTGCGGCTGTTGTCGCTACATGTGCATCCGTGCATTCACAAGTGCGGTGCCGTGGATTACAAGCGCAAGACAGTGCGGCACAGTGCTTCACTCGCTAACCTTCTCGCTCAGCCTTTCGAAGAAGTAGTCGAATTGCGACTTGGCGGCGCTGCTCATGAATCTCTGCCCCACACGCGCCAGCGAGCCCGTCACGGTCACGTCACCGTCTACCGAGACGATGGTGGCGTCGCCTTCCGCAGAAAGCGAGACCAGCGCGTCCCCGGAGAGGTTGGTCATGGGGCCCGCTCCCCGGACGCTCATGCGGTAAGAGGAGATGGGCTGCTTGTCGAATATCTCCATCGTGCCTGAAAGTGAGCCGGAAAAGACGCCCACCTTCACGCCGACCTCGACGCGGTAGCTGTCGGGCGTGACGACTGCGAATTCTTGGACGCCCGGGATGCAATCTCGCACGACGTCGGGATCCAGGAGCGCGTCCCAGACGCGTTCGGGCGCCGCGTCGAACCGATATGTGCCGCTGATCTTCACGGAGAAACTATAGCAGGGAGCGGGCAAATTGTGCAGTATAGGCTCACTACACTTCCAGCCGACCGGTCACGAATGCATCCAAGGGGGCGAGTCGGATTGTCAATGCAGGCGGCCTTTGCTACACTTGCCGCCATAGGGCAGAGTCTGCGCTGAGCCAAGGTAGTGCGTCAAGGGGGTGATGAAGTTGAAGGTACCAGTGGAGATAACCATCAATGGGAAGTCCTACGGCGGAGAGGTTGAGTCCCGGCAGCTTCTTGTCCACTTCATCCGGGAGAACGCGGGGCTGACGGGCACCAAGGTCGGTTGCGACACGAGCCAGTGTGGCACCTGCACGGTGCAGCTGGACGGAGCGACGGCCAAGGCCTGCACGGTGCTCACAGTCCAGGCGTCGGGCAGCTCCGTCAAGACAATCGAGGCGTTCGCCGACGGGGCCGATTTCCACCCGCTCCAGGAGGCCTTCTGGAACAACCATGGCCTGCAGTGCGGGTTCTGCACGCCGGGGATGATCATCGCCGCCGACGAGCTGCTGCGAATCAACCCATCGCCGACGCGCGAGGAGATCCGCCACGGGCTGGAGGGCAACATCTGCCGGTGCACCGGCTACCAGAATATTGTGCGGGCGGTCGAAGCGGCCGCAGATGCGATGAGAGGCGGTTAGGCCATGACTACACGAGTGTTCAGTTCCGGCATTCGTCGCCGCGAGGACCCGAGGCTCATCACGGGCCGGGCCTCCTACACGGACGACATCAAGCTGCCCGGCATGGCGCACGCAGCGATCCTTCGCAGCATGTACGCCCACGCGAACATCAAATCGGTTGACACGAGCGGAGCCGTCAACCAGCCGGGCGTCATCGCGGTCTACACGGGCGCAGACACGGAGGGGGCGCTCAACGGCCTCCCCTGCGCCTGGCTGATACCCAACTCCGACCTCAAGACGCCGGCGCATCCCGCCATAGCGAAGGACAAAGTGCGCTACGTGGGCGACGCGGTTGCCGTGGTGGTTGCGGAGACCCGCTACCAGGCCGAGGATGCTCTGGAGCACATAGCGGTGGAGTACGAGCCGCTGGACGCGGTCATCAACCCGAAGGATGCCGCGCAAGCGGGTGCGCCACAGCTGCATGACGATGCGCCAAACAACATCGCCTTCACCTGGGTAGTGGCCGGCGGCGACGCCGACGCAGCCTTTGCGGAGGCTGAGGTCACGGTGAGCGACGTCATTACGCTGCCCAGGCTCATCGCAAACGCGATGGAGCCGCGCTCTGCGATCGCGCAGTGGGTGGGAGCAACGGGCGAGCTCACGCTGTGGAGCACCTCGCAGAACCCGCACATCGCTCGGTTCCTCACCTCGGTGGTGACAGGTGTGCCGGAGCACAGGATACGGGTCATCGCGCCGGAGGTCGGCGGGGGATTCGGAAGCAAGATCTCCTACTACCCGGACGAGGCCATCGCGTCGTTCTGCTCGATGCGCCTGGGAATCCCGGTCAAGTGGACGGAGACCCGGAGCGAGAACTACATTGCCACCACCCAAGGCCGCGACCACGTCGAAGAGGTGGAGATGGCGGCCACCGCGGACGGAAAGATCACCGGCTTGCGCACGACGGTCTACGCAGGCCTGGGCGCCTATCTCTCGACCGCAAGCCCGGGAGTCCCGACCATCCTGCACGGCCTGATGTACTCGGGCGCCTACGACATTCCAAACATAAGCGGCACCATCTACGGGGTCTTCAACAACGGCACCCCTGTGGACGCCTACCGCGGAGCAGGTCGCCCGGAGGCCACGACGCTGATCGAGCGGCTTGTGGACCTGCTGGCGGCCAGGCTGGGGATGGACCCCGTTGAGTTGCGCCGGAAGAACCTGATTCCCAAGTTCGAGAACGGCCACGACGTTGCCACCGGTCTCACCTACGACAGCGGTGACTACGAGGCAACGCTGGACACCTGCCTGAACGCCGCCGGCTACTCATCGCTACGCGAGGAGCAGGAGCAGGCCCGCCGGGAGGGCCGCTACGTGGGCATAGGCGTCTCCACGTACGTCGAGATTTGCGGCCTGGGGCCATCGCAGGTTGCGGGCGCAGTCGGTTTCCAGGGCGGGCTCTGGGAGAGCGCCATAGTCCGCTTCCATCCCACGGGGAAGGTGAACGTGATGATAGGCTCGTCGCCCCACGGACAGGGGGAGGAGACCACCTTCGCACAGATCGTCGCCGGCGAGGTTGGAGTGGAAGTGGACGACGTCGAAGTCATCCACGGCGATACAGACCTGACCCCGATGGGCTGGGGCACGTACGGCAGCCGCACCACGGCGGTGTCCGGCGCGGCGGTCACGCTGGCAACGCGCAAGATCAAGGACAAGTCCATGGCGCTGGCCGCGCACCTGCTTGAGGCCGCCACCGAGGACATCGAGTACGAGGACGGGCGGTTCTTCGTGCGAGGCTCACCCGACCAGCACAAGACGATCCAGGACATTGCGCTCATGGCCAACGTGGCGTGGGACATGCCCGAGGGCATGGAGCCAGGCCTGGAGGCCAGCGCCTTCTACGACCCGCCGAACTTCACGTATCCGTTCGGGGCACACCTGGCGGTTGTGGAGGTTGACCCCGCCACCGGCGCGATAGACCTGCAGAAGTACTACGCCGTCGACGACTGCGGCGTGCAGATCAACCCCATGATAGTGGAGGGGCAGGTCCACGGCGGCGTCGCGCAAGGAGTCGGGCCGGTGCTGTGGGAGGGCGTCGTCTACGACGAGAGCGGCCAGCCGCTCACGGGGACGATGCTGGACTACGCGCTGCCCCGTGCGGACGGGCTGCCCGACATAGAGGTGCAGTCGAACACCACGCCTTCGCCTCATCACCCGCTCGGCGTGAAGGGCGTCGGCGAGGCCGGGACCATTGCTTCCACGCCCACGGTCTACAACGCGGTCATGGACGCTCTGCGGCCCCTGGGAATCACGCGCATCGACATGCCGTTGACGCCCGAAAAGGTTTGGCGGGCCATGCAGAACGCCAGGAACGGAGGCTAGAGCCATGTATCCAGCCAACACAAACTACCATCGCGCCGGATCGGTGGCCGAGGCGGTGGAACTGCTCGCCACCAACGAGGGCGCAAAGGTCCTGGCCGGCGGCCACAGCCTGATTCCGGCAATGAAGCTTCGCCTGGCTGCACCGCAGGCCTTGGTGGACATCGGGCATATCGCAGCTCTTAAGGGCATCAGCTTGGAGGGCGGCACGCTGGTCATCGGCGCGCTGACGACTTTCGCCACCATCGCGTCAAGTGACCTGGTGCAGGCCCACGCGCCTGTCCTAGCGGAGGCCGCGGGCGTGGTGGGAGACCCTGCGGTGCGAAACCGCGGGACCATCGGTGGCAACGTTTCCCACGGCGACCCGGCCTCCGACCCGCCGACCGCCCTGACCGCTCTTGGCGCGACATACAACGTCAGCGGGCCCGGCGGCGAGCGCAGCATAGCCGCGTCCGAATTCCCCACAGGTCTGCTTGAAAACGCCCTGCAGGACAACGAGATCCTGACCGGTGTTTCAGTGCCGGCTCTTGCGCCCGGATGCGGCTCCGCGTACGTCAAGTTTCCGCATCCCGCCTCCCGCTACGCGGTAGTCGGCGTCGCGGTGATCGTCGGAGCGGAGGGAGGCAGCTGCTCGTCGGCGAGCGTGGTGATTGGCGGCGTCGAGACGACTCCAACCAGGGCATCGTCAGTCGAAGCAGCGCTGGTTGGGTCGGATCTGGGCGACGGCGCGCTGGACGCGGCTGCGGCCGCGGTGGCCGGCGACTTCACGGGCGACCCAATGAGCGACATCTTCGCCTCCGACGAGTACCGCAGAGCGATGGCGGCCGTTTACCTGCGCCGCGCTCTCGGCACTGCCGCCTCGCGGGCGGGATAGGCACTTATCGGCAGGACGGACCGCAGCATTCAGGAGGACGCAGAACTTGGAGCAACCTCCAGCCGTTCCCAAGCCGGCTTCGGTTGACGACCTTCAGGCCGCGCTTCGCAAGGAGCTGTACGTAGCGGACCGCGGCTTGGCCATGTCCGTCTACCTGGCCCTGCAGTTGCGGAGGCCGCTTTTCCTGGAGGGCGAGGCCGGCGTTGGCAAGACGGAGGTGGCCAAGGCGCTTTCGTCCGCGCTTGGCGCGCGCCTGATACGGCTGCAGTGCTACGAGGGACTGGACGTCAGCCAGGCGGTCTACGAGTGGAACTACTCGCGCCAGCTGCTGCACATCAGGCTGCTCGAGGCCTCGGGAGGCGTTGACCGGAAGGACGCGGAGAGCGAGCTCTTCAGCGAGGAGTTCCTCATCAAGCGTCCTCTCCTCCAGGCGCTGGAGGGCGCCGGCCCAACCGTGCTGTTGATCGACGAGCTGGATCGCGCCGACGAGGAGTTTGAAGGCTACCTTCTGGAGATGCTGTCCGAGTTCCAGATAACCATCCCGGAGGTCGGCACTTATACCGCGTCGGAGCCGCCGGTCGTGGTCATCACCTCCAACCGCACCCGGGAGATCCACGACGCCCTGAAGCGTAGGTGCCTCTACTACTGGATCGACTACCCCGACCTCGACAAGGAGATGCAGATCGTGCGGAGCAAGGTGCCGGCCGCCGAGCAGAGGCTCGCGGAGCAGGTGACCGCCTTCGTGCAGGAGCTTCGGAGCACGGAGCTGTACAAGGTGCCGGCGTGGCCGAGACTCTCGACTGGACGGCGGCGCTGGTTAGCCTGAACGAGACCGAGCTCAGCCCATCGGTCATCGATGACACGCTGGGCGTCATGCTGAAGTACCGCGAGGACGTGCAGATGGTGCGGGGAGAGCAGACCAGCGCGCTGCTCAACCGCGCGCTGCAGCGCGGCACCCGGCGCGGTGGCAGGCGTGGCTAGCGAGCCGGCCGGCCACATTCTTCACAACCTCCTCCTCTTTGGCCACCTGCTCAGGCGTCTCGGCCTGAACGTTCACGAGGGACGCATGGTGGACGCCGTGCGTGTGCTGGAGGACATCGGCATGACGCGCCGCGTGGACGTATGGTCGGCGCTGCGCACTCTGCTGGTGCACCGCAGGGATGACCTTCCGCTCTTCGACGAGGCATTCGAGGTGTTCTGGCGCCAGCGCAAGGACCGCATGTCGTCGCTCGACCTGCGCTCGATGGGCGAGCAGCGCCGCTATCGCAGGGTGGAGGCGGGCCCGCCTCCTCCGGGGCAAGCGGCCGCCGGCTCGGATACGCAGGACCAGGTTCCCGGAGAGCAGTACGACCGGATCGACCTGACGCGCACGTTCAGCGCCCGCGAGGTGCTCCGCGTGAAAGACTTCGCTGAGTTCACGCCGGACGAGGTGCAGGAGGCCCGACGGCTGCTGGCCTCTCTCGAGTGGAATCCTGGGTTGAGGCTCACACGCCGCCAGGAGCGCGGCAAGGGGTCGAAGCTGGACGTGCGTCGCACACTGAGATACAACGCGCAGTTCGGTGGCGAGCTCCTGTATCTGAAGACCCGCCGGCGCAAGGAGAAGGCTCGACGACTGGTTGTCATCTGCGACGTGAGCGGCTCCATGGAGCGGTACACGCGGATGCTGCTGCACTTCATCCACAGCCTGTATGCGGGCCTGGAAAGCCAGGTGGAGTCGTTCCTCTTCGCAACTAGGCTAACCCGCGTCACCAAGCAGCTGGGCCGGCGGGACATTGACGAGGCCGTGAGCGAGGTCGCCAAGGCGGTGCCGGACTGGTCGGGCGGGACTCGCATCGGCGCGGCGCTCCGAGAGTTCAACTTTCAATGGGCGCGCAGGACGCTGGGCTGGGGCTCCATCGTGCTCATCGTGTCGGACGGCTGGGACCGCGGCGAGCCTGAGACGCTGAGCGAGGAGATGGCGCGGCTGCAGCGCAGCTCTCGGCGCCTGATCTGGCTCAACCCGCTGGCCGGCGCCGAGGACTACGAGCCGCTGACGCAGGGAATGCGGGCCGCGGCGCCCTACATCGACGACCTGCTGCCCGTCCACAACCTGGCCGCGCTGGTCGACCTTGCGCGCCACCTGAACGGCCTCAACTCCGGCCGGGCAGTACGCCGGCAGACTCACGTGGAGGCGCCGGACACGAGGGAAGCCGTGGCTGTGAAGGCCGCGCCGGTGCAGCGCTCGTGGCACGGAGACGCCAACCCCACATTCCGCCACCCGATGTGGGGCCGCGGCTCGCAGGGGAGGGAGGGGTAGGGGCTACGCCAGCATCAGGCGCTAGCCCTTTGGCTCCGGCACAGAATTTCCGAACTCCCTGGCCGTTGCGAGCCACAATGCAACTGCTTCATTGATGTGCTTCAGCGCTGCCTCATGCGTGTCGCCGTGGACGGCGCATCCCGGAAGCTCGGGCGCTTCTGCCACGTATACGCCGTCATCATTGCTCCAATAAATAGTGATCTCGTACTTGCGGATTAGTCGGTCTCCTAGAGTTGGATACTCAGGACTCGATGCTTTGTGGGAATGCTAGGTCTGGGCTTTGAGCCCCCTTCGGACCCATCCACCTGTGTTGTTTGTACCAATTCCAAATTTTCTCAATAGTGTGATCTAGCAGGATACCCCGGACAACTTCAATGGCCTTTTGGGAGTAACGCTTGTGGGTAGAAGAAGTGCCAAACCTGAACTCCTTGTAGCAATCTGGATTATTCCTGATGTTCGTGAACTCTACTACTGCAATTAATTTTGGCACCGTAAGGCCTATCTTAGTTGCCAGCTGTGTTGCGGTTAGGTTATAGAAATCAAGCTCATTGACTCGCCTTACAGCAACTGGAGATGCTCCTAGCGTGCCTTCTGGTGTAATTTGCATTGGAGGCCCCTCGTTTCTTGTCAGACGCACTGAGAGTGTTGGCCCTGCCCCTTCAGTAGCAATTTCAATTACGGAGGCTCCCTTGAAGACTTCCTGCCAAGGTCTCTCAGAGAGTCGCTCAGCAATCCACTTTAGATTTCTGGTGTTTGGTCGCCTCTCTTCACCGCGGACAACTGAGTCGAGAATTGATAGAGCTGCTATCTTTGCTTCTGCTTGAACTGTGCGGCGTCTTCCGGGTTTAAGAAGCTTCAGGATATCAGCAACTTCAGATTCAAAGATTGTGACAATATCGGTGGGAGGCGATGTAGATATCGGCAGAGTCCTTACAGGCAAATAGCTAATCAGCTTCTTTTGGAAGACCGAAAGAACTAGTTCCCTAAAGACTGTAATCGCCGACTGTATGTGCACGTAGAGTTGATTCTCTGAGATGTCCAAGAGATGGTGCTGTGCCGCGTCCCGTAAGTGGTTGATTGCGCGCAAAGCGATGGCCTGGTCATTGGTAAGAAACTTTACGTTGCCGTCACTCAGCCCGCGCCCAAGGCAACTGGCAAAACCAATGGTCTGTTCATTTTCACTATCACGGATTCGACCACCGCTGTGCAGGATTGCAGCCTTCAACAGCATCTCCAATCCGTGATCTAAGTGAATTAGAGTCGCACTAATGCGGCCCCGGTCATGGGGTCGGTTGAAGAGCTCTATCGACAGCACTAAGGCGTCGCACGCCTTTTCGAAGAGGAGCCTAGTTTCTCTCTTCATTAGTCTTCATCATCCGACGCAGTTCCACAACCACTATCAAACCATTTGTAACTCGATTACCTGACAATAGAACACAGCTGAACACGATCTATTACCTGTTGGTAGTTCGCCTTTAGCGTCACTCTACCTAATTCTGGATCCGATTCTAATGAACACTCGTTCGCTTTGCAAGGAAAAGAAGGAGGCGCTCACTCAACAGACCGCCCGGCAATATCGACCTTCGCCTCCGCACGCCAGCACCCTGAAAATCCCGGAGGAACGCCTGAGGACAAGCGGAATGCCTCTACAAGACTCACGAAGTCCCATCACATCTCACTGCCTGTATTTGAACACGCCAGCGGCTTCGTCAGCTGCTTCGCAGATAGAGCCAATAGTGCTGATTGCCCCTGTTGAAGAGCTGCTCATATGCCTTGACATTGCCCTTTCGAAGGAGCCTGAAGTCACCATCGAACAGGCTTGTGTACTGATCGTGCGGCCGGTACGTGGCAGGGTTGTCAGATCGCGCGGGTGACTACCCGGCGGCGATGTCCGGGGGGGCAGCAGCAGCGCTTCACCAGTGCCAGGGCACTGGTGAAGCGGCCCGAGATCATCTGGGCGGACGAGCCCACGGGTAACCTCGACAGCGAGATTGCCAGCGAGGTGATGGGGCTCCTGATGCGTTTGAACCGTGAGTTCGACGAGACATTCGTGATCGTCACGCACTCGGACGCCGTTGCCGAGAAGTTGCACCGGACGGTGCCCATCATGGACAGCCTTATCGTCGACGACGGCACGGGCAGGGGAGGCTAAGCCCCGTGGACGAGCTGTTCGGCGCGCCGGTATCCAGCATTGCGGCAATGTTGGGAGTGGCCTTTGGCTTCGCGGTAGCCTTCCTGCTCTTCATCAGGGTTCGAAATCCTATCCTGGTGCGCATGGCTTCTCGAAACGTGCTCCGCAGGCCCGGCCAGACAATGCTTATCCTTGGCGGTCTGATGCTGGACACGGCCATCATCGCCAGCGCATTCACGGTCGGTGGCTCCTCCACCCACGGCCTGTATGACCCTTGCGGGAACTATCCACGTAAAGTCCGGCGCCATCGCCACGAGCGCCGAGCCGATTGCGAATATGATCAGCGAAACCTGGAACATCTTGACGCGGCCGTGTACGTCTTGACGCGGCCGTGTACGTCCGAAAGGCGCCCCACGAGGGGCATGGCCACGGTGTAGCTGATCAGGTATCCGGTGATGATCCACGACGCCTTGTCCAGGTCCGTAAGGGGAATCTCAAGGTCCACCATGACCAGCGGCAGGGCGGCAACAACCACAGTCTGGTCTAGGGCGGTCGAGAATACGCCCAGGCACAGAATTGCCAGTATGGCCGTCTGGGAAGAGCCCCAGCGTACGAGGCTGGACCTCACGCCGCTCACTGGCCGGAGGCAGAGTCCGGAAGCTGGATGTCCACGGGGGCGTTGACGTCCTCAATGGTCAAGAGGCGAGTGGTCTCGGGCGCGTCCTCGTCATAGATCTGGCCCGCCAGCCTCAACTGCCTGAGCACGGCTTCCGTCTCGTCGATCCACAACGTAAGAGTGACGGGATGGCCCGGATTCGCCGTCGTGATTAGGGGCAGTAGGGCCTCTGAGTCGATCACACCCTCAACCTTGATGGACTGAGCGCCCTGCACTTCCTCTTGGCCGATCAATTTAAGGTCCGTAATGATGTCGGGCGGGCCGGCGAAGACCGTGCCCATGCCCGCGAAGTTGAAGGGCACCTGGTCGGGAGGCAGCGGTAACCACGGTGCGTCTTCGGAAAGCTTCAGGAAGGCCTGGTCGCCGACCTTTACGATCTCGATGGCCACGAAGCCAAACCCGGGAGCCACCACCTCCACTATCATTCGCCGGCTGTCGGGCGCCTCGACCTGCGCCTCCATGCTCTTGAAGGTGGTCCCGAAGAACTTGGCGCCTGTTTCTGTTTCGTCAATCATGCCGAACTTGGCCGTGGACATGGCGGCGATGTTCTGGCCCACGGCCGCAATGAAGTCGTCCGCGCTCGGCGTCGGGGTGGGAGCAGCGGTTGGAGTGGGCGTGGGCTCTTCCTCGCACGCGGCGGCCAGCAGCAGTGAGCCGATCAGCAGCGAGGCAAGTGTTGCGGTAAGTCGCATCTGGTCGTCTCCTTATCCCCCGGCCAGCGGCAATGCGCGGTCGTGCAGGGCAAGCAGACGTGTCTCGACTTGAGCGGGAACGCGCAACTGTCGCATTGAAAGGCCCCTGGCCGTGTAGTCGACCAGCGCGGCTCCGGAGTCTGGGGTGAGCATAGTCCCTCTCGTACGCTGAGTCCTGCTCATGTGTAGGCTCTCTCCGGCCGCACGTCTCACCTATAGCGGTGAGAAGTTTGATTATCCTACAATTCGGGCAACCGCCGTGCAAGTGAGCCACTCGCGATGGGGGGCGGGCGTCCGCCCCGCGCCGACGCACGGGGTGGCTTGCCACGGCTCTTGACACACGTTCCTTTCCATGATAGATTCGCGGGAATCTGGGAAAGTGCTTTCTGAAGGAGGGCATAGGGCCCGCTAGCTCAACTGGTAGAGCAGCTGACTCTTAATCAGCGGGTTACAGGTTCGAGTCCTGTGCGGGTCACGAAATTCGTAGGGGAAGTGTCGGAACTGGCAGACGAGCATGACTTAGGATCATGTGCCGCAAGGCGTAGGAGTTCGAGTCTCCTCTTCCCCAGGAGCAAGTGAAGGCTCAAGACCCCTCGCAGAAACCCCGACCCGGCACGCTTGGTTGGCGCCGATAATCCGGCAAGTCCAAGTCTTATAAGGAGGAGGAAAAAGTGGCCAAGCTTCTTGAGGTTAAAGACCTCGCAACCTACTTCTTCACGCCGGAAGGCGTAGTCAAGGCGGTGGACGGCATCACCTATGACCTGGAAGAAGGCGAGATACTGGGCTTGGTGGGCGAGAGCGGATGCGGGAAGAGCGTGAGCGCGCTGTCTCTCATGCGTCTCATCCAAAACCCGGGCAGGAACGTCGCCGGCTCCGTGATGTTCAACGGCCAGGACCTGCTCACCCTGAATGACGATGACATGCGTCACATCCGGGGCAAAGACATGTCCATGATCTTCCAGGAGCCCATGACCTCCCTCAACCCGGTGCTCACCATCGGGCGGCAGCTGACGGAGTCCCTCCAGTTGCACTTGGGGTTGGACAAAGCGGGGGCGGAAAATCGGGCAGGCGAGCTCCTCCTCATGGTCGGCATTCCGGAGGGCGATAGGCGTCTCAAGGACTATCCTCACCAGTTCAGCGGCGGTATGCGACAGAGGGTGATGATAGCCATGGCGCTCAGCTGTAACCCCAAGATGCTCATCGCCGACGAGCCCACCACTGCTCTGGACGTGACCATTCAGGCGCAGATCCTGGAGCTGGTGCAGCGCTTGGGCCAGGAGCTGGGCACGGCGGTGCTCATCATTACCCACAACTTGGGTGTGGTGGCGCGCTACGCCGACCGGGTCAACGTGATGTACGCCGGCAAGATCATCGAGCGAGGTACGTCCCGCGAGATCTACGGCAACCCGCGTCACCCCTACACCATAGGTCTGCTGGCGTCCGTTCCTCGCCTGGACGAGGCTCGCAAGGAGGAGTTGACCCCAATCGAGGGCATGCCTCCCGATCTCATCTCCCTGCCGGCGGGGTGCTCCTTCCGCGCCAGGTGCAAGTTTGCCATAGACAGGTGCGCAACGGAAATCCCTCCGTTGGTGGAAGTATCCGAAGGTCACACGGCAGCCTGCTGGGTCTCCGACCAGCTGGGCGCAAGTGCTAGGAGGTAGCGTGCAAGACGATAATATCCTGCTCAACGTAGAGAACCTGGTGAAGTACTTCCCCGTGCGGAGGGGAATTGTCATCCAACGTCACGTGGCCGACGTAAAGGCGGTGGACGACATCAGCTTCTTCATCCGCAGGGGTGAGACGCTGGGCATGGTGGGCGAGAGCGGCTGCGGTAAGACCACCGCCGCCCGCACCATCCTCCAGCTGTATCGCCCCACGTCCGGCGTTGTCGAGTTTGAGGGGACCGACCTTGCCGTCACCAAGGGCAAGGAGCTCCGCCTGATTCGCCGGAAGATGCAGATGATCTTCCAGGACCCCTACGGCTCGCTAAACCCCCGCATGAACTGCGGCAACATCATTGGTGAGCCACTGATAGTCCACAAGATCACCAGCGGACGCGGCGAGTACCGCGACCGCGTGGCCGAGCTGCTGACCACCGTCGGTCTCAGCCCGTACATGGCCAGCCGGTTCCCGCACGAGTTTAGCGGTGGTCAGCGCCAGCGCATCGGCGTCGCCCGGGCGCTTGCGGTGCGGCCGAGCTTCATCGCCTGCGACGAGCCGGTGTCAGCGCTGGACGTGTCCATTCAGGCGCAGCTGGTCAACCTGCTGGAGGAACTCCAGTCACAGTTCGCCCTGACGTACCTTTTCGTGGCCCACGACCTTTCGGTGGTGCGCCACATCAGCGACCGCATCGTGGTGATGTACCTGGGCAAGATCGCCGAGATCGCTGGCCGCGATGAGCTGTACGAGAACCCTCTGCACCCCTACACCAAGGCGCTAATCTCCGCAGTGCCCATCCCCGACCCGGTGGTGGAGGCCCAGCGCGAGCGCACGGTGCTTACGGGCGACGTGCCCAGCCCGCTGCGACCGCCTCCGGGCTGCGTGTTCCACCCCAGGTGCCCCATCGCCGCCGACGAGTGCACAGGCGTTCACACCGAAGGGCTTACGAACGAGCGCGGTGTCCCCGACCTGAGAGAAGTCTCGCCGGACCACTGGGTGTCCTGCGTTCGGGTGTAACGCGCCAAGCTACGGCATAGAAGACGGAATCGCGGTTGAGCCCGGCTCAGCCGCGATTCTGCTTTGATGGCGGATTGAGGTGGCCGGCGGCGTGGCTGCTTACGTGAGCCACTCTCTACCGGCGCCACTCCTCGATGTTCCAGAGCTCGCTGTCCCAGCCGTTGATCAGGACGCCCTGTAGACTGTTCAGGTGCGCTGAGACGAACCCGCGGTTGACCAGCGGGATCTCGTAATGGCTCTGAACCTGGATGTCGTTCAGCCTGATGATCAGCGCGGCGCGCTCGGGACCGGCGCCGGTCTGGGCAAGCTCCTCGTACACCTCGTCGTACCCGGGGGTGCAGGAACGGGCCGTGTTGTCGCCCGCCCAGCTGTTCTCACGCGTTGGGATGTGCTTGCATATCGAGCCAGCCAGATAATGCTGCGGGTCGATGTCCGGCCCGCTCGCGTACATCTGAACGTCCGCATAAAACCTGCGAAGCGACGCCTCCTTGTCCGCAACCGGGTCGCCGCCAAAGTAGACGCTCGCGTCGTGGTCGATGAGATCGGTGTCGATGCCTATCTGGCTCCACCAGTCCCGGATGAGGGCCTGCGTATCCTGGCGTATGGCGTTGGTGGAGGTCTGGTAGGTGATGCGCAGGGGCACGCCGTTGTGCTCGCGTATGCCGTCTCCATCTGTGTCCAGGACTCCGTTTTCGTCCAGCAGCCTGTTCGCCCCATCGACGTCTTGGGCCAGGCACCCGTCGTTGGCGGTGGAGACGTAGGCCGGCGGCCCCGTGATGAGGTTGCAAGTGGGCTCTCCGGTGAACCCATACAGGTCACCCGCGATGACGCTGCGGTCGATGGCCATGGACATCGCCTGGGTGATCGGCGGGAAGGTGAGGAAGGGATGGGGGTTCTCTCCGTCCAGGTACTCGGAGCGATTGTCCCCTAGAGCCGGGTCGGGGTTCGTCTGATTGATCACGAGACGCTCCACCAGGCTGGAGAATGCAGTCACGACTGTGCCGTGGCCGGCCGCCTGCATCTCGGCCAGGACGCCCGGGTCCACCTGCAGGTTCCAGGCGTAATCGGCTTCGCCCGTCTCCAGGACGGCGCCTGCCGCGGAAACGGCACCGCCGCCGCCCCTGATGACGACGCGGTCGAAGTAGGGTTCCGGCCCCCGGTAGAAGGGGTTCCGCTCGTAGTGCGCCCCCTCGTTGGGCGTGAACGTCGTGATCCTGTATGGGCCCGTGCCGAGCGGGGAGAGGTTCTGAGCGTCGCATGACACGGCGGCCTCTCCAACGCAGTCGGCGAACTGCACCCGGCTGATGATGGGCGAGCCTGTGCTGACAAAGGCCGCGTAGGGGTAGGGCGTGGGCGCATCGAACGTGATCTTCAAGGTGAGGCTGTCCACGGCCTCCACGGAAGAGATGCCGTCGAAGTAGCTTTCCGCCGTGCAGCCAGTGGCCTCGTTCGAGCAGTACTGCCAGGTGAACACGGCGTCCTCGGCAGTCATTTCTGTCCCGTCCGACCACATCAGCCCTTCCCTGAGCCTCCAGGTAATCGAGGTCAGGTCCGGCGAAACGCCGCCGTTCTCGATGGTGGGAATCTCCGCCGCCAGGGCCGGTACAAGGCTGCCGTCCGGCGCGTACTTGGCCATCGGCTCCAGCGTCAACGCGCCCGCGTCCCGGTCCTTGTAGCCTGAGGACAGAAACGGGCCTGGCAATGATGGCGCCTGCCAATAGAGGATCGTCATCACCTCCGGCTCGGGCGTCGGCGATGGGGCCGGCGTTGGTGATGGCGCGGGTGTCGGCGAGGGGGCGGAGGTGGGCGTTGGCGTTTCCTCGGCGGAGCCGCTGCAGGCGGCGAACACCAGCAGGGCCGCCAGGCTGACTGCGAGTCTGATGGTTGTGTTCATGGCGTGGCTGTAGGTTGTCCTTTCGCGGGGGATGTGTCGCATTGTATGCCGCACCATATACCTGCACAAGATAGAGTGTGATAACCGGTTTCTCCTTCGTCGAGCGCCTGGCGCGCTGGAAGTACGACGATGCTCCCAGTTCGCAGGTAAGTGTTGGTCGTGTCCCAGCGGCCCGCATCAGGAGAGGCGGGGCCTGCGAGTTCGGCATGAAGCTCAGTGATGGGGGCGTATCGTTTTGGGGCGCGAGGTGGTGACGGGCGAGGAGCGGCGCGGGACTGTTAGAGCGTCCTGCGCTGAGGATACTGTTGGGGCGCGAACGGGCCGCCCAGCCTGTGACAGGACACACCAATTTGTGTTACAACTAGCGTGGGCGGGATTTCTTGCCGCGGTCGTGGTGGACAGGCTGCCGGCACGTTGGTTTCCCGGCTGCCGCACTTGATTGCCGGTTGGGTCCGGTTCTGAAACCTGCGAGATGGAGGCCTAGCGATGAGCGTCAACGACATCTTCGGCAACGGACTCGACCTCCAGGACGCCCTGGACCTGCTGGAGCCGCTATCGATCTACGTCCTGGGAATCGCAGGCTATGGCATCCTGGTGTTCAAGTACTACCGATTCGTGGCCGCGCGGGACATGTTCGAGCTGGACCTGTCCCGGTATGAGGGTGTTAGGCTCAGATGGGTCAGGTCTCTCTTGCAGGTCACGCTCTACATCTTCAAGTACCTCATTCTGTTCCCGGTCTTCGCCTTCTTCTGGTTCGCCGTCCTGACGCTCGTGCTGGCATTCCTGTCGAAGGGTCAAACGTTCTCGGATACGCTGCTGATTGCCGTGGCTACTGTCAGCGCGATCCGGGCGACGTCATACTACAACGAAGACCTGTCCAGGGACCTGGCAAAGATCCTGCCATTCGCCATCATGGGCGTCTTCCTCATCGACGCGTCCTTCTTCTCGCTCTCAGATTCGCTGAACACCCTGAATGAGGCAAGCGATTACAACGCGCACATACTCTACTATCTGCTGTTCCTCATAGCGCTGGAGTTTGTGCTGCGCATTGCCATCGGGGTCGGAGCGCTGTTTGGTCGCGGACGGGACCGAAAGGAGACCGTCTCCGCCGCTGACGAGGAGGCCGTCGAGGCCGCTCCCGCAGACGAAGACGCCCCATCCGCCGACGATTTGCCTGGCACGCCCACCGACGCAAACTAGGTGCCCGCGTAACGCTCTCCTATCGAGTTGGCTTGAGATTCGAATCTGCGGCGCTGATGGCTACTGTGAGGCATCGAGCCTTGCCTCGGCAATCTCGGTCATGATGGTGGATAGCACGACCAGCCCTTCCATCAATTCGAGTGACCTCTTGGTTTCCTCATCCGGTGAGGCTGCCTGTACGGCCGTAAAGACTCGGTGGATCTCCCGGGCCAAGCCTGTCAAGCGCTCCTTGAAGACCGGATTCTGCGTGTTATCTATGATGGCGTGAATTATGTTGTCGACCCTGTCGGAGTCCTCTTGGCGCGCTCCCGTAAGGTTGGAGTTGGCGAGCGCGGTCATCTGCTGAGCGATGGCGTTCATGGTCGCCTCGTCAATGGAAGCGACGTCCCCGGGAGAGCGGGCAGGCCCCTCGGGGCCCTGAGGTCCTGGCGGCCCTTGATCACCCTTCGGCCCCTGGCCTCCCTGACAGGTGGCTGTCAGCAGCAACAGGGCGGATAACGAAACCAACACTATGACCGAGCGCTTTGCGATTCCTCATTTTCCCCTTGGGCTCGTGCTGAGACTGTGCGAAGCTCGGGGTCTCAATTCTCCAAGAACGAAGGACATCACGAATCCCTTCTGGCGTGCGCCGGTTCTCCAAGGCGTTCTTCAGTGAGTAGAAGTGACCTGACCGTGAACGCACGGTTGCCTGCCATGCCATTGTCAGTAGTTGCTGCGACAGCGAACTGTGAACGGTGGGCGACTGAGCACCCGTTTCGATCCCGCCACCAACAGTGAGCGCTACGGGCCAACACTTGCGGGAGGCTGCGTAGCGTTGACTCGCGCGGGCTTCGACGGCGCGGCATCCGTATGCGACGCCACCGCACCCGGCGGATGTCCTCTACCGCCGGCGTTTGCGGTGTGAGTCATGATGCCCCAGCTCATCCTCAGATCCAGCAGCCCGAGGAACGACAGGACTGCCTCGGCGAAGATTGCGCTCGTAACCGTGAACATCATGTAGAGCAGGGACAGAGGCAGCAGGTTAGGAACGATATGGACGAAGATGATCCTGGCCTGGCTGCCCCCGGCTACACGGGCGGCTTCGATATATGGCTTGACCTTGATGCTCAGCGCCTGCGATTTGAGGACAATGGCGGCTCTGGAACGGGCCGGAGGGTCTGGGTGAGGCTCTCGCGGGCTCTTCGCGCGATCCTTGCGCCCCCTTGACAGGGAGTAGTAATGTGTAGTATATAGTATACATGACACTAGGGGCGTACCTGCGCGGAGCGCGTGAGCAGGCCAGGACAAGTGACCGCTCCTACTCCCTGCGCAAGGTCGCACAGCGAGTAGGCATCGAGCCCGGCTATCTGAGCAAGATCGAGCGCGGAGATGTTCCTCCACCCTCAGAGGCCACCATCCGCCGCCTTGCGCAGGAGCTGCAGGAGGACCCGGACCTGTTGCTGGCAATGGCCGGAAAGGTCTCACGCGACCTGCAGGACATCGTGCTGCGCCGCCCTCAGCTCTTCGCAGAGCTGTTGAGGCAGCTTAGAGATGCGCCGGACCACGCCATCCTGCGAATCGTGAGGGAGGTCCGCGATGGCGAGTGGTAGGGCTGGCGTCCAGGTTGAAGAAGACATGAGGAGGAGAACAGGACATTGATCGAGTTGCAGAATGACCAGCTGGAGTTTCGGTTCCCAGAGGTGCACGAGCATGCCTCGCTAACCATCAGCTTCCAGCGTACGCTGCGTATCCCCGACGACAATCGGGACTACCCACTGCCCCCCGGCCTGGGGCGCTTCCCCTTGGCCCACGTGGACGACCACCCCGCCGGCGTTCCGCAGTCCTGGGTCAGGCACGGCGGTGTAATGCTCCCCATGCACCAGGCGGAGGCTATGTGGATCAGCTTCCACGCCGATTACCCAATGGCCGTGAAGGTGGCAGCCGGGAAGATCAACGCTCTGACCGGCCAGCGGTGGAAGAACGAGGTCTCCAAGCGGCCACAGGACTACCTGGTTGTGCCAGGTCAGCCGTGGCTGGACGGGTTCTGCGTCCGGAAGGGTGTTGTACGCCAATTCGTGGCCATGCCGCTGGGCGGGGGATTCTCGGCGGAGGAGCAGCTGACGGGAACCGCTGAACACGGGGGTCTTCAGATCATCGTTTACCCAATGAAGACTGAGACATACGAGGAGCTGAGGACAGCAGTGACTTACAGCTGCTTTCCGCCGCCTCAAACGGATGCAAAGATGTATAGCCCCCCTGAAATGGGCCTGGCGCCGGGCGGCCTCATGCGCCAGGAGATCTACCGGGATGAATACGGGTTCGATGCGTGGAACGTGTCGGTGCGGTCGCGTTGCTTTGTGCACATTCTGAACAGCCTCCAGTATGCGGCGGTGTGCGGTGTCGAGCCACCCAACAAGCCTCCGACGGCGGCCGAGTACAACGCCGCCGGGCTGCCGTGGTTCGAATACTACGGCGGCGACCTGGAGGCGCTTGAAGGCGCGAAGGCCCTGGCGGGTCTGGATAGCGTGGCCGCCAAGCAGTGGAAGGAAGGCGTGCCCGGCCTGGAAGGCAACGAGCCGGTCCGGCCCAAGCGGGTCAGGAAGCTGGGCCGCAGGCGGATTTCGGAAGGCGACTTCTAGCCCCGGACGACTGGTGCGAGCGGACGTACAAGTCGAGAAGGTCATTCGGCAGGCCCGGAGCCCTTGCAGCTCCGGCGCCCTGCGAACATCACGTCACAAGAGGAGTCTCAGGAATTGCCAAACGGAGGCTCGGACAATTGAGGCACTTGCTGGTTCAACAGGAAGAATATGCATGGGGCCGGCCTGACCAAGGGGAACAGACACCCCCCCCCAAGCAACCATTGCGATATCAGGGACGAACCGATTGAAGACCCCGGCTATACGTACTGCGCAAATCACCACAAGAGGCGACCGGTCAGAGACCCGATTCCTGTCGGGCCGACCCTGGCGGCAGAGTACGTTGGCGGATTCGCATACGAGCGCGTGCCCCTGAAGCCTTCGCCGGATGCCGAGGAGATCCGGCGGCACCTACTCGACCTTCTCGACAAATTCGAAGAGACGGAAGCAGGGGATGCGTACCCGTCACATCCCAGGGTGATGGACATAGTAATCTGGCAGCTGGGTGAGTTTCGGGAGCATAGAGCCGTAGAGCCTTTGCGGAGGATGGAGATGGACGTGGAGGAATGCCGTGCGGACTTCATTCGAGAGACAATAGATGGGATTCAAAGAGATGCAGGTTCCGGGGAATGACTCCGAAACAGGTCGGGCGCACTACAGCTCGCCAATGGGACTTGCCCAATATCTCAACGCGCAGAGATTGCAGTGAAACCTCGGAGGCCCGGGAGTTACGGTTCCGCAACGGGAACGAAAGGAGACACCAAATGACAACAGAGGAACCTCCACATTCAAGGTGGACGGACAACCCGTTTCGGCAGCCGGGCCTGACGCCCGAGCAGCTGGAGTGGCTGGACAAGCGCGACGAGGCCACGCGTATATTCCAGGAGACGGGTGATGATACCATGGCTATCGAGATCGGCCTGTTCCCTCCGAGGGACGAGAAGCCTGATGACGAGGCGGAAGAAGAAACGTGCGTGATATAATCTCCAGATGAACGGCTACAGTGCCCAGACCAGCAACCCCAAGCACCCTTCACGCCTGCTGGTGGAGCGTCTATCGCCCTCCGCGCGAGAGGCCTTGCGGGATCTCGTGCGCTCCATCCAGGACGGCGACCCAATGTCGCCGGTCACGGTTGTGGCCCCGACCCGCTACGCAAGCCTCAGCCTGCGCCATGACTTAGGCCTACAGGGCTTTGCCAACGTCAAATTCATGGAGATGCCGAAGCTGGCCGAGCTACTGGGAGCCGCCTCACTGGCCGGCAGGCGTCCTCTCACAGGCGTGCTGCAGAGCATCCTTCTGCGCAAGGTACTCGAGCGGGCCGAGGGGCCGCTTGCGCCGGTCCGAGATCACACAAGCACCCAGAACAGCCTCCGGGCCTCGTTTGGCGACCTTCGCAATCTGGACGATGGGCCCCTGCGCAGGCTGGTAGCATCAGGAAGTATTTCGGCCGAGGTTGCGCGGCTGTACGGGCAGTTCAGGGCGGAGGCGAGCGAGGGCTGGTACGACGCCGAGGACTTGGCGGCGGCCGCAGCCGACGCGGTTCACCACGGTTCCGCGCCTGCCCTGGGAGACCTGGGTCAGATCGTCTTCTACCTGCCGCGCAGGGTCAGCCCGGCACAGTCCGACCTTATGGTGGCGCTAGCGGAACAGGGCCGCTGCTCCGTTATCCTGGGTCTCACCACAGACGAAGACGCTGACGGACCCGCGCGAGACGTCGCTGCTGCGCTGGAACCCATCATGGGAGCGCGTGCCGGTCCCGGAGACGCCGCGGACGGTCTACCAGTCCTGCCGGGCGAAACTCACCTTCATGTCGCGCCGACCTCGCACGAGGAGCTGCGGTGGGTGGCCCGCCGAATCGTCGAGGAGGCCACGGCAAACGGGACGCCGTTCCACAGGATGGCGGTACTCTACCGGGTGGAGAACCCCTACGCTACCCTGGTGAGGGATGAGCTTCGACTGGCCGGTCTGCCGCTCGCAGGCCCCAGCCGTGACACGCTTGCCGACACCGGCGTCGGACGCACTCTGACGGGCCTGCTCGAACTCTCTCGCGGCGATTTCACGCGGTCAGAGGTGATGGCGTGGCTCAACGACTGTCCCGTGCGGCCCCAGGGCCGGAGCCGCGCCGGATTCAATCCCAGTCGCTGGGACTCCCTCGCCAGACGCGCCGGGATCATCGGCGGGCGGGAGCAGTGGCGGGACCGCCTGGGCAGCTACGCGCAGAAGCTGGTCGAGGACGCCGACCTTCGGGAAACGGACGGTGAGATAAGCGAGGCACGCGCCTTCAGGATGAGGGAGGAGGCCCGCACCGCCGCAGAACTAGTGGACTTCGTCGAAAAGCTGGCGGACGACGTTCAGCCTCCGGCCGGGATCACCTGGAAGGACCATTCTGAATGGGCGGCCGGGCTCCTCGACAAGTACCTCTCTCGGGATGTCCATCCGCAGGAGACGGGACTCCGCGATAGGATCGACCAGATTCTGAGGGAGATTGGCAGCGCCGACAGCGTCCGCCCGTCGACCACGCTCGACGAGTTTCGGAGGACTGTAGCCGACTCGATGCGGGCGGTAGTGGGACGTCTGGGAGCCACGGGGCAGGGAGTATTCGTGTCCCCGTTCGCGGCCGCGGCCGGCATGACCTTTGACGTAGTGTGGCTGGTGGGCATGATCGAGGGAGGCGCGCCGCCGGCCCTGTCGCCGGATCCGTTGCTGCCAGAGACCGTCTGGCGCGAGGCGGGCGGGCCTCCCCGCAGGGAGACGCGGATCGCGCAGGAGCGGTACGACTTTCTGTCGGCGGCGGCCTCCGCGCCACGCCGCTTCCTGTCCTACCCCATCGCCGACGCGGCATCGCAGAGGCTGGTCCACCCCTCAAGTTGGATGCTCGAGCAGGCAACGGTGCTGGAAGGGAGCCCGGTGCACACCAGCGGACTGTCCCGGCTGTCCGACCGCCCCTGGCTCTCGGTGGACGTATCCGCTGAGCTAGCGCTCGCCGCGGCCTCGGATTCGTCCCTGGCCGACGGCCACGACTACTACCTGAACCGGCTGGTGCTGTGGCGCGGCGCCGGGGAGCGGTTCGCGGATCACTCACTTGTACGCAGCGGTATGCTGGCGCGCGCCGACAGGCTTGGAAGAAGCCGGTTCGCGTACGGCCTGACCGAATTCGACGGCAACCTGACGTCCGTGGCGGCCAGCGCGATGTTCGCCGGGGCTATGGAAAGAACGGTGGTCTCTCCCACCAGCCTGGAGACCTGGGCAGGATGTCCGTATCGCTACTTCCTGGGCTACGTGCTGCGCCTGAGCGCGCTGGAGACCCCGGAGGAGACCGCGGTGATCAGTGCCCTGGAGCGCGGGAGTCTTGTCCACGGCATCCTGGAGCGGTTCATATCGGAGGCCGAGGAATCCGGTACCGCACCACGCCCAGGCGCGCCGTGGAGTGAGGAAGGCCATCGCAGGCTGATGGCGATTGCAGAGGAATCGTTTGCCGACGCCGAGGCCCGCGGCGCGACCGGCAAGCCGCTGCTATGGGAACTGGCCAGGCAGGACATCCGCGATGACCTTACGACGTTTCTCGAAGCTGAGGCCAGGCTGAGAGAGGACATCGGGACCGGGTACGTGCTGACCGAGGCGAGGTTCGGCCTGGGAGGGGACTCGCCGGAGGTGACGGACGAGGCCACAGGCCTGACGTTTCGAGGCATCATTGACCGGCTGGACGTGAACGCCGCCGGCGACACCGCAGTGGTCATTGATTACAAGACCGGCAGCTCAGCGCCTTACAGGGGACTGGAAGAGGACCCTATCGACAGGGGAAAGCGGTTGCAGCTGGGCGTCTACTCTCTGGCCGCCCGCCGGATGGTGCCCAGCGCTGCTTTGGTAAGGGCAGCCTACTGGTTCACCACCAATCGCGGGGGGTTCGCGCTCCACCCCAAGCAGTTCCTCAACGTCGACGAGAGCGAGACCTCCGAGCGGTTCCGGTATGGGGTTACGACAATCGTCGAAGGCGTCCGAGCGGGAGTCTTCCCCGCCAACCCAGGCTCCCTTGGCCGCGAGAGTAAACCGGAAAACTGCCGCTACTGCGACTTCGATTCCCTCTGCCCGTCGAGGCGGGTGGACATGTGGCGGCGCAAGAAGGACGATTCTTTGCTGCACTCCTACGTGAGGCTGGCGGAGGATGGCTCCGGCGGAGGAGGGGAATAGCATGGCCAGGGAATCAACCGCGGCATCAGACCGGAACGCCCGGTTCAGGCCGAGCGACAAGGCCGCGCGGCACACCATAGAGCACGAACTCCAAGAGACCCTGTTTGTGGAGGCCAGCGCCGGGACCGGGAAGACCCACAGCCTGGTTGCCCGAATGGTGAACCTGGTAGCGGAAGGCGCGACCACCCTGGACCGCGTCGCAGCCATCACCTTCACGGAGGCGGCCGCCGCCGAGCTCCGGTACCGCATCCGCGAAGGGCTGGAGGGGGAGGTGGAGACGCCGCAGGACGAAGGTCGGCGGGAGCGCTGCAGGCAGGGCATCGCGGACCTCGACCAGGCCACGATTCGCACACTGCACTCCTTCGCCGGCATGCTGCTCCACGAGCGGCCTCTTGAAGCAGGCCTGCCACCGGGCTTCGAGATCACAGACGAGATCGCGGCCGGCCTGAGGTTCGATGACGCCTGGGAGGAGTGGCTGGACGGTGTCCTGGAGATCGACTCTGCCCTGGCGCCTCATCTGTCCATCGCGCTTACCCTCGGCTTGTCACTGCAGCACCTCGAGAGGGTGGCGAGGGCGTTCCATCAGAACTACGACTACCTCAGGGATGCAGACTTCGAAGCGGGCATACCGCCGCGGGGGGATGCCGCCCGCGCCGTGCTGGATCAGTGGCCGCGTGTGGAGAGGCTCTGCGGGTTCTCACGGCTAGGGAGTGAGGATGCGCTAGTCAACCAAGTCCAGGGCAAGCGGGGAGCGCTGAACAGGCTGTCGGAAGCCGAGGCGGGTTCGGTCACCTCCTACCGGCTGCTGTCCAAGCTCCTGCCGATTAAGCAGAGCAGGGGCAGGCAGTCGGACTGGGAAACGGACCCCGAGTCCCGCATGAACGCCTGCGCAGCGCTGAAGGAACTGCTGGGGGAACTCGACGACACCGTCGCCGCGGAGCTGGCGGGCGCGCTGCGGCACGCCTTCGCTCACATCCTTCGCGGCCTGCGAGACTTTGCGCTCGAGTACGCCGAACGGCGGCGTGCTGATGGCAGGGCCGACTTCCACGATCTGCTGGTCTGGGCAAGGGATCTGCTGCGCGACCGCGTGGACGTGCGAGACCACTTCCGCAGCCGGTTCACCCACCTCATGATCGACGAGTCCCAGGACACCGACCCCATCCAGGCGGAGATTGCTATGTTCCTGGCCGAGGACCTTCCCGAAAGCGCAGGGGACAGCGGGCGACCCACGTCATGGGAGGGGATCAGCCCGGAAAGGGGCAAGCTGTTCGTCGTGGGAGACCCCAAGCAGTCGATCTACCGCTTCCGGCGCGCCGACGTTGAGCAGATGCGGCTGATGCAGGAGCGAATGGCGCAGGCCGGGGGACGGACCGTGAGGCTTGTCCAGAACTTTCGCTCCCAGCGGCCCGTTACAGACTGGGTTAACCACCTGTTCGCGCGCTGGATGGGTGAGGCTGACCCAGGCGAGGGCGAGCGGTATGTGCAGGCCGACTACGAGGAGATGTCTCCCCGGTGGCAGGCCGCCACGGACAGCACTTTGGGGCCCCGGGTCTGGGCGCTGGGAGACGAGGCCATCGACGCTCAGGTCAATGAGGTCAGGCAGCAGGAAGCGGGGGAGATCGCCGAGCTCCTGAGGCAGGTTGTCGATCAGGGCTGGCTGGTGCTTGACCGTGACGCCACCGACGAAGCCGGCCGGGAGACCTACCGCGCCGCCGCGTACTCAGACGTCTGCATCCTCATGCCGGCGCGCACGGGCTTGCCAGCGCTGGAGAGGGCGCTGGAGGCTGCGGACGTTCCCTACCGCCTGGAGAGCGCGTCGCTGGTGTTCGAGACTCAGGAGATTCGGGACCTGCTGAACTGCCTCAAGGCCATCGATGATCCGGCGGACCAGGTGGCTACCGTTGCCGCCCTCCGCTCCGTGGCCTTCGGTTGCTCCGACGTCGACCTGTTCCTGCACGTCAGAGACGGCGGCAGGTTCGATTCCTTCTCGGCACCGCTTGATGGCGCTGCCGGCCCGGTGGGAGAGGCGTTGTCTGTCCTGCGAGGCTTCCACGAGGAGCGTGTCTGGCAGTCGACCGCCTACCTCATAGACCGGTTTGTCCGTGAGCGGCGGCTGATGGAAGCCGCCTCCGGCCACCCCAGGATGAGGGAGCAGTGGCGCAGGTACCGCTTCATGGTGGAGCGGGCCTGGCAGTTCGCCGCGGCCGGGGGAAGTTCCCTAAGGGCCTTCATCCAGTGGGTGGAGTCACAGATGGAGGAGGGAGCGCGGGTCACCGAGTCGCCCGTGCCTGAGTCTGACGAGGAATCGGTGCGGGTGATGACCGCCCATGCCGCGAAGGGGCTGGAGTTCCCGGTGGTGGTGTTGACCGGCATCAACTCCGACCGCGCCACTAGGGTGGGCGAAGTCCTCGTCGATCGCGGCAGCGGCAGGGTGGAAGTGGGTATCGGACCGCAGCAGTACCGCATCACCACGGCGGGTTACGAGGAGCTGAGAGCCAGGGAAGCGCTGATGTCCCAGGCGGAGGACGTGCGCCTGATGTACGTGGCCGCCACGCGGGCTCGCGATCACCTGGTGCTCAGTCTCCGCCGGTCCGCGAACAGGCGGGGCGAAAGCTCGCTGGCCGCGGCGATGTCCCGCCACCTCGGGGAATCACCGCAGCTCTGGCAGCCCGTCGAGCTGCAGGCGGCGGCGCTCTCGGAGGTCACAGAACGGCGGCCTGCGAGTCCCTATCCTTCGCTTGTGGCCACAGAGCACACCGTCGAGGCCTGGGAGCGCTGGCAGCATGAACGCGAGGAGCTGATCAGATCCCTCGGCCGTCCATCGTACGCCGCGGCCACTGGACTGCGGAAGGACGGAGAAGAGGACAAGCCGGAGCAGGAGCACGTCGAGCCGTGGCGAAGGGGAAGGGCGGGCACGTCTGTTGGCAGGGCCGTTCACGCCGTGCTGCAGTCCATAGATCTGTCCACCGGAGACGGTCTGGAGGAGCGGGCTCGAGCGCAGGCTGCCGCGGAGGGCATCGATGGGAGGGAGGCCGAGGTGGCGCGCCTGTCGCAGGTTGCCGTGGACAGCGCCATCGTCAAGCGGGCGGTGGCTTCGGGTCGCTTCTGGCGGGAGGTCCCTGTGGCCGCGCCCATAGGGAGCGGCTCGCTGCAGGGGTTTATCGACCTGCTTTTCGAGGAGCCTGACGGCATGGTGGTGGTCGACTACAAGACGGACGCCGTGACCGCAGACGAAGCGCCGGATGCGGTAGAGCGATACCGCCTGCAGGGTGGGGCATACGCGTATGCCGTGAAGGCTGTCAGCGGCAGGCCGGTGAAGGAGGTCATCTTTCTCTACCTGCAGCCCAAGCGGGAAGAGAAGCTGGAGGACCTGGACGCGGCGATGAAACAGGCCGTGAGCGCCGCCGAGAAGGTGCTGGCCGGAGAGGCTGATTGAGCACGGCGGCCGGCCGCGGATGCCGGCGTTACCCGGGAGCTGGCGGAGCGGGACAAGAAGTACGCAGACTTGTCCTACGCGTATGAGCAGATGGCAATGGCCCAGGAGAACGGCGAGCTTGGCTGGGCATTCTACCTGTGCGAGAAGTAGACGATACCCAATCTCAAGGAGACCGATATGTTGAGCCAGAACAGGGTGCAGTGGGTATACTCCTCCAGAGACAACCAGGAGCTGGAGGAGCGGTACGACCAGTGGTCGAAGGACTACGACCGCGATCTCTCCACGGAGTTTGAGTATCGATCTCCGCGAAGGGCCGCGGAGATCCTGGTCGCGCACGTGCCCAGGGACGCCCGGATACTGGACGCCGGCGCCGGTACCGGGCTGGTGGGTGAGATCCTGGCAAGCATGGGGTACCGGCGTATGGTGGCGATGGACCTTTCGCAGGGCATGCTGGAGGAGGCGCGGAAGAAGGGGGTCTACGAGGACTTCCACCAGATGGTGATGGGTGAGACCCTGGACTACGAGACCGGCTCCTTTGACGCAGTGATCACGGTGGGAGTGCTGACGGTGGGCCACGCGCCCGCCAGCTCGCTGGACGAGCTGGTGCGCGTCACCAGGCCCAACGGCCTCATCGTCTTCTCGCTGCGGCCGGACGTGTACGAGAACAGCGGCTTTCGCGAGAGGCAGGATGCGCTGGAGTCGCAGGGGAAGTGGCAGCTGGTGGAGCGAACCGAGGAGTTCCAGCCGATGCCCAAGGGCGAGCCGGAGGTATTGCACCGGGTCTGGGTGTACCGCGTCGCAGGCTGACCGGAGGCTGCCGCCGGTCGTGGAATACTCGCAGGGCGGCTCCCGGCGGTTCCTGGCGCTAGGCGCGCGGCCTCTTGCCGCTTGCAAGCCGCAGGATGGCGTAGCCGGCGGCGCCCGCGAGCAGGGACGCGCCGAAGACGCCTATCTTGGCCTGGTCCACCAGGCCGGCGTCGTCAAACGCGATCGCTGAGACGAACAGCGAGACCGTGAACCCCATTCCGCAGAGAGCTGCCACGCCCAGGACGTGTCGCCAGTTGACGGCCGATGGCAGGGTTGCGAGCTTCAACCGGATGGCCAGCCACGTGAACCCCACGATGCCAACCACCTTGCCTGCCAGCAGCCCGGCCGCAATGCCCAGCGTAACGCTGCTGGACGCCGCCGCGGAGACCGTTTCGGACGTGAAGATGATGCCGGCGTTCGCAAGCGCGAAGACGGGCAGTACCAGGAAGCTCACCCACGGGTGAATGGTCGATTCCAGCCTCTCCATGGGGCCTTCGGTGCCGCGGCTGAGCCTCTCGATCTCCTCTGCAATCGCTTGGGCTTCGTCGTTTCTGCCCTCCGCGGTGGCCTTCCTGAACTCGCGGATGAGGCTCTCGACGCTATCGGCGTACTGCCGTCGCTCCACGCCCGGCCCGGCCGGCACCAGGGTCGCCGCTAGGACTCCGGCCAGCGTGGCGTGCACTCCCGACTTCAGGAAGAACTGCCACATCACGAAGAAGAGCACGGTGTAGAGGACCGGGGAGCGGTGCCCCAATCGGACGCACACGGCCATCGCGGCGAAGGTGGCGATGGCGAGCCAGAGGTCCAGCCAGCTGATGGCGTCCACGTAGAAGATGGCGATGACGGCGATGGCCCCCAGGTCGTCGAAGACGGCCAGGCCCAGGAGGAACACTCGCAGCTCCGGCGGCAGCCGGCTGCCCACCAGGGCCAGCACGCCCAGTGCGAATGCGATGTCGGTGGCCATCGGGATGCCCCATCCAGCCGCCTCGTCGCCGGTAGGATTGAACAAGAGGTAGATCAGCGCAGGTATCGCCATGCCGCCGATCGCCGCCACGACGGGCAGGGCTGCCTTCCTGAACGTGGAGAGCTCGCCGTGCACCAGCTCTCTCTTGATCTCCAGCCCGACGACGAAGAAGAAGAGGGCCATCAGGCCGTCGTTGACCAGGTGCTCCAGGTCTTCCGTCAGGGCGAAGACGTGGATGTCGATGGAGAGCTTGGTGTGCCAGAGGTCTGCGTACTGGTCGGACCAGGGGGAGTTCGCCAGGCCAAGTGCGGCTGCGGCGGCCAGCAGCAGCACGACTGCGCCGGTCTCCTCGGTGTGGATGAACTTCTGTAGTGGGACTCGGAGCGCTCTGACGATGTTGGGAGTTGACATGTGTCCAGGCGTCTGCGGCTATGGATTGATCCCGCTGCCCTGGTCCAGGCGCGGGAGGCCGGCGTTGAGGGACGGAGCTGTGGCCATTGGACAATACTATCAGGCATGGGTGCGAGCGTCCAACGCGGGGGCGCCTCGTTCCGTCACCCTCGCGAAGGCGGGGGTCTAGCCGACGGGTGGGAGGGGATGGATTCCCGCTCCCCGCCTTCGCGGGGACAAGCTCCGCGGGAATGACGGAGGGGGCGGGCGCTACCCACCGTCATTCCGACCGCAGCGGAGGAATCTAAGGCAATCGTAGGCTGACGGCGTGCCGAATGGGAAGACACTCGTGTTCCCATGGGACGAAAGTCACTCACCGGCGTAGGTCCTGGATTTCTCGACTGCGCTTCGCTGCGCTCGAAATGACAGGAGGGGGCGCTGCGCTGCGCTCGAAATGACAGGAGGGGGCGGGCGCTGCCCACCGTCATTCCGACCGCAGCGGAGGAATCTAAGGCAATCGTAGGCTGACGGCGTGCCGAATGGGAAGACACTCGTGTTCCCATGGGACGAAAGTCACTCACCGGCGTAGGTCCTAGATTTCTCGACTGCGCTGCGCTGCGCTCGAAATGACAGGAGGGGGCGCTGCGCTGCGCTCCGCTCGAAATGACAGGAGGGGGTGGAAATTAGGGATACGCGGGCGCGCACGCGGGCGAGGGCTGCCATCCGGTCTGCGGGCGGGCACGTCCCGCCCTGTCGCTGAGGGCCATGCCGGAGGCGAGCAGGCCGCGGTTGCGGGTGACTGCGTGGCGTGGTGAGCGCGGCGGCAGCTTCGCCAAGTGTCCTTGGGGCAAGCGCTGTAATAAATGCCGAATGGGGTATTGACATAGAGGAATTGGATTGGTAGAGTCCCTCCTAGTGTGGAATATACGTGCAGGCAGGCGCGTCACAGAATACTGTCCAAGCGAGGCATCAAATGTATAGATTGGCTCTGGACCTCAAGGCTAGACGGATTGTCTTGATAGCTGGAATACTCCTGGCGGCATCTCTGCTGGCAATGGTCCTGCAAAGATCCGCGTCCGCGCAGAATGGCGACATAATGTACCCGGAGAACGGGGATGAGGCCGTGGCGACGTTCACGGCGACTGACCCCGAGGGGGAGGACATTACCTGGAGTGTAAGCGGCACCGACGAATCAGATTTCAAGATCGACGACGGCGTGCTGACCTTTGCCAAGTCGCCCAACTACGAGATGCCGACGGACGTAGTGGGTACAAGCCCATCCACTGCTGTGGCCAATGACAACACCTACGAGGTCAGCGTCGTGGCTTCTGCGGGAGATTCGAATACCCCCGCGGTCCAGATGGTTTCAGAAGAAGTCATCGTCAACGTCACGAACGTTGAGGAGGCCGGCTCGATCGTGCTTTCCACGCTGCAGCCGCAGGTGGAAATACCGATTGACGCCACACTATCCGATCCCGACAACCCCAATCTGCCTGCCACCCCACTTGTGGGTTTGACGTGGGAATGGTTGCGAGGTGAGGACGTAATCGCAGGCGCGACTGGCGACACGTATACACCCATGGTCAGCGACGTCGGCTCGGTCCTGACGGCGAGGGCGAGCTACGAGGACGCCGAGGGAAAGGACAAGACCGCCGAGATTGAATCGGCGCACGCGGTCCGCGCGAAGCCTGCCACCAATACCCCTCCTGCATTCCCGGACCAGGACCCGAATATGGCCGGTAATCAGCAGACGCGGATGGTGGCCGAGAACACGCCCGCGGGTGAGGACATCGGAGCGCCCGTCGAGGCCACTGACGGCGGGGACGTGTTGACCTACTCCGCCGACAACGACGCCGACCCAGCGACTGAGTTTACTACATTCGACATCGACCGCGCGACGGGCCAGCTGAAGACAAAGGCGGACCTGAACACTGAGGCTGCTCCCACGCAGACGGTGGCAGTGACGGCTACGGATCCATTTGGGGCTTCCGCAACAGTCACGGTGACCATTACGGTCACGAACGTAGACGAAGCGCCGTCGATCGCCTCTGGCGCGACCAGAGACATAAGCTCCGTTGAGGGCACTACTGCTGCTCCTCTCACCCTAACCAGGGCGCTGGCGACCTACACCGCCACGGAGCCCGAGGCCCAGGCCATGAGTTGGAGTCTGTCCGGGGATGACGCCGCGAGGTTCAACATCGGCAATCAGACTGGAGCCACCCCAGGCGTTTTGACCTTCAAGGCCCAGCCGGACTTCGAAGATCCTGCGGACGCGGACCAGGACAACGTATACGAGGTCACGGTGGTGGTCTCCGACCCCGCTGGGAACAGCGATGACGTGAATGTGCGGGTCACGGTGACCAACGTTGCAGAGACGGGATCGATAACCTTCTCGTCGCTGCAGCCGAAGACTGGCGTGCCCCTGACGGCGACGCTGACTGATCCTGACGGCGGCATCACCGACCTCATGTGGCAGTGGGATAACGCAGGCACCGACATTGAAGATGCGACTTCTGCTTCCTACACACCGGTTGCAGACGACATCGGAGACACACTTACGGTGACGGCGACGTACCGGGACGGCTCGCTTGCGGCCGGCGATGCTGACATCACTCTTGGGCAGGCGCATTCGGCAACGGTCGTGGCCGACACAGATAACAAGGCCCCGCGATTCCCAGACCTGGACACTGAGATGGAAGGCCGGCAGACGGATCAGGAGCGGTTGGTCGCCGAGAACACCGCATCAGCCACAGCAATCGGCGGTGCTGTCGTTGCTGAAGTGGACAACACCATGACCTCCGACGGCACTGAGGTAGCGGATGTGCTGACGTACACGCTGGGAGGGACGGACGCGGCGTCGTTTTCCATTGCTAGAGACACCGGCCAGCTGAGCACCAGGGCGGACCTGGACTACGAGACCAAGCAGTCCTACGCTGTGACGGTTACAGCGACGGACCCGGGCAATCTTAGCGCTACAGTAAATGTCACGATCAAGGTGACGGGCGTCAATGAGGACCCGGAGCTTACCGTAGAGGTGCCAGCAGAGTACGCGGAGAATGGCACGTCATCGGTGACCACTTTCAGTGCGTCCGATCCTGAAGGAGAGGACATAATTTGGACTCTGACGGGCACCGATATGGGAGACTTCACGATCGTTGGTGGCGTGCTTCGTTTCAAGAGCGCGCCCAACTACGAGATGCCGACGGACGTAGCGGGTACAAGCCCATCCACTGCTGCGGCCGATGACAACACCTACGAATTCACGGTCAATGCCTCCGATGGGACCAACAGCGCCACAGTGAATGTCACCATTGGGGTGACCAACGTAGAAGAGGCCGGCGTGGTCACGTTGTCCACCCTGCAACCGCAGGTGGGAGAGGAGCTCACCGCCGAGCTGGACGACCCCGACGCAGGCGGCACTACCGCCACTCCTACCTGGACGTGGTTCCGGGGCGGCAGCGTCATCGTGGGCGCGACTACCGCCGCGTACACACCCGTAGTCGGCGACGTCGGCTCTGTGCTGACAGCGAAGGCGACCTACAGGGACGCCGAAGACGCGAATACCGACAAGACCGCGCAAGGCAGTTCTTCACGCTCGGTGCGCAGGGCTCCTTCCGGCGGGACCAGTGCCCCCGCGTTCCCAGACCAGAACCCCTCAACTCTGGCGGTGGAAACGGCGCAGACGCGAATGGTGGCCGAGAACACGCCGTCCGGGCGGAACATCGGAGCGCCGGTCACGGCCTCCGACCCCGGCGATGTGCTGACCTATTCGCTGAGCGGCGCTGATGCGGGCCAGTTCGACCTCGACCGTGCAACGGGCCAGTTGAGGACCAAGGTTGTGTTGAACCGGGAGACAATAGGTACTCCCTTTACCCAAGCGGTTACAGTCACCGCCACAGACCCCGGAGGACTAAAGGATACGTCTGATGTGACCATTACGGTCACGAACGTAGACGAAGCGCCGTCGATCGCCTCTGGCGCGACCAGAGACATAAGCTCCGTTGAGGGCACTACTACTGCTCCTCTCACCCTAACCACGGCGCTGGCGACCTACACCGCCACGGAGCCCGAGGCCCAGGCCATGAGTTGGAGTCTGTCCGGGGATGACACCGCGAGGTTCAACATCGGCAATCAGACTGGAGCCACCCCAGGCGTTTTGACCTTCAAGGCCCAGCCGGACTTCGAAGATCCTGCGGACGCGGACCAGGACAACGTATACGAGGTCACGGTGGTGGTCTCCGACCCCGCTGGGAACAGCGATGACGTGAATGTGCGGGTCACGGTGACCAACGTTGCAGAGACGGGATCGATAACCTTCTCGTCGCTGCAGCCGAAGGTGGGCATCGCGCTGACGGCGACGCTCGACGATTCTGACGGCGAAATCTCCGACCTCGAGTGGCAGTGGGATAACGCAGGCACCGACATTGAAGATGCGACTTCTGCTTCCTACACACCGGTTGCAGACGACATCGGAGACACACTTACGGTGACGGCGACGTACCGGGACGGCTCGCTTGCGGCCGGCGATGCTGACATCACTCTTGGGCAGGCGCATTCGGCAACGGTCGTTGCCGACACGGACAACAAGGCTCCGCGATTCCCAGACCTGGACACTGAGATGGAAGGCCGGCAGACAGACCAGGAGCGGTTGGTCGCCGAGAACACCGCATCAGCCACAGCAATCGGCGCTGCGGTCACTGCTGAAGTGGACAACACCCTGGCCCCCGACGGCACTGCGACAGCGGATATACTGACATACTCCCTCGGCGGAGCTGACGCTGCGTCGTTCGACATCAATCGAACCGACGGTCAGCTGAAGGCGGACGCGGCGCTGGACTTCGAAGACAAGGACACGTACATGGTGACGGTCACCGCCACGGACCCGGGCGGACTCAGCGCCACCGTCAATGTCACCATCAAGGTGTCGCCGGAGGACGAGCAGCCGACAATCAGGCTCGGCGGCCTGACGATATCAGGTGACCGTACTGTGGAGGTGGAGGAGGGGAACACCGCGGCCGGCACCTACACGGCGGCCGGCCCGGACGCGGCCTCGGCCGTGTGGACGGTGTCGGGAGACGACGCCGGAGCCTTCAGTATCGCAGGCGGCGAACTCACCTTCGTGGGGCCACCAGACTACGAGAACCCCACGGACACCGGCATGGACAACGTGTACATGGTGACCGTCACGGCCACTGACAGCGAGAGCGCCAGCGACTCCATAGACGTGACGGTGACAGTCGCGGACGTGGAGGATGAGGAACCGACGACCCTGCTGGCCCGGTACGACACCGACAGTAACGGCGCCATCGACAAGCCCGAGATGATAGAGGCCATCAACGACTATCTGTTTGGTACGGGCGCCGACGCCATCACCAAGACAGACATGATAGAGGTCATAAACCTCTACCTCTTCGGCTAGATGTAGGGCCCAAAAGAAAGAGCCGCTTGATTCAGTAGACCGGCGAAGGGCAACCTCCGCATCGGCTGCTGAATCAGGCGGCCTCGATTGGAGAGAAGGCGGCCATGTTCAAAGAATCCTTGCCAAAGATGATAGTTGCCGTTGCTGTGGTGCTGTTGGGCGTGCTGAGCGTGAGCCTCGTGGCTCTTGCGCAGGCGACTCCCAGCGCCAGTCGGAGCTTCGATTCGGCATCGGTGGACCCTGGTGGCCAGGTGGTGGTGACCATCACCGCATCGAACTACGGCCAGGCCGGGGGCGTCACGGAAACGCTGCCTGCAGGCTTCACTTACGTGAGCAGCAGCCTGGAGGCCGGGCAGGTTACTGAGCCTGGCGTCAACCAAGTCCGGTTTATCCTTCAGGGAGATACCTCCTTCACGTACACGGTCACCGCCTCCGACACACCCGGCCCCTACACCTTCTCCGGCACCCTTAGGGACGACGACCTCAACGACCACGCCGTGGGCGGGGAAACCAGCGTCACGGTCAACACCCCTTCTGACGTGCAGACTCCCAGCGCCAGTCGGAGCTTCGATTCGGCATCGGTGGATCCCGGCGGCCAGGTCGTGGTGACCATCACCGCATCGAACTACGGCCAGGCCGGGGGCGTCACGGAGACGCTGCCTGCAGGCTTCTCCTACGTGAGCAGTAGCCTGGAGGCCGGGCAGGTTTCTGAGCCTGGCGACAACCAAGTCCGGTTTATCCTTCAGGGAGATACCTCCTTCACGTACACGGTCACCGCCTCCGACGCACCCGGCCCCTACATCTTCTCCGGCACCCTTAGGGACGACGACCTCAACGACCACACCGTGGGCGGGGAAACCAGCGTCACGGTCCAAGGACCCAATGCGACGCGTTCCTTCAGTTCGGCATCGGTGGATCCCGGCGGCCAGGTGGTGGTGACCATCACCGCATCGAACTACGGCCAGGCCGGGGGGGTCACCGAAAGCCTACCCGAAGGCTTTACTTACGTGAGCAGCAGCCTGGACGCCGCGCAGGTTACTGAGCTTGTCAACAACCAAGTCCGGTTTACCCTTCAGGGAGATACCTCCTTCACGTACACCGTAACCGCACCGGACTCGACCGAGACCTACACCTTCGGAGGAACACTCAGGGACAGCGATAGGATGGACCATACGGTCGGCGGCGCTTCCAGCATCAGGGTTGGGATCTCGTCGCCGCCAACGCAGGCAGCAACGCAGGTATCGCAGCCAGCAGCAACGCAAGTACCGTCTGTGCCTGACAACCTGCGGCCTCTGTTCGTCGGTGGTATCGAGCAAGAGCGCTCAATAGAGGAGGGTGCAGCCGAGGGAACCAACGTGGGCGAACCCGTGTCCGCTACGGATCGAGACGGCGACGCTGTCGCATACAGCCTGTCGGGCAACGACGCGAACTTCTTTGCCGTAGACAGCAGCACCGGGCAGATCACTGTGGGCGCTGGGACGGTCCTGGACTATGAAACCAGGAATAGCTACAGCGTCGTGATCAGGGCTGCGGACCCAGACGGCGCTGCGGACATAGCCACAGTTACAATCAGCGTCACCGAGGTGGACGAAGTGGCGACGCCCACTCCCGAGCCGACGGTACCGCCCACGGCGGAGCCGACGGTACCGCTAACCCCAGAGCCGACGATACCGCCCACGCCGGAGCCGACGATGCCGCCAACGGCCACAACCCCGCCGACGGCTACCACCGCACCGACGGCCACCACAGCGCCGACGGCTACAACTGCACCGACGGCCACCACAGCGCCAACGATGGCGCCGGAGCCGACGGAGACGCCCGTACCAACTGAAGCGCCAACGCCTGCGCCAACGGCCACAAGCGCGCCGGTTGCGACGGCCACCACCGCGCCCGTGGAGCCCGAGGATGAAGGCGGATTCCCGGTGTTGGTAATCGTGCTTATCTTGGTGCTCGTGGCGGCGGGAGCGGGCATCTTCTTCTTCGTAAGAAGGAGATAGACGCAACACCAACCAACTAGGCAGACCTGGTGAATGAAGCAAGAGAGGGGCTCACTGAGCCCCTCTCTCTTTTTGAATCGCGATGGAGGGGTCCCGCGGCGCTGAGTCGTGTCTCGTTGAGCCTGTCTCAGAAGACCATTGCTGCCAGTCTGATCAGACGAAAAGGGTAAAGACACAATTCGCCTCAGTTCACGAAACGTGAGACGGGACGAGGTTCGGGACCGTCAGGTAGAGGGCTGAAGATGGACGGAGGAACTCCACATCCTCCGAAGTGTGCGCAAGTTGAAGGCGGTGACCATGAGGGTGCACTCGGCCGTCACGTTGGAGAGGCCGCGCAGCAGGAATCTCCTTGCGCCCCGTTGCTCCTTGATGATTCCGAAGACCGGCTCGACCAGCCGCTTTCTCAGCATGTGAGCTTCTTTGGCTGCCTAGGTGGACATTCAGGCGCGGTGGCGACGTAGCACTTCATCGTGCGGCTCTATGGCTAGGCTTCGCCCAATCTCCTTGGCTTTGGTACAGGCTCTGAGAGCTGGGCACGCCTGACAGACAGCACCTGCAGCCCGGTACAGTCGCAGTGGGACTCCGTTCACATGTTGTATGCGGACGAACGCGAACGTCTGTCCCTGGGGACACCTGAAGCTGTCACTGTACTCGTCATAGGTGAATCTGTCCTTGTGATATGGGTCTTTGAGGAACCGTTGGCGTGCCTCTGAGGCCACGACCTGCTGACCGCGACGGTCGCACTCTGCCAGGTGGCTGGCGGCGAAGTATGCGGCGTCGGCCAAGGTCATCTGCGACATCGTTCCCGTTGTCTCCTCGGCCTGCTCCATCATCGGCATAAGTAGGGCATTGTCATTGACCTCACCCACCATGTCCACTGCGGTGACCAACATGCCGGATGTGCTCTCTTCCGTCTTCGTAGCCGAGACCATCGCCTGGGCATTGTATCCAGCCACGATTCCACCATGCCTACCCTTCGTCACCCGGGCCTCTGGGTCTGTCAGGTTGATGCGACTATGGCGTTTCTGACTGGCGAGGTCAGCCATCGCCTGCCTCACCCGCTCTCTCAGAACCTTCTTGTCGGCCAATTCCTCAGGCAGGCGGGTAATGGCAGCGTCTTCTCCCGCCTCGTTCTGAGCCTCAAGGTCGGCTATTGCCCGCTCCAGACGCTCCAGCAGTCCCCTCAGTCCCGCAGCATCGTAGTTCCTGTTCACCGATGCGTTGGAGGCTACCTTCGTCCCATCCACGCCTGGACCGCCAAATCCACAAGGTCCATCATTACCGCCGTGCTTACCGTCCGCTCGAATAGCTTCCTCATAGACTGCCGATGCCCTTTGTAGAACCGCCACAGGGTATTGTGGTTGGGGTGCTGCCACCCGGTCAGCCCCAGGTACGGTATCTGATCCTGGCAGGCCACCTCCAGCTTCCTGCAGGAGCGCACTCCCGTCATGAACTCGTACAACCATACGCTCAACAATGCACGGGGGTGGTTCGCTGGCGCTCCCATGGAATCGCCATCTATGTCCACGCCAAGCTCTGCCCAGTCCTCCTTGTTCAAGGCGGCGACGAACTCCGCCACAAACCTCGCCGGATGATCCTGTGGCAACAACTCGTCGAGCGACGGCGGCAACAGCCACATCTGCTCTCGGTCCATATCTCGAAGAGGTATCCGATTCGCTCCTGTCCCGGTGTTGCACCACACAGTCTACACCCTAGCTTTCTCACAGACTTCTGAGACAGGCTCTATTGCGAACTTTTCGGTGGGAGGTCCTGATATATGAGGAATTCAGTTGAGTTGCCCAACACATCCAATAGCAGACCGCGATCCCGAACGCAACGGGACGCAAGCTTCCAGGGAAGCATCGCGGCCCGCTAAGGCTGTGGTGCGACGGGTCCCCGCCGCATCCCTCACTCTTCGGCCACGTCCGTCACGCTGATTTCGACCGTTGTCGTTGCCGTACCGCGCCTCCACCGTCAGGGTGTAGGTCGGGACCTTCTCGTGGTCCAGCGCGCCCCAAACCATGATCTCGCCAAAGTACAAGTCGATCTCGAACCGCCCAGCGCCGTTCCCCGCCGTGATCCAATAGGTGACAGTGTCGCCGGCGTCCGGGTCGGAGGCAGAGACTAAACCAATGGTTTCCCACGTCTCTGCCGACCCAGCTATCGAGAAGCTGTAGTTATCGGGGTTGAACACCGGCGGAGCGTTCTCCTCCGGCGCTGGGGCGTGGTCCACCTTGTGCGCTGGGGCGTGGTCCACCTTGTGCGCCGGGGTGTGGTCTACCTTGTGCACCGGGTCGTGGTCGAGACCGGCGTGATCCAGCGCCGCCGCGCCCGTCGCCTGCGACGCAATCGCGCCGCTGTTGAGCTCCAGCGTGTTGGCCAGCACCGCGATGCCCTCGTCCAAGAAGCTCGGCTCCGCCACCGGCCCGAAGGCGAACACCAGGGCTGCCGTGCCGCTCTCGCTCTCGTAGACCGCTCACTTCTCGCCGTAGGCCGGCTCACAACAGTTTGGGGCTGCCGGGGCTTGAATCACTTCTTTGCCCTGGGCTGCGCGGTAGGGCTGTACATTGTGGGGCCGGGAAAGGAAAAGATAGAGCAAGTCATCTGAGCTACTGAGGACGTCCGGCCAATCCAGTTAATGCTTGGGGCCATGGGTAACGGAGAGCTTCGGGTATATGACTCTCACGCTAGGGAGTTGCTGGCGTCCAAGGACGACTACCATGCCGATACTTATGTGTCGGGCTGCTAATTCCATATTTGGCGACTAGCGTGGAGCCCGGCGAAGCACATTGTCGAAGTGATTGATGTGGTCATTGAACACGGTGTACCAGCGGTGCTTGCTGGTACGGCAGTCGGCGTAAGGCTGGCAAATGCCGTGTTCGGTGCCTAATTCCTCCGGATGTATTGTGGATTAGACCTAAGGATAGTTCATTCAAAACCGTATCATTTGCACCAACTGAGATTTCTGCCTTGCGAGGTACCAGTGGCGGGATGTAATATGCGCGGTGGGTAGGGTCATTTGCGCAACGCCATAAACGGGCGTGGGTCGATCGCTTCAAACCATCTATCTGGGCTCTTCCTAGTCGCGTGTTCGTAGCAGATCAGCAGGACGGAATTCGCTACCAGCCGGCCACAAAGAAGATCTCATCATGCGACGGCTGATAACAGGCATCTCTTGGCCACTCTCCGGAAGCTTGACGGGCCAGATCAGGCTGCTCCTGATGCTGTCTGCGGCCCTGCTCGGCTTCTTCTGGCTGCTCGACTATCTGGCGTCCCTGGTCTCGACAGCTCCCCGAGACATACTGGCAAGCAGCCCGAACCCGGAAGAGTTCAAGGGCGTTCCGACCGGAGTGGCGCTGCTCGAGTTTTCGGCCTTCGCGGTCTCCGTAGTTCTCGCTGCGGTGGTGCTCATCACTTCTCTGGGCTGGCCTGTCGCTCGCTCATCTTTCCGGCTTTCGCCGGCTTTCGTCCTGGGAACGCTGTCATCAGCCGCTATCCTGGCGGGCGGGGCGTACCTGGCGTTTTCCGGTGTGCTGGAGAGGAGGCTCTCCTACGACCGGCACGTGGTCGAGGGCTCACTGCTGGAGTCCGGCGCACTGGTGGCGCTTGCCGCCATCTTCTTCTCTCTTGCCATTGCAGGGGTTGTCAACCGCAGGTCGCTGGTGGCTGTTCTGGTTGTGTGGCTGGTGATCGGACTCGCTTTCGGCTTTCTGAATCCCAGGTCTCTCGACGGCCTGGACCTGTTCGAGAGGACGATCAGGCCGCAGGAGTCGGCTGCGTTCGCCTCGGTGGTGGAGAAGTACATGAGGACGCGCGAGACGCCGGGGGACGAGACGACTCCCGGGACGTCTTCGCAGTCCGGGACAGACCCTTTGGACGGCGCAGCGCGCAAAGACGCGACTTCAATATCGTCCGGGAAGGGACTGCCATCGCCTGGCGACGAGGGGATTCGCCAGCCTGTGTTTCGGGTTGCGGGCGCGGCCCACACCAGGTATCTGCGCGTGGCCACAGGCGACGTGTACGAGAACGGCGAGTGGCTACAGCTCGACTCGCAAAGCCTTCCGGTTGGCCCGGGCGTAGCGGTCGAGGATGAGATAGAGGCCATGATTCAGCGCCTCGACGTGCAGAACCCTGACCTCGCCACAACCGGTGGACTCAGCCCGGCGCTTCTCGGCAGCCCTCTCGTCACACCGTCCAGCGTTGAAACCAATGCAATACGGGTATTCCCACTGGAAGACGCCGGAGCAATCGAGGCCGGCGTCGTGCCCATTTCCCGGTATCCTGCCAGCATCGATACCGCGGGCTCGTACGACCCCTTCAGCGCCACTCTGACCGTGCCCGGACGCATATCCGAGTACGAATGGTCGTCCTCCGTGCCGCAGTTCACGCTGGCGGACCTTGTCGGGGCTGAGGCCTCCACTGATGAGGCGTACCTGCAGCTGCCGGATGACCTCCCCGAGCGCATACGTCAGGTGGCTGAGCAGTTCAGGGTCAGCAAGTCTCCATTCCTGAATGCCAATCAGATCATGCTGTTCATGGAAGAGGAGCTGACCTACCTGTCCAGCGAATTCGAGGGTGAGCAGCCTCCCGAGGGCAGTGACCCCGTCGAATGGCTCCTCTTCGACAACCGCGCCGGAGATGACGTCAGCTACAGCAGCGCCTTCGTGGTTCTGGCGCGAGCGGCAGGGATACCGGCAAGGGTGGTGTCCGGGTGGGTCATCGAAGAGCTTGAGGGGGTGCAGATAGTCTACGCGCAGCAGTTCCACCATTGGGCCGAAATAGCACTGGAGGACGTGGGCTGGGTCACCTTCGATCCTGCTTCCCGAGCGTCCCGGCTTGGAGAAGTCGAGAAGATCAACCTAGACTTCGCTGTGGAGCTGTTGACGGGGAGCGAAGAACCGGAGGACCGGATTGAGGCGGCCGAGGCAATGGGCGAGATAGGCGGCGAGGAGGTGCTGCCGTGGCTGGTTGAGGCTGTGGAAAACGACCTGAATGAGGACGTTCGCCAGGCTTCAATGGTTGCACTGCAGAAGCTGGACTTCGATATGCTGGTCTGGATCCTGCTGAATCACCAGGACCCGGAGATGAGGACTGCGGCGGCAAGCGCGCTCAATGCGCTGCGGGACGTGAGAGCGGTGCAACCCTTCCTTCAGGCCTTGTCCAGGGACGAGTACGCACCCGTCAGGGTGAAGGTCGCAGATGGTCTGGCGCACATCGGCAAGAACAGAGCGGAGGGAGGACTGCTGCTGGCGGCGACCGCGGACGTGGACGCCTCCGTGCGAGAGGCTGCCGTGCGTTCGCTTGGCATTATCAACACCGCCTGGACCGCCAGGCAGCTGGTGTCAATACTCGGCTCCGACCCGGACAGCCCGGTACGCAGCGCGACCGCGACGGCGCTGGGCCGGATCAGGGCAGACGTGGCCCTGAGACCCCTGATTGTTGCCAGATCTGAGGACGAAGCTGAGTCCATCAGGCAGGCAGCCGGCGACGCACTGACGCAATGGAGCAGCCCGCACGTGGTGTCGATTCTGGAGGGTTCGCGGCTGGCTGTGGAGCGAGCCGCGGCCTCCCAGCTTCTGGGAGAGCGCGAGTTTACCGACGCCATACCCGCCTTGAGCATCGCATTGTATGACCCCAACGAGGAGGTGCGAAGCGCGGCGCTGACCGCGTTGGGCAGCATGGGTGAGCTCACCTGGCTTGAGAACGGGCTTGGTCTCCTGACGCGGACCGGCGGGTATTTCGCGTTGATTCCCGGGACAACGGCCGAAACAGCAATGGAAACTCCGGGAGCGCCCGTGTTCGAATTGAAGGGAGGCAGCAACACAAACCTTCTTCGGGCCGCCGTGGGCGACTACTACGTCGACGGAGTCTGGCTGTCTAAGGACCAGCTCAGTTCTTTCCTCGGCGATGCGGGAACAGGCGCGTCGGGGGCCGATGTACGGAGGACGGTGGATGCAGCCGACGTGTACAGGGACCGGCTATCCGTATCTCCCATTCGAGGTTCCGGAGCCATTCTTCCCGGATCGGCGCCCACTTCCTATCGCCTTGAGTCCATTTCCGACCTTGGAACCTACTGGCCCAACAGCGCGACATTCGTCATCACAGATACTAGCTCCTCCTATGAATGGGTCTCCGAGATTCACGACTTTAGTCCTGCTGACCTGAACTCAGCAGACCAGTGGCCTACGTCTCCCAATTACCCCTACGCAGAGCTGCAGGATCGTCCGTGGCTGGAGCGCGCCCGCGACCTGGCAACCGAAATAACCTCAGGTCAGTCCACAACCTACGGACAAGCCAAGGCCATCGAGCAGTACCTGCAATCCGAGTACACGTACCGGTTTGCCGACCCCGGCGCCACGTCGCTTCCGCCGCCGGGTCGAGACCCCGTTGACTGGTTCCTGTTCGAAAGCAGGGAGGGAACGAGCGGCAGCTTCAGCAGCGCATTCGTGATTCTGGCCAGGCTGGTCGGTATTCCGGCAAGGGTGGTCTCGGGCTGGGCAATCACGGTTGGTACCGAGAGTCAGTTCGTCTGCTCCGACCAGGCGCATCAGTGGGCGGAAGTGGCGTTTGATGGCCCCGGCTGGGTCACATTTGACTCTACACCTGGAGGAGCGCCGTTGAGGGCCGACATATATGAATATAATCCGATAAGGGGCGAGGCTGCCTCGGAGGAACAGGGCTGCGGCGTAACCCGGCTGGAGAACGGGTCACTTCTACTCAACCGGGACGGACAACTGGACTTCATTGCCGGAACAACCACTCAGCAGTCTTCCGGGATTCCTCACATACCCGTCTTCGATGTCAGCGGTGCAGCAAATACGAGGTATCTGCGAACCGCGGTCGGCGACCTGTATCAGGGGGGTAGTTGGAGGCAGCTGGACCCGGTGACAATCCTATACACTGCTGGATTCAGCGTTCCCAATACAGTACGGAGCTTGCATTCGAGTCGCTCGGGCCAATTCTCTTCGCTGCCAGACTTCAGGCTGGAAACGGAATCGCTATTTGGATTCCTTGAAGATACCGGGAGTTACTACCGCAACCGGATTAGCATCTCACCGGCCGGGGAATACACGAAGCTGGCATCCGGTCCAGTGCCAACATCTCTGCATCTGCAGTCGGCAGACCGGGAAGGGGAGGTATATCCCTTCAGCGCCACATTCTACACGAGTGCATCCATGTCAGACTTATCGTGGATCTCTGAGATTCCTCGTTACTCCGAGGCGCAGTATGCCGCAGCCGCCGCCACGTCGGATCCCACCTATGCGCAGCTGCCGGAAGACCTGCCGGAGCGGATTCGGGATCTGGCGCTGAGCATCACTTCCGGGCATGATACAACGTATGCCAAAGCCAAGGCGATTGAACAGTACCTGAAGTCCAACTACACCTACAAATTCGCGGACAGTTCCGACGATCACCCGCCATCCGGGCGGGACCCAGCCGACTGGTTCCTGTTTGACCACCAGGAGGGCACGTGCGGGGTGTTCAGCAGCGCCTTTGCGGTGCTGGCCCGGTCTGTGGGCATTCCTGCAAGGGTGGTTTCCGGCTGGGCCATTTCTGCCACGGACGATACGCAAACCGTTTATCTGGACCAGGCACATCAGTGGGCAGAGGTGGCATTCGAGGGGCTTGGATGGGTGACATTCGAGCCCACGGGGTCGGGTGGGGCTCCCGACAGGGCGGGAATGGCGAATGGTGATGGCGCCGATAGCGCCCAGGACGACCCGTGGGCAGCGCTCGATAGCAGTGATCCGGCAGTGCGGGAGTCGGCGCTGGAGAAGCTGGAGGAGCAGGGTGCAGAAGTGATCCGGCTGGAGAACGGGGCGGCCGTCATACGCAAGGACGGCAAGCTGACATTCTTTCCGGGAGGAACAACTCGACAGGCTACCAAGCCTCCGCACATTCCGGTCTTTACAGTTGAAGGGGCTGCAAATACGAACTACCTGCGAACCTCGGTCGGGGACGTCTATGAGGGGGGCCACTGGAGGCGTCTGGACCCAGTCTCCGTTCCATACGCGGCCGGAGAGAGTGTGCCAGCTACGGTAGGTGACCAACAGGCCAGCCCTTCGAGTCAGTTTGCCTCACTGCCCGCATACAGGCGGGAAACGGATTCTCTATTTGGGCTCTTTGAAGGCTCAGACAGCACATACGAAGACCGGATTCGCATCAAACCGGCAGGAGAATACACGGAGATAGCTGCCGGACTAGCGCCGACTTCCTTGCATCTGCAGTCGGCGGACCGGGGAGGGGCGATATATCCCTTCAGCTCCACATTCTACACTAGTGGGTCGGCGGAGACCCATTCATGGACCGCTAAGATTCCCACCTATACTGCTGCGCAGCATGCCGCTGCCGTCGTTGCTTCTGACCCCACCTATACGCAGCTGCCGGAAGACCTGCCCGAGCGGATCCGCGAGCTGGCACTGAGCATCACGGCTGGGTATTCAACCACGTATGCCAAGGCCAAGGCGATTGAAGGATACCTGAAATCCAACTACACCTATAGGTTCGCAGATGGCACTGGGCGTGAAAACCCGCCGCCCGGCCGTGACCCGATGGATTGGTTCCTGTTCAACCATCGCGAGGGAACGTGCGGGGTGTTCAGCAGCGCCTTTGCGGTGCTGGCTCGATCCGTTGGAATTCCTGTAAGGGTGGTGTCCGGCTGGGCCATCAGGGCTACGGAGGGAGTCCAAACCGTGTTCCTCATACAGGGACACCAGTGGGCAGAGGTCCCATTTGAGGGGATTGGGTGGGTGACGTTCGAGCCAACGGCATCGGGTGGGGCGCCTTCGCGTGCGGCTGAGCTAGGCGAAGATACCGTAGAGGTTGACACAGACGATACCGGTGCAGGAGGCACAAGGGATGTGCCGCCGCCCCCGAAGGACACCTTTACAACGATTACGCAGTGGCCTTCTGAGGTGCGTAGGCAAAAGCCATTCGTGGTGGGTGGCAACGTTACAACTGAGGACGGGGAGAACGTTGTCGGATTGCTGGTGGACATCTTCGTGAACGAGACCAAGGAACACGGCGGCACGTGGGTCGGGGGTGGTATGACCACTGCGAACGGCTACCAGGCCGAGGTGACTCTCCCCGCAAACGTTGAACTCGGCGACTACCAGCTGCTGGCTCGTGCCGTGGGCAACGACCAATACAACGAGTCGTGGAGCGACCCGGACATCACCGTCTACTCCGGGAGCGGGCTCGAGCTGACCGGGCCATCGGAGATCACGGTGGACGTTGAAGCCACCTTCCGCGGGAGGCTGTCCGAGGACACCGGCCAAGCGCTGCCCGGGCGCGAGCTGGTCGTGACCGTGGACGGCACCGTTGCACCTTCGGTTATGACCGATGAGTCGGGTCTGTTTGCCTTTTCGAGGACCTTCACGACCGCCGGAGCGCACTGGGTGGAAGTGGAGGTTGAGGATACCGAGTTTGTCCTGGACAGCACCGCCAGGCTTACCTTCCAGGTGACCCTCCCAACTGAGACCGTCCTCCGCGCACCCGCCTTGGTGGACGTTGGCAAGGAGTTCACCGTCACGGGCGAGCTGCGCGATGTGCGCGGGGCGCCGCTGGTGAGAGAGGATGTATACGTTCAGGTCGGGGACGGCCAGGAGCAGACAGTGGCCACCAACCACTTGGGCTACTTCGAATTCAGCCACACCCTGTATGAGGCGGGCGAGTTCACCGCTCGCGCCACCTTCCGGAGAAACGGGTCGGTCCTGTCCTCCAACGGGACCGCGCGCCTGTCGTCACAGCACGGTGTAGTGCTGACCATCGACGGGCCGGGACTCATCGAGCAGGGAGAGGGAGCAACCTTTGTGGGCAGGCTGGAATCCGAAACGGCCACTCCCACCGGCGAGTTGGAGCTCACTATTAAAAATAGCCTGGAACGCGATACGTTTTCCGTGACGACGGACAGGAACGGCGGCTTCGAGTACCACCACGCCTCCTTCGAGCAGACCGGCCTCCACTCCCTCACGGGGAGCTTTGCCGGCGGCGGCAGCCTGGGGTCAAGCACCGCGGGCATATCCTTCCGCGTGGCGGCGCCCACTCTGCTGACCCTCAGAGGGCCCAAGGGCGTCAGGGACGGAGAATCGTTTGAGGTCATGGGTACGCTTCTGCAGCGAAACGGGCGCGCGGTGCCGGACGCAGAGATTATGGTGGCCGGGGAGGAGCCATTGACGCTCGTGACGGATGCGGAAGGCAGATTCACTTGGGAGGTCATTGCGGAGCTTGACCGCATCGCATCGGAGCAGTCGGGCGAATCTGAGCTATTCATCGAGGTGGACTTCGCCGGCACAGACCACCTGGGACCGAGCGGCGCAAGCCTGGAAGTCGCCGTCGGCCTCCCGCGGATCGTGGTTGAGGCGCTTGAGCCCGTGGCGCGTGGCGACATGACCGTCCTGCGCGGCACCGTTCTGGTTGGCAGCATTCCACTGGCCGATGTACCGGTGACCATCGACGAGGATCATAGTCTTAGGTCGAATGAGCTAGGTGCGTTCACCTACGACTACCACGTCTCCACGAGCCTGCCACTTGGCACAAGCGAGATCGTGGTTTCGGCGGAGGAGATTGGCGCCAGCGTGACCGTTCCCGTTGTGATTATGTCTGCACCCAGCTTATCTTTTGAACAGGCGGAGGGGTCTGTCCCCGGAGAGGAAACCCTGCTCAGCGCGACCCTCCTAGACGACAAGGGGGCGGGAATTCCGAGAGCGGCGCTTCGCTCAAGTCAGGGTGTGGAGGCGGTCACCGACGACCAGGGAGTCGCGCTCTTCGAGGTGGCGGTGCCGGAATCCGAGGAGCCGGCCCTGGTCCCACTTACGTTCACCTTCGAAGGGGACAGCCGGCACATGCCACACTCCGAAACTTTCGTCCTGGCGGTCCAACCCGTACCCAGGGGATTCAACTGGCTGCTCTGGGTGGGTCTGCCCGCCCTGCTGGCCGTGACTGTCGCAGCCACGCTGGCACGCCAAAGGCTGATGGCACTCCCCGTATCCGTGGTGGTCGGGCGGTTGCGCTCCAGAACAGAGCCTCCCGCCGATTCCATTGAATTGCCCGGCGATGACGAAGGCGTCGAAGATCAAGATGTCGAGGTCCGGCAGGAGGCCAACCTAGAGATCGACTCCGTCAAGGCAGCTACAGACCTGCCGGACATATGGGGCACGGGCGAGGATGTGCTCGCAACTATTACTCTGACCGATTTGGGAGGGCAGGCAATCGTTGGAGCGCCTGTCACCGTCTCACATGGCGGCGCCGATGAGCCTTCGCAACTCGTGACCGGCGAGCCCGGGCGCTGCGACGTGAGCTGGACTTTCAGTGCTCCGGGAGAGTACTGGGTGTCGGCCGACTTCGAGGGCGACGACATCCACCTGCCGGCTTCGAGCACTCACACATTCAGGATTGTGGACTTCAGAGAGGAGATCGTCTCCTTGTACAATGTCTTTCTGGAGTGGGCAGGTGTAAGCGTCGCCGGCATAACGGAGCAGTCCACGCCCAGGGAGGTGGAGCTGATGCTGGTTTCGGAGGGTGTTCCGGTGGACCAGAAGTCACTTGACGAGCTCATTTCCAGGTTTGAGGAAGCGGACTACAGCGAGCACCTCATCTCTCGCCGCCATTACGAAGCCATGTACCGCGCATGGCGGACGGTACTGGGAGCCTAGAGTCGTGACAGGCACCGTCACAAACCGCAGCCTGCTCTTGATGGCATTCGGACTGGCCGCTGTCATCCTGGCCGCGTGGCTTCTGCTCGGAGGGCCGGGCGGGCCCGTGGCTGCCTGGACAGGCCTGGACCTTCACTACCTTGCTCTCCCAATCGCACTGGGATGCGGTCTAATGCTGCTCAACAGGCTCCTGCTCCTGGCGCGCCAGACAGTTGCCGGAAGGAGAGCCGACGCGTTGTTGTCCGAAACCAGCGACAAGGAGACCCCACGGCGGCTTCTTGCGTCCGCTCCATCTGTGCTCACGAGACTGCCGCTGGACCTGGGGCGGATGGTGCTGGTTCTGGGCGTACTGTCCCTGGCATCGGAACTGGCGGCCACCATCTCCAAGCGCCCGGGCGGCCCGGACCTTGCCTCGCTTACCGCATACCTTGAGGCATTCGGCTCCCTCGCATTTTGGGGTGTCTTGCTCCTGCTTCCGTTTGTGCTGGTTCGTGCCGTCGCCGAAGCACGGCCGGACGTGCTCACACTATTGAAGTTTCCCCTTGTCAGGCTTGTCGCCTTTGGTGTGGCTTACGTGTTTCTCGCTGACAGCGGTGTCCTCCAGGTGGCATTCGACGTGCAAGGCTCAACGGTCCTCCTGTGGTTGGGACTGGCGCTTGGACTTTCTTATGGCTCATCCACCTTGCGCAATGTTCTCGGGGCGGCGCGACCGGATAGAGACCTGCGCAGACTCCGAGCCGCCCTCATTGTCACGGAAGGCGCATGGGTTGCTGCGCTGATCCTCGCCGTCGCTGCTCTGCCGTCCGCGGTGGAACCTGCGCTCGCCGGCCGCGCATCGGTGGAGATAGAGTCCTATCTGTCGTTGCTGAGGACGCTCATCCTCGTGGCGGCCGCCGTCTTCCTGCCCTTCTTGCTGTTCCGTGCCATTGGCGTATTCGTGCCCGTCGTCGATAGGGTTGTCGGGCTCCCGACAATGCACCTGTTCTTGTACCTGATTGTGAACGTAGCGCTTTCCCAGTCCGGCGTAGTTGCGACCGCATTGGAATTCAACCCTGCTCAGCTAATGGCTGTGCTCACCCAGGCTTTGTTGATATCGTACGCGGCGACTGTGATGCGAAGAGTTTCGGGCATCGGAGTACCGGGACGTTATGGACGGATCGCAGTAAAGGGTTTGGCACTGGCGAGCCCGGTGGCGCAATCGGCGGCCTGGACTCTGGCGGTGCTCGTAGTGCTCAATCACCTGCCCGTAATCAACGCCTTGCTGCTGGACCACTCCGTGACCGAGCAGACCGGAATCAAGGTCTTGCCTGTCTTCGGCAGCCTGTTCGACGGGAGATACATCATCGCAGCACTCTGCTTCGTGTCTGTCACCGCCCTCAGCCTGCCACGGCCGCAGACAGACGAAATCCTGGGGCGGTATTCCTCAATGCTGGCGGCGGTCATGTATGGAGCGGTCGCATTTCTGGCCTGGGCCACCGGCACCAGCATGTCGAACTTGGGACATGGCCTGGTCCTGGGAGGCGCGCTTGCAGGCGCGGGCTTGTACCTCCTGGCGCTCTCGCACCTGGCCGCATACGTCAAAGACTCCTCCAATCGCGCAGTCGCAGACGTCGCAGGCTGGCTCGCAGCCTCCAGGCTTCGAGCCCTTGTGCTGGGCATGAACATCGCCTTCTACGTTCTGCTACTGCGCCCCGTCCTTTACGAGTACCTGTGGCTAGCCCCACTCTACGAGTACGCAGCGCTGCTTGTCCTCATGCTGGTGGTTCTCACGCGGGTCGTGGACCACCTGAGGGCGGTGGAGAGCGCCACCGGCTCCGCGGAGCCGGCGTGGACGGACTGGTCTCACCACCGGCAGGCGCTGGATTCTAAGCCGGACCGGCGAATGGAGTTAACGGCCGGGCTGCGCCAGGCATTTGTGTACCGCGGCGAATGGAAACCGCTGTGGACCTACCTGATGGGGCTGCTGTACCGCAGCGAAGCCTCCGCCGAGTCCATTCGGGAGGTGTGCCGGCCCTTGCGCAACACCGCCTCGCCAAGCACTATCTGGAACCTTCTAGGAGTGAGGAAGTGGGAACGAGCCGGTAGGGCAGAGGCGCTCGAAGAATCGTTGAAGAAACTGGATACTTGCGCTGGCATCTCCCTCACCACCGCTGAGCCTTATTGGGGAGGACCAACTTCGCGAGGCCGCCCGCGCCTACTTGGAGGATGGGACCGAAGTCGACGCCTTGGCCGTGGCGTTGATCACGGCGCACTGTCAGAGAGGCGAGGACGTGACTCAAGCCGTCGATAAGTGGTTCCACCTCCTTGAGGTTCCCGATGCGCCACCGCGTTGGTTCTGGTCGCCCGGACGCCGTTCACTGGCCGCGACGACGGACGGAGGACAGAGGCTGCGTCTCGTGGAGGATGCGATCTCCCAGATGTCGGCGGGGGCAATGCCAAGCGATCGTGTTACAGTAGGAAGCCCTGCGTGAGGAAGCGGGCTAGCGCCGGACCGCATTGCGAAGGCATAAACCGGACCGGTGACGCCGAGAGGAGGCACGTCATGCCGTCAGTCGCCACGCCGTCCTTTGACCTATCGGAGTGCCGCAAATGAACGAAAGGGAGATAGAGGAAGCCCGGCTTACCTGTGAACAGATCCTGGACCGTGTTTCGGAGGCCTTTGTTGGCAACAGGCTGATGCTCCGAAAACTGCTGGCCGCGGCCCTGGCCAACGGACACGTTCTCTTCGAGGACTTCCCCGGCTTGGGCAAGACTCTGCTGGCCAAGGTATTCGCGCGGGCAATTGGCAGCGACACCAAGCGAGTGCAGTTCACGCCTGACCTGCTGCCATCCGACATACTGGGCCTAAACGTGTGGCGCCAGAGTGAGGGCACGTTCCAGATGATGCGGGGGCCGGTCTTCACAAACGTGCTTCTCGCCGACGAGATCAACAGGGCGCCTCCCAAGACCCAGTCCGCTCTGCTTGAGGCTATGGAGGAACGCCAGGTGACCATCGACGGGGTGACACTTTCGATTGGTACGCCCTTCGTGGTGATCGCGACCCAGAACCCCATAGAGCAAGAAGGTACCTATCCGCTGCCTGAAGCCCAGCTGGACCGCTTCCTCCTGAAGCTGAGAACGGGATACCCGGCTAACAGCGACCTAGAGAACGACATTCTCCTCCGGCGCATCAGTTGGCAGAAGGACGATCCGACAGGCGATATCAAGCCTGCGGTCGACGTGAGCAGGTTTGTGGAGATTCAGCGATTCGTGGAGACGGGTGTCTACACCGACCAGCTCATCGTGGACTACATTACGCAGGTGGTAAGGCTGTCCCGCGAGCACCCGCGGGTGGCGGTCGGTGTGAGTCCGCGCGGTGGGCTCGCCCTGCTGAGGATCGCACGCGGCATAGCGCTGATACATGGCAGGGACTTCGTGGTGCCAGACGACGTGAAGATGGTCGCCGTGGACGTTCTGGCCCACCGTGTCATTCTAAACATAGAGGACACGCTGGAGGGGATACGTGGCGACTCGGTCATCGATGAGATCGTTCAGCAGGTGCCGGTGCCCAGTGACATAGGACGGGTGGAAGCCTCCTGATGCTCGGACCATCACACCCCGGTTGGATAGTCCTCTCCCTGGTTCTGCTGTTTCTTGGGCTGTCGCTGGGCAATCCAGTCCTTCTCACCGGGGCGGTGTTCGTTCTGCTCTCTGTCCTGCTGACCACCGCCGTATCGCCGCCCACGGGGACTTCCGTCAGGAGAAGCCTCCCGCGGACATCCTGCTGGGTTGGCGACACGATTGTCGTGCAGAGGCAGGTAACGGTCAGCAGCGGCATCGGCTCCGTCATTGTGCACGACGTCCTTCCGTCGGAGGCGCAGGTGGTGGCGGGCAGCAACCTGCGAGTGGTCTGGACGTGGCCGGGAAGGCGGACTGCCGACGTCTCTTACCAGATCCAGTTCCCCAAGCGGGGGGCGTTCATCCTCGAGGAAACCGCTTGGGAGTCGCAGGCGCCATTCGGCGTCAACCGGGGAGAGTCAGGGCATGCGGACGCCTCCGCGGAGGTCTCGGTGGTGCCCAGAATCAGAAGCGTGACCCGCCTGAACGAGGTGCGGGCGGTCCGAAAGAACATCCGCTACCAGGACTACCTGAGCAAGACGGGCGCAACCACGGAGGACTTTCGGGAGATACGCCCCTACCTTCCGGGAGATCCCATCAAGTGGATCAACTGGAAGGCCAGCGCACGCGCCGTCGGCGCCGACAATGTGCCACTGGTCAACGAACCGGAGCCGGAGACCAGAAAGGCGGTGTGGCTCTTCATGGACGTTGCGGACTACATGGACGTGGGGGTGCCGCTGTCCAATCCGCTGGAGAACATGGTGGAGGCCTCCGGAACACTTGCCCAGTACTACCTCTCCAAGGGGATCGATGCTGGGCGCCTACGCCTTCAATACCTACGGCGGCGCGGGTGAGTTGCTTGCGCCGGATTCCAGGATGAGCCAGTTCAACCGGCTGGTCCAGTTGCTGACCAGGCTGAGGGCCGGCCCGCCTGAGCAGGACCTGCTTCAGTCCGTAGAGCTATGCAAGAACTTTCTATTCCGGCTGCGACCGGACGTGTTCATCATCACGCGCCTGGACGCCCTCTACTCGATGCCGGGCGAATCTACAGGGTCACTTGAGCGATTCAAGGCGGCGGTACGCAGGTTGACCGCACTTGGCGGCCGCTCCCTGCAGCTAGGCAGGGTTAAGGTCGTGCACGTGGACCCACAGCTGGCGTATTCGGAATCGAAGGGGTTGGGACTGGAGAAGTGGGAGACCAGGGTCGTGGCGCGAGACCTGCAGGGGGCCGGGGCGAAGGTGATAGAGTGGGAGCCAGCTCGAGAAGAGTTCGTCGCGGTACTCATGCGAAGCGTCGGAGTCTACAGGTAGTGCCGTGAGGACGCTGGAGCCGCGATTCGCGGCAACCGAATCCCTGCTGCTGGCAGGCCTGCTGCTGCCATCGGTTCTGGCGTTGCGGGCCTCGGTCGCCGCCGATTTGCCTGCGTACACTTCGTTTTCCGGTCCGTTAGTCGGACTGTTCCCGTTTGTCAGCCTGATTCCGGACCATTTCCTGTGGGAGCTGCTACCGGCAGTTGCTCTGTGTGTCGTGCTTTACTGGGCACTCCACGGCCTTGGGCGAGGCCAGGTAGCGTTCTGGCTGATGGCCGTGTTGGTGCTTCTGCCCCAGGTGGTGTTCGAATGGGAGCACAACCGGATCGACTGGCTCCAGTTCTTCGACGTGGACCTCGTGGTTGAGGATGACCGCTCCTTGATCGGGGATTCGGCGCTGTTTCTCGTCAGCCTGGTCGGGTTGGCGGCGCTTTACCGCGCTATCGGCCTGCGACAGCTCGACCGCCGGATGCTGCTGCAAGGAATCGAGCGCGTGGACAGGGATACGGCTGCGAAGTTCGAGGCCGTCATGCTGGCCGGCCTGGTGGTCGCGGCGCTGCTCGCGACGCTGCTGATGCTGGCGCTCTCGGCTCTGCTGGGAAGGTTCGATGGGCCTCTGCAAAGTTCTTCCTGGAGCGTGGTGACCATTGGCGGAGGCGCGACGATTCTGCTTGCGCTCAGCCTTGCGCTGTGGTACCGGGGCCGCCACGGCTGACGGCCGTCGGCCTAAAGCGCGCAAGAGGCTCCATACGGGTGTGTCTTGCGGCACGCTAGGTCACTAGACTGCGCAATACCTCCACAGCCTCCGCAAGGTTGTCATCCGTCAAGCCACCCGCGAATTCGGGCCTAGCTAGGAGCCTCTCGAGCGTGCTGGGCTGATAGGCACTGGCGCGGTAGATCTCGTACACCAAATCGCGTTCGCCAGGCTCCACGGAGTCGAGGAAGGGCATCGGTAGAAGCCGCCCCGATAGTTCTGTAGGCATATTTGCAAGCGTTAGAAGCATCAAATTCTCATGTTCTTCGACTTCGTCCCGCACCCAGGGCCTGTTCAAAAGGTACAAGAACTGATTTGTGCTCTCGCCACTCTTACCTTCCGGATTGGTGGTGCTCCCACGCAAATGTGTCCAAGTGTACAATAGCCTATCCAGGAATTCTAACTCTCCCCAACCCGTTGTTGACTCGTCAATGCCATCTTGGACCCACGGAAGGGCCTCTACTGCGTCCCTGGCAGCCGGGTCGCGCCGTTCCAGGAAGAGTAAGACCAAGCGCACGCCTAGCTCGTAGTCGCCGACTGACTCAAATGGGTCGAGGTCGAAAGTGTTGGTTGTCCCAGAAAAGGCGGAGGTGACGCTTAGAATCAGCCTTGCTTCAAGCCCGTTGACCCCGTCATCCACCCATGGCCTGTCCAGAATGAGCCGGAGGAGCTCGTCGTCTTCCAGAGCGCCCAGATTGACCAGAGAACGTACATTGGAGTATTGGTATCGCTGATCCCCGGTTCTTACCCAGGGCAAACTGGCAATTGCGTCCAGCGAATTCCCGCGGATCGAGCGCGCTGCCCACTCTCGGACCACGCTGTCCCTGGCGGTCGTGCCTGTTACCACCTCTCGTTCATGTTCCAACATGCCCTGTCGCATCCAGTCACTCGTGGTTGCTATCAGGAACAGCTCGCGATTGGAGGGAGGGTCACGCTCCAGCAGTAGCAGAAGCTGCAACACATCCGAAGCGTCCTGCCGTAGCCGTCCAGCGTTGCCAGGAACTGCGCCCGCTAGGTGTTGGACGATGCCTTCTTGCACCCAGGGCAGGCTCTCAAGCAGAGCAGAGGCTTCAAGGTCCCTCTTGCGCAGGTCCAGGAGGAGTATGATGGTGCTAAAGAACGCCCCACCGTCGGAGGTCACCGCGGAGTAAGACATCACCTCCCGCAGTTGCTGTGGACTGGACTCTGCCAGGGCCTCTAGCGCGAGGAAGTCCTGCGCGTCCAGGCGCTGCAAGTATGGCAAGTCAATGATGAGCAGCGCCGCTTCCTGGTTTACGGAGGCAATGGAGCTGATGAGCTTGAGCGGCTCTGGGAGTGCATCTGCGCCTTGGGCCGTCGGAAGCCATTCGCTCTTCTCGCGCAGCACGGCCCGGAACGCCTGGGGCAATTGCATTGCCATCTTCGCCAACTCCACGACGAACGGCAAGTCCTCGCTTGCGAGCCCGTCGCGGACCCAAGGCTGCGCCCTTACCATTGACGCGGCCTCCGGTTGGTGCATGTCCAGGTAGAGTACCGGGAGGAACCCGTCTGCACCATCGCGAGCCGCATCTCCGATGGTAGTGTTGGTGAGCAGCCGGTTCAGGCCTTCTGGGTCATGAGCCACCATGGAAAGCATGAACTCAACTGCCGGCGGATCCGCATATTCCACGGTCTCGGCGAGTTCAAGCTCCATAATCCGAATGGCGGCATACTCATCCACGGTAGCCAGCTTATTGAGCCCGCCCACGACCCGATCCCACCTGTGGGTGCCCGTCTTCTGCCTTACCCACGGCGCGTTCATCAGCGCCCGGAAGTAACTGTTGGACGATTGCGAAGCGACCTCAAGTTGCTCCACAAGGGCAGCTTCTGAAGAACTGATGCCGTCTTCCACCCATTCCAGGGAGGCGATCGCTTTACTTGGTTGGAGCCCAGGTACGGGAGTGGCCGTCGGCACAGGCGCAAGTGTGGGTGCGCCCGCGGGAGCAGACGTGGCGGCTGGAACCGGAGACCCCGCCGGTGCCGGTAGCAGAGTTGGCGCCGCATCTAGAGTTGCAGTCAGCTCGGGCGTGGCAGTCGGCTTGCGCTCAGCCGTAGGAGGGGGAGCCGTGACGCACCCAAGTACGGCCAGAATAATCGAAGCCAAGATCAGGGATGAGAGGAGCTGCGAGATTCGCATCGGCCAGCCTCAATGGTGGCGTATGGCTGGCGCGAGTATATCACAAGCACCGCGGAGGCGGTGAATCGAACGGTCGTGGTGGGGTATGAATCGCCGCGGCCGCGGCGTCCCGCTCGGCTATGGCTGCCGGCCGCCGGCCTGAACGGCGCAAGAGGCTCCTCCCGGGCAGTCCTCCCGGCAAGCTAGGAGACGAGCCGCCGCAGCAGTGTAGGTTGTCAGCAGCTCACAGTCCTCCGAGCCACATCTCGAATATGGTTCTGTCTACCGTACACGTTGGTGGGCCGTACTTGACTAAACGCAGTACCAGATTCGAGTTGGTGGTGGCTCTGTGACAACTAACGCCGCGTCCGATGCAGGGGGATTGAGCCTATTACGGCGGGATTCTCCTAGCCAGTGATACTAACTTTGGGATAATGTCACTCCGCAAGATAAATATCGACGACCTCAGAGTGCGGGAGACTTCTGAGACTGCGATGATGAATAGGCTTGTCCGCTGCATGAACGACGAGTAAGATAACCCGGTGCGCCTCAAAGCAGGGCCCGTAGAAGGTGATACAACATGAACCAAACCTCGCCCACAGGGTTTGACTTCAAGGCTAGCGCTGGTGTGCGCCCCTTCGCAATGCGTGAGAGGGAGAGAGACTCCCCGAATCAGACCGCACCTAGGCTGCTCTTGAAGGGAGCTGGACCAATGGACGGTACGGGAGGAGGAGTCGGCGCCACGGCTCTTCGCCGAACCATCTGATGGGAAACCGAACCCTGGTAGAAGCGGATGAGATGGACGCCCCGTCTAAGGAGTTCGAGATCATTGAAGAGTCAGCCTGGCGTTGAGGACTCTCCTCCACTCCAAGGCCTACTTCCTGCCCCTGCCTTCGCATGAGCAAGTTGGGGAGCCTGCTCGGTTGGCTGTAGAGGTCCTGCACTCAGCCGTGGTGGTCAGCGAGCTGACCTGCGGGGCCGCCAAGGGGTACGTGGCCAGGCAGAAAGACGTTACGGTCAAAGTTTGAATTGGGTATGGCTCGCTCTAGGGGGAGCGGCAGTATCGGCCCTCGTCAGCATTTTCGATAAGACCGTCATCTACCGCTACGCGAATACCCCCCGCACGCTGCCTCTGCTAATCGGGATCGCGCAGACGGCAGTGGGGGTCGCGCTGCTCGCGGTCATACGCGTGCCCGATACGGCGACCGTCACCCTGGTACTATGGGCGCTGGCCTCCGGCGCGCTGTTCGGCCTAGGCGGGCAGTTATTCATGCAAGTGCTATTTAAGGAGGAGGTTTCGCGCACCGTCCCGGTGATGCAGAGCGCGCCGATCTTCACGGCGCTCTTCGCATTCTTCTTCCTGGGCGAGCAGATTGGGTTGGGCGACTGGCTCGCAATCGTGGCAGTCGTGGGCGGAGCGATCTCACTGTCCCTGCGCATCGACTCGAAGTCTCGGCGGCTATTCCTTCACCGTTCCTTCCTCCTGCTCATGGTCGCCAGCGCACTGCAGGGCAGCTCCCACATCTTCGGAAAGGTCGCCCTTGACGGCCTAGCCGTGCTGTTTACGCATGCGCTCCGGTCGCTGTCACTTGGGGGAGTGTTCTTGCTGTTCAACTTGCGTCCGGCGCCCTGGCGCGACATCTCAAACTTTGTCCGCGAGCGCAGCCCAGCGCTCCGGTTCGTGGCAATGAACGAGTTGATCATAGCCACTGTGGGTCTGCTGTTGCTGCTATGGGCCTTATCTCTGGGCCCCGCCGCGCTGGTTACTGCGTTGAGCGGAACCCGGGCGTTATTCCTCGTTGTCTATAGCACTGTCCTCGCGCTGGTCTGGAAGGGCGCGCTCGGCGAGATCACGACGCGGGGCGCCATCATCACCAAGCTGACATCGACATCGCTCATCGTCGTCGGCATCACGGCTATAGCCGCGGGGAGTAGGTAGAGGCATGCCCGGGGTACAGGAAGGAGATATAGGCTCAGACGATAGAACGGCGAAGATGCTACAACAGGGCACTCAGGGAGCTTACCAGACCTCCAACCGAACCCTGATCTCTCGGGTTCTAAAGTGTGCCATTTTTGCTGGTTGCCCACACTTCTAACTGATACTGTTTTCGGGGGGAAGGTCACTTGTACCAACGTTTGCCCCGGATGGTGACGCCCATGTCGTCCAGGGCCTTGCGTATCTCCATAAGGCCGTTGCCCCTAAGCGAGCTCTCGGATATCTCCTTCACCACCGGAGGGGTCGTCGGGTCAATCTCCAGCGTGGGACGCTCCTTGGCACCGTCGTTGACCTTGATGCGCCTGTAGCCGAAGGGGCCTTGGAGCCGAGGAAGAAGCCCCTTGAAGCGGCTTCCGCCATTCCCCTCGTCACGTCCTGCGCGAGATTTTCCGAGTAAGACTTGTCCACGCTCTCGATCATGGCCTCCATGAGCATCCCGGTGGGGGAGTCGTCGGCGTGCTCGGTGATGGAGACGACTCGAACTCCCTTGCGCCTGAGCATGGACTTGAAGGCGTAGGCGTGTTCTCGCTTGCGGGTGAAGCGGGAGAATGTGCAAACGAGAATGACCTCAAAGGGAGCCTTCGGCTGACTGCCATCCTCGATCATCTCCCTGAACTAGGGCCTGTGGACGACGCGGCCGCTCTCTGCCTCGTCCACGTACTCGCGGGCGACGGAATAGCCGTTGGCTTTGGCGAAGTCCTTGAGCGCCCTAAGCTGGGCGGCCGCGGACAGGTCGACGTCCTGCCTGTCGCTGGACACTCTGGCGTAGAGGGCCGCTGGGTTTGGGGTTGCGTATGCTTCATGATGTCGCCCTCATCACTTGGTTACTGTATCTGACGCAACAGGGACCGGCTGGGCATTTTCGGCGTGGCGCAGGGTTGTTATCACTCGGTCGCCTATGGGCTGCACAGGACGATTGTTGGGACCGTCGCTCAGCATCAGAAGGCTATCGATCTGCTCTTGAGAGATGGTTTCCGGCTGGCGCATCACATACCAGTCAACCGGTTCGTCGCACGGAGGCGTCGTCTTTGAGCCATCGTACCGATAATAGCCCAGCTCGCCCGGCACGTAGTCTCTGGCGCTGAGCGCAAGACCTTCGATGACGGTATCGCCGGCAGCCGGGGCGGCGTCAAGAATCTCCTGCGCCACGGGACTGGGTGCGCCCAGCCTGAACAGCAGCCCCACCACCGCAAGGTTGCCGGCGGCGTCCGCGTGGACCAGGTGCAGCTCTGCCGCAAAGCTTGCGCCGTCTATCAGATGCTCCGAGGGCGAATGAAAGTGAGCCGACTTCAACTCGTAGGTCCGCCGGGCCACGCTAAGAGTGTTGCCGCGTCCATAGTCAACGTGCACAAATCTGCCGTCGTTGCGGACGGCTGAGGCATTGCTGCCGTATGAGAGCGCAATGGGCGCGGCGTCACCCCGGCCGTATCCGGCAATGTCGATTGGAGATTGCCGCTGGCCGTCGGCGCAGGTTGCGTACTCTTCAGACAACGAGGCCCAGCGTTCCGGCGCTCCCGGTCCATCGTATCCCCATTTCACCCCCTGATCGTGACCGGCGCAAGCCGCGCCTGTGAGCAAGGCTGCCAGCAGGCAAAGCGCTAGCGTTGGCCAAGTGACTTTCGACACTGGCCTACTCCTCAAGCTGAACCGGCTACCTGCCATTGCCAGATTGTCCCTGATATTGGTAGATCATTCTCCGGTCGCTCCCGGCGAGGCGGAAGCGTGAAGTTGTTGTGACATTACTCCGAAAATAGTAACACTGGCCGACAGAGGCGAACTCTCGTGCGCCTCGTCGCCAATATTACGAGACGCTGCCGCAGTTGCCAGAATTACTTCTCCGCTCTGCTTCCCTAACCAGTTCTGTGGATAAGAGCAAGCAATGCCGCTTTACAGACTTCCGGGCAGGTGGTTGGTTCTGTCCGCCACACCGTTTATCCGGGTAAATGTACAATCGACGCCCAAGTCGGCCGGTTGCCCAACGGATAAGTCTCCAACGGCGTCAGTTTCCCGGTGTCCGGGTTGATGCTGAAAGAGGCCATGCGGCCCGATTCCTGCCCGGCGGAGAAGAGGAACTTCTCTTGGGGGTCCAGGCACAAGGCGTTGGGTATCGGCTCTGATGGGACGATACCATTGGCGGTCAATTCTCCCGTCGCCGTATCTACTGAGAAGCAAGCGATGCTGTTATGTCCCCGGTTGTGAGCGTAAAGGAATCTCCCTGACGCGGAGACCTGAATCTGGGAGCAGGTATTCCTCTCCTCGAAACCCTCCTCAGGCAGGGTGGTCATGGTTTGAAACAGCGACAGCGTTCCCGGACCGGTGTCCAGATGAAAGCAGCTCACGCTGCAACCCTGCTCGTTGGAGAAGTAGAGGATGTCCAAGGACGGGTGAAAACAGAAGTGGCGGGGACCTAGAATCTCTTCCAGGTCCACCCGAGCCGGCGCATTCGGCTCAATATGGCCGGTGTCCTGGTCGAACCTGAACTGAAAGATGGCGTTGGGTCCATTGCCAGCGATGTGTGGCACAAAAGCGTAGGTATTGGTCGGGTCGGTCTGCATTGCGTGGGCGCCGGTGGCTGTTTCCACCCATTCGATAGGTGGGGCTCCCACCGAGCCATCATCGCCAATCGGATGCACACCCACATGGGCGCCCTGGTAGTAGGCCGACAGCACGAACTTCCCCATGCGGTCGGTGGAAAGGAAAGTGGGATTAGCTTCCAAAGGCACATTCCCGTTCCGGGTGAGTCCCCCGTTGGCCTGGTCAATCTCGAAGCTGACAATCTGAGGAGTGTCGCGGCAGCCGGCGTAAAGAAACTTCCGGTCAGGGCTGATTGCCAAGGATGACGGCCCGCCTGTTATGGATACCTCAGCCTGATGAGCTAGCTTTCCAGTTTGCCGGTCGATTTCAAGAACCGAAATCTTGTCGTCCTCTTGCAGGGCAACGTACATTAAGTAAGGCATTGCTTCCTCCAGCTAGTAAGTTCTTGAGGGAGAATTCCGGTACTCTTCGCAACTATACCGGTCTCACAACCCTAGTAGCAAAACCCCGGTGTCCTACACATATTTGTGGTGGAGATAGGGTGACTCGAACCCATAACCTTCGCACTGCGAACGCGGCGCTCTCCCAGTTGAGCTATATCCCCAATTCGATGTGTAGAGGTCTTGCTCTCGGATTGTAGCAATGGCCTTCCGGAATTTCAACCTTGTGTACGGGGTCAGGGGATATCGGATGAGAACTCCTCATACCGTTGCTTTATTATCGAGACAGTGGTGATAGAACTGGTCCGGGGTCTCGTTACACCCTTCTTCAAACGGAAACGTTTCTCTGGCGAGAAGGAGTAACCTTACCCCGAGATTAGCATCACTGGCTAGTAGAGTCCGGCCGTAGATTCAGCAAACTCCCTGGGTGTCCTGCCTTTCAGTGAGCTGTGAGGCCTGACCTCGTTGTAGTCTTGCCGCCAGCTCTCTATGACCTCCCTGACGTGCCTCACGCTCATGAACCAGTTGGTGTTCAAGCATTCGTCGCGTAGCCGGCCATTGAAGCTCTCAGCGAAGGCGTTCTCCACCGGCTTGCCGGGACGGATGAAGTTCAACTTGACGCCCATGCGATATGCCCACTCATCCATGACCTTGCCCGCGAACTCCGGACCGTTATCTACGGTGATCACCTCAGGCAATCTCCTTGTCTCCGCCAGTCTCTCCAAGACCCCGACCACTCTGGCGCCTCCCAGGGATGTGTCCACCTCAATAGCCGGGCACTCCCGTGAGTAGTCATCCACTATGGCCAGGGCCCGGAAGCGCCGACCGGTCACCGTACTGTCAGAGACAAAGTCCATGGACCACCGCTGGTTAGACCGCACGGGATATGGAATGGTCTCCCTAGCCCTGGCAGCCCCTTTGCGCCTTCTCTTCCTCCTCAGGGCAAGCCCCTGTTCACTGAATATGCGCTCTGTGCGCTTGTGGTTGACCACCAGCCCCTCTCTCTTCAGCATGATGTGCAACCTGGGACTGCCGAAGCGCTTACGCTCGCCCGCCAACTCACGCATCCTCAGGCGCAGGTCACCATCATCACACCGCTGCGACCTGTACCGGTAGACCGAGGGTGATGTGCCGGTCAGCCGGCAGACCTTCCTCTCGCTCAGCCCAAGACTCTCCGTAGCATACGCCACCGCCACCTTCCTCATCTTGGGCTTCAGAAGTTTTTTGACAGCAACTCCTTGAGAGCCCAGTTATCCAACGCCTGCTGGGCCACGATCTGCTTCAGACGCCGGTTCTCTTCCTCAAGTGATCTCAGCCTCTTCAGCTCGTTCAAAGTCAGCCCAGCGTACTTGGCTCTCCACTTGTAGAAGGTGGCCTCGCTCATGCCGTGCTTCCGGCACAGCTCACCCGTCTTGGCCCCCGCCTCCGACTCCTTCAGGACCCCGATGATCTGCTCCTCTGTGTACCTCCTCCGTGTCACTAGTCCTCCTTTTCCTATTCTACCGGAGGACTTTATTTGTCACTGATACTGTTTTCGGGGGTAAGGTCACCACGACGACACCGGTACCAGAGGATGAGCGCCGTGGAGAAGAGTGAGGTGCTGGCCAGGGTCGCATCCTCTGCTCTCCCCAAACGCAAGGCGCTCGGTGAGCTTGGAGTGCCCAGGAGCACCTACTACCGGTGGCTGAGACGGAGTGAGCAGCGAGGACTCGAGGATGATGCGGGAAGAGGCAGGCCACCATGGAACTGACTGACCTCTCTGGAAGTCGGCCACGTTCTGTCGGCGGCGAGGGAGATGCCGGAGCTGAGTTCCAGACAGCTTGCCTCGTGGGTCACCGACAACATGGGGTTCTCGGTGTCGGAGTCCACGGTGTACCGCATCCTGAGAAGGGAGGGACTGGTGAAGGGGCCTGAGGTGAGACTGGCTGCGGGCAAGGAGTACCATCGGAAGACCTCCGGACCCACCAGATGTGGGCCACCGACGCCTCCTACTTCAGGGTGGTCGGCTGGGGCTACTACTACCTGGTCACCGTCATGGACGACTACTCCCGCTTCATCATAGCCCACAGGCTAAAGCGTGACATGACATCCGACTCCTTCATCGAGGTTGTGCAGGAGGCCGTGGGCAGAACTGGCATGGACGAGGTCTCCGTAACGTACCGCACCAGGCTGCTGAGCGACAACGGCCCGGGCTATGTGTCAAGGGCCTTCAGGGACTACCTGGGCATGGTGGGCATCTGGCACATACTGGCTGCTCCCTTCCACCCTCAGACCAATGGGAAGCTGGAGCGCTATCATCAGACCCTCAAGCGGGACGTGAACCAGCTGCCGTATGAGTTGCCCTCAGACCTGGAGGCGGCCATCGTGGCCTTCGTCAGCTACTACAACTACCGGCGCTATCACAAGGCCCTGGGGAACGTGACGCCGTCCGACGTGCTGAGGGGCAGGCGAGAGGACATACTGCGCCGGAGGAAGGAGCGACTCAGACAATAGAACGCGGCGGAGACAGCACAACAGGGCCCTCAGGGAGCTTACCAGACCTTCATCCAACCCGTCATCTCTCGGGTCTCAAAGTGTGCCACTTTTGCTGGTTCCCAACAGTACTCTACCTCATCCAGGTGACCTTCCCCCCGAAAACAGTATCAGTTGGAAGTAGAGTCCTCCGGTAGAATGGGATTCACAAGGAGGACTGATGACACGGAAGAGGTACACAGAGGAGCAGATCATCGGTGTCCTGAAGGAGTCGGAGGCGGGGGCCAAGACGGGTGAGCTGTGCCGGAAGCACGGCATGAGCGAGGCCACCTTCTACAAGTGGAGAGCCAAGTACGCTGGGCTGACTGTGAACGAGCTGAAGAGGCTGAGGTCGCTTGAGGAAGAGAACCGGCGTCTGAAACAGATCGTGGCCCAGCAGGCGTTGGATAACTGGGCTCTCAAGGAGTTGCTGTCAAAAAACTTCTGAAGCCCAAGATGAGGAAGATGGCGGTGGCGTATGCTACGGAGAGTCTTGGGCTGAGCGAGAGGAAGGTCTGCCAGCTGACCGGCATATCACCCTCGGTCTACCGGTACAGGTCGCAGCGGTGTGATGATGGTGACCTGCGCCTGAGGATGCGTGAGCTGGCGGGTGAGCGTAAGCGCTTCGGCAGTACCAGGTTGCACATCATGCTGAAGAGAGAGGGCCTGGTGGTCAATCACAAGCGTACAGAGCGCATCTACAGTGAACAGGGGCTTGCCCTGAGGAGGAAGAGGAGGCGCAAAGGGGCTGCCAGGGCTAGGGAGACCATTCCATATCCTGTGCGGTCTAACCAGCGGTGGTCCATGGACTTTGTTTCAGATAGCACGGTGACCGGTCGGCGCTTCCGGGCCCTGGCCATAGTGGATGACTACTCACGGGAGTGCCCGGCTATTGAGGTGGACACATCCCTGGGAGGCGCCAGAGTGGTCGGGGTCTTGGAGAGACTGGCGGAGACAAGGAGATTGCCTGAGGTGATCACCGTAGATAACGGTCCGGAGTTCGCGGGCAAGGTCATGGATGAGTGGGCATATCGCATGGGCGTCAAGTTGAACTTCATCCGTCCCGGCAAGCCGGTGGAGAACGCCTTCGCTGAGAGCTTCAATGGCCGGCTACGCGACGAATGCTTGAACACCAACTGGTTCATGAGCGTGAGGCACGCCAGGGAGGTCATAGAGAGTTGGCGGCAGGACTACAACGAGGTCAGGCCTCACAGCTCACTGAAGGGCAGAACACCCAAAGAGTTTGCTGAATCTACGGCTGGACTCTACTAGCCAGTGATACTAACTTTGGGGTAAGGTCACAGGGAGCCAACCTAACCTCAAATCTCTCGGGTTTTCCTACCCCATTCCGTGTCCCATTTTCGCTGACAACCTACATACTGACTTATTCAGTCACTCCCTACTCTGCGCCAAAGATGCAGGCCAAGAACACCTACCAACATTCAGATGAATGTTGGTCGAGATGATAACTGAGTCCTCTAATATCAAACTTTGCATCATAGGTAGTATCATCAAAGTCCCATACTCTCACCAACAATGTCATAGACTGTTCGGCCTTACTAATGAAACCTTGAGGGTCACTATAGAATGTAGCCTCGTTACCCGTTGATTCATTCCAAAATGCACTGCTCACGGCTGGTTCTTGGTCCCATCGCAAAAGACCTCGAAATACTTCATTACTCCCAGCCATATATCTGTCCCAGAATATGTAAACCTCTGATTTCGTAGGTGTGCATCTTACCACCAATGACACTACGTTATCTTCGTATGGAAACTCAAAGTCGTGCTCAGTAGTCTCACTAATGATAAGAGTCCTAGTAATGTCGGTAAATTGGTCGGTATCCCTATCTATGAACCATATTCCTTCTTCAGGTCCAGGAGTAGGCGTAACTGTTGGTACAGGAGTCCAAGTCGGCTCAGGAGTTGATGTTGGAGAAGGAGAAGGACTTGGTGTTTGACGTCAACTACTTTTGCCGGCGCGTTGCCTCAAGGAATATGTTACCGAAGCGGAGCTATTGCCTCACGGAGATGTTACCGAAATCAGGTCGTTGCCTCATGATTGTGTTACCCAAATCATGGAGGCATGGATATGGTCTCAGAGATCAGCACAGCCACGAGGACGGAGGTTCTCGAAGCGATCCGCGGCCGGTATAGTGAGGCATCGAAGAAGGACAAGAGCAGGATGCTCGACGAGTTCGTGGCCATGGTTGGCTGCCACAGGAAGCACGCCGTCAGGCTCCTGGGCCAGATTAGTGAGCCCGTGGATCGTAAGGTTCCCAGGGGTCGGCGCATCTACGACGAGGCTGTCAGGCAGGCGCTGATCGTGGTGTGGGAGGCCGCAGACAGGATCTGTGGCAAGAGGCTGAAGGCCGCACTGCCCAGTATGGTGGAGTCGTTGGAGAGACACGGCCATCTCGACCTTGATCCCGACGTGAGAGAGAGGCTGTTCTCAGCAAGTGCCAGTACCATGGACCGGTTGCTGAGGCCGGTGAGGGAGCAGGCGGGAAGCCGCAGGAGGCACAAGAAGAAGCGAAAGATGGGAAGCCAGGTCCCAGTTCGCACCTTCATGGACTGGAACGACCCGACTCCGGGCTATCTCGAGATAGACCTGGTGGCGCACGGCGGCGGTGCCGTGTCCGGAGCATTCATCCACAGCCTGGTCGCCACTGACGTTTGCTCAGGCTGGACCGAGGCCGTGCCGCTGCTGGCTCGCGAGCAGTCACTGGTAGTCGAAGGGTTGGAAGCCATCTCCCGTGTCTTCCCCGTGCCTGTGCGTGGCATAGACTCCGACAATGACAGCGTGTTCATCAACGAGACCCTGGTTGGGTACTGTAAGGCGAGGGAGATCGAGTTCACCCGTTCTCGGGCGTACCGCAAGAACGACCAGGCGTGGATAGAGCAGAAGAATGGTTCGGTGATCCGGCGCTTCGTCGGTCACGACCGCCACTCGGGAGCGGTCGCCGGCCAGACACTCGCCCACCTCTACGGCGCAATGCGGCTATACGTGAACTACTTTCAGCCCTCGTTCCAGCTGCTGACGAAGAGCCGAAATGTAGGCAGTGTGACCAAGCAATACAGCAAGCCGGCTACACCCTGCGACCGACTGCTTGCTCGTGACGACGTGGGCGAGGAGGCGAAGCTGACCTTGCGCCACTACCGCGCTGAGCTGGACCCCGTGTCGTTGCTGCACAGCATACGCGAGTCCCAGTCTGCATTGGCAGCAGTTGGGTCTCTCGAGTCAGGGGGTACTCCCGATGGTGGGAGTCTGGAGAGCTTCCTGTCGCAGTTGCCCGGCCTGTGGAGACAGGGAGAGGTACGGCCGACCCACGCAAGGAAGGCCGGGGTATCTCGCACATGGCGGACTCGTCCTGACCCGTTCGAGGGGGTTTGGTGCGACGTGCTGGGCTGGCTCCAGCAGCAGCCCGACGCGACTGCCGCAGAGCTGATGGATCGGCTGATCCTACGTTACCCTGAGCGCTACAGCAGGCGTCAGCTGCGGACCCTTCAGCGCAGAGTCACCCAGTGGCGGGGTGTGATGGCGAAGCAACTGGTGTATGCTTCATCCAAAAGCAGAGGGACCAATAGTGAGGTGCGACCGGTTGACATCGGACCCATGGGCGTCAATTAGAAGCCGCTGAAAGCTCGGTAACATCTTCCGGTGAGGCAACAGGCCGGCAAAGTTAATTGTCGTTGATCACTTGGAGTTGAAGTAGGTGGAAGCGGTGTCTCAGTTGGAGAGACAGTAGGGGTAAATGTTGGCTCCGATGTCTCAATAGGCACTAGCGTACTTGTTGACTCTCTCGTAGGTCCTGGAGTTGCGCTCTCCCCTTCACAAGCTGTGATCATCATCAACACTAGAATAGCCATCAAGAGCATCTTCATAGAGACCTCCATAATCCTTCTCAGAGAATGGCATTTCAGCATCGGGATTAGGTATCTTCCTGCTTCGCCCCTCCGCTCTTACGTCTTTTTCATTCTTCTCTTCCTACAAAGCCGCATCTATTTCTTCCTGTGTCACCGTCCTCACCACAATCTTTACGATATTCTCGAATGTGTCAGGAATCGGGTCGGTATCGTGCTCGGGCGGATGCCCTCTGGCTTTCTTCTTACGCATTTCAGTTGGGACTTATATATCCAATAGCCCTTGACCTTACCCCGATATTAGTATCGTCGGCTAGTAGAGTACAGCTATCGCTTCAGCATACTCCTTTAGCGACCCGCCTCTCAACAGGCTGTGTAGACGGGAGGGGATCAAGCCTGAGTCATACTGTGTGGAAAAGGATTTCACGGTATCAGAGCAGGATTACATGTCCAGAGCGAACCTCAGTGTGAAGGTTCTTGATTTTGTCCAGTTAGGTGGAGCTGAGGGGACTCGAACCCCTGACTTCCTCCGTGCAAAGGAGGCGCTCTCCCAACTGAGCTACAGCCCCATGCTCGCCTCGCGCCATGCCCCCGTGCGTCTTCGCTCATCGACTAGTCGTCTACGGCGGGCGTGGGAAGGCCTGCCAACGCCGCGAGGTTTGACGCTAACTTCAAGTATAGCCCGGAACTGCGCGGGTGGGTAGACCCCGAGTTGCTTCGTAAGTCATGTTGCCGGGAGGGGACATGAGGAGAGGCAACGTGAGCGTGAAGGAGTACATAGAACGGATGCAGGAGAGGTACAGGCCGGCAGGACGAGGGGAGTGGGGCCATCTGCTGGACGAGGTAGTACGAGGTAGTAGCGGTTACCGACTATCACCGGAAGTCGGCCACGCGGCTCATGGTTCGGAGCAGGAGTGGTGCCGCCAGACGGCGTGGTGGCTTCAACTCCACCCGAGGGGACTCGAACCAATATCCCAGTCTGTACTAGGCTAGCTGGATGATCCAGAACTGAGTAGCAATTGAGAAAGGCAAGCGTTTCGCTTGCTGCCTTCAAATCAATGGCCCACGAGTACCTGATTTCTTGGTGTCGATTGATCAATTGGGATGGACGGGCTCGGGATGAACGGAACGCCATCGTCCAGTTTAGGATGGGGATATTCCCTCCGGCCCGCTCATGGTGATGGTATGAAAGAGTCACCTGATTCCTGCATGTTGTATGGGAGAAGACCAACAGCGAAGGAGGGACCAGGTGACGATATATATTGGACTGGATGTACACAAAAAGGGAAGTGTTTATTGTTGCCAGGACGAGAGTGGGAAGGTAATCGGGGCAGGACAGTTGTCTCACAGCCTGGATGCTGTCAGGGGGTTGATAGGTGTAGGAGGGGAGGCTACTCGTGTGGCTCTGGAGGCGACGGGGAGTTGGCAGCACATGGCGGCAATGCTGGAGTCGGAGGGGGCGGAGGTGGTGCTATCCCATCCTCGGCGTACGCGGGCCATTGCATCGGCTAAGGTGAAGACGGATGCTATAGACGCTCGTACACTTGCGGATCTATTGAGGGGAGGGCTGTTGCCACAGGCATACCTGGCGCCTCCGGGGATACAGGAGTTGCGCCGTCTGGTGCGGACCCGTGCGTCCCTGGTGGAAACACGCACTCGTTTCAAGAATCAGGTGCACGGGGTGTTGACCCAGGCTGGGGTTATACCCTCTGTGACGGACATCTTCGGGCGAGCTGGCAGGGCGTGGGTGATGGAACTGGAGCTATCTCATGGGGACAGGGTGGTCGTGGACACTCTGCTTGTGGAGATCGACCACACCTTGGAGACTGTGAGGCGGGTGGAGAGGGAGTTGCTGAGGCAACTGGAGTCGTCCAGGGAGTACCAAGCCTTGAATACCATTCCCGTGTTCGGCCTCGTCACCAGTGCGACCTTTCTGGCAGAGGTGGGAGACGTGTGGCGGGTCAAGCGTGCTCGACACCTGCTGTCTTACCTGGGTATTGTGCCCAGGGTGCATTCCTCTGGTGGCAAGACCCGCTTTGGACGGTTGACCAAAGAGGGGCCTCCATTGGCACGGAACGTCTTGGTACAGTCTGCATATCCTGCTATTCGGAAGAGTCCAGAGTTACGGGAACTCTACGACAAGACCAAGCAGAGACACGGCTCTCAGGTGGCGCGTATAGCTGTGGCTCGGAAGCTGGCTACAAAGGCCTTTCACCTAATCAAAGCCGTTTCCTCCCCTCATGTCAGTGGGTAGCTCCTGACAGGCTCCGGCCCGCTTGGGCTATTCGGCCGTCGCGTGGCCCTATAGTGATTGAGCGCCTGCTGACGAGGGATTCAGGTCCACTACCAACATGCGCAGCATACGCCAGCGCCCATAGATGCAGGACTGAGATCTCTAACACAGATGCGGGGAATCAGGCGATTGACAGGGCCTCTCTTTTCATAGATGAGCCTGTCGAAGGAAATGAGCGGAAGCAAGGTGCGGACGCCCCAATCCTCATTCCGTCTCCGGCCACATGCCCTCCCACTCCCACGCAAGGTGCGGATAGCGTCCCGCCATCAGGTCCAGGTGCTGCGCCGACAGCAGCGGCGCGGGCGGCAACCCTGACGCGTCCGGCGTGCCCTTCCGCATGTCGCCATCCGGCGAGAATCCCAGCAGCTCGAGGCCTCCCTCCAGACCTTTCGCCTGCGCCATCACGCGGAAGTCACCCATACCGCCCGGCTTTGCAAGCTCCAGCATGCCCATGCGATTGGAGTCCCTCTCCCTCTGCGAGAGCCCCATGCCCGCGAGCGATCCAACCAAGCCGCCCAGGCCAAGGTTCACCAGGAACTCACGCTGCGTGGTGAACCCTGCGACCGTCAGCCCGCGTTCCTCGCCCGCGCGAGCAAGCGACGTAAAGTCCACGTGGGAGGTCATGTCCTGCATCCCCACGCGGCGATACGGATCGCCCTGCAGGGTGTGATCGTAGTAGCAGCGGAGCGTACCGCCCGACCGCTCGGACGAGTAGAGGTCCTTCGCCTCGTGGCCGTAGTCGATCGTCAGGACGAGGCCGCGGGTCAGCGCCTGGGACGCCTCTTCCATCCAGTCGTCCAGCGCAAGGTTGACCTCGCCGCGGAAGCCGTCCGGCAGCTCGAGACCAAGGCCGCTCAGCCTCTGTTCAATCCGCGGCGTGGACGGCTCGTCGAGCACCTCGCCCAATCTTCCGTCCTCCAGCGTGACGTACACCTCCAGCACTCGCCCGTCGCGCATCGCGAATCGGTGCACGGGGAATGCGTCCGGAAGCTCATTGGAGAGCACGCAGCCCTCCACGCCCCTGAACGGCAGGCCGAAGCCTCTGACTGGCTGGAGTCGCACGTTCGCGGGACTGGCGATCGAGCAGTCCACCGCCGCGTACTCCAGCGCACGCGCGAACGCCGGCGACAGCGACGATGCGTAGTCCAGGAAGGCTTGCGCCAGTTGGCAGCCGCCCGCTCCAACCTCGACGACGTGGAACCGCGACGGCGAGCCCATGAGCTCCCAGAGCTGCCTGACCTGCACGGCCAAGAGAGCGCCGAATGCAGGATGGGCTACTGGGGCCGTGTAGTAGTCGCCAGTCTTGGAGCGGTCCTCGGAAACGTAGTAGCCGCCGGGCCCGTAGAGGGCCAGCTCCATGAAGCGGGCAAACGTGATGCGTCCGTGCTCCGCGATGAGCCGCTCAATGGTGACCAGCGGCTCCGAGCTGCTGTCGTCCTTTTCCGCCAACCCGTTACCGCGCATCGGCTGGGGACGGCTCGCCACCGGTCGATGACCTGCGGGGCCGTACCGCGACGTGGGGACTATCCCCGCTGATCGATGGGCGTGAACTCCAGGTCCATCGGGCCTTCGTAAAGGAGCAGAGGACGCAGGAGTATGTTGTTTGAGTGCTGCTCCATCACTTGGACCGTCCAGCCCGGAATGCGGCCCATGGCGAATATGCAGATGAAGATGTCCTTGGGTATCTCCAGCAGGTGGTACATGGCGCCGGCCCAGAAGTCCACGTTGGGGCAGATCCCCCTGGCCCCGTACGGCTCCATGACCTCCGCCACCTTACTGAGGATGCTGAACCACTTGGGCTGGCCTCGCTCCATTCCCAAGGCCTCGCACTCCGACTTCAGGTGCCTGGCGCGCGGGTCCTCCACCTTGTACACCCTGTGGCCGAAGCCCATGACCCGGCCTCCGCTTTCCAGGATGCCGCGCGTGTACTCCTCCGCTCTGTCCTCCTCGCCGATGTCCAGGGCCATCTTCATGACCTCCTCGGCGGCGCCGCCGTGGGCCGGTCCCTTGAGCGTGCCGATGCCCGATACGACGGCCGAGTGCAGGTCGGAGATGGTGCTGGCAGCCACGCGTGCAGCAAAGGCGGAGGCGTTGATGCCGTGCTCGGCGTGGAGCACGAAGTCCTTTTCCATTAAGCGGGCCTCGTCGGCGGTAGGCTCCTTCTCGAAGAGCATGTAAAGGAAGTTGGCGGCCTGCTTCAGATCGGGGTTCGGGGCGACCGGATCCTTGCCCTGGACGATGCGGGAGTGCGCGGTGACAATCGTGGGGGCCTGAGCGGTGAGCCGGATACCCTTGCGCAGCGTGGAGTCCGGGGAGTTGTCGGCGGTGTCCGGGTCAAACGATGCGAGCGCGGAGACGGCTGTGCGAAGAACGTCCATTGGATGGGCGTCCTTGGTGAGACGTATGATCTCCAACACCTCGGCGGGGATGGAGCGGTTGGCGCGAAGTTCCGAGTCAAAGGCGTCGAGCTCGTCCTGGTTGGGAAGCTTGCCGTAGAGCAGCAGGTAGACCGTCTCCTCGAAGGTGGCCATCTCGGCCAGGTCGTGAATGGAGTATCCGCGGTAGAGCAGCTTGCCTTCGGCGCCGTCGATGAAGCTGGACTGCGTCTTGTCGATGTAGACTCCCTGCAATCCTCTCTTGAGCTCTATTTCGGTTGCCATTGCGCCCCCCTTGGAAGATTGTTTTTGATTAAGGTATCGCCGCGCCGCCTCCCTCGCCTGCACGCCTCGTTGCGCACGTGGCAGTCACTGCAAGTATAAACCCTGCGAGATATAATTCAATAGCGGCATTGCCTATACCAGCGATATGCCCCGCCTATCATCGGAGGCAGCGGGAGAGGGGCGGGGGCGAGCGGTCCGGCTGCTTATCTAGCAACTTTCAAGGTGGGCCATTTGTGCCACTTACAACACGTTCTAGGGCATTCGATACGCAGGTCAACATCGCGGTCGACTCCGCCTGCAATAGATGCCTGTTGTCCCTAGCATATGCTGGATCAAAAAGATACCTGAGAGCAGTGAACGCGCTCTCTGTTCTTCTCAAGAAGAGGCGGAGATTTTGCGATGTCCGTTCTCTACCTATGCTTTCCAGCTCATTCTTGAATTCCCTATCGACCGCTTCTTGCAAGTCAAAGGCCAGGAAGTCAAACAACTTCAGAAGTTTGTGTGTCTTGTATTCGTCTTTAATCTCGCCAGCTTGTCTGTGCAGCAAGTACTTCATCTCATACTCTATGGCTAGTGGCAGGAAAATCTGCGCTGCAAATACTAATTCGCCTCTTTGTTCCAACAGTCCTGTCTCAAATAACAAGCGGTATGCTGAACGGGCGCTGTTGGCCAAGAATAATACGAAGCTCGGGTCAGTTAAAGCTCGAACCTCTGAATCATCTTTCATCTTTAGAAATGCTTCTCGTAGGGCTTTCTGCTCTTTGCTCTCTCCTACAAACGTTATCGTGACTTCTCCTTGCTCCCGCTCTACCACCCTACCCCCTACTGTGGTTTCTCTAGTTATTGTGGCACTTTGGGGAACACTGCGAGGCTTGGTTCCACGGTCCGACCGTTTCAGAGAACCCACGCCGGACAGAATCAACTCTTCGTCCCCAGCCTTCGTGAAGCGCCAGTTGACTCGGGCTTGCCCAGACCGCCATGGACCAAGTACCAACTGATCATTGGAGTCTCTAACTCTCAGCCGGAAACGCACTGGAACAGTCTTGTCCACAAGCGGTCGCATAACTGCAGATGTACTATCATTTGGTGGGAATTCAGTATGCAGGGTCCAACTTCCTCGCTTTTCTTCACAGGATGCCCAACCTCCCACATATTGCGATATGTTTCTTCCATCTACTACCAGATCAAGGGCTCTCATATCGTTGTCTTGTCCAGACTCTTCGTCGTGTTTCTGCGCGTCCAGCATCAAAACTGCTCCTCCTGTCCTATCCGCCGTGCCGCGTCCGTGAAGGGCTGCACCTCATGCAGCCGACGCTGGACCTCGCCGGCAGAAGCCGTCTCGTAAAAGAGCTCAAGCGCTTCCTTAAGGTTGGCACGAGCCTCGGACACGCTCTCGCCTTGGCTTGCGATGTCCAGCTCAGGGCAGAGTGCGACGTAGAAGTCGCCTTCGCGCTCGATAATCGCAGTCATTTGTCTAATCATCTGTGACCTCCCGGTTATCCGTTTCGAATCTCAGGATCATCATTTCGTCGTGAGCAGCCCCTACCCCTCACCCACCAGCCCCCGGAGCCCCGCGATCCGTCGCGCGGTGTCTACGAAGTACTCCTCGACCGCCGTGGTCAGCTTGGTAGTGGTTGGTGGCATGGGCCGAAGTGAAACCTACTTGAATTCCCTACGCCGCGGGCTGCGGCCGGTATGGCTCTACCCGTATCCGGTCTTCACCCTTGCGCGCTTCTGCAAGGTCGTAGGAAGTCTGCCGGCGTAGCCAGAAATCCGCACTGGACCATCCAGCCTTCTCAAGGCGAATGGGCCATGTCGGGCGAGATCGCCGCGTGACCATTCAATACCCGAGAAAGGGTGTGACGGGCAACTCCCAGAACCTCCGCAGCCTCGGTGACACTCAGGCCAAGGGGCTCTAGACAGTTCCCCCTGATGCTGCGACCAGGATGAGGTGGATTCTTCATAGCCATGGTCTCTTTCCTCTCGTTATTGATAGTCAACCAGATCTACGTCGCAAGAGTCGCCATTTTCAAGAGGGCATGGGCCTATTCTACGCCGCAGTCGCGTTAGGGGCAAAGCGCGCAACCGCGTACCGGAGTCCCGCAGGCGCCCGCGCGCCGACATTCGCCTCCCCAAGCCGCTCGCACGCCTCAGTCGACGCCTGCGGCGCACGCGACGCCGTTGGCGGCGTTACGTTTCGTGAAAGCAATCACGATTCCGCGCATCAAGATGCGTAGTTGACATCGCTCAGTCGTGAATGATATAGTAGGCCGCAATCTAAGGGGTCTCTCTGACGCGAATGACCTCCATTCGGCTCTGAGGCGGTCCTATTGCAGAAGATCGAAAACGAATCCCGGTGGGCGGAGGCAGGTGGAAGTGGGAGTCGCTCGCTCTGCCTCTCGATGGTTTCCCTTTTGACCACAGTCCGTGAGACGCGGCCCTCTTCCTCGCCACCTGACCTACCGTCCCAACCAATACACTAGCAGCACAGGAGACAGCATATGCGCAATGACGACTTTGTGGTCCGGTTCGCCGGTGAGGGTGGCGGTGGTCTCGTAACCTCTGCCGAGTTGCTTGCCCAGGTGACCGCCCAGGTGGGCTACCACGTCAAGACATACGTCACCTTCCCTTCGCAGATCATGGGAGGGCCCACTTTTGCCCAGGCCCGCATCTCCACGTCACCCGTTCTGAGCTACGGCGATGAGCTTCACGTGCTTGTAGCCTTCGACCGGGAGGCCTACGACACCCACTACGAAGAGGTCAGGGATGGCGGCGTGATCATCTACAACTCCGAGGACTTCCAGCTGGAGGACGACGGCAAGAGCTTCGGTATGCGCATTGATGAGCTTGCCAAGTCCACCGGCAACCCCAGGGCCGCCAACATGGTCATCCTGGGAGCCATTGCCCATCTTGTGAATATGCCGGAGCATTACCTGCCGGAGTTCGTCACCAAGCGCTTCACACGCGGACGCCCCGGCGACGCGGAGATCATCCGAGGCAACATCATGGCCCTGGGACTGGGCGCCGAAGAGGCCAAGAAGAGCGGTTTCAGCCTGGGCGCCCTGGAGGACCCCACACCCCCGGAGGGTAACCAGATCATGATCAAGGGCAATGACGCCCTGGCCCTCGGAGCCATCACGGCGGGTCTCGACTTCTTCGTGGGCTACCCCATATCGCCCGCGACCACCATACTGGTGTACATGGAGCGCAACCTGACGGGACCCGGCAAGTTCGTCTACCAGGCCAGCTCCGAGATCGAGTCCATCAACGCCATCGTCGGCGCCGGGTACGCCGGCAGGAAGGCCATGACCTCCACCGCAGGCCCCGGCGCAAGCCTCATGAGCGAGGGCCTCGGCATGGCATGGATGGCGGAGATCCCCTGCGTGGTCGTCAACGTACAGCGCGGCGGTCCCGCAACCGGTCTCCCCACCAAGGTTGAGCAGTCCGACCTGCTCTCCTCCATACATCCCGCACACGGGGACGTGAGCATCCCGGTAATGGCGGTGGGCAGCGTGGAGGAGTGCTTCTGGGCCGGCGCCCACGCCCTCAACTGGGCGGAGCGTTACCAGGGGCCGGTCATCCTGCTGAGCGACCATGCCCTGTCCGAACAGGCTCAGAACATCCAGACGCCGGACATCACCAAGGTGGTGGACGAGCGCAGGCTCACCTACTCTGGCAACAACGGCTACGAGCGCTACGCAGGCACGGAGGTGTCCGCCATGCCCATTCCGGGCGGCACGGGATCGTACGTGGCCAACGCCAGCGAGCACGACGGCATGGGCGACACCACCCACCTGCCGCAGCGCCACGTCGAGATGACCGAGCGCCGATTCGGCAAGCTCAAGCTCCTGGAAGAGGACATCTACGAGCGCGAGAACACGGACGAGTCCGTCGCCGTCATGACCTGGGGCGGCTCCAAGGGTTCCACGCGTGAGGCGTACGACCAGATGATGGCCGAGGGACAGACCATCGGCTGGTACTACACCATGTTCCTCAACCCCCTGCCGCCCAAACTGCTGGAGGAGCTCAAGCAGAAGGAGCTGGTGCTGATACCGGAGCTGAACTACCTGGGTCAGCTAGCCAGCCTGCTGCGCGCCCAGGGCGTGAAGGCGGAGTCCATTACCCAGTACACAGGAACGCCCTTCAAGGTCCGAGAGCTGAAGGCGAGGATCATCGACAGGATGCAAGCTCACAAGAAGGAGTTGGTGCAGGTATGAGCAAGAAGAACCCAGAATACGATTTCAAGTGGTGCCCCGGCTGCGGAGACTTCGGCGTCAAGCGCGCCCTTGAGCTCGGCGTGGAGAAGCGCAACGTAGAGCTGGAAACGCCCATGGAGAGCACTGTGATTGTGGCCGGCATCGGCTGCTCCGGCAACCTTGTGCACCTCCTGGACGGCCCTCAGCCTTTCGGAATCCACGGCCTGCACGGCAGGTCGCTTCCCGTCGCTTTCGGCGTGAAGATGGCCAACCCGGAGCTGAACGTGGTGATTGTGTCCGGCGACGGTGACTTCCTAAGCATCGGCGGCGAGCACATCGCACCTCAGTCGCAGCGAAACCTGAACGTCACCGCCATAATCATGGACAACGGCGTCTACGGCCTTACCAAGGGCCAGAGCTCGCCCACCACAGAGCTTGGCGTGATCACTCCCACAACACCCTTCGGAAAGCTGGAGAACGCTCTCAACCCGCTTCAGCTCTACCTCACCCTGGGCGCCAGTTTTGTGGCCTCCGGGTTCTCCAGCAAGCCGCGCGATCTGGCGAACCTGATAAACGAGGGAATGAAGCATCCCGGCTTCTCGATCGTCCACGTGCAGTCGCCCTGCACCACCTACAACGACAACCACGACACGCTGAAGGGCAACGCCAAGAAGGGAATTGATCCGATCACGTGGGACATTCCCGAAGACCACGACTCGTGCGACAGGCAGGCCGCCTTCAACCTGCTCCAGGAGGGCGGCATTCCTCTGGGCGTCCTGTACCAGGACCCGGAGTCGGAGTCTCTAGACGAGCGGGCAGAGGGCATGCGACAGCGGGCCAACCCCCGTAGCGTGGAGCAGCAGATGGGCGCGTTCCGCATCTAGACACACCGCTGCAGTAGCTAGGAAACAACGAGGGCCCCTCTCAAGTGGAGGGGCCCTCGTCGCGTCCATACGCCTCTCGCGATCGATGTTCCTATCGGCCAACGTCCTCTCTGAGGACAGACAACGCGCTACTGGACCAACAAAACCGCCGGAATGGCGTCACGTGCCTACCTCGCGGACTTGGCGTACTCCTCCAGCCGCTTGCGGAGCAGCACCCTGCCCCGGTGGAGCTTCGCCTTCATGGACGGCAGACTCACGCCCAGTATCGCCGCAGCCTCCGCGTTTGACATCCCCTGCACGTCTCGAAGGACCACAGCGGCGCGCAGGTCCGAAGGCAGCTCAGCAAGCGCCTTCACCATCTCTTCGCGCAGCTCTGAGTTGATCGCGTGCTCCTCCGGCGTTCCGGACGGGTCCGGCGCCCAGTCCAGCACGTCAAAGTCGCCATAGCCCGGGTCCACCCTTGATGCACGCGCGCGCTTCTCCTTCCGCAGGCGCATCAGACTGGAGTTGACGGCGATGCGGTACAGCCACGTCCCCACGGACGACCCGCCCCTGAACGAGTCCCAGTGGCGAAATGCGGAGAGGAAGGTTTCCTGCGTCACGTCCTCCGCGTCCTGGGCGTTGCTCATCATGCGATACGCAACGCCATAGACGAGATTCGTGTACTCCTCTACAATGGAACGAAAGTCACCCGGGCTCATGCCGGACCCGGTTGCTCGATTTCAAGGCCAATTTTCGCATCTCCATGCCAGATTCTGCATCGAATTATAGTGGAATCCACAACCGCCGGATACGCTTGACCTTGCCATTACGCGACGCTATATTGTGCTTATGTTTGCCCCATTTCCACTTTGGAGCCGGTGAGCGGCATGTTTGAGTGGCTCAGGAGTCTTCTTCCCTTCGCAAGCAGCGAGATGTCCTGCATCAAGCTGAGGCAGTTGGCTTCGGAGTACCTTGACGGCGACATGGACGCCCGCACGCTGTGGCGGTTCCGCTTTCACATGGAACGCTGTGGCGGGTGCGGTGCCTTTGTCTCCACGCTTAGAGCCACAATCCAGACGCTCAACAATCTCCCCCCACCGGTCCCCGTCTCCGTCGACCTCAAGGAGAGAATCTCAGCCCAACTGCCCGGGAGCCCCGACGACCGGTCTACGAGACCCTAAGGCTGGAACCTGGAGCGCGATCCGGCGGGCAGTTCAGCCGCTTGCCTCAAGAGCCTGATACTTCGATGGACACTTGACCAGAATGGCCTGAGTGTCGAATAGTCCGTCGGAGCCGTACGTACCCTCCAGCACAATCTCCGAGTGCTCGTTGAAGAACAGGTCAGGCACCAGCCCATCGTACATCGCGTTCATGGTCTGACCGCCATCCTCGGCGTCAGCAAGCGAGAAGTGGACCAGTGTGCCGCTCTCGCCTCGAACAAACGACGACTCAACCAGCTTGCCGCTCACCCTAAGGTTCCGGTCGTAGACCAATTCACCCCGATCGTTCAGCTCCCCCACCGTGAGATAGAAGGCGCTGGCCCCCTGGAATGCGATGAACGCCAGATACACCAGCGCTAGCACGAACACGCCCGCGACCACGAAGAGCTTGCCGCGGTGCGCGATTACGGACCGCTCCTCTAGTTGCACGGGTGGGACGTAGGACTGCGCTGTGTTCATGGCCGGTCAGAATCTCTCGTATCGAATGTCCGCTCACCGATTGTGCTTTCGTTCACTCTCGCATCATAACCCACTGGCATGCACAATTCAATCTCAGCCACTGCCGTTTTCCCAATAGCAGTGCCCACTGCAAGAGCTGCACCACCGTCTACCCCGTGCTGCCAACCTCAGCGACGCTGGGCTAGGCCCCCATCGAGGAGCCGGCGCACGACCGCCATCTGCCTGGTGGGGTTCGGCGAGACTGCCCTGTGCTAAAATAGAGAACACTCAAACTGATAGGTGAATGCCGCATGCAGCCAATTTCAGAAATCGCCCGCAGCATGGGACTGGATGACTCCTGGGTGTTTCCGTACGGCCGTTACAAGGCCAAGGTGAGCCTGGACGCGATTCACGACGGAGACCGCCGCGGCAAGCTTGTCCTGGTCACCGGCATGACTCCCACACCCGCCGGGGAGGGCAAGACCACGGTTGCGATAGGCCTTACTCAGGCACTCGGCCGGTTGGGCCGCCGGGCCGCGGCGACGCTTCGAGAGCCTTCGCTCGGTCCCATATTCGGGATTAAGGGCGGCGGCACGGGGGGTGGAGCTGCACGCGTGGTGCCGGAGGACGAGATCAACGTGCACTTCACCGGCGACGCGCATGCCGTGGCCTCAGCTCACAACCTTCTGGCGGCTCTGGCGGACAACACTGCACAGCGAGGCCAGTTGCCAGGTTTCCGCGCGGCCAACATTACCTGGCGCCGCGTGGTCGACATGGAGGACCGCGCACTGCGATCTGTTGTCACCGGCCTCGGTGGGTCCGCCAACGCTCCGGTACGCGAGTCCGGCTTCGACATTGTGACCGCGTCGGAGATTATGGCGATTCTTGCGCTTTCCACCGGGCCTGACGATCTCAGACGCAGGCTCTCTGCAACCGTCATCGGCTTCACTTCCGAGGGCCAACCCGTGACTGCCGGTGACCTGAACGCCGTTGGCTCAATGATGGCACTCCTCAGAGACGCCATTCGCCCCAACCTCGTCCAGACGCAGGAAGGTCAGCCTGTTCTGGTGCACACCGGCCCATTCGGAAACATCGCCCACGGCTGCAACTCCGTGGTCGCCGACCAGCTGGCCCTTTCGCACAGCGACTACGTGGTGACCGAGGCCGGTTTCGGAGCGGACCTGGGCTTCGAGAAGTTCATGCACATAAAGGCCCGATTTAACAATCTGGCCCCGAGCGCCGTGGTAATGGTCGTGACGGTGCGGGCAATCAAGCACCACGGCGGTGTGCGTGTCCGCGGGATGAACAGCCCCAACACAAGGGCCGTCTCGGACGGGATGTCCAACGTGGAGCACCTGGTGAGCGTGGTCAGATCGTTCGGGCTTCCGGTGGTCGTGGCAATCAACCACTTCCCCACCGATACGCCCGACGAGGTGTCCATAGTGAAGGCGCGAGCCGAGGCTGCAGGAGCCGTGGCCGCCGTCGAGTGCAGCGTGTTCCGCGACGGAGGCGATGGTGGTGTTGATCTGGCGCAGGCCGTCCTGGACGCGTGTGACAGCGGTCCCCACTCCGTGCGCTACCTCTACCCGTTGGAGGCACGCATTGAGGACAAGGTGCTTGCACTTGCCCGCGGGGTCTACGGCGCCGGTGACGTGGAGTGGAGTGCTGACGCCCGCCGTCGCCTGCGCGCCTACGAGGAGCTGGGATGGGGCGACCTGCCCGTGTGCATGGCGAAGACTAACCTTTCGATCTCCCACAACCCGCGGCTGATGGGAAGGCCCTCGGGCTACACGTTCCGCGTCACCGACGTACGAGCGTCGGTGGGCGCCGGCTTCATCTACCCCGTCTCCGGCGCAGTATCGACCATGCCTGGCCTACCCGGCACCCCCAGGACGCTGGACGTGAACGAGGAAGGGCGCATTACCGGCGTATAGAGAGGAGCCGGGTCCCGTATCGCGTCAATAGAAGATGTTACCGGGCAGTAGGTTGGTGCTCCATAATTGATGTTATCGGGAGGTGGTGGTCTGGGTGCGGGTCTGCGGTGTCCCACAGGGCTTCCAGGGCCTTGTTCAACCGGGTTGCGTAGCGATGTGCGGGGTTGAGAGACCTATAGAGACCCTGGAGGCTGACTTTGTGCTCTTCGGATAGCACATTGAGGGCCAGGAGTCTCTGGTAGGGCGTCTTGGCGGTGTCGTAGACCTTGCGTACGCGGGCGCCCTGGCGACTCTTGTACAGGAGCTTCATAACGGGGAGGAAGAAGTTGTGCAGGAGTCCTGCCAATCGGTGCAATTCCTGGAAGCGCTCGAAGGCCACCCGCGTAGAGTAGCGGTCATAGCCCACGTGACGCCTGACGGCCGCCCAGTTCTTCTGTTCCACGAGGGCGTTGTCGTTCTTCTTGTAGGGACGGGAGCGACTCAGCCGGATCCCCTGTTGCTGGCAGTAGGCGAACAAGTGGTGGTTGATGAACTCGCCGCCGTTGTCGGCGTGGAGGTCCAGGATGGGGAATGGCAGAGCGCGAGCCATCTCGTGCACGGCGGCTCCTACCCGCTCCTGGCCCTTGCCCCACACCGCGCGGCGGCCCATCCTGCTTTCGGCGCTCTCCTGGCCGTGCAGGTCAGGCAGCTCTGGGAGCTCATGGGATCGCCGTCGCGGTTCCATGTCGTCGAGGTGGGCGCGGGCTGACGGTTGCGGGATTCACCACGCAGCGTGAGTTTCTGCTGAACCTTGGCCTGGGCGGCTTGGTCGAATCGCTGGCGGGCATGGGGCTCTCGCAGAGGGAGAGGGATTCCAATCGCATGGGCATGCTGGAGCTTGCAAAGCCGGGCGGTATGGGAGACTTCCGCGTGATGGCGCAGGCGAGGGGACTGGAGGGAGGCCTCGAGCTGCTGGGATTCTCGCCGGATAGCGTCATGCGGAAGGGCACGACTGCCGCGCCAGAGTTGCCACCCGCGCCGCTGCTGACGTCGCGGCACCTGGACCTGATGGCGGGCCGCTATCCGCACCTTGGGTGGGAGTGGGAGGGCATGTGGCCGGAGACGGAATGAGGATAGGGGCGGGCGCCCCTCATTTCCGCCGGGCCCTTGGTTTGGCAACAGCGAGCGGAAGAGCTGTCATTGCCTAATGGCTGCTCGGTTCTGGATCATCCAGCTCGCCTGGCACAGACTGGGATACTGGTTGGAACCCCCTGGGGTGGGGCAGCTTAGCCACCAGTGCTAAGGAGTCCATCTGAGCGCCGGTCAAGCGAGTGTGCATCGGAATCCACAACTAGTAGGGTTAAAGCACTGCCGGCGGCAGATCAACGGCCTATGATCGCGCGGGAACGAGTGAGGCCCAGACCGCACTTGACCGGAAGAGAATCGGCCAGAAGCTTGACGAGATTCTCGTCGTCTACCGGAGTCTAGAATAACCTTCTTGAGTGATATAATCGCCGCGGTGAAAGCGACCCCATGAGAAGGCTGCTTCCAGAAGACTATCCCTCACAAGGATTCTTGCGAGCCGTCCTCGGAGGCCGCTCAGTTGGTTGCCCTGTTGCGAAGCTCACAGTCACGCGGGTGACTCACAACTCCCCGCTGGTGAGTACCGAACCATCGGGCCACGAGCCTCAATCCCTTTACATGCAAAGTAGTTTGTCTGGAAGTGCCGAATGACCATGCTTCGCAACCTGACGAGGCGGAAACTGCGCACCGCGCTGACCATCGGCGGAATTGCTGTTGGGATGTGGGCACTTGTGGTAATGGCGGCAATGGCCAACAAGCTAAGCGCCCTAGTTGAAGGCGGCGCCACGTACTTTGAGGACAAGGTCTTGGTTAGCGACGAGTCGAACACCGCCTTCTCAGTAGGAAACACACCTCTGCCCATAACCATCGTCCAACAGATCGAACGGGTGCCGGGCGTGGCCGTCGCAGTGCCACGCGTACAACTGCTCATGAACCCTGACGACCCGAGCTATACGTTCCAACGGCCAGCCACTGTCGTGGGGTACAACACAGGGGCTGATCAAGGGCATGAAACGTTCCCTTTGGAGATTGCACAGGGGCGGGCTCCGTCGGCGGAAGACGAGGGTCAGAGGGTGGCGTTCCTCGGCTCAGAACTAGCCGCAGAGTTCGACAAGGGAGTGGGGGACACCGTCCGAATACGCGGGAGTGAGTTCACGGTCATCGGCGTGGGACAGACAACGTTGACGTCCTTCGACAAATCTCTAGTAGTCCCTCTCACGGCCGGACAGGAGATACTGGCGAAAAAGACGCCAGTGCTGGCCGGGGGAGGCTTGGAGCCCGGTCAGTTGACATCCATCTTTGTGGTGTACCCTGAGGATGGGGTGAACACCGTCTCTCTAGCGGAACAGATAGAAGAGAACATTCCGGGTGTGCGGGCCGACACCAACATCGACTATGGCGATCAGTTCCGGTCGTCACTGGCGATTTTCAACGGAATTGTCCTGAGTGTGGCGCTGATCAGTGTGCTGGTCGGCGGTCTGACCGCCTTCAATACGATGACAATGAGCGTAACGGAACGTGTTCGAGAAATTGGTATCAAGCGCGCTATCGGGGCCTCACAAGGCCGGATCATGCGGGAGATGCTGTCAGAAGCAGCTGTCGTTGGCCTGGTAGGTGGCATTCTCGGGGTGACGGGGGGAGCCGTTTTCGTTTACGGAGCCAACCAGATCGGTGAAGCTTCAGGGACAGTGATATTTCTGCTGACTCCAGGAATCGCCGTCTTCGCCGTAGGCTTTTCCACAATACTCGGGTCTGTAGCTGGAGTGGTGCCGGCATGGAAGGCCTCAGGCTTGGACCCAATTGAGGCGCTGAGGTATGGATAAAGGCGAGGCATGGTTCTCCTCATAGCCCGAAACCTCCGCAAGACCTACCGCGTCAGTCGGCACAATGTGGTGCAGGCTTTACGGGGAGTGGATGTGACAGTTGACGCTGGGGAAATGCTGGCGATCATGGGACCGTCAGGATCGGGCAAAAGCACCCTGATGCACATCCTGGGCCTTCTGCAATTGCCCGATGAAGATACCGACTGTCCCCCGAGCCTGCTGCTCGACGTTATGGACGTGAGTAAGCTGCCGGACCGAGTGCGAACAAGGATACGAGCGGAACGGATAGGATTTGTTTTCCAGGCTTTCAATCTTGTTCCCTCACTAACGGCCGCGGAAAATGTTGCGCTACCAGCCGAGTATGCGGGTCAGCGGCGCTCAGCAGCTCGCTTAGCCGCCGCGGAGGCACTGAAAGCGGTGGGCATGGATAGCCGGGCGGGACATCGTCCCTCGGAGCTATCCGGCGGAGAACAGCAACGAGTCGCCATCGCCCGAGCGTTGGTGACCCGGCCGACGCTCCTGCTGGCAGACGAACCAACCGGCAACCTGGACACGGACAGTACAGAGGATCTTCTGGAAGTCCTGCGTGGCTACAACCTTGAGAGGCAGCAGACTATGGTCTTAGTCACGCACGACCCCCGAGTGGGCGACGCCTGTCAGCGGGTGCTAACGATGCGGGATGGGGTCCTGGAGAAAGGGTAGATCCAGCAACTGGCGAGGCGCAGCTTGCCTTGCGAGACTGGACAGTCCGACTCTCGGTTTATCTTCGTCGGCTTTCCCCACGCAAGCGCTCTAGGCACGGCAACGCCTCTGCAGCTAACCCGAGCCTCCTGCTGTTCTACCCCCTTTCTCTTCTTGACGACCCTGTTCCTGCCCCAGGAAGCAATGACGGACTGGCTGTCGACCGTGGCCGATTACAATCCGGTAACGTACCAGCTGGAAGCGATTCGGTCGCGAATAACCGTCGCCTGGGAGCCGGAGGTTCTGCTGATGGGTATCGGGGTAGTGCTAATCGTCGGCGTGTCAGGCATGGGCCTGACGTTTGCAGCTCTAAAGGGACGCGCCACGAGTAGCTAGCAGCCCAGCTTGCTCGCAAGTTCCTCGATGTCCGTGGCGTTAACATCGAAATCTGCTTCCGGAGCTACGTCCACATCAACGCTCGGCCCGAACTCGTGGGGCCTGGCAACGAATGCAGCCCTGAGGCCCACCGCCTGCGCCGACCTCAAATCACCCTTGTGGGCCGCCACCATCATGACCTCCTCCGGAAGCAGGCCCAAGAGTTCCGCTGCTCCCAGGTAGGTCTCCGGGTCCGGCTTGTAGCGCCTCATCAGCTCAGCGGAGAGGATGCAGTCCCAGAGCAGGCCCGCGTGCTTGGCCATGTTGGTGAGCAAGGCCACGTTGCCATTGGAAAGGGTGGCTACAATGAAGCGTTGGCGCAAGCGGGTCAGGCCGGCCACGGAGTCCGGCCACGGCGCGAGCCTGTGCCACACCCGGTTCCAGTAGTCCTTCTCGTCTTCACTGAGCCCCGTGATGCCGAAGTCGTCAAGAAGGTCATCGAGGATCATGCGATGCAGCACGTCAATCTTGGTCCAAGGCAGCTCCCCGTTCCGCACCCGGGCCATTGCAGGCGCGTAGCCGGCCCGCCACCTGTCGGCGAACTCAGCCCAGTCGACGTCGATCCCCCTGGCCCTGCCCAACTGCTCGCCCTCGCGGATGATGCTGCCGCGCCAGTCGACCACGGTCCCAAATACATCAAAGGTGAGGGCCTTGACACCCGATAGGTTCACGGAAGTCTCCTAAGCCAGTGTCGCCTCAACGCTGAGCACCTCTACCGCCCCCTCACACGCCGGAAGCGCTCAGCTGCTCCTTGAGCAACTGTACCGCGGCTTCGATGCCGTCGGGGTGGTCGAAGACGGCCGTGCCTGCCACCACCATGCTATTTGGCACGTTGGGCTATCAACGCCCGAACAGCTGGCACTAGTTCTCTGGGTACCTCCATGACAACCTGCGTGGAGTCCTCGAAGGTGGCCTCGTCCTCTGCAACGGCTTCTTCCTCGGTCAGCGAATTGTAGTGCTGGAGGACCAGTTGAACGCGGTTCTCGTCCCACCCGGGCGGGAAGTTGGATTTGTTCTTCATCTTCCTCTCCTCCTCATTCGCCTTCGAAAGGCGGCGAGTGGTGTTCCTCTCAACTCGTACGCTGTGATCACGAAGACCTGGTCGGGCACTGGATCTGGCACATAGATGACTCGGAGCAAGCACCCGTTGGAGGTCCGTCCCATGGCAACTCGTGATCCTTCTCGGCCGGGCCGGTCCTCGCTCGGAGACGCCATGACATCCTGAACTTCACCCTCCGTTATCCCGTGGGTCAGAATGTGAGCTAGGCCCGTTTCCTGGTCAATGTAGAACCTAACGTTTACGGCTCACCCTCTCTGCGCTCATCGAGGTGAAAGACTCCCCGGAATTAGCTTACGCTCTTAACCGTTCAACTTCCAGAATTGGAGCCCGTGCTCAGAATGACGTTCTTTAGACTATCCTTGGCATACTTGTACAGTGCTTCCGGGATACGTGCACCCTACAGGGACGGAAGTGTCCCCACAGTCTCCCTGCCCCGCACTACGTTTCCCGGGTTGATCAGATGTCCTATGGCCCCTCGGGTCGTCCTTGCCGCTCGGTGGTCCCACCCTGTCACTCTTGTCTCAGTATACCACCTGGCCTGAACATCGGCGCTGCTAGTGGGGCTACATGTCCGGGGTCTTGCGATGGGACCCGCAATCGTAGTAACTGATGAAGGCTGCGATGGTACTACGCGCTTTAGAGTTACCCAGTAGACGGCGTAGCTAAACCACTAGAAGAGCGGTGCAAGGAGCGTGAACGCAGTCCTCTCCCGCTGGCTCACTCGCCGGAAGCGCCCAGCCGCTCCTTGAGCAGCCGGACCGCGGCTTCGATGCCGTCGGGGTGGTCGAAGACGGCCGAGCCGGCAACCACTACCTGCGCGCCCGCATTCGCAACCAGCGGCGCCGTGTCGGCGTTGACGCCGCCGTCAACCTCCACGACGGCTTCTGAGCCCCGCTCGCGCAGCAGGTCGCGCATTCGCTCGATCTTCTGCGGGCTGGACGGGATGAACTTCTGGGCGGGCAGGCCGGGGTTCACCGACATCACCAGCACCTGGTCCAGCCACGGCAACGCCTCCTCGATGGCCATCACGGACGTGGCAGGGCTGATGGCCACGCCTGCGCGGGCTCCCCGCGAGCGAATGCGGTCGACGGTCCAGTGGAGTTGGATGCAGGCCTCGAAGTGGACCGTGATGATGTCCGCGCCCGCGTCCACGAACGAGTCCACGTGACGCTCCGGCTGCTCCACCATCATGTGGACGTCAAGCGGTAGGTGCGTCCACCGCCGGATGGCCTCGACTGTGCGAGGCCCCCAAGTAAGGGCCGGCACGAAGTGCCCGTCCATGATGTCAACGTGTATGAGATCAGCGCCTGCGCGCGTGATTTCCGCCACGTGCTCGCCCAGCCGGGCGAAGTCCGCAGACAGGATGGATGGCGCCAGCTTGACGTCAGCCACCGCGCGCCTCGATGTCGGTGACCCAGCGCCGGAAGCCCACAAGCTTGTCGAACGACTCCGCCGACGCCCCGGCAGTCTCCACGGTCTCCGGTCCGAAGCCCCACTCAGACCCCCATCTCATCACGTAGTCCTCCAAGGTCAAAAGGCCAAGATACTGCTTCACAGCCTCCTCCATCGCAGAAACAGCGCGGGAGCTCGCAATAAGCTCCTGGCAAACGGCCAGCAGTTCCGGGTGGGAGCCGCCAAGCGTCGCCCGCTTGAACCCAAGGGAGGGATAACCCAGGCCGGTGTTGTTCTCAATCACGCTCCGCACCGCGTTCTGCAGGCTCCCGGGGTTGGCAATGGTCATCTGAGCTCGCACGATCACAGACCTGGCTCCAGCAGGCGGCTTGCTTCACTGAGCGCCTCCTCAACCCGCCGAGGCGCCGTGCCCCCGGGCACATCCCGGCCGGCAACGGAGCTCTCCGCGCTGATCTCGTACACGTCCTCTTCGAAGCGGGGAGAGAAGCTGCGGTAGTCTTCCAGCTCCAGCTCCGAGAGGCTAACGCCTTGGGACTCCGCGTGGCGCACCAGGTCCGCGACGATTCCGTGGGCCGAGCGGAACGGCTCGCTCTTCCTCACCAGGTAGTCAGCCAGGTCCGTGGCCAGCATCGAGGCGTCTCCCGCCGCCTCACGCATCCGCTCGGAGCGGACCTCCATCGTGGCGACCATTCCGGCGAAAACCGATAGCGTGCCGAGAAGCGTGTCCACGGTGTCGAAGAAGCCCTGCTTGTCCTCCTGCAGGTCGCGGTTGTAGGCAAGGGGCAGTCCCTTGAGCATGGTGAGCGCACCCATCAGATTGCCGTAGACGCGGCCCGTCTTGCCGCGGGCCAGCTCGGCCACGTCCGGGTTGCGCTTCTGCGGCATTATGCTGCTGCCGGAGGTGTAGTCGTCGCCCAGCCGCACGAAGCCGAACTCCTGCGAGGACCACACCACAAGCTCCTCGGCCAGGCGGGAGAGATGGGCCATGCACAGGGCGGCGTTGGAGTGGTACTCCACCAGAAAGTCACGGTCGGAGACGGCGTCGATGCTGTTCGCGCTGAGGCGGCTGAAGCCGAGCTCCCTAGCCACGAGGTCGCGGTCGATGGAGTAGGGGACGCCGGCGAGCGCGCCGCTACCCAACGGGAGCACGTCGGTCCTCCGCAGGCAATCGGCGAAGCGTTCGCGGTCGCGCTGCAGCATGTGGAAGTAGGCCAGCATGTGGTGCGCAAAGAGCACCGGCTGGGCGCGCTGCAGATGGGTGTAGCCGGGCATGATGACGCCTTGGTGGGCCCGCGCAACCGATAGCAGGGTCTCCTGGAGCGCCCTGAGCTTGCCGATGGTCTCCTGGGTGACCTCTTTGCAGTACAGGCGAATGTCAGTGGCCACCTGGTCGTTGCGGGAGCGGGCCGTGTGCAGCCGCCCCGCGGCGTCGCCGATCTTCTCGAAGAGGCGCGCCTCCACGTTCATGTGGATGTCCTCCAGCTCCTCTTTCCAGGGGAAATCGCCGTTCTCGATCTCCTGCAGAATGCTCTGGAGGCCAGAGCAGATTAGTTGCGAGTCATCTTCCGAGATGATGCCCTGGGCGGACAGCATCCGCGCATGGGCCACCGAAGCCGCCACGTCCTGCCGGTACAGGCGGCGATCGTAGCTCATGGAGGCGATGTAGGGCGGTATTGCGTCCCTGTCTTGCATTGCTCTTCAAGTGAGGCGAGCGGCGCGGGGCTCAGTTTAGGGCGGGCTAGCTGCCCCCGCCAAGCTCCGGCAGCTCCAGCGACTGCACCCTCGCCTGCGTGCGGCCGGCAAGCCCGAAGATGTGGATGAAGCCCTCCGAGGCGCGATGGTCGAACCGGTCTCCCGTGTCGTACGTGGCCAGATCGTGCTGGTAGAGGGAGTACTGCGAGCTGCGTCCCACCACCACGCAACGGCCCTTGAACAGCTTGAGCCTGATCGAGCCGGACACGTACCTCTGCGTGCTGGTTACGAAGGCTTCTAGGTCCTGGTGAAGGGCGGTGAACCACAGGCCGTTGTACACGTGCTCGGCGTACTCCTGTGCGATCCGCTCCTTGAGCCTGAGCTGGTCCTTGCTGAGCGTTACGCCCTCCAAGGCCCTGTGCGCGGCGTGCAGGGAAGTGGCGGCCGGGGCCTCGTACACCTCGCGGGACTTAATGCCGACAAGCCGATCTTCCACGTGATCCACGCGGCCTACGCCATGCTCGCCGGCGAGGCGGCTCAGGTGGGCTATCAGGTCCACGCCGTTCATCTCCTCGCCGTCCAGCGCCACAGGAATTCCCTCGCTGAAGGTCACTTCAACGTATAGCGGTGTGTCAGGCGCGTTCTCCGGCGAGACGGTCCAGGCATACGCCTCTTCGGGAGGCTCCATCCAGGGGTCCTCCAGGTCGCCGGCCTCGATGCTACGGCCCCACAGGTTCTCGTCCACGGAGTACGGGCTGCGCGGCCCCAGGTCGAGGGGCGTATTCCTGCTGCGACCGTACTCAATCTCCTCTTCACGGCTCATGCCCCACTCCCGGGCGGGTGCGATTATCCTGAGCGAAGGGTCCATCCCGGCGATACTCAGGTCGAAGCGCACCTGGTCGTTGCCCTTGCCCGTGCAGCCGTGCGCAACAACCCCCGCGCCCTCGCGGTGGGCGACGTCCAGCAGGTAGCGGGCGATTAGCGGGCGACCCAGCGCGGTTGCGAGCGAGTACTGGCCCTGGTAGATGGCGCCGGCTTGGAGCGCGGGGAAGACGAACTGGCGCACGAAGTCCTGCCTGCCATCCACTACGAAGGCCCTGGACGCGCCGCCGGCCATGGCGCGCTCCTGCACGTCGGAGCGGCCTGAACCGCCGCCCATGTCGGCGGTGAGTGTGATGACCTCAGCGTCGTAGTTCTCCTTCAGCCAGGGGATGGCCACGGAGGTGTCGAGGCCTCCGCTGTAAGCCAGGACAACTTTGGTCGCCATTTCAACTCCTTATGTGATTGGTGCGCCGGGTGTGAAGTCTCGCGTCGTCTGTCACTCCGCCCTAGTCGGCGGTCGCCCTGGTTATTGCGCGGTCCAGTTTGGCGATACCCTCGTCGACCTCGTCCTCGCTGAGTGTCAGCGGCGGCATGATCCGGATGGCGTTGGGGCGAACGGGGTTGAGCAGCAGCCCTTCGTCGTTGCTCATGGATACCACCTGGCCTGAGATGTCTCCGGTGAACTGGACAGCGACAAGCAGGCCCATGCCCCTCACCTGGTCGATGGCGGCGTGGCGTGACATCAGCCCCTTCAGGCCATCCATCAGCCTGCGGCCCATCGCGGCGGCGTTGGCCGGCACGTTGTTCTGTATCACGAAGTCAACGACGCCGAAAGCGCCTGCGGTCGTCAGCACGTTGCCGCCGTAGGTGGAGCCGTGGTCGCCGGGGGCCAGGACGCAGAACTTCTCCTTGGCCAGGAACGCTCCGATGGGAACGCCGCCTCCGAGTCCCTTTGCCAGCGTGATGGCGTCCGGCTCCACGCCGAACTGCTCGTACCCGAATAGCGTGCCAAGCCGGCCGATGCCCGTTTGCACCTCGTCGAGGATCATAACTAGGTTGTGCCGGTCGCACCACTCACGCACCTGCGCCAGGTAGTCCGGCGACGGCACGATGACGCCACCCTCACCCTGAATCGGCTCCACCATGACGGCACACGTCTCGTCGGTGGTGGCCTCGCGTATGGCGTCGATGGCGTCGTACGGCACGTTGACGAAGCCGGGTGCCAGGGGTTGCCACTGCTCCTGGTAGTGCGGCTGTCCCGTGGCCGCTGCCATCGTGAGAGTGCGGCCGTGGAAGGAGTTGAGGGCTGTGATCACCTCGTAGGCCCCGTTGCGGTTCAACTTGCCGTACTTGCGGGCCAGCTTTACCGCACCCTCGTTGGCCTCGGCGCCGCTGTTGCTGAAGAACACGCGGTCCAGGCAGCTGTTCTCCACCAGCAGCTGCGCCAGCTTGACCTGCGGCACGGTGAAGAACTGGTTGGAGGTCTGTATCAGCGTGCGGGCCTGCTCCTCCACCGCCTGCACGAGTGCGGGGTGGCAGTGGCCCAGCGTGTTCACGGCCCAGCCTGCGGTGAAGTCCAGGTACTCCTTGTCGTCTTCGTCCCAGACGCGTGAGCCGCTGCCTCTCACCAGCACCAGCGGCTGCCGCCGGGCAACCTGCATGTAGTATCTGCTCTCTAATTCCCTCCAGGTACTCATTGTCCTCCTTCCTGTGTGGGGCCCAGCAACCGGTCCAGGGCCTGCTCGAGTCTGTCCAGGCTCTGTTTCAGCTGCGCGATGGCCTGTCGTATCTCATCCGCGTTCATGTCCTCTGTCGGCTCCGCTGTCGGGTCGGTGGGCGTGACCGACTCCGGCTCGCCTCCTGCTAGCAGCGCTTCCAGCGCGCTGTTCAGGTCGTCGGCCATGACCACGCTCTTGGCGTCTGCCAGTATAACCTGCTTCAGCTCCGGGAAGGTAATGTTTTCCGCCTGGATGTAGAGCGGCTCCACGTACATCAGGAAGCGATCGCCTTCGTGCTCAATGGGCGTGACCAGCAGATTGCCCCTGATGCACCTGGCTCCGCGCTGGCACAGCAGGGTGAACTGCTGCTTGATTGTGAAGTCTTGGTCTATTCTGGCCTCGATCTGCTCCGGGCCGTCGACCTGAATGCCCTTCGGGAAGAGGAAGGCCTTCAGGCTGCCGTACTGGCCTCGGTCATTGTCCATGCGGGCAGCCAGCCACGCCACCTGATTGGGCTTGTTGAGCGGGGTGAAGGGGAGCATGAGCACGAACTCCTCCTTCACCTCACCGGGCAGCTTCATGATCACGTGATAGGGCTGTATGGGCTGGACGGTCTCGAAGAAGAGCTCCTGGGGTATGCTCCAGGGGTCTTCCTTGCGATAGAAGTCTGTGATGTCCCGCATGTGGTAGAGCAGGTACTTCTCGGCCTGCACGGAGAAGAAGTCGCGCGGGTAGCGAACGTGAGTCTGGAGCGACACGGGCAGCTCGTCGCGGGGTTGGAACAGGCCAGGGAATGCCCCGGAGTAGGACTGGATGATGGGGTCTTCATCGTCGAAGATGTAGAACTGGACCTCGCCGGTGTGCGCGTCTACGACTGCCTTCACGCTGTTGCGCATGTAGTTGAACTCATCCCGGTAGGGATCGGAGTAGGGGTAGTGGTTGGTGACGGTGTAGGCGTCCTGGAACCACCACAGCTTGCCATCGGCCACCACCATGTAGGGGTCGGAATCCAGGCGTAGGAACGGCGCGATCTGCTTGACCCTGTCCTGGATGAGGCGCCTGTACTGAATCTTGCTCTCCGGCGCAATTGCGCCGCTGATTAGTATGTTGATGTCGGCGAACTCCCACGCGTACGCGAATCGCCTCAGCAGCGAGCTGAGGTGCACGCCTCCTCCCCCGTCGTACACGTAGTCGGTGGCCACGGCAGTCTCGGAGTCGATGGCGGGGAAGTCGAACTCGGGCTCTTTCGAATTGACGATGACGTAGCTGGCGCTGTTCTCGCCATAGTAGATCTGAGGCACGTCGACGTGCGGAACGAAGCCCTCCAGGGACTCGCGGCCGGCCTTGGGCGGGATGTCCTTGACGAAGAATTCGGGCTTGCCGTCGTCGGTGAACTCGGTGGTGGGGCTCATGGCCACTCCGAAACCGTGCGTGAACTGGAGCCGGCGGTTTACCCAGGACTGCGACTCCTCGGGCAGGTCTTCAGGGAACAGCTCGCGGGCGCCCAGCACGATCTGCCGGATCTCGCCGTCCACCTCATAGCGGTCTATGTCCACCCCAACAAAGCGGTAGTAAGCGCGGAAAAACTGAATCTGATTGTATATACTTCGTAGAGGCCTCCGGTCCCAAAGGCGGACGTTTTCGATGGTGCCCGGGTTGGCAGCCACCGTCTCGGCGTTGATGGGGGCGAGCTCCCCGGCGGACTCGCCGCCTTCAATGACGGCTAGCTGGTAGTCCTCCTCTTCGATGCGGTCAAGTGCAAACCCCTGCCTCGTGAACTCGATGTTGCGCGGGATGTACTCGCGCTCCCTGTCCAGCTCGTTGGGCGCCACCTGAAAGCGCTGCACCAGTGCGGGATACAGGGCGCCCACCACGACGGCAACCGCTATCCACAGGCCAATACCGCCCACGATGATGCGCGGCGAGCGGAAGTACGCGTTTGCCAGCAGCAGGATTCCGATGACGGCGCCCACGCCGATGAGGATGTACAGCGCCGGCAGCCGTGCATTGAGGTCGGTGAAGGCTGCGCCGAAGATGGCGCCCTCAGCGGAGAAGAGCAGCTCGTACCTGTCCAGCCAGTAGCTCCACGTAATCACCAGCAGTAGAACGCCCAGCAGGATGGTGGCGTGGCTGACGGCCCGCGGGGTAATGGCTTGGCCAAGGCTGATGTCCCGCAAGCTCACGTTGATGAGGAATATCGAGCCGGCCACGAGCATGGTGGTTATGATGGCACCGAGCAGCCAGCCTTGCATCAGTGTGAGTACCGGCAGGTCGAACACAAAGAACGACACGTCCCGGTTAAAGACCGGGTCCTGTACGTCGAAGGGAGTGGTATTGAGGAATCTCAGCACGGTCTCCCACTGCCCGCTGAGTATGGAGCCGAAGAGAACGGAAATGAGGAACACGGTTGCCCACGTTCCCCAGACCAGCAGCCGCTTGAGCAGGGCGTAGAGGTCTACTGAGAGGAGCGGCGCGGGCTCGCCCACGGAGCTGCGATATGCCATCACGGCGTTGGGAGTGACGATCGCTGCGAAGACCGCCGCGCCCACCAGGAAGAGCCACACCCTGGTGAACAGGATTGTAGTGAAAACGCTGCGATAGCTGAGAGCGTCGAACCAGAGCCAGTTGGTGTATATCTGCCGGAGGACGTTCAGCAGGACCAGCAAGACGACGAGGCCGAAAGCCACTGCGCCCCACTTCAGCAGGGGCGTGGCGTCGAAGGGCATGCTTATCCTTCCGCCTTCTCCATCCTGAAACGGCGACCAGTCCTGATCGCCCCGGAAGCTAAACATCGCCTTTGTCTATGCGAGTGCCCGACGCCTGGCCCTCCACGAGATCCAGGAGGGCCCTGCTCCTTCTCCCGTCAACAATCCGGGCCGACGCAACGCCATCGAGCGAGCGGAGGCAGGCCTCGACCTTGGGCACCATGCCTCCGGAGACTGCGCCGTTGCCCATAAGCTCCTGGACTTCTGCGGCGGTCAGCCGTTCCAGGACGCGGCCGTTGGAGTCCATCACGCCTTCCACGTCCGTGAGGAACACCAGCGACTCGGCCTGCAGGGCACGAGCGATCTCGCCGGCGGCTGTGTCGCCGTTGATGTTCAGCAGCGCCGCGCTCCGCTCGGAGCCGTCGACGGCGTGGATGGCCACGGGCGCTATCAAGGGAATGTACCCGGCTGCCAGCACGCTGCGGATGGGCGCGGGGTCAACGCGCGTGATGCGTCCGACCAGTCCAAGCTCGGGGTCGAGTATCTCGGCCTCCAGCATGGCGCCGTCCACGCCGCTGATGCCCAGGGCCTTGCCGCCGAGCCGGTGCACGGTGGACACCAGCTCCTTGTTCACCAAGCCGCCCAGCGTGGCCGCCACAATCTCCATGCTGGGCGCGTCGGTGACGCGGAGGCCGCGCACGAAGTTCGGCGTCAGGCTCTGTCGCTCCATCCAGCGGGAGATCACGGGGCCTCCGCCGTGCACAACAACGGGGGTTTGGCCACGGCGCTGCAGCTCAACCAGGTCCTCAAGCGTCGTGTCCTGGCTGCCGAGGACGCTGCCACCGATTTTCACCACCAGTGCCGGATGGGCTGTCGAGTCGCTGGGAGCGTGTGTCATATCCATTCGGGGTCTCCGGGCGGCGCGAGTGGCCCCGGCGCTAGGTGGTGTAGGCGCTGTTGAACGTGACGTACTCTTCGCTGAGGTCGCATCCCCATGCGGTGGCGCGGGCGTCGCCAAGGCCCAGGTCCAGGCGCAGGCTCACGTCGGTTCCGCTCATGGAAAGCGATACGGCATCCTTGAAGTAGGGGATTGGGCGTCCTCCCTCCATGATGCAGACGTTGTTGATGTGGAGGGTGACGAGCTCTTCCGTGACCTGCGCGCCGCTGTAGCCCAGGGCTACAATGATGCGCCCCCAGTTGGGATCGGCGCCGTGTATGGCGGACTTGACCAGCATCGAGGACGCCACGGAGAGGGCGGCGGCCCGCGCGTCGCTCTCGCTCAACGCGTTCTCCACCACCACCTCGATTAGCTTGGAGGCGCCTTCGCCGTCCCGGGCGATGGCCTTGGCAAGCTCCATGCAGACCGCGTCGAGGGCCGCCTGGAACGCGTCCGCGCCCGGCGCAGATGCGTCGATCGCACTGCCGCCGGCAACGCCGTTGGCCAGAAGCAGTACAGTGTCGTTGGTGCTGGAGTCGCCATCCACGCTGATCATGTTGAAGGAGGTGTCCACAGCGCGGGAGAGGCTTTCCTGCAGGAATGCGCCATCCACTGGAGCGTCCGTAGCGAGGAATGCGAGCATGGTTGCCATATTGGGGTGAATCATGCCTGAGCCCTTGGCAATGCCTCCCAACGCGTACGTTGCCCCGTCGACTTCAAAGCTGACGGCCGCCTCTTTTGACACGGTGTCGGTGGTGCAAATGGCGCGCGCCAGTTCGTGGCCTCCGTCCAGGCTCATCTCGATGTTCTTGACCCCGATGCGTATGAGGCCCATGGGCAGCTCAACGCCTATCAGGCCGGTGCTGCACGCCAGCGCGAGCTCAGGCTCAAGTCCGAGCCGTGCCGCCGCAAGCGCGGCCATCTCGATCGCGTCCGTCATGCCCTGCTCGCCGACGCACGCGTTGGCGATTCCACTGTTGATCACCACCGCCTGCGCACGACCCGTGGCCACCCTCTTTTGGTCGAGCACCACGGAGGGGGACTTCACCATGTTCTTTGTGAATGTGCCCGCGACGGTACAGACTGACTCCGAGCATAGTATGCCCAGGTCCAGCTTGTCCTCGGTGTACGTGCGGATGCCGGCGTAGGTGGCGCCGGCCGTGAATCCCATTGGAGACGTTACAGTCCCCCCCTCCAACCAGTTGATCTCTGAGGTCATCTTCGCTCCAAGCAGTGTAGTGTAGTGAGGTGTGCGACGGCTGCAAGTATAACACTCATGCGGCGCGCGCAAAAGGGGAGCGGCGGGATGATGGATTGGCCCGTTTCCGGCTATAATGTCAACCAGTCGGGGAGAGGAGGGCGTGCTGCTATGGTCGTTTCTTTGGTTCGTCCCGTTGACGTGGAGATCGATTTTGAGGAGCGTTCCTACGGGCTTGGCGAGAGCATCGGCGTAAAGATAAGCCTCAGCGCCCGGCGAGAGGTGGAGGTCAGGGAGGCCAGGCTGGACCTGGTGTGCGAGGAGCAGTTCGCGGAGAGCTACACGGTAAGCGTATCCAGCGGGCCGCCCACGGACTACGGATCGCCGTGGGGCCAGTTCGGAGTGTACAGGGCGCCCAAGGTGCCCAAGAAGGTGGCCCGTGACGTGAAGGAGTCCTACGTACACAGCTCGGCTCTGTTCCTGGATGGCGCCAGATTGAACGGCGGCTCCGAGCAGCAGTTCAGTTTTGACCTGCACGTCGGGGCTGAGCTGCCGACTCGCTCGTCCGTAGGCGACCGGCGATGGTGGCTGGAAGTGGTGCTGGACCTGGCGAAGGCGCGAGACGTCAGGAGCCGGCACGAGGTGGACGTGGTGGTCCCCACGGTTCGCCGGCAGCAGCGGCCCGGTTGAAGTCATGAAATCGTAATATTTTCGTGCCCGCGACGCTTGCATACCATCGCATGCAGGGGTACAATAGTAGTGAAGCTAGCGGAAGGAGGTTGAAATGGTTCCAAAGTACGTATTGAACCATAGATGGCACTTCCCTTCTGATCGCCTCACCGGCCCGGGCGGTGGAGGATAGAAGAGTCTAGCCGTGAAGATGGAAGGGTCGGTGAGGCAACCAACGGGGTAGTTGGCCACGCACTGGGAGGGCACGGACGATCAGCAGTGACCTGAGCCCCTCCGGTCGGGTAGACCGGGCAAGCCGGGGTCAATGGCCCTGAAGTAGCAACCCCAGGTGGGAAACGGGAGGCCCGTCGATCACGAAATCGGCGGGCCTCCTCGCGCGATCGGGTTCGAGTGGGTCCGTTCACCGACCATTCGGAGATGCTTGGCCGCCAGTCCCGCGAGAGCGTAGGCGCGCTGCAGCAAGCATGTACAGTGCATTGGAGCGCGTACAAGCGCATACGCGATTGGTGCGCAGGGAAGGGCCCTATCGGTCGCTCTCGTGCTGTGTCTAGAGATCGTGCCGGAGGCGTTGGAGCCGCCGGCTCAGCCGTACGGGGTAGCGAACGGGCCGGCTCAGGCGCTTGTAGCGGTCGTCCAGGGCCGCAAACTCGTCGCGGAAGCGCCCGCGCACCTCGGAAAGCGGCGGTGATTCGGACGTTGGCTCGCCGTGCTCCATGACGGTCTGCAGCAGCGGTTCCGCGTCCCGTTCCGTTGGCGGTTCGTCCGAGAGGGCCAGTACGTCGCCGCGGAGCTGTCCGCCGGCGTCGCGCAGGCGGAACACCTGCTTCTCTCCGGGCAGGGACTCCTTACCCTCGCTCAGCTTGCGCACGGCGCGGCCGCCGTACCGGACCAGCTTGTAGGCCGCGTCGAGCCACGGAGCGTCTCCGGAAACGGCCATGCGAGTGCCCACGCCAAAGGCGTCGATCGGCGCGCCGCCTCGCACCAGCGAGTCTACGGAGTACTCGTCCAGGCCGCCGCTGGCCAGGATGCGCACAGAGGGCAAGCCCGCGTCGTCCAGGATACGACGTACCTCGAGGCTGAGCTGAAGAAGGTCGCCGCTGTCCAGCCGCACGGCCCGAAGGCTTTGGCCCCGAGCCTCCATCTCGCGACCCACCGTCGCAGCCTTGTGCGCAGCCGCGATGGTGTCGTAAGTGTCGATGAGGAGCACGGTGTCGTCTGGGAAGCTCGCGGCGTAGGCGCGGAAGGCATCGATCTCACGCTCAAAGCTGGTGACGTAGGAGTGGGCCATGGTGCCGGCGATAGGTAGGCCGTAGGCACGGCCGGCGAGGACGTTGCTGGTGGAGGCGAAACCGGCGATGTGGCTGCTGCGGGCGGCCTTCATCCCCGCGTCGGTGCCGTGCGCCCGCCGGAGCGAAAAGTCGACGAGAGTGCGGCCGCGGGCGGCCCAGGTGCATCGAGCGGCCTTTGTGGCGATGAGGCTCTGGAGGTTGACCTGGTTGATCACCAGGGTCTCGATGATCTGCGCCTCGATGATGGGGGCGGTGACCTCCAGAACCGGCTCGTGGTGGAAGTAGAGGCGGCCCTCCGGCACGGCTCGCACGCGGCCGGTGAATCGCAGGTCGCCCAGAAAGTCCAGGAAGTCGGATGCGAACAGGCCCGTCGATTGCAGGTAGTCGATAGCGGGGGAGCCGAACCGGAATTCGTGAAGGTAGCGCAGCACGTCCTCCAGCCCGGCGGAAACCAGGTACGAACGCCTGACCCGCGACGGCCTCACGAACAGGCTGAAAGAGGCCTCAGCTGACATGCCCTGCCGGAAGTAGCTCTCGGCCATGGTCAGTTCGTACAGGTCTGTGAAGAGTGCCGCTTCGTCTGCGGTCAGAGAGCCGGGCGATTGCATAAGCTGCGTGTCCTCCCAGTGGCTTGGTCGTGGGCCCTGCTTCCGGGCAGAGCGGGGAAGCCCTTAAGTCGAGTTTAGGCTCCACGCAGGCGTTCGTCAAAGGTGGCTTGCCCGGCTATTGCAATTGACGGCGGATGTGTGCTCATAATTCGGCTTGAGCCGCCTGAGGATTCACGCGGCGGCGGAGTCTGTGACGAATTGATACCCGTACGTCTCTCGGTAAGAAACTTTCTTTCGTATCGTGACGACGCCCCCACGCTGGACCTTGAGGGCGTCCACGTGGCCTGCCTGTGCGGCGACAACGGCCACGGCAAGTCCGCGCTTCTGGATGCCATCACGTGGGCGCTTTGGGGCAAGTCCCGCGCCGGCGTGCAGGAGGACCTCATCTACCAGGGCGAAAGCGAGATGCAGGTCGAGCTCGAATTTCTGGCCGGCGACGGCCTGTACCGCGTGTCCAGGCGGCATGGGCGCGCAGGACGCGGGCGCCAGGGTACGACGTTCCTGGAGCTGTATCTCCTAAATGGCGACACGGTGCAGCCCATTTCCGGGAGCGGCGTTCGTGAAACGGAGCAACGCATTACTTCGCTGCTGCGCATGACCTACGATACCTTTGTGAACAGCGCTTTCATTCTCCAGGGCCGGTCCAACCTGTTCACCGCGAAGAGGCCGAACGAGCGCAAGGAGGTCCTGGGAGAGGTGCTGGACCTGTCAAGGTACGAGTGGATCGCCGAGCGTGCACGGCGGGAGGCCAGGGACCAGGGCGGCGAGTCGCTGCGACTGGATGCGCAGGTCTCACAGATCGACCGGGAGGTTTCGCAGAAGGATGAGCACACGCAACGCCTGTCCGGCATCGAGGCGCGGTTGGAGGTTCTGAGTCGAGAGGAGGCCGAGCGTGCGTCTCTGACGGAGTCGCTGCAGGGCCGGCTGCGAAAGCTCCAGAGTGCGCGTGCGGACCTCGAGAGGTTGGAAGCGGACGCAGAGCGCGTGGAGAACGAGGTCACGACACGCGAGCAGCGGGAGCAGGAGACCAGATGGCAGCTGGAGGAGGCGCAGAGCAGGGCCGCAAGACGGCCCGTCTTGCAGGCCGAGTCGTTGCACGCGGCGGCCCTGGTCGAGCAGCTGACCCAGCCATCGCCGGCAATGGACGAGCAGGCTGAGCGCATACGGCACATTCGAACCGCGGTGCAGGAGAAGCGCGACGCAGCGGCTTCGATGGTGAAGGAGATTCTCGAGCTTGAGGCCTCGCAGCGGGAACTCGGTCTCCTTGAGCGCGAGGTCAGCCGCATCCAGGCCGACATCGACAGGCAGGAGGAGCAGGCCGCGGAGCGCGAGCGCCGTGTGATGGAGCTGCGCGCCCGGTCCGATAGGCTCCAGGAGCTGGAGTCCGAGGCCGCGGAGGTGAGAAGTCTAGTGGAGCAGCTTGCCGCGCCATCGGCGGAGATGGACGATCTCAGGGCGCGGTCGCAGGAGCTTCAGGCCCGCGTGCACTTCCTTAGGGAGGAGAACGGCTCGCTGAGGCGCGAGATGGAGGACCTCCGGGCCAAGAAGGATATGCTGGAGGCCTCCGCAACGCCTGAGGGCGGGGGCGCCAGCTGCCCTCTCTGCGGCACCGCTCTCGCCGAGGATGGCTGCCGCCACCTGGCCGCGAGCTATGAGTCGCAGGGTAGGTCGCTTGCGGAGAAGTTCCGCGGGAATGAGGCGGAAGCGCACGCTGCGGAGTTGCAGCGTGCCGCCATTGAGCGGGACCTGGAGTCTCTGGAGAGCGGTCGTCACGCAGACCTGCGCAGCTCGCAGGCGAGCCTCGAAGGCCTGACGCAAAGCGCAGCGGATGCGAGGAGCGCGGCCGAAGAAGCCGACCGGCTGGCCTCCGCTCGCGATGCCGAAGACGCCGCGCTCGGGTCGAACCGGCTACGACTGGCAGAGACGCAGGCGGAGATGCCGCGCCTCATACAGGAACTGGCCGCTCTGGACGACGCACGCGCCCGGCACGAGCAGAACGAGGACGCCGTTCTCGAGGCGGAATCGGAGCGCGCGCGGCTGGAGAGCGTCCTTGACACCATGGCGCAGGAGCGCCGCGAGGAGCTGGCCGCCGCACAGAGGCGCCGCGACGAGGTCACGCAAGAGCTGGCGGACGCGACGGCCGCCGCCGGCACGCTCGACAGGCTGTCCGAGTCGCTGGAGTACGAGGCGGCGCTCACGGAGGAGGCACGCTCGCGCCTGAAGGAGCGATTGGAAGCTATGCCGGCGCTCAGGGAGGCGTCCGAGGGGCTGCCCGCCGCAATCGAGGAGCACGAGGCGGCGCGTTCCGCGCTGGCCGAGACCTTCAGCCTGCGTGATGAGCTGCGTACGCATCGAACGGAGGAGCAGGCGTGGCTGAGGCGATGCAGTGAACTGGAGGAGGAACGCCAAGGGCTGCTCGCCGCTCGAAACGAGGCCTCTCACCGGCAGGGCGCGTACGACCAACTGGCCGCCGCGTTCGGCAAGGGCGGCTTGCAGGCACTGCTGATCGAGCAGGCGATCCCGGAGCTTGAGACCTACGCCAACGACATCCTCGGCCGCGTGACCGAGCACCGAATGAGCCTGAAGCTGGAGACGCAGAGGGAGCGACGCGGCGGCGGTGACCCTCGAGAGACCCTGGACATCAGGATATCGGACGAGCTTGGCACTCGCAGCTACGAGACGTACAGCGGCGGCGAGTCGTTCCGAATCGACTTTGCGCTGCGAATCGCGCTGTCGCGCTTGCTGGCGCACCGGTCGGGGGCGCCGTTGCCCACGCTGTTCATCGACGAGGGGTTTGGGAGCCAGGATGCCGCGGGGCTTGAGAGGCTGGTGGAGGCGATACAGGCCATCCAGCACGACTTCCAGAAGATACTGGTCATCACGCACATCGAGGAGCTTAAGGACAGGTTTCCGGTGCGCATCGAGGTGACCAAGACCGCCCGCGGCTCCACGTTTGCGTTGAGTTGAACCATCGGCATGCGGCCGGCGCACCACACCTTCATTGACAGCCGCGAGGCGCCTTGATATATTCGCGTGGAGTCGAGATGAGCTTTGGCGAGAGACTGGAACTGCACGTTTCCAGGCGCCGCATAGCCAGCGCGGTCAAGCGGCTTGCCAGGCAGGTCGAGGCGGACTACCTCGAAGAGCTGCCCGTAATGGTGGGCGTCCTGACCGGCTCCTTCGTGTTCATGGCAGACCTCGTCCGGGAGTTGCGACGAGAAGTGGAGATGGAGTTCATTCGCATCTCCAGCTACGGCGGCGGCGTAGTCTCCTCGGGGCAGGCGAAGCTCCGTCTGGGAGTCTCCGGCCGGGTGCGAGGACGGCACGTGCTCATCGTCGAAGATATCGTGGACACGGGCCTGACCACGTCTTACGCGGCGCGCTACTTGCGCCGGAGGGGCGCCGCATCGGTGAAGGTCTGCACACTGCTGGACAAGCCGTCACGCAGGGAACTGCCGGTTGTCCCGGACTACGTGGGCTTCAGCGTGCCGGACAGGTTTCTCGTGGGCTACGGCCTGGACCACGACGGGCGGTTTCGCTCTCTGCCCGACATCTACGAGCTCTCAGGAGGACCCGATGGACCTTAGCAGACTCATACGAGTGGCAAGGGGAGACGCCGAGGCGGACGTGGTGTTCACCAACGCACGGATCGTCAACACGTTCACCGGCGAGATAGAGGAAGGCAACGTGGCCGTGGCCGAGGGCCGAGTGGCCGGCATCGGCGACTACACTGAGGCGGCCGAGACCGTGGACGTGAGCGGCAGGTACCTGGCGCCCGGCCTAATCGACGGCCACTTCCACCTGGAGAGCACGTACCTGCACGTCGACCAGTTCGCACGGGCCGTGGTGCCCCGGGGCACGCTGGCCGCCGTCACCGACCTGCACGAGGTCACCAACGTGGCGGGACTGGACGGCATGAAGTACATCATGGAGTGCGGTCGCCGCATACCCATGGACCTGTTCTTCATGGCGCCTTCCTGTGTGCCCGCAACCGACATGGAGACCTCCGGCGCTACGCTGGGCGCGGATGACATACGCAGGGCGCTGCGATGGAAGGGCGTGCTCGGCCTGGGCGAACTGATGAACTTTCCGGGCGTGATCGGCGGCGACGAACACGTGTTGGATAAGGTGCGCGCCGCTCACGGCCGGCCACGCGACGGACACGCGCCACGCGTGCGCGGCAAGGCACTCAACGCATACCTGTCGCCCATCATCGGCTCCGACCACGAGTCCACGGAGTACGAGGAAGGGCTGGAGAAGCTGCGCCGGGGGATGCGGTTGATGATCCGCGAGGGCTCCAGCGAGAAGAACTTGGAGGAACTGCTGCCGCTGGTCAACGAGGGCAACTATCACAGGTGCATGCTGGTTGTGGACGACCGCAATGCTCTGGACGTGCTCCGCGAGGGCGACGTGGACGCCGTGGTTCGCAAGGCGATCCGGCTGGGCCTCGACCCCATACGCGCCATCCAGATGGCCACGCTCAACGTCGCCGAGTACTTCCGGCTGGAGGGCCTCGGCGGCATCGCACCGGGGTACTTCGCCAACATGCTGGTGCTGCGCGATCTGGAAACCCTGGACATCGCTGAGGTGTACTACAGGGGAGAGCGGGTTGCGCGGGACGGTAAGGCGCACTTCTCTACGCCTCTGCCTTCCAACGAGTGGATCAAGCACACGGTGAACGTGCGCCCCTTTGAGGTCGGGCAATTGGCGCTGCCGTCCGGCGCTTCGGAGACGTTCCCGGTCATCGAGATAGTCCCCGGCCAGATTGTCACGCGACGCCGGGACGAGAGGCCGAGCCGCAGCAACGGCAGCATCGTGGCAGACACCGAGCGAGATCTGCTAAAGCTGGTAGTGGTTGAGCGACACAAGGCAAACGGCAACATCGGCGTAGGGCTTGTGGGCGGCTTCGGGCTCAAGCGTGGAGCGCTTGCCACGTCGGTTGCGCACGACTCGCACAACATCGTCGTCGTGGGCGTCGACGATGCCGATATCTTCGCGGCGGTCAAGGAGGTGGAGCGGAACCAGGGCGGGCTGTGCGTGGTGGCCGGCGGCGAGGTGCTGGCGTCGCTCCCGCTGCCCATCGCAGGGCTGCTTTCGACGGAACCCCTGGAGGCGGTGGCCGGAAAGCTGGAGGAACTCGAACGCATTGCGGGGGAGCTGGGGTGCTCCGTCAACTCGCCGTTCTCGGTGCTGTCCTTCCTTGCACTGCCGGTTATACCGGAGCTGAAGCTGACGGACATGGGACTGGTGGACGTGATGGCCGGCAGGCTGTTGGAGAGGGAGTAGCCCGTCGTGCCTGCACTGGACACAATCACGTTCGACCTGTGGCAGACGCTGATCATCGACGACCGCGAGCGTGGCCGTGCGAGGACGCAGCGCCGCCTGGACGAGGCAAAGGAGGCCCTTGCAGAAGAGGGCCTCGACTTCTCGATCGACGATCTTCGTGAGGCGTACCGCAGCTGCTTCCGGGCGTGCCGCGCGATCCACAAGGACGAGCGTGACGTGTCTTTCGACGAGCAGGTGCGAATGTTCATCGACCTGATCGACGATGGACTGTTGAACCGCCTGTCCCCCGAGACCGTCGAGCGCATCACCTACTGGTATGCGGAGGCGTTCTTCGACTACCCGCCGCGCGTGGACCCCGCGTCCCGCGATGTGCTGCAGGAGATGTCGAGGCGCGGCTACAGGTTGGGGATGATCTCGAACACGGGCATGACGCCAGGCAGCGTGTTTCGCCGGTTCCTGGCGCAGCACGACCTGCTCGATTTCTTCCATGCGTTCACCTTCTCGGACGAGGTGCTGCTGTGCAAGCCGTCGTCGGAGATGTTCCACATGACGCTGGAGGAGCTGGGGACGTCACCGGAGAGGGCGCTGCACTTGGGCGACCACATTGCGAACGACATCGAGGGCGGCAACCGGGCCGGGATGTGGACGGCGCTGCTCGGCGACGCGGACGGACAGGAGCGGATTGCGTCGCCTCACGTGCACGTTCAGTCGCTCGCGGAGTGGCCGTCGACGCTGGACGCCTGGCTGCGGGAGGGGTGATGGAGGGTGCGGTAAGGGGCGGGCCACGGGGCAGTCTGCGAGTTTTCCCTGCCTGTTGGAATGCGTCCAGTAGCTGTCAGACGTATCAGCTCTTGGTGGGAAGGAAGTTGAGTGATGGCCGTCGCGGACCAAGATCGTGCTAGGCGGGCAACCCCACTAGCTCAGTGATTTCTGTAGGCTAAGGATTGGAGGATTCATGCCTTCCGGCTTCTACTATGTCTATGCCTTGAAGGACCCCAGGCCAGGGTCGGCCTTACCATTCTATATTGGTAAGGGCACTGGCAGCAGGGCCTTCGATCATCTTGTAAGCCCAGATGGTACTCGGAAGTATGCGCGTATAAGGGAAATAACGAGTGCTGGGCACGAACCTTTAGTGGAAATTCTGGTTGATAACCTTTCAGAGTCCGATGCGCTCAGAATCGAGGCGAAACTAATCTCAGCGTTCGGGACTGAGCAAACAGGTGGTTTGCTCACGAACTCGGTGATTCCGTCAGACCTGGTCTCGGCGAAGCGCTCACACGTCGTTGTCCCTCAGGGTGCAGTTGAGCAAGCACAGCTTGGTCTGGGCATGCTCAAGGATGCGCTCAACAAGCTGACTGATGCAAATGTTGAAGGAATAACGAATTCCGAGGCGGCTAGTCTCCTGGGTCTCCGTAGCGACTACAACGGTCGACAGAAAGACTATTTGTCATACAGCGTTCTAGGTTTGCTCCTCAGGGAGGGCCGAGTTATTCGCCGCGAGGGCCGTCCACCGAAGCACGTTTCCGCTCGCCACTTTCGAGGCTAAGCCTACACCGCTCTGCCATCTGGCAGTCGGTGAGCAGGCGCAGGCAGGCCACTGGTTCCTTATGCCCCCCACCTCCCCCCGCCTCACGGACGAGCGGCCGTGCCACGGTCTCGCCCCTCACGCAGGCGGCCGTACTCGGAGCTGAGCTCCGCGCCCAGGATCAGTATCAGGCTGCTCACGTAGAGCCACAGCATCAGCACAAGTGCGTCCGCCATCGACCCGTAGACGTCCTGGAAGTTTGCAAAGCGGTCCACGTACGTGAGAAAGACGCCCTTCGCCGCCTCGAACAGCAAAGCGGCCACCACGGCGCCCGGCCACACATAGCCCCATCGCGTGTGCGTATTCGGCATCAGCTTGTATATCATGAGAAACGTGGCAAGCGTCAGCGCGAACGAAGTGCCCAGCAGGAACAGCCGCGACGCCTCGCTCACCAGGAAGTCGGACGCCGGCAGGTCGGCCCGCGCATATTCGCCGGCTGTGCGGACGAAGGCTGCCGCCGCCAGCGACGTCAGGAACATCGCTCCAACTACCAGCGCCATGGTCATCTGCTGCGGCTTCCGGACGAACAGAGGCGGGTCCTTCTGCACATCCCAGGCCCTGTTGACGACCCGGGCCACGGCCCCGAACATCGCGCTGCCGGACCAGAGCAACCCGATGATCGAGATCAGGCCCAGCGTCCCGCTAACGCGGACGTCGCTGGCGAGAAGCCCATCCGAGCCCGGCAGGTATCCCGCGATAAACCCGATGAACTGCGCCTCCCGGTCCTCGGACGTGGACAGCAGGTTGAAGATTGCGATGAGCCCGATCATTAGCGGGAACAGCGAGAATGCGGCGTAGTAGGCCACCCCGGCCGCCATGTGTGTGGCGTCGTCGTCCGACATCTCCTGCACGGTGCGCACCAGCAGCCGTACTATGAACAGGCCCTTGAAGGGCGCCCACGCTACCGCTGCCGCGCCCATCAGGATGTCAAGTAATGTCCTCAAATCAACGCTCGACGCGGGCCGGGCGGACGTTGCCCCGCTTTGTCACCGCCCACGCTTCTAGTATAATGAGGCCGCTTTGACCAATCCAGTGCAGACCAAGACAGCGTCCGCTTATGGTGACGTGACGCCAATCGAGTGGCAGGGCGGGCGACTGTGCCTCTTGGACCAAAGCCGCCTGCCGCACGAGGTGTCGTACGTACACCTTTCGACCCCCGAGGAGGTGGCGAGCGCCATACGGGAGATGCGGGTCAGGGGCGCGCCGGCCATCGGGGTGACCGCGGCCTACGGCATGGCCTTGGCAGCCGCCCAGAGCCGGACGATGGACTCCCTCCGCGACGCCGCCCGCCTGCTCGCAGCTTCGCGGCCCACGGCCGTCAACCTGCGGTGGGCGGTCGAGCGGATGATGCGCGTGGCGGAACAGGCGCCGCACGATGCTGACCTCGCCACCTGCCTTCTCGCGGAGGCCTCCGAGCTTCACCGCGAGACCCTGGAGTCCGACCGGCGCTTGAGCGCGCTGGGCGCAGCCCTCATCGAGCCCGGCTCCTCCGTGCTCACGCACTGCAACACAGGCGCGCTGGCCACCGGCGGCTACGGCACAGCACTCGGCGTGGTCCGCTGGGCGTGGGAGGAGGGCAGGGTGCAGCACGTTTTGGCCACGGAGACGCGTCCGTGGTTGCAGGGGGCGAGACTCACCACGTGGGAGTTGGCACGGCTGGGCATACCGGCGACGCTCGTGGTTGACTCCGCGGCCGCGGCGCTTATGGCAGGCGGCCGCGTCCAGTGCGTGATAACCGGCGCCGACCGCATCGCCGCCAACGGCGATACCGCCAACAAGATCGGAACGCTTTCGCTGGCGGTGCTCGCTAACCACTACGGCGTCCCCTTCTACGTTGCCGCTCCCGTCTCCACTATAGATATGAGCGCGGCGTCCGGCGACGACATCCCCATCGAGGAGCGGCCCGCCGCCGAGGTGACGCAGGCTGGAGGCGCGCCCACCGCGCCGGAAGGTACGGCAGCGTGGAACCCGGCCTTCGACGTGACCCCGGGCGGGCTGATCGCGGCGATCATCACGGATTGCGGTGTCGCCCGGCCGCCCTACGAGCGGACGCTTGCTGAGGTGACGAATCGTGGCTGAGGCGCTCATTGGCGTGATTGGCGGGACTGGGTTGTACCGCATGGACGGCCTGGAGGGCGCCGAGGAAGTCGTCGTCGACACGCCGTTCGGCGCGCCCAGCGACGTCATAGTCACCGGCACGCTCAACGGCGTGGGCGTTGCTTTCCTGCCCAGGCACGGCAGGGGGCATCGGCTCTCGCCGACTGAGCTTCCGGCAAGGGCCAACATCTACGCCCTCAAGTCGCTGGGCGTGCGGAGAGTAATTTCCGTTAGCGCCGTTGGAAGTCTGCGGGAGGAGATTCGCCCGCTGGACATGGTGGTGCCTGACCAGCTCATCGATCGGACGCTGGGACGGCCGCGCACGTTCTTCGGCGAGGGCATTGTGGCCCACGTGGGAATGGCCGATCCGTTCTGTCCCGATCTGCGAAGCGCTTTGCGAGTGAGCGGCGGACGCGCCGGCGCGACGGTGCACGACGGGGGTACGCTCGTCGTCATCGAGGGGCCGCAGTTTTCCACGAGAGCGGAGTCGCACATGTACCGCTCTTGGGGCGCGGACATCATCGGCATGACGGCGCTGCCGGAGGCCCGGCTCGCCAGAGAAGCCGAGTTGTGCTACGCTGTGCTCGCCTGCTCCACCGACTACGATTGCTGGCACGAGAGCGAGGAACCCGTTACCGTCGAGATGGTGGTGGAGAACCTGATGAAGAACACCGCCGTCTCCAGGGCAATCCTCGCCGACGTCATCACCGCAGACCTTGCGGAGCGAGACTGCGGGTGCGGCTCCGCTCTCGCAAACGCCATCGTTACGGACAGGGGAGTCATTCCGGCGGAGGTGCGGGAGCGGCTGTCCCTATTAATCGGCAAGTACAATCTGTAAGACTGCTCTTCCGGAGGTGTTTTGAAATGGCAAGACAAGATCCTGGCGAACCCTACTTCCGCGTTAGCGTCGAGGAAGCCAAGTCGATGGTTGACGGCGGGAACGCCGTGGTGATCGACGTGCGCCGCCCCGACGAATGGGTCACGGGCCGCGTGGAGGGTGCGATGCACATTCCGGTCGACGACGTGGCCGCCCGCATCGACGAGCTGCCAACGGAAGGAGACCTGCTGTTCATCTGCGCGGCGGGCGTTCGCAGCGGCCTGGCCTGCGAGATGGCCGCGGCAATGGAGGTCGATTCCAGCCGTCTGTACAACATCGAGGAGGGCACTGCTGCCTGGATCGAGAAGGGGTTGCCCTACGAGAGCGGATAGGCCGTATGGGCCGCACTGGCGAGTGAGTGAGCCTGTGAGCGGGGTAATGCGAGGGCCGGCGGCATGAGCAGCGCAATGAAGGACGTGCTTGGTATAGGCAATGCGATGGTGGACGTGCTGACCCACGCCGACGATGCCTTTCTGTTCAAGCACAGCCTCGTTCGGGGCGCCATGACTCTCGTCGACGCCGAGCAGGGCGCCTCCATCCTGGAGGCGATGGGCTCGACGGTTGAGGTGTCCGGGGGCTCCGTGGCGAACACGATGGCCGGGATTGCCTCGCTGGGCGGCACCGGCTCGTACATCGGCAGAGTGCACGACGACCGGCTGGGCGAAATCTTCAGCCGCGGAATGCGCTCGCTCGGAATCGGCTACTCGTCAGTGCCCGCGACCGAAGGCTCGCCAACGGCGCGATGCCTGGTGATCGTCACGCCGGACGGCCAGCGTACGATGGCCACGTACCTGGGCGCCTGCACGGAGCTTGGGCCGGAAGACGTGGACGCGGAGGAGGTGTACGGACACTCCGTGACCTACCTTGAGGGCTACCTGTGGGACGCGCCGCGTGCGCAGGAAGCAATGGCCCTAGCGGCCCGTCTTGCCCACGACGCCGGCAACAGGGTGGCGCTGACTCTCTCCGACCCCTTTTGCGTGGAGCGGCACCGGGACGAGTTCCGCGACTTCATCCTGGAACACGTGGACGTGCTGTTCGCCAACCAGGAAGAGGCCATGTCGCTGTACGAGGAGACCCACTTGGAGAATGCTGTGGAACGAGCGCGAGGTGACTGCCGGCTGGCCGTGGTTACTCGCAGCGAGAAGGGCTCGATAGTGGTATCCGGCGAAGAGACGCACGTGGTGGACATAGTTCCGGTCGAGCGCGTGGTGGACACCACGGGCGCCGGCGACCTGTTCGCCGCCGGGTTCCTGTACGGGATCACGCACGGCCACGACCTGCCGACGTGCGGGCGGATTGGCGCGCTGGCGGCGGCGGAGGTGATAGGCCACCTGGGCGCACGACCGGAGGCGCGGCTGAGTGAGCTGCTGGCGCGCGTGGTGTAGGGCGAGCAGCAGAACGTGCTTGACGCGAAGTATATGACCCAGATACCCAAGGGCTACAGTCTTCGCGTTGACGAGCTTCTCAGGCTTGCCCTGTAGAGGCTCTTCTTCAGATGTGGTATAGCGGCCTCTGCCCACCCCCGCGGTGGACATGCCCGGCGAAATCCGTTATCATACTCGCGCCCGAACCTGGGCCATGGCTGTTTCACACCATGAACCACTTCAGGGGCGATGTACCTTCACGCCCTTCACCACGGGAGGATCGCACCATATGACTTCACAGACACTCCACGCCTGCCTGTCTTCCGGGCCCATCGGGGGCCGGTAGACATGGTTGCGCAGACAAAGGGAGACGTCAAGGATATCGCACTAGCGGGCCAGGGAGTGCTCCGCATCGAGTGGGCTGCGAGGGAGATGCAGGTCCTTCGCCAGATTCGGGAGCGGTTCGCTCGCGAGAGGCCACTCGAGGGACTGAAGCTTTCGGCCTGCCTGCACGTCACCACGGAGACCGCCAACCTCGTCCTCGCCCTTCGTGACGGCGGCGCCAGCGTGGCCCTCTGCGCCAGCAATCCTCTCAGCACCCAGGACGACGTGGCTGCGGCACTGGTCTCGGAGTTTGGCGTGCCCACCTTCGCCATTCACGGCGAGGACCACGATTCCTACTACCGCCACATCCACTCCGCGCTCGACCACGGCCCGCACTACACCATGGACGATGGCGCGGACCTCGTGACCGTTCTGCACAAGGAGCGCCGCGAGCTCCTGGAGGGCGTGGTAGGCGGAACAGAGGAGACCACCACGGGCGTCGTTCGCCTGCGCAGCCAGGCGCGCGAGGGCATGCTGGAGTACCCCATCGTCGCCGTCAACGAGGCGGACACCAAGCACCTGTTCGACAACCGCTACGGCACGGGGCAGAGCACCGTCGATGGCGTCACGCGCGCCACCAACGTTCTGTGGGCCGGCAAGCAGGTTGTGGTCTGCGGCTACGGCTGGTGCGGCCGGGGAATCGCCATGCGGGTGAGCGGGCTTGGGGGCCACGTTATTGTTACGGAGGTGGACCCCGTTCGCGCGCTGGAGGCGGTGATGGACGGCTACCGCGTGGCTCCTGTGCTGGATGCCGCGTCGGAGGGCGACGTGTTCATCACGGCAACGGGCGACATGAAGGTGATCGACGGCGAGGCGCTGGAGCGGATGAAGGACGGAGCTATCCTCGCCAACAGCGGCCACTTCAACGTTGAGATCGACATACCGGCGCTGGAGGCCATGTCCGAAGGGAAGAGGCACATGCGCTCGTCGGTGGAGGAGTACCAACTGAAGGACGGGCGCAGGCTCTACCTGCTGGCCGAGGGCAGGCTGATCAACCTGGCAGCCGCGGAAGGGCACCCGTCCAGCGTTATGGACATGAGCTTCGCCAACCAGGCGCTCTGCATCGAGTATCTGGCCGGCTTGCCGGAGAGGCTGGCGCGGGACGTGCATCCCGTGCCGGTGGAGATAGACCGGAGAATTGCGGAGCTGAAGCTCGGCTCCCTGGGCGTGCGCATAGACATGCTCACCGACGAGCAGAAGCGTTACCTGGAGAGCTGGGAAGAGGGGACGTGAGCAGCCACGGTCGAGGCCTCCACAATCGCAAAGGAGAGATAGAGTGAGCTTCACATTCACAGATTCGCCATCATACTTGTACACATCCGAGTCGGTGACCGAGGGTCATCCCGACAAGCTGTGCGACCAGATTTCGGATGCCATCCTGGACGCCATCATTTCCAGGGACCCTGATGCAAGGGTAGCATGCGAGACCTGCGCGACCAACGGACTTGTGGCGGTAATGGGCGAGATTACGACCGACACGTATGTTGACGTATCGCGCATCATCCGCGATACCATCAGCGGCGTCGGCTACAACAACCCGGACTACGGATTCGACTACAAGAGCTGCGGCGTTGTTCTTTCGCTGCAGGAGCAGTCCAAGGACATCGCGCTGGGCGTGGACGCCTCGCAGGAGGCCAAGGAGCGGGGCGCCGTGGACGGCGAGGACCCGGACGAGACCGGCGCCGGCGACCAGGGCATGATGGTGGGCTTCGCGTGCAACGAGACGCCTGAACTGATGCCTCTTACCGTGACCCTTTCGCACAGGCTGGTGCAGCGTCTCGCCGCGGTGCGCAAGGAGGGGCTGCTGCCATACCTGCGGCCGGACGGAAAGTCGCAGGTGACGGTGGAGTACTCCTACGGCGTGCCCAAGCGCATAGACACTGTGGTCATTAGCGCGCAGCACAACCCGGAGGTGTCGAAGGACGTCATCAAGCGCGACATCACTGAGATGGTCATAAACGAGGTGGTGCCCGCCAGTCTACGGGACGCCGAAACCAAGATTCTGGTCAACCCCACGGGCAGGTTCGTGATAGGCGGCCCCGTGGCGGACACGGGCCTCACCGGGCGCAAGATTCTGGTGGACACCTACGGCGGAGTGGCCCGGCACGGCGGAGGCGCATTCTCCGGCAAGGACCCCACAAAGGTCGACCGGTCCGGCGCCTACTACGCCCGCTACGCGGCCAAGAACATCGTCGCAGCCGGTCTCGCCGACCGCGCCGAGATTCAGATCTCGTACGCCATCGGCGTTGCCAAGCCGCTGTCCGTCTCGGTCGAGACGTTCGGCACCGGCCACGTGGACGACGCAACCATACAGCTACTGGTCGACAAGCACTTCGACTTTCGCCCCGCACCCATCATCCGGAACCTGGATCTGCGGCGCCCCATATACAGGGCGACCGCAAGCTACGGTCACTTCGGGCGGGATGATCTGGATCTGCCGTGGGAGCGCGTCGACAAGGCCGACTTGCTGCGTGCAGAGGCCGGCCTGCGCACGATAATGGGTCAGGGTGAAGCGACAGCCTGAAGGCGAGGACCTCTGAATGAAGGCGGTTATCCTGGCCGGGGGAGAGGGGACGCGTCTGCGTCCGCTGACGTGCAACGTCCCCAAGCCAATGGTGCCCATACTCAACCGGCCCTTCCTGGAGCACATGCTCAGCCATCTGAGCGGCCACGGCGTGGAGCACGCCATCCTGACCATGTGGTACCTTCCGGACGTCATCCGCTCCCACTTTGGGAACGGCGAGGGGTTGGGACTGCGGCTCAGCTACACCCTTGAGGAGACGCCGCTGGGCACCGCGGGCGCCGTCAAGAACGTGGAAGACGAGTTGGACGGCGCATTCCTGGTCCTGAACGGGGACATTTTCACCGACCTTGACCTGAGTGCGATGGCAAGGTTCCATCGCGACTCCGGCGCAATGGTCACCATCGCCCTGACGCAGGTGGAGGATCCGTCAGCGTTCGGGGTGGTGGACATGGACGAGAGTGGCCGAGTGTCTCGCTTCGTTGAGAAGCCGGCGCCCGGCGAAGCTCCAAGCAACTGGGTCAACGCCGGGACCTACCTTGTGGAGCCGGAGGCGCTGGCTCACGCGCCCGGCGGCGAGCACTACATGTTCGAGCGAGGCCTGTTCCCCAAGCTGCTGAAGATGGGCGCGCCCGTCTACGGATACCGATCGAACGCGTACTGGGCGGATCTGGGAACCCCGGCAAGCTACACCCGCGTGCACTGGGACATGCTGCCAACGGCCGGCGCGACCTCCAGGCACGACGCAACCGGAATCCACTCATCCGCCAAGATCAGCGGCCCGGTGCTGCTGGGCAGGGGATGCGCCATAGGCCCCGACGCTATCGTTCAAGGGCCCGTCGTGATGGGCGCGGGCTGCCGCGTGGGAGAGGGAGCGGTGATACGCGACGCAATTCTGTGGAGGGACGTCGAGGTGGGGCGCGGCGCGGAGCTGGACGCATGTATCTTGGGCGACGGCGTGAGGGTTGGTGACGGAGCAATGGTGGGCGCCGGGTGCATCATCGGCGACGGCGCCAGCATAGGCAGTGGCAATCGCATGGAACGCGGCATGGTGCTGTGGCCCGGCGTCTCCATCCAGCCTGAGGCCGTGTCCTTTCGCTGAGGGAGTGATCCGGTGTGGAAGGTCGGCAAATGGCTATAAGGTTCGGAACTGACGGCTGGCGAGCAATCATCGCCGAGGACTTCACGTTTGAGAACGTGAGGCTTTGCACGCAGGGCGTGGTAAGATACCTGCGGCAGCAGGGTCTCGCTGAAAGAGGCCTCGTGGTCGGGTACGACACGCGCTTCGCCTCGGAGGACTTCGCGCTTGCGGTCGCGGAGACGGCGGCGGGCAGTGGGGTGAAGACGTTTCTCAGCGATCGCGCCGCTCCAACTCCCGTTGTCACCTACAACGTCATCGATCGAAACGCGGGGGGCGCCGTCATCATCACGGCCAGCCACAACCCTGCTCGCTGGAACGGCTTCAAGTTCAAGCCGGAGTACGCGGGCAGCGCTTCGCCGGAGATCACGGACGCCATCGAGAGGCTGATCGAGGACGCATCGCGAGAGGCGAGCGCAGACGCCGTCCCGTGGGAGCAGGCGCGCTCTAGCGGTACGGGCGTGGACATCGATCCTTCGCCTGCGTACGTGAAGCACGTCGGAAGCCTGGTCGACCTGGGGAGGCTGCGCAGCGCGGGTCTCAAGCTGGTGGTGGACCCGATGTTTGGCGCGGGCGCGGGCTACCTTCCATCCATCCTGGGCGGCGGCGCAACCACACTGCAGGAGATGCATGGCGACCGCAATCCGCTCTTTCCGGGTATTCGTCAGCCGGAGCCTGTGGCCGACAATCTCACGCGGCTGTGCGAGATGGTCACGGAGACGGGTGCCGACGCCGGCCTGGCCCTGGATGGTGACGCCGACAGGTTCGGGCTGGTGGACGAGCGGGGCCGCGTGATCAACCCGTTGCAGGTGTTCGCCATGCTGGCCCTCTACATGCTGGAAACGAGGGGCGACCGCGGCCCGATCGTCAAGTCGGCCACCACCAGCCGCATGCTCTACCGCCTCGGCGAATTATTCGAGGTGCCCGTGCACGAGACGCCGGTTGGATTCAAGTTCGTGGGGCCCTTGATGGAGCGTGAAGGCGCGCTCATCGGCGGCGAGGAGAGCGGCGGCTATGGCTTCCGCGGCCACATTCCCGAGCGGGACGGCATCCTGAGCGCGCTGTTCATCCTGGACATGATGGTCAGGACCGGCAAACGGCCGTCGGAGCTGCTCGACCACCTGTACGATCTTGTCGGACCCCACTTCTACGACCGCAACGACATACCCCTCTCGCCCGGGCAGCGCGAGGTTGTGGCAGTCCAGATCGGTTCAATCAGCCCCGACGCCGTGGCCGGCGTGAGGGTGGCGTCCAGCGACACCACGGACGGACGTCGCTTCGTTCTGGAGGACGGGTCGTGGGTGACCGTTCGATTGTCCGGCACGGAGCCGCTTGTCCGCATCTACGCTGAAGGGCCGAGCCCGGAGCGCGTGGAGGCGCTGCTTGCGGAGGCGCGCGGCCTGGTGGGCCTCTGATGGCTGGCGACGTCAACGCCGCGCTCGACGAACCGGGCCTCTACGAGAGGCTGGATCCCTCACGCCTGAGGGACCGGATCGGGGGACTGCCGCGCCAGTGCCTCCAGGCCTGGGAGAAGGGCCTCCGGTTCAGCCTGCCTCCGGACTATCGAAATGCGCGAAACGTCATAGTTGCCGGCGTGGGCGGCTCGGCCATTGGCGGCGAGCTGATGGCAGACCTCATGTCCAAGGAGGGCTCACCTCTGGTGACGGTGTGCCGCGACTACCACCTGCCTCCATATCTCAGTCCGGACTCGCTGGTCATCGCATCCAGCAACAGCGGCAACACGGAAGAGACCGTGGCAGCGTTTGAGGAGGCCCTGGAGAGGGGCGCAAAGGTGGTTGCGATCACGACCGGCGGTCGCCTGCTGCACCTGGCGGAGCGAGCGGGCGTGCCGGTGTTCCGCGTGGAGTACGAGGGCGAGCCCAGGACCGCCCTGGGCTACAGCTTCCTCGTACCGCTGGCCATGCTCCAGAACCTCGGCCTCAGCCCCAGTAGCGACGACGCTGTGCTGGAGGCGACCGAGGAGCTGTTCTCGCTGGGCCAAAGCCTGAGCCCTGAGACGCCCACGCACGACAATCCGGCTAAGGAACTGGCCGTGACCCTCCACGGCAAGATGATAGTCGTCTACGGCGGTGGCATGCTTTGCGGAGTCGCACGGCGCTGGAAGACCCAGTTCAACGAGAACGCCAAGGCCTGGGCGTTCGTGGAGCTTCTTCCGGAGGCGGGGCACAACGCCATTGCCGGTCTCTGGTGGCCGCGTCCAATGGGGCGAAAGGTATGCGGAGTGCTGCTCAACTCGCTCAGTCTCCATCCTCGAATCAAGCTGCGCTACCAGGTGATCCAGGACCTGCTCGCCAGGGCGGGGGTGCAGTGTCGCACCGTGGATGGCGTGGGCCAGAGCCACCTGTCGCAGATTCTCAGTTCGGTCATGTTCGGCGACTTTACGAGTTACTACCTGGCGATGCTCAACGGCGAGGACCCGTCCCCGGTTCCGCCGCTGGACTACCTCAAGAACGTGCTGCGACGGTCAGCTGTTGACGACGACGAGGCGTGGTCGACGCATGGGCCAGAGGCCGCGCCACCGGCTCGGAAGGAGAAGAGCGATGTTTGACGCCTTGTCCGAGAAGCTGAATGCCGTCTTTGGCCGTCTCACCGGGAAGGGCCGCCTGACAGAGCGGGACGTGGACGAAGGCCTCCGAGAGGTGCGCCTGGCCATGCTTGAAGCCGACGTGAACTTTCGAGTGGCGCGCGACTTCGTGCAGAAGGTCAGGGAGCGGGCTGTGGGCAGCGAGGTGCTTGAGCACCTGAGCCCGGGCCAGCAGATAGTCAAGATAGTCAACGAGGAGCTTGTCGGTATTCTGGGCGGCGAGTCCTCACGCCTGAACGGCTCCGACCGGCCGCCGGCAGTCCTGATGCTGGTCGGCCTGCAGGGGTCCGGCAAGACGACAACCGCGGCCAAGCTGGCCCTCCACCTCAAGCGCGGAGGTCACAAAGTGCTGCTGGTGGCGGGCGACATGCGCCGGCCGGCCGCCGTGGAACAGCTGGAGACGCTCGGCAAACAGCTGGACGTTGCGGTGCACAGCGTAGCCGGAGCCACTGCTCTACAGGCGTGCCGCAGCGGCCTGCAGAAGGCAGCCGACACGGGCGCCACGTGGGTGATCCTTGACACCGGCGGCCGCCTCCACGTCGACGACGAGATGATGGAGGAGCTGGAGGAGATCAAGGAGGTCGTTTCCCCCCACGAAACGCTGATGGTAGTGGACGCCATGACGGGGCAGGATGCGGTGAACTCCGCGCAGTCGTTTCACGCTCGCATTCAGCTAACCGGGCTGATAATGACCAAGCTGGACGGCGACGCAAGGGGAGGAGCGGCGCTGTCCATCACTCAGGTGACGGGGCTGCCAATCAAATTCATCGGCACCGGCGAGAGGACGGGTGCGCTGGAGGCGTTCCACCCTGACCGGATGGCGTCGCGCATCCTCGGCATGGGCGACGTGTTGACTCTGGTGGAGCGAGCTCAGGAGTCCATCGACGTGGAGCGGGCCAAGGAGCTGGAGCGCAAGCTGAGGCGGGCAACCTTCAACCTGGACGACTTTCTCGAGCAGCTGCAGCAGGTAAACCGCATGGGGCCAATCAGCCAGGTGCTGGAGATGATCCCGGGCTTCTCGTCCCTTTCGAAACGGATGTCACCGGAGGAGCTGGACGGCAAGCACTTGAAGACCTTGGAAGCGATCGTTTACTCCATGACGCCCAGGGAGCGGCGCAGTCCTGAGATACTCAACGGCAGTCGTCGCAGGCGGATTGCGAAGGGCAGCGGTACATCGCCTCAGCAGGTGAACCAGCTGCTGAACCAGTTCCGGCAGATGCAGAAGGTGATGAAGCAGGTGTCGTCGGGCAGGGTGCCCCGGAACATGAGGGGCCTGCTCGGCTAGGCTGCGCGTCGATCAGTTGCGCAGCAGCAGGCCCGGCTGGCACCTGCGGCAGAAGTTGGTGAGCCTGCGGTTGGCGCCTATGGTGGTGACAGGGCCGCCGCATCGAGGGCAGGCGCCACCGCTCCGTCCGTGCACCGCAAGGAAGTCCCTTACTTTCATGTGTGTCTCGTCGCCTATGCGCTCGCGCAGCATGGCTATGGCGTGGTTCAGCACGGCGGGGATGGCCTCGTGCAGGTGCGCCGTATCGCTGTCCGACAGGGCGGAACGCTTCTTGAACGGGAAGATGCCTGCGGAGAACAGCGTTTCGTCGGCGTAGGCGTTGCCGATGCCAGCGAGGAACCGACCCCGCGTGAGCACCCCCTTGATCTCGCCCTGGAAGCGGCGCAGGCGCTCACGGAACTCCGTCAGGTCCGGGTACTCGTAGAGCACGTCCGGGCCCTGCTCGGCGAGGCGTGGGACCTCCTCAATGCGCGACGCGTTCACATAGTAGGCCATGCCCATTTGCGTGTCGTCCAGATAGCGCAGCTGGCTGCCGTCCGCGAGGTCAAGCAGGAAGGAGGTGCGCTTCGCGACGCGGGTTGATGGCGCGCACAGCTGAAATGCGCCGGTGAGCATGGGGTTGATCACCAGGGCCCGGTCGCCGGACAGGTCGGCGATGAGAAACTTGCCCCTGCGCGTGAAGCACTCGACGGAACGCGACGTCACGTCGCTCACGAAGTCTTCAGTGGCAAGGACTCGAAGCTCCAGGGGCTTGAGGACGCGGGCGTTTGTGACCGCCAGGCCGCGGACGCGGCGGTTGAGCACGTCCTTGATGACCTCCAGGTCCGGGGCTTCAGGCATAGGTCAAATCACGATGAGAAGGGCTTGCGCTTCGCTTTGATGCCGGCCGTCCGGCGCGGGAATGCCTGCGGGAAATCGGTAGTGGACTCGGACGCGTCAGTTCTGGCTGAACTGATCTCCGAGCTGCTCCAGGAAGTCCTGGACTTCCGGCGAAAGCTCTGACATCTGTTCCGTGCGGCCCTCACGCAGCTGACTGACACGCTCATCGTACTGACGCTCCAGCTGCTGCACCAGGCTGCGGACCTCCGGGTTGCGTTCCATGGCTGACTTGAGCTCCTCCTGCTGCTGACCAGCCCGCAGTTTCACCCGGTCCAGGTCCATGTCAAGGTCGTAGAGGTCGCAGAGCAGCTCCAAGATTCGCAGCCGGCCTACGTGGTCGACGTCCATCTGTGCGTACTGGGGCAGGTGCGCGATCAGCCCCATGGTCTCCGCTCCTATATTCAGGACCTCCTGCGACACCAGGGAGGCGATGCTGGTTGGCCCTTCGTAGCTGCTGGAGTGGACTCCAAGGCTCCGGACTCGGCTAAGCGTGTCCTCGCCGGAGGCTGCGCCGGTGACCATGATGGGCTTGGTGTGCGGCACAAGGTCGTACATCGAGCCCACCAGGCAGTAACGCCTGACGTCGAGCTGCTTGAGCAGGTTGGCAACGGAGTGAACGAACCCCTCGCCGTTGAGGTGCGGCTCCAGAAGGTGGAGGAAGATGAAATCGTGGTCTCCGTCGCCGCGTGCGTATCGAACGTTGACCGTGGGCACCGTGACCTGCCGCTGGCCGTCGACGGTATGAATCGTTGGGCGGTATCGGGTGAAGTCGAAGAAGACGCCGGGTCTCGCGAGCTTGGCAAGGTCTCTGGCCTGGAAGTGGCGCTCCAGGCTGCGAAAGGTGAGGCGGCCCACGCTTCCTACGTCGACCCAGGGACGGAGAGTGGCTAGCGCGTGGGGCTCTCTCAGCTCCGGTAGGGGTCCTTCCAGCTCGAATGCACCGAGTCTCATGGCCATATGTTACCACACAAGAGGATGGGGGCGGGTTGAAGCCGCCCTCCTCCAGAAACCGGAGGAGGGCGGGCGCACGTGTCAGTGGGGCCTAGGTGCCGTAGCGGGCGGCGGCGTTAGGGTCGCTGTACTCGACGCCCTTGGTGGCCCAGAAGGCGGTGGCGATATTGTCCACCGCGGCCACCAGCTCTTCGCAGGCGGCCATATCCACCGTCTGGCGGCAGCGACCGGCCAGCTTCAGCGCAGAGTTGAAAGAGCCGTGCAGATCAAACCCTTCCGGCAGGTTGGGCCAGCCGTAGTCGGCCCAGAGGATACGAAGCTCGTGCTTGCAGAGCTCGGCGTGATCATCCTTGACCTTTATGTAGCGGGCCATGGAGTTGGCGAAGGCTGCGTGGTCGTCGCCCTCCTGCAGCGCCTGCATCCGCAAGACCATCTTCTGGACGGTCTGAGCCGCTATCTTGGCCGCGATGGGATCGTAGATGCCGCAGGGGATGTCGCAGTGGGCGTAGGCCTTCTCGGATGGCAACGCTCTCACCATTGCGCTCACGGCTCGTCTGAACACAGACATGGAAGTACCTCCTGACAAGTGTGGTGGTTCGCCGCTATAGTCTAAAGCAATTGGGACGCGCTGCCAAGGGGTGCGGGACTCTCTGCAGAATCGGCTCGCAGGGTGTAGAATGGCACCGGGCGGCTACCACGCCCTACGTGGAGGTTCAAGAATGGGAACAGCGCGACGATTCCTGCTGGGGCTGCCTCTCGCAGTCCTGCTGGTGCTGGCGGTCGCCTGCGACACGGGCGACGCCGACACAACCAACGCGGAGGCGCTCGCGCAGCTCGGAGGAGGACCGCAGGGCATCCAGGTCACCGGCAACGGCACGGTTGCGATCGTACCGGACGTGGCTCTGCTGACGCTGGGAGTGGAGACAATGGCGGACAGCGTCGCCGAGGCTAGGGGAGAGGCGGCCGCCGCTCTGACCGCCATCGTCGATGCGCTTCGGGCCAAGGGCATAGAGGAACGCGACATTCAGACCAGCTATCTCAACATTTCTCCGGAATACAGCTACCAGGAGATAGTTCGGGAGGGCGCCCGCTTCAGTGAGCGGGTCCTGTTGGGCTATCGCGTGAACAACAACCTGGTGGTGAAGGTGCGAGATCTGGACGCCGTGGGCGAAATTGTAGATGAGGCGGCGCAAGCGGGGGGCGATGCCACCCGCGTGGACCACTTGCGGTTCAGCGCGGAGGATACCTCGGAGGCACGGCGCGAGGCGAGAGAAATGGCCGTCATGGACGCGATCGAGAAGGCAGACCAGATTGCCTCCCACGCCGGCGAGACCAGGGGCCAACTGCTCAACGCTTCCGAGAACTTCGACAGTGGGCCGGAACCCTTTGGCCTGGCCAGGGTCTACGCCTACGACTCGTTTGCGATGATGGAGGAAGCTTCCACCCCGGTGAGCACCGGAGAACTGGAGATCAGGGTCAGCGTATACGCGGTCTTCGCGATCGAGGGCCGGTAGGTACGGAGCGAGGTCGACTTGCTGGCGGCGATGCGCATCCTGCACAAGGCGGCGGCTGTGTTGGCCTCGCGGAGGGTGGAAGTTGTCGGCATGAGCATGTATCCCACGCTCGCGCCTGGAGAGTACGTGCTCTGTGATCGCTTCGCCTACCGGAGTGGCCCGCCGCGGCGGGGTGACGTGGTGCTGGCTCGCGGCCTCACCGATGTAGGCAACACGGTGGTCAAGCGCGTTGTGGCGGTGCCGGGAGACAGGGTTGAGGTCGATAATGGGGCGCTACTGGTGAACGGCATGACCGCGCGTGAGTCCGCCTTTTCGGAGGCGTGCGGCTCGTGGGCATTGGGTGAAGACGAGTGGTTCCTCCTTGGCGATGCCATGGACGTAAGCACGGACAGCCGCGCCTTCGGCCCTGTACCGAGGCGCGCGATCGAGGCGCGGGCGTGGCTGGTGTGCTGGCCCGTGGCGCGGTGGCGCAGGATATGCGGCGAGGTTTGCGATGAGTAGTCGGGCGACGCGCTGGGTGGTCTACTACGACGGCGAGTGCGCCATGTGCGAGACCGCGAGGCGCTGGCTGTCCAAGCTGGACTTGACGCGCAGCGTAGATTGGACTGCGTACCAGTCTCTGCGGCAACCCCCTAGAGGCCTTTCGTGGCCGGACCTGGAGAGCGCGGTGTGGCTGGACACCGGCAGCGAACAACCTGTCCGCGGCTTCTATGCGTTCCGCATGCTGGCCCTCAGGCTGCCGCCGCTCACGGCCCTTGCGCCGGCGCTGTGGCTGCCAGGCATGGGTCGCGTGGGCGAGTGGGCGTATGGCTGGGTGGCGCGAAACCACTGCCGTCTTTCGAGCTGTCTCGTTCGGAATGGGGGACGGCGCGCATGACTACCGGCGGGCGGGACGTTTCGATTGTGGTTCCCACCTACAACGAGCGGGACAACGTGGAGGCCCTGTGCCGCGGCCTCAGGGAGGCGCTGGAGCCGTCGTGGAACTACGAGATCATATTCGTGGACGACAACAGCCCGGACGGCACCTACGACGTGGTGCTCCGTCTTGGGGAGGAGGACCCGCGGGTGCGACTGATTCGACGGCCAGGCAAGCTGGGGCTGGGCAGCGCGGTGTCGGATGGGTTCGCGCAGGCCGTCGGTGACTACTGGGTGATGATGGACGCCGACCTTTCGCACAGACCGGAGGACCTGCCGGGCCTGCTGGCACACCTCGCGGACGCGGACATTGTGGTGGGATCGAGGTATATTCCGGGCGGTGGCGTTGTCAACTGGCCTCTGTGGCGCAGGGTGGTCAGCCGAGGCGCTTCGGCGATGGGACGGCTGATAGTGGGGCTGCACGTGCGTGACCTGACCTCGGGCTTCGGCGCATTCCGTCGTGACCACATGGAGCAGCTGCTGCCCACGCTCAGCCCAAAGGGTTTCAAGCTGCTTCTGGAGATCATCGCCAAGAGCCGCGGGGCGAGGGTCAAGGAGACGCCGATCACGTTTGTGGACCGGCGGTACGGTAGGTCCAAGGCGTCGGCAGGTGAGGCGCTGCTGTTTCTGCGCCTGTGCTTCCAGCTGCGGGGCGGAAAGCAGGGCGGAGCGTAGGCGGACGCCGCTTCGTGTCCCCCGGACCGCCGTGGTCCAGTGCTTTGGTTCTTGGGCCGAGGCCAGCCCGCGAAAACGCATCAGTCCCTTCACCCGGCCGCGAGTGAAGGGACTGATGCGTGTGGAGGGCGTTGTCCCTGGTGGCGGGAGGACATTGCCCAGCTAGATTGCGACTTCGCCCCGCTCTCCGGTCCTGACGCGAATCACGTCGGAAATCGCAGTCACGAAGATCTTGCCGTCGCCGATGGCGCCCTCGCCGGGGCTCCTGGAATTGTTGATGATGGCCTCGATGACCGCTTCCAAGAGCTCGTCCGGGATGACGGTAGTGATCAGCGTCTTGGGTACGGCCGCTCTTGTGACCATCTGGCCGCCGCGTCCCGTGAACACCTCCACGCCTCCCTGCCTGCCCTGGCCGGTGATGTTGGTGTAGTGATAGCCGGTGCAGCCCGCCGCGTCCAGAGCCGGGGTTACCTGGCTTATCCGCTCCGGTCTGATGATGGCTTCAACCTTCAGCATGAGATCCTCCTTGGATTGGACCGCGTAACTTTGCGATCAGAGTTATGTGTTCCTGGCTAGTCTGCGCCGTCCCTCACGTATGCCCGCTCGCCGTGGGCTACGATGTCCAGGCCCTCGTCCTCGTCACGCTCGGAGATGCGAAGCCCAAGGCCGGGAATGACGTCGAGCACCTTCAGGATGACCAGCGAGACCACAAGGCTGTAGATGAGCGTCGCCCCAACCGCTATCACCTGCGTTACCATCTGCTCGCCGTTGCCGTTCAGCAGGCCGTCCGTACCGCCCACCGCGGCGATTGCGAAGATGCCGGTTGCGAGGGCGCCCCACATGCCACCGACGCCGTGTACGGCGAACACGTCGAGAGCGTCGTCCAGCATGGTCTTGTTGCGCAGGACAACGGCGAAGTAGCAGAGCACTCCTGCGCCAACGCCTATGCCCAGGGCGCCCATGACGCCCACGAAGCCGGCTGCGGGGGTGATGGCGACGAGGCCGGCCACGGCGCCCGTCGCGACGCCCACTGCGCCCATGCGCCCGGTCTGAAACTGCGAGAGCAGGCCCCACGTCAGGGCGGAGGCCGCGGCTGCGGTGTTGGTTACCAGGAAGGCGTTGGCCGCGAGGCCGTCGGCGGCCAGGCCGGAGCCGGCATTGAAGCCGAACCAGCCGAACCAGAGGAGCGCAGCGCCCAGCACCACGTAGGGTGCGTTGTGAGGCTCAAGGCCAGGGTTGCGCCTGCGGCCCACCAGCATTGCGGCCGCCACGGCGGCGATGCCGGCGTTGATGTGGACCACGGTACCGCCCGCGAAGTCGAGAGCGCCAAGGTCGAAGAGCCAGCCGTTGCCGGCCCATACCCAGTGACATATCGGCGCGTAGACCAGAGTCACCCAGAACACCAGGAAGATGAGGTAGGTGGTGAACTTGAACCGCTCCACGAACGCGCCGGTTATCAGAGCGGGGGTGATGACGGCAAACATCATCTGGAACACGACGAAGAGTAGGTCCGGTATGGTCTCCCCGTCGTTGATGTCGATGCCCGAGAGGCCGACGAGCGACAGGTCACCGATGAACTCGTTGCCTTCGCCGAACGCCAGGCTGTAGCCCCAGAGCACCCAGACGATGCTCACCACCGCCACGGAGATGAAGCTGTACATGATCGTGCTGACGACGTTCTTCGCGCGGACAAGTCCGCCGTAGAAGAATGCTAGCCCCGGCGTCATCAGCATCACCAGGGCCGATGCCACGATAATCCACGCAGTGCTTCCCGTATCCATATGTACCTCCAAACGTGAGAATCTGTAAGCATATTGAGACCGGCGCGTTCCAACGGAGTTACGCGCCGGTTACATTTGCGTTACAGTGGGACGGAGCGCAGGGGGTTGGGGGAAGTAAGGTCGTGAATTCCAGCTTTCGCACGAATGCTCTGCGAATGCCGGATTGTAGCTCTTCCGGCGCGGGCTGAGTTGAAGCGGGCCTTGTCGTTGGAGGACGCCGAGGAGAGAATAGAGGGCGGTACCCGAGCGACGACCAGATCCACTGTTCCTCGAGAGTTCCTGCCCAGCAAGGCCTTTGCGCCCCCGGCGTTCAACGACCCGAAAGCCCAACACTAAGGCTGGGTACAATTGAGGGGGCACGTCAACTTGCTTGCCGGTGCAATAGGACGGGTTGCACACTCATCAGACTCAAGTGAGATTAGCGAATGAACCTCACGCTTCCCAATCGCCGAGTTAGGACGTCAGGGATACTGGTCTGTTTATTGCTGGCCGCGATCGCGATCTGGGCACTCTACCGAGGGGCTGACGTGAGTCAGGTCGCGGAAGCTCAAGAGCAGAGGCCTCAGGTACTCTCTGTGGAACCTCAGCCTCCATTCTGCGTCATCTTGGATTCTGAGTTCGCCAGCGAGAGGACGCTGACCATCAACGGAGAAAACCTGGATCGAAGCTCTGAGACCAGACTGCAATTTCGCCGATTGGGCACTAGAGAACGTACCATTCCATTTGCCAACGGACTCAACTGGGAGAGCTCGGAACGAGTCTCGCTGGATATGGGGCTGATCGAGGAACACATAGAGTACTTCTCGATACTGCGATTTCAGGTACGCATTTCCGATGCCGAGGGAAGGGGCCTATCCAACTGGTCGGACGACTTCAACGTTGCAAGAAGTGCTAGGTTTTGCGGGGCAGTCATGCCGACGCCAACTCCGGCTCCCACTCCAGGTCCCTTTCCTCCCACATCGCCTGTCAGAGGTGTTGCAGGGGACCTGTGGGCGGATGTAATCATCGGCAAACCGGACTTTTCGCAGATAGCTCCAAAGAGCGTAGTGCCCTTTAAGGTCAATAATCCCACCGGGGTCATTGTGGATCGATCCGTCGAACCTGGAAGAGCATATGTCTGGGACTCCGGCAACAGCCGCATCCTGGGCATTGACCTCGCAAAGTGCTACGAGGGTAGCGGCCCCTGTTCCGCGGACATCGTTATCGGCCAGCCATCTGGTTACGATCATGCAGCATGCAATGGAGACAATGGCTTACAGAGATTTCCGGTGCGGGCGCGACCCACGGCTGCAACCCTGTGTGGCATCCCCGACCATTCCCTCAGTCCGTGGGAGGCGTATTCGATCGTGTCGATGGCAGTGGACGGTGACGGCAACCTCTACGTCCCCGACTTCTTCAACCATAGAATACTAAAGTACGATAGTCCGTTCGAAAGCAACACTGTCGCGGATCAGGTCTGGGGACAGGCCGATTTTTCGGGCAGGGTGTGCAACCAGGGTACAATTCAGAGCCCCACTGCGGACTCCCTATGCTTCCAGTCGGACTCAGTTCGGACCGTTTTAAACCACTACGGGGCCGGAGTGGAGATCGATGCTGACGGCAATATGTGGGTGGCAGACGTAGGCAACAATCGCGTTCTGCGGCTTCCGGTCGATGCAGCTACGGGCACAATTGGCAAGAGTGCCGACTTGGTACTGGGACAAAGCGACTTCCAAAGTGCTCAACCCGGCAGTTCGCTGACAAAGCTGCATGCCCCTTCTGCGGTCAGGTTTGACTCGAAAGGCTGGCTGTACGTAGCCGACGCTGCGAACGACAGAGTATTGGTCTTCAAGCCGCCCTTCGCGTCGGGCATGAATGCCGACGGCGGATTTGGCTCCCAACTTCATCATCCCACATCCATTGAGATTGATCCCTTAGACCGGGGGGTGTGGATCGTGGACTCTGGTAACCATATGGTGGAGTTGTGGGACAACATGGGGACTTCAGTGCTCCATGTGTTGGGGAAGGACTCATATCAGCCTGATCGAAACTGCGGTCCTTCGTTGGCTGGGGTACCCGGCCGCGCGCACCTGTGCTTTATTGGTGGGAGTATTGGCATTGACAGCGGCGGAAGGGTCCTCGTACCAGTCTATCACGACGCAGCTGACGTCTTTCGTTTTCCGTCTATAAGAGAACAGACCAACCACCACGAGACTAGCAACCCGGACAGGAGAATGTTCTTCCCACCATTCGAGGACAATTTCAGGGACAGTAAGGGGATCCATTCCGCGAGGGGTATAGCAACTTGGCAGGACCAGCTAATAGTGTCCGACATGAAGAGGCTGATGTTCTGGAACGGGCTGGACTCGCTGTCCAACGGTCAGCCGGCGGACGGAGTGATTGGAGACGAGTTCGCCGTAGGGGAGTGGCAATTCTGCTGCGGTAGGATCAAGGTTGACGCGGCGGGCAGACTGTGGGTTTTGGCTTTGGAGGGTCGTCACTTCCTTGATGTGTATGAGCTGCCACTTAACGAGTTTTCGGTTCCCCTGCATACTATATGGAATCATGACGTTGCCTTTCCGGTGCTAGGAACAACGGAGAAGATCACTTTGGGGAACGGCATTCTAGGTGTCGCGCCGGTGAACCGTGGGGAATTCCTATGGCTGAGCGATACCGACAACCATCGAGTTATCCGCATTCGCGACCCACTCAACGATCCTATGGTGGATGTAATCCTTGGACAGGATGATGCCTCAGGTAGCGAATGCAATCAAGGGCGGCCCTCGGGGGCTGCATTGGACGAACTGTGCTATCCCGGTGCGCTGGCCATCGACCGTTTTGGAAATCTGTTTGTGTCCGACCACGCGCTTGAGGTCAACGGCAACTTTCGCCTGTTGGTATTTTCCCCAGAGTCAACGCCTGTAACCAATACCGGAACAATCTTTGCGCCGCCCGCGGCTAAGGTCTTCAAACGATCGGCTGTAGGTGTCACCGACCTGTGGGCAGACCCATGGGAATTCGGCGCAGTCATGCGAAAACACGAAAGGACTTTCTGGGCGGCAGCAACCTGGGAGCCCGCCTTCGACAGCACCAATAGAATGGTGGTCGGATACAACGCCTATGTGAGTCCCAGGTTCGTCGGCGTATACGACGAACCGCTAGGGCCGGACGAGCTTCCCAGCTCCTTCCTCTATGACTTCGGCTCAATGCCCTACACGGCAACCTTCGACGACAACGATAACCTGTACGTGGGCGACATCAATCGCGGAAGGGTGCTCGTGTACTTCAACCCTTTCAACAACCCTCCCGCGCCTCCAACCGAAGTTCCCCCGCATGATCCAGCGCCAAGGCCGGTATATCCCGTTACGATCGAGGCCGTCAGCCCAAGTCCACCCTTCTGCTTGTCACGTAGCTCGGCAAGGGAATACGAGACCACGCTGCAACTCGCGGTCGATGGTCTGCCGAGGCTGCATAACCTCACTTTTGAGTTTCGCAAGATGAACTCGCTGCATAGAGCGCACTTGGACATTGGTCAGGCCCGCATCGAAGAAGGCGGATCGCGCATCACTTTAGACCAGCAATGGTTCTGGCAGCGCCTGTGGCCGCACATAGACAAGGTGACGCTAACCGTTAGAATCCTTGAAGGTGGGAACAATGGCACTCCCATCTCCAATTGGTCACCGGCCTTCCTGTTGGCCAACGACGCGGTTGCTTGCGGCATAGCTCTCCCGACGCCCACGCCGACGCCAACGCCCATTCCGACATCAACCCCTACGCCGATACCGACCCCCACAGCGACACTAACTCCCACACCGTCGGCCACTCCTACTGCGGCGCCATCCCCCACGCCAACAGCCATCCCTACTACGGTGCCATCGCCAACACCAGTAGCCACACTTGCCGCGGAACCGTTGCCAACACCAGCGTTTGCTCCTACTCCAGAGTCGTCACCGACACCACCGGCCACTCCGACTCCAACGCCGATACCTGCGCCCATTCCCACACCGACGTCCACTGCCACGCCCACGCCTGAGCCTCCAGCCGAAGAAGGGCTTCCACCTATGATTTGGGCTCTCTTGGCCTTTGCCGTCCTCGCTGTGGGGCTATTGGGCGTCGGAATCCTGATACGCCGAAGCTAAGCTGCTCATGTGAAGTAATGCTACTCCCCTGGAGAGTTTGCAGTTCAGCACGCTTCGCCCCCATTGTGAAGCATTGCACATTCCGACGGACTGTGATAGAGTTCACGTTTGGACAAGGACGGCGGCCTCTATTGACGAGACGCCCAGATCAGGTCCATGTTCCGGAGGAGGCAACGTGAGGCAGGCTTGGGTTCTGACAATTGTAGTGCTGCTTGTCGCAGCAATCGGATTGGCGTGCGGCGGCGGGGGCGCAGAGCCCACCAACACCAGTGCGCCCACTGCAACCACTGCTCCTACTGCCACAATGGCGCCTGCTGAGCAGCCAACGGCCACTCCGGATGCGATGCCCGACCCCACCGAGCCCGCGTCAAACGGCGACACGACTCCCAGCGGTGAGGGCGACCCGGAGGTCGGCAAGGAGATTGCCACCAACCAGGGATGCGTTGCCTGCCACAGCTGGGACGGCACCGAAATCGTCGGCCCCACCTGGATGGGATTATGGGGCACAAACAGACTGTTCGAGGACGGCGGCAGTGCGCTTGTGGACGAGGCTTTTGTGAAGGAGTCCATCCGGGAGCCCAACCTGAGGATCGAGGTCGGCTTTCCTCCTGACACCATGCCCATCCTGCCTCTGACCGACCAGGAGATAGTGCACATCATCGCACTGATCAAGTCGCTCCAGTAGGCTCAGCGCCCGCCTTCAGTGAGCTCGGAGCCTGGAGGCCTGCTACCTCGGACCATTCACCTCGCCGCTCACCCCGTGGGCGGCGAGGTTTATTGTGGCGGCCATGTAGCCGGCCCCAAAGCCGTTGTCTATGTTTACGACCGCGATTCCTGGGCTGCAGGCGTTTAGCATCGCCAGCAGAGCGGCCAGCCCCTGGAAGTTCGCCCCGTACCCGACGCTCGTGGGCACAGCGATGACCGGCGCCGATACCAGCCCGCCCACGAGGCTGGGCAGAGCGCCCTCCATGCCGGCCACTGCCACGATGACCCTCGCCTCGTGGAGCAGTGGCAGGCGCGCCAGCAGTCTGTGAACGCCGGCAACGCCCACGTCCCATAGCCGCTCGACTCTGTTGCCCATTACCTCCGCGGTGACCGCCGCCTCCTCGGCCACAGGCAGGTCTGACGTGCCTGCCGCTACCACCAGCACGCCGGGGCGCGGCGGCTTCGCCGACTCCGGCCCGGCTATGATCACGCGTGCAGTCTCGTTGTAACGGGCTTCCGGCACGGCCACGCGGACCGACTCAAACGCCTCGGGCGATGCGCGCGTGATTAGCACGCGGGACGATGCCCCGGCCAGCCTCCGTGCGATCTCGGCGAGCTGGTCGTGCGTCTTGCCGGGGGCGTATACCACCTCCGGGAACCCCGTACGCAGCTCGCGGTGGTGGTCCACCTTGGCGAACTCCAAGTCCTCGAAGGGGAGCGTGCGGAGCGTGCCCATCGCATCCCGAACGCTCAGGCTGCCCTGCTGCACCTGCTGCAGGATGTGCTCCAGACGCTGCGTGTCTATGACCGCCTCCCATGTCCGGCGCAGGCAAGCGGCAGTTGGAGGCCGCTCTGCCGGTCGGTGTTCGTCACACGCATTGTACTACGGTTCGCTACCGCCGTACCCACGTGGTTTGCACTAGCAGGATGGTGCGCTTATCATTGTGCCGGGAGGAGCCGTGAAGAGCTGCAGGTTCATTGTCGATGCCAACGTGGGACGTCTCGCAAGGTGGCTCAGGATCATGGGCTACGATGCACTCTTCCTGCCTGGTGTCGAGGATAGCGAACTGCTGAGGCTGGCCTCGGCGGAAGGCCGGGCGATTCTGACGCGTGACAGGCTCGTCATGCGGCGGCGCGCAATTGCCTCCGGTCGGCTGAGCGCACTGCTCATAAGCGGCGACAGGCTGGGCGAGCAGTTGAGGCAAGTGATTGATGCATTCGGGCTGGACGCTTCAGGTGGGTTTTCCCGCTGCGTGGAGTGCAACGAGCCCCTGAGGGCCGTGGAACGGGAGGCGGCGCGGAGCAGAGTGCCGACCTACGTGTTCGAGACGCAGGACGCGTTCGTCGAGTGCCCTGCCTGTACTCGGATGTACTGGCGCGGCACGCACTGGCGCAACATGGTCAGGGAGCTAGCGACGGTGGGAGGCGACCGGAGTTGAGCAGAAACGCAGCCTTCATCTACCATGATCGCCTGTCCCGCCACGTGCTCCGCGAGGACCACGTGATGGTGCCCACACGCCTGCGCTACACGTATGAGCTGCTGGAGTCGTACGGCGCATTCGAGTTGGCCAACGCCATGCTTGTGGAGCCGCGTCAGGCCACCGTGGAGGAGCTTCTCACCTTCCACACCCGTGAGTACGTGGAGGCCGTGTGGGGTCTGAGTGGTGGCGAGGTGAGGCAAGACGCCGCCGCCTACGGCTTCAGCGACCACGGAGACAATCCTGTTTATCCGGACATGAACGAGGCGGCTCTCTGGTCTACGGGCGCATCGCTGACGGCCGCCGAGATGCTGGCTGACGGCAGGGCGGACGTGGCGTTCAACTGCTCCGGTGGTCTCCACCACGCCATGTCGGGCCGGGCGTCCGGCTTCTGCATCTTCAACGACCCGGTTATCGCCATCAATGTCCTGCTGGAGCGAGGGTTGCGCGTGGCCTACGTGGACATCGACGCGCACCACGGCGACGGTGTGCAGAGCGCCTTCTACGACTCGGACCGCGTGCTCACCGTTTCGATGCACGAGTCAGGCGCATACCTCTTCCCGGGCACAGGCTTCGTGGAGGAGGTGGGGGAGGGCAGGGGCCGCGGCTTCTCAGTGAACGTTCCACTCTTTCCCTACACGGGCGATGAGACGTACCTCTGGGCTCTGCGTGCGGCGGTCATTCCGCTGGTGGAGGCGTTCAAGCCTGACGTCCTGGCGACGCAGCTTGGCATGGACCCCTACTTCTCCGATCCCATCACTCATCTGGGCTTGACTGTGCAGGGCCATGCGCGGATGGTCGAGGAGCTTGGCCGGCTCTGCCCGCGCTGGCTGGCCTTCGGCGGCGGCGGCTACGACCTGTCCGCGGTGGCGCGGGGCTGGACGCTGGACTTTGGCGTGATGCTGGAGACTGAGTGGCCGGACGAGATACCGGAAACCTACCGCGAGCGATACGGCCTTACGGCGCTGCGAGACGCGCAGGGGCCGTCCGTGGACGCAGCAATGCTGGAGAATGGACGACGTTTCGCTGAGAGAACGGTAGGGGAGATCGAGAGGCTCATCTTCCCGGCTCACGGGCTGTAGCCCCGCCTGCTACCTCAGCACGCGTAGCTTAGCGAACGGCGTCGCCTGGCTAGGGGCTGGCTTCGGAGTCCGGCAGTACTCTGCCGTAGCCCTCCAGGTAGCGGAACAGGTCGCTGTCTGCGGAGAGCACCAACGTGGTCTGTTCATTCAGGAAGTTGGCGTAGGCTTCCAGGCTGCGCCGGAATGCGAAGAACTCCAGCGCCTCTGCCAGCGCTTCGATGTCCAGGGGCTCGAGTGCGCCTTCACCTGCGGCTCTCAGGCCGCGCAGCGCATCGGCACGCTCGAAGCCAAGTGCCTCCTCGAGCGTTGAGAAGTCCGCGTCGGACATGTTCTGCATGGCTTCAATGACTTCCGGGAGCGCGCCGGCTCCGAGGATGTTTCCGGCCCTCAGCTGCGCCTCAGTGCTGCCGGACAGGAGGTCGTCGTTGAGTTCGTTGAGCTGGTCAAGCACGGACGGCTCCAGCGACTCCAGCGCGCCCAGCGCGTCTAGCGCGGCGGGCGAGAGGGCGGAAGTGCCCAGCACTCTGGAGAAGATCTGGACGGCCTGAGCTTCACCTTCGCCGGAGAGGATATTGGCATCCCGTTCGGCTTCAACCCGGATGACGCGCACCCTGCGGTTGACGTCGGCGGTGATGGTTAGGTACTGCTCTTCACCCTCGGCCCGGAGGCGCTGCGCCTGAACGGACCGCTCGGAGCGCATCCTGTCATACACGCTGGCCTCCGCCGCGGCGGGGAAGTCGGCGCGCTTGATACGAATGTCCACGACCTCGACACCCCACTGCTGTCCCTGGGTGTCCTCCTTTACGCTGTTCAGCGCAAGCTGCATCATGGCTTCGCGGCTGGGGACGCCGGCGTCGGTCTGCCTGGGCCTTACGAGGATTGTGCCGTCGTCCTGGGTGATGGGGTCTCCGCCTATGATGTCACGCCGATCGCGTACGCCGACCTCGTCTCGTATGGCGGAGACGGCCAGGTCGCCTATGCGTCGGTTGGCGTTGGTCTCATCTCTCAGGCTCTCGAGGAACAGTCTGGGGTCTGTGATCTTGTATCGAACGTAGGCGTCGATGTCAAGGAACTGGCTGTCCCTGTCGGGCATGGATGCCACGGGTACGTCGATGCGGAGCAGCCTCCTGTCGAATCGCACCACCGTCTCAATCGGTGACTTGAACTTCAGACCTGGGTTGAGGACCGCTTGCTGTACCTGTCCGAAGCGGGTGATGACAACGTACTCGCGCTCATCGACAGTGTAGGCAACGCCATAACCCGCAGCTTGCGCGAGCACCGCAACGAGGGCGACAACCAGGAGGAATATTCCAAATATCTTGAACATGGCTATGGAGTCCCTTCCTGGCTCAGCGGGAGGAATTGGAGCAGGTTGCCGCTGCTGTCCTCCGTCAGCACAAACTTGGTGAGGTCCGGCAAGATGGTCTCCATGGCCTCAAGGTAGAGGCGCTGCCGCGTGACGTCCGGGGCGCTCAGGTACTCTTGGAGGACTGAGCGGAAGCGGTTGACCTCACCGGTGGCCCTGGCAATGCGCTCTGTCTTGAAGGCCTCTGCGGCCTGCACCACCTGCGCAGCGTCACCCTCGGCTCTCGGGATGCGGTCCTGCTCGAAGGCCCTGGCTTCGTTGATGCGGCTCTCCCTGTCCACGCGTGCGTTTACCACGTCGTCGAACGCGGCGCGCACCTGGTCAGGCGGACGGATGGTCTGGAGCGCCACGGTGTTGATCTGGATGCCAGTCTCGTAGAGGTCCAGGATCTTTTGGAGCTCGTCCCTAGTCTCGGCCTCAACAGCCGGCCTGTTGACCACCAGGATGTCGTCTATGCTGCGTTGTCCCACCACCTGACGAAGCGCGGCCTCGGTGGCGTCCTTCAGGGTGCGGCCCTCCGGGTTCCCCTGCTCGATGCCGCGAAGAACCTCGCCGGGGTCGTCGACGCGGAAGAGGTAGCTTTCGAGGCTCGAAATCTGATACTGGACCACCATCTGAAGGTTGACGATGTTCAGGTCGCCGGTGATCATGAGCGCCTCAACGGCCTGATCGGTTACCGTGCCCGTGGTGGTGGTGAGGAATCCAAGCTCCATGTTGCGCGTGACGTCCACGTCAATGATTGTGCGCGCGCCCACGGGCTGCGGGAAGTACCAGTGCAGACCGGGGCCCTCGGTGCTCTGGAAATCGCCGAAGAACTGGAGTGCGGCCCGCTCTCGGGGACCCACCTGGTATAGCCCGCTGGCAATCCACGCTAGGGCAAGAAGCGCCAGCACACCGAGGATGATGAGCCGGACGCCGCCTCCGCCGAGACGCTGGACTACATTGTTGAATCCGGAGCCGATGCCCCGGAGGACCTCTTCAACCTGTACCTCGGGCCGCTGACGCTGGCCACCTGGTTCGAACATACTTCTGTCGCTCTATCTTTCCTGCGCCCTTCATTCGGAACCGGGCGCTCCAATAGCAATCCGGACAATCATACCACAAAATCCGATTTGTCCCAACAGGGCCGCCGCTCCGGCGCGCCGCCTTTCCTACGCTCCTCCGGCGGCCCCCGCAACGCTGGGCGAGTAGGACGCACTGTGCAGCCTGTTTCTGCGGCGGTCCAGGGAGCGGTACACCTTCAGGTAGTCCCTCAGGTAGCGCGTTATCAGAAACTTCTCCCGCACAAGCTCCCTTCCCTGCATTCCAAGTCGGTCCGCCTTCTCCGGATCCTGTAGCAGGTGCTGCGCCCACTGGGCGCACTCCTCCGGCGAGCTGACCAGGTAGCCCGTCTTGCCGTGGAGTACCTGGAGCGGGATGCCACCCGCCCTTCCGCCCACAACCGGGCGGCCCTTCCACAGCGCCTCCGACACCGCTAGGCCGAAGCCCTCTCGGAGCGACTTCTGCAGTACCACCTGCGCTCCGGTCTGGAATGCGTTTACCTCCGGATCGCCTATGCCGTTCAGGATGTCGGGCAGGATGTGTACGTCGGGGTCGCTTCCCGCCGAGGCCTTAACCTGGTCCAGGTAGGCCCAACCCTCCGGGTCGTCGTCGGCGATTGCCACGAGGAACACGAGCTGCAGAGAGGGAATGCTCGGCTTGATGATGTGATAGGACTCCAGCACGCCGATCGGGTCCTTCCACGCGTCCATGCGGGAGGCCTGTAGCATGAATGGCCTGTCCGGGTCCACGTTGAAGCGTGTGAGCACCTGTCGGATTGTGTCACCGGAGGCGGGGACGTTCTTCTCGCTGAGGGGATCTATGGCCGGAGGAATCACTCGGATGCGCGGCCCGGCGAGGTCTCGCTTGACGAACTGCTTGAGAGTGAAAATGGCCGTGCCGTAGTCATGCAGGTAGGGCAGAAGCAGGCTCCAGGCCTCCTGCTGGGCGTTGGTGGTATCAATATGGCAGCGCCAGGTCCACTTGGAGCCGTCTGAAACCGAGCCGGCCTCCTTGAGATAGTGGAGCACTCCGGCGGGCTGCGGGTCGTGAACTACGACGAAGTCGTAGTCGCCCTCCATGAGCTCGGCGGTGCGCTGGTTGTAAAGCTCCCACGTTGCCCACATCTCGGGCGTCCACTCTATCTGCATGCCTTGCAGGCTGTTGTGGAGCGCCTTTGTAACCTGGTAGAACTCGCCGCTGCCTTCCATGATGTGCCACTCGGTTGGAATGCCAATGTCGTTCATGAGGGGCACCAGGGACGTAAGGATCTCGGCGACGCCCCCGCCGCGCGCGGTGGCATTTATGTGAAGCATGCGCGCACCGCGGAGAGGTTCGACGAGCCGGTAAATCTCGTCAATCGCCTCGTCGCCAACAAGCGGCCGGTAGTCCTCGAAGGACTTTGGAGATGTGGCAACCTGGGTCAGCATCGTGACTCCTTCCTAAGGCGTTGCCGGTCCCGCCGGTATGCCGGCAACTTCTTCGCTCCCTGGGCAAGGGCTCGTCCGGAGAGAGGCCATTGCAGTTTCTCCAACTCCGTGGCGCGCCGCTTGGCAATAAATAAGCCCGAGCCCCCGGTTGAGGGACTCGGGTGAGCCGTATCCCGCATTGAGGTCGCGGGTCACTAAGCGGCGCCGGAACAGTGAAGCATTCCGCGCAAGATGCTAAGGCCGGATTGCGGTGCTTGTCAATAGGTCTGCCGTCGATTGTAAGGAGCTGGCGGCTTGGAGGTTTCGAGAGGGGGGTGTGCTATCATGCGGTAGAGCAAAGCGCCGCAGCAGCCAGGAGGACGGGCAAGGCTTTGCCGCCCGCCGGCGCGAGTGGCAGCGGCGACGGCGCCAGGAGGCCGCCACTTGATTCCCCTCTCGGACCCTGAGGTCGAACGTCACGGAACGCCCTACGTAACGATGGGGCTGATCGTCGTGAACGCCATGGTGTTCCTGTACGAACTGACGCTTGGAAACCTCGGCCAGACCCTCTTCTACCACGAGTGGGGGCTGATTCCCGCGAGAATGACGCAGGGATTGGCAGAGTTCGGGGCGGTGTGCGACGGGACTGTGTACCGCACGTTCTCCGGCAGGTTGGCTTGCGAGGGGACGGTGATTGTCCTAGAGGCGCCGAATCATCCGTGGTTGACCATGTTCACGTCTATGTTCATCCACGGCGGAATCATGCACATTGCCGGCAACATGCTGTACCTGTGGGTCTTCGGCGACAACATCGAGTCCAGGCTGGGCCACGCAGGCTTCCTGGCGTTCTACCTGGCCTGCGGCGTGGCCGCTGCGTGGGCGCAGGTGGCCATAGACTCCGACAGCACGGTGCCGATGATCGGAGCCAGCGGCGCCATAGCGGGTATCCTTGGCGCGTACATCATGGTCTATCCCTACCACCGGATCAATACGCTGGTGTTTGCCTACTTCATCATGGTTATTCGAGTCCCGGCGCTGTTTCTGTTGGGGTTCTGGTTCGTCCTGCAGAACATCCTGCCCGCGCTTGGCTCGCTCGGCTCAACCGGCGGCGGCGTTGCGTACTGGGCGCACGTCGGCGGGTTCGTGGCGGGTGCGGCGGCGTCTGCGCTGTACCTGAAGGCGACGGGGCAGGAGGTGTGGCCGGACTTTCGCCGTATGCCGTGGCGATTGTCTAGGTGGTAGCGCCGCTTGGGCTGCCCAGAAACGCGAGGATCATGAGTTGGGCAGCCAGCACTACAATCAGGAACCGAATTTCGACCATCCCAAGGGGAACTCGGATGGCGCGGCTGCCGTGGAGGCTCGTCCAGTACGCGTTCAGGGTCTTTTGCGCTCGCACCATCAGCGTAGTGATCAGGGCCAACCCGATAAGGGACAGCACCATGACGGCAATGGGGTCCTCCTGATTGCCCGTAACAAGCGCGAGCAGCCAGTAGAGAGCCATGACGGTCACGCCAAGCGCCGGAGGCATGAGGGTCTCAACACCCCGCTTCTGTGCAAGCTCCTGAATCACCGACAGGTGCCGATGTATGCGGAACAGACCGTAGACGGGCACAAACAGGGTTGCGGCGTGCCAGATGGGGTAGTGTGCGTCACCGGTCTCAGGCTGCAGCTGCTTCCACGTCCTGTACAGCCAGTAGAGTATGTAGACGCCGGACGTGACGATGGACAGTACGATGATGCGGACAGTGCTGATGTGAAGGGCATAGCCTTCCGTGAGGAGAGGCTGGCCGGGACCAGGATCCCCCGATTCCGGCGGCGCCTGCACAAAGGTCTGACTCCTGCAGCTGGTGCAGAAGTTGGCGTTGGCCGGGCTCACCTGGCCGCACCCGGCACAGACCTTTTCTTCCATCGCTAAGTCCCTCGGCGTGAGTCCGGACGTGTCCCTGCGCCGGTACGGCATGGGAGCCGTACGCTCAGGACATGAGTCCCCTATCCTTCAGGCTGACAAAGCCCCGCTCGGCCACTACCACGTGGTCGAGCACCTCAATTTCCAGCAGCCGGCCGGCCTCCACCAGCTGCCGCGTGACCCGTACGTCGTCGGTGCTTGGCGTGGGGTCGCCGGAGGGATGGTTGTGCACGATGATGATGGAGGGTGCGTTGGAGCGCACGGCTTCCCGAAAGATCTCGCTGGAGCGCACCACTGCCGAGCCGACGTTCCCCTTGTAGACCTCCTCCGTGGAAACCACCTGGTTCCTGGTGTTGAGCGCAAGAACCCGCAGGTGCTCCTGCGCCAGGAAGGCCATCTCCGCCTGCACGAGGTCTGCCACGTTCTGCGGGCCCTGAATGGTTGGACGCTCGACTTCCGGTACGGTGAGCAACCGCCGTCCGAGCTCCAGGGCTGCCTGCAGCTCCGCGGCCTTTGCTTCGCCGAAACCGCGGACCTTCGTGAGGTCCTCAAAGCTGGCCCGAGCCAGGCCGGACAGCCCCTTGAACTGGAACAGAAGGCGAGTGCTCAGGCTTAGCACGCTCTCCGACTTGAGGCCGGTGCGCAGTATGATGGCCAGAAGCTCGGCGTTGCTCAGGCGGGACGCCCCGTAGTTGCGGAGTCGCTCCCTGGGTCTCTCGCCGGCGGGGAGATCACGGATTCTGGTCTCGTATCCCGGCGTTGCGTTCTCGTTGGTCATTCCGTCTGCGCTTCAGCTGCGGCGCTCTCCGGATCCTCGCTTCCCGGTTCCTGGCAGCGGGAGCAGACGAACGAGTCACGCTGTTGGGTGGCGATGCTGTGAGGCACGTTGCGAGTGCGCCCGCAAACGGTGCAGGCGACCGGCTCCAACGGCTCAACCACCGCGCTGGGCTCGGAGGTGTGGCCCCTGAACCCGCGATAGGCGGGATCCAAGCGGCGCATCGCCTCGTAGCGCTCCTTGTCCCTGCGACGACTCATGGCTGTTCGTGCTCCCGTCCCCGCGTCAAGTACGTACAAGTGTCGTGCCTCCCACCGCGTGCGGGAGAAGGCAACGGCGCATTGCCCCCAACAGGCGGGCAACTCCGGCGGGTGTGGTGGAAACGTGGAGGAGTAGCTGCTACTGGACCGCCACTACGGCGCCGGCCTCCTCAAGCTTGACCTTGATCTGCTCCGCGTCCTCCTTGGAGATTCCCTCCTTCACCGCCTGGGGCGCGCCCTCCACCAGGTCCTTGGCCTCCTTGAGGCCCAGGGTGGTCACTTCGCGCACGCCCTTGATGACGTTGATCTTGTTGGGGCCGATCTCCCTGAGGACTACGTCAAACTCCGTCTTCTCCTCTACGTCGGAGGCGGCTACGGCCTGCACGCCCGCCACCGGGGCAGCGACCATTGCCATTGGAGCCGCTGCGCTTACTCCGAACTCCTCCTCCAGCATCTTGACGAGCTCCGCCAGCTCCAGCACCGACATGCCCTTCACCGCTTCTAGCACCTGGTCCTTGTCCATGGTCTCATCCTCCTCGATGACTTGTGTTTGGGGTTTGCGAATGTGTTACGCGGGGTCGTCCGACTCGGAGGCTTCAGCCTCCTCCGATGCGGACTCCTCTGCCGCATTCTCTCCGGTCTCTTCGGCTGGCTCCTCCTCCGCGGTGGTTTCGGCGGCCTCCGCGACGGGCTGATCATCCGCGACCGCTGCGGCCGTGGCGCCGTCGTCGCCCTGCTCCGAGACTCGCTGGAGCACCGTTACGAGGCCGCGCAGGGGCGCGCTGAGCACCGTGGCCAGCCCGGTAATGGGCGCTTGCATCTGCCCGAGCAGCCGTGCGAGGAGCTCGTCCCTCGGAGGCAGAGTCGCCAAGATGACCACCTGGTCTCCGCTCAGGACCTGCCCGTCCATCACTGCGCCGTGGATGACCAGGGGGAGGCGGCTGGTGACGATGTAGCCGTTGAGGCCCTTTGCCGCCTCTGTGGCGTCCCCGTACCCAAATGCGATAGCGGTTGGGCCCAGCAGGACGCGATCAACGCCCTCGTTGCCCAGCTCGGATGCGGCACGCAGGGCCAGCGTGTTCTTGATGACGCGGTACTCGATACCCTGCTCCCGCAGCCGCGCTCGCAGGTCCGTCATGTTGGACGCGGACATGCCCTGGTAGCCGGTTGCAATGGCTATGGAGCTCCGGCTGAGCCGGGACTTGATGTCCTCTACCTGGCTTTCCTTCTTTGGCGTTGGCATTGCGCTCCTCTTAACGATCGGGGCTCCCCGGGCCGGAACACCGGGGAGCCCCGCAGATATTGCTGCGTTCAGCTTTCCCTCTGTCCTGCCTCGGCGGGTCCGTTTTGCAGATTATGGCCCTGGAGCCACCCGCTTTCTACAGCAAATCTGTGCCGCTAGTTGTTCATCGCCAGCAATCTCGGTACGTCCAGCCTGATGCTGGGCCCCATGGTCGTGGTGATGTACGCCGTCCTGATGAACTGACCCTTGACGGCGGAAGGACGTGCTCTCACAACCGTGTCCACAAGAGAATTCAAATTCTCCATGAGCATTTCTTTTTCGAAGCTGACCTTGCCCAGGGGCGCGTGGATTATGCCGGACCGGTCCAGCCGGAACTCGATTCGGCCCTGCTTGGCCTCCTGCACGGCCCGCCCGAAGTCCTGGGGCTGCACCACCGTGCCGGCGCGCGGGTTGGGCATCAGCCCTCGGCGTCCCAGCACACGGCCGAGCCGGCCGATCTTGCCCATCATGTCCGGCGTGGCGATGGCAACGTCGAAATCCAGCCAGCCGCCCTCGATGCGCTGGACCAGATCGTCGTCTCCGACGTGGTCTGCGCCGGCCTGCCGGGCTGCCGTCGCAGCCTCACCCGCGGCGAACACCAGCACGCGTACCTCTTTGCCGAGGCCGTGGGGCAGAAGCGCCACTCCCCGGATCAGCTGGTCGGCGTGGCGCGGGTCGGAGCCGGTGCGGAGGTGAATCTCCAACGTCTCGTCAAACTTGGCCCTGGCCGTCTCCTTTGCGAGTTCAACGGCCTCGTCCGGCGGGTAGTTGTGGTTGCGGTCCACCGCCTTAAGGGCTTCCTGGTGATTCTTGCCTTGCTTTGCCATTCTATGCTTCCTCGACTGGACTAGTCGGCCACCTCAACGCCCATGCTGCGAGCGGTGCCTTCTATTATTTTCATTGCGGCCTCAAGGTCCGGGGCGTTCAGGTCCGCCAGCTTCGTCTGGGCTATCTCTCTGACCTCGTCCCGGGAGATGCTTCCCACGCTCTCGGTGTTGGCGGCCGAGCTGCCCTTCTCCACGCCCGCCGACCTGCGTATGAGGTCGGATGCGGGGGGCGTGCGTGTCACGAAGGTGAATGACCTGTCCTCGAAGACCGTGATGTGTACGGGCACAATGGAGCCCTCACGCGTGGAGGTCTGCTCGTTGTACTCCTTCACGAACGCCATGATGTTCACCCCGTGCTGACCGAGCGCGGGCCCAACGGGCGGCGCGGGAGTGGCCTTACCGGCGGCGATCTGGAGCTTGACTACGGCCCTAACTTTCTTTGCCATTCGCGGTCTCCTAGAGCTTCTCCACCTGGAGGAAGTCAAGTTCCACGGGAGTTTCCCTGCCGAAGAAGGAAACCAGCACACTCATCTTGCCTCGGTCCGTCATCACCGTGTCCACAATGCCGATGAAGTCCGTGAATGGGCCATCGGTGATGCGTACGCTCTGGCCGGTGATGAATCCGACCTTCACCCTGGGGGCCTCCGACTCCATCTGCTTGAGGATCCGGTCGACCTCCCGTTCCTCCAGGGGAACCGGCTTGGGTCTGCGCTCCCTCTCGTCCTCCGCGGAAACGAAGCCGGTCACACCCGGTGTGTTTCGCACTACGTGCCAGCTGTCGTCGTCCATCTCCATCTGGACCAGGATGTAGCCGGGGAACACCTTTCGGCGCACCGAGCGGCGACGTCCGCCCTTTATCTCGATCTCTTCCTCGGTAGGGACCACCACATTGAATATCCGGTCGTGGAAGTCCATGGACTCCACCCGCTGGGTCAGGTTCTTCTTGACCCGCTCCTCCTGCCCGGAGTAGGTGTGGATGATGTACCAGCGACCTCTCTCGTCGCGTACAGTGGTGATTTCAGCTTCCATGACGAATGGCGTTCCCTTCTATACCAGGAACCTGAACAGCCTTCCGAAGCCCATGTCCACGGCGCCCAGTAGCAGTCCCACAAACACGGATATGATGATGACCAGAATGGTCAGCCGCGTGGCCTGCTCCCGCGTGGGCCACACAACGCGCCTGAGCTCGCCGACGGTCTCGCGGAAGAACTGCAGGCCGCCGGAGCCGCGGCGCGCTGAGTCCGCGCCTCCCGCGCGTAGGGATCGCCCGGCAGGTACACGGGCCATGACTGCTACCTGATCTCCCTGTGCGCCCTGTGTGACCGGCAGCGAGGGCAGTACTTGGTGAGCTCCAGGCGCTGCGGATCGCTGCGCTGGTTCTTCACCGTCGTGTAGTTACGCTCGCGGCAGTCACTGCACGCCAGGGTGATGATCGGTCTGACTTCGCCTCTTCGCTTGGCCATGATCTTAGTCCTTAACCTCAGTGATTACGCCGGAACCCACGGTGCGGCCGCCCTCCCGGATGGCAAAGCGGAGCTGCTCCTCAAGGGCAACCGGGCTGATGAGCTTGATCTGCATGGTCACGTTGTCGCCGGGCATGACCATTTCCACGCCCTCGGGCAGGTATATCTCGCCGGTGACGTCGGTGGTTCGGATGTAGAACTGAGGCTTGTATCCGTTGAAGAAGGGGGTGTGCCGTCCTCCCTCGTCGCGGCCCAGCACGTAGACCTCGGCGTTGGCCTCGGTCCTGGCCTTCATGGAGCCCACCTTGGCGAGCACCTGGCCGCGTTCGATGTCCGTGCGCTCCACGCCGCGGAGAAGGCAGCCCACGGCATCGCCCGGCTCGCCCTCGTCCAGGGTCTTGTGGAACATCTCCACGCCGGTGACCACGATCCTGCGAGGCTCACCGAAGCCGACGATCTCAACCTCGTCCCCGGTCTTGACCATGCCGCGCTCCACGCGTCCGGTTACCACGGTGCCCCTGCCCTTGATGCCAAACACGTCCTCGACGGGCATCAGGAATGGCTGGTCCTTGGGACGCTGCGGGACCGGGATGTAGTCGTCCACGGCCTGCATGAGGTCGATTATGCCCTGGGTCCATTCGGAGTCGGTGTTTCCCTCGTCCTCCAGGGCCTTGAGGGCGCTGACGCGAACGATGGGTATGTCATCGCCGGGGAAGCCGTAGCTGCTGAGGAGGTCGCGAAGCTCAAGCTCCACGAGCTCCAGGAGCTCCGGATCGTCCATGGCGTCCACCTTGTTTAGCGCCACGACCATGCTGGGCACCTGCACCTGGCGAGCCAGGAGAATGTGCTCACGGGTCTGCGGCATGGGGCCGTCCGGGGCGCTGACTACCAGGATGGCGCCATCCATCTGTGCAGCGCCGGTGATCATGTTCTTGATGTAGTCTGCGTGGCCGGGACAATCCACGTGGGCGTAGTGCCTGTTGGGCGTCTCGTACTCCACGTGCTGGATGGCGATGGTTACGCCGCGTGCCTTCTCTTCCGGCGCGTTGTCGATGGAGTCGAAGCTGCGAAACGCGGTGCCGCCCGTGCCCTGCTTGTTCAGAACCATGGTGATTGCCGACGTGAGCGTGGTCTTGCCGTGGTCCACGTGGCCTATTGTCCCCACGTTAAGGTGGGGCTTGGTTCGCTCAAACCTCCTCTTAGCCATTCCTTTAATTACCTCCTTACGTTTGCCCGTTTTGCGTGGAGCCCACAACCGGAGTCGAACCGGTGACCCCGTTCTTACCAAGAACGTGCTCTACCTCTGAGCTATGTGGGCTTTTCGCTTTTTGATGTCCTTGCTTGCTCTCTGTCTGGTGGAGGGGGTAGGATTCGAACCTACGAAGCCCTTCCGGGCGCCAGATTTACAGTCTGGTGGTATTAGCCGCTCACCCACCCCTCCGCGGGTGCTAGTGTATCATTCGTGTGGGGGCAGGCCAAGACCCCTCTTTCCGTTCCCACCTCCGCGCGTCTTTGTCCCGTTACAGCCCGAGAGGGGATTCGAACCCGCTAACCTACCGATTACAAATCGGTTGCGCTGCCCTTGCGCCACTCGGGCACTGTGTGCTGGCATAAGAACGAAACTTCCCCGAAGGGAAGCTGCACTCAATATTAGCACAACCAGCCTCGATTAGCCACAGCCTGAGACCGTAACTAAGGGAATATAAGGGTACGGCGGGCGGAAAGTCAATATGCGCGGGCATGCATTCCGTCGCGAATTCCCACTCTAAGGCGGGAATCGTTGCGCGCTTGAAGGAGGGCCTCAGTCGCCCAGCCTGGACAGTATCGTAGACACGGACGGCCTGTCTCCCTTGGAACTGGCGACGTACTTCCACACGATCTCACCGTTCCGGTCAATGATGAAGGTGGCGGGCGCGGCCAGGTTGTCGCCAAGCAGGTTGTAGACCCCATAGGTCCTGGGAACCTGTCTCGATACGTCGTACAAGACCGGGAAGGGAATGCCAATCGTATTCACCACGTCCTCCGCTCCGCTGAGGTTGTCCACGCTGATGGCAAGCACCTCGGCGTCCAGCTCCTGGATCCGTCCGTACACTCCTGTCAGCTCGCCGAGCTGACCTCTGCAGTACGGTCACCAGAACGCACGATAGAACACGACCACCACTTGCTTGTCGTCCCTGTACGACACAAGCGACTGGGACTGCCCGGAAGCGGCGGGCAGGCTGAAGTTGGGCGCCTGCTCTCCAACATTCGTGCCGATGGTGCGAGCCGGCGTGGGCGTTGCCTCCGGCGTTGGCGTGGCCGTGGGCTCGGACGTCGCGGTTGGAGCGGGCGTGCGAGTGGCCGTAGGTAGCGGCGTGGGAGTGGGAACGGGGGTCGCGGTCGAAGCAGGCGTGGACGTGGGTTCCGAGGACGCAGTGGGCGCGCTCGTCGGCGTCGGGGAGGGCAGAGGCGACGGGGGCGCGGTAGGAGGAGGCGTGCTTGATGGAGAAGGGGTCGCCGTAGGGCTGGGCGTGGAGATTGGAGCCGGTGTAGCTGTGGGCTGAGGGGTATCCGTGGCCGCTTGCGTGGGTGTCGGCTCGGTGCTGGCGTCCGTGGGAGTGTTCGCCGGCGGAACGGCCGTGTCCTCGACGACGGGCGGCTGCCCGCAGGCGGCAATTGACGCGGCGATGAATACAAGCAGGAGCACCGTCAGCCTGCGCATGCCTCAAGTATACCACGCTAACCCGATGTGCCAGTCCGGAGCGGCGCATTTGGTTCCCTTCCGCTCAACTGGTTCGACTCGCTCACCATGAGCGAATTGGCAGGGGTGCGAATTGGCTCGGCACTGTGCCCAAGCGCCTTCTTGCCCATACCTCCTGTGGCCGCTAGAATGGCCCGCGAGAGCCGGGCGCAATTGGCACAAGCCTCATGGGGAGGTCATTGCATGGCGGAGTCGCAGGGAGACCGGTACGCATCGCTGTTCTCATCCTATGCCCACACCACGCGTTGGGAGCAGCTGCCTGAGGCCACAGTCCACGAGATCAAGCGCCGCGTGCTGGACAGCATCGGCGTGGCCTTGGCCGCATTCGACGAGGATGCCCCCATGTCGGCAAGGGCGTATGCGCTCGAGCTGCCTCACGCCGCAGGCGCTACTCTCTGGGGCACGGACTCCCGCGTTGTGCCGGAGGCCGCCTCGCTGGCCAACGGCGTGATGGTGCGATACCTGGACTTCAACGACACCTACCTGTCGAGGGAGCCGCTGCACCCCAGCGACGTCATTCCGGGCCTGATGGCGCTGTGCCAGTGGCGGGACCGCCCCGTGCGCGACCTCATCGCCGGTGTCGCGGTGGCATACGAGATCGGGGTGGACCTGTGCGACTCCGCAAGCCTTCGAGCCCGCGGCTGGGACCACGTGAACTACATCGCCGTGGCCGCGGCGTGCGGCGCAGGGACCCTCCTTGGCCTTTCGCCGTCGCAGATCGAGCATGCCATATCCATCGCCACTGTGCCCCACGCGTCCATGCGCCAGACGAGGGCCGGCGAGCTTTCGATGTGGAAGGGGGCCGCGGCTGCAAACTCCACGCGCAACGCGGTCTTTGCCGCGCTGCTGGCGGAGAAGGGGTTCACCGGGCCGTTCCAGCCATTCCAGGGCGAGATGGGATTCCTTCGCCAGCTTCTGGGCGTGGATGACTTCGACAGCGCGCCATTCCGTCCGCTGGACGAAGGCGCTCCGCCGTCCCGCATAATGGGCACGTACATCAAGAGGTGGCCGGTGGAGTACCACGCCCAGAGCGCGGTGGACATCGCTGTTGAACTGAGGCAGCAGCTTGGAGCGGCGGACTCGGCGGACGCCGTGGTAAGCGCGGTGGAGTCCGTCCACATCGACACGTTCGGCGCCGCGTACGAGATTATCGCAATGGACCTGGAGAAGTGGGCTCCTAGGACTCGTGAGACGGCGGACCACTCCATGCCCTACATCGTGGCCGTCGCTCTTCTGGACGGCTCCGTGGACAGCGGTTCCTTCTCCGACGAGCGGCTGGCAGACCCGCGGGTGCGGTCCATTCTGGACAGGACCACGCTGCAAATGGACCCGGAGCTGGACAAGGGATACCCGGAGGGCATACCCAATCGCATCACCCTGACAACTGCCGACGGCCGGCAACTGGTGGGCGAGCAGAGCTACCCTCGGGGTCACTTCCACAATCCGATGACGGACGAAGAGGTGGAAGCCAAACTGCTTTCGAACGTGGAGGGCCGCTGGAGCGAGGCACAGTCGCGGCGCGTGATCGACCTGGTTTGGGAACTGGAGCGGCAGCCGAGCCTCGACGCGCTCCTGTCGGCGATGGCCGGCAACCTTGCCGACTAGACTCTGGTAGGGGGATGGTATGGTGACACCGCAATACAGCCCGGGCCTGGATGGCGTCATCTCCAACGTCACTCAGCTATCGTACTTGGACGTGGACGACGAGGTGATCCTGATACGGGGATACGACCTGATCGACCTGGCGCGCAGCCTGAAATACGTGGACGTGGCGCACCTGGTCATGTACGGCGAGTTGCCCGACGAATCCGACGCCCAGGCCCTGTGCGACGCCCTCATGTCCCAGTGCGAGCTGCCTGAGGAAGCCTACCGCCTGCTGGAGCTGTTGCCCAGGAACACGGTGGTGATGGACGCCCTGCGCACTGGCATCTCGTTCATGGCCGGCTATGAAGAGCCGGATCTGCTGACAGACACCTCGCGTGAAGCCAACCTGGCTAAGGGCGTCAGACTGCTTGCGCGAGCTCCCGCGATCGCGGTGAACGCTCATCGAATACTGAATGACATGCCGGTAGTGCGGCCGGACCCCTCGATGGGATTCGCGGAGAACTTCCTGTACATGATTCGAGGGGAGAGGCCGGACGCCGAGTCGCTGGAGGGGTTCGATCGCATTCTCACGTGCTACGTGGAACACGAGATGGCGAACTCCACGTTCGCCGCTCGTGTGATCGGCTCCACCCTTGCGGACGTGTACGGGGCGCTGACGGGTGCTGTGGCTTCGCTGAAGGGACCTTTGCACGGAGGCGCCAACGAGGCCGCGATTTCCATGCTGCTGGACATCTACCACAACGGCGGCGAGGCCGCGGCCGAGGAGTACGTGATGGACAAGCTCCAGCAGCGGGCGCGCATCATGGGGTTCGGCCACCGCGTATACATGCGACGCTACGACCCCCGCGCCCTGTTCCTGCGCGACTACATAGAGGCGCTGGCCGACCGCAGGTCGGAGGGCCGCGAGCTTCACGCCATCTACCGCACGGTGGAGGGGGTGATGCTCCGGGAGAGAGGCCTGTACCCCAACGCCGACTACCCGATTGCACTCCTCTTCTACCTGCTGGACATCCCGGTTCCCCTGGACACGCCGATATTCCAGTGCGCTCGAATTGCGGGTCTGGCGGCCCACGTGATCGAGCAGCAGGAGGAGAACCGGCTTTTCAGGCCCCGCGTGCAGTACGAGGGGCCGCGCGGCCTGCAAGCGCCGCCGGGCCGATAGCGCGGCGCTAGGTCTCGTTTGCCTTTAGCGGCGGGCCGCGGGTTCTGTCCCGAATTCGTACCGGCTTCGTAGTGCGGGTTATGGATGCGGGAGGCAATCGCCTCCGCGGGCGTCGACGAGGCGGCTCGCCGGCGCTTGCAGCTACGAACTACGCTTGACTACAATTGGCGTTTGGCCTATGATTCCCTCGAATTCAACTAATCCGCAGCGGAGGTGAACTATGCCCAAGCAGTCCCCGGTACCCGACGAGGTGGATCAGCCCTACTGGGACGCCGCAAACGAGGACCGACTGGTGGTCCAGAACTGCACGGCCTGCGACAGGCTGCAGCACCCGCCCGCCGCAACCTGCTCGGAGTGCAGCTCCGGTGACAACCTGGAGTGGAAGGAAATGAGTGGGCGCGGCAGGGTATATGGCTACGGCGTCATGTACGACTGCCCGGTCACCATCCTGGCTGAGGACCAGCCCTTTAACATCGCAGTGGTGGAGCTGGAAGAGGACCCAGGCATCAAGATGCTTTCGCACCTGCCTGGCACTCCCGTGGACGACGTGCCAGTGGGCGCAGCCGTCCAGGTGGAGTTCGAGGTCACGCCCACCACCGGCCAGAAGGTCCCAGAGTGGCGAGTGGTCGGCTGATCACCTCACTCTCGATCTATTCCCACAGAATAACAGGGAGGTGAGGTATGCCAACTCAGAACGCACCTGCTTCTATGTACAGAAGCACCGAGGGCCTGGGCATTTGGGAGCACAAGGGCAAGGTGGCCGCCGTAGGAATAGGCCACTCGCCGACAGCGCGACGCTGGGACGAGACCACCGACACGAGCTTGGGTGCTTGGAGCATCCTTGCGCTGCGCAGGGCGATCGAGGACGCCGGCGTACGGCCGGACGAGGTCGACGGGCTGGTCATGGCGCAGGAGACCTCCACCGGTTCGCCCTGGCCCTCGGACAGGCCCATCCCCGAGGACTTCCTCAACACCTACAAATCTACCGACAACCCGCTCGACGGCATCGCCCGTCTCAGCTCCGACTGGCTCCTGATGAACATGCCTGAGCTGAGCAACGTGAACTTCACCATGTACGGCCCCGGCTGCATGTCCAACGCAGTCGTAACTGCGGCGCAGGCCGTAGGAGAAGGTCTGACGGAGGTCTGCCTGGTCCTCAAGGGCTGGCACAACTTCGGCGGGCGGTACTACGTAGGGCAGGGCGCCGCCGGCGGCGACACCGTCACCGGGCCGGCCAAGTATTCCACCCTGTGGGGAACCGTGGCCTGCTACACAACGGCCATGCAGTTTGAGGCCTACTGCCGCAAGTACGGCAAGAGCCACGACATGATGGCGCCGTTCGTGGTCAACGAGAAGCGCAACGGCCTGATGTTCCCCGAGGGATTCTGGGCGCAGCACCGCCCGGAGGTTCTGACCGTTGAGGACTATCTGGCGGCCCGCTGGATTGCCAAGCCGGCCAACCTCTTCGACAACGACATTCCGATAATGTCCTCGGCCGCCTACCTCTTCACCACGCCTGAGCGTGCCAAGGACATGAAGCAGAAGCCGGTCTACATCCTCAACGTAGCATCGGACAGGACCCGCGTTCGCAGCTTCGGCCCTTCGCTGGAGGAGGCCGAGGCTGCAACGGACGAGACCGGCCGCAAGATCTACGAAGGCTCCGGCCTGAGCCCCAGCGACCTCTCCTTCGAGAACATGTATGACGGCTTCACGCTGTTCCACCAGTTCCACTTGGAGGGCATCCGGTTCGCCGGAGTGCAGCGAGGCGAGGCGCTGGACTTCTACGGCACGGACATCACCATCGAGGGGCCGAACCCCGCGTCGCCCAGCGGCGGAAACGCCGGGGCCGGGCGCACCCGCTTCTGGATGCACACCGACTCGATTCAGCAGATCCAGGGCAGGGCGGGCGCGCGCCAGATCAGCAAGCCCGCGGAGATAGGCGTGTCCGGCGGTCCTACGCCCACGGGCGGCAACTTCACCGTGTGGAGCTCGACGCCCGGCTAGTCCAGGGACACGATCGGCAACTGAGGCACACATGAAGCTCCTGCCTCCGAACGTCAGCGTTCGGAGGCAGGTCGTTTACGGTTAGAATACGACGCTTTACGCACCCCTTTGTCAGGGCATCGCGTCAACGCAGGCTGGACTGCGGGCAGGGGAGAGCAACATACAGCGCCCAGAGGCTAGCTCCTATCGCTGGGTCATAGCGGGGGCCATCTTACCCCTGCATGTTGCCATTGGCCTCAACCTGTTCTCGGCCGCGCCTCTCTTTCCTATCATCATTGAGGATTACGGCGTATCGAGAAGCACGGTCAGCCTCCTCATGGTGCTGGTCTTCCTGGCGTTCACGCTCTGTCTGATACCGGGCGGCATCGTATCGTCACGGCTGGGCACGAGGCGAGCCGTCCTCCTTAGCGGCCTTCTCATGTCGGCGGGTGTGCTGACGCCCCTAACGACCGACATAGCTACGCTGCTGCCCCTTAGAATGACGTTCGGCCTTGGCGGGGCCATCCTGCTGCCCGCCACGGCATCCATCATAGTAGAGTGGTTCAGGCCCACGGAGCGAGGGGTGATGAACGCGCTGATGCTGGCAGCGCAGGGCACTGGTGTGGCCTCCGCCATGTTCCTGAGCGTGCCGCTGGCGGACGCACTGGAGTGGCGAGTCGTGCTCATGATCTACGGGTGCTTCGCATTCGTGGCCACGCTGGGGTGGCTTGTCCTTGGCAGGGGCGGCCGCACGGCGGGGTCAACCCCGCAGACCATGACCGCGAGGGACGTTTTTGCAGCCCTTCGCGAGCGAAACACGCTGCTGCTCTCGTTTGCGCTCGTGGGGCCGTTTGCGATGTTCATCGGCTACACCTCCTGGCTGCCCACCTACTACCACGAGGTATTCGACATGCCGCTGCAGCAGGCAACGGCGATTCTCGCGCTGCTACCCCTGATGGGTGTAGTGGTCAACCTGCTGTCCGGGTTCCTTCTGGCGCGTCTCGGACTGCACAGGCCGATGTTGGCCATCCCCGGCCTGCTGTTTCCCATTGGGGCGTTTGGCGCGTTTTACTTCAACAACACGCCCATCATACTCGCAGCGATAATCGTGCTGGGATTCAGCTTCTGGCTATTTTTGCCCACCGTGTTCACAATCGCCATGGAGCTGCCTGGCGTGGACATGGAGCGGGTGGCACTGGTGACGGCAGCCGTGCTGACCATTGGCAACGCGTCCACCGTGATCTCGCCGTTCATGGTCGGCGTGGTCACGGACGCGGTGGGCTCCTACGTGCCAAGCTTCGCGGTTCTGGCGGTCATGCCCCTGACGGCGGTCGTCGCGGCGCGCAGCCTGCCGGAGACCGGGCACCGAGCGCGGAGGCGGCTTCCAGTCGCGAGCTGACGGAGACGCGAACCGTCTCCATCGTCCGAGCAGCACGTCGGTGACGCTCCTTGCGCCGCTGATTCACCAAAGCTACACTTGCACGGAGCGGAACGAGCCGCTTCCCAACTCGATCGCCCGGAGGTTGTAATGGCAACTGTGAACACGATTCTCGGACCGGTGGATGCCGGTGACCTGGGCTTCACGCTGATGCACGAGCACGTGCGGGAGAGCTCGGCCGGGGTGTCGTACACTTTTCCGGACCTGTTCGACCACGATGCAGACGTAGAGGAGCGCGCCGCTGCGCTAAACGAAGCGGCCGCGGAGGGCGTGGGAACAATCGTGGACGTGACCACGATGGACCTGGGCCGTGACATGCGGCTGCTCAGGGACGTAGCGGAGGAGGCCAACCTCCACATCGTAATATGCACGGGCGTCTGGCTGGACATTCCCCGCGCCATCGCGAACGGCGTTACGGTAGACCAGCTTGCGGGATCGTTCGTGCGAGAGATTGAGGAGGGCATCGAGGGGACGGGCATCCGCGCCGGCGTTATAAAGGTGGCAACCGACGTTGGCAACGTGGAGGACGGACGGCTTGCTCCGTCGAACGAGCTGATCCTGCGGGCGGCTGCGCGCGCGTGCAACCGGACGGGCGTGCCGATCTCAACGCACACTTCGTCCATCGCCCAGACCGGCAACCTGCAGATGGCCGTGTTCGAGGAGGAGGGCGTGGACATGGGGCGGGTGTGCATCGGTCACAGCAACGATACGGACGACATGGACTATCTGCTGGGAATCGTGTCCAGGGGGTGCTTCCTGGGTATGGACCATTTCCCCGGCGGTGCGCGGGGCGGACTGAGCTGGGAGGAGCGGACGCAGGTGATCAAGCAGCTGGTCGATCGGGGCCACGCGGCGCAGGTGACCATGTCCCACGACTTCGGCAGCTGGAAGCCGATCCTGCCGGAGAACGCCGGCCGGAGGAGCGAGAACAACCCGGACGGTTACTGCTTCGTCAGCCGTCGTGTGCTTCCCAGGCTGCGGGAGCTCGGCGTCAGCGACGATGCGATAACGGCGATGATGGCGGACGCGCCCAGGCGCTTCTTCGGCGGGTAGCGGGCCGAGAGGCACCAAATCGCCGGGACCACCGCAATGCTGGACGTCTTCATCAACGTAATCATGCCGGTGTTCCTGGTGGCCATTCTTGCCGCTGCGTTTCAGCGCTGGAGGAAATCGTCCGTAGGGCCCCTGAGCCAGGTCACGCTATACCTGCTCACTCCGGCGCTCATTTTCACGTCTCTGGTGCAGCAGGAGATTCCTCCCTCGGCTACCTTCAGGATAGTGGCCACGCTGCTCGTAGCCAACACCTTCATCATCGCGACCAGCCTGATTGTGAGCTTCGCGCTCCGGCACGACCGCGCCATGCGAAGCGCGTTCGTGCTCTCTACCGGCTTCCCCAATGCCGGCAACATGGCGCTGCCCGTGCTGCTCCTGGCCTTCGGGGAGGAGGGCCTGGCAGTGGGGGTCATCGTGTTCGTCACGATGGCGATCATGGGGCAGTCGCTTGGCGTGTTCATAGCAGCTGGAAGCAGTTTGAACATGCTGGATTCGCTGAAGCAGATATTCAAGCTGCCGGCCATCTACGCCATCATCGCCGCTCTGGTGGTGAGGGCGGCCGGCCTGGAGCTGCCGCACGTGGTTGAGAGCCCCATCGAGCTGCTGGCACAGGCCTCGATACCCATGATGCTTGTGGTGCTCGGGTTCCAATTGGGAGGCGAGATTCGGCTGGAGAGCGCGGCGAGCCTGACCGCGGCAGTGATGGTGCGACTTCTGGCGTCCGTGCCGCTGGCCTACCTGTCAGCTACGCTTCTTGGGCTTGACGACCTGGCGCGCGGCGTGGTGATGACCGTGTACGCGATGCCGGTCGCGGTGTTCACCATCATCCTGGCCACCGAGTTCAAGACGAATCCGCGGTTCGTGACCAACGCGGTGGTGACCAGCACGTTTCTGAGCACATTGACTCTTACGGTGGTGATCCAGGTGGTGAAGGACCTGGTCGCCGTGTGAGCTCGTGCCTTCCTCGGTCCCGCTCGCACTTCGACAGGCTCAGCACGAGCGGGCGCGGTGGCGATAGAACAGTCACCCTCGCGAAAGCGGGGGGCTCACCCCCCGGACATCAGGCCAGGCCTGCTACTGTATGGAGTCGGCTATGATCTCCACGATGCGATTCCGGGGCAGCAGGTGCGTGTTGAGCATCAGGTGGAAGCCGATCGGGTCGTCGGCTTCGACGTTGAAGTACCTCCGGAAGTACTCAAGCCGCGCCTGCTCGGCTCCCTCCATCAGGAGCTTGGCCTCCTCGGGCGTAATTCCCTCGCGCTTCGCAACAACGTCGGCGCGCGACTCGTTCTCCGACACCAGCCCGACGTGAAGCGCCTCCGGGTGGTTTCTCAGTATGACGTTGCCGGCCCTCCCCACTATGACAACATCGCCTGAGTCTGCCAGGTCGCGTATGACCTCCACAGTGGCCTCCAGGAACTGGTCGTCATCGATGTGCAAGCCTCCCGCGGCGCTCCCGGCCATCAGCTCGCGGTAGTCCTGGCTGAGTCCGAACGGAGAGAAAGGGTCGCCCAGGGCGCCCGATGCGCCCATGCGGTTGATGATCCTGGTGAGGGCCGTGAGAACGCGCGGGCCCGACTGGGTAGGGGATTCCTTGGCCTCAAGGACCTCTTCGGTGGTGCCAAGGCGTTTGGCTGCCTCGCCGAGCACCTGGCGGTCAAGGTACGTATAGCCGAGCCGTGCGGCAACCTCCATGCCAATCTCCGGCGCTCCGCTGCCTCGCTGCCCGTTGATGGTAACGATAGCCATGCCTCTGCCTCCTTTCCGCTGCGCTGGTGGTGAGTCCGACGCTTAGGCTCCGCGCTCGCGGGAGTCCGCGCGCTCCCCGCGCTTTGCCTGCTCCGCAAGATCCTCGATGTAGATGCGGTCGAATTCCCCGTAGTGGCCGCTGCTCTCGTCGTCCTGCAACGGCTCCGCCCACATGTAGCGTATGTCCCGCCAGTCGAGCGGGAACTGAGGGTTGTCGAAGAACGTGCGGACAGCGTCGAATGGGGAGGCCGCCTCCACGTAGCCCATCATCTGGAAGTTCTCGTAGACGTTGCCCCCGTGGGCCAGGAACTCCCCCTTCATGGCGGCCAGCACGATGAACTTGTTCACGCGGCGCCTCCTGTGGAAGCAGCGTTGCGCTCTAGTACGACCTGACCTGGGGCTCCCACTGGGTTATGGTTACCGGGACGTAGTCCAGCTGTGGCCCGTCCGGCGACTGTCGCACCATGATGTGCTTCAGCCAGTTCTCGTCGTCCCGCTGAGGAAACTCCGTCATGAAGTGTGCGCCCCGGCTCTCCTTGCGCTCCAGCGCGCTCACCACGATGGTCTCCGCACACTCCAGCATGAAACCGAGCTCCAGTGTAGCGATGAGGTTGGTGTTGAAGACGTGGCCCTTGTCCTGAACGGAAACCGTCTCGTACCGCTCGCTGAGGCTGCGTATCTTCTCGCGGGCCGTCTGCATTCCCTCGATCGTGCGGAAGACCGCGACGTAGTCGTTCATGGTGGTGCCAAGCTCCAGCCGGATCGCGGCCGGCGTGTCGCCGTTGTCCTGCCGGTCCAGGAGCGCCTTGATGAGGTCTTCGTCCAGGGACAGGCGGGAGTCCGACACGTCTGCACGGGCCGTTTCGCGCGAGTAGATGGCGGCGGCTTCGCCCGACCGGCGCCCGAACACGATTGTGTCCAGCAGCGAGTTCGCGCCGAGACGGTTGCCGCCGTGTACGCTCACGCAGGCGCACTCGCCCGCGGCGTAGAGACCCGGCAGTGGCGTCGCGCCGTCCACGTCGGTCTTGACGCCGCCCATCTGGTAGTGCATACCGGGGCGAACGGGCACGGGCTGCTCCGCCAGGTCGATGCCCAGGAAGTCCATGGACACCTCGTTGATATACTGCAGGCGCTCGTGAATCTTCTCCCGCCCAAGGTGGCGCAGGTCCAGGAGAACGCAGCCGTCCAGGCCTCTGCCTTCGTTGATCTCCGTCTGCTCCGCACGGGAGACCACGTCGCGGGAGGCCAGTTCCATCATGTTGGGGGCGTACCTTTCCATGAAGCGCTCTCCGTCGGCGTTGATCAGGTATGCGCCTTCGCCGCGGGCGGCCTCGGTGATGAGCACGCCGTTGCTCTTGAGTGTGGTGGGGTGATACTGGACCATCTCCATGTCCATCAGGGGCGCCCCGGCTCGATAGGCGAGCGCCATCCCGTCGCCGGTGCAGATCAGGGCGTTGGTTGTAGGCTCGTACAGCCGGCCAAGACCACCGGCCGCCAGGATGACGGCCCCGGCCTTGATGACGTGCAACTCCCCGCTCATCATGTCCATTGCGACCACGCCCTGGCAACGACCGTCCTCAATCACCAGGGACGTCACGAACCACTCCTCGTATACGCGGGTGCCGGACTTGACCAGCTGCTCGTACATGACGTGGAGCATGGCCTGTCCGGTGAAGTCCGCCACGAAGAACGTGCGTGCCCTCTGCTGGCCGCCGAAGTTGCGAGCGCCGAGGCGGCCGGTGTCGTCACGGCTGAAGATCACGCCGAAGTGCTCCTGCTCGATTATGGCGCGGCCGGCTTCGCTGCAGAGGACCTCGATCGCGTCCTGGTCGCCGAGGTAATCGCTGCCCTTGACGGTCTCGAACGCGTGCTCCTCCCAGGTGTCGCCCCGGTCCGTGAGGGCAGCGTTGATGCCGCCCTGGGCGGCGTTGGAGTGGCTGCGTACAGGGTGCACCTTGGTGATGACCGCAGCGTCAGCCCCGGCGTCGTTGGCAGCCAGGGCAGCGCGCAGTCCTGCGAGACCGGCGCCGATAACCAGGACATCGTGTTCGAACATGCTACGTCCTCCGGACAACTGCTATGTGGAAGGCCTGCCGCGTGGCGGCTTGCTGTGATGAATCGTGCCATAATATATCACGCATATGGCATTGCCGCCATAGCCGGACTCACCCCAGTGCGACGCAGGGCTGCAAGAGGCTACGGGAACCACTGCATACCTCGCCTTGACGCATATTCGGGATGGGCCTATCCTTGTTGGAACCGCGCAGGTCGGCGAATTCCGGGCAGCGCGCCACTCTGATGGAGCCAGATTGCATGATTCTCAAGGCCGTCCGTTGATGCGGCCAACGCTTCCGATCCCGTTGCCATCCGGTATGTACTACGGGTGGGTCATCGTGGCCGTTGCGTGGCTGGCCAACATGGTGGCCGCAACTATGAACCCCGTGGTCTTCTCCATCTTCATCGACCCGATGAGGGAGGAGCTGGGCCTGAGCCTCAGCCACATGGCCTGGGCCATTGCCATTCGTTTGCTGACGGGAGGAGTGGTGGCTCCCTTCATGGGGCGACTCATTGACAGCTACGGGGCGCGATGGCTGGGCTTCCTGGGCGGACTGATCTCAGGCGCTGTCCTGCTGAGCCTCTACTTTGTGGACAACATCTGGCTCATCTACGTGCTGTTCGCCATTAGCGGCATTTCGGGCCTGGGTTCGTTCGGCGGCCAGCTGCTCACCATCGTGCCGGTGGCCAACTGGTTCGTGGCGATGCGCGGCCGGGCCACCTCCATCGCCGCAACGGGGCTGGGTGTTGGCACCGCTCTCGGCGTACCCCTGGGCCTGCTCCTCATCAACACCGTGGGATGGCGATGGGCCTGGGTGGCGTTCGGGCTGGCGATCTGGTTGGTCATCCTACCAGGCTACGCCTTCCTGATGCGCCGCCGGCCGGAGGACCTGGGCCTGCTGCCGGACGGGAGGATCCCGCAGCCCGCGGAGGCTGCACCGGACGCGTCTGGCGAATCCCGCCCCGTTCTCGCGCAGGCCGGGCCGGTGGAGGAAGTGAACTGGACGCTTGGACAGGCTGTTCGGACGCCTGTTCTGTGGTTCATGCTGCTTTCGCTGACAATATACATGTTCTCGTCGTCGGGCGTGCTGTTCCTCCGAGTGCCCTTTTGGAACGAGCAGGGCATATCCGCAGCGGCCATCGCCTTCGGAGTGGCAATGGACCCCTTCACGGTGATCTTTGCCATGCTCTTTTTCGGGTTCCTGGCAGAGCGCTATCCGGTGCGGTTCATGGCGGTGATCGGCGGGGTCTGGCGCGCGCTTTCGATGGTGCCACTGGCCCTTGGAGGTACCCACGCGGCGAACGTGTATATACACAACGTGACGTGGGGTATAGGCTCCGGGGCCTTCGCGGCTTCGCAGAACCTGCTCATCCCGAACTACTACGGCCGTACCGCTCAGGGTAAGATCAGAGGCATTTCCCTGCCGCTGATGATCGCCGCGGGCGCGCTGGGCGCACCGGCTACGGCCTACCTTGTGGACTCGGGCGTGGGCGCGGGAGTCATCTGGCAGATCGGGCTATGGATGATGCTGGCCGCGGGAATCATGTTCTTCTTCCTCAAGCCGCCGAAGCCGACGGAGTCGATGAGGGCCGAGATCGAGGCCGCAGCCGCGGCGCGCGGTGAGGGGGCGTCGCAGACCTAGGTCCAATTCGGTCGGTGAGCACAGCCGACTCGAGGCGGGATCCGAACGTCTTGGACCCCGCTCCGGTTGCGGCCTCGCCTGCGGTGGCTGTATAATCTGGCTGCCGGGCGCCGTGCGCGGCGTCGATCTTCCAATTGGAGGAGCACTTTGGTTTCGTCTATGCCGATCGTCTACACAATCCAGGGTTGCGACGCCTGCGTCAAGCTGCTTGACAAGTGGAACGCGGACGGCGTGGTATTCGAGGAGCGCCGGGCCGACCTCAGCCAGGACATCATGGAGGAGGCGCGGAAGTACGGGGATGTTGTCCCGATCGTGCGCTACCCGGACGGCAGGGTGGAGGAGGGCTTTGAGGGCGGAATAGGCTGCTTCATCGGCTAGCCGGCCGGCAAGTCGGTAAGCTGCTTGAAGAGAATAGTAAGGAGGAGATATGGCTGAGAAAACAACCGTAGTATCGTCGGAGAGGTTCGCCCAGGGCCTTGACTACAGCGACTACCTGGCGCAGATCAAGGTCAACCAGGACCGATTTGCCATGTACGACGAGACCGCAGTGGAGGCCGTCACGGACGATGACGCCGGCTTCTTCAAGGAGGCCGTGGAGAAGGGCTGCTCCCGCGTCGTGGTGGTCGGCGAGGACTGGTGCCCGGACGTCTATCGCGGCATGCCCGTTATCGGGCGCATTGCGGAGGTGTCCGGCATGGAGATGCGGGTGTTCCCCAGGGACGAGAACCTCGACATCGCCGACGAGTTCCTGAACAGGGGCGAGTTCCGCTCCATCCCCACGCTGGTCTTCTACAACGCCGACCAGGAGTACCTGTGCCACTGGATCGAGAGGCCGGAGTCGGTAACGCAGGAGATGGCCGACATAACCAAGGCCGTTGAAACCGAGCTGGCCGGGCAGGGCGAGGACGCCGTGCGCGACGCCCGCAGGGACCGAGTCAACGCTCGCTTCCCCGAGTGGCAGAAGGACACCGTCAAGGACATTCGCGCCCTGCTGTCCCAGACGCTTGGCGCGTAGCCCCCAACACCGGTAAAGAAGCCTGGAATCCACCCCGCGCCGTCGATTCAGACGGGCGGGGTGGTTCGCGTTTGTCAGGAGGCCGGCTGCTCGGCGACAGCCGGTTCGGCTGCCCGCTCCCTGCGACTTGGGCTAGTCTCGGGAATGAGCAGGCCGCCGACGACCAGCGTGAGCGGGAACCCCACTATGCTAAGCAGTCCCACCTGCAGTGAGCCGGTCGCCTGGTCGATGACCCCTACCAGCAGCGGCCCCATTGCGCCTACGATGGGCAGAACGGTCATGCCAAGGCCTGTTGCTACGGCAGTCTCCCTCGGGGAAAGCTGCAGGTCGAAGGGTATCGTGCGGATGATGGGCACCCATATCATGGCGTTCCACCCGGCAATCAGGAGGAGAATTGCCGCGACCCCTGGGATCTCGGTTGTGAACAGGGCTATGTAGATGGGTGGCAGGAGCATGCCGGGCACCCAGAGGAAGGGCTTCCGGCGACCCACGAGGTCTGAGAGAGGGCCCGCCAGGAAAGAGGCGGCGATGCCGCCGGCGGGAAACAGCGTCATCAGCGCGCCCACGCCGGTGAGAGACAGGCCCAGCTTGTCGAGCGCAAGCGTGGGCCAGAAGGTCATCAAGGAGCCCCACGCCAGCGCGGCGCCGGAGGGTGCGGCCGCCAGCACCCAGAGGAACTTGTACCGCCTGAGCACTCCAATCGGGGAGGCGCCGCTGGCGCGCTCAGCGCCGGTTGCCTGGTGCTGCACTCGCTCCCGACCCACCACCATCCACAGCACGGCCCCTGCGAGCAGCCCGGCTCCAATGGCCATGTAGAGGTTCCGCCAGCCGGACAAGAAGTCCATGAGTTGGGCAGTCAGCCCCACGGCGGCAAGCTGGCCTATGGACATGATGCCGATGGTCAGGCTCATGACCACCGCCACCCGTGCCTGCGTGAACCACTGGTGGACCAGAAGCACCTCGGCCTGGACGCGGCAGACCACTACGATGACGAAGATGAAACGGGCAATCAGCAGTATGCCAAAGCTGGGCGCCCATCCCTGCACCAGAAGCAACACCCCGGCCAGGAGAGTCGAGTAGAAGGTGACCCACTTGGGGCTGAACCGGGACAGCCAGATGCTGGCGGGCAGGGACACCAACGCCGAGCCCAGGAACCAGGATGCGCCCAGCAGGCCGGCCTGAATCGACGAAATGCCCAGCTCCTCCGTCATGGGAGGCAGCATTATGCCCAGCGAAACGGCCGCCAGGGGAATCAACAGGTTCACTCCCCAGAGGAACCCCATGACCACCCAGCCGTAGCCGGTGGAGCGTGTCCTGAACTGTATGACTTGCTCGAGTGCGGCGTTCAATTGTCTCGGTTCAATTCGTCAACTGCTGCCGGCGGTGCGGCGCACACCCGGCCGGCAGCGTCGACCCGATGCGCGATCGCTGACGGTCGGTATCAGTGGAGTATGACACAAGCTCGGCGTCCTGGGCTATAGGGCGGTACACAGGCCAGTGCCGTCACAGCTGCTTGACCATGTGGATGTCCTCCGGCTCCAGGGCAAGCAGTGCCGGGTCCGGCTCGTCCGTGAGCTGGAACCCCTGGCCGAACAACTGCCGTGCGCTCACGCCACCACCTCCGCCGAGCCCCCGCTCCGCACACTCTCGTCGAACGCCGTCGCCGCAGCATGCACGCGCCGCAGCACGTCGGGTCCCGTCTGGCTGCGGTCCTCGCCCCTGACCGCACCCAGGAAGGCCGCGACGCACTCCCGCATCCCCGCGAACCCGTACGCCGGCAGGGCAGGGGGCGCCTCGGCCTCGACCCAGTCGGGGGAGCTCGCGCGGTACCTGTACCGGCCTGTCACCAGGTCCGCCTCGGCCTCGCCCTCCAGGGCGGCGACCTCCAGCCGCAGCGACAGCCCCTCCGGACCGCGCAGGTTGAACGCCCACTCCCCCATGGCCCCGTCGTACTCGACAAAGGCCGAGCCGGCCTCCACAGCCAGCTCGAATCTCGGCCGGGCACCGATCACGTTGACACGACGGGGCTGGCGGTCTATCAGTGCGTCGATTGGGTCCAAGTACCAGATGCTCAGGCCGGAGGCAATCTCGCCCCTCGCTAACGCGTCCTCGTCCCACGTCATCGCCCAATCGCAGCGCTGCACCACCCTCACCGACAGGGCGGGCCCCAGCCGGTCTTCGAGCAGCGCTGCGATTGGGCGATGACGGGGTTGTACCGCAGCTCCATGTCCGCGTGAAATACGAGGTCCGACCGCCCTGCGAGGTCCAGCAGTCCTGCGATACGCGCATCGCCCGGTGGCGGAGGCTCGAGAAAGACGTGCTTTCCAGCCTCGATAGCGGCGATGGCGACATCGGACACGAGCCCCGATGGCAGGCCGATCATGACGGCGTCCACATCGGCCTCCCGAACGAGCCGGAAGACGTCATCGAACAGGGCCGTCCCTTCACCAAAGCGCTCTGACGCCAGACGCCGCGTCTCCTCGGATCGAGCCGCAACAGCCCCTATCGCCACATCGCCATCATCGAGGAGCGCTGGAACGTACGCCTCCCTCGCCCAGTTGCCATAGCCAACCAACCCGATGCTAACCTTCACGTGTCGCTCCTGCCGCCAATCGATTCAAGCCTGGCCTGCCAGCAACAATGGGCCGCGGCAATGGCATGAGTGGAGTATGGCACAAAGTTGGTATGGCGGGCTATAGAGCCGCCGAGCGGGATTGCGGTCACAGTTTCTTGACCATGTGGATGTCCTCCGGCTCCAGGGCAAGCAGCTCCGGGTCCGGCTCGTCCGCGACCAGAAACCCCTGGCGGAGGTAGAAGCCGACGGCGGACTCCGTAGGCGCGGAGGATACGTAGACGGCGGCCGCCCCGTGCTCGCCCGCGACGCGGAACAGCTCGGCCACGAGCCCTGCAGCGATGCCCACGTGCCGGTGCGGCCTGGAAACGTGGAGAAACGAGAGCTGAGCCATGCCCTCGCGGAGCTCCGGAAGCAGCACGCCGATGCCGGCCAGTTTCTCCCCGTCGAATGCACCGTAGGACACGGCGCCCCTGTCCATGTGGTCGCGGCAGAATGCGATTTTGGCCGGAACGGTGTGGTCGCCTTCACCGTCAGGGTGCCACGGAGGCACGTCCCAGTGGACGTCGATGCGCCGGAGCGAGCCGTCCCGCATTTCGTAGCCCACGCGCACCTCTTCGGAGCGGTCGATGTCGCCGATGTGGTGTAAGTCTGCCGTGGAGAGCCACGAATATCGGAAATGGGCGTTCTGCAAAAATGGTTCCTGATATGGCCGGCGCGGAGGGAGAACGATGGGTGACAGCCTAGCACCGGCGGGCGCACGGGTCAACGGCAGGACAGGGTGCATAGCTGTAGGTTGACAGCACCCATTCTTGATAATAGCATGGCTTCCGTTGCCATCGAGAAGGTCGGCCCCCTTGCGAGCTATAGCCATGCTACAACATGCGTGAAGAAGAAGCGCCCACAAGACCCGCGACCAGCAAGCGCGGCTTCTACTACGGCTGGGTCATAGTAATCGTCATTGGGCTGGGTGGCTTCACGCAGAGCGCGGAGTCCTACCCGGTTCTTGGGGTATTACTCAAGCCGATGACTGAGGAGTTTGGCTGGACGCGCACGGATTTCACCGGGTCGACAATGTTGGGCACGCTCATGGGTGGCCTACTGGCGTTGAAGGTCGGCCCCATGATCGACCGGCTGGGCGCCCGCTGGACGCTCACCGTGTCCTTCGCGGTGCTGGGAAGCACCCTGGTCCTGTTGGCCTTCATTCAGACACTGTGGCAGTTCTACTTCCTCCAGATAGTGGGTCGAGCCTTGACCATGGGCGTTCTCGCTCTCGCGCTGGGAGTGGTCGTGCCCAAGTGGTTCGTGGACAAGCGGGGTCGTGCCGTGGCCCTTGGCGGGCTTGGGCAGCGAATTGGCAACGCGGTCACTCCGCTATACGTCCAACACCTGGTGTCGCAGGGCAGTTGGAGGCAGGCCACCGCCGTGGCCGGGATCCTCATGTGGGTGGTGTCCATGGTGCCGATCGCCATCTTCCTGAGGCGAAGGCCGGAGGACATGGGCCTTCTGCCGGACGGGGCGGACCCGGAGGAGGCGAGGAAGCGGGAGGAGGCGGTCGCCGCAGGCACGGTTAGCGCCCCACGCGAAGAGACGTCGCTGACCAGAGAGCAGGCTCTGAGGCATCCCTCCTTCTATCTTCTGGTAGTGGCGTTCTCGCTCGTGTTTGTGGCGGCGCCGGCCCTGAACCTGCACATGCTGCCGTACATGACAGACCAGGGCATAACAGAGGGGTACGCCGTGCTTGCGGTGGCGCTGTTATCCGCGTGCGCCGGAGCAGGCTCAATTGTGACCGGGTTCCTTTCGGAGCGCATCACCGCCAGGACCACTCTGGTGGGCATCCTGGCGATGATGAGCGTGGGCTTCGTCGGCCTGTTGTTCGTGCATGAGGCGTGGCAGGCAATGCTGTGGGGTATCTACTACGGCCTGTCCTTCGGGGGCATGTTCATCCTCCAGCAGATCATCTTCGCCGAATTCTATGGCAGGGACAACGTGGGAGCCATCCGCGGGGTGGTGTGGCCGATCCAGATGGTGTTCAATGCGTCCGGCCCGTTCGTTGCGTCCGTCGCCTTCGACACTCAGGGGAGCTACACCGTGATATTCCTGCTCTTCGCGGCCTTCGTCATGATCGCGAGCGTTCTGCTCTTTCTCGCCAAACCGCCCGCCGAGCAGACGCGGTTGTAGCAGCGCTCCTCAGCGTTGCTCCCTGATGAACGGCAGGGTCAGCGCGAGCACAGCCGACAGCCCGGCCAGGAATAGCACGCCCGGTTCCAGCATGCCCGTGGCATCACGGATCACGCCGAGCAGGAACGGCCCTCCGAATCCGCCGATCTCCGCGGCTGCGAAGAATAACCCGCCGGCCGCGCCCATCCGCACTGCGCCCACGCCTCGCGTCTCCATGAGAATTAGGGTGAGGACCGGCATCATGGGCGCTCTGACCACGCCCGACAGTACGAGAACGACCACGAGCGGCGCATCCGCGAGCGTCGCCAGCCCAAGCGCGGCGCCGGCGGCCACCAGGAGCATAACCGCCATGGCGAGCGCCCTGCGGCCCTGCCGCGCGACTGCCGGAATCGCCAGCAGGCCAACCGCTCCCGCCAGCGTCGACGCCGCGGTCCAGAAGCCGGCCTGCGACAGGGTCATGCCGCGGTCCTGAAGCAGGGTGGGCAGCCAGTTGTTCAGGGCGTGGTTCAGCAGGAATGTGGTCACAGCCAGCACGACGATGATCTGGACGTTGCGGATGCGAAGCAGCTCGCCTAGCAAACCGAACGCTGAGACGGGCGCCGAGTCCGAGCGGCTTTCGGTGTCCTCCGGGGGACGGACGTCGCGGGCGAGCGCCCACCACAGCAGCATGATGACCAGCACCACTGAGCCGTACACGAGCGATATGCCCCGCCATGAGCCGGTGAGGGGTATCACCACGCCGGCTGCGGTGGACAGCGCAATGGCCATGCCGGAGATCGGGCCCGTGGTGTAGATCCCGGCGGCGAGGCCTCGCTGGTTGCCATGGAACCACAGGGAGACGACCTTCGGCGCACCGATGGAGATGATGGGACCGCCCACGCCAAAGAGTGCGACGGCCAGGAAGAGCGTGGGGAAGTCCGCGGCGAGGCCCCGGAGCACGAGCGAGAGCCAGACGATGAATATGCCGATTCCGAGCGAGCGTCTGACGCCTAGACGGTCTATGAGCGCGCCGAGCGGGTACGCCGTTCCGATGTAGACCAGCTGCCACGCGCCAAGCACCAGCCCCATCTGGCTGTAGGTCATGTCGAGGTCCTTGACGATGGGGTCCACGAGCGGGGCAATGGTGCCGGCAGTCACGCCGAACGAGACGTACAGCAGCCACACCAAGGCAAGCATGAGCCAGCGCAGCGGGCTGGCGCTCGGCACAAAGGCGGTGGCCTCGGAGGGACTGCTCATAATGTGCGAGGGCAGGATTGCATTGGCGGCTCCATATGTCGGATACTTGGAACGTAACACCGGTCCAATTCGCGGCAAGCCGCATCCAATATAGGAGGGAACCGATGACGGTCAGGCTTATAGTAAACATGGAGGCCGCTCCGGGCAAGCGCGAGGATCTCATCGCCACGTTCGCTGATCTGAGCCCCAGCGTCCGCGAGGAGCCGGGATGCGAGCAGTACGAGCTGTACCAGAGCACGGAGCATCCGGACCAGTTCGCGCTTATGGAGCGGTGGACGGACCAGGACGCCCTCACAGTTCACGGCCAGGTGCTGCGGGAGCGCGGCGTTGACCTGGCGTCGCTGAGAGTCGCGCCGGCGCAGGTGGAGCGGTATACGGACTAGCTGCTCCCGGTCCGCAAGGCCTACCATCGAAGGGAGGTTTGATTATGACCGAAACCGCATACAATACCCTCACTCCGGAGGAGCGCTACGTCATCGAGATGAAGGGCACTGAGCGGCCCTTCTCCGGCGAGTACGACGACTTCTACGATGAAGGCAGGTACGTCTGCCGGCGCTGCAACGCGGTCCTCTACCGCTCCGAGGACAAGTTCGACGCCCTCTGCGGCTGGCCCGCGTTCGACGACGAGATCCCGGGCGCGGTGAGACGCCTGCCGGACCCGGATGGCATGCGCATCGAGATCGAGTGCGTCAACTGCGGCGGCCACCTCGGCCACGTCTTCCTCGGCGAGCGACTGACCGACAAGAACACGCGACACTGCGTCAACTCCCTCTCCCTCAGGTTCGTGCCGGCAGGGAAGGACTAGCTGTATCTCCGGGGCTAGGGCTCCGCGCGGGCGAGCCACCCGGGGGGAGCGTGCTCACGAAATGGAGTTGAGCGACAGTCCTTGCTGCCAGCCTCGGATGTTGCGTATTGCGAGCTCCAGCCCGGCTCGGTTGGCCTGCGGCGTGTTGGCCGCGTTGTGAGGAGAGAGCGCCACGTTGTCCAGCGTAGTGAGCGGGTGGCCGGCTGGCAGCGGTTCCGACGCGAACACGTCCAGACCTGCGCCGCCTATTTGGCCGTCCCTTAGGGCTGCCACCAGCGCGTCCTCGTCCACAACGGCTCCGCGGCCCACGTTGACCAGTATAGAGGTTGGCTTCATCAGCGCCAGCTCACGCGCTCCGATCAGGCCTTCGGTTTCCGCGCTCAGCGGCAGCTGAAGCGACACCACGTCCGAGCGGGTCAGCAGATCGTCCAGGGCCACGAAAGTTGTGCCATACGCCTGCGCTCGCTCTTCCGACGGGTTGAATGTCCAGGCGATGGCGTCCATGCCGAGGCCCACGCCCAGTGCGATGAGGCGCTGCCCTATGGGGCCGGTGCCCACGACGCCCAACGATCCGCCGTGCAACTGCCCGACCGGTTCCTGAGGCCACTCGCCGCGGCGCACCGAAGCGTCCAGCAAAGGTATGCGGTGGGCGACGGCGAGGGCCAGCGCGAGAGCCTTCTCTGCCACCACCGCCGCGGAGTAGGCGGGCGTGTTTGTCACGACGATACCGCGCCGTCGGCAGGCGTCCAGATCTACGCTGTCCACGCCGATTCCGAACACTGCGATATGCCTCAGCCGCGGGCAGGCATCCAGCACCGCCTCGGTGAAGGAGCTGCCCGCAAGCGTCAGCGCCACGTCGGCGCCAGCCAGCCGCTCGGCCATCAGCGCTTCGGAGTGCGCCGGCGAGCCGTAGACTCGCAGCTCGCCCAGCTCCCTCAGCAGCGGCCCCAGGCCGGAATCGGCGACTATGCCCGCGATGTCGTCCGGGACGATTATGTTCATTCGGCGGCCCTCCCGCGTTGTGACTGACGTCCATTCTAGCGGCTTTGCCGTCTTCTGCGGCATGTCTCCTATCGACTGCGGAACATCAGGAGACTAGAATGGAGCCGTCCGATCCGTTCAAGGCCTGCCACTCAATCGAGCACGGTCAGGCGGCAGCAACTTAGCGATGCTACGCAATTGGACCCACACAGGAGGTCAAGAATGAACACGCTGGTTATGGGAGGCACACGTTTCAACGGGCTTCACCTGGTGCACGAGCTTGTGCGCTGCGGCCACCGGGTCACCACGCTCAACCGCGGCATGACCGAGGCAAAGCTGCCCAGGGAGGTGCGCCGCCTCTACGCCGACCGGAAGGACCATGCGCAATTGAGTGAAGTGCTGGGGTCTGAGGACTTCGACGCTGTCTTCGATATCAGCGCCTACGTGCTGGAAGACGTGCAGAGCATGGTCGAGATCTTCGAAGGACGGACGGGGCACTACATTTTCGCCAGCTCCACCGTCGTCTACGCTGCAAGCAACGTCCTGCCCATCGACGAGGACTTTGCCGTGGACAGCACACCTCGGCAGTCGGACTACGGGCGTAACAAGCTCATCTGTGAAGACTTCCTGACGAAGGCGTTCAGGGAGCGGCGCTTCCCGATGTCGGTGGCACGCTTCTCCATGGTGTTCGGGCCGGACAACGGCATCATCGATCGCGAGCAGCGAATGTTCGTGCGGCTGCTGCGGGGACGCAAGATACTTGTGCCTGGCCGCGGCACCACGCTGAGCCAGATAGGCCACGTTGACGACGAGGCGAGGGCGATGCGCTTGATGGCGCTCAACCCGCGCACCTACGGCGAGATCTACAACGTCACCGGCAAGGACTACTTCAGCGACGTGGGCTACGTGGAAACCTGCGCGCGGGCTGCGGGCGTGGAGGCGGACAAGCTCTTCGTGCCGGCCGAGGTGATGGACGAGATCTCGGCGATCCAGCGCCGTCCACTGATCCAGCGGCTGGCGCCGTACATCCATCGGTGGGACGAGAGCACTGTGTTCGGCATGAGCAAGCTGCGCAACCACATCGGCTACGAGCCGGAGTATACGTTCGAGTCGGCGGTGGAGCAGACGTACGAGTGGTTCACGTCGCAGGGGTTGGACAAGCAGCGCGAGTATGACTTCTCGTCGGAGGATGAGCTGATAGCGCGCCTGAGCTGACGGTTCGGGGAGGGGGTGCCGCTATCCCCAGTTGTCCCGGGCCTGCTCGAAGCCGTGGATCGTGGCCTCCCAGGTGGAGGTATCCAGTATGGCGTAGGTGCGCAGTGTCGACCGCTTGGGGTCACGGGGCTGCCCCAGAGAACCCGGGTTGACTATCAGCGTGTTGTCCACGTGCGTCACCATAGTGCGGTGGGTGTGGCCCACGATTAGGACGTCCGCTTTGGCCTCTGGGAGAAGGTGGTTGGGTATCTTGGCCAGGCGACCCGAAGCGCTGCTGTTGTCGTCCGTTCCGCCACCTGCAACCTGGCCGTCCGCGCCGTTCGATTCGGGCGGCGGCGCCAGCCGGTCGCCCTCGCCGGGCAGGAATACGCCTGCGCGTCCGCCGTGCTCGCCGCCGGTCGGGTCCAGCGGGCTTGTGTGCATCATCATCACGCGCTTGCCTTCGATGGGCCACTCAAGCATGAGTGGCATCTGTCGAAGGTGTGACAGGTTCTCGGGCTTGATCTGGCCGGAGTTTCGCAGCATGAGCCCGGCGGAAGAGAGTATGGCCGTGTCATGGTTGCCTCGGACCACCGGAATGCGATACCTCTGCATCAGCTCCGAAATCTCGTTGGAGAACCGGTACTGGAGGTTGAGGTCGCCGGCGCAGATGACCTGGTCGACACCTCTCAGCTCTTTTAGCGCCGTCTCGAGGGCCTGCACGTCGCAGTGAAGGTCCGATATGATCCCGATCTTCAAGACACCTTCTCCAGTCCCATTGGCTTATGCGAGGGCCGGGCCCGCCGTATTGGCACAGCGAGTCCGGCCCTCGCACTGCTGCTACTCGCGGGTGCAGATGAAGCTTGATGCGCTGCCGAATGGGCCGGTCTCGCAGAGGGCCACGTCCAGCTTCTTCAGCTCGCCGTCGGGGCGAGGCAGCTGCCTGACGCCCGCCGTGCCCATCATCTGATTGGCCGTCTCCCACACGTTGGTCATGCCGTGAATGCGGCCGTTGCCCAGGTTGCCGCCCGCCGTGTTTAGCGGGTGGGGGCCTTCTAGCGCGATGTTCTCGGGCTGGCACCACGAATGAGCCTCGCCGCGCGGGGCGAAACCGAACGCCTCCAGCCACATCCAGACCATCGGGCTGAAGCCGTCGTAGACGTGCTTCAGGTCCACGTCCTCCGGCCTCAGGCCTGCGCTCTCGTAGAGGTTCTTGGCCTGCCAGTCGTTCATCTCCTCGAGGCCTTCCAGCGAGTCGGTGACGCCGCCCCTGGCCCGGTGCATGGGGATGGCCGCAATACCGGAAATGTAGCCGCCGGGGTGCGGCGTGTCCTTCGCTCGGTCCTCGGTGGTCATAACGACCGCCTGCACGCCGTCAACCGGCATGTCGTTGTCGAAAACGCACATGGGATAGGCGATGAGGCGTGAGTTGATGTAGTCGTCGTGCGTGATCTGGCGGCCATTCCAGACGGCGTACGGGTTCAGCTGGGCGTTGCGATGGGCGTTCAGCACGTAGCCGGCCATCTCTTCACGCTTGGCGCCGTACTTGGCCAGGTATCGCTGGTATGTGATGGCCTGTCCGGACCCGCCCACGCCGTGACCATACACGGTGGTCATGGAGGCGGCGCCGCTTGCCATCCTGCCGCTGACCTGCCGGTACCGAACGCCCGCAGGGTGGTGGCCCGTGCGGATGACGAGCGCGTAGTTGCACACGCCTGCGCCCAGGGCCATCGCTGCAAGCTGGGGCCCCGCGCAGGAGCCGGCGGCCGGGCTGTCCGTCTGGATCCAGTGCTTTATGTTGTTCCAGTTGACCACGGACATCATGTGTGGCACGTCCAGCCACACCTTGATGTCGCCGCGCTGGTTGGGGCCCCAGTTGGGGTCCGCCCAGATGTAGATGCCGTCGATGTCGTCGACAGATAGGCCGGCGTCCTCGATCGCCATGAGGGCCGCCTCGTTGGCGCGATGGGACTTGGTGCCGTCAAAGTAGCGACGGCACATGGTGCTTCCGGAACCCACGAATACGGGTCTCTTGCCCTTGGGCCATTCGATAGGCATGATGCCTCCCTTTTCTTTGTCAGCCGTTGAGCGGCTGCTCTGCGAGTCTCGCGTCCCGGCGTCTTTGCGGCGGCGCGGCTATGAGGAGCGTGGCTGGAACTGCAGGATGTTCTGTTCGTCGTTCACTTTGTCGAAGACTGCCTCGAGAGGCATCCCGGTATCCAACCCGCCGCCCATTGCATCGTATTCGTGGTTGAGGATATTGCTCATCAGGAGCAGGTCCGGCTGTTCCTCAAGCTCCACCATGATGACGGCATACGGGACCTTCTCTTCGAAGCCTGAAACGGAGGTGTCGTAGCAGATGTAGTAGCAGTAGAGCGTGCCCCGGCCGCTGACCTCCTCCCACTTCAGCTCCGCGCTGCGGTTGCCGCAGTAGTTGCAGAGAGCCACGGGCGGGTGGTTGTACTTCTCGCATCCCTGGCACCTCTGGAGAACCAGCTTGCCCTCATTGGCGCCGTCCCAGTAGGGCTGGTTATCCGGGGTGGGCACTGGCACCACGTTGTACGGTCCCATGGTGGAGTGATACAGGTGTTCCGCGTCGCCGATGAGGGCGGCGGCAGCTCCGCCCAGCACCGTCGCCTGCGTACCCAGGGGTCCAATGGGTGGTCCTTCCTGGCTGGTCATGGCTTCCCTCCTTTCATCCTGAGCCGTGGTAGAGACGAGGCGGCGCGATGCAGGGGAGGGGGGGGAAGCGCCGCGAGTGCAATCGTAGTTTGATGGCGGAGTGTTGTCAACCGTTGGGGCGCACCGCCGCTCGGCCGCAGCTACCCCGCAGCCAGCATGTCGTAGGCCAGGGCGAGCATGACCCGTGTGCCGTTGAGCAGGCTCTTGATGCCTATGGACTCGTTGGTCCCGTGGGCGAAGGTGAGCTGCGGGTCGTCCTCTGGGTGCGCTCCGGTGAAGCCGTAGGTGATGGTGCCGAGCGGACGGGTGAAGCGTGAGTCCGTGAAGCCAGTGCTGATGGAGGGGATCATCTGGACGTCCTCCAGGCCCAGCGCGTTGGCGGTTGCGAGCCTGATTCGCCGAGCGAAGTCCGTCTCGAATGGCGAGGAGTTGGGCACGGCCATGTAGTCCACCTGAAAGTCCACGCCCGGGATGCCCTCCAGCAGCCGGCCAAGCTCGTCGCGGAGGTGCGCCTCGTCCTGGTGGGGCAGGGTTCGCACGTCGCAGGTCAGCCGTATGGACTCCGGCACGCTGTTGGACTTGACGCCGCCTCGGACCATCGTGGGCGTCAGTGTCATGCGGGAGAGCGCCCTGAGCACGCTGGCCAGTGGCGGGTTTTGAGGCTCCAGCTCGGAGATTATCTCGTCCACGTTGGAGGCGGAGGCCAGGTGCTCGATGGCCAGGTCGGACAGATGGCGGAAGACCTCGGCGGAGGTGTCCCGCTCCGGCTCGTACTCCTCGATGCGCCCCAGCACCTGCGACAGGGCGTAGAGGGCGTTGGTGCCTCGCCACGGAACGGAGGCGTGGGCGCTGGCCCCGCGTATGTCGATCTCCACCTGGAGCCGCCCCTTCTCGCCCGTGCCAAGGACGTATGCGAAGCCTGAACCGACTCTGACGGGCACGCCTCCGCCCTCGTTCACCGCAAAGGGCGCTGCGATCTTCTCCGGGTGATGCTGGGCCAGCCAGCCGAACCCGTACCGGCCGCCGTGCTCCTCGTCGGCCCCGGTGGCCAGCACCAGGCCGTCGGCGAGCTCCACGCCGCTGCGCTTCAGCAGAATCAGGGCCATGATCTGGGCCGTGAGCAGGCCCTTGCAATCCGAGGCGCCGCGGCCGTAGATTCGGTCGCCGTCTATGGCGGCGCTGAATGGGGGGTGCTTCCACTTGCCTTCGTCCTCCACCGGCACCACGTCCGTGTGGGACATGAACATAAGGCCCGTTTTGCCGGAGCGTCCCTCCAGCCTGGCCACGAGGTTTCCGCGGCGCGGGGCAGATTCCAGTATCTCGGACGGAATGCCCTCCAGCGCGAGGCGCTGCTGGACCACGTCGCACACCGCAGTCTCGTTGCCCGTGGGCATGACGCCGCTATTCACCGAAGGAATCCGCACCAGCTCTTGCTCCAAGGCGATGATCTCGTCTCGGTTGGCGCCTATTTGGGTTAGGAGGCCGGCCAGGTTCGGCATTGGGTCTCCCTTCGGTCGGTGTTCCGCGTGTTCACCTATACCCACGGGGCCAGGGGGACACAGTCCGCCAAGCCTCGCTCCTGCTCAGGAGCCACGTTCTTCGGGCGTCGCAGCCTCCCCCGCAGGCTCCATTGGTACGCTGGGGCGCCGAGCGACGAACAAAGCCGCTGCCCCCAATGCCAGGAACAGCGCCACCGTCTGGAACCCCAGTCGATAGCTGTCGAAAGTGTCCACCATCCATCCTACGAATATGGGCCCCGCTACCGTGCCCGGCAGGTCAACGAACTGCAGCAGCCCGCTGATGGTGCCGAAGTTTCGCCGGCCGTAGAAGTGGGCCACGATGGCCTGTCGCAGCGCGGCGGAGCCGCCGTAGGCCGGGCCAAGGAGCGCGATGTAGACCGGCGCCCACCCAAGGCTTGGAATCAGAGACATCGCGAGCACTCCCAGGCACTGCACAAGCAGCAGCGTCGCCAGAAGTACGCGGATGTTCAGCATGTCGCCGATCCAGCCGAAGAATACGCGACCCGGCACCGAGATTAGGAGCGTGATCGAGGCCAGTGTAGCGGCCTTCACGGGACTTGCGCCCATCTCCTCGATGAGGAACGGAACGTGGTAGATGGCGGCAACGGTGACGGTGACAGACCAGCTTGCAAACGCAATGGCAAGCATCCAGAAGGACAGCGACCTGAGAGCCTGCCGCGGAGTGAGTTCTATCTCCAGCGGCTCGTTGTTGCGGGAGCCCCCGCGGCTGGTGTTCTCGACCGGGAGCGGCTCGCCGTCCGGGTGCATGCCGACCTGCTCCGGCCGGTGGTGGACCAGAGAGACCAGCGGGATGCAGATCACCCAGTAGGCCAGGGCGGCCATGACGGCGGACGTTCTCCATCCGTAGGTTTGCGTGAGCCAGCCGACGACGACAACGGCGCTGCCGCCCAGGCCTATGCCGGCCAGGAGTATGCCCAGCGCCCTGGCCCGCTTGCGCACAAACCAGTTTGCAACGGCGACGTTGATGGGCCGCCCGCCACCAAAGCTGGACGCCGTGGCAATGAGCATGAAGACGGCGTACAGCATCCAGAGGGAGGTAATCATGCTAAGAAGAAGAAACGCAAAGCCCATCGTGATGATGCCGAAGTAGAGCAGTCGGCGGGGGCCGTATTTGTCGATGAGCCAGCCCGCGAGGGGCGCGATCAGGCCGCCTTCAAGTCTCGCAAGGCCGACCACGCCGCCAAGGGCCGCGCGGCTGGCGCCAAGCTCATTGAGAAGCGGAATGAAGTAAACGCCGAAGCCGTAGGTGTAGAAGGCGCCGTTCAGTATGGCTATGGTGATGCCGACGGCAACTATCCACCAGCCGTAGAATACGCGCCTGACGCCGGGGATGTTTTCGGCGAAAGTGGCCATCCCTCTGCTCCGCCACACGGGATGGGGAAACGCCTCCGGTGCAGCCAGCGGCCGGGCCGGGTCATGGCAGTACCATTGGCATATTATGCCCTGAGCATTGCTAGGTCAACTGTGGTAGAGGTTGCCGCGGGACAAGGTCGGGTAATGGTGTTGAACAAGGCGCCTCTAGCCGTGGTGGACCAGCGCTTGAGGCGGCTTCCTACCCTCTACAGGAATAGCCGTGGTGATTCCGCAAGGTCAAGCCTGCCCTCCACTGTGCAGGCATCGTCGGGCAGGCGTTCCGCGCGGGCCCAGTTGAGGTCAATTCGAAAGCGAGCGGCCGCTGATCTCACGTCGTCAAAACGGCCGTGGAGCTTGATCACCACCCGCTCAGCCGCCGGAATGGCCACGGGCACGTGAACGGTTTCAATTTCGCTTTCGGGTATGAGTAGAGCGCTTCCCACCATTGCCGTCACCTCCCTTTCGACTTCAAAGGGAAGTATAGAACACATGTACTGGCGTTGTCAAGCTCCAAAGGGTGCAATAGGGTACAGCGCGGGTGAGCAAGGGGAGACTTGGGGGAATAGGGGAGAGTTGTCGGATTGTGTTGCCGGAGGGTGAGGGCGCAGGTGTAGAGGCTGGAGGGCTAGCCGCCTGCAGCGCTCGCCAGCTCGGCAAACACCTTGGGCCAGTCACCCTCGCCTTCGCCGATGCCTGCGCGATAGGTGATGACTCCATTGTGATCGACGGCGACCTTGGTAGACTGCCTGATTATCTCCAGGCTGCGCAACACATTGTTGCTGACTTCGGCAACCGGGAAGGGGAGATCTTCGCTGGCCCGGTAGTCCTCCAGCCTGCCGACGCCCTCGGTGACGTCCTGGCCAATGGCGTACAGGTCAACGCTCTCTGCGAACTCTGGGTAGTCCTGCTTCAGGCGCCGCAACTCGGCGCGACATACCGGTCACCACGTTGCGAAGAAGTAGAGAAAGACGGGCTGGCCCTGAGCCGCCAGCACATCCGTCGACACCCTCGATCCGTCTGCAAGCGTCATTTCGAAGTGCGGCAGGGTGTTGCCGACGTTGGTCCCGACGGGCGGGGCATCGGCGGGCTCCTCATTGGCCGTCGCCGAAGGCACAGCGGTCGCGGTGGGAGCAGCCTCCGTGGCGGGAGCGACGGTAGGCGTCTCGGCATGAGTCATGCTCGATTCCGTTGGCTCAGCGGCCGGAGGCGCGGTTGGCGTCGGAGCGGGGGTCGCCGAAGGCGCGGAGGTGGCCATTGCCGGTTGGGTCGCAGTGGGATCCGGCTCGGAACCGCACGCTAAACTCACAGCGAACAGGAGCACTGCGCCCAGTGCAAGGGCGCGGATGGCTGAGTTGCGCCGGCCGATCGCTGCTCGCGTGCTCAAGCTCGGTTGTCCTCCTGGCTAATGGCTAACCCGCGCGTAATGATACCATCCGAGTGACCGCCTGCACGCTGTCACACGGTGGACATTCCTTAACATTTGCTTACGGCGGCCGGGCATCCCGCTTGACGGCGCGAGTTCGTTGACTGAGTGCGACGGGACCTTGGCGTGCCCGGACGGTCGCGGACTTGTGTAGTGATAGGTTGGTGGAGACGGGGGAGAGTCGAACTCCCCGTCCAGAGAGCTTCCCGCTGGAATGTGCTACAGGCTTGTCCGGTAATTGTTTCTCGCTCTCAAGGTCCCCTGCCGGCAGGGATTCTTTGGGAGCCAGCCGGTGGTCTTGGGCCCTCGCTACCGGCGTTGCGCGGGCTGCACCTCGACTTATGGCGCCCACTCCTCACCTTCGAGGAGAGGTTAGGGTGGACGTGGCAGCCGTGTTAGGCTGCCAGGGCTACTTTATTTTCGCCAGTTACTTTTTTGCCGCCTTGTTGACGAGGTGGACGGCACCCCGGCCTGCAATCCCGCGAAACCACCCCCTGTCGAGACCACGCGTCCCCATGTGATGATCCAACACTGCAATTATAGCACACGGCGACCCATCGAGAGGCTTCCGGTCCGCAGTGCAGGCCGTTTCGCGACGAGCAGGGCCGCATCGGAGAGGCGCCGGGTTCAGCCGCGGGCTGCTGCGCTTATGGCGCGGCCTGCCTCGCGCTCCTGGTCCCGGTCGATGATGGCGCGACGCTTGTCGTAGAGCCTGCGCCCTCGGGCAAGGCCGACCTGCACCTTGGCGTAGTGGCCCTTGATGTACACTCGCAGGGGCACGAGTGTCAATCCCTTCTGCGCCGCGGCGCCGGTCAGATGGTCGATCTCCTTAGCGTGCAGCAGAAGCTTGCGCGGCCGCGTTGGCTCGTGGTTGTGGATGTTGCCCTGCTCGTACGGGGCGATGTGGGAGTTCACCAGCCAAACCTCTCCGTCTTCCGCCTTGGCGAAGGCGTGCTGGATGTTCATCTTCCCGGAGCGTACGGACTTGATCTCGGTTCCGGTGAGCGCGAGGCCCGCTTCTACCGTCTCCAGGATTTCGTAGTCGTGATAGGCGCGGCGGTTCTGCGTGACGACGCCGGTCTGGCTCTTCGGCTTGGCCTTGGGGTTGGCCCGTTTGGTATTGGACTTTGGCATTGAAGTGGTCTCTCTCGGTCGCCCCTATGGCGCGTGGGCCGCCACCTGAGACAGCAGATGTTCGATTGCGCGTTCCAGCTGGAGATCCCGGTCCTCCTCCAGGCCCAGCTCAACTTCGATTTCCGTAGGCTGCTCGACCTCGATGTCCGGTGCCAACCCCTCGCCCTCGATCAGGTGGCCGTTGGGCGAGTACCATCGGCCGATGGTGTAGTACAGCCCGGAGCCGTCGGCCAGGCCCTGAGGCAGGTTCACGCTGCCCTTGCCAAACGTGTTCTCGCCGATGAGGACGGCCCTTTCGTGATCGCGGAGCGCTCCGGCAAGCACCTCGCTTCCGCTTGCGCTCCTCTCGTTGACCAGCACTGCGAGTGGAAGGTCCGGGGCAAGTCCTTCGAGTTTCACTGGGTATTCGACCCGGTGGTTGTTGCCGTCAACGGAGTACAGCACGATGCCGTCCTTCAGGAACTGGCTGGCTATGTTCACGGTGGTGGACAGGAGTCCGCCGGGATTGTTCCTCAGGTCGATGATCATTGCCCGTGCGCCGAGCTCCTGGGCCTCCTCGATGATCTCGTTCACCTGCTCGTCGGTGTTTGCAGAGAAGGACGAGATCTGGACGTGAGCGATGCTATCGGGAAGCAGCTCCCACTCCACGCTTGTGAGCTGGATGGTGGCGCGCACGATCTCGACTTCGACGGGATCCTCCGCGCCCTCGTGCAAAACAAGGAGCAGCACGGACGTACCCTCCGGCCCGCGGATGCGGATTACCGACTCCAGAACGCTCCAGCCCTCCGTGCTCTCTCCGTCGACTTCTAGGATCACGTCGCCCGGCATGATTCCCGCTCGCTCCGCCGGCGTGCCAGGGAGCGGCGCAGTGATGGTAATTCGCTCCTCGTCGAGGCTCACCGTAGCTCCTATGCCTCCGAACTTGCCCTCGCTGTCCTGGGAGTAGAGGGCGAATTCCTCGGGAGTCAGGAAGGTGGTGTACGGGTCGTCAAGGACGTCCAGCATGGCCTCGATGGCCACGAGCGACAGGTGCTCGGGATCCGGCTGGTCCATCGTCGCGGCCTCGGCGTTCATGGCTTCTATGGCGGCACGGCCCATGGCTCCCGCGTCCAGCAATTCCTTTTCCACGAAGCCGGCGGCCAGGACATTCCACACCTCCACGATGGAGCTGTTGTCGGAGGACGCGTCTCCGCCCGACAGCTCCTCCCACACACCCACCACGTCGGCGATGCCGGCCGGCGGCGTGGGCGTGGGCTCCCCCTGCGACGCGCACGCCGGCAGCACCACCGCCAAGGCCAGCACGGCCACGGCTGCGAGGAGGACGGATCTCAAATGGCTGCTACGCACAGGATGTTCTCGAATAGAGTGATACCACAATTCTAGCATACCCAGGCTGGGGCGCTCCAACCCGCCTAGCTGTTCCGGGTTTCCGGACGGCGTCCGAGTGGAAGCCCGCACTTGTCTTTGTCTCAAACTGCGGGCGATTGTGGTGATTTTCACTTGATAACAGGCTTGCCCTGTGCTATATTCCTTCCGATGTTTGACGCGGAGGCAATGGCCTGTGCTTGAGGACTATTTCCGCCAGTACGGCCTCATCGCCGTCTTCACCGTTGTAGCGGTGGTGCTGCCGGGCACGCTGCTCGTGGTATCTTGGCTGTTCTCCTACATTCGCGTTCGTCCCCACAAGCCCACCGAGACCAAGAGGAGCCCCTACGAGTGCGGCATGGAACTCATAGGAGACCGCTGGCCGCAGTTCAACTTCCGCTACTACATGTTCGCCATTCTGTTCGTAATCTTTGACGTTGAGACGATATTCATCTATCCCTGGGCCGTTCACTTCAAACAGCTTGGACTGTTCGCCTTCGTGGAGATGCTGGTCTTTATCCTGATCCTGGTGGTGGGTTGGGCCTACGCGTGGAGGTACAAGGCTCTGGAGTGGAGGTAGCACATGTCGCTTGATATGCAGCCTGGGAGCGCTTCCGGGGCGCAGGTGCCCGGAGTGACCGTGCCCCTGTACGCAACCACCTGGGATATTGACCGCGAGGAGGGAGTGGTCATCAACGACATGAAGGCCACGCACCTCGAGCCGTTCGCCCGCGACTCCATCCAGGTTGATCCGGAATTCGAGCGGAACGTGGTCGTCACCACCGTGGACGCCCTCCTGAACTGGAGCCGCAAGTCGTCCGTGTTTCCGATGACGTTCGGGCTTGCGTGCTGCGCCTTCGAGATGATCGCGAGCGCGATGTCCAGGTTCGACATCTCGCGCTTCGGCATGGAGGCCATGCGCGCCTCGCCCAGGCAGGCCGACCTGATGATTGTGGCAGGCACGGTGACGTGGAAGATGGCGCCGGCCATCCGTCGACTCTACGACCAGATGCCGGAGCCCAAGTGGGTGATCTCCATGGGCGTCTGCGCCACCAGCGGCGGTCCGTACTACCAGGGTTACAGCGTTGTGCCTGGTGTCAACCGCATCGTGCCGGTGGACGTCTACGTCCCGGGCTGCCCGCCGAGGCCGGACGCTCTCCTGTACGGCATCATGCAGCTCCACGAGAAGATTAAGAAGTACAGCCTGTTCGGCAATGCCGCGGGTGCGTAGATGACAGTGACCCTGAGCGCAGACCTGCTTGCGAGCCGCCTGGCTGACTCCGTCCCGGGCGCGGTGGAGGAGTCCAACGAGCGGGACGTCTGGGTCAGGGCCGAGTCCGTGGCGGATGTGTGCAGCTTCCTGAAGGACGACCCGGACCTCAAGTTCGACTACTTGATCTCCGTCTCCGCCGTTGACTACATTGAGCACTTCGAGGTGGTGTACCACCTGGTGTCGACTGCCCACAACCACGGCGCGGTGGTGAAGGCCAGGTGCTGGGGCAGGGAGGATCCGAACGTGCCCTCGGTGACGGGCCTGTGGCAGGGCGCGGACTTCCAGGAACGGGAGGTCTACGATCTGATGGGCGTCCGCTTTACGGGCCACATAAACCTCAAGCGATTGATGCTGTGGGAGGGCTATCCCGGCCATCCCCAGCGCAAGGACTATCTGGAGGCTCCCAGGTAGCATCCCCGGAGCTACATTCCCGGAGCAGAAGCGACAGATGACGATTCGCACCGAGCCGGTAACCCTTAATCTGGGGCCACAGCACCCCAGCACTCACGGCGTTTTTCGAATGCGCATAACATTCGACGGTGAGATCATCTTGGACGTGGAGCCCGTAGTCGGCTACCTGCACCGGGGCTCGGAGAAGCTGGCCGAGGAGCGTACCTACGCCCAGGTGGTCACCCTGACCGACCGCCTGGACTACGTTGCCTCCATGTCCAACAACCTGGCCTACGTGCTGGCTGTGGAGAAGCTGTCCGGCATACGCCCGCCTGAACGTGCCATGTACCTCCGAGTCATCGCCGCGGAGCTTCAGCGCATTGCGAGCCACCTGGTGGCCACGGGGTTCTTCCTGAACGACCTGGGCGCTCTGGCAACGCCTCTCATGTACTGCTTCCGGGAGCGGGAGAAGATACTCGATATGTTCGAGATGCTCTGCGGCGCACGCATTACGCTGAGCTACATGCGAGTTGGCGGCGTGTTCCAGGACGCGCCGGCGGAGTTCTGGACCGCCATTCGTGACTTCCAGGTCTACATGCCCGAGTACATCGACGAGTACGAGAAGCTGCTCACAGGCAACGAGATACTCCTGTCCCGCACCAAGAACATCGGTGTGCTGACCGGCGAGACGGCCATCAACTGCTCCGCCAGCGGCCCCGTGCTCCGCTCCGCCGGCGTGAACTGGGACCTGCGCAAGGCGGACCCCTACGACATTTACGACCGGCTGGAGTTCGACATTCCGGTTGGCACTTTCGGTGACAACTACGACCGCTACCTGCTTCGTATCGCGGAGATGAGGCAATCGCTGCGCATCATCCAGCAGTGCGTGGACCAGATACCGGACGGCCCCGTTCGCGAGAGGATTCCCAATCTGGTGCGGCCTCCCGTTGGCGACGCCTACGCCCACGTGGAATCGCCCAAAGGCGAGCTGGGCTTCTACCTGGTGAGCGACGGAAGCATCGCTCCTTACAGGTGCAAGATTCGGTCGCCGTCGCTCATCAACCTGACCGTGCTGCGGGACATCCTCATTGGCTGGAAGCTGGCCGACATGATCGTCACGTTCGGCAGCATCGACATCAACATGGGTGAGGTGGACCGGTAGATATGGGAGGCTACACCCCATTCAGAGAGGCTAACGCCTTCTTCGGCAACCTCTACGACTTCTTCGCGGGGTTGAACGTCTTTGGCGTGTCACTGATTCCGCAGTGGCTCGCGTACTGCATCGCGGGCTTCCTGATAATATTCATCGTGATAAACATAGTGGTTCTTGTGACCACCTTGGGCACCTGGGTGGAGCGCCGGGTCATTGGGCGGTTCCAGTCGAGGCTCGGCCCCAACCGGTGGGGCCCGTTTGGTCTATTCACTCCCATTGCGGACGCGCTGAAGCTGCTCACCAAGGAGGACACCAGGCCGGAGGGCGTGGACGGCTGGGTGTTCAACCTCGCGCCCCTCGTCTTCATACTGGGTCCTCTCCTGGTCTTCGCCGTCATACCGTTCGGCGAGAACACCTACATTGCCAACCTCAACATCGGCATTCTCTACATTATCGCCGTGACCACCGTGCCAACGATCGCCATGTTCATGGCCGGCTGGGGCTCTGGCAACCGGTACTCGCTGTTTGGCGCCATGCGCGGCGTCGCGCAGCTGGTCAGCTACGAGGTGCCGCTGGTGCTATCGATCGTCGGCGTGCTGCTGCTGGCCGGCTCGCTTTCGCTCGTGGACATTGTCGATAGCCAGCGAGTGCCCTTCATACTGATCCAGCCGCTGGGGTTCTTCATCTTCATGGTGGCGATTTCGGCGGAGATGAACCGCTCGCCGTTCGACATCGTGGAGGCGGACTCGGAGCTGGTGGCAGGATTCCACACGGAGTACAGCGGCATGAAGTGGGGCACGTTCCAGCTGGCGGAATTCATCGCCCCATTCGGTGCTGCGTCCATCGTAACCACGCTGTTCCTCAAGGGCTGGGATGGACCGATACTGCCCTCGGAACTGTGGTTCTTCATCAAGGTGTGGGCCGTATGGTTCGTGCTGCTCTGGGTCAGGGCCACGCTGCCAAGGCTGCGAGTGGATCAGATAATGGCGCTGGCGTGGAAGTTCCTGTTCCCTCTGGGGCTCATCAACCTGTTCATTACGGCTGGTCAGCTGCTGATCTGGGAAGAGCCCACCATCGCTCAGCTGTGGCTGATGGGAGGCATCAACTGGGTGGTCGCTCTGGCGTGCCTGGTTGCGTCCTCGCACCTGATTTCAGACAAGCTCAGCACTCGAGCGCCGCTGGCTCCGGTGCCTGGAAGATCTAGCGGTCGAGCGCAGGAGGCCAGATGACATGTATGGTCTAGGAATCGCAAAGGGACTCATGGTCACGATGACCAACCTGTTCAGAAAGCCGTTCACGGTCCAGTACCCGGAGGAGGCGGTGCCGCAGTCGCCCCGCTTCCGGGGCGAGGAGTTCGTGTGGTACGAGGAGAGGTGCACGGGTTGCGCAAGCTGCGCCAAGTACTGCCCGCTAGGCATCATACGGATCGAGACGCATCCGGGCGGCACCGACGTGCAGGAGGGCGAGTCCTACGCCATTGACGTATTCGACATCGACATCGGGCGGTGCATGTTCTGCGGCCTGTGCGTGGAAGCCTGCCCCTACGACGCGCTGTTCATGGGCAGCGGCTTCGAGCGTGGGCAGTACCGCCGCGACGATCTGATCATCACGGTGGACGAACTTCGAAGTGCCGAAAAGCGACCCAGCACCTGGTTCCGGCCCCAGCTGGAAGAGCGCGACTACCGCCCTCAGGGCGGGGAGCCCCTCTCATGGGAAGAGGTTGGCCGCTAGATGTTTCCCCTGGACATTGCCTTCTGGGGCTTGGCCGCGGTGGGGACAATCTCCGCGCTGGCCGTGGTATCTGAGAGGGACATCTTCAGGGCGGCCCTGTTCCTGGTCGTCTCCTTTCTGGTGGTTGCAGGGCTGTTCGTCCTGCTCAACGCCGAGTTCCTTGCCGTGGTGCAGGTGCTGGTGTACGTGGGCGCCATTTCGGTCCTCATCATCTTCGCCATAATGCTCACGCGGAATTCGCAGGATGGCAATCCGTCCAACCGGTTTCAGTTACCGGCGCTGCTGCTATCGGGGCTGGTCTTCGCGGCCATTGCCTTTGCCGTTGTGGTCACCGACTGGAACGAGTGGGGCGGCCTGGGCTTCGCAGTAGCGCCAGGCGAGTCTGCCGCGGTCGATCCCAGCCACACGGAAGAGGGCATCCGGGACGTCTTCGGCGACACCACGCAGGTCATCGCCCGGCTTCTCCTTCAGGACTTCGTACTGCCCATGGAGGCGGCCTCCGTCGTGCTGCTGGCGGCGGTGATAGGCGCGCTTGCTCTGGTGCGGGAGAGGGAGGGTGAGTCCTGAGCCTGGAGAACTTCCTTCTGGTATCGGCCGTCATCTTCAGCATTGGGCTGTACGGGGCGCTCTCAAAGAAGAACGTGATTGCGGTCCTCATGTCTATTGAGCTGATGTTCAACGCGGTGAACATTGCGCTGCTGGCGTTCAGCCGGTACGTGGTGCCGCAGAGGATAGCGGTCGACCCGGCCGGCACGGAGGCCGAGGTGGCGAACGCTATGATGACGGAGGGAGTGGCGCTCGGCGAGACGGTGCTGAGCAGCCTGCTAACCGGCCACATATTCGCTGTGTTCATCATTACCATAGCCGCCGCGGAGGTGGCGCTAGGTCTGGGTATCGTTATCGCCATGTACCGCAACCGCTCCACGGTTGACGTTACGCAGGCAAATATGATGAGTGGTTAGTACGCAATGTGGGTTGATTTCAAGAAGGCGCCAAACCTGATGATCGCGGAGATGTGGAAGGAGCTCCTGGAGGGAGAGGGTCTGCCCGCGCAGATTCTGCCCGAGGGCGACATCCTCTCCTGGGGCGAGCGAGTTCCCTACCGGGTCATGGTGCCGCGGGGCAGGGAACACGTGGCAGAGGAGATTCTGCGCAAGCTCTAGGGCGCGGTTCTCGTGGAGTGACGTCTGATAATGATCAAGGGAGCGGCATAGCAGCATCATGACCGAAGGAGCAGCATGGGCCATCCTCTTTCTTCCTTTGGCCTCATTCCTTGTCATCGCGCTCGTGATCAGGCCGTTCCTGAATGGGTACGCGAGACTGAGCGGCTACGTGACGATCCTGGCGATCGGCGCCGCGTTCGTGCTCTCCCTCGTGGCCCTGGCCGAGGTCGCAAGCGGCGAGGGCGAGATCGGGTGGGCGGCTCACTCCTGGATTGTAGTCGGCAACCTGGACATAAGCCTCGGCATCCTCATGGACCCGCTCACTGCCATCATGCTGGTTGTTGTCAGCGGCGTCAGCCTTGCCGTGCAGATCTACTCGCAGGGCTATATGCGAGGCGACGCGGGGTACTCCCGTTACTTCGCCTTCATGTCCCTGTTCACGGCGTCAATGCTGGGGCTGGTCCTGTCCCGCAACATCATTCAAGTGTATGTGTTTTGGGAGCTCGTGGGTCTCTCTTCCTACCTGCTCATCGGCTTCTGGCACGACAGGCCGTCCGCCGCTGCAGCGGCAAAGAAGGCCTTCCTGGTCACAAGACTGGGAGACGTGGGCTTCATGCTAGCCATTCTGTACCTGTTCTTCAACCGGGAGGCGTTCCTGAGCCAGGGCCTCAACCCGTTCGAGATCGGGCACATCAACCTGCTGGCACAGGGCGGGGAACTCGCGGGTGCGCAGATAGTTGCCATGGGCAGCGGTGTAGCGACGTGGGTGGCGCTCGGCATATTCGCGGGCGCGGTGGGCAAGTCGGCGCAGTTCCCGCTGCATGTGTGGCTGCCGGACGCGATGGAAGGCCCGACGCCGGTCAGCGCGCTCATCCACGCGGCCACCATGGTAGTTGCGGGCGTGTTCCTGGTGGCGCGTTTCTTCCCGCTGTTCGAGGCCTCCACCACGGCGATGGGAGTTGTGGCGGCGATAGGAGCATTCACGGCGTTCTTCGCGGCCACGATGGGCCTGGTTATGTTCGACATCAAGCGCGTCCTTGCGTACTCCACCGTGAGCCAGTTGGGGTACATGATGCTGGCGTTGGGCGTTGGCGCATACGAGGCGGCGATCTTCCACTTGTTCAACCATGCCTTCTTCAAGGCGCTCCTGTTCCTTGGCTCCGGTAGCGTGAATCACGCTACCGGAACGTTCGACATGCGGTACATGGGCGGGCTGAGAAGGCACATGCCCTGGACGTATGTGACATTCCTGATTGCCGCGCTGAGTATCTGCGGTATCTTCCCGCTGGCGGGCTTCTGGAGTAAGGACGAGATTCTGGTCGCCGCGTGGAACTTGGGCGGCGCACAGGGCCAGATTGTGTTCTACTTGGCGCTGGTGACCGCGTTCATGACCGCATTCTACATTTTCCGGGCGCTCTTCATGACGTTCCACGGCGAATTCCAGGGCGGTGTCGAGACGGAGCAGGGCGGCGACAACGGCGGAGGTCATGGCGTACACCTTGCGGAGTCGCCGATGGTGATGGTGGCCCCCATGGCCGTGCTGGCTGTCCTGTCCATCGTGTCCGGCTTCGTGGCCAACCCTCTGAACTCGCTGTGGGGCTTGGGAGTGATTCCGGCGCACTGGTTCGTCGATTTCCTGGACCACGTGGAGCTGGTATCCCTGCACGCTGCGAAGTTCAACCTGCTGGTGGCCGCTCTGGGGACCGCGGTGGCGCTCGCAGGCATCGGTCTGGCGTACCTGATGTACTACCGCCGCAGCGTTGACCCGGACGACGTCGCCGCGGGCATGGGGCCGGGGTACACCGCCGCGGTACACAAGTACTACTTCGACAATCTCTACGAGGACGTGGTCACTCGCGGGCTCTTCTATCGAGGGCTGGCGCTGGCAACGGACTGGATCGACCGGAACATCGTGGACATGGCCGGTACGGTCGTCGCCTGGGTGGGCAGGAACCTGGGCCGAGCTATCGGCAAGCTGGAGACGGGGCAGGTGCAGGCCTACGGCGCGGCAATATCCGCGGGCCTCGTCCTTATCGTTGTGGCGTTTGTGGTGTGGAGTTGAGAACGGTACAGAGGGTAGCTGAGTGCTTTCTGCGATAGTCTTCTTTCCGCTAATCGCTGCGGGCATAATCCTGGTGTTGCTGAGGGACGCCAGGCAGATACGGGTGTTTGCCCTGGCGGTGACGGTACTGGAGCTTGCCTTGGCGATCGCCATCTTTGTGGTGTTTCGCGTGGAGGACTTCAACCGCGTGGGCGACATGGAGCTGGTAGAGGACGTGAGTTGGATTGCAGCTCTGGACATTCGCTATCACCTGGGCGTGGACGGACTGAGCGTGCCCCTGGTACTCCTCACGGCGCTGCTAGGCATGTGCGCCGCCTTCGCATCCTGGAACATCCAGGTGCGCGTGAAGGAGTACTTCGTCTGGCTCTTGGTGCTCCAGACGGCGGTTACCGGCGTGTTCGTTTCCATGGACGCCGTCCTGTTCTTCATTTTCTGGGAGCTGGAACTCTTGCCTATGTACTTCCTCATCTCGCTTTGGGGAAGCGGACGGCGGGAGTACTCCGCCATGAAGTTCATCATCTTCACGCTGTTGGGCAGCGCCTTCATGCTCGTGGGCATCCTTGCGCTGTACTTCTCGACGGGCACGTTCAACATCGTGGAGTTGCAGGGAGTGGAAGGGGCGCGAATGCTGATTCCGGCCGGTGCGATCTTCGCATTCCTCTTCATAGGTTTTGCAGTCAAGCTGCCGGTGTGGCCCGTTCACACGTGGCTGCCCGACGCCCACACGGACGCACCGACCGCCGTCAGCGTAATGCTCGCCGGCGTGCTGCTGAAAATGGGCGGATACGGCATGATCCGGCTGGCGGTGGGCATTTTCCCGGGCCGGGCGCAGGAGTACGCCTGGGTGCTGGCAGGACTGGCAATCATCAGCATTCTATACGGCGCCGTGGTGACCATTCGCCAGACCGACCTGAAACGTCTGGTGGCATTCAGCAGCATAAGCCACATGGGGTACGTGCTGCTGGGCATCGCGTCCGTTGTGGGAGCCGGTGGAGTGGTGAACGCGGTGGGGCTGACGGGCGCCGCCATGCAGATGTTCACACACGGCACCATCACCGGTCTCCTGTTCCTTGTCGTCGGCCTGGTCTACGAGAAGGCGCACACGCGTCACATCCCGGACATGGGAGGGCTGGCCTCCAACATGCCGGTGATCGCGGTGGTATTCCTTCTCGCCGGTCTGGCCTCGCTAGGGTTGCCGGGCACGAGCGGCTTCGTGTCGGAGCTGCTGGTCTTCCTGGGTACGTTCGAGGTCTGGGGTTGGATCACTGCGCTTGGCGTATTCGCAATTGTGCTGACGGCCGGATACATACTGTGGATGCTGCAGCGGGCGTTCTTCGGCCCGAGGCTGCCCCGCTTCGATGAAGTGAGGGATGCCAGCGTTCTGGAGGCCGTTCCCATGGTTGCCCTCGTGGCGGCTATCATGGTGGTAGGCGTGTATCCGGCAGTGGTGTCCGACGTTTTTGCTCAGGGCCTGGAGCCCATAGTCACATCGCTTCAGCAGGGGGCAGGCCCCTAGCGGGGTAACGATATGACGCTTCACGACGTATATCTGCTCTCTCCCGAGCTGTCACTGGCGGCTCTGGGGTTGGTTGTCATCCTGGTGGACATGGCCTTCCGAAACAAGGGCCTGCTGGCACTCGTTTCGGTGGTGGGCCTGGCTGTCCCGCTTGCGTTCAGCATTATCCTCTGGTCTGACCTGGGCAGCGGGCCGGACGCACAGATGACCGGAATTTTCGGCACGCTGGCCGTTGACAAGTTCAGCCTGTTCTTCAAGTTCCTGATCTTGGGCGTGGTGGGCCTGATCGTGATGGCTTCCGTTGGCAACGCGTCGAACATTCGGTTCTTCCCGGGCGAGTACCACGGCCTGATGCTGTTCTCGGCCAGCGGAATGATGTTGCTGGCCTCGACCACGGACCTGATCTCCATCTACATTGCGCTGGAGCTGACGTCGCTGCCACTGGCTGCGCTGGCCGCCTTCCAGAGGGACTCGCGCTCCACCGAGGCAGGAATGAAATTCCTGCTGCTGAGCGCGATGAGCTCGGCGGTGCTCCTGTACGGCATGGCGCTGGTCTACGGCTTCACCGGCACCACGCACCTGCCTGGCATATTCGAGCGGCTGGGAGCGGCCCTGGACCCGTCTGTCCCCTTCGGCAGCTACGGGATGTTCATTGGCGTGGTGATGGTGGTGGCCGGTTTCGGGTTCAAGATATCGGCTGTGCCCTTCCAGATGTGGGTTCCGGACGTGTACGAGGGAGCGCCCACTCCGGTCACGGCCTTCCTGTCGGTGGCGAGCAAGGCAGCGGGCTTCGCGGTAATCCTGCGAGTGTTCTACGTGGCCTTCGGCGAGATAGGCTTGGACTGGTCGAGCCTCTTCGCGGTGCTCAGCGCGCTCTCGATGACGGTCGGGAACTTTGTGGCGATCGCACAGCGCAACATCAAGCGGATGCTGGCCTACAGCACCATAGCCCACGCGGGCTACCTGCTGGCGGGCGTGGCCGCAATCTCCGCTCGTGTGCCGGAGGGCGAGTCGTCCATCGGGCCAAGCGGCGTGCTCTTCTACCTGGTGGCCTACGCCTTCACCAACCTGGCCGCGTTCTTCGCCGTCATAGCCATCTCCAACCGCACCGGCAGCGAGATGATAAGCAGCTTCGCCGGAATGGGACGGCGGTCTCCCTTCCTGGCCATCGTGCTGGCCTTCGCAATGGTGTCGCTGCTCGGCATACCGCCGACGGCTGGTTTCATGGGCAAGCTGTACATTTTCAGCGCCGCCATGAAGGCCGATCTGGCCTGGCTTGTGGTGGTGGGCGTGGTGAACAGCGCGGTGTCCGCGTACTACTACCTGCGAGTGGTGCGAGTGATGTACATGACGGAGCCGGAAGACGAAGAGGGCGTGCCGGTGGCGCACGTGCCGATGCTTGCGTTGTACCTCACGGGCCTTGGCATACTGGCGCTTGGCGTCTTTCCCGGCCCGTTGATGGCCGTGGCTGAGAAGGCGGCGGAGGTGCTGTTCTAGCGGTCCGCGGCTTGCCGGCGCGCGGTTCTGAATGCCCTTGCCTGGCTCGGAATACTCTGAGTTTCCGCTCTCGGCGAGACTTCTGCGATCTCCCCCACATGAGCTTGCGTGTGAGCGCGCCCTCTGAACTTCCCGGCGGCATGGTGGAGCAGGGTAGAGGGACGATAGTGGAGGGCGCTTCCGCCGCACACAAGCCCTTCTGGCCGGCGCAAAGCTCTCCACGTCCCGGGCGCAGCTTCTGATCAAGCCGTGGGCAGTGGAGAGAGGCAGCGCCGTTGCGCTCCTGACCTGCGGAGAGTCCGCTCAAGCGCGCGACCATAACTGGGATACTACCCTCGGCATTGCGACGGGTCTGCCAGTGGCCGAGAGAGCGCCCTGGAGACGCGGGTAGTCTCCTCCAGGCTACGCCGAGAGCGCGACGCTGCTGAGGAGCTTCTTGGCGGAGATGATGTGCTTGTTCAGCCCCATGCTCTTGGCGTCCATGCCCATCGCCAGGCCAAGGACCTGCGGCAGGTGAAGAATGGGCAGGTTTATTGAGGTCTTGCGCATGGAGGCCGCCTTGGGTTGGAAGCCGTCCAGGTTCAGGTGGCACAGCGGGCAGGGCGTGACCATGGCGTCGGCGCCTAGGTCCTTGGCCTCGATGGTGTGGTTGGCCACCATCGACACGGAGTTGCGCTCGTTGATGGTGAGGATGGGGAAGCCGCAGCAGCGGGTCTTGCCCGCGTACTCGACGGACTCCGCGCCCAGCGTCTCGATGACGCGCTCCAGCGAGTCCTCCCGCTCGGGGTGCTCGTCGAAGCCGAGTGCGCCCGTGGGCCGGATGATGTAGCAGCCGTAGAAGGGGGCCATCTTGAGACCCTGCAGGGGAGTGGTGACGAAGTCCTTGAGGGCGTCCAGACCCAGGTCCTCCACCAGAATCCACAGCAGGTGCTTGACCACCACCTCGCCCTTGTACACCAGGCCTTCCTCCGACAGTACCTCGTTGATCTCGGCCAGATATGCAGGGTCGTCGGCCATGCGCTTGTGTGCCTGGCTCATGGTGCCCTGGCAGGTGCTGCAGATGGTCATGATGGGTAGGCCCATATCCTCTGCCATTGCGAACGTGCGGGCATTGAGCGCGTCGCCGAGGCGCTGGTTCTTCTCCTGGAGAACGCCTGCGCCGGTGCAGGCGGCTCCCTCCATGACCTCGATCTCCAGACCGAGTCGCTCGCAGACCTTCACGGCCGCGGGATACAGCTCCGGGCAGCCTCCCCGTGAGACACAACCGGGAAAGAAGGCGTACTTCATCACTTACCCTCCACTTTCTCGAACAGGCGGCGCACGCTCTTGGCGCCCGGAATCGACTTGTGCAAAATCGGTGGGGTCTTGCCCCGCAGGAAGGCTCGCAGGCCGACCATCGATAGTCCTATCATGGCGGAGAAGTTGAACACGCCGTAGGTTCGCAGGGGCAGCTTCAGCTCGTCCAGGCGTCCGCTGTGCTTTATCGAGTTCGTAAAGGCCTCGGTGTGGCGAGCGCCGTTGTTGTTGCCGAACCCTGCCTCGATGGCCATGTCCCGCAGGCCCATGATGCGGTCCATCGGTGCCACGCCCTTGGGGCAGACCTGAACGCACTCCATGCAGCGCGTGCAGTCCCAGATGCCGCCGGGCTCGCTGTACATCTGGAGTCGACTCCGGTCGGCATCGTCTCTGGGGTCGCTGACGAACCGGTAGGCCTTGGCGAGGGCAGCAGGCCCCAGGAATCGCTGGTCAACCTCGATTGCAGTGCAGTCGGAGACGCAGGCACCGCACATGATGCAGCTCATCACACCTGCCAGGTGAAGCATGGTCTCGTTTGGCGCGAGGTACTCGGCCTCCGGCTCCTCGCCCTCCGGCTGAAGGTAGGGCTTCACGGCTCGCACGCGGTCCCAGAACGGCTTCATGTCCGTGACCAGGTCCTTGACCACTGGCAGGTTGCCCATGGGCTCAACTGTGACCTGATTATGGGTGTTTGTCACGTCCCGGACCTTGGTCTTGCACACCAGCTTTGCGTGGCCGTTGACGCGCATAGAGCAGGAGCCGCAGATTGAGGCCCGGCAGGAGCATCGGAGGGCGAGGCTGCCGTCCACCTCTTCCCGGACCTTGATGAGCGCGTCCAGAACGGTGAAGTGGTCCTCCACCTCCAGGTTGTACTCCTGGAAGCGGGACTCCGGGCTCTCCGACTCCGGGTTATACCGCCTGACGTTCAGCGTTACTTCCATCCGTTTCCTCCTGGAAGGGCGGCGTTGCTTCCGGCGCTACGGCGCCTTCTTCAACGGGCCCTACTACTAGTACGACCTCACTTGCGGCTGCCACTCCGTGATGGTGACAGGGCCATACTCAAGGCGCGGCCCGTCCGGCGTGTGCAACGCTATCGTGTGCTTCAGCCAGCCTTCGTCATCCCGTTCCGGGTAGTCCCGTCTTGCGTGGGCTCCCCGGCTTTCGCGGCGTTCCAGGCTGCCTGCCACCATGACCTCGGCGATGTCAAGCATGTTGCCAAGCTCCAGCGCCGAGACCAGGTCCGTGTTGAACACGCTGCCCCGGTCCTGTACCGACACGCCGTCGTATCGGTCCTTCAGGTCGCGAAGCAGGTCTACGCCGGCGCTCAGGCCGGCGGCGTCACGGAATATGCCGGCCCGTTCCTGCATGGTGGCGCCCAGCTCCCTGCGAAGCGCGGCCGCCCTGATGCCCCGATCGCTGCGGCTGAGCAGAGCGTCGATGCGGTCGGCCTCGTCGCGTGCGACGGCCGGCGTCAGGTTCACGAAGCGTTCCTCCCCGGCCTCCTGCGCGGCGGTCCTGCCGGCTCGCCGTCCGAAGACCACGGTCTCGAGCAGGGAGTTGCCGCCGAGGCGGTTGGCGCCGTGAACGGAAACGCAGGCGCACTCGCCGGCGGCGTACAGGCCCGGAATGGTGGAACGGCCGTCTATGTCGGTCTTCACGCCGCCCATCTGGTAGTGCATGCCCGGTCTTATGGGCACGGTCTCGGTGACTAGGTCCACGCCGGCCAGGTCTCCGGCCAGTTCATAGATCTGGTTGAGCTTGGTGAGGATGAGGTCTCTGCCAAGGTGACGCAGGTCAAGCATAACGCAGCCGTTGACGCCCCTGCCGGAGTCGATTTCCACCTGCTCCGCACGGGAGACTACGTCTCTTGAGGCCAGCTCCAGGCGTTCCGGGGCGTAGCCCGACATGAACCTCTCGCCCAGGGCGTTGACGAGGTGTCCGCCCTCGCCTCGTGCGCCCTCGGTTATGAGGACGCCGCTGGGGAAGAGGGTAGTGGGGTGAAACTGCGTGAACTCCATGTCCATAAGTGCTGCGCCGGCGCGATATGCCAGCGCCATGCCGTCGCCGGTGCAGATGAGGCCATTGGTGGACGGCTCGTAGACTCGTCCCAGCCCGCCTGTGGCGAGAATGACTGCCTTGGCTTCGAACGTGTGGAGCCTTCCGGTGTGCATGTCCATCGCAACGAGGCCTCGACACCGGCCGTCCTCTACGATGAGGCTCACGGCGAACCACTCGTCGTAGGTGGCAACGCTGTCCCTGATCGACTGCTCCCAGATGACGTGCAGGATGACGTGGCCGGTGATATCGGCGACGAAGCACGTGCGGGGGAAACCTGCACCGCCGAAGGGCCGCTGGGCCAGCCGGCCGTCCTCACGGCGGTTGAAGATCACGCCCATGTGCTCTAGCTCAAGAATGTTGCTGGGGGCCTCCCGGCAGAGAATGGAGGCCGCATCCTGGTCAGCCAGATAGTCGCTGCCCTTTACGGTGTCGAAGGCGTGTGAAGTCCAGGAGTCGTCCTCGCCGAGGGCAGCGTTGATTCCGCCCTGCGCGGCGACCGAGTGGCTTCGGGTGGGATATACCTTGGAAACGACTGCGACATCTGCGCCGCAGCGAGCCGCTTCAAGAGCCGCCCGCATGCCTGCCAAGCCACCACCCAAGACCACGGTATCGTGCCGGATGATCTCCTCTTCCACCGCAAAAGGCATGGGGCAGGTCTCCTTGGGCGTGCTCTTTTGGCCGAGTCAACTATATCAGATAGTGATGGATTTTACAATTCGTCGGCGTACAGGTGAAGCGCCATGAGCAGCGCTGCAACGGACTTGCCGTCCTGGATCTCGCCGGAGCGGATCAGATCCGGTATCCGGTCGAGCGGGACGGGCACAACCTCTATGTTCTCATCCTCGTCCGGGGCCAGCGCGCTCGGGCTCAGGTCGGTTGCGATGTACGTGTGCATGTATTCCGTGCAGAAGCCGGGGGCAATCCAGAAGCCGGTCATGCGCACCAGCCTGCCCGCCGAATGACCAATCTCCTCCTGTAGCTCGCGGAGCACGCCGTCCTCCGGGGACTCGCCCTCCTCCAGGCCGCCCGCGGGCGCTTCCAGCAGCGACTGCTCAGGCGCTTTGCGGTACTGCCTTACCAGCAACACCCGCCGCTGGTCGTCGACAGGCACCATGACAACGGACGCTCCATGCTCGACAACTTCTCGGGTGGCCGTGCCTCCGTTGGGCAGTCGAATGGAATCCACCCTCAATGACAGCACCCTGCCGTCGTAGATGCGCTTCGATTCGAGGGTTGGCTCTTCCTGCACGGCGGGTGACCTCAGGGACGCGGAGCGGCGGCGTAGGATGTGGTGCGAGTTTCCGGGTTGAGTCTCTCGGTGAGAACGCTGTAGAAGTGACTTGGCGGGTTGGCGCGGAGGAAGCGTGCGACGTAGGGGCCCCGCACCACCTCGACAACATCGCCGGGCGCCAGGTCCATGTCGGCGCGGCCGTCCACGCTGAGAGCGGCGACGTAGTCGGAGCGGATCGCGACCTGTACCACGGATTCCGGGGCCAGGACGATCGCGGAGGAGAGGCCCAGGTGGGTTGCAACGGGATTGAGCAGCATGTCCCTGGATTCAGGATGTAGAACGGGGCCGCCGGCCGAGATGGAGTAGCCGGTGCTTCCGGTCGCCGTTGCCAGTATAACGGCGTCGGCACGGTACGTGGTGAGCAGGGCGTCGTCTATCTTGACCTCCAGGTGCGCGAGGCGAGAGATTGCGCTGCGCCCGACCACCACGTCGTTCAGGGCCTGGTGCGCCGGGCCGCGGCCGGAGGCGTTGGACACAACTGTCGCCTGGAGCATCGAGCGCTCCTCAACCCACACCCTGCCGTCCAAGTAGTCCCGGACCCGGTTAACGGCCTCGTCAGCCCGTAGCTCGGTCATGAAGCCGACCCTGCCGAGGTTGACGCTGAGGATTGGGATCTCCCGGGGCGCTGCGAACTGCGTTGCCCAGAGTATGGTGCCGTCGCCGCCCACGGTGATGAGCAGGGACGTGGAGGATGGAGGGTCATCGGACTCGCCGGTGCGGGTGGGGACGATCCAAGCCGACTCTCCGAGGCCCAGCTCCTGCGACAGCTCCTGGACGAGCGCCATCGAGCCTGAAGACCTTGGATTGTAGACGATGCCAATGCTGCCGTTGCCGCTCATCGCGTCAACTCCCTCGCGGGCGCAGGTAGGGGCAAGTCAATTGAGCCATTGGCAAGCGCAGTCTAGCATCACGCCTAAAACGTGTCAACGAAAGGGCAGCCATCTGGCGGTCGTCCATCATCACCGTCATTCCGAGCGCGTAGCGCAGTCGAGGAATCTGGGGCTGCCGCAGCCAAGATCGGAAGCGAGTTGGCAGCCGCGCTCGCCGATTGGGACGGCGGAAGGCCTCCTCCGAGCCCGCTCACGTCCTTCGACAAGCTCAGGGTGAGCGGGAAGGGGTGGTTTTCCTTCTCGCTCATGGTGAGCCTGTCGAACCATTTGAGCGGAAAGGGTTGACCGTTCGCTGGCGGCCGCGATCTCCGCTACCCCTGCTCGGATGCGACGGGGCGGCGCCACTCCGCGCGACCCTGCTCCAGCAGGTCGTTGCCGTGGACGTCGTTCACCACGATGGCCGGGAAGTCTTCGACCTCCAGCCTGCGAATGGCCTCGGTGCCCAGGTCTTCGTAGGCCACCACTTCCACGTTCCTGATGGTGCCGGAGAGCAGCGCGCCGGAGCCGCCGATGGCGCCGAAGTACACGGCGCCGTGCGACACGAACTCGTCCCGCACGTCCTTGCTCCTGCCGCCCTTCCCGATGGCCGCCTTCATGCCCAGCTCGAGCATCTTCGGCGTGAATGGGTCCATGCGATAGGCCGTGGTTGGCCCGGCGGAGCCAATGATGTCGCCTGGTCTCGGCGGCGTGGGGCCAACGTAGTAGATGATCTGTCCCTGCAGGTCAATGGGCGGTTGCTCGCCGCGCTCCACGGCCTCGATGATGCGCCGGTGGGCGGCGTCGCGTGCCGTGTAGATCACGCCGGTGATGAGCACCTCGTCGCCGGTCTGCAGATCGGCAAGAGCATCGTCAGTGAGGGGAGTATTCAGGTTCTTGGCCATCACAGCACCGCCACCTTGAGCCTTGCGCTGTGGCACTGCAGGTTGACGCCGACGGGTAGCGAGGTGATGTGCGTTGGGTGCGTCTCCACGTTCACGGCGAGCGCGGTGGAGCGGCCGCCCCACGCCTGCGGGCCAATGCCGCTTGCGTTGACGCGCTCCAGCAGCTCCTCCTCTAGCTCGGCCACTTCCGGGTCGGGGTTGTGCTCGCCGACCTTGCGCAGGAGCGACTTCTTGGCGATGTGCATAACGTGCTCGGCGGTGCCGCCAATGCCAACGCCCACGATCAGGGGAGGGCATGGGTTCCCGCCGGACTCCTCGATTGTGCGTAGCGTGAAGTCGATGATGCCCTTCTTGCCGTCGCCGGGACGCATGATGGACAGCCTGCTCATGTTCTCGCAGCCGCCGCCCTTGGGGAGAATCGTTACCTTCAGCCTTTCGCCCGGCACGATGTCGGTGTGGACGATGGGAGGCGTGTTGTCTCCCGTGTTGATGCGCGCCGAGAAGGGCTGCTTGACGATGGAGTTGCGCAGGAAGCCGTCCTTGTATCCGCGCCGCACGCCGTCGGCAAGCGCATCGTACAGGTCACCGCCCACGAGGTGGACGTCCTGGCCCAGCTCCAGAAACAGCACCGTGGTGCCTGTGTCCTGGCAGAGCGCAATCTGCTTCTCCTCCGCTATCTCCGAGTTGCGGAGAATCATGTCCAGGACCTTCTGCGCCCTGGGCGCCTCCTCGTCGCGACGCGCCTTCTTCAGGGCGTCCAGCACGTCTTCCGGCAGGAAGTAGTTGGCCTCCTGGGCCAGCCGCGCGACCGTGTCAGCTATGTCCGTTACGTTTATGTCTCTCATGCCGCCTCCGAATGACGCCTGTGTCCAGGCCTGCGAGTGAACCCGAGTTACGCCTGCTCTGCGGCGGGTGGCCTGTTGGCCATCACCTCTACCAGCTCCTTTACCGCGGCAGCCGAACTGTCGACGGCGGCCTTCTCCTCGTCCGAGAGGTCCACCTGGATGATCTCTTCGATTCCGGCTTCGCCGAGACGCACCGGCACGCCAATGAACAGCCCGTCGACGCCGTACTCGCCCTGCAGATAGGCTGCGCAGGGGAGGATGCGCTTCTTGTCGAGGATGATGGAGTCGACCATCTGCGCGACCGCCGCGGAGGGCGCGTAGAAGGCGCTGCCGGTCTTGAGCAGCCCCACGATCTCCGCTCCGCCGTCACGCGTGCGCTGTACGATCCGGTCCACGGCATCCTTCGCAAGCAGCCGCCCGATGGGGATGCCGCCCACGTTGGTCGATGCCACCAACGGGACCATGGTGTCGCCGTGACCGCCCAGGACGTACGCCTGCACGTCCTCAACGGACACGCCAAGCTCCTGCGCAAGGAAGGTGCGGAAGCGTGCGGTGTCCAGTATGCCGGCCATGCCAACTACCCTCTCCCTGGGGAGGCCCGTCACGTTGAGGGTCTGCTGCGCCATGGCGTCCAGCGGGTTGGAGACCACGATGATGATGGTGTCGGGGGAGTGGCGGGCGATCTGCTCGGCCACGCCGCCCACAATGTCCATGTTGGTGAACAGTAGGTCGTCGCGGCTCATACCGGGCCTTCGCGCAATACCCGCCGTGATGACTGCCACGTCTGACTCGGCGGTCTCCTCGTAGGAGTTGGTGCCTGAGATCATGCTGTCGGTGCCCAGGACCGGCCCGGACTCCAGCAGGTCCAGTGCCTTGCCCTGTGGCATGCCTTCCACGATGTCAACCAACACCACGTCCGCGTAGCCCCGCTCGAACAAGCGCTGGGCGGTAGTGGCGCCCACGTTGCCCGCTCCCACAACTGTTATCTTCTTGCGCATCTAGTACTGCTCCTTCTGTGTCTTTTCGACCGCGCCAATATTGAGTACGGAGACTCCAAGTCCGGAGTGCATCGCCACTGGCTAGCCGCGGTCCGCGCCCCGGCGTATTCTACGTCAGAGAGTACTGCTCCCAGCGCGACTCCAGGTCGGGTTCCTGCACGGTGGACATGACGTACTCGCCAAACTCCCGGCCTGTGGCGCCGGTGTTCCGCCCGGTCATAACAATCTTGCGTTCGTACTGACCGCATACGTCCAGGGCCTTGTGGAGCCTGGAGCCAAGGTCATGGAAGCCGATGTGCTCCAGCATCATGGCGCCGGCGCGCATGACCGAGCTTGGGTCGGCGTACTGGTCGCGGTTCTCGCGCACCATCCTTGGAGCCGTGCCGTGAATGGCCTCGAACATGGCGTACTGCTTGCCGATGTTGGCGCTGCCTGCAGTGCCCACGCCGCCCTGTATCTGGCCAGCCTCGTCCGAGAGGATGTCGCCGTAGAGGTTGGGCAGCGCTATAACCTGGAACTCGTGGCGGCGCTCGAGGTCCAAGAGCTTCGCGGTCATGATGTCAATGTACCAGCCGTCCCAGGTAATGTCCGGGAAGTTTGCGGCCACCTCACGTGCAATTTCCAGGAACTTGCCGTCCGTAGTCTTGACGACGTTTGCCTTGGTCACCACGGTGACCTTCGTCTTGCCGGTGCGCCTGGCATGGTCGAACGCCAGCTGGAGAATGCGCCGGGATCCCTGGGACGTGATGACGCGGAAGTCCATTGCCAGGTCGGGCGTGACGTTGATACCCTGGTTGCCCACCGCGTACATGTCTTCCGTATTCTCGCGGAAGATGATCCAGTCGATCTTCTCTTTCGGGATGCGCACGGGCCGGACGTTGGCGAACAGGTCAAGAGCCTTCCGCATTGCCACGTTTGCGCTCTCGATGTTGGGCCAGCCGTCGCCCTGCTCCGGGGTGTGGGTTGGGCCCTTGAGCGTGACGTTGCACTTGCGAATCTCTTCGAGGACGTCGTCCGGAATCGCCTGGAGCTTCTCGGCGCGGTTCTCGATGGTCAGCCCGTCGATGGTGCGGAACACCACCTTGCCACTATCCACCTGTTCCTTGAGAAGGTACTCCAGTACGCTCTGGGCTTCCGCGGTGATGGTGGGGCCAATTCCGTCACCTCCCAGCACGCCAATGACAATTGGATCTATGGCCCCGTAGTCTGTCCAGTCGCCCTCCGCCTTGAGGTTCTCCACTCGCTCCAGCTGACCCTCAAGGACCTTGCCGAAGTGTTCCTTGGCAACTTCCAATACCTGCTTGTCCACCATGTCACGCCTCCTTGTCTGGACTAGGTCCGTAAGCCTGGTGCGCCCTCCCGGGCGCTTTGCCGCCGCGCTGGCCCCTGCCCAGGCTAGCCAATTAGTGCAAGGACCTCGTTCTTCTTCACCCAACTGCCGGGTGACACCTTGAACTCCTTGACCGTTCCATCCACTGGCGACGGAAGTGAGTTCTCCATCTTCATTGCTTCGATCATGAGCACGGGCGTGCCCTTCTTCACCTGCTGTCCCACCTCCACCACGTATCGAAGGAGGATGCCGGGCATGGGAGCGGTGATGGGCGTGCCGTCAGCGACCGCCGCCGCCTGTGGCGCGGGGGGAGCCGCCGGTTGGGGCGCTGCGGCCGGCTGAGGCGTGGGTGGCGGGGCAACCGGCTGGGGAGCGGGCGCTGCAGCTACGGGCTGTGGCTGTGCAACGGGCGCAACCGCGTACGTTACAGCGCCGTGGCGCCCGTCGCCGTCGAGGGCGAGAGGTTCCACCTGCACCTGGTACATCTCGCTGCCCACGTAGACGTTGAATGAGCGGGCTGCGGCTGACGATGGCGCCATCTGCGCGGCGGCCGGGGCAGCCGCCTCCTGCGAGCCCTTCTCTACGAGCAGGCCCGCACGCGCCTTGGAAACCAGTTCTTCCTCTTCGGCTATCCTCTGCTTCACCTGCTCCAGCGACTTGGGCTTGACCTCGTCAGGCACCGGTTCCTGGCCGTATTTCCACTTGAGGAAGCGAAGGCCCGTTGTGGGGTACAGGGCGTACGTCAGCACGTCACCTACGTCCTTCGCCAGGCCTTCCGTATCCTTCCTGGCTCTCTCCAGCTCTGGGTCAAGGTAGTCGGCGGCGCGGCCTGTGACGGGCTCCTGGCCCCGCTCGTAGCCCTCAAGCACCGTTCGCGTTACCTCCGGGTCGATTGGCATTGGACTTCGGCCGTACAGACCGTATACGTAGTCCTTGATTTGACCGGATACCAGCTGGTAGCGGCCGAACAGAACGTTCTGAACTGCCTGGATGCCAACGATCTGGCTGGTGGGCGTTACCAGGGGAGGGGTGCCAAGCTCCTTACGCAGGCGTGGAAGCTCCTCGTAGACCTCCTCCAGCCTGTCCAGAGCGTCCGCTTCCTTGAGCTGCGAGACGAGGTTGCTGGCCATGCCGCCCGGGATCTGGTGGCTGAGCACGGCGGTGTCAACGATGGAGGCGCGGCTGGTGTCGATGTGGTCGCGGAGCAAAGGCGCGATCGACTCGAAGTATTCGGAGAGCTTGAGCAGTTGCTGGAGGTCCAGCCCGGTGTCTCGCGCAGTACCCTGGAGCGTCACGACCAGCGGCTCAACGGCGGCCTGGGAGGTGCGCATGGCGTAGGGGGACAGGCAGGTGTCGGCCATGTCGAGGCCTGCCTCGGCAGCCTTGAGGATTGTCATGGACGCCATGCCGCTGGTGTAGTGAGTGTGCAGCTGCACCGGGATGGAGATGCTCTCCTTCAGCGCCTTCACCAGGTTGTATGCGTCGTATGGGGCGAGCAGGCCGGCCATGTCCTTGATGCAGAGCGTATCGGCGCCCATGTCCACCAGAATCCTGGCCTTGCTCACAAAGTAGTCCAAGTTGAAGACGGGCCCACCCATGTGGGTCTCCGTGACGGAGTAGCAGATGCAGGCCTGGAAGTGCTTGCCCTTCTCCTTGACTGCCTTGGCGGCGGTCTCGAAGTTGCGCTCGTCGTTGACCGCGTCGAATACGCGGAACACGTCGATGCCCTCGTCGGCAGCGTGGTGCACGAAGGCTGTCACCACGTCGTCGGCGTAGTTGCGGTATCCGACGAGGTTCTGGCCGCGAAGCAGCATCTGCAGTGGGGTGTTGGGCATGAGCCGCTTGAGTACGCGTACTCTCTCCCACGGGTCCTCGCCGAGGAAGCGAGTGGCCACGTCAAACGTGGCGCCTCCCCAGACCTCGGCCGACCAGAACCCCGCGCGGTCCATGTCCGCGGCAATGGGTTCCATATCGGCGGTGCGCATCCGCGTTGCTGCGAGGCTCTGGTGGGCGTCTCGCAGCGTGGTGTCGGTTATCTTGAGCGGGTTGGTGGCATAGTCAGATATCATTGCTTCCGTGCGCGCCAAAGCGAGACGCTCTGCTCACTCCTGCCGAGGCGTCTCCGCTTAGCCTGAGCTATGGCTGTCCTCTCGATGGTTATGGAATTCGTCTACCGGGAGCCTCACGTGCCTTGGATGGTTTCCATCCCTGACGCCCTATCTCCCAACTACAGGGGGATGCTGCCGTGCTTCTTGGGCGGCAGCGTCTCCTGCTTGTTCTGGAGCATTGCAAGAGCGTCTATTATCCTTGGTCGTGTCTCGGCGGGGTCTATGACATCGTCGATGTAACCCCTGCTGGCTGCAACGTATGGGTTGGCGAAGCGGTCGTGGTACTCCTCGCTGAGCCGCTCTCGGGTTTCATCCTGGTTCTCGGACTTGCGGATCTCCTCGCGGAATATGACGTTGACTGCGGCATCCGGGCCCATGACGGCGATCTCCGCGGAGGGCCAGGCCAGGTTGATGTCGCCCCGCAGGTGCTTGCTGCTCATAACGATGTACGCTCCGCCGTAGGCCTTGCGAATGAGCACGCTGACCTTGGGGACCGTGGCCTCCGCGTACGCGTAGAGCAGCTTGGCGCCGTGGCGAATGATGCCGCGGAACTCCTGGTCCGAGCCAGGCAGGAAGCCCGGCACGTCAATAAGCGTAACCAGTGGAATGTTGAAGGCGTCACAGAAGCGCACGAAGCGCGAAGCCTTGGTGGAAGCCTCAATGTCCAGCACGCCGGCCAGGACTGCGGGCTGCTGCGCCACTATCCCGACCGTATTGCCGTCCATTCTGCCGTAGCCAATGATCAGGTTCTGCGCGTAGCCTTCCTGCACCTCGAGGAATTCGCCGGCGTCCACAATCTGACGGATGACTTCCTTCATGTCGTAGGACTTGGAGGGGTCCTCCGGCACGATTGCCCGAAGCTCCGGGCTGCTCCTTCCCGCCGGGTCCGTCGAGGGGACCGGAGGGGGGTCGTCGCCGTTGTTCTGAGGCAGGAACGTCAGCAACTGGCGGACCTGCTGCAGGCACTCCTCCTCGGTCGGGCTGGCGAAGTGAGCGACGCCTGTGCGCGTAAAGTGGGTCATCCAGCCGCCCAGTTCCTCGTGGGTGACCTCCTCGCCCGTGGCAGCCTTGATGACGTCCGGGCCGGTGATGTACATCTGCCCGACGCCGTTGACCATGAAGATGAAGTCCGTCAGGGAAGGGGAGTACACCGCGCCGCCCGCCGTCGGCCCCATGATTACGGAGATCTGGGGTATGACCCCGGAGAACAGGACGTTGCGGAGTATGATCTCGCCGTAGCCCGCGAGGCTGGTCACACCCTCCTGGATGCGAGCGCCGCCGGAGTCGTTGAGACCCACGATGGGAGCGCCGTTCTTGGCGGCCAGGTCCATCACCTTGGAGATTTTCTCGCCCACCACTTCGGATACGGAGCCCCCGAGCACGGTGAAGTCCTGCGAGAAAACGAACGTGAGACGGCCGTTCACACGCCCGTAGCCTGTGACGACTGCGTCTCCCAGGTAGTGCCGCTCCGCCAGTCCCAGGTCCGTCGAGCGATGCGTGACGAACGGGTCCAGCTCACGGAACGTGCCTTCGTCCAAGAGCGCGTCTATTCGCTCCCGGGCGGTTAGCTTGCCCTTTGCGTGCTGCTGATCTATGCGGGTCTGACCGCCTCCAAGGGAGGACAGTTCCCGCAACTTACCGAGCTCTTCCAACCTCTCGGAAGCCGCTTTTATGAATGCCATCTTCCTTTTCCGAATCCTTTCGTAGGATTTAGGTAGGATTGTGATGCTCTGAACCTTGCGCGCCATATCCTATCAGATATTCCTGCGCCTTGCAATGCCAGTCTCAGTCATTTGGCCTGCCGCGAGGCACTCCTCCGCCCCGAGCGGACTCAGCTTGAATGGCAGTTTGGCCTATGGTATTCTACCGTATGTACGGGGTGTAGCGCAGCCCGGAAGCGCACTTGCATGGGGTGCAAGGGGCCGTCGGTTCAAATCCGACCACCCCGACCAGTCGTATCGAAGCCCCTCGCGGGGCTCTTGGCGCCACGTTTTCGCTCACACCGCCCCGATGCGTCTGCCCTGCGCGCCTGCGCAGTTCGCGGCCCGCATCCAAGCCTCCGAGCAGGAAGTGCCCTTGCGCCAGGATAGCGGCAGAAGCAGCAACTCCCCAGCCCGCTGGACGACCGTTGGACTGGTCGCGCTGGCCGTATTCTTCACAGCGCTCGACCAAACCGTGGTGGCAACCGTGCTGCCGCACGTCATGGTCGACCTGCGGATTCCCGTGTCGGAGCTGGACCAGGCGTCCTGGATCATCACTGGATACCTGGTGGGCTACACGGTCGTCATACCCCTGGCTGCCCGCCTGGCCGATGCCCACGGCCACGCCATCCTCTTCCGGCTCTCGCTGGTGCTGTTCGGTGTCGCCTCGGTCGCGGTAGCGCTCTCTCCAGATCTGCCCTGGCTGGTGGGCTCCCGCGTTGTACAGGCGGCTGGAGGCGGCGCAACGATCCCGATAGGCCTTGCCCTCGCCACACAGGCCATGCCGCGCCACCGCCGCGCGATCGCGGTGGGAATAGTGGGCGCCGCTGCCGAAATGGGCGTGGTGCTCGGCCCTCTGTACGGGGGCGTCATCACCGAGGCCTGGGGCTGGCGATGGCTCTTCTGGCTGGACGTGCCGCAGGCACTGCTCATCCTGGTCCTGCTCCAAAACCTGCCGAAGACGTGGAGCCGGGGCGTCAAGGTCGACTATGCGGGCGGGCTGTTGATGGCCGTGGCCCTGACGCTGACGGTGGTGGCGCTCTCGCGGCGCGACCTGTTCGACGGCTCTTCGGCTGTGCCTTACGCGCTGGCTGCGGCCGCAGCATTAGTGCTCGTCGCGCTTGTGTGGCTCGAGAGGCGGATGGAGCAACCGCTCTTGTCGCCAGACTTCTTCCGATCGTGGTCGGTCCTGGCAACACTGTCGGCAAAACTGCTCATGGGGGCGTCCCTGATAATTTCGATGGTGACGGTGCCTCTCATGGCCAACACAGTCCTCGGGCGGGGCTCACTGGAGGGCGGGCTGATGCTCATGCGACTCACGGCGGCCGTGCCGGTGGGAGCGCTGCTCGGCGGATACCTGGCGTACAAGCTGGGGCATCGGTTCGTATCGGCGCTGGGGCTGCTGCTGGCGGCCGCAGGCCTCTTCCTCATGAGCGGGTGGACGCCCGACGAAGGCGATACGATGCTAACGCTGCACCTCCTGCTGGCCGGTTTCGGGTTCGGGCTGGTGATCGCGCCCCTGTTCGTGGCCGCGATGGACGCAGGCCCCGACGACTACCAGGCGACAGCGGCCTCCATGGTGACGGTTGCCCGCATGATAGGCATGGCGCTTGGCCTCGCGGCGCTAAGTGCGTGGGGCATGGACCGGTTCCTGCTGCTCGCCGCGGAGCTGCCTTCGGCTCTCTCGCCGGACTACGGCGAGCTGCTCGCGGACGCCTCGATCACGCTGTTCCAGGACTTCTTCCGGGTATCGGCGTGGCTGTGCGTTGCTGGGCTGGTACCTGTAGCTGCGATGGGCGGAATAGGTCGGCGCGCAGTGGGCGAGTGAGGCGCGTAGGCGCTTCACTTACCGGGATGTCAACATGAGTTCGACGAGCGGAACGCAGACACAGAGGTACCACGGGCTGGACGGCCTGAGGGGGTTTGCGATGCTGCTGGGCATCCTCCTCCACGGCTCGCTGCCATATTTCTCGCGAATCAACGGGTTTGAGTTCGTTTGGCCGGCGGACGACGACCAGTCCGTCCTGTTGGCCCTGGTGTTTGATTTCATCCACTCGTGGCGTATGCCGACGTTCTTCTTGATGGCGGGGTTCTTCGCCCACCTGGTGCTGGAGCGCCGCTCCACGTCGGTCTTCATCGTTGACAGGCTCAAGAGGATAGGATTGCCGCTCCTAATATTCGGGGCGGTGATGGCGATTATCGTGCCGGTCATCTGGGTGTACGGGCGGCGCGGCGAAGTGTCGCTGGAGATTCTGCGACGTGTACTGGAGTACAGGCAAGACCTCGATTCCAGCGGCGAGCTGGTAGCACATCTGTGGTTCCTCTACTACCTGCTGGTTATGTACGCCACGCTGATGGCCTTTCGATGGCTGGGAGGGCTTGGCCGAGCGTGGCCAGTAGCGGCAGCAGGAATCCTTCGCCTTGGTTCGTACCTTGGCAACGCCGTCTACTCTCGCATACCAGTCCTGTTGGCGCTGGCGGCGGTTGTGCTGCTCGTTATCCGCGCGTCAGACGAGTCGAAACCGATCTGGCCGCTGAACGTGCCGGATCTGCTTTACGGCATGCTGTTCTTCTTCTACGGGTACGGGCTCTACGCGCGACGACAGTTCATCGACGAGCTCAGAGGTCCGGGGACGCTGCCCGCGCTGTTGGGGGCCGCGGCCGTGGTGTACCTTGTACACATCGTGCTGCTTGGAGTCTTGGACGAAGCGAACAAACAGGGCGAGAGCCAGGGGGCCATCGAGTTACTGTGGATTGTCCGAACTGTCTTCTACGGGGCGGCGGCTGCGCTGTTCAGCGTCGGGCTGGTCGGCCTGTTCGAGCGGGTTCTGAGGACGCCGCAGCCGTGGGTGCGCTGGCTCGCCGACTCCTCTTACTGGATTTACATCATGCACCTGCCGGTGGTGGCCTTTCTGACGTTCTATCTCGCCCACCTCGACAGGCAGGGCCGGCTCGAGAGTCTGACGGGCCTCAGCTGGAGCGCGGAGGCCAAGTTCCTGGTGGCGTGCGTCGCTACCGGAGCGCTGGGCGTTGTGACGTACCGGTACCTGGTAAGGTACACGCCTCTCGGAACACTGCTGAACGGTAAGAGGACGAGGGGTCAGAACTAGCGCCGCATGGCTCGGCGCATCGTTGAGGGAATGGCCCGGTTGCTGTAAGCTTAGGGTAGCAGGGCGCGGTCGTGCGCGTTCTGCGATCGTGCGCTCAGCGCGCAGCCGGACGAATTGAATGACGCGGCACAAGTAAGGATTAACGTGAGCACTACAACGTATCGAGAGCAAAGCCGGGCGTTCCTGGCGCAGGCGTCGGAGGAGCTGGAGCGCGGCGACCTGAGGCAGGCGTCTGAAAAAGGCTGGGGCGCGGCGGCGCAGATCGTCAAGGCCTCTGCCGACGCGCGCGGCTGGGAGCACGATCGTCACGCAACGCTGTTTCGTGTCGTCCGCGGGCTGGCCGATGAGTCGGGCGATGCGGAACTAAGGTACATGTTTGCGGTCGCCGGTGAATTGCACAGCAACTTCTACGAGCTTTTCCTCGACGCAGAGGACGTGGAGACTTACCTTCACCGGGTGGCCGCGTTTGTAGACAGGGTAGAGACTCTGTTGCCGGAAGGGCTGAACGGCGAGAAGGGTTAGCCCGAGCGCCTAATCCGTGCCTTTGGTGACGCGGCACAAGTGAGGATTAACGTGGGCACCACTGCGTACCGAGAGCAAAGCAGGGCGTTCCTGGCGCAGGCGTCGGAGGAGCTGGAGCGCGGCGCCTCGAGGCAGGCGTCAGAGAAGGCTTGGGGTGCGGCGGCGCAGTTCGTCAAGGCGGCGGCGGAAGTACGCGGCTGGGAACATCATCGCCACGCAACGCTGTTTCAAGTGGTACGCGCTCTGGTCGAGGAGATGGGAGGTCCGGAGATCAGGCGTTTGTTTGCCGTGGCGGGAGAGTTGCACAGTAACTTCTACGATGGCTTCCTGGATCCGGAGAATGTAGAGATCCACCTGCGCGACATGGAAGTGCTCGTCCAAAGGGTGGAAGGTCTACTGGCGAGAGACTGAACGGGCAACCCATGCCCTTGTGGCCGCTCCCTACGCCCCCAGCGGCGCGGGGTGGAGGTGGCAGGCGGCCATGTGTCCCGGCTTCACCTCGATGAGCGGCGGGTCGACCACCTCACAGGTGCCGGTGATGGCAAACGGACACCGGGGATGGAAGCGGCAGCCCGTGGGTGGCTCCGTGGGGCTGGGCGGTTCGCCCGGTATGACGGGGCGTTGCCGCAGGCGGTTGGACGGGTCCGGCTCCGGGATGGCGCGAATGAGCGCCTCCGTGTAGGGGTGCAGAGGCTCGTCGATGACCTGCCCGGCGGGGCCGCTCTCCACCACGCGGCCTGCGTACATCACCGCAATCCTGTCTGAGAAGTGGCGCGCCGTGGCGATGTCGTGCGTGATGTACAGGAAGCCGATCTTATACGTGCGCTGCAGTTCCAGCATCAGGTAGAGAATCTCGGCCCGGCTGGAGGCGTCGATCATCGAAACCGGCTCGTCGGCCAGGATGAAGTCCGGTCGCAGGATGAGCGCCCTAGCGATGCCCACGCGCTGCCTGAGTCCGCCCGAGAGCATGTGCGGAAACTTGGTCGCCAATTCCTCCGGCGGCGACATGCGCACGTCCCGCAGCGCGTCATGTATCATTTCGATTCGTTCTGAGGCCGTGCCGACGCCGTGAATGACGAGCGGCTCCTCCAGTATCTGGGCCACGCTCATGAAGCCGTCCAGGCTGGAGTACGGGTCCTGGAAGACGCCCTGGGCCCTCCGCCTGAACGCGCTCAGCCCGGAGTCCGACAGGTTCGTCACGTCTTCGCCGCGGAAGAGGATGCGACCGCCGGTGGGCTTGATCAGTCTGAGCGCGGCCCTGCCAAGCGTCGTCTTGCCGCTGCCGGACTCGCCGACAACGGCCAGCGTCTCGCCGGAGCGCACCTCCAGCGTCACGCCGTCCAGGGCCTTCACGGCCACGGAGCCGATGAGCCCCTTGCGGGCTTGGTAGTGGACCTTCAGGTCCTCCACCCTGAGAAGCTCGGAGTTCATGGAGCCTTCCTGGTCAGGAGCCAGCACCGGGCCTCGTGGCCTTCACGGGCGGCTGCCAGTGGTGGGTCGTCTCGGTCGCACGGCTCGAAGATGAACGGGCAGCGCGGATGGAAGCGGCAGCCCGACGGCGGGCCGGTCAGGTCGGGGGGCGCGCCCGGTATGAACTGCGGTGGCTGGTCTGCGGCCAGCCGCGGGATGCTGCCCAGGAGTAGCTGCGTGTACGGGTGGCTCGGCTGCGTGAGAGCGTCGTCGGCGCTGCCGATCTCCACCATCTGGCCTGCGTACACCACCGCGATCCGGTCGCAGATGTCGCTGGCCAGCGCGATGTCGTGCGTGATGAAGATGAACGAGATGCCCAGCTCGCTCTTGAGGTCTTTGAGCAGGTTCATCATCTGCGCCTGAATGCTGACGTCGAGCGCGGACGTGGGCTCATCTAGGATGACCAGGGCGGGATCCAGCACCAGCGACATGGCGATCATGACGCGCTGCTTCATGCCGCCGCTCAGCTCGTGGGGGTAGCGGTCTACGGCCTCCCGCGGCAGACGTACAAGATCGAAGAGGCGCAGCACCCTCTCCCGCGCCTGCGCCTTCCGCGCTCCGCTCTCCAGCATGAGTGGCTCGGCCACCTGGTGTCCCACGCGCAGCACCGGGTTGAGCGAGTTCTGCGCGCCCTGAAACACCATCGACATCTTGCGCCATCTGACCTGCCTGCGAAACTCGTCGTCGCTCAGCGCCATGACGTCCTGTCCGTCCAGCACCACGCTGCCGCCGTAGCCCGTCGCGTTGGAGGGCAGCAGGCGCATTAGGGCAAGCGAGAGGCTGGTCTTGCCGGAGCCGGACTCGCCCACGATGCCCAGCGCCTGGCCGCGCTCCAGCTGGAATGTGACGCCGTCCACGGCCCGCACCGGATTCTCGCGGGTAGCGTAGTGCAGCGTCAGGTCGGTGACCTCCAGCAGGCTCACTGGCGCACCGTCCTGAGCCTGGGGTCAACCACCCGCTCCATGCCCAGCGCAATCAGCACGAAGGTGAGCGCCGTGAGCACGATAAGCAGGCCGGGCGGGAACACCCACCACCAGTAGCCGACGTACACGGCGCCGGTCCTGAATCCCTGGTCCAGGATCTGGCCCCACGTGGGTATCGACGGGTCACCCAGGCCGAGGAAGCTCAGGCCCGCCTCCGCGAGTATGGCCGCGGGCGTGAAGAATATCATCTGCGCGAAGACGAAGGGGGCAATCTGCGGGAAGATGTGCCTGAGCATGATTCGCCACCGGGACGCGCCCAGCGCGGTGCTCGCCTCGACGAGCTGGCCGGACCTGAGCTGGAGCACCATCGAGCGAATAACGATGGTCATGCCGGGCCATCCGAACACTATGAGTATGACTATGACGATCCACAGCTTCTGGCCCAGGATGAACGCGAGAAACAGCAGAATGGGGAGCAGCGGGATGTTGGAGAGCACGTCCGAGAAGCGCTGGATCCCAATGTCCGTCTTGCCGCCGCTGTACCCGCTGATGATGCCCATGGTGGTGCCGATCACCGTGGCCATGATGGCCGTCACCAGCCCAATTGACAGCGCAACCGGGAAGCCGAACACGAGGCCTCGCGCCAGGTCGCGGCCCAGCGAGTCGGTGCCCATCAGCCCGAACTGCGAACCACCCAACACGAAGCGCACGCGCTCGATGCGGTCGTGCTCGTCCTGGAAGCGGGCCGTTACCTGGATGCGGTAGTCGCCGCGAAGAGGCCGGAACCCCGTATCACTCTGCGGGTCGGGCAAACCGAATACCGCCTCATCGACGCGGCCTACGAGGCTGCCGCTCTGATCGCTCACGCCGAGCTCGTTCTGCAGGAACGACGAGACCTCACTTGCCACGGACGGTTCGCCGGTGAGGTGTACGCGGAATGGCGTGCTTACGTACCGGCGGTAAGGTGGCGCCTCGTTGTCGCGGGGGGCCGGAACGACCAGCCGGTAGAGGTTCACCGTCTTGCCGTCCGGGCGCGTCACCGAAACGGTTACGCTGGGAGGCCGCTGCTGGTAGGTCACTCCCTCCAGGGAGAAGGACGTGAAGGTGGGTGCCTCGTCGTATTGGAAATCCATGTCGAAGGCGTACACCCGCTCGACGAAGCGAGTGGACAGCCGCGTCTCGGCCGGCTCCGTGGCGTCGAGGATCGAGTGTGTGACGCGGCGTGAGCCGCCAAGAAGGCCGGTCCAGGCAGGCGGTACGTTCTTCGGGTTGTCAGCCCACGCGGCGGGGTTGTTCCAGAGGCGGTCGCCAAAGTCCACGGGGTTGGAGGCGAGCGCGTAGATCGAAATCAGCACCATGATCGAAAGGAACGTCACGCCAACCTTGCCGGTGACCGACGTGAGCAGTTCGCTCAGCGTGCCGCGAAGTAGCCCTCTCACGAGTACCGCACCCGCGGGTCCACCACTATGTACAGCACCTCCAGCGTGAACCGGGCGCTGACGTAGATGAGCGTGAACATGAATGTGAGCGCAACAACCACCGTCTCGTCAACCGAGAGGATGGCGTCGTAGTAGAGGCGGCCCATGCCGGGCCAGTTGAAGACGGTCTCGGTGAGGATTGCTCCCCCCACGGACGAGGCTATTCCAAGGATCAGGCCGGTCAGAATTGGCGGGGCGGCAACTCGCAGTATGTGGCTTCGCATCACCGTGCTTTCCGGCAGCCCCTTGGCCCTTGCCACGGTCACGAAGTCCTCCTGTGCTGTGTTCATCACCATGGTACGGACCACGTACGTCCACGAGCCAACCGAGATGAGCACGATCGTGATTACCGGCAGTGCGGCGTGCCACATCAGGTCGAGCAGGCGCGACAGCCCTCCCTCGGGCGGTGGCGCGCTGTACATTCCGCCGGGCGGGAACACCCTCACTCCGAAGGTCGAGAGGATGACGTATGTGAGCAGTATCAGGAGGATGCCGGCCCACCAGGCGGGCAGGGCGTTGGACGTGGCAGCGAAAAGCGATGCAATCCTGTCCGACCTGCTCCCCACCCGCGTCGCCAACTTTACGCCGAAGAATAGGCCGAATCCGGCCGTGATGAACGATGCTGTTGTAACCAACATCATGGTGCGCGGCAGGCGTTCGCGAATCAGGGCCGTGATGCTGCTGCTTCCGTCGGCGGTCTTGAGGGTGCGCGCCTCGCCCAGGTCAAGCCGTATCACACGTCCGATCATCTGGGGAAGGCGCCGGTACCAGGCCTGGTCCAGTCCGTATGACGCTTCCAGCTCCTGTCGGTGGTCGCGAAGGGCGGCCTCCAACTCGTCGGCGTTGCGGATGGTCTGGGCAAGGCCCTGGCGGAGCCCGCGAACCTCCTCGTTGACGATGGCCGTCAGCATCCGGTCCGAGAAGCCTGTGGCGCCTAGCGTCACGACGACCATGACCAGCACCGCGAAGAGGACGCCCACCAGTGTGACGCCTCTGATGGCTAGGGTCTTGGCAATGGTCATCTGGACACCGCCGGCGCCCCGCCGCTCTGAAGGAGGCTCGCCTGGGCTACTGCGGCCCTCGCCGCGTCCTCGTTATTAGAAACACCAGTCCGAGAACCAGGGCGAGCACTGAGGCCGCGGCAATGGCAGTTATCAGAATGGTCGTTGAGCCACCGCCGTCTTCCGAGTCGCCGTCGGAGGTCGCCGCTGTTGGCGTGGCCTCCGCCTGTGTCGTGGGCTGCGTTTCCTCCGTTGGCACCACGGCCTCGCCGAACTCCACGTCTACTCGCTGTTCCAGCAGCGTGGAGAGTTCGTCCGAGTAGGCCGCCACGTACAGATGGTACAGGTCGCCGGCGAGGCCCGCGGCCACGTCTGCGCTAACGTCCACGCGGAACGTGCCGCCCGACTCGGCTTGCGCCGGCCCGGATGCGATGATCTCGCCCGTGGCCGGGTCCTGGAACACGTACTGCACCGAAAGCTCCCCGGGGCCTTCCACGGAAACCGTGGCGCTCATCCCGCTGCCCTCCACAAGTGCGGCTCCGTCAACGCTCGTGATGCGGAGCGTCTGGGGCTTGCCGTAGTAGAGGTCGCCCGGCTTGAAGGGGTAGCCCGGGTCCCGGAATGCCGTGATCTGTGCGAACTGTGCGCTGCTGTCGAACGTCTCCAGCAGGTATGGGCCGTTGCTGATGACCATGTGGCCCTTGTCAGAGAACCACTCGATTGCTGCGGCGTATCGCTCGGAGGCCTCCTCGCCGGTGACCAGGGACTTGCCGTTCACGTCGAACACGTTGTCCGGCAGCAGCTCGTCCTCCGCAAAGTCCCTGAGCGTGTTCCTGGTGAGCCTTGCGAACCTGTCGAGCACCAGGCTTATCGGGTCCACGTTGAACCGGGCTGCAGCGGTGTCGCTGTAGGCCACAATCCTCTGCTCGAAGACCATGTCGTCCATGGCCGCCAGCACCTCCCACGGCATGGTGACTCCGGAGATGTTGGCGTACTGGGCGATGTAGTCGTCCACGAAGTGCCAGTAGTCCACGTAGACCTCGAGCTGGTTATCCTCCGTGATCCGGAAGCCGCGGAAGGTGTCGGTGAAGGGCTTGCTGGTGGTGGAGATGGACACCTCGATGTTGGCCTTCTCCTCGTCGTAGACCAGGTCGAATGTCTGGGCGATGGAGTAGATGACGTCCGCCATTGTTATGGGCTTGCCGTGGTGCCAGTTCGACTGGAAGTACTTCGAGTAGTCGAACGTGACCTTGCTGGTCGCGCGCGTGTCTGCGGGGACGCTGCTCCAGCTGTCCGCGCCTGCGTCCCACTGGAATGCGTCCGCGGGCACGTCCAGGCTGGCGCCGGGGCCTGCGGTCTCCACCTCGTAGTCTGCGCGGAAGGGGATGGGCACGCCCGTGAACGGGTGAGTGGCCAGGGGCGTATCGCGCACGTTGTTCCAGATGTCGTTGCTGTAGACGTCGCCGAAACCGCCCACCGGGTTCCAGGTGGTGCGGTTGGTCCAGACCCACAAGTTGCCAACGTTCAGCTCTTCGGTGTTGCCGGGAACATGGGCCTCCCTAAGCGTCCAAAAGCTGCGAGGACCGGAGATGACGTCCTCCGTGATGCCTTCGATGTTGGACAAGGCAGGCAGGTTGTTCACGGCGGTGACTACCCAGATTCGGACGGACTCCTCCAGGCACGCCTCGGTTGCCTCAACGTACAGCCGGTTACGCTCCTCCAGCCCGTCAAAGTCGCCGGTGAAGATGCGCTGGCCCAGGTCGTCCAGCTCAGGCGACTCGTACTGCCAGAATCCCACCTCCTGCCAGCCCGGCATGTTTCCCAGCCACGGCGAGCACATCGAGTTGATGTTGCCGAAGTCGTAGCGCTGCGGCGCGCCGCGGCCCCAGCCCTCGGTGTATAGGTGCCACTGGAAGAGCTGCGGGTCCGTGCCGTACACGGTGAAGATGGCCGGCCCGAACTGCATCGGAATAAGCGTCACCGAGAAGCCGAGCGTCTCCAGGTTGGCGCGCAGGTCGTTGCCGATGTCCCACCGCTCGTCCTCCGTCCGCACGATGAACTTCAGGTTGACGCGCTGGTCGTTGAAGTGCCAGAAGTCGTCCTGCATCACCGCGCCGGCCTCGGTCATGGCCTGCGAAACCATTTCGGCAGCCAGCCCAGGATCGTAGGTGATCCTCGACTCTCTGGCCAGGTTGTAGACCGTCAGGTAGTCGAAATCGCTGGGGCTGACGTGGGTGAGCATGGGCAGTGCAAAGCCCTTGTAGATCTCCTGCGCGATGAACGGCCTGTTGACCACAAACTGGATGGCCTGACGCACCTCTCTTATGGAGAGGGGGTTCAGCTCGCCCTCCCGCGCCGGAGCGGGGTTCAGGATTATTGAGGCTGTGGAGGCGGGCGCCTGGTACACGGTGATGTCCGGGTTGTCCCGGAGCGCCTCTGCAGCCGGTGTCTTGAGGCTGAAGATGTACATGTCCATTGCGCCGGCCTCAAGTTCCCGCGAGGCGATGCCAACGTCAAAGGCGCTGAAGTTGATCGTGTCCGTGGCCGGCCCTGGCTGGGAGTGCGGCGGTGAGTAGTCCTGGAATGAGGGCGCGGATAGCACCATGAAGAGTGCAGGCGCCAGTGCCAGCAGGAGGAGTCGCTTGGCGATGTTCGATCTCATTTTAATCATCTCGATGTTAGATGCTTGCGGGCCGCCGCAGGACCTTTAGAGAGTCTCCCTGCGCCCCATGCGTGCGCCAATGAACAGTCCAAACAGCAGCGCGCCGGTTGCCATTGGCAGGGCTACGGCGGCGAGCACCCAGACTGGCAGGCCCTCCTGCGCAGTTGTGCCTTCGCCGGTTTCCAGGTTCTCCAGCGCCGTGCGTATCTGCGGCAGCTGGTCCAGGTCTTGCACGGCCGCCTGAATTGCGGACAACTGCGCGGTCGTGTCTCCGTTCAGGTCTCCATCCGTAGTGGTTTCAAGCTGATTGATGATGGTATCCACTGCGACCTGGATGTTATCGAAGCCGAAGTCCATGAAGAAGGAGCCGGCAGCGATGTTTCCGGAGGCGTCTATGGCGCGGAAGTCGTGCGCGCCCTCGCCTGATATGGGAATGAACAACCTCGCCGTGAACCTGCCGTCGTCGTCGCTCCTGACGGTGCTCACCACGGCGCCGCTGATCTCGAGGAACACGTCCTGGTCCGGCTGAAAGTTGGACCCCTGGATGGTGATGTCCTTTCCGCCCGGCCCCGACGGAGGCGAGAGGAAGATGGACGGCAGGGGCATAAGCTCCCTGCGTGCGAACGCGATCTTCTGGTTCTGCCCACCGAACTCGCCGAGGCGTGCGTCCGGCCACGCCATGTACACCTCGTCCTCCGTTGCGACAATGGTGAAGTAGTCGCCTATGAAGGCGCCGCCGGGGAATGCGTAGTTGGGATTGGACGGGAAGTCCGTGACGCGTGCGTTCTCGATCCACGTCTCGCCCCCGTCCTCCGAGCTGGTATAGTAGACGTGGTACCGAGCCTCCACCGGGTCGTCGCGCATGTCGCCCCACATGGCGTGAAGGACACCGTCCGGACCTGCGGAGATGGAGGGGAAGAACTGGAGACGAGTTGTGTCGTCGTCGTTCAGCGCCTTCTTGGAAGTCCAGGTCTTGCCTCCGTCCGTGGACGCCACGAAGAAGATGTCGCCGTCGTCCGTGGTCTTGTCCGGCGGCAGGCCGGTGTACACCACGTAGACCTCGCCGCCCGGGCCGGTGGTGATCTGCGGGAAGTTGGCGCCCCAGTAGCGGAAGAAGGTGTTGCGCGGGCTGAACGGAATCTCGTTGAAGTCGGATGCGCGGACGGTATTCCAGGTCTGGCCGTCGTCCCTGGACGAGGCTACGTATATCTCCGCCCGCCCCTCGAAGGAGTCGTCATCCGTGCTATCGACCCAGTTGACGTAGACCGTGCCATCCGGCGCGACGGCGGGCTGCGAGCCCTGTACCACGCGCTTTGGGGCGTCCTCCCCCTGCGAGCTTTCCACGATTGGGCTTATTGTGACCGGATCGCTCCACGTTTGTCCGCCGTCCTCCGAGGTTACCATTTCGATGCTGGTCTCGGTGCGGGGCACCAGCGTGAAGGCCTCTACGTCGAAGAGGAAGAAGATGGGGAAGACGGTCACGAACTTGGTGTAGGTGACGTAGATGATGTCCTTGTCCGGGTCGGTGCGGCTGGGCCCGACTGCCAGCCAGGGCTTGTCCAGGAAGGGGAGCCTCAGGTCGTACGTGGTGCGTCCCTCTTCGCTTTCTATGGGCGGTCCGGTGTCCACGTGGCTCTCCGCGGAGGCTATGGACTCCTCCCAGGTGTAGCCGCCGTCACGGGAGACGGATATGGGAATGGATGACACGGCAGCGCTGCCCACGGAATTCCTGATGGTGAACTCCTCCACGTCAATGGAGATGGACGCAGCGTAGGCGTTGCCCTCGCGGTCGAAGGCCAGGACGGGGTCACCGGCGCCGCCCAGATCGCCCGAGGGGTACTTGACCTGGTACGGTCCCTCCCACGTGACGCCGGCGTCGATCGAGTTGTAGGTGGTTATGCCCGGGAAGTTATAGTCGATCAGGCCCAGGATCAGGTGCTCCGGGTCCTTGGGATTGACGGCAAGGTGAGGCTCAGTCTGGAAGGGGACACGGCTGAAGTCGCGGGTCACGAGGATGTTGCGACTGAACTTTGGCGAAGGGTTGCGGTAGGGTACCAGCGGGCCCTGACCGCCGCCGCCGGACTGAGGGGTGATGCCACGAATCTGGGCGTCCTGCGGCTTGAACTCGGCGCCCAGCGGGTTGCCCTTGGCGGTGGTCAGGCGCGGGTCTAGTCCCTTCGACATGAGCCACATGGAGCCGGACAGGTTCTTATCGAACGCCTCGATGAGCGCGAAGTTCAGCGGCCGCGGCCACTTGAAGGTGGGGCCTTCCTCGTGGGCGGCCAGCGCTGGGCTTGCGATGGTCGCCGTCAGGAGTAGTAGTGCGAGGAGGGCGCTCCCCCTCAGGAATCTCCTTGTCATCTTTGCTCCATTCTCAAAGTCTCTTGGCGTTAGCATGGCGAGGGAGGCGAGCACCCGGAAGTGGCCGTTAACCGGCAGTTCGGCAGGCGTCAGTTCAGCCGGCCTACAATCGCCTCCAGCTGGGATATCGCGGAGAGCAATGCCTCCTTGAAGAAGGCGTCCGCGGACTCCTGGTATCCGGCAGCCCCGGAAGTGAGGCGCTCCGCCAGCCACGTGATGTACTCGTCGGAGGTCGGCTCCGCGTTGGGGCTTCGTTCTGCCCAGTCAAAGAAGTTGTCGATCTTGAGGATGACGCGGTCAGCGGGAGAGGAGAGCGCGGGGTTGGCCCGCACGGCGCTATCCTTCATCGTGTTCCAGTACTCGAACGCCCCTTCGCGGGAGTCCGGCGGGTCTCTTCGCAGTTCCACCAGCAGCAGCCGGTGGCTCTCCGCTGCGTCTGAGAGACCATCCAGGCCATCCACGCGACTCTGCAGAGTATTCACCCGCCCGGTGAGTTCGCTGTACTGCGCCTCGAGGCCGGAAACGGCCTCAACGCCGGACGCCAGCTCCGTTTCCTTTTCTCTGAGAGCAGTCTCAGCGGTCGTTGCCCTGGCATTGGCATCCTCAAGCTGGCCTCGGAGGTCGGAGCCGGCGCGGTTGGCTGCGTCCAGGGAGGTCAACAGCGTGTCTTTCTCGCCTTTCTCGGCGTCGAGCTGCGACTGCACCTGCGCGACCTCCGACTTGAGCTCTTCGACCTGCTCATCCAGTTCGCTGGTATCGACCTCCGGCGAACTCTGAAGGGCCCCCCCGACCGACAGGCCGATTGCCAGGGTAACCAGGGAGGCGACTACCAGCAGGACCAACCACTTGCGGGTGTTGCTGCGCTGCTCCCTGGTATAAAGCATGTCTCGATTTATCATTGCTCCCGTGTCCCAAGACTTATGGGCATTCCCTATAGTCTAATCGCTCGGAAAGCCGCGGTCTAGTCTAGGCCAAGAATTGAGGTCTTACAGTTTGTGGAATAAGATGCAGTGTGGCCGTGAGCCGTCCCGCGCGGCGCTCGCAACGCCTGTGCAGGGGATGGAAGCGACAACCGGGGAGCGAGACTGCGGTAGACTTGGTAGGTTCGAGAGGACGTGTTGAACAACGACGAAAGATTGGTGAAGGTACTGAGCAGCCTCTACGAGTCGGTGTCCTGCCCGGAATGCGGCACTCGGCTCAGGCTGGGCGACCTGGACTGCCCGCACTGCGGCCTGGACACGGACGAACCGTTCCGTCAATGGGCCGAGATGCTGCTTCAGAAGCTGGACGCTTAAAGGGCTGGGCATTCGCCAGTCGCGCTGAGTGGTGAAGCCAAGGTATTGCGTCTTCGGCAGGCCGGACCATTGGAGGCGCCTACCTGTCCGATTGCGGGCGCGGGCCAGGTTCGTGGTATCATTGGAGGGCATGGGCTGGGTGAGTTGCGCGAGCGACCTGTGAATCGGAGGTTAACATGCCTGGGGACATGATCAACATAGTGCAGCTGTGCAGAGAGTGCGGGTCCGAGGTGGGCAGCATCTCCGAGAAGAAGGAAAACATGATGCTGGCAACCATTGACCATGTGTGGTGTGAGCGCTGCAATGCGGTGATGCCGGCCTCCCGAGACGTTGCCGCACGGCTGAAGTCCATCGAGCGGGAGGTCGAGACCTATCCGAGGCTGCTGCCTCAGTAGGCAAGGTCAAGCGCATGGACTAAGCCCGACGGGCACGTGAGGGTCGGGCAGTGGAAACTCGCTTGGCGGGAGGACTGCTCACCGCTAGCCGGCGAGCGTTAATGGACCGCGGGCGGCCCTGACGCCGGAAGAGGCGCTTCGTGTGGCAATTGCCCTGCCGAGGCTTCCGTGCTATAGTCGGCATACTCCCCGGTCGAAAGCGAGGCAGCCGCCATGATGCCCAATGATCCCTTCCAGCATGACCGCATGGAGTACTGGGCCGAGCGGTCGACTCACCACACTCGCCACGGCTACAGCACCGGACACCTCAGGGCCGCTGACAAGATGTGGGAGATCATGGAGGCCACCGTCAAATACCTGACACTTCCCATCTGGTGGCCCATTGTCCAGTGGAACAAGCGAAAGAAGCGCAGGAAGCAACCCGTGGACCCGTTTGCCACGGACATATACAGGCCGCCCTTCAAGTAGTCGATCTCCACCTGCAGTATTCGTGCTGACGAGGCTAGCCCAGCGCCTCCTCCAGCGTCCTCTGCGACGCACCTATCACAAGCCTGCCATCCACGCTGACCAGCGGCCTTCTGATTAGCCGCGGCTCCTGGATCATCAGCTCTAGCATCCGGCCGTCGTCAAGTTCGGAGGCGGTCAGCCCGAGATCCTTGAACGATGGGCTGTTCCAGGCAAAGGCGTCTGAGACCCTGATGCCGCCCAGAAGGACCCTCAGCTCATCCGCGTCGAATCTGTCCTTGAAAAAGTCGCGTTCCTCAAATTCTATGTTATTCTCGTGGAGCCACGCTCGCACCCTTCGGCACGTGGATCAGCGGCTCCACCAGTACAGGGTCGCCTTGGTCATCTTCAAGCCTCCGTCCTGAATTTGCGTCGAATTATACCGGAAGCGTCGATTCTCCCGTAAGCCTTCACAGCCGCCGAGCGGAGCACCGCGATTCCAGGAGCTCTCGGCGGCTGATCTCCAGCCGTAGCTCAACGCCCGGGTTCGGAAGCGCGGCCGTCCCGTCGCCGAGTCGAACTATCCTTGCCGACAGCCGTTCCGCATCCACTTCAATCACGCCGACGGTGCCCAGTCGCGTCGACAGGTGATGGGGCAGCGTGGGGCTGCCTGAGTTCGCATAGACCACTCCGTCGAGCAGGGCAAGCCGCTCGTAGTGGGTGTGCCCGCTGACCAGCACGTCCACCGGGGACTCAAACCGGATGCCGGAGGTGACGTCGTGGAGCATTCCGATTCGCCAACCCTCCACGTCCAGAGTGTGGGTTGGCTTGACTCGCGGGTCGTCCAGGTCGAAGTCGTTGTTGCCGAGGGCTGCCAGCACTGGCGCGATACTCTCAAGCCAGTCCAGCACACCGGACGTAACGATGTCGCCTGCGTGGAGAATCAGCTCCACGTCCCGGAAGGCAACAGCAACCTCCGGCCAGGGCTCGCGGATGGTGGACGGCAGGTGGGTGTCCGCAATCAGCCCTATGCGCATGGCGTTGGCGCTTGAGGTGGCCTGAAGGCGCCGCCGTGTGCGAGGGCGGCCTGGCGCGCCGGGCTACTCCTGCGCCCGGTGTCCCTCCGCGACCAGTCGTTCCAGGACCTCTGCCACCTTGTCCACCTCGCTGGCCGTGTTGAAGTAGTGTGTGCTGAAACGCACGCCGTCCGGGCCGTGGACGGTCCGCCCCACGATGCTGAACCTGTTCTGCAACGCGGAGACGAGGTCCTCCGGCGGCCAGCCTTCAAGTCCGAGCGTGACCAGCCCGCACGCGGAATCCTGGTCCGTCGTGCTCAGCAGCTCACAGCCCTTGATCATGGTCGCGCGCTCGCGGAGCATGTTTCCCAGGCGCATGGCGTGCGCCTCGATGCGTTCGATGCCAATCTCCGATACCAGCCGCAGGCTCTCGGTGAGGCCGGCTGCCAGGCCTGGGCTGTTGGAGACCAGCGAGAAGCGCCCCAATGCGCCGCGTCGGAACCCTTGCCGACCTGCCTCCAGCGCGTTGGTCGAAAACAGAGGCTCCAGCATTTCGCGCCGGTCCGGGTGAACGTACAGGGCGCCGGTGCCCACCGGTCCCATCGGCCACTTCTGGCCGGACATTGTGTAGAAGTCGCAGGCCAGGTCGGTGACGTTTACGGCGATCTGGCCGACGCTTTGCGCGCCGTCCACCAGCACTGGCACCCCGGCCGCGTGCGCCGCCGCCGTGATTTCACCGATGGGCAAGCGCAGGCCGCAGGTGAACTGAATGTGGCTTAGGCCCACCAGCTTCGTGCGTTCGGTGATCGCGGACTTGACGAGGTCAAGCGCCTCTGCGGCCGTGGACATGGGCTGGATCGGCGCGGACGTCACGTTCACACCATTGCGTTCTGCCACGACCTTTGCGGGAGCCGTTAGCGCGGGGTGCTCGAGGTCGCAGATGAGCAGCTCGTCGCCCGGCTGCCAGTCCATGCCGTAGATGACTACGTTCACGCCCTCGCGAGTGCTGTGTGTGAGGATGACGTCGTCTTCGGAGGCGCCGAGCAGGCTGGCGGCGGCCGCAGTGGCCTCTCGATTCGCCTCCCGCGTGAGTTCGACCCCGCGGGCGCTTGCGGGTCCTATCATGGCCTCCTGCTCCAGCGTCTCCGCCACGCGGCGGAGCGCCGACGTGGGCGTTGGGCCGGCCCACCCGGTGTTCAGGTAGATTAGGTCGCGAGTGATCGGCAGGAGCTCCCTCAGCTGGTCAGTGTTCATCTCTACCGTCCGAATAATTGAGTGCGCCGCTGCGGGGACCTTGACGCCGTGTGCGATGGCACAAGCGGCGGTGGAAGCGGCAACCGCAGCCATTCTACCACGGAGCCGCCGGAGTGACCAATCGCCGGAGGGTGTGGATTGCCGGAGGGCGGGATAGCCGGTACACTCGCTGCGTGTTCCGGATACGTCACAACCTCCTCGCCGCAGAGTCGGCGGCGAGGCGCGGCCTCTTTCTGCTTGTGCTGACGGCGTTGACCGCGGGCTGTAGTGGGGATGAGCCGTCACCAACAGCGACGACCGCGGCCACGCCGACTGCCATGCCCGCGGCGACGGCTACTGCGGCCGCTCCTCAGACGCATACCCCGTCGCCCTCGTCAACCCCACTAGCCACGCTGACGCCCGCGCCGACCGCGACCCCGACTCCTGCGCCTCCGCCGGCCGCCACTGCAACTGCGGCCTCCACGCCAACCACGACCGCAACGTCGACTCCAACAGCCACGCAGGGCGACCTCTCGCGGTTCGGGCCGCCGGACCCGGAGGCGGGAGCCGCGAGCGCGTCCGAGGCGCTGATAGCGGGGCAGGTCTTCCAGCTTGAGGTCGTAAGCACGCCTGCGGAGCGCGCCCGAGGCCTGATGGGCCAGCAGCGCATACCGGACGACTACGCGATGCTGTTCGTGTTTGAATCCGAGCGCCGGCTCAGCTTCTGGATGAAGGGTACGCTCATTCCGCTGGACATCCTCTTCCTGGACTCGAATGGCATGGTCGTGGACGTGCAGACGATGATCCCGCAACCCGGCGCGCCGGACAGCGAGCTGATCGTGTATACATCGGCTAGGCCGGCACGATACGCGATGGAGATGAACGCGGGACTGGCTGAGGCGCTCGGCGTGGTGCCCGGAGCGGCAGTGCTCTTCGACTAGAGTCTGGAATTCTTCCGTCCATTTGTGCTAGAATCGCCACATGTCCTTGACAGAGCTTCACCCCCTGGTACGTGACTGGTTCCTGTCCCGCTTCGACGCGCCCACGGAGGCGCAGTGCCTCGGCTGGCCGGCCATCGCACGGGGCCGCCACACGCTCATAGCCGCCCCCACCGGCTCCGGCAAGACGCTGGCTGCATTCCTGATGTGCATCGACGGGCTGGTGCGCCGCGCCCTCACGGGCGACCTCCCGGACACGACGCAGGTGGTCTACGTTTCGCCGCTCAAGGCCCTTTCGAACGACATACGCAAGAACCTGGAGGCCCCTCTCAGCGAGATTCAGGCGCTTGCCCTGGAGCGGGGCCTGATCCTCCCTGAAATACGGGCCACCGTCCGCACCGGCGACACCCCGGCCTACGAGCGGCAGAAGATGGCAAAGCAGCCACCCCACATCCTGATCACCACGCCGGAGTCTCTGTACATACTGCTCACGTCGGAGAGCGGGCGCAGGGGGCTGAAGGGCGTGCAAACGCTGATACTCGACGAGATTCACGCTGTGGCCGACGACAAGCGCGGCTCCCATCTGGCACTCTCCGTGGAGAGACTGTGCGCCCTTACCGACGCTCCGATTACCCGCGTCGGCCTGTCCGCGACACAGCGGCCAATCGAAGAGATGGCCCGCTTCCTGGTCGGCAACGCCCACATCGACGGGGACGGCACTCCGAACTGCCTGGTCGTTGACACCGGCCACGCCCGCAAGATCGACCTGGCGATCCGGCTGCCCAAGCGTGAGCTCGGCCCAATCGCCAGCCACGAGCAGTGGGGCGAGACGCTGGACGACGTGGCGGAACTGGTGCAGGCCCACGACACGACACTGGTGTTCGTCAACACCCGCAGGCTGGTCGAGAGACTGTCGCACCAGCTTTCTGAGCGGCTTGGTGAGAGCGCGGTCGTGGCGCATCACGGCAGCCTCTCCCGCGCTACGCGGCTGGCTGCTGAGGACAAGCTCAAGCGGGGAGAGGTGAAGGTGTGCGTGGCGACCGCCTCACTGGAGCTTGGCATAGACATAGGCGACGTTGACCTGGTGTGCCAGATAGGCTCGCCTCGCTCAATAGGGCTGCTGCTTCAGCGTATAGGGCGTTCTGGCCACAGCCTGGGCGGTGTGCCCAAGGGCCGTCTCTTCCCCATGACCCGCGACGAGCTGGTGGAGTGTACTGCGCTGCTCAGGGCCGTTCGCAGGGGAGAGTTGGACACACTTCGAATACCACCCTGGCCTCTGGACGTCATGGCGCAGCAGATGGTGGCAGCCTGTGCGGTGGAAGAGTGGAGCGAGGACGCGCTGTTCGACCTGTGCAGGCAGGCATACCCGTACCGCTACCTGAGCCGTGAAAAGTTCGATCAGATAACGCAGGTGCTGTCCGAGGGATTCACCTCGCGGCGCGGCGGCGGCGGCGCATACCTCCACCGCGACGGCGTGCACGGCCGTCTCACCGGGCGACGGGGCGCGCGAATCGCCGCCATGACCGGCGGAGGAGCCATCCCCGACAACGCCGACTACGACGTCATTGCCGAGCCGGAGAATGTCTTCGTGGGCACCGTCAACGAGGACTTTGCCATCGAGAGCATGGCGGGAGACGTGTTCCTGCTCGGCAACAGCCCGTGGAAGATTCGGCGAATCGAGAGCGGGCGGGTCAGGGTGGAAGATGCACAAGGACTCGCGCCCAGCATACCCTTCTGGCTCGGAGAGGCGCCCGGCCGGACGTGGGAGCTCTCGCAGGAGGTGACGGAGCTGCGGGAGGCGATGTCGCAGCGCCTGGAGCGCCGGCAAACCGCCGTGCGTTGGGTGATGGACGAGGCCGGCGTGGACAACGAGGTCGCGGGGCAGCTCGTGGCCTACATGGCGGAGGGTGTTCGTGTGCTGGGCATGGTGCCCACGGCACGGCGCGTGGTCGCGGAGCGGTTCTTCGACGAAAGTGGCGGCATGCAGCTTGTGATCCACGCCCCGTTCGGCTCGCGCATAAACCGAGCGTGGGGCATGGCGCTGCGAAAGAAGATCTGCCGCACGTTCGACTTTGAGCTTCAGGCCGCCGCCACCGATGACGGAGTGAATTTCTCGCTGGGGCCTTCGCAGTCCTTCCCTCTGGAGGATGTGTTCAGGTATATACGCTCGGCCAACGCCGAGGAGGTGCTGCTTCAGGCGGTGCTGCAGGCGCCTCTATTCGGGACGCGATGGCGATGGGATGCAACGCGCGCCCTGGCCGTCATGCGATTTGCCGGCGGTCGCAAGGTGCCGGCTCAGCTCCTGCGGATGCGCTCCGACGACCTGCTGGCCGCCGTGTTCCCTGAGCAGGTTGCCTGCCAGGACAACGCCATGCCCGGCGACATCGAGGTTCCCGACCATCCGCTGGTGTTCGAGACAGTTCGCGACTGCCTCACGGAGGCAATGGACGTGGACGGGCTGAAGGCGGTGCTCGCCTCGATAGAGTCGGGCGAAATCGAGGTATTTGCCCGCGACACCGTGCAGCCCTCGGTCTTTGCCCACCAGCTTCTGAACACCATGCCATACGCCTTCCTCGACGACGCACCGCTGGAGGAGCGCCGCGCCCGCGCTGTGCCCCTGCGCCGGGCTCTCCCGGACGCCCGTGACCTGACTGCGCTGGACCCCGATGCCATCCGGCTGGAGTCGGAGCACGCCTGGCCTCTGGTGCGCGACGCTGCTGAGCTTCACGACGCGCTCCTTGTTCTGGGCGTGCTGCCTCTTGCAGCCCGGTGGCCTGAGTGGAGCGCGCCCGCGGAGTCGCGGGAGGTGTGGTACCGCGCCCTTGTGGATGACGGCCTTGCGTACCTGCTGCATCGCGGAGGCGTTCCCTTCGCGTGGGTTGCCGCCGAGCGTGTCTCCATGGCGCTGACCGTGTACCCGGACGCGACGCTGGAGCCTGCATTCGCTGGGCCGGCCGCGGCCGAGGTGGAGCGCGAGGAGGCGGTCGTGGAGGTACTGCGAGGCTGGGTGGAGTGCGGCGGGCCGTTCACCGCCGGCGAGATGGCAGACGGACTGGGACTCTCTCGGTCGGACGTGGCGATAGCCGTGGCCCGGCTCGAGGCCCAAGGTCAGCTTCTAGGGGGCAGGTTCCGCCCCGGCGTCGTCGAGGAGGAGATGTGCGACAGACGCGTGCTGGCGCGCATCCATCACGCCACCATCGGGCGCCTCCGCAGGGAGGTGGAGCCGGTCTCGCCCGCCGTCTTCATGCGTTTCCTGCTGCGCTGGCAGCACGTGCTCCCGCACCAACGTCTTCACGCTGAGGACGGGGTGCTGGAGGCCATCGAGCAGCTGCAGGGGTTCGAGGCCGCCGCGGGCGCGTGGGAGGCGGAGATCCTGCCCATGCGCGTGGCAAACTACAGCCCTGAGCTGTTGGACAGGCTGTGCTGGGAAGGTGAGGTGACTTGGGGTCGGCTGAGCCGTTCCAACGGAAACGGAAGCTCAACATCGGGACGCGGCTCGCTGACCAGAGCAACGCCCATAACCCTCGCGCTGCGTGAGTCACTCGACTGGCTGCTGGAGCAGACTCTCTCGGACGACTCTCATCTCTCGGGCGGCTGCCGCGAGGTACTTGAGCTTCTCACCCGACGTGGCGCGTCATTTACGGCCGACATAATCGCCGCCACTCGCCGGCTGCCGTCCGACGTAGAGGACATCCTGTGGCAGCTGGCTGCCGCCGGCCGCGTCACCTCAGACGGCATGGAGGCGTTGAGGCGGCGCGTGCGAGGCAGCGACTCGGCCGCTCCCGCCCGCCGGTCCACCCGGTCGAAACGGGCTGCTCCACGTCGCAGGGGCGGATTCAGCCGGTGGTCGGCTCTCGAGACCCTGCGGCCTCCCGACGACCTGACAGAGGAGCGCGCCCGGCAGCTTCTGGCCCGGTATGGCGTACTCTTCCCGGAGCTGCTGGCGAGGGAGTCGTCCGCGGCGCCGTGGCGCGAGCTGGTCCGCCTCTTGAGGCGAATGGAGGCGCGTGGCGAGATTCGCGGAGGGCGGTTCGTGTCGGGCTTCGTGGGCGAGCAGTTCGCGCTGCCGGAGGCGGTTGCGCTGCTGAGAAGCCTTCGACACGCTGAGGCCGAAGGCGAGATTGTGACGCTGTCCGCGGTGGACCCGCTGAACCTGGTGGGGATCCTCTCGCCGGGCGAGCGCGTGCCGGCCCTTCCGGGCAACCGAGTAACGTACCGCGACGGCGTGCCGGTCAGGTCCGTGGACGGCGGCGAGGTGGAAGCGCAAATTGACTCCTCTCAAGATGGCCCCGACGCGCCTGTAGAGGTAGGGGTGGTACGTCCGGTTTAGCTGGAGTCTGTACGGGACTCAGCAGGTGTCCTGCCCCCTTGCCGTCATTGCGAGCGACTATTTCCACGGTTAGGAGTCCTTAGCTGCCTATCCGGCGCGGTCGTAAGAGGCTTGGATCCACGCCGCAACGTCGGCGTCGACTTCGTCCGGACTCGCAATGTCGACGCCGTGCGTACACATCCCGCTCGTCGAAACTACTCGGGGGTCTTCAGGCGTAGCGCCGAGGTTCAGTCCCAGCTGTATGCGCTTCGCGGAGGGCGCCTGAATGAGCGCAAACTGCTTCTTTCTGCGAAAGCTCACGCCGGTTTTCTGGACCACTGTCACAACATCGGGCCCAATGCTTTCGGCAACTGCCGAAAGTGCGTGGTAGGTTGGGAGCAGCGCCGCCTTGGAGCCTGAGTACTGAGCGGCCAACTGGTCCTCCGGAGCCATTGGCCCGCCCGCGAGCCGTTCGCGAACCACCTGAGCGAGCAGGTTGGCGTTCCCGTGGGTGAGACCGTGAGTGGTCTTGAGAAACGCGACGACCTCGGAATGACGCTCGATTCCATTCCGCCCGATCTCGTCTGCCACCTCGGCAGCCGTCTTCCCCAGGGCTTCCTCGATGCGCCGAAGCTGGACCTCCGCCTGTGCTCTTGGGTCCGTTGACATGCCTGAGCCTCCAAATGTGCTAGAGATGTTCCCGTCCGTCTACAACAAAGAGAGCGCGGCGCAGGCGTCGGCCCGTCGTCACGGCAAGTCCGGGCCCTGCGGCCTGCGACTACTCAGCGCCCAATCCGGAATGTCCCCGATTGGCAGTCTTCGATCTCGGAGCGCAGTAAGAGCGAGACGTTAGAATGATATTCAGGACTTGCGAAGAACGTCAAGCGCTCGTCTATTCAATGGGGTATGCATTTGCAGTCGTAGACCACTTGACTAGGCCAGAACCAGTCGGGCGGCGCAATTGAGGATATCCGGCTGAACCGGAGCGGTGCGGGAAGTCAACCATGACCTCTCGCTGCCTCCAGAGTCAGCCGCGCGCAATTTCTGTCGATCCCAGTGACAACCGAGCATTGGGGGTGCACGAGCTCTTAATTGGCGGCTCCGAGGGCCGCGGCCTGCGCCACGAATTGACACCTGAATTGGCGTGGTGCTATATTCCAGCGCAGGCCTACCCTTCCCGGGCAGGCCGGTCTTGGCACGCTGCCACCGACTCCTCGTGCCATGGCCCAATGAGGCGTCCGCAATTCTGGAGTGAGGAGGACACCATGGCAAAGCCCCTACCCTTGGAGGGCGTTCGCGTACTGGACTTCACACACATCGTGGCTGGGCCGCAGTGCACCCGCATTCTCGGTGACCTGGGCGCACAGGTCATCAAGGTGGAGCAGGGCCAGGCCATGGACGTCACACGCTCCGCCGCTCTCGGCGGCATAGGCGGGATACCGGGCGTCAACCGCAGCGGCATGTTCGAGTACTTCAATCGCAACAAGCTGAGCATTACCATCAACGCCCTGATGCCCGCCGGCCTGGACCTCATCAAGAAGCTGGTGTCCGTTTCGGACATTGTGATCGAGAACTTCAGCTCCCGCGTCCTGGAGCGGTGGGGTCTCTCCTACGAGGAGCAGTGCGAGCTGAAGAAGGACATCATCTACGTGAGCATAACCGGCTTCGGTCACATAGGCCGCCTGCGCGACTACAGCACTTGGGGGCCCACGGCCCAGGCCCTGTCCGGTCTGACATTCATGTCCGGCCTTCCCGGCGAGCGGCCGGCAGGCTGGGGCTACAGCTTCCTCGATCATACGGCAGGCTACAACGCCGCCATCGCCACTCTCATGGCGTTGCATCACCGCAACCGCACCGGCGAGGGCCAGTGGCTGGACGTGTCGCAGGTGGAGAGCGGCATGGTGCTGACCGGCCCAGCCGTCCTGGACTATACCGCCAACGGCCGGCCGTATCGCAGGCCCGGCAACCCGACGGGCAATCGCTCCAGTAACCCGCGCGTCGCGCCCCACAACGCCTACCGCTGCGCAGGCGACGACGAAATAGTGGCCGGCGAGCCACGGCAGCGCTGGTGCGTCATCTCCATCTTCACGGAAGAGGACTGGCAGAAGTTCTGCAAGGCGATCGGCTCGCCCGAGTGGACGTCCGATCCTAAGTTCGCAACCAACGCCGATCGCGTCGCCAACGAGGACGAGCTCGACCGCCTGATCGAGCAGTGGACCATCGACAAGATGCCCCACGAGGTCATGCACCGCCTGCAGAGCGCGGGCGTGGCCGCAGGCGCGGTCCAGACCAACGAGGACAAGGTGGTGCGAGACCCACAGCTTCGCTCACGGGAGTTCATTCAGAAGGTGCCGCACAGGGAGGTAGAGGAGCCGTTCGAGACCGACAGCCTGCCGTTCAAGTTCTCCCACACGGAGCACAGGATACGGCAGGGGTCGCCGCCGCTGGGGTCGGACACCAACTTCATTCTGACCGAAGTGCTGGGCCTCAGCGAGGCTGAGATAGCTGAGATGTCCGAACAGGCGGTGTTCTAGTCGATGAGGCACCGCCGGCCGGTGCAGCGAGGAGCGAAATGACGATAACGAGCAACCTCGATTCACAGCCCATGGCCCTGGAAGACCTGGTCGTCATCGACCTGACGGACGAGAAGGGCATGTACATGGGCAAGATGATGGCGGACATGGGCGCAAGGGTGACCATCGTGGAGCCGCCGGCGGGCCATCCGGCGCGGCACATCGGCCCTTTCTACCAGGACAGGCCGGACCCCAACAACAGCCTGCTCTTCTGGTACCACAGCACCAACAAGGAGAGCATCACGCTGGACATCACCACTGGCCGCGGCGCCTCCATACTCAAGGAGATGGTGAAGAAGGCGGACGTGGTGCTGGAGTCGTTTCAGCCTGGCTACCTGGACTCCCTCGGCCTAGGCTATGAAGAGCTGTCCAAGATCAACCCGCGGATAGTGATGACGTCGCTGACGCCGTTCGGTCAGACGGGGCCCTACAGGGACATGAAGGCGTCCGACCTGGTGTCCATGGCCATGGGCGGCATCATGGCCAGCTGCGGCTACGATCACATCGAGGACGCGCCTCCCATCTGCAGCGACGGCTGGATGGGCTATGCGACGGGCTGCAACTTCGGCGTGATGGGCACCATGACCGCCGTGGTCTATCGTGACTTCACGGACCAGGGCCAGTGGGTCGACGTGTCCATCCACGAGTCGCTTTCCTGCACGACCGAGGCTGCCATGCCCAACTGGTTCTTCGATAGGAAGGTGCCGATCCGCCAGACGGGGCGACACCACGGCCTCACGCCCACGCCGTCGAGCCAGTTCACCAGCTCCGACAACAAGCTCATAAACGGATTCGACATTCCGCCCAGGTCGCTCGACCGGTGGAACCGCATGGTGACGTGGATGGACGAGAAGGAGATGGCGGAGGGCCTCAAGGAGGACAAGTACCGGGAGCTAATCAGCCAGGGCGTGCGCAGCGGCCCGGAGATGGACTTCCTCAGGGAGCGAATCGAGGAGTTCATCGCCGCGCAGCCCGCGGACGAGTCCTACCACGGTGGCCAGGAGATCAGGCTTGCGTGGGCGGTGATCCGCTCGCCGGAGGAGAACCTGGAGGACGAGCACTTCCGCGACGATAGAGGCTTCTTCCCGGAGGTGGAGCACCCGGAGCTTGGAAAGTCGTTTGCCTATCCCGGCCACCCGGCGATGTTCAGCAAGACACCGTGGCGAATGCGCCGCCGTGCGCCGATGCTTGGCGAAGACAACGAGCGTGTCCTGAGCCAGGAGATGGGCTTCAGCCCGTCCGAGATGGTGCTCCTCCGCGAGAGCAGGGTGATCTAGCCGGGCGATTCTACCGAGCCGGGTCTGCGCGAAGGTATGCGTCGGAGCCGTCCAGCCAGTCCGTGCGTATGGGGCCGAACGCGTCGATGTCGTCGGTTTCCTCCAGCGCTTCGGCGCTGTGCTCGACGAACGACGGTATGACGAGCGTCTCGCCGGCGTGCACTACCATCTCCTCACCCGCGACGACGAAGCGAAGGGCGCCGCTGACCACGTGGGTTATCTGCTCACTCTCGTGGGTGTGGGCGGGAACCTTGGCGCCCTTTGGGAAGTGCAGGCGTCCCAGCATCACTTTGTCGCCGGTGACTATGCGACGAGTGATGCCCTCAATGAGCCGGTCCTCTTGAATTCGATCCCAGGCTACTGGGTCCATTTGGGTCCTCCTTGCGCCTGAGGTGTTTCAATGTGCGCGGCTGTCATTGTAGCCGCCAACGAAGGGCGTGAGAAGCGCGCGGGGCGGGCGGGTCAACCTCCTACCGCCGTCATCCCTGCGGAAGCAGACCTTTGCGTAACTCGCGTCCAAGACGCGTTCCAATGTCATTCTGAGCGCAGCGAAGAATCCAAGACGATCGTGCAATGTCGGCCCTACGAGGGCAGGACCGGTCCGGTTCTGGGGACGGGTGGTGGAGCCAGCAGAGGCTTTGGATTCTTCGGCTCCACTGCGCTGAGTTTATCCTGAGCGTAGCCGAAGGACTCAGAATGACAAGTGAAGGGCATTTCCTAGCGGACAACGCTGGAGCTAATCAAGAGTCTGCGGAAGCAGGGAGCTGGCACCCGGGCGAGGCGGATAGCAGGCCGCGCCACTATGCCGCGGGGCGCGCATGATGGCGGCAGGCTTTGGACTCTTCGCTGCGCTCAGAGTGACCACGGTAGCAGGCGGCCGCGCCGCGGCCTACTGCTGGCGTGCCCGCCGCTCTCCGGCAGAAGCCGCGTTGCCGTATGCGGAAGCTCGCGCTGCCGCAGTCTTCGGCATGGCGTGGGATGTGGTGAACAGACCTGCAAACTGCTGTTCGGCCTCGTGCAGCTCCTCCTCCGTGTCGATCTCCGTCCACATGCGCTTGCCGGCGAGGTGGACCGCCATCTGAAGCTCTCCGCGGCCGATGAGGTCTGACATAACCGCCTCGTAGTACTCGCCGGTGAGTCCCTGGGATACGAATGCGTCCAACCTTGGAACAATCGCCGTGGACAGGCTCTCGCGTGAGAGCGTGTAGATATTGACTGTCTTGAGTGCGCGCGTGAAGTCGAATTCGGGCGACTGCTGTGACTTTAGCACCATCGCCGTGCTGACGCCGTCTTGGGCCAGAATCACGGTGCCGTTCATTGGCGGACGGAAGCGATCGACCACCGCCACGTTGCTGCTTTGATTCCTGAGCATGTCCTGGAGCAGCCCGTACTCGTAGACCAGGTCGCCCTCCAGGAGCAGCACGTCGTCGTTGAGCTCGTGGCGGGCTAGCCAGAGCGAGTAGATGTTGTTCGTGCGGTCGTAGACCTCGTTGGCGACGTACTTGACGTCGATGCGTCCGAATCGGGTCCCGATTCGTCTGCGCACCATGTCGCCTAGGTAGCCAACCACAATCACGCACTCCCTGAACCCGGCCCTGTCGAGGTACTCCATCTGGTACTCGATCATGGGCCGGCGGTACATTGGCACCAGGCACTTTGGCAGGTTGTTGGTGAGCGGACGTAGTCTTGACCCCTGGCCGGCTGCGAGTATGACTGCCTTCATCGCTGTGCACCTCCTGCTGCGCTGGCTGCCCCGCTAGCGGCTTCCGGCCGTGCAAGGTCCATTAGGGCCTCCACTAGCTGCGCGTTCTCCTCCGCGGTGCGGGACGCCATCCTGACGTATTTGCCGTCCAGGCCGCGCTTGCGGCCGCAGTCGTTGATCAGGATCCGGCTCTGCTCGAACAGGCGCGTGGTCAGCTCGGTCGATGTGAGGCCGTCGGCCACGCGGCTAAAGACGAAGTTGGCATGCGTGGGATAGGGTGTGAGGTAAGGCACGTCCTCCAGGCCGTCGTGGAGAAGACGCGTAGCCCGTCTCACCTCGGCGCACGACTCGATGAACTCCTGCCGGAACTCCCCGATGGTTTCGAGGTAGAACTGCGCCAGGGAGTTTATGCCCCAGATGGGCAGGTGGCTGCGCAGCTCCGCGATCCTGCTCTGGTTCGCGGAGGCGGCATAACCAAGGCGCAGTCCGGGGATGCCGTAGGCCTTGGACAGGCTCTTCAGCACGATCGCGTTTGGGTAGTCGGCGAGGTGAGGCATGATGGACGGGTGCGGGTCCGCGTCCACGAAGTCGATGAACGACTCGTCGACGATGACAAGGTCGAGGCCGCGCAGCGCGTCCAGGAACCGCATGACGTCTGCCTTCGAAGTGGATAGCCCGGTCGGATTGTTCGGGTTGATGAGAAGGGCCGCGTTGGATCCGGACTCCAGAACGTGACGCGCAAAATCTTCCACGTCCAGGTGGAAGTCGCCGGTGAGCTGGTAGGCGGACACGGTCTTGCCCTGCGTTGCCGCGCGGTTCACGAACTCGTCGAAGGTGGGGACGGCCACCGCCAGGCGTGAAACGAACCGGTCCGAAATGGCGCTGATGAGCTCGCTTGCGCCGTTGGCAATGACCAGCTCCTCGTGGGTCAGGCCGAGCGGCTGGGCCGCGAGGGAGGAGAGGTACCAGTTGGTGGACGGGTAGGACTTCACAAGCCGGGTCAGCCTCCGGCTCAGGGCCTCGATGAAGGAGTCCGGCGGGAAGTACTGGTTAGTCATGTAGCAGAAGTCGCGGACGTCAAAGCTCCAGAATCCGCCGTAGAGTGACGAGTAGTAGCGGATGTCTCGGTTGTCCATACGTATAGCTCTCCTCAGGTGTAACGTAAGCAGGCTGGCCGGTCGGACGGTTCAATGGGTGTCCGGCCTTAAATCTCTGGGACAGGGTGAGAAAGGGACTTGGGAATGGCAGTAGCCGCAAATTAGCTTGGGCTGCTGCGCTGCAGTGCGAAGCTGCGCCGGTAATACCTATGGCCGGTGCAGGCTCGGAGGTTCCACAGAGGTGCGGCCGGAATGGCTGATGATTCTGCCGCCGTGCAGCTCAGGAGGGAGCGTGAAATGCGTGGCGGTTGAGTCGCTCAGGACCATCGGACGTCCCCCTTTCTGCACGCGTAATACCGGCTCGGGCGTCTTTAACGGAACGCCAACCGGCTGACTCGATACTATTTCAGCGTGGAGTTCTTGTCAAGCGCTTGGTTTCGTGATGCGGACGACTAAAGTAGTCTAACCAAACGTCAACGGCGTGGGGCGCGAGTCGTGCCCTTCACCTCATCCGAGAAGCCTACGCTGGCCGGACAAGCGGGCACGACGACGTTCCGGCCGCCTTGGCGTGTCAATCCACGCCATCTCTGCTACCATATGTGCAGCGTACCAGATAGAATCAGCAGAGGTGCAGCCATGAGCCAGGAGCTCGGTCGAATGGAGCGGCCCTCATCAGAGGCGTTCCGGGGCAAGAGGAAGCTGCTTCTGGTGCCCCGCGTGTACCCGCCTCCCGTAGATGAGGCTGAGGGCAGCGCCATCGTGGAGCTCTACTGGGATCAGGTCCGCGCCCAGGTCGCATCATTGGAGTCGGGCCTCGGCCCGGTCAGGCACGTCTATCACGAGAGCGTGACGGACGGCGGTGTGGAGGCGCTTGCCAGGATGGAGAGCGTGGACGGGCAATGCCACGCGTTCATAGCGGCGAGGTGCGCCGCCGGAGCCTCGTACGAGGCCACTGAGGACGCGGAGGCCCTGCTGGACACCCTCGACCTGCAGGGCTGCCTCATGCTGCCGTTCGCAAGCTCGCGCGTGCCCGCCATGCTGCGCGAGTGGCTCGCGGACGGCACCCGCAGGCGGTACGAGTACGTGGCTCAACGCATCGACGAGACGCTCGGCGAAGACGAGGTCGGAGTTCTGTTCATCAACGAGCGGCACCAGATCCAGTTTCCCGAAGGCGTGGAGGTGTTCTTCGTGGCGCCGCCCGCCCTCGACGAGTACCGGCGGTGGCTGAGCGGATGGGCCGATAGGCGGAATGCCGCGTACTCAGAGCGCGTGCCGGACGAATACTCGCATGAAAACTCCGAGGCGGACTGATGCGAAACTGGTAATCAGGTAGAGCTAATCCAGAGGAGGTACAGTGTGAAGGCCATCAGAATTCACTTCCTTGACGACGGCGACGAGCTACGGTTGGAGGACGTTCCGAATCCAGAGCTTGAGGCGAGCCAGGTCATGATCAAGGCCCAGGCGATCGGGCTGAATCGCGCCGACCTCTATCGCAGGCGCACGGCCCCGGATGGACAGCCGGAGCCTCCCAGGATTCCCGGGCTGGACGTGGCCGGAGTGGTCGAAGCGGTGGGCGCGGAGGTAACCGGCTGGCAGGCCGGCGACTCGGTTACGGCGCTCGTGAGGGGCGCCTATGCGGAGTACGCAGTCACAAACGCCGCGCTGGCGTATCGCCCTCCCGCCGGCATGTCCATGACCGACGCGGCCTCTCTGCCGTGCGTCTTCCTCACCGCGTGGTACGCATTTCAGATGGCGGGACTCGCTCCAGGACAGACGGCGTTGATCCACGCGGCGGGCAGCGGGGTCGGCATGGCGGGCATACAGCTGGCGAAGGCGCTCGGAGCGCGCGTGCTCACCAGCGCCGGTTCGGACGAGCGCGTGGCTCGGGGGTGCGAGCTTGGCGCGGAGGCGGGCGTAAACTACTCCAGCCAGGACGTCGCGGAGGAGCTGCTGCGCCTTACGGACGGCCGGGGCGTGGACATGGCGCTGGACACGGTCGGGGGCGCCACATTCGATGCGACACTGAAGGCGCTCGCGGAGGGTGGCCGCGTTGTCACGGTGGGCGGCCACACCGGCCCGCGCTCAGAGTACGAGGAGCGGGAGCTGGAGCGGAAGGGGCAGTGGGTGAAGGCGATGGGCGTGTTCAACGAGGCTCAGGCGGACGAGGCCCAGGCGGGCTGGGAACAGATGCTGGCGTGGTTCGAGGACGGGACGCTGCGCACCATCGTGCAGGAGGTCCTGCCGTGGACCGAGGCCACGCGGGCGCAGGAGCTGCTCAACAGCCGTGGCGTGTTCGGGAAGATCGTGATGGAGGTAGGCTGATCGCGTAGCACGCTCATGGTGAGCTTGCCTATTCTTCAAGGCATGGGGAGATTCGAAGTCTATGGTAAGGCAGGCCAGTAGCCTTCCACGGGGTAGGCTTCGTCGTGGCCAGGCCAAGGCGGCATGGTAACGATCACGAACTTCAGGGCGCGGTCGCCGGTTGCCCTGAACTGGAAGTGAACCCTAACAGGAATCGACAGGCTACCTCCTGGGGTCACGTCCACGACCCTCTCCTCGTCGCCATGCTTGCGCCAGACCTGTCCTGTGCCCTCAAGGAAGTACCACACTTCTTCAACCGACCTGTGGGCAACAGGCGCTGACACCTCTCCCCGACCCAGAGTGCAGTGGACCATGCTCCCTCGGCTCGTCTCTGACAGCAGCCGAATCTCCGAGCCGTCCGGGGCAAGGGCGTCCCGGTCGTTGGCAAGCACTCTGTAGTCCAACTCCAATTTCATGCTGTTTCACCCACCACAACGAATAATGAGCTTGCCCCATTTACTGTGCCAGTCTGAATGCGTGATTTGCGGGTCATTGAATCCCTGCCGAAGCTGGCAGGGCAAAGGCCTCCGGGGCCAGGTCTCCCAGAGCGCCATGGCTGCATTCAGCTTGCTACTCTGCACGGACGTCCTGGAATCCTCGACTGTGCTCCGCTTGCCCTCGGCTTCGCTCGGAATGACGTGGTGGTTGGCGGGCGCCGTCTCAGTGGTGGTGATGCGCCGCATCCTCGCCCACGGCGCGGAGCGCGTGCAGAATCTCCTCGCGATGTGATGGCATGCGCTCTGCCCAACCTCTGACGAGGCCGAACGACCCCGCAAGCATCATGGAGCCGTGGGGCGCTGCGAAGTAGGGTTGCAGCCGGGAGCCCGCCATCAGGCCGCGCATGGGCCCAATGATGCTGAGGAACCCAATCTCATCGCAGCCGCGGACCACTATCGCGCCGTGGCCCTGCTCCCGCCACACGGCGTCTCCGTCGGACGCGCCGGTCGCCAGGTTGGCCAGGTGCTGCTCCAGCCGCTCGCGGTTGAGCACGTGGGTGTGGTGCTCCAGGATACCCAGTATCTCGTCGCCGTGAAGGTGGAATGCGAGGGTGTGCTCGTTGCCGAGGTTGGCAACCACCTTGCACTCCTGAGCGGCCACGTGCTGGTCCTCGAGCGAGCCAAGGACGGCCGCCACCGCCGTATCGGTCATGAGGAGCGGTACATCGTCGCCCACCGTGTCAACCACGGCCCTCATACGGGTCAGGTAGTCCGGCACCTCATCGGCCAGGTAGACGAATGACGCGGCCTCCGAACCGCCAGACTCCACCTGCGTTCGCAGGTGGTCAAAGCGGTACTTCCGGTCGCTGTAGCCGGGCGGCGCGTTGCCGTGGTCGAATACGGCGATCGCCAGTGCGTCCCACTCCGGCTCCACCTCAAATGCCTGCAGGGCCCGTTGCACCATGAGCAGGTCCACGTCGGCGAGGCGGACGTGCGCGACCGGCAGGAGGTCCGCCTCCTCCTGCGATACGATGGCCACGCCCATACGGCGCACGACGTCCAGGTCATCGTCGAAGGTCACGGCGGCTGAAGGGGTTGCGAACGCAGAGAGACCGGCGGCAATGTGGTCGGAGAGCGCGCCTGTTACGGGCCCGCCACCCATGTTCACGCCTGTGAACACCACGCCGCTGCGGGTTTCGGTGGCGCTTCGAACTCGCTGCGCGGCGATCACGGTTGGAGCCGGCATCACGAGCTGCACGGAGTTTTCGACCGCGCGCCGCGAATCGAACAGGAGGATGTCCTGGGTGCCGGTTCCAACGTCAATCGCGAGGATCTTCATTCCCCATATTCTAGTCTGCCGTGTCCGGCGCTTCAAGGGAATGCGAAGCGAGAGCTACACGGGCTCGCGTGTGGTATAGTCAACGCCATGAATCAGCAGGACCGGTTCTGCCCATCGTGTGGCGGGACGCTTGAGGCGCGAGTTGCCCACGGCGCGGAGCGGCCCGTGTGCGCCGCCTGTGGACGAGTCGTCTTCTATGATCCCAAGCTGGCTGCCACCACCGTTGTGGAGTCGGACGGACGCGTGCTATTCGTGCGGAGGCTCACGCAGCCCGGCTACGGCCTCTGGAGCCTGCCCGGCGGCTACGTGGACAGGGGAGAGGTCGTGGAGCAGGCTGCGGCCAGGGAGGTGCTGGAGGAGACAGGACTTCGCGTCGAGATAACAGGATTGGTGGGCCTTTTCGCAGAGTCGGGACATCCAGTCGTGGTCGCCGCCTACCACTGCCACAGCGTGCGGGGTGACGCTGCGCCGGGCCCGGAGGTGTCCCAGCTGGGTTACTTTGCCCTGGACTCGCTGCCGCCGCTGGCGTTCGACAGGGATCGGGAGATACTGCGGGCGTGGTGGCGGTTGATCAGGGACGGCGACCCGCCGGTTTAGCCTCGGGCGGCCAGCATCCGGTCGAGCGTTTCGCGCAGGTCGTCCTCGCCTGACGGGCCGGTGAACTTGGCCACAAGGCGGCCGTCCCGGTCGATGAAGTACTTCTCCGGTATGCCCCTGACGCCGTACTCGACAAGGATGTCACCCGGGATGTCCAGGCCGGTGGGGTAGGGCACGCCGAACTCTTCGATGAAGGCCTCGGCCTCCGCGGGTCGCTCCCAAATCCCAACGCCCACGAACTCCACACCCCTATCGCGATACTCCTCGTAGACCTGGACCAGCGTTGGCGCTTCTACCCGGCACGGCCCGCACCAGGAAGCCCAGAAATCGACCAGGACTACGCTGCCGCGCAGCTCCGACAGCGTGAGCGTTCCGCCGTCGAGCAATTCCAGCGTGAAATCGGGGGCCTCTCGCTCCTCGATACTCACCTCTCCGAACACTTCGTTCACGCCGGGCCCGCCCGGCTGGCCCCCGGACTGAAAGAGCGCCCAAACGAGCAGCCCGAACAGCGCGGCGAACCCCGCAAGAGCCACCCCCAGCACCACGCCGCGCCTGGTCAAGCCCTCGGTTCCCCCTGTTCGCGCCCATCGCTCTCCGCGGACATCAGTAGCCTGTCTTTCAAGTCCCACCTCTCGCGAAGGTACTCCTGCTGCTCGATCTCGCCATTGCGGAACCGGTCGTCGAGCAGGGCGATCGCGCCAATGGCTGCGGCACGGTCGGCCTGAACACCTGCGGCGGCTGAGGCAGGCCGACCGGAACGCAGCAGAACGTATCCCAGCAGTGCCAGGAGCCACGCGCCAAGCGCGATCGGGATCGACACCAGCACGAATGCGTCATCCGTGGCGGCGCTGCGTACGCGGGCCAACAGCGAAGGCTGGGGTAGATCGGTGAAGTTGAGCACCACACGCTCGCCGGCCTGTAGGTCACTTCCCTCCAGTCCCTGGTACGTCCTGTCGCCGAGCGTAAGCGGCTCCATTTCCTGTAGCTCTTGGCTCGAAACGCGGCCCACGCCCTCCGGCAGGAGCACGCGGAATGCCGCCGCACCAAAGGGCAGGCCGTGGTCGAATGTTAGCCTGCCGGCCGAGTACGAGGTGCGGAAGCTGTAGGCGATTTCGTGTTCGCCTGGCTTGACGGGCGTTGTCATCGCGAAGCCGCGGTCCACCTGCAGGATGGTGCCTCCCCTCATGCTGCTCTGCACGTCCAGGTCCGTGACGGTCGTGGGCAGCGAGAAGCGGAGGAAGGCCATCTGTCCGGCCTGCGCCTGCGACAGGTCGGACAGGAAGGAGCGATCACCGCTGTTCTCGAGGCCCACAAGCTCGAGGATTTCGATGGTCTGGCTGTCGGGATCGATGCCGCCAACCACCAGGCTGTGCGAGGACACCGCAATGGAGTCGCGGCTGTCGGTGCTCTCGTAGACCATGAGTGTGACAGGCTCCACTGTCAGCGGGTAGTCGCGCTCGTAGGTGTAGACGATGCCTCCGAATTCGGCGCTGAGGATATAGCCGTGACCCTCACCGCCCGGCACGTCGCTGAATGCGAAGCCGCCGTCGGCGCCGGTGACCGTTTCGAGCGTCTCCTGCAGGTCGCCGAGCCTGAACACGCTCAGCGTCACCGTAAGCCCGAAGGGTGCCTCCTCCCCGGCGGTGCCGTTGACCACGCGTCCCTCTACGTCCGTCGTGACCTGCGCGAGCGAGGCGGGCGGCGAGCTCAACTCCAGCGCCGAGGCCAGTGCCAGGCACGCAAGAACGGCCGCGAACGCTCGACTCACTCCGCCTCCGGGGCCGCGCCTGCAGGGCCGATGCTGTCCGTCGTGCACCGCGGGCAGAGCGGGGCGTCGGCGTCCTGAGGACGGCCGCAGTCCTCGCATTCAATCGTCTTGATAACGCTGCCGTTTGCCTGTCTGTAGGTCAGCACCTCGTCTTCGATTTCGTTCATTCTTGGCGCAAGCTCAGCCATCATCTCCTCCTCCTGCCTGAGAAGAAGGGCGGCGCGTAGCCGGTGCGCCTCGAACGCCTCCGAGTACTGGTCCGCGGCTACGTGTCCAAGCTCACGATCCAGCCCCAGGGTTTGGATGTCGTCGTACACCTGGCTCCGTTGGCGCCGGACCTCCCGCAGCGCGTCGAGCGCGCTGGGACGTGGTAGGGGCGAGGCAAGTCGGGAGCGTATAAGAGGCCACGCAATGAGAGCAGCGGCCGCGAGAGCCAGCAGTAGGCCGAGGAGATACGGCATGGCTACGATGCGCCGGTTGTCCCGGCACGGAAAGTGCGGACTGCGCTCATGGAGGTCAGCCGGCGGAGGCCTCCGGCCTTCTACCGGATCCTGCAGCCAAGCCGCCGGGGGAGAAAGCGTAGGCGGCCGCCTGTTCTCTCTGAGGCCACAGAGCCACTGTAACGCCCACGATCAGCAGCGGCCCCGCGACCCACATCCACATCACCAGCGGGTTCACGTATACGCGGAGGATTGTGCGTCCGTCGTCAAGCAACTCTCCCGGGATGATGTACAGGTCCTCAAGGGGAGTGGACCGTATGGCTGCCAGCGTTGAGGCGATATTGAAGCTCGGGTAGAAGTCACGTCGCGGATAGTACGTGCCGAGAAATGTGTCGCCGCGGAACGCCTGCACCTCCGCCGTTGCCTCGGTGCGGTCGGAGAATGTTCTTGCGGAGGCTCCGATGTATTTGACCGTGTACTCGCCCACGTCGGCGGACTCGCCCGGCGACAGTGCGATGTCACGCTGGATTCCGTAGAAGGAGGAACCGGTCACGCCCAGCGCCAGCAGCACGACGGCCAGGTGCACGACGTATCCTCCGTATCGAGGCCGGTTGGCGGCAATCAGCCTGCCAAAGGCGACGGGGTAGCTCTCGCCGCGCTTGTGCCGGGCGTGCGCGCCTCTGGCCCACTCGCGCAGTATCCCCGCCGTCACGAACGCGCACAGGCCGTACGAGATCAGCGCCCAGGGTATGTACACGCCTATCAGAAGCAGGCCCGCGACCGCCACCAAGGCAGCGGCGGCAGGCACCAGTAGTGCGCGCCTCAGGCTGGCCCAGTTTGCGTTCCGCCAGGGAATGTACGGGGCCACACCCATCAGCAAGATGAGAAGCAGGAAGATGGGGCCGTTGACCTGGTTGTAGAATGGCTGGCCTACCGTCACGATCTCGCCCTGGAACAGCTCGGATACAAGGGGATACACAACGCCCCAAAGCGTTACGAATGCAACTCCCAGAAACAGCAGGTTGTTCACAAGGAACGCTGCCTCGCGGGACAGAGCGGACTCCAGCGTCTGCGCGCTCTTCAGGCTGTTGTACCGCCAGAAGAACACGGCGAAGGAGACGAGCATCGTGGCGCCCATGAATGCCAGGAAGATCCAGCCGAGCGTGGACTGGCCGAATGAGTGGACGGAGGGGACCGGCCCGCCTCGATTGATGAACATTCCGAACTGTGCGAACCCGAACGCGATGATCAGCAGCGCCAGGTTCCACATTCGGAACATGCCCCGGCGCTTCTGCACCATGATCGAGTGGATGAAGGCGGTAATCACCAGCCAGGGCATGAATCCAGCGTTCTCCACCGGGTCCCACGCCCAGTACCCACCCCAACCCAGGATGGTGTATGCCCACCATCCTCCCAGCAGCAGGCCGATGCCGAGCAGCGCCCACGAGATTATGCCCCACGTCCTGCCGGCGTCGACCCATTCGTCGGCGGTGCGTCCAGCAAGGAGCGAGCCCATCGCAATCGAGAACGGCACCGCGAAGGATATGAGGCCGGTCATAAGCATGGGCGGGTGCACGAACATGCCCGGATGCGTCAGAAGCGGGTTGATGCCCCTGCCGTCCGGAGGCACGAGTTCAAGCCGTGCGAAGGGATTGGCGAGGAATACCATCACCGCCAGAAAGAAGAGCAGCACGAGCATGAGCACCGCGCCGATGTGCGGCATGCTTGGACGCAAAGAGGCGGGGGCGAAGTACACTGCAAGGGCTGCCAGGACGGAAAGGGCAAATGCGATGAAGAGAAGCGATCCTTCATTTCCGGCGTAGAATGCAACCCAGATGTATTGTGGCGCCATGGCGCGGTTGCTGTGCTCGGCCACGTAGGACACCGAGAAGTCGGCGTTCACGAATGCGCCCACCAGGCCGGCCGTGGAAACTGCGAGCGCAACCGGCGCGAGGAGGACTGCCCGCCGTGCGCTCAGTGTCAGCTGCTGGCTGCCTAGCCGCACTCCCGCCATTGAAGCCACGGGGGAGTATATGGCCAGCGCTAGCGCAATGAGCAGGCAAATGTAACCGAGATCGGCCATTCCGCAGCTATCCCTTACCGCTTCCGCCGCCATCCTCGGCGGTCAGGTTGCGTATATCGCGGTCAACCGCGGATAGGTAGTTCTCCAGCCCTGCAGCGCCCTGCGAAGGTGCTTGAGAGATGCGGTGGTGCTCACGGCGCATGGCTCTCAGGACCAGCGCCAGCGAGCCGCCTCCGATGAGCAGTGCGAGCGGAGGAACAACCCAGATTAGGAGGTTGAAGCCGCTCTTTGGAGGCGCAGAGAGGACCTCTTCGCCGTAACGCTCCACGAAGAACCGGAGTACCTCGTCACGGCTCTCGCCCTCGGCGAGCCTCTCGCGCACAGTGCGCCTCATCTGTTCGGCGATTTCCGTTTGGGACTGGTCGATGGTCTCGCTGGGACAGATCGGGCACATGAGGTTCTTGTCGATGCCCTGGGCCACGGCCTCAAGGTCCTGAGATGCCGATGGCCCCGCCTCCGTTGCGCACGCGGAGAGCACTGCCAGGAAGCCCAGGAGTGCCCCCGGCAGCAGGAGCCGCGAGAATACCGCCCTGCCTGTGCTCAGGGTCATAGACGACTTAGGCTCTTTCGTGGTCCCGCCGCGCTCCACACACCAACTGCACCCGGGTGCTTCGCACGGAGTCGTAAGCGGGCGAGCCCGCCATAGCGCCAGGCTGAGGCCTATCTGGCCGTGGACATGGCATCGATGCCGTGCCGGATGGTGGTGAGGACATTGGACAGCTCCTCTTCCAGCTTCGTGAGGGTGGCCTGAGCGTATCTGTCGGCGTCCGCCCGCCGTGAGTTGGCCTGCATGTCCGCTTCTTCCAGAACCCGCTGTGCTCTTCGTTGGGCCTCGGCGACAATGTCCTCTGACTGCTTGTGGGCCTCCCTGAGAACTTCGCTCTCCTTCACGCGAGAGCGGGCCTCATCCTCGGAGGACGTCCTGATTCGTCGCGCCTCGGACAGAGCCTGGTTGATGAGGTTCTCCCGCATCTGAAGAAACTCCTGGGCCTCCTGGAGGTCTGCCGGCAGGGCGGACTGTATCTGGCTCACAAGCTCCGCCATCTTCTCCTTGTCGACAAGGACCTTCCCGGTTGCGGGAACCCCCGTGCCGGTACTGACCAGTTCCTCCAGCTTCTCCATAAGACTGGCAATGTTCATGGCTATCCACCTTTCAGGCGGCGCCTAAGCTCAGGAGCGATATCTGTCCCGAAGGGCTACCGCCACATTATTTGGGACCAGGTGGCTGATATTGCCTTCCCCGGCCGCAATTTCCTTGATGAGACTGGACTTTATGTAGATGTGGTTCAGGCTGGCCATCAGGTAGAGTGTGTCTACGTCCGACGCCAGCTTCTGATTGTTGAGAGCCATCTCGCACTCATACTCGAAGTCGGAACCCATGCGGAGCCCCCTGACCATAACGGCGGCTCCCAGCTTGTGCGCCAGGTTCACTGTGAGTCCGGTGTATGGAATGACCTCGATGTTGGGGAAGTCGCAGAGGGCGTTCTTGCAAAGCTCCAGACGTTCTTCGGTGTTGAACATGATTGACTTGGAGGAGCGGGTGTCCACCACGGCAACGTACACCTTATCGAAGAGCGCGGCCGACCTCGTAGCAATATCCATGTGCCCAAAGGTTATGGGGTCAAAGCTGCCTGGATACAGGGCGGTTACCAAACCTCCCCTCCTTCCTTTTGAGCGGCCTGTAGCGCTGCCGGCCGTCCGGCGCTCGTCTCGGTCTGGACGGTGGCCTGATAGATCGAGCAGACGGTATCGCCGTACCTGCGTTCACGCACCAGTCCCAGGCCGCCATATTCGGCTTCAAGGGCATGATGCTTGGAGTGGCCGGCTGCCACAATGCCCCCCTCTCGCGCCAGGCTTCCCACCTTCTCCATAACGTGGTGCACCGGCCCCAGGGTGTAAGGGGGGTCCATGAGGACAATGTCGTAGGCGCCGTCGAGGGACTTGATGGCCCGCTCCACCTTCATGCAGTAGACGCGGGAGCGTTCGGTGAAGCGGAGCTCGGACAGGCTGCGCCGTAGCAGGGCACAACGCTTCGGGTTGTCCTCGACGAAGTCGGCCCACTTTGCGCCGCGGCTCAGAGCCTCGATTCCCAGAGTGCCCGTTCCGGCGTACAGGTCAATGACGCGCTTGCCCTCCAGGCCGTTGGACTCCAGGATTGAGAACAAGGACGACCGGACTCTCTCGGTGGTGGGTCGTGCGCCCAGCCTCTTGCGACTGGCTATGCGACGACCTTTAGCCTCTCCAGCGATTACCCGCAATTGATACACCTGACGCCTGAGCGTATTCGATTGTGGCATTCTAGCACAGCCTTGCCAATGCGTAAAGTCTCCGGGGTTGAGACATCACCGTTCGCACTTGAAGGCCGCCTGGCGCCGCTCATGCCCGGCTCATGGCTCCCCGTTGACAGCACTACGGCTCAGGCGTATCTTGTCCTCATTCCGGGACGCGCCTATCTTCGGTTCGCGCATTGCAGATGTGGAGGTGTCTATGCCGGTTCTCAAGGAGCAGTTGGACGCAGCCTTCAGTCCGAAAGTCGTCGCCGTGGTCGGGGCCAGGAAATTCGACAACTACGTCTGGCTCCGCAACATGAGCGACTTCAAGGGCACGCTCTACTCCGTGCAAATAAACCCGGACGATATCGTAGGCATCGAGGAGATGGGCATACCCAACTTCAAGAGCCTCGTGGAGATCCCGGAGCCGGTCGACTACGTGGTAGTTGCCGTGCCCCGTCGTGCAGTGCCATTCGTGCTCAAGGACGCCGTGGAGAAGGGCGTCAAGACTATGCACATGTTCACCTCCGGCTTCGCCGAGTCCGGCAACGAAGATGCCGTGCAGATGCAGCAGCAGATAGCGGAGACCGCCCGCGAGGCCGGCATACTGGTCATTGGGCCCAACTGCATGGGCGTGTTCAATCCTCACGTAGGCATGCGATTCGGCGAGGGGCAGCAGGTCGACTACATAGGCGGCGTGAGCGTCATATCGCAGAGCGGCGCCCACGCGTCGGCCATGACCCAGGGCCTGCAGGCCAGCGGCGTGGGGGTCAACATGACCGTCAGCTTCGGCAACGCCATCCTGCTGGACAGCCCGGACCTGCTCCAGTACTTCGCGGACGATCCGGCCACCAACGTCATCTGCGCGTACATCGAGGGGCCCAAGGACGGCCAGCGTTTCTTCCGGGCGCTGCGCGACGTAGCGACGAAGAAGCCGGTAGTGCTGTGGAAGGGCGGACAGACCGACGCGGGCCGCAGGAGCGCGGCCTCGCACACGGGCTCTCTGGCGGGCTCAATCGAGATATGGAACGCGGGCGCGCGCCAGGCCGGCGCCATTCGCGCCGATTCGCTCCAGGAAGTCATCGACGTGGCAAAGATGCTCACGTACATGGGGCCCGTGACCGGCGACCGCGTTGGCATCATCGGAGGCAGCGGCGGGCAGTCGGTATCGATGAGCGACGAGTTCTCGTGGGCCGGACTGGGAGTTCCGACGCTGTCGGAGCCCACCCTGGAGAGCATGGCCGAGTTCTTCCAGCTCGTGGGCGCCAGCTACTTCAACCCGGTGGACATCGGAGGCATCAACAGGAGCAACCTGGAGACCATCCTGGACCTCCTCACGGGCGACCCAAACGTGGACGTGGTGGCCTTGATGCGGAGCGTACAGCGCGGTCGAAGGAGCGCCGAGGACATCGCGTCCGAGCTGAAGCAGTACGGCGAGGCGCGGGACAAGTCCGGTAAGCCGATGATGGCCATGTTCTGGACGCCGGTCCCATACCCCGAGAGCGGCCCGATGGAGGAGACGGACAGCATTCTGCGCGACCTGGGCATCCCGACCTTCCCATCGCCGTCCAGGGCGGCCCGGGCCCTGCGCAAGGTTGTGGACTACCACCGCTACCAATCGGGCATGGACGGGTAGCGCTCACTTTTCTCGTCACCCCCGCGAAAGCGGGGCCCACCCCCCCCGGTGGATTCCTGCCTTCGCAGGAATGGGAAAGGCACGGACGGCCTCAACCCGCTCATGGTGAGCCCGTCGAACCATTTGAGCGAGCGCCGTGACAAGTAACCGCAGCCCGCTCACGCCCTTCGACGGGCTCAGAGCCTGCCCCGCACACCGATGTGGGGGTGAGCGGACGGAGATCACTCTCGTCACCCCGGCGAAAGGTTGCCCGGTTCTCCTATGGAGATTCGGCGGCAACTTCTGGTAATATAGGCGGGCAGGCTGCGGCGGGCATCAAGCGCATCCCGCCGGGCCGGGCGAAAGGGCCACCTCAGCATGAAACTTCTGGTCATAAACGGACCCAATCTCAACATGCTCGGACACAGGGACCGGGACGTCTACGGAACCATGACCCTGTCCGACATCGAGGAGATGGTGCGCCATCGCGCCAAGGAGTTGGGCGCGGAGGTCGAGTTCTTCCAGTCCAACAGCGAAGGCGCCATCATCGACGTCCTGCAGGCGCGCTACGCGTCGGTGAACGGCATCGTCATCAACCCGGGCGCGCTCACGCACTACGGCCTGTCGCTGCGGGAGGCCCTGGTTGACACGGGCCTGCCCGTGGTTGAGGTGCACATCTCCAACATATACGCGAGGGAGCGGTGGAGGCATCGCTCAGTGGTGGCCCCGGTTTCCGTGGGCCAGATAAGCGGCCTCGGATGGCGCGGCTACCTGGCCGCTCTCGACTTTCTGGCCGCCAGCTTCAACGAAAGGGCAGTGGAATGACTTCGCGACTTGACGCAATCAGGGCTCGTTTCGAGAGCAGCGAAATCGACGGCATACTGATCGGTTCAGACGAGAACAGGAGATACGTGTCCGGCTTCAGCGGCACGGCTGGCAACCTCATCATTACCGCCGCCGCCGCCGTGCTCGCAACCGACTTCCGCTACATCGAGCAGGCCGGCCAGCAGGCGCCCGAATTCCGCGTGCTCCGGGTCGCCGGGGGCGGCTCGGACTGGCTCACCAACCTCCTGCAGGAGCTCGAGGTACGTCGTCTCGGATTTGAGAGCCAGCACATGACGGTGGCCACGCACGAGAGGCTCTCCAAGGCACTGGCCGAGGCCGGAAACGGCGACGGTGCAAGCCTGGTGCCCACGGTCGGGCTGGTCGAAGAGCTGCGCTCCGTGAAGGACGAGGCGGAAATGGAGCTGCTCGCCCGCGCCATCGAGATTTCGGACAGGGCGTTCGAAGAGGTATCCCGGACGCTCAGGGACGGGCAGACGGAGCGTGAGGTGGCGTGGATGCTGGAGAGGACAATGCGAGAGCTGGGCGCCGACTCCGTGTCGTTCGATACCATAGTTGCGGCAGGCCCCAACGCCGCTTTGCCGCACCATCGCGCCGACGATACGCCCCTCCGCGAGGGGCAGCCGCTCATCATCGACATGGGCGCGCGCTACCAGGGCTACTGCAGCGACCTCAGCCGGACCCTATGCCTCGGCCGGGAGGACGACACCTTCCGCGAGGTGTACACCACGGTGCTAAGGGCGCAGCAGACCGCCATTGAGGGCGTGCGCAGCGGCATGACGGCAGGCGAGGCGGACGGTCTTGCGCGGGCGGTCATCGAGGAGGCGGGCTACGGCGACAAGTTCGGGCACAGCCTGGGGCACGGCGTGGGCCTCGAAATCCACGAGCGGCCCGGCGTCGGGCCTAACTCCCCAGTGGTCCTGGAGGACGGCATGCCCTTCACAATCGAGCCGGGGATCTACATCTCCGGCTGGGGTGGCGTCCGAATAGAGGACGTGGTGGTCCTGGAGCAGGGAATGGCGCGCGTGATCAGCCATGCGCCCAAGATAGACTAGGTCTGGAGCGTTTAGATGACGATTAGCTACAGCGATCTGAGGCGGGGCACGGTGATTGTGCTGGACGACGAACCCTGGCAGGTCACGGAGTGGAAGCACACCAAGATGCAGCAGCGGGCCCCGGTTCTCACACTCAAGCTGAAGAACCTCAGGAGCGGCCGCGCCATGGAGCGCAACGTGCCCGGCAACCAGAAGCTAACCCTGGCGGAGGTGGACACTCGCCAGGCGCAGTACCTCTACAGCGACGGTGACCTCTACCACTTCATGGACATGACAACCTTCGACCAGTACCCTCTCACGAACGACGTGGTGGGGAATGCCCTCCAGTACATGAAGGAACAGGACGTGATGGACCTCGTCTTCTATCGCGACGATCCCATTTCGCTGGAGCTTCCCACCTACGTGGAGCTGCAGGTGGCCAACACGCCTCCCTCACTGAAGGGCAACACGGCCCAAGGGAGCACTAAGCCGGCCACGCTGGAGACCGGCCTCACGGTCAACGTGCCGTTCTTCGTGAACGTGGGCGAAACCGTGCGAGTGGACACGCGGAACGGGGAGTACCTGGAAAGGGTGGGCTAGACCTTGCCGGTCTACTCAGTAGGCCAGGTCACACGTTACCTAAAGGAGTCGCTCGAGGCGGATGCAGTCCTGGGCGACCTGTGGGTGCGCGGCGAGGTCTCCAACCTTTTCAATTCGGCGGCCGGCCACTACTACTTCACGCTAAAGGACGGCGCAGGCCAGCTCAAGTGCGTCATGTTCCGTCCCGCCACCGGCGGCGAGAACCTCAGCGACGGTGGCGCAGTCATTACCCACGGCCGCGTCTCCCTGTACGAGGTGCGTGGAGACCTCCAGCTGTACGTGGACATGGTGCAGCCGGAGGGCGTGGGGGAGCGTCACCTGGAGCTAGAGCGGCTTAAGGCCAGGCTTGAGGCGGAGGGGCTGTTCCATCCATCCCGAAAGAGACCGATGCCCCCGTTCCCGCGCAGGATCGCCGTGGTAACCTCACCGTTCGGCTCCGTCTGGCACGACATCCAGAACGTTGTCGGCCGTCGGTACCCACTGGCGGAACTTGCGCTCGCGCCTTCTCCCGTGCAGGGCGAAGGAGCCGCCGCCGCCATCGCGGAGGCGCTGGAGGCCGCGGACCGGGAAGCGGACGTGGACGTGGTAATCGTTGCCAGGGGCGGGGGCTCCCTTGAGGAGCTGTGGCCCTTCAATGAGGAGGTGGTAGCCCGCGCGATCTACGCCAGCCGTGCGCCCGTCATCAGCGCCGTGGGTCACGAGACGGATTACACCGTCGCAGACTTGGTGGCGGACGCGAGGGCGCCCACGCCATCGGCCGCCGCGGAGATGGTGGTGCCGGACAGGACCGAGCTGGTCGTTCGAGTTCAGGCTCAAGTGAACGTGCTGTCGCAGAGGCTGGGCGACGTCATGGAGACGCGCGTGCGCGATATGGAGCAGTCGGTTTGGCGACTGAACCGCGGTGCACCGGACGCGACCACCTGGCGGCAGCGCCTCGATGACCTGTCGGTCGCGTCCAGCCGGTCGTTGCAGGCCTACCTGGCCGTGCGCGGCGAACGCGTCAAGGGGCTGGAGTTCCGGCTGGGCACGCTCAGCCCTGCCAACGTGCTATCGCGGGGATATGCCATGGTGCAGCGGCAGGACACCGGCGAAACCGTCACGTCCGTCGCTCAGGTGGCCGCCGGCGACGACGTGCAGGTCAGAGTGAGGGACGGCGAGTTCGCCGCGAGGACGCTTGCCGACGGGCGAGGATAGTTCGACGGCACTGCTCTGGGGTTGAGAGGCAGGCAAATGAGCAACGAAAAGCCCGGCGAGGCGCAATCATTCGAGGACGCATACAATCGTCTGGAAGACACGGTCCGCAGGCTGGAGGAGGGTGGCCTTTCCCTGTCGGACGCCACGCGCCTCTTCGAAGAGGGTATGCACCTGGCGCGCATCTGCAACGAGCTGCTGACGTCGGCTGAATTGCGCATCACGAGACTCCAAACGGCATACGGCGAGCAGATGCGGTTGCTAGCCGACGCTCAGGAGGAGAGCGTTGAGGATTGACCTCCACGTCCACAGCCGCTTCTCGGCCGACTCGTTCATGGGACTGGAGACGCTGGCGCGGCGGTGCGTGGAGACCGGCCTGGACTGCATTGCGCTGACCGACCACAACACTATCGAAGGGGCGCTGGAGCTCCAACGACTCGCCTCGTTCCCGGTCATCGTCGGAGAGGAGATCAAGAGCGCCGGCGGCGAGATCATCGGTCTGTTCCTGCACGAGGAGATACCGCGCGGACTGCCGCCCCTGGAGACTGTTCGGCTCATCAAGGAGCAGGGCGGAATCGTGTCGGTGCCGCATCCCTTCGACCACTTCCGCCGGTCCGTCATCGAGCGGGAGGCGCTTCTCGAGATCCTCCCGCACGTGGACATCATCGAGGCGTTCAACGCCCGAAACACGCTTCAGCGGGACAACAGGGCGGCCGAATCGCTCGCGCGGGAGCACGGCGTCCTGACCTCGTCCGTGACCGACTCCCACACGCCCGTGGAGGTGGGCCGATGCTACGTGGACGTGCCCGCCTTCGAAATGACGCCCGCAGGACTGCTTGAAGGGCTTGCCCGCGGAGCACAGACGAGGCGGCAGATGCTGCCCCTCATTCACTTCGCCACAACGCTCACCAAGACGCGCAAGAGGCTCGCAGGCCTGATGCAGCGCGCATGAGGCGACGCAAGGCGATGCTGAAGCTGGGTTGGTTTTCGACGGGGCGAGGTGAGGGCTCACTGGGGCTGCTCCGGACCGTGCAGGATGCAATCGCGAGCGGGGAGCTTCCGGCCCGGATGGAGTTCGTATTCAGCAACCGCGAACCGGGAGAGGCCGAGGGCAGCGACCTCTTCCAGCGTCAGGTGAGGGATTCCGGCATTCCCCTGGTCACGCTGTCCTCTCAGCGATTCCGCAGGGAACAGGGCGGAGGCCCCTTCTCGCGGCATCGCAAGCAGTTCGACAGGGAGGTCATGCGCCTCCTGGAGCCGTACCGACCCGACGTGTGCGTGCTGGCCGGCTACATGCTCATCACTGCCGGGGAGCTGTGCAACCGCTACACCATGCTCAACCTGCATCCGGCGCTGCCCGGCGGGCCCGTGGGCACCTGGCAGGAAGTGATATGGAGCCTCATCGCGGAGGGCGCAAAGGAGGCAGGCATTTACATGCATCTTGCCACCGAGAACCTGGACAGGGGCCCGGTGCTGACGTACTGCTCGTTCCCCGTACGAGGCGGGGAGTTCGACGACCTGTGGAGGCAGGTCGAGGGTCGCAGCGTTGAGGAGCTAAGGGCCTCCGAGGGCGAGGAGCAGCCGCTATTCCGGCTCATCCGCGAGGAAGGCGTAAAGCGGGAACGTCCACTGGTGCTCGAAACGCTGAAGGCGTTTGCCAGTGGCCGGGTGCGCGTAGTGGAGAGGCAGGTGGTGGACGGCGAGGGCAATTCGATCGATGGTCTCTGCCTCAACGATGCGATTGAGAAGGCGGTCCGGGACGCCGGCTGACGGTCCGGAGGAAGAGGTTTGGGTCTCACGGCGCTCACCTCCATTCAGTCAGGCCTCCGGGACCTGTGCGGAGTTCCCGGAGGTTCATTCACCCACTAGTTGTTGTACCATATCCAAACACTCTGTACACTTGACGAGCAATTTGCATGGGACGATTGGCGAACGCAGCTCTGCTATTGTTTGGCTTTCTGATTCTCCTGACCACGGGCCTACTCGTGGTGTTCAACATTTTTCGCTACGATTGGGATCAGCCTCCACGCACCACAGACGTGGGATACACAGGCCGGATAGCTGCCGAGTTGCCTATGACTCGGCCGTCCTTCCACAACGTAGCCAGGTATTCGGACACTGTGGTCTTGGGCGAGATCACGGCGAAGAGCGACGAAGTCACGCCCTGGCCCGTCCGCTTGCTCGAGACAATGAACCTGAGCGTTCTGGATACCTTCAAGGGAAATGCACCTTCTGGCCTAGTCATCAAGGCGAGAAAGCCTACTAGTGGCGGAGTCGGGTACAGCGGAGACGGCGACCTGGAACTCATGGTATTTGAGGTCGGCCAGAAGTACGTCCTGTTCCTGATTGAGCGCGAGGGACACTACGTGGTACAAGGCTATTCCAGCGGAATGTGGAGCGTGGACGGCGGCATTGCCACCTTAGTAAAGACTGGCGGGGCCATACCGCTCTACAGCCTACGTGAGAAGGTGGCCGACTATAGATAGACTACCCCACGGCGCTCTACTCCATCAACCTGTTGGCGGTCACGCTCCTCGCATGGAGGAATGGTTGAGTCACTGTTGGACAGGAGGATTCATGACAATCGATTCTGGTAAGGTTGAGATTCGCAGGCGGCGTAGATTTCTTTAGGTTGGAGGTGGAGTTGAACGAGCCAGAACTGCCCATCGTTGACCTGCTGCCGGACAACGCCTCCGCCGTCGAGCAGTGCGCCACGCTGCTGTACGAGGTGTTCATGGAGCACCATCCGGCGACATGGCCGGATATGGCGTCGGCCAGGACTGAGGTGGAGGAGTTCTTTGCGGAGGGTCGCATAAGCCGTATAGCCGTGCACGGAGACGGCACGGTCATTGGCTGGGTGGGGGCAATACGGGCGTACGATGGATTCGCGTGGGAGCTGCATCCGCTGGTAGTGAGGCCGGAGCAGCAGAGGCGAGGCCTTGGCCGTCGACTGGTCACCGACATCGAGGCCAGGGTTCGGGAGCAGGGCGGCGTCACGATTTGGCTTGGCACCGACGACGAGGACAACCAGACGTCGCTGGGCGGGATAGAGTTGTACGACGACGTCCTCGGCCACCTGGCGCGCATCCGCAACCTTAACGACCACCCCTACGAGTTCTATCGCAAGGTCGGCTTCACGATCGTAGGAGTGCTGCCGGACGCCAACGGCTTCGGCAAGCCGGACATCTTCATGGCAAAGCGGATTAGACCGGCGTAGGGAGCGGGCGTCTACGCCGTCTTCTGGGTGGGGGCGGTCACCGGCGCGCCGGTTTCGGACTGCAGCAGCGGGGGCTTGCCTTCCCGGATCGTGTCGGCGTCTATGGTGCAGTGGCTCACGCCCGTCATGGACGGCAGCTCGTACATCACGTCCAGCAGCGCCTGCTCGATGATCGACCGCAGCCCGCGGGCGCCCGTCTTCATCTGAATCGCGTCCTCCGAAGCGGCCTCCAGCGCCGTGTCAGTGAAGACTAGCTCCACGTTGTCCAGCTCGAAAAGCCGCTGGTACTGCTTTACGATCGCGTTCTTCGGCTCCGTGAGGATCCGAACGAGCGAGGCCTTGTCCAGCGATTCCAGGCTTACCACCAGGGGCAGGCGCCCAACGAACTCCGGTATGAACCCGTACGCCAGCAGGTCCTCCGGTATGAGGTGTTGCAGCTCGTTGTCGTGGGTGGCGTCCCTCTCGGAGGCGGCGCTGGAGCGGAATCCGATGCCCTGGCGCTCGCGTGACCTCCGTCCGGCCACGATCTGGTCCAGCCCCTCGAAGGCGCCGCCGCAGATGAAGAGGATGTCGTCGGTGCGGATCTGGATGAGCTCCTGGTGCGGGTGCTTTCGCCCCCCCTGCGGAGGTACGTTTGCCGTGCACCCCTCGATTATCTTGAGCAGGGCCTGCTGCACGCCCTCGCCGGAGACGTCACGAGTGATGGAGGGATTGGCGCTCTTGCGACCGAGCTTGTCCACCTCGTCGATGTAAACGATTCCGTGCTCGGCCCGGGGGATGTCGAAGTCGGCGGCCTGGATCAGACGCAGCAGGATGTTCTCCACGTCCTCGCCCACGTATCCGGCCTCGGTGAGCGAGGTAGCGTCTGCGATGCAGAACGGAACGTCCAGCACGCGCGCAAGGGTCTGGGCCAGAAGGGTCTTGCCGCAGCCCGTGGGCCCGGCGAGCAGGATGTTGGTCTTCTCCAGCTCCACGTCCTCGTCCGTTTCGGCCTCTGACCAGATGCGCTTGTAGTGGTTGTAGACCGCCACGGACAGTACCTTCTTGGCGCGCTCCTGGCCGATCACGTACTCGTCGAGCTTCTGCGAGAGCGTTCTGGGGTTCAGGCTCTGGGGACGCTTGATGGGTGGGGGCGCGGCGGGCGGAGCGGGTGGAGGCGCCTCGCTGGCGATGGTGTGCTGCCACAGGGCGATGCACTTGTCGCAGATGAAGGTGCGACCGGGGCCCCTGATGAGCCGCCTGACCTGGCTCTGGCTCTTCCCGCAGAAGGAGCAGGATATGGTGGAGTGGGTATCGATTGGGTCTGGCATGACGCCCTCCGGACGAAGGTAGACTCCGCTCTAGGTGGCGGCGCTCTCTACTTGCGCCTTGGCCAGCACTTCGTCTACCAGGCCGTAATCCATGGCCTGCTCAGCATTGAGGTAGTAGTCCCGGTCGGTGTCTCCGGCGACCCTTTCGTAGGTCTGCCCGGTGTGGTCGGAGATGATCGTGCGAATCTTGTCCTGCATTCGCAGAATCTCCCGTGCGGCAATCTCGATGTCCGATGCCTGACCCTGAGCGCCGCCCATCGGCTGGTGCATGTGGATGGTGGAGTTGGGCAGGGCATACCGCTTTCCCTTGGCGCCGGCGCAGAGGAGCACTGTGCCCATGCTGGCCGCGAGGCCCACGCAGATGGTGGACACATCCGGCTTCACCAGCTGTATGGTGTCGTAGATGGCTAGACCAGAGCTTATGACGCCGCCGGGCGAGTTGATGTACAGGCTTATGTCCTTGTCCGGGTCCTCCCGCTCCAGGAACAGCAGCTGCGCAACGATGACGTTGGCCAATTGGTCGTGAATTGGCGTGCCCAGGAAGACGATGCGCTCCCGGAGCAGCAGGGAGTAGATGTCGAAGGCGCGCTCGCCTCGGGCGCCAGTTTCGATGACCATGGGCACAATGTCACGCGGTGGGTAAAGCATGTCAGGCTCCTTCTTCGGGTTCGCTTTCTTCTTCTTCGGATGTTTCGCCGGTCGGGCTCGCCGCGGCCGGCAGGGGCTCGGTGGCCTCGCCCTTGGTGATGGCCGTGAGCCGCTCCAGGGTCTTGCGATTGAGAAGCATGGTGCCGATGGAGTTTCGCGATCCTTCCAGCATCTGCCTCATGGAATCGGTCGCGGCCTCCGACTCCCCGAGCATAGACTCAATTTCCTCGTCTATCTCCTCCGGGGTCACCTCGATGCCCTCCTTCTCGCGGAGTGCGCCGAGGATAAGTGTGCGCGTGATGCGATCGGCCGCCGACGGCCGAAGCTCCTCCTGAATCTGCTCCACGCTCTTGCCGATGGTGCTCAGGTAGTCCTCCATCCTCACCTGCTGGCGCTGGAGGGCCTCCTGCTGCTCGGAGATTATGTGCTCGATCTCGTGGTCGATAAGTAGCGGCGGGACCTCTATCTTTGAACCTTCCACCAGCGCCTGGACCGCGTTCTCCTGGTAGGTCTGGTCAGCGATGAGCCGGTTGCGCCTGAGCAGGTCTTCTTGGAGCTTGTCGCGCAGCGCCGGCACAGACTCCACCTCTGCGTTGAGGCTCTTGGCGAATTCGTCGTCCAGGTCCGGCAGCTTGCGCTCCTTTACCTCGTGCACGGTGAGCGTGAAGGCGCACTCCTTGTCTGCCCAGCTTTCCTGCGGGTGGTCGTCAGGGAAGGGCAGTGAGAACTGCTGCTCTTCGTCCCGGTTGAGGCCGACGAGACTGTCCGCGAAGCCAGGCATGGGCACCGTGGAGTCGGCCGAAACGCGATAGTCCACTCGCTCTTCTTCGATGACCACCTCTTCCTCCACCAGGCCGCGTACCTCTATGGTGACGAGGTCGTCCAAGGCCACGGAGCGCTCCACGGGCTCCCACGTTCCGGCGTCCTCTCGCATGGAGTCGATCAGCTCGTCCACGGCCTCCGGCGCGACTTCCACGCTCTCCTGCTCGACGCGGTAGCTGTAGTAGTCGCCAAGATCGATGGCGGGCCTGACGGGAACCGTGACCTCGACCATGAGAGGGTCGTACTCGGTGACTCGCACCTTGGGCAGTGAGATCACGTCCAACTCCCGTTCCTGGATTGCCATTGAAGTGATCTGCGGCAGGAGAGTGTCCAGCGCGTCCTCCACCATTGCGTCCCGGCCAAGCTCTCGCTCCACGACGGAACGCGGCGCCTTGCCTCTCCGAAAGCCGGGAATGTTCACGCGCTGCACCGCCCGGCGGTAGACCCTGTCCAGATGCTCATCCAGCTCGGGAGGCTCAACCTCAATGCTAAGCACAACCTGGCTCTGGGCCTCTTCAAGCAGGGATACTTTCACGGACGACTCCTGATAGGGACTGTGCCTTCAATTATAAGCGCACAGTTGCCAGATTGTGAAGCGGTGAACTGCACGCTGCCGCTACTCGCCAACCACGCGTATGTGGAGGTCGCGCAGCTGCTGCTCCGAAACGGGGGACGGTGCACCGAACAGCTGGTCCACGGCGCTCTGCGTCTTGGGGAAGGCCATCACCTCGCGGATGTTGTTGACGCCCCCTACGAGCATGACCACGCGGTCGATTCCGCTCGCAAAGCCGCCGTGCGGCGGAGCGCCGTACTCCAGCGCGTCCAGTATCTGACCGAACTGCTCCTGCATCGCCTCGCGGCTGTGGCCCAACAGCTCGAACACGCGCTCCTGGATCTCACGGTGGTGGTTGCGCACGCTGCCGCCGGCAAGCTCCATGCCGTTGCACACAAGGTCGTACTGCTTTGCCAGCACCGAGCCCGGATCGGAGTCCATACGCGGCAGGTGGTCGTCCTTGGGCGATGAGAACGGGTTGTGCGGCGAGTCCCACCTGTTCTCGTCAGGCCTCCACTCCAGCAGCGGGAAGTCCACAATGAAACCGAATGCAAGCAGGTCCGGGTCCGCAAGCTCCAGCCTCCGTCCCATCTCGACCCGCAGGCCGCCGAGCGCATTGTCGACGCTCTCGCGCGGGCCCGCCACAATCAGCAGCAGGTCGCCGCGGGAGGCGTTCATGCGGGCAGCCAGACGCTTCACCTCGTCCGTGGACAGGTAGCGGGCCGCGGGCGAGCGAAACTCGTCCTCCGTCAGGTCGTCCAGGGAGTGGTCCGGGTCTCCGTCGAGGGCGATGGTCACGAGGCCGGACGCGCCGCGCTCGCGAGCCATGTCGGTCAGCGCGTCCAGCTGTCGGCGCGGGAGCGATGCGCATCCGGGCGCGGCGAAACCCTTGGCCACGCCGCCCGACTCGATCGCCCTATTGAACACCTGAAAGCTCGACTCGGCGGCGATGTCCGACAGGTCGGATAGCTCCAGCCCGAATCGCAGGTCGGGCTTGTCGGAGCCGTAGCGGTCCATCGCGTCGGCGTAGGCGAGCCTTGGGAACGGCTTGACCAGTCGCTTGTGGGGCACAATCGTCTCTGCAAGGCCCGTGAACAGCTGTTCCATAAGCTCTAGCACGTCGCTCTCATCGACGAAGCCCATCTCCAGGTCGAGCTGCGTGAACTCCGGCTGGCGGTCCGCCCGCAGGTCCTCATCGCGGAAGCAGCGAGCGATCTGGAAGTAACGCTCCACGCCGCCCATGACCAGCAGCTGCTTCATCTGCTGCGGCGACTGGGGCAGTGCGTAGAACTGGCCGGGATGAATCCGGCTGGGCACAAGATAGTCCCGGGCTCCCTCCGGCGTGCTCTTGGTGAGAATCGGCGTCTCCACCTCGATAAACTCCAGCTCGGAGAGGAAGTCGCGGATGTATTTGACGACCCGGTGACGCAGGAACAGGTTGTCGCGGATGGCTGCCCGCCGCAGGTCGAGGTAGCGATACCTCAGCCTGACGAGCTCGTCGGCCTCCGCTGCCTCCTCTTCGAGGCTGAACGGAGGCGTAATGGACTGGTTGAGGACCTCCAGGTTCGCTGCGACGACCTCCACTTCGCCCGTGGGTATGTTGGCGTTCACGGTGCCCGGCGGTCTCTGGCCGACGGCGCCGCGCACGCGAAGCACCCACTCGCTGCGGAGGCTCTGGGCAGCTTCATGGGCGTCCGGCGCCACCTGTGGGTTGAACACTACCTGCACGATGCCTCGCCAGTCCCGCAGGTCGATGAACACGAGACCGCCGTGGTCGCGCCGGCGGTGGACCCAGCCCGCGAGCGTGACCTCACGGCCCTCGTCCTCGATGCGCAGCGCGCCGCAGCTAACGGATTTCAGCAAGGCATACCTCTCTCAGACTAATGTGCGAGTCCAGCGGATTATAGGTGAGGCGTGATGGTGTTGCAAGGACATGTACTCGTTCAGGACATATGAGACAGAGGGGTCTCCGGGTGGCACTGAAGAATATACTCCATGGGAGAGTGATAGCCAAGGGACTGATGTGGGCGGTGTGTGTTGTAGTAGAGTTCGTGGTCTCTGAGAGCTGGGGTGATGTCCTGGACGGTCCAGTCGCCGTCGTAGAAGGCGTAGAACTCCTCCTTGTGGGTGCGGTGAGCTCGTTCGGCGAAGGCGTTGAGCTTGGGAGAATGAGGAGGAGTGGTGAAGAGCCGGATGCCTCGGTCTCGGCAAGCGGTCTCGAAGTCGGCCTGGAACTCTGATCCATTGTCCACCTGGATGGCGCGTACAGGGAAGGGGCATCGTGTCTGGAGGGCGTCCAGGATGCGGGTGGCGGTGTTGGCGGTAGCACGTGAGGCTATGAGTAGGGTGTCCCATCGAGAGACGACATCCCGTGCGCTGAAGTGTTTGAGGACTACGCCTGGGAGAGGGCGGAGGTCGGTGGTGTCCAGGTGGAGGAGGTCACCGGGGGCCTTGGGGCGGTAGTCCCTTGGGGTGCGGCGTAGGGACGGCGGACGCGGCGTTTAGCGCTGGCTACACCGGGGCGTGGTGGTTCCTTCAGGACCCCGCGACGCTTGAGGTCGGCGAGTATGCGGCCGATGGTGGAGGTGGAGACCATCCATCCACGCTGTCGCAACAGGGGAGCCAGCTTGTCCTTGCCGAACCATGGCGGCTGCCGGCGCAGGTCCTCAATCGCTGTCACCAGCTGCGGGTCCCACTGGGGCGTCCGCCTGCGGTGGGGTGCACGCGACCTCGGCTCCAGACCCGGGATGCCAACCTCCCTGCGACGCCGGGCCCAGCGGTACAGAGTGGAGCGGGGTATGCCTATCACCTCAGCAGCGACTTGACCCCGCAGACCCAGCGCCTGGAATTCCCGCCACAGGCGCAGTGCCCTCTCCCTTGCTCTCGCTTCGTCACTGACCGGCTCCGCAGTGGTTCTCGCCAGCCGGTCCGCTTGGTACAATACCCTGGGTAGCCCAACTACCCGCATGGGGGGCCCCCTTTAGTGTTTACTCACCTCAAGGATGGCCCCTCCTTTTCGTCTTGACTAGTCTCACATGTTTCTGAACGAGAATAGGACACCTCGCCTTGACACTCATATCTGCCTCTTGTAACATCAAGCGCAGCTTGCGCTAGAGGCGCAGGCCATCTGCAACTGTCGGTCGGCGGGCAGCCGAGGGGGTCTCGTTTCGTGAGCTACGTGAAGGGGCTGTTCTGCAAGGAGTGCGGCAGGGAGTACCCTGCCGAGCCGCTCAACGTCTGCGACTTCTGCTTCGGGCCGCTGGAGGTCACCTACGACTACGATGCCATCTCCAGCGTGATTTCCCGCGAGCGAATCGAGAGCGGGCCGCACTCCATGTGGCGCTATCACGACTTCCTGCCGGCGGAGGCCGAGAACGCAATCGACATCAACGCCGGCTACACGCCGCTCATAAAGGCGAACAATCTGGCAAGGTCGCTCGGCCTTGATGAGCTGTACCTCAAGAACGATGCGGTGAACCCGTCGTTCTCCTTCAAGGACCGGGTGGTCGCCGTCGCCAGCACCAAGGCCCGTGAGTTCGGGTTCGACACGCTGGCCTGTGCTTCCACGGGCAACCTTGCGGGCAGCGTGGCCGCCCACGCAGCGCGGGCCGGAATGCGAGCCTTCGTGTTCATTCCCGCAGACCTCGAACGAGGCAAGATACTGGGCGCGGCGGTGTACGGCGCAACGCTCGTTGCCGTGGACGGCAGCTACGACGACGTGAACAGGCTGTGCAGCGAGCTTTCGGACAACTACAACTGGGCCTTTGTGAACATCAACATGCGGCCCTACTACGCCGAGGGCAGCAAGAGCCTGGGATTTGAAGTGGCGGAACAGCTGGGCTGGCGGGCCCCCGACAACTGCATTGTGCCGGGCGCGTCCGGATCGCTGTTCACCAAGATCTGGAAGGGCCTGAACGAGTTCTCGTCGTCAGGGCTGATCGGCGATGTCAACACCAAGATGTTCATCTGCCAGGCGGAGGGATGCGCGCCCATCGTGGCGGCCTACGAGGCAGGCGACTTCGCCATAAGGCCGGTGAAGCCCAACACGATCGCCAAGTCGCTGGCCATCGGCAACCCCGCCGACGGCTACTTCGCTCTGAGGGTTCTGGAGGCTACGGGAGGCTCGGGGTGCGCCGTGCCGGAAGAGGAAGTCGCGGAGGGCATCAAGGAGCTTGCGGAGATGGAGGGCATATTCACGGAGCCGGCCGGCGGCGTGGTGATAGCCTCGCTGAAGAGGCTGGCCCGTTCGGGGCAGATCAAGCCGTGGGAGACCACCGTGGCCTTCATCACTGGCAACGGCTACAAGACGCAGGAAGTGGTGGAGGACACAGTGAGGCCTGTTCTCATCAAGCCCACATTCGCCTCGTTTGAAGAGGCCCTGAGCGTGAGGCCGTGAGCCGGCCGCGGGATTCCCGATCACCAATGGAAGGGGCAGCAAATGGCTAAGCGAAGGGCCAAGTTCACCTTTCCCAATGACCTCGTCACCGAACCCGTGATCTTCGACCTCGGACACAAGTTCCGCGTGGTCACCAACATCCGCAGGGCGGACGTTAGAGAGGACGTGGGCTGGGTGATTCTGGAGCTTGAGGGCGAGGACGAGGAGATTGAAAGCGGGCTGGACTGGGTCAAGTCGATGGGCGTCAGGGTCGACCCGGTCAGCGGGGACGTGATCGAGAGCTAACACAGGCCCTATTGCGCTGAAGTGAAAGGCATAGAGGCCCAGGAGGATTACCAGATGAGCGTAGTTGTTCGAATACCTACCCCGTTGCGCAGGGTGACCAACGGCCAGGATAAGGCGTCCGTGGACGGGGACAACTTGGTGCAGATCATCGAGTCGCTGGAGGCCCAGTACCCCGGCCTGAAGGAGCGGCTGTGCGATGAAGCGGGTGACCTGCGCCATTTCGTAAACATTTACGTCAACGGAGAGGACGTGCGATTCTTGGAGGGCCTGGAGACCGCCATAAGCTCTGGCGACGAGGTTAGCATAGTACCTGCGGTTGCAGGAGGCTCGCGCTAGGCTCAGCTGCAAGCGAAACGCGCGGCCGTCCGCGCAGACTAACGGTGAGTGTCAGATCCTTCGACTAGCGCAGTGTTAGCGGGCCAGAAACCACAGTCATTCCGAGCGTAGTCGAGGAATCTAGAGCGGCTGCGGGCTGTCAGCAATTGGTAATCCCCAGCGCGCTGCCGGTGAGGGGCGAGGTGTGTACGATGGCGTCAGGTCCTGGATTTCTCGACTACGCTGCGCTCCGCTCGAAATGACAATGGAAGGTGGCTGCGTGTCGCCCGAAGGGCTGGTGGGCGGCGGACGCAGCGACCCGGAAGCCCGGCTAGCCGCGTAGCAGCATCCGATGTTGTATATCTTTGGCGGCCTTCCCGGGGTGGGCAAGACAACGATCGCTGGGGGACTGGCACGGGCCATCGGCGCCGTTCATCTGCGCATAGACTCCATCGAGCAGGCGTTGCGCAACTCGTCCGTAACCATTTCTGGATCAGAGGGGTACGTGGTCGCCTACGCTGTCGCTGAGGATAATCTGAGGCTGGGCCATTCCGTGATCGCCGACTCCGTGAACCCGATTGAACTGACCCGAGCCGCCTGGCGAAACGTCGCCGTGCGTGCGGGCACGCCCTACATCGAAGTTGAGATCGTCTGTACCGACCAGCCTGAGCACCGGCGCAGGGTCGAGACACGGATAGCCGACATTGCGGGACACCGATTGCCAACGTGGCAGCAGGTGTGCGACCGCGACTACGAGCCCTGGCAGGCCGGCATCGTCATCAATACGGCGGGACGGCAGACCAAGGCAAGCGTTGCAAATCTGCGGGAGCGGCTGGAACGCTTGGAGCAGGCGCTCCGGGCGACCCGCAATGGTGAGTAAGGCGATTTGGGGGAACGGCGCAGGTGGGGTTCAGGGCTGGTGCAGTGTCCGCTCACGCCCTTCGACAGGCCCAGAGCCTGCCCCGCACACCGATGCGGGGGTGAGCGGACATCACGCGCCTCTCACTTTCGGCGGAGCCACTTCTCCTTCTGCGTTCGCCTGACTTCTTCGTCCGTGGCGCGGTAGCGGGCAAGGAACCCATCGCGGAAAGCGGCATACCGCCCATCCACGATCGCGCCGCGCGTCTCCTCCATCAGCCGCGTGATGAAGCGCAGATTGTGCACGCTTGCCAGGCGATACGCCAGCAGCTCCCTGGCCCTGAACAGGTGGTGCAGGTACGCCGCCGAGAAGCTCGCGCAGGCGTAGCAGTCGCAGCCGTCGTCGATGGGGCCGTCGCTCTCGCGGTACGGAGCGGAGTGCACGTTGACGCGCCCGTCCGCAGTGAAGAGGCCTCCGTTGCGGGCGACGCGCGTGGGCAGCGAGCAGTCGAACATGTCCATACCGAGGCCGATGCAGGTGACCAGGTCTTCCGGCGAGCCTGCGCCCATCAGGTATCGGGGCTTGTCATTGGGTAGCGAACCGCCCATCAGCGAAACGGTCTCGTAGGTCATCGCCTTGGGCTCACCGACGGTTAGACCTCCCAGCGCGTATCCGTCGAAGTCCATGGCTACCAGCGCGGCCGCCGACTCCAGGCGAAACTCCCGGCTGACGCCCCCCTGTACGACTGCGAACAGCGCCTGCTCGTCCAGGCGATGCGCCTCGCGGCATCTCAGGGCCCATCGGTGCGTTCTCACCGTGGCCTCGCGCAGGTCGGGCTCCTCAGCGCCGAAGGGCGGGCAGTGGTCCAGCACCATCGCAATGTCAACCCCAAGCTGCTCCTGGTACTCGACAGCTAACTCCGGCGAGAGGAACTGCTCGCTGCCGTCGATGTGCGAGCGGAAGGTGACTCCTTCCTCGGATAGGCTGCTCAGACGGCCCAGGCTGAGAGTCTGGAAGCCGCCGCTGTCGGTCAGGATGGGGCCTGGCCAGCCCATGAACCTGTGGAGGCCGCCCATGTCGCGCACCAGGCGGATGCCTGGGCGGAGCATCAGGTGGTACGTGTTTGAGAGCACGATCGTCGTGCCGATCGAAGCCAGGTCGTCCGGCGCAACGGCCTTCACCGAGCCCTGCGTGGCGACTGGCATGAAGACGGGAGTGGGCACCAGGCCGTGCGGCGTGTCCATGCTTCCGGCCCTGGCAGGGCCGTCGGTGCATTCGACCCGAAAACTGAAAGGCATGGGCGGCAGTTCTCCGTGCGAAGTGGCTGGCTGGCCGGTAGGTCGGTATCCAAAGTATAGAGCAGGCAGTCGCCGGATAGAAGCGGTGTTGACCTGAGGCGTGCAATGGCTTACTCTTGCGAATAAATGGCGGAGGGCGCCTCTTGGCACCATACTACCCGGTATACTTGGACGTGAGAGACCGGCGCTGCGTGATAGTCGGCGGCGGGCAGGTGGCGGAGGGGAAGATCGCCGCGCTATTGGAGAGCGGCGCCCGCATCTGCATCATAAGCCCTGAGGTCACGGAGACAATCCAGGGCATGGCTGATACCGGCATGATCGGCCTGGAGAAGCGCGAGTACCGCGACGGCGATCTTGAAGGCGCGTTCATCGCCATCGCTGCCACCGACGACTCCGCCTTGAACGAGCGCATATCCCGCGAGGCGACAGCTCGCAATGTCCCCCTGAACGTGGTCGACGTCACACACCTGTGCACCTTCATCGCGCCGTCGATCGTGAGAAAAGGCGAAGTGACCGTGGCCATTTCCACGGCGGGCCTGAGCCCGGCCCTGGCCCGAAAGCTCAGGATGGAGCTGCAGGACAGCCCGGTCCTCGACTATGCAGACCTCGCGCCCATGCTGTCCGAGGTGAGGCTTGAGCTTCGCAGCGAGGGCGCCGTGATCGACGCGGACCACTGGCAGACCTGCCTCAGCAGGGACCTGGTTGCCCTGTTTAACACGGACAGGGAGGCGGCCAAGCAGTCCCTCAAGCAGGCGCTTCTCGATGGCGCCGCATCCGGAGTGTCTGCGGCGAAATGAAGCTCTACGTGCTGGGCCTGAGCCACTGGCAGACGCCTCTCGAAATCAGGGAGAGCGTGGCCTTCACCCGCGAGGAGATGCCGCAGGCGCTTCTTGCGCTGAAGGACGCGCTGGGCGGCGGTGTCATCGTGTCCACCTGCAACCGCACCGAGATTTACGTCACAGGGGAGAACACCTGCGACGTACACGACAAGCTGAATGAACTGCTGATGCACAGGCTCCCGCCGCAAGCCGGCCATACATCTAGTGCCTTCTACTTCTACGAGCACGAGGAGGCTGTGTGTCATCTCTTTCGTGTCACGAGTGGACTGGACTCGCAGATCCTCGGCGAGTCAGAGGTGCTTGGGCAGGTGAGGGATGCGTACGGCGCATCGGTGGTGCAGGGCTGCGCGGGGGGTGTCGTCTCCAGGGTCTTCCACCACGCGTTGCGGGTGGGCAGGCGAGCCCGCCGCGAGACGGCCATCGGTGACAACGCGCTGTCCATCGGCACGGCCGCGGTGGAGCTGGCCCGCCGCACGATCGGCGACATGAGCCGCGCCAGCGCGGCGGTGGTCGGCGCTGGTGAGGCCGGCAAGCTCGTGGCTCAGGCGCTCAGATACCGGGGAGTGGGCCGCATGGAGATGCTCAATCGCACCCTCTCCCGCGCCAGCGAGGCGGCAGCCGAGCTTGGAGCCTATGCTCGGCCTCTGACGGACCTGCCGGACGTGCTTGCCACAGCCGACATTGTGGTCAGCTCAACCGACTCGCACGAGGTACTGCTTTCGCGTGACACGGTGATGAAGGCTGCCAGGTCACGGAACGGCTGCCCCCTGGTGATTGTGGACATAGCGGTCCCGCGCGACGCAGACCCAGCCGTCGGCGACATTCCCGGCGTGACCCTGTTTGACCTGGACGACCTGGAGTCGGTTTCACGCGCCAACCGAGAAGAACGCGGACGGGAAGTGGACGCAGTTGAACACATCATCGACGAGGAGATGCTGCGGTTTCGAGTCTGGTGGGAGTCGCGAAGCCTGGACCCGTCCATCGCGAGGCTTGAAGCGCACGCGGAGGCGCTTCGCATAGGCGAAGTGGCAAAGACGCTGAGGCAGATGCCGGACCTCGGGCAGGAGGAGGTGGAGCGCATCGAAGCGATGAGCAAGGCCATCGTGCGGAAGCTGCTCCACACCCCCATTGCTGCTCTGAAGGAAGACCCCGGCCAATTGGAGGCAGCGAAGCAGCTGTTCGGGTTCAAGGACGACTCCAACGCGGGCTAGGAGAGAGAAACGGACTGAGGGAGCGTCAATGAAGATCGCAGTCGGCACCCGCGGCAGCCGCCTTGCGCTCGCGCAGACCGAGGAGGTGCTGTCGCACCTGAGGCGAATCTCACCTGACGTCGAGCCGAGGGTCGTCGTAATTCGAAGCGCCGGCGACGCAATGCCGGACGCACCGCTGGCCGGACTCGGCAAGGGCGTCTTCACCGGCGCGCTGGAGGCAGCTCTGCAGGACGGCAACGTAGACATGGTTGTGCACAGCCTGAAGGACCTTCCCACTGCGACCCCGGAAGGCCTGACCGTCATGGTGGTCTGCCCGCGTAGCGACCCCCGCGACGTGTTGGTCAGCGCATCACAGAGCACCTTGGCCGAGATGCCTGCCGGCGCCATCATCGGCACGAGCAGCCCGCGTCGTACCGCGCAGCTGCGCGCACTGCGCAGCGACGTGATTGTGGAGCCTGTCCGCGGCAACGTGGAAACGCGCATCGGCAGGGCGGACGGCAACGGCTACGAAGGCGTGGTGGTGGCCGCCGCCGGCCTGCTGAGGCTGGGGCTGGGGGGCCGCATCGCGCAGTACTTCGATCCCTACGACATGGTGCCGGAGCCCGGCCAGGGCGCCCTGGCCGTCGAAGTCCGCTCGGAGAGGGAGGACCTGCTGCGCCTACTGGACGCCATCCGGGACGTCCCCACCTGCACGGCGGTTGCCGCCGAGAGAGCGTTCGTTGTTGCAATGGGCGGCGGTTGCCGCGTGCCCATCGCGGCACACGCCATCGTGAACGGAGACACCGTCGCAATGGTCGGCATGGTGTCGTCAGTCGATGGAAGCGAGATGATCAAGACCCGGCTGACCCGGAACGCAAGTGAGCCTGATGAAGCGGGCCGCGCCCTGGCGGAAGAGCTGTTCGCTATGGGAGCGGCGGAGATTCTGGAGCCCGGAGCAGGGGAGTGAGAGAGCCAGGAGTCGTATACCTGGTTGGCGCCGGCCCGGGTGACCCCGGCCTGATCACGGCGCGCGGACTGGCCATGCTCCGAACCGCCAACGTGGTCGTGCACGACCGGCTGGTCAACCGCGGATTGGTGGATGAGGCTACTTCCGAGGCCGAGATAGTGGACGCCGGCAAGGCCAGAGGGGAACAACGGATGTCGCAGGAAGACATCAACCGGCTGCTGGTCGACCGGGCGCGGGAGGGTCTGCGCGTGGTCCGCCTCAAGGGGGGCGATCCCTTTGTGTTCGGACGCGGCGGCGAGGAAGCCGAGTGGCTGGCGGCGGCAGGCGTACGTTTCGAGGTGGTGCCCGGTGTGTCGTCGGCGATCGCGGCCCCGGCCTACGCGGGCATCCCCGTGACGCATCGCCGGATCGCGTCCCAGGTCACGTTCGTCAGCGGTGCAGAGGACCCGGCCAAGCCCGAGTCCGCCGTGGACTGGGAGCGACTTGCCAGGACGCCTGGCACACTGGTCGTGATGATGGGGTGGGAGACTCTGCCTGAAATAGTGGACGCATTGCGTAAGTATGGCATGGACGAATCAACACCGGCGGCGCTGGTCGAGTGGGGCACGGAGCCGCACCAGCGCACCGTCTCGGGCAGCCTCGCGGACATCGTAAGTCTGGGGCAAGGCGCAGGGCTGGCGGCGCCCGTCGTTACGGTGTTCGGCGAGGTGGTCTCGCTTCGCGAGCGCATCCGCTGGTTCGAGGACAGGCCGCTATTCGGCAGGCGCGTGCTGGTGCCAAGGACTCGTGCGCAGGCGGGCGCTCTATCACAGCGGCTCAGAGAGAGGGGCGCGCAGCCCATTGAGATACCTACCATCGAGATTCAGCCTGTGGAGGACTGCGCGCGGCTGGATGGGGCTCTCAGATCGCTTGACTCGTATTCCTGGGTCGTATTCGTAAGTGTGAATGGCGTTCAGGAGGCGTTCGGCCGCATGGAGCGGCTGGGGCTGGACGCGCGGGCGTTCGGGGCCGCGCGCGTGTGCGCCGTGGGGTCGGCGACAGCTACGGCCCTGCGTGAGCGCGGGATCGTCGCAGACCTGCAGCCGCGTGAGCAGGTGTCCGAGTCGATAGTCGACGGTCTGTCAGAGGCAGGCATCGCAGGGGAACGCGTGCTACTGCTGCGAGCTGAGGCGGGCCGTGAGGCGCTGTCTCTCGGACTGGAGCAAGCAGGTGCCCTCGTCGACGACGTGGCGGTGTACCGTACGGTGACGCCGGGGGACTCGCGGGAACGCGTCCGGGAGCTGCTATCCGCCGAAGGTGTGGACGCGATCGCGCTTACAAGCTCATCCACGCTGACCAATCTGCTGTCCCTGCTGGACGGCGATGTTACCGCCTTGGACGGTGCGGCCGTGGCATGCATCGGCCCCGTGACCGCGGCAACGGCGCGAGCAGCCGGCCTGCGCGTTGACGCGGTCGCTTCGCAGGCCGCGGTTGAAGCGCTTGCCGATGCGCTGGTGGACCATTTCGCTTCAAGTCCAGCCGGTGGGACGTAGGAGGTGTGATATGACGTCGCGCTTTCCACTGACAAGACTGAGGCGGCTGCGAGAGTCGCAGGCGCTGCGACGCATGACGGCTGAGGCGTCGCTCAGCGTAAATGACTTCGTTTACCCACTCTTCGCCACGCATGGCCGGGGAGTCCGCGAGCCGGTGGAGCCGATGCCCGGAGTCTACCAGATGTCGCCGGACCGGCTGGCCGAGGAGGCGGTTGAGGTATCGGCTTTGGGCATACCCGCGGTGCTGCTGTTCGGGTTGCCCGCCTCCAAGGACGCCGCCGGAAGCGAGGCCTACGACCCCGAAGGCATAGTCCAGCAGACCATCCAAGCCATAAAGCAGGCGGTGCCCGGACTCGCCGTCATGACCGACGTATGCTTGTGCGAGTACACCGACCACGGCCACTGCGGCGTCCTGAACGGCGGACGCGTGGACAACGACGCCACCCTGGAGCTCCTAGCGCGCACCGCGGTCTCGCACGCGGAGGCCGGGGCGGACGTGGTCGCGCCCTCCGCGATGATGGACGGCCAGGTGGGCGCAATTCGGCGCGCGTTGGACTCCGCAGGCCGGTCTGACACGCCCATCATGGCCTACTCGGCCAAGTACGCCTCCGCGTTTTTCGGCCCCTTCCGCGTGGCGGCCGACTCGGCGCCGCAGTTCGGAGACCGCAGGGGATACCAGATGGATCCAGCAAATGCCCGGCAAGCCCTTCACGAGATGGAGCTCGACGTGCAGGAAGGTGCGGACATACTCATGGTCAAGCCAGCGCTGGCCTACCTGGACGTGATAGCCAGGGCAAGGCGCAGGTTTGCCCAGCCCATTGCCGCCTACAACGTCAGCGGCGAATACTCGATGCTGAAGGCCGCGGCGGCGAACGGCTGGCTGGACGGCGAGGCTGCCGCGATGGAAGCGCTCATCGCGATCAAGCGGGCCGGCGCTGACATCGTGATCTCGTATCACGCCAAGGAAGCGGCGCGGCTGCTGGCTGACGGCGGCTGAGGTGTGGCCTCAGCCCGGCCTTTCGACTAGAATGGGACGCAAACGAAAGGGAGGCGCTTCGACATGAAGATAGAAGTGATAACCGCGGCCGAGTGCCAGGATAGGGTGCTGCTCCTATTCGAAGGGGAAGCGCCAAGCGAGCAGGACACTCAGGTGGACGATTACCTGCGCTCCAACAACCTGGAACCCAAGCGGCAGTACACCGAGAACAGGGACGGCAAGGACTATCGCGTCTACTACTTCGGCCAGTGCTACATCGGGGCGCACATGGACCAGCTAACTGCGCTGGCGGACGACCCCAAGTAGCCCGCGCCTCGATGGAGGTCACGATGCCCAATGAGTCAAGCGAGGGCCTGCAGTACGGCGTGTTTGAGGTGGTGGCAGGCTGGGTGGGCATACTCGCCTCGCCGGCCGGGATACGCCGGCTGAGCCTCTCGCAGGAGTCGCCTGCGGACGCCATAGAACACCTGACGGGCGCCCACGATGGGTTGGCGGCGGAGTCGCACTTTCCGGACCTTGAGGCCCGGCTGGAGCAATACTTTCGCGGGGAGGACGCGCCACTGGACGACGAGTTGGACCTGGTTGGCACGGACTTCCAGAAGAAGGCGTGGGAGGCCGCAAGAGCGATACCGCGCGGCGAGACGCGGAGCTACGGCTGGATTGCTCGCAGCATTGGCAGCGCGGGCGCGGCTCGTGCCGTTGGACAGGCGATGCGCTCCAATCCGGTACCCTTCATTGTGCCGTGCCATAGAGTGATCGGCAGCAGTGGCGCGATGCGCGGCTACGGCGGCCCGGACGGCGTGGACATGAAGATGAAGCTGCTGGCCATGGAGCGCGGTAGCGCGCTGGCGATTTAGCAGTCGTTCTGTTCCTCAAAGGACCCGGGTCATCCGCAGTTCGAGGCTGCGCTGTCAACCGGCCGCGTCTCGCGCCGTGTCTTGACCAGTGTTGGCAATTCGGCCGAGACGTGCTATGCGCAGTTCGCGTCGGTCAGGACGTGACCTGGATCTCTCCGAACCAGCAGGAGCCCGTGACCACTAGACGCGCCTTGGGCTCAGAGGGTTCCGGACGCTTTGTCTCAATGCTGCCGAACATCACGGATGATTGAATGTCGACTGCCCAGTCTCGCGGGACGCGGAGGCTGACGCTGCCGAAGAGAACACTTGCGTTGATCGTGGCAATTCCGTCAACAATGTCGGCGGAGGTCAGGTCGACTTCGGCGCTGCCAAATGTGGCTGAAACGTTTCCACCCGTGAAACCCTTCCCGGTTGCGTTCTGACTGCTGCCGGAGAAGATGCTAGAAACGTTCAGCATCTCGCCGACATTGACGGACGGGATTCCGGCGAAGGGCCGGCGGCCGAAGAGAAGCGCCAGTCCAATCACTATGATCAGCACGGGCCAGAGTGCCGAAAAGTCCAGATCCAAGAGGCCCAGGTTGTGCAGCTGGAACGCCGTGAAGAAGGCGATGACAATCAGGCCCCCCTTCCAGTTGCCGCTGGCAAGGCTTGCCACACCGGCAGCAATCGGCAAGAGTGGCCACCACTGTCCCAGGTTGAACTCGCCACCGGTAAGGTAGGTTAGCAGGAATACGGATCCCAGGATGACGAGCACTACTCCCGCGAACTTCTGGCCGTGCATGTCGAACTACCCTCTCAATTCCGGCCGCGTGTGCCGCGGCAATGGGCGAAACCTTGACTGCTATTGGTGAATTGTAGCATCCGGACCGGCGTGAGGCCAGTGGCCATGGTGGGTTAGGACAGAGCGTGGCCGCGCTACGGAGTTACGCGGTCGCCGCCCTCTACCTCCACGCCGGCGGCGCCAACCATCGCCTCCAGCTCCTCGTGGAGCTCGGGGCAGTAGTTGATAGGCAGTTCCGGCAACTCTCCGATAACGGTCCTGCCATCGCTGATAATCCTCAGTCCAACAGCGCCATGGCCCGGGTAGTTCATCAGCAGCTTCACCACACCCCGCAGCAGGTACTCGTCGTGCACCGGATCGCTGGACTCCTCCAGCCTGATCCACAGCTTTGCGGACCGAGATGCAGCGCCGTCGCTCCCATTCGACGCAGTAGCGTGCCTCGAAGAGCCGTCGGTGGCGCCTGGTACGGAGGAGCCGGGCGGCGTGATACCGTTTCCGTTGGAGGCCTTGTCAGGCGGCGACGGTGCGCCATGGCCATTAGTTGCCGCGGACGGTACGCGAGCCGCCGAGCTGCCGGCGGGGGTGTGCTGGTCTTCGAGGTTCTGACTCCGGGCCGTGTCGCCTTCTTCGTCCGGAGCGTAGGCCGAGGCCTCGTCGCAGGAGAGCGAGAGCTCTTCGCCGCGTAGTCGTGCGCGACCCGCGATCTGCACGAGGCTTCCCTCGTACCAGAGGTGCTGCGTCCTGTCGTACGAGTTCGACCACACCATTACCTCAACGCTGCCCCCCAGTAGATCCAAAGACACGGAGGCGAAAGGCTTGCCTTCCTTGGTGAAGCCGTTCCGGCGATGAGACACCTGACCAACCACGGTCACGCGTTTGCCGTCCATATCGCCGTCCAGGCGGTCGCGGGAGATGATGACGTTGTCGGGTAGCCGGTGAGCCAGCGCGCTGAGCGGGTTCTCAGAGACGAAGCTGCCAAGCAGCTCCTTCTCCCAAGCCAGTTTTTCGCGTTGCTCAACGTCGCTATTGTCCGGCCCGACCGGGATGATTGGAGCGGACGCCGTTTCCGTCAGCATGTCGAACATGGACGTCTGCCCGGATACCTTTAGCTGCGCCTCACGCTGCGCCTCGGATGCGATCCGCTCCACGTTGTTCAGAAGCGAGCCGCGACTGCCAAGCCCGTCGAATGCCCCCACCTTGATGAGGCTCGCCAGCGACCGGCGGTTGAGCGCCGCCATGTCCGCGCGGCGGCACAGGTCCTCCACCGAGCTATACGTGCCGCTCTGCTTTCTCTCCTCCACCAGCGGTGATACAGCCATGTAACCCACGTTCTTGACCGAGGCAAGACCGAAGCGAATTGCGGGCCTGCCGTCATCGTGCTCCTCAATCGAAAACTGGGGCTCGCTGCGGTTGACGTCCGGCAGCAGCACGGGGATTCCCAGGCGGAGGCACTCCGCCACGTCGGTGGCGATCTTGTCCGTCTGGCCGGAGTGGGCGTTCATCACCGCCGCCATGTACTCCTCCGGGTAGTTGGCCTTGAAGTATGCGGTCCAGTAGGCGATCATGGCGTAGCTGACGCTGTGCGCCTTGTTGAAGGCGTATCCGGCGAAGGGCTCGATAAGCTGGAACACCTCCTCGGCCAGGCTCTGAGGGAACCCCTTCCCGGTTGCGCCCTCCAGGAAACGTTCCTTCTCTTTCTGCATCACCTCCGGGTTCTTCTTGCCCATCGCCTTGCGAACCACGTCCGCCTCTCCAAGTGAGTAGCCCGCGAAGGCCTGTGCTATGAGCAACACCTGGTCCTGGTAGACGATCACGCCGTAGGTCTCCTCCAGGATGTCCTTCATGGTGGGATGCGGATAGCGAATGGGGGCCCTGCCGTGTTTGGCGTCGATGAAGGTGTCGATGTGCTCCATGGGCCCTGGCCTGTACAGGGCGATCATGGCCGATACGTCGCCAAGGGAGGTGGGCTTGAGCTTCTGGATGTACCTTCGCATCCCGGCCCCCTCCAGCTGGAACACGCCGGTGGTCTCGCCTGAGGATAGAAGGTCGAAGGTCTTCTGGTCGTTCAGGGGTATGCTGCCCAGATCCAGGCCCAGGTCCAGGCCGCGCCGGTCCGCCACGGCTGAGCGGACGTGCGACAGGATGGTGAGGTTGGTGAGGCCAAGGAAGTCCATCTTGAGCAGGCCCAGCTGGGCAATGGGGTTCATGGGGAACTGGGTCATGGCCATGTCTTCCGCCGAGTCCCCACGCACCGGCCGCTGGAGCGGTAGGTACTCAACAAGCGGCTCCTTGGTGATGACCACGCCGGCAGCGTGCGTGCTGGTGTGGCGCACCACACCCTCGAGCTTCTGCGCCTTGTCCACCAGATTCCTGAGCGAGTCGTCGGCCTGGTAGATTTCGCGGAGTTCGGGGCTGGTGTCAAGTGCCTCTTCCAGGTTGTGGCTCTTGGCAGGTATGAGCCTTGCGACCCTGTCCACGTCTGAGAAGGTCATGCCGAGAGCGCGGCCGGTGTCGCGGATGGCGGCCTTGGCGCCAAGGGTGCCGAAGGTGATGATCTGCGCCACGTGGTCGCCGCCGTACTTCCTGCGGACGTAGGCGATCACCTCGTCCCGGCGGTCGTCCTGGAAGTCCATGTCTATGTCAGGCATCTCGCGGCGCTCAAGGTTGAGGAACCGCTCGAAGACCAGGCGATGCCGCAGGGGATCGATGTCGGTGACGCCCAGGCAGTAGAGCACGAGGCTTGCGGCTGCGCTGCCACGCACTCCGAAGAGGATGCCCTGCTTGCGGGTGAAGGCTGCGATGTCCCAGACGACCAGCATGTAGTTGGCGAACTGGGTCTTCTCGATGACGTCCAACTCGTAGTCGAGGCGCTGGTGTACCTCTGGGGAGGGGTCAGGATAGCGCATCGCCAGGCCATCCCGGCACAGGTTCTCCAGGTACTGCTCGGGCGTCATGCCATCCGGCGGCTTGAATTCCGGCAGGCGAAGCTGGGAGAAGTCCAGCTCCACGTCGCATAGCTCTGCTATCCGTTGCGTGCTGGCAACCGCCTCCGGCATGTCGGCGAAGAGCTCCTCCATCTCCTGGGAGGTCTTCAGGTAGTAGGAGTCGTCGGACATCCTGAGGCGCTTCTCGTCGAGCTGGTTGGTGTTCGTATGGATGCAGATGAGAATGTCCTGTGATTCCGCGTCCACCTGATGGGTGTAGTGGCAATCGTTGGTTGCCACGAGGGGCAGGCCGGTGTCACGCGCAAGTTCAAGCAGGGCTTCATTCAGCCGGTCCAGTTCCGGTACGTTCTCGTGACGCTGGATCTCCAGATAGAATTGATCGAACGTGTCGCGGTACCACAGCGCGGTCTCGCGTGCGTCGTCGAAGCTGCCTTCGAGCAGGAGTCTCGGCACCTCCGCGGTGGGGCAGCCGGAGAGGGCGATGAGACCCGAGCCGTGCAACCGCAACAGCTCCTTGTCCACCCTGGGCTTGTAGTAGAAGCCCTCAAGGTGGGACTTGGAGGTGAGCTGCAACAGGTTCTGATACCCCTCCATGTTGCGGGCCAGCAGAAGCAGGTGATAGGGGCTTCGGTCTGCGGCGGACTTGCTGTGCCGGCTGCCCTGGGCAAGGTAGGCCTCCAGGCCGATAATGGGCTTGATGCCGGCTTCCTTGCATGCGGTGTAGAAGTCGATGGCGCCGTAGAGGCCTCCGTGGTCGGTGATGGCGAGGGCAGTCATGCCTAGGCCACGGGCGCGCTCAACCATAGGTGCGATGCGGCTGAGACCGTCGAGCATGCTGAACTCGGTGTGGTTGTGGAGGTGGACGAACAATTCTGCCCCAGATGGAAAAACTCCCGTGATTATAGCATTGCGTCACTTCTCCGGCACTATATGTTGTGGAAGATTTCGGTTGGATTTGCCAAGTTCACGCGGCCCGCGTACAGGTGCCACCGAAGGGCTACTTGCTGGGAAACCTGGGTGTGATTGTGCCAATTGAAGGCGGCATCTTGAATTAGCACAGTTCTAGGCGGGCGATTCTGCCACGGCCTGTTCGACCGGGCGCGTCGCGTACAACGCCACCTCTCCGGCGCGGGCCTTCCTTCCGACGTGGTGGTGGCCTTTGGAGGCGCCGATTCCCAGAGCAGGGAGATCGGCCGATTGGTGCCGTGGAGCCGCCTGCATGAAGAGGCGTGGTGACGGAATCGCGTGGGCGCGCGGCCTACCTGCCCCGGTAGACGGGCGGGCGCTTTTCGAGGAACGCGCGAGCGGCCTCTCTCGCATCGTCGGTATCCGACAGCAGTGCGTTGGCCTCGCTCTCGCGCTGCATCGCTGCGGCCAGATCGGCGTCTTCGCCACCGCTCAGCAGGCTGCGCGTGGCGCGGACGGCCAGAGGTGGGTTGGCTGCGATTTCGTCAGCTAGGGCTGAGGCCTCCTGCATGAGCCTGTCCGCCGACACCACGCGGCTGACCAACCCCTTCTCCAACGCCCATTGAGCGTCGTAGACGCCGCCGGTTAACGCCATCTCCATCGCCGCGGCGGCGCCAACTACCCTCGGCAGCAGGAGCGACGCGCCCGCGTCCGGAACCAGCGAGCGCTTGACGAATATCGAGGAGAAGCCCGCCTCCTCCGAGGCTATTCTGATATCGCATGCCAGGGCGATTGAAAGGCCGGCTCCGGCCGCAACGCCGTTCACCGCTGCGATCACAGGCTGAGGCATGTTCCGGATCCGGGCGCTCAGTTCGGTGATGCCGAGACCCGGCTGAACATCCACGGCGTCCTCATCCGGCCCCAGCAGCTCGTTGACGTCCGCGCCGGAGCAGAAGCCGCGGCCCGCGCCGGTCAGAATCACCACGCGGATGTTGCTGTCGCCCGCTATCGCAGCCAGGGCCAGGTGCAACTCCGCCGCCATAGGGGACGTTAGCGCGTTGAGCTTGTCCGGCCTTGTCATCGTCACCAGGGCAAGCTGGCCGGAACGTTTCACGTCGACGTGCTTTAGGCTATCCGTGGTCATGAGACATGGCTCAGGCGAGGGAAGTGGTCAGGTTGAAATTGAACGAGAACTCCTACCGTACTGGATAGGTGAGGGGCGCCGAACGGGCCGGTACGGGAGGGATGCGAAAGGAAAGGTGCGGGCGTGGCTGAACTGGAATGACTGGCTCCAAGCACTCCCAACAGAACTGAAGACAGAATCCAAGCGCCGGGCTCGGCCAGTTGTGCCGCCGAGCGGAGAGGTGACTTACAAATCCAAGCAGGGCCGCCCGACCTCAATGGGAAACTCAGGCGGCCTCTGTTGCTTGGTAGATTAGCTATGCCTTGCCGATGCGGAACATTTTGGTGCTGCACACCGGGCACGTGCCCTGGGTGGCCGGGCGGCCGTTCTTCATTGTGATGGCCTGGGTGTTGCTCATCTCCTGCTGAGAACGGCACTTCACGCAATAGCCCTGCATGGAGTCACCTCCGAAATTAGATTGCGCCCATTCTATAACAAGTTGAGCGCAAGCGTAACCCCATTTTGAGGCAATTTGGGCTATTTCGGTGGCTGCGGAGGAGCGGGAATCAGGTTGTCCGGCGGAATTGGAACGGCTCCCTGCTCATCGCCCTGTGCCCACCAATGCAGGGTGATCTGGGGATCGCCGAGCTCGTGACGGAAGGTTACCCGTATGGGATGTGTGCCGGACGTCAGTCCCAGGATTCCACTGCCGGACTCGAACGCGCCGGGCACTTCCTCGGCGAGCCCAGGGTTGTCCACCACGACTGAGTCTCCAATTGTCAGCGTAGCCGGACCGCTGGACTCCAGTCTGAAACCGTATTCTCCCGATTCGTCGATGAGTAGGCCACCCTCCCAGCGTATCCTGAATTCACCAATGTATGGACGCTTGTGGAAGAAGAAGAAGAGCATGGGGTCGATCTGCTGGAACGCCTCGGTGGGCTTTTCCGGGAAGCTGGGAGCCATGTACGTGCCCAGCAGGCCGTGAGAGCGATCGCCCACGTAGAGGTTTGGCGTGCCCACCACACTTGGCTTATCCCCCGGGCGTCCCCACGTCAAGCGCGTCCGGCCGTTCGTGTCCCGCACAATGTCCTGAACCCTCAGGCTGTGGAAGCCCACCGCGAGCGGGACCTCGGCCTCACCTGGGCCGCTTAGCACCTCCGCGCCGTCTATCGTGAGCATTGCGTCCTGTGAGCCCTCCAGCGTGAGCTTGTACCTTTGGAAATCGCGCACGTAGAGCGAGCCGGTCCACTCGGCGGAGAGCGGCAGCCTCGTGCCGTACTCTCCCCAGGGCAGGTCGATGCGGGTCACCCTGTCCTCCGTAACGGCCTCCTGCCCAGCCGCCTGAGTGGACAATCGCAGCGTAGTCCCCTGCGGGCGGAACACGTCGAGCGAGTCGACCTCCATCGAGTAGAGGATTGGCTGCAGCGGCCCCCTGCCGAAGTCCACCAGCGAGAAGCTCCGGCCGGGATAGAATTCCTCGAAACGCTTGAAGTGCTGCTGCTGGCGGGTGTCGAAGAAGACCAGGGCGCCCTCACCGCTTCCGGACGCCGGAGGGTGCCTGGCCGGCACGAATGCCTCCACGCGCGGCGGATCGTCCACCAGGTAGCTGATGACCGGGTAGTAGGGCAGGTATGGCGACAGCACCACGTCGTAGTCAGACGAGGGTAGTTCCTGCAGCCGGTGGGCGATTTCGGTCTGCTCGGGACCGAAGGAACCCCATGAGATCATGCTGTCCCTCTGGAGATGGAAGTAGGTGTGGAAGTTGTCGTAGGCGGTGGCGGCGAGACCCAGGGCCAGCGTCGCTCCCAGTACGATGGCAGCATGCCGCGGGGTCGGGAACAGGCTCGCTGCGGAAACCATCACGGCCGCAATGCCAACGCCCGCAAACGCGTAGGCCACGGGCAGCGCTCCCACGACTCGCAGGCTGTTCGGCGCCTCTAACGGCAGCGTGATCAGGCCCGGCAGCAGCGCTACGAAAAACCACACCAGCAGCAGGAACGGCACCGGACGGTGAGGCCTGGACAAGCAGTACAGGAAACCGAGAACCGCCACAGCCCCGGCGCCAAACGACAGCATGGGCTCCAATGGCAGGCTGTGTCGGCCGTTCACGTCGCCGCTGTAGTTGAACATGAGGAGGTAGCTGTCCAGATTCGGCCCAATCGAGGTGATTGGGTCGATAACAGGGCCTCTGTTGAGAGACGTGACAATGACGGCCCGTTTCCAGAAAAACTCGGCGTTGGTAACGGCGTACTGCAGCAGGGGCGCCGCGACCAGCACGGCGCCGGCCGTGAACGACGCCGCACGCAACAGGGCTTCGCGGGCGGGCGGGCGGTACTTCACAAGGACGAAGCCGGCGATGAGAAGCAGTGCGGCGGGCATGGTTCTGAGTGCCTGGTAGAACCAGAAGCTCGAGCCAAGCACCATTCCGGCAAGCGCGAGAGACGCCACGTCATTCCTGCGCAAGGCACACAGGAATGAGAACACCACTCCGACGCCAAGGAGTGTCGCGGTCGTGCCCGGCATACCACTCCGGCCCCACGTGATGTCCCAGCTAGATACCGCCACCAGGAACGCAACCAGCAGGGCGATGCGCCATCCCATGAGGCGGCGCAGAAGCAGGTACAGCAGCAGGATGAACCCCACGTCGAGCAGCGCCGACGGCAGTCTTACCGCGGTCGCGCTTCTGCCGAGCACAGCTACAGAGGCCGCCTGGATGGCAATGAACGGAGACGCAAGGTTCGCAGCCGGCACGAAGATGGGTCGGTATGAGCTGTCCTCCAGCATTTCGACGGCGCTCATCCCGTGGACGGCCTCGTCAAACCACAGGCCGAACGGTAGGCTCTCCAGCGCAACCACGCGGAGAAGGAGCGCGAGAGCAAGTACGGCTCCCACGGCCGCAATCTCGAGGGGAGCGGCCGCGGGCGGTCGCTTGATCGCCCCTCTGAGCCGGCGCATGACGTCGGCTGGCGATGGTCGCAGCAGCACGTAGAGGAAGGCGACTACGCTGGCGGCATGGAGCGTCCAGGCCAGGCCGTCGTCGGGGTTGGAGTGGGAGCGATACAGGCTCAGCGTGAGAAAGGGCAGCGCGGCGAGCAGCGCCAGGACAAACCTGCGCGGCCGGCCATCTTCGCTGCTTTGCTCTTGTGGGGCTGGCGTGAGTTGGTCGCTGCGGAACAGGGCTGTCTCGCGGGGTCGGGCCGCTACGAGAGCCGCGCCTCCAGCGGCGAACAGCAGCAGCCCGATCGCCAGGGAGTCCGCGTGCTCGAGGAAATACTGGCCCGCGAGCGCAAGCGCCAGAGAGGCCAGCGCAAGTAGACCCCTGGTCCGCGTAGCGTTCAACTGCTACCCGGGATCCTCCGCCACTATGTCCGACTCCTCGGCAAGCACGAGCCAGGGCTCGCCCCACTGCTCGGGGTCTTCCGTGTCCCACTCCTCGCCTTCACTGCCGCGCTTGAATCGAAGGCCCCAGTCGCCTCCGTAGAGCAGGAATGCGCTCCCTGCGCCGGAGTCGGAAATACGCGCGTAGTGCGCCGGGCACGGCGAGCCTCCGCCGTCGCTCTGCCAGCCCGTGACCCAGTGGAGCTCCTCAGGCCAGTGCGGACCCGCGATGCGCACCTGCACCACGCGAGCAGCGCGTCCCAGAAGCTGGTAGGTCATCAGTGGAAGGCCGGGGCAGTTGTCACTGTCCTCCACCTCCAGCGAGATGAAGCCCTGTCCCTCCAAGGCTACTCCTCCTCGCCGGTGTCCAGGCCAAGCGACACAAGCTCGGCCCGCAGCGTTTCGGCCCAGTCCTCCAGCGGAACGGACACCGGCACCACAATCTCAACCTCGCCGGTTTCCAGCAGGCGCACGGCCCCGGGGTCCTCCTTGCCGAGAGGCACTGAGACCGACTCGCGGTCGATCCCCAGGTCGTCGGTTACCTCGAATATGAGGAACATGTCCTCCATCCCGATGGTGTTATCTTCCATTGCAGCGATTCACTCCGTTATGACGTGCCGGCGCGGCGTAGGTTGGAGTCCCGCGCATCGCGAAACCGGCCAAGCGTATAGTAGCGGTGGAGGTTGCGGAGCGTCAACAAGTCTCACGCCCATACCAGTGGGTGAGTTTTGCGGCGGGGACGCTTATGGGTTATCATGGGAGCGAAGCGCGGAGCGCTTCACGAACAGGTTGCGACGAATGGAGGGAGGCTTGATAGTCCGGCCCGCGTACAGCCCGGAGCGAGAGCGAGAACGAGAGGGATCCGTTCCTCCGGGGCAATTCGTCACCGACAAGTTCCCCGTCTTCACTTACGGCCGAACTCCCGAAATCGACATCTCGTCCTGGCGCTTGCGCTTGTTCGGTCTCGCGAACGACGTCACCCTTGCCTGGGAAGACCTCAAGGCCATGCCTCAGACGTCCCTCAGGGCGGACCTTCACTGCGTGACCCGTTGGAGCCGGCTGGACAACCTGTGGCAGGGCGTGGCCTTCCGCGAGGTGCTGCGGCTGGCCGACCCGTCGCCGGACACCCGGTTCGTGACCATTCACTGCTACGGCGGATACACCACCAACCTGGCTCTGGACGTGCTGCGGGAATCGGACGTGCTCCTGGCCCACTCCCACGACGGGCTCCCGCTATCGATAGAGCACGGCTGGCCCCTCCGGCTGGTTGTGCCGGGCCGCTACGGGTGGAAGAGCGCGAAGTGGGTGAGCGGCATCGAGTTCATGGCGCACGACAGGCCGGGCTTCTGGGAGGTCCGGGGCTACAGCAGCAGCGCCGACCCCTGGCTGGAGGAGCGCACGTGGAAGTCCGGGGGCGCCGCGCGGGAACGGACGAAGTAATCTTGACGCTCGGGAGAGGGCTCTGAGGGCCGGATACCTGCACTGCATTGGCGGGGCCAGCGGTGACATGCTGCTGGGCGCGCTGGTCGACGCGGGACTGCCGCTCGAAGACCTGCGCGCCGAGCTCGCGAAACTCCCGGTGAACGGGTTCTCTCTCGAAGCGGACGTGGTGCATCGAGGCATCATCCGCGGCACGCTGGTCACCGTGTCCCACGAGCCACGCGCCGCCGGCGCATACACCATGCGCGACTTCATGGGAATGGTGGAAGGAAGCAAGCTGGCCGCGCCTGTAAAGGAGCGCGCCCGCCTTGTCCTGGAGAGGCTGGAAGAGGCCGAGACGCGGGTGCACGGCGAAGGGCATGCGCTCCATGAACTGGGCGATCTGGATACGATAGTGGACGTGGTGGGCGTCGTGGCCGGGCTGTCGCTCCTGGGCATCGAGAAACTGTATTCGTCGCCCCTGCCGTGTGGATGGGGGACCATATCGTCTCGAAAGGGGCCGCTGCCGTCGCCCGCGCCGGCCACCATGCAGCTTATACATATGACGGGAGCGAAGGTCGTCCCGCCTCGCGGGCCGTATCTGACGGCCGGCGAGCTCGTTACGCCCACCGGCGCCGCGCTCATAACCACGCTTGCGGACTTCGATGCACCGCCCATGCGAGTCGAGGGCCTGGGTTACGGCGCAGGCTCGCGGGACTCGGAAGAGATCCCGAACGTGCTGGCGCTGTGGGTGGGTGAGGCCGAGGAGAGCGGCTCCGCGGCACAGGTGTCGCTGCTGGAAACCAACATCGACGACTCGACGCCGGAGCTGCTGGGGCACGTGCAGGACGTGCTCATGGGCCGCGGGGCGCTGGACGCATGGTTCACGCCCATACAGATGAAGAAGAACCGGCCCGCAGTAACACTCAGCGTGATCTGCCGTCCCGGCATGGAATCTGCCCTGGCCGGCGCGATTCTGGAGGAGACTTCCACGCTGGGAGTGAGGGTGCATTCGCTGAGGCGGTACGAGGCGGATCGGGAGGTTATCGCAGTGAACACGTCGCTGGGACAGGCCAGAGTCAAGGTGAAGCGAGTGGACGGCCGCGTCGCGGGCCTTTCCCCGGAGTTCGAGGACTGCCGCGAGATTGCGCTGCGGGAGCGTCTGCCCCTGCATGAGGTGTACAGGAGGGTCGAGAGGGATGCCAGAGCGGAGCTTGGCATTGAATAGGATACGCCGGGCCGCGGGGCAGGACCGCGTCAACGTCGGAGGTCTGTAACCTATGGATACCTCACGTTCTGCCAACCTATTCGAGCGGTCACAGGCTATCATTCCGGGTGGTGTGAACAGCCCCGTGCGCTCGTTCCGCGCTGTGGGAGGCGGGCCGCTGTTCATCCGGCGCGGCCGGGGTTCCCGCGTGTGGGACGTGGACGGCAACGAGTTCATCGATTACGTGGGTTCGTGGGGGCCGCTGGTCCTCGGCCACGCGCATCCAGAGGTAGTGGACGCCCTGAGCGCCGCGCTTTCGAAGGGACTGAGCTTTGGCGCGCCCACGGAGGGCGAGCTCGAGCTGGCGGAGATAATCACGGACGCGCTGCCGTCGGTGGAGATGGTTCGGCTGGTCAGCTCCGGGACGGAGGCGGCGATGAGCGCCGTGAGGGCAGCGAGAGCCTTCACCGGCCGTGACAAGATAATCAAATTCGCAGGCTGCTACCACGGCCACGCCGATGGCCTGCTGGTGGAAGCCGGCTCCGGCGGCGCAACTTACAGCGTGCCCAACAGCGCCGGGGTTCCCGCCGCATACGCAGGCGAAACACTGGTCGCCCGATACAATGACCTTGCGTCCGTCGAGAGGCTCTTCGAGGCGCACCAGGGCGGTGTGGCGGCCGTGATACTTGAACCGGTTGCCGGAAACGTGGGAGTGATTCCGCCCGCACCCGGCTTCCTGGACGGGCTGCGCAGTATTACTAGCCGAGAGGGCGCTCTCCTGATATTCGACGAGGTGATAACGGGGTTCAGGGTCTCCTACGGAGGCGCTCAGACGCTCTACGGCGTGACCCCGGATCTCACGTGCCTTGGCAAGATCATAGGCGGGGGCCTGCCAGTGGGCGCTTACGGCGGTCGCAGGGAGGTCATGGAGGTTGTTGCGCCTCTCGGCTCCATGTACCAGGCTGGAACGCTTTCCGGCAACCCGCTTGCGGTGACCGCCGGCATTGCAACGCTCAGAGTGCTTGCGCGACCGGGGGTGTACGACGACCTGGAGACGCTGGCGGCGAGGCTGGCTGACGGAATTGCTGCGGCGGCCGCAGTAACAAGCGTGCCTCTTGTCGTCAACCGGGTTGGCTCGATGATGTCGTCGTTCTTCAACGCGGGGCCTGTGGTGGACGCAGAGTCCGCGACGGCCAGCGACCGCGTCCGCTACGCCGCCCTCTTTCACCGCATGATGGAAAGCGGCGTTTACCTCGCGCCGTCTGCCTTCGAAGCGGCGTTCGTGTCCACGGCGCACACGGAGGCGGACGTGGACTACACCATCGCGGCGGCTGCGCGGGCGCTGGAACCTCACCCGGCACAGTAACGCAGGCCGCGGCGCGGCTGGTCGCAGATTGCCCAAAAGAGGGCCCAACTTCAAAATCTCTTCAAATTGCGGTGGTATAACGTAATCAACGGACCACGGACTCTGTTTGAGGAGAAATGCCATGAAGAAGCGTTGGATAGTGTCCTCCATCCTTGTAGGACTGCTCGCAGCCGGACTAGCAGGGGGCGCTGTCCTTGCGCAGGCCACCGACGACGGCACGCGGGACTCGGACGGGGATGGCAAATCGTCGCCGATGAGCGGCGTAATTGCGAGGGTGGCCGAGATCTTGGGCTTGGAACAGGGCCAGGTGGAGGACGCGTTCGACCAGGCGATTACCGAGCAGGCAGAGCAGAAGGCCGCGGACGGACTGACGGCGCTTGTGGAGAAGGGCTTGCTCACGCAGGAAAACGCAGACGCGATCCAGGACTGGCTCGACGCCAGGCCGGAGGGCGTCTTCCCCGTCACAAAGGGTCTTGACGTAATGCGTTTTGGCCTTCGTGGCAAGGGCTTCCATGGATTCGAGGGAGAGTGGGCTGCGGACGGGCTGGCAAAGCTCGTGGAGATGGGCAAGCTCACGCAGGAGGAGGCGGACGCCTACCAGGCGTGGCTCGATGACATGCCGGAGATCGACTTTCAGCCCCCGGCCTTCAAAGGACATGGAGCGTGGGGCGACGGTTTTCGCGATAAGGAAGGCCACGGGTTCGGAGGCAAACGTTAGATACACGCGCACCTGATACGGCCCTGGCGCCACCAGTCCCGACGTGATCGAGGACTCCGGTGAGCGGTTCAGGTCGCACCCTACGGTTCGAGGGGCGGGGCCGGGTGCTCCGCCCCTCTGCAATCCAACAGGCACTGGCTATCTGGGGACGACACAATGAGCAGCACGATTCTGATAGTTGAAGACGATCCGGGCACCCTGGAGATTGTGGCCATGTACCTGCGGCGAGACGGCCACCAGGTCGTCACCGCGGGAGACGGCACGCATGGGCTGCGCCTTGCCAGGGAGGCCTCGCCGGACCTGGTGGTGCTGGACCTGATGCTGCCCGGCCTGGACGGCATGGAGGTGTGCCGCAGCCTGCGGGCCGAATCGCAGGTGCCGGTGGTCATGCTCACCGCACGCGTGGAGGAAGAGGACAGGCTGGCCGGCCTCGACCTGGGCGCGGACGACTACGTCACCAAGCCCTTCAGCCCGCGGGAGCTGGCAGCCCGCGTTCGCGCGGTCCTCAGGCGCACCGCACGCGACGAGCTTGTGCGCGGCCCCACGGAAATCAGCTATGGCGAGGTGCGGGTGGACCTGCGCGACCACGCCGCATACGTGAAAGAGTGCAGGCTCACGCTCACACCGACGGAGTTCCGTCTCCTGACGCTGATGTTGCGAGAGCCCGGGAGGACATTCACTCGCGAGCAGATCATCGACAGGGTGTTCGGTTACGATTTCGACGGTTTTGACAGGACGGTGGACGCGCACGTCTCCAACCTGCGTCGCAAGCTGGAGGCGCAGAATGGCGGACAGCGATACATTCAAACAATGTACGGCGTTGGGTACAGGTTCGGTCATGAGTAAGTGGTTCTTCAGTCTGCAGTTCCGGTTGATAGCGGCATTCGCCCTCGTGCTGGCGCTTGCGCTGACCAGCGTCAGCATGTACGTGGGCTTCACGGCTAACCAGGCGGCGGAGAATTTCGATCGAGAGGTGGAGGAGGCGAGGGCCGCGAGGATAGGCCAGATGATCACTGAGTACTACACGGCCACAAGGGGATGGGGGGGGCTGCAGGCCGCTGTTGAGCAGGCCGGCGCCCTCTACGGCGTGCGCGTGGTGGTGAGGGACGACAGCGGGGAGATAGTCGCTGACTCCAACGCGGGTGGGTCGGCGGCCGCGAGCTCTCCGGGCGTCTTCTCCTGGCTCGACATGCCTCTGCTCAGCCGGGGCCAGCGAGTAGGCTCCGTTGCGATGGCTCCGAACATCGCACCCCTGGAGGTGGAAGAACCGAAGGTGTCGATTCTCGCCTCAGCGCTGAACCGGTCGCTACTGTGGACGGGCCTCGCAGCCATGGCGGGAGGCGTGCTCATCGTGTCCCTGCTGTCGAGGCGGGTGCTGGCGCCGGCGCGCGACCTGAGCGCAGCAGCCACGCGGCTGGGAGCCGGAGACCTGTCGCAGCGCGTGGAGGTCCGGGGCTTGGACGAGATTGCCAACCTAGGCCGTACGTTCAACTCGATGGCCGAGGACCTGGAGAGCGCAGAGCAGCAGAGGCGGAGCCTGATGGCCGACGTTGCCCACGAGCTCCGCACGCCGGTCTCCAACATCCAGGGCTACCTGGAGGCAGTGCGGGACGGCCTGATGCAGCCCACCTCCGACACAATCGATACGATCCATCAGCAGGTGCTCCACCTCACGCGCCTCATCGAAGACCTGAGACTGCTGGCGCTCGCCGAGGCAGGAGCCCTGCGACTCGACCTGATGCCGGACTCGTTGGAAGAGGTGCTGCGCCGGTCGATGGAGGCCGTGAGACCCCGGGCAGAGGCGCGGGGCATATCGCTAGCGATGGACGCGGCGACCAACCTGCCGCTGGTGGAGATGGACAGAACCAGGATCGCCCAGGTTGTGGGCAACCTGCTGGAGAACGCCATCACGCACACTCCGGAGGGCGGCAGCGTGACGGTGCTGGCGGAAACTACGGACGGAGCGGCGGTCCGGGTGACGGTTGTGGACACCGGCTCCGGCATGTCGGACGCGGACGTGGATATGGCGTTCGAGCGGTTCTACCGCGTCGACCCGTCCCGCGCCCGCTCGACGGGCGGCGCAGGACTGGGCCTGACCATCGCACGGCAGCTCGTGGAGGCCCACGGCGGCAGCATTCGCGCCGAGAGCGAGATGGGCGCGGGCAGCCGGTTCATCTTCGAGTTGCCCGTCGGACAGGCGGGCTCGAATCATGGGGAGTGAAGTCCCCGGGAGGAGGTGTGAGATTGGCTTGGCTGAGAAGTTGTCCAAGGTGCAGGGCAGGTGACGTGAGGGAAAATCGCGATATGTACGGCCGGTACCTGCTTTGCGTTCAGTGCGGCTACTACCTGACGGACCGGGAGGTAGCGAGGCTGTGGAACTTCCGCAGCTTGCGTGATGAGACAGCCCTGGGCAGGCAACTCAAGCCTGGTCCAAGCGTGCTTGCAAGGAGGTGAGATGATGAGCGGAATTAGCGCGCGTGTTTCCGTACCCATTTGGCTGGTGACGTCCGGCTTGATACTGATGGCGCTGAGCGCCCTGGCGCTTTCTCTGAGCATCGGTGCGCTCACGGCGCCGGCTGCTTCTGCCGCCGTGCTCTACGACGAGGACAGAGTGGTATCGCTCTTCGAGAACGCGGACCCGGCGGTCGTGGTGGTTCAAACCGAGGGTGAGGGCATCTCGCGGAACTCTTTCGGATTTCCGTTCATCTTCCCGGACAACGGCCGCGAATTCGGCCTACCGCCCAGTGGGGATGAGTTCGTCTTCCCAAGTTTCGGGCAGGGATCCGGCTTCCTGATCGACACGGAAGGCCACATACTGACGAACCATCACGTAGTGGATGACGCCACTACGGTCACGGTGGTGCTCTCGAACGAGGAGAGGCTGGACGCAGAGATCCTGGGATACAGCTCGTGGGATGACGTGGCCCTGCTGAAGGTTGACACCGCGTCAGTGAGCGGAATTCAGCCGCTGGCGCTGGCGGACTCCAGCCTGGTCAAGCCGGGGCAGATGGCGGTTGCCATAGGCAGCCCGCACGGCCTGGAGAACACGGTGACGGTGGGCGTGGTGAGCGGTATTGAGCGGACCCACGGCAGGGTCTCTCCCAGGCCAATCTCCGGCATGATTCAGACGGACGCGTCCCTCACGTCCGGCAACTCAGGCGGCCCGCTCTTAAACTCCAGTGGTGAGGTTGTCGGCATCAACACCTCAATCGAGATCACGGCGAGCGGCCCCAGCGGCATAGGGTTCGCCGTGCCCATCAACTCGGCGAAGGAACTCTTGCCACGCTTCCTGGAGGGAGAGACCGTGGCGCGGCCGTGGCTCGGAATCAGCGGGAGCGCGCTGACCCCTTCAGAGGCGGAGACACTGGGCGTCGACGTCACTGAGGGCGTGCTGGTGTCAGCGGTGTTCGAGGGCAGTCCGGCCGCCGCGGCTCGCCTTCAGGCTGACGACATCATTACCGCAATTGACGGTAGGAGTGTGGCCTCCGTTGAGGAGATCATTGCCTACTTCAGAACCAAGCAGCCGGGTGACTACGTCTCCCTGACGCTGCTTCGCGACGGCTCTTCCACGGAGGTGAGCGTCGCGCTGGGTGAGTGGCCGGAGCAGTAGCCTCTGAGTGGCAATTCCGGCTCCGCAAAGTGAAGGGGCGCTGCAGGATCGAGTCCTGCGGCGCCCCGTCTCGCGTTTTGGCGTCGTTCGAAGGCTAGACTTCCCGGTACTCTCCCTCGATGGTGCCTTCCGGCGGCGGTTCCGGGTCGAAGCCTCCGGGGTCGTCGGGAGCCGCGCCGGGCGGAGGGCCGCCGGCCTGACTGTAGACGGCCTGCCCAACCTTCTGGAGCGACTCCTGGAGCTCCTGCACGCGCTGGTTGATGAGGGCCGTGTCCTGGCCCTGCAGCGCCTCTCGCAGCTCTGCGATCTTGCCTTCCAATTCCTCCTTGAGGTCGGCGGGCACCGCATCGGCATTGTCGCGGAGCAGCTTCTCCGCGTTGTAGACAAGGCTGTCCGCGGTGTTGCGTGCCTCCACGTCCTCGCGACGCCGCCGGTCCTCATCCGAGTAGCGTGAGGCGTCCTCAACCAGACGGTCGATCTCTTCCTTGCTGAGGCCGGAGCTGGCGGTGATAGTGATGCGCTGCTCCTTGTTGGTGGCCTTGTCCCTGGCGGATACGTTGAGGATGCCGTTCGCGTCGATGTCAAAGGTGACGTCGATCTGGGGAATGCCCCTTGGGGCGGGCAGTATGCCGTCCAGCATGAACCGGCCGATGGACTTGTTGTCCGCGGCCATGGGCCGCTCGCCCTGCAGGACGTGCACCTCCACGCTGGTCTGGCCGTCCGAGGCCGTGGTGAAGGTCTCGGTCTTGGCCGTCGGTATGGTGGTGTTCCGGTTGATCAGGGCCGTGGTGACGCCGCCCAGCGTCTCGATGCCCAGGGTGAGGGGTGTGACGTCCAGCAACAGAATGTCGGTCACGTCACCCTGGAGCACACCGGCCTGGATGGCCGCGCCGGCGGCAACCACTTCGTCCGGGTTGACTCCCCGGTGCGGCTCCTTGTTGAACAGATCCTTGACCCTCTCCACTACGGCCGGCATGCGGGTCATGCCGCCCACCATGACCACTTCGTCGATCTGGTCGCGGGTGAGGCCGGCGTCGGCTAGGGCCTGGCGGCACGGGGACGCCGTGCGTTCGATAAGGTCGCCGACCAGCTGCTCCAGCTTGGCGCGGGTGAGGTTCATGGACAGGTGCTTGGGGCCGGAGGCGTCCGCGGTGATGAACGGCAGGTTGACCTCGGTCTGGACGACGTTGGAGAGCTCCATCTTGGCCTTCTCGGAGGCCTCCTTGAGGCGCTGGAGGGCCATGCGGTCCTGCTTGAGATCGATGCCCTGCTCGCGGCGGAACTCCTCGCAGATCCAGTCGATGATGCGCTCGTCGAAGTCGTCACCGCCAAGGAGCGTATCGCCGTTGGTGGCCTTGACCTCGAACACGCCCTCGCCGATCTGGAGGATGGATATGTCGAATGTTCCGCCGCCCAGGTCGTACACCGCGATGGTCTCGTCGCCCTTGTTTTCCAGGCCGTATGCCATGGAGGCGGCGGTAGGCTCGTTGATGATGCGCAGGACGTCCAGCCCTGCTATCCTGCCGGCGTCCTTGGTGGCCTGACGCTGGCTGTCGTTGAAGTAGGCGGGAACTGTGATGACGGCCTGCGTGATGCGCTCCCCCAGCTTGGCCTCCGCGTCCTGCTTGAGCTTTTGGAGGACCATGGCCGAAATCTCGGGAGGGGAGTAGGCCTTGCCGGCCATGGATACCTGGCAGTCACCGTTGGCTGCCTTGACCACCTTGTAGGGAAGACGCTTCATGGCCTCCTGGATGTCGCCGTCGTCGTAGCGGCGGCCCATCAGGCGCTTGATCGAAAATATCGTGTTCTCCGGGTTGGTGATCGACTGTCGCTTGGCGATCTGGCCCGTGTAGCGCTCGCCGGAGTTGGCGTTTAACGCCACGACCGAAGGGGTGACGCGGGCACCTTCGCTGTTCTCTAGCACCTGGGACTCGCCAACCTCGATGACCGCCATGCACGAGTTTGTTGTGCCCAGGTCAATGCCTAGTACCTTTGGCATCAGCTTGTCTCCTTTCCGATGGACTTGTTTTAGCTCTTTCTGGAAACGGTAACCTGGGCAGGGCGAAGAACCCTGCCATTAAACTTGTATCCCTCTCGAATCACCGACAGGACGGTCCCCTCTTCGCGGGAGTCACTCACCTCAATGGAGACCGACTCGTGCTCGGCGGGGTCGAACTGGGTGTCAATGGCGTCGATGCGTGTCACGCCAAACGACTCCAGGACGGACGTCAGGTTGCGTCCTACGAGCTCCACGCCGGCCAGCCAAGCCGAGATAGCGTCGTCCCGCGGAATGTGACGCAGAGCGCGCTCGAAGTCGTCCATAACGGGCAGCAGACGGAGGACCAGGTTGGAGTTTGCCTGCCGCTGCAGTTCCTCCCGCTCCTCTTCCACGCGGCGCTTATAGTTGAGCGAGTCCGCCTGCACGCGCTGGAGCAGGTTGCGGAACTGCTCAACCTCGCGTTGGGCTTCCTCCAAGCGGGCCTGTAGCAGGTCGCCGTCTGATTCGGCCTCCTGCGCGAAGTCGCTTGCGTCCATTTCCTCCTGTTTGCTCATGCCTCTACGCTCCTGCCAATGCTACACCCTTGGGAGACTGTCGGGGAAGACCGCTCCAAGCTCCCGCAGGATCTCGTCGAGCTCCCGTTCAATGAAGCGGTCGGGAGCCTCATGGCGGGACATGGCCTGCACTCGCTGGCGCAGGTCGATTATGCGGTTCACCAGGGACAGAGCGAACTCCACGCCAGCCAGGTTCATGCCGAGGTTGTTGACCATGTAGCGTATCAGTCGGACTCTCAGCACGTCCTCTGCGGAGTACAGGCGCAGCATGCCGATGCTGCGCGTAGGCGTCACCAGTCCCAGCCTCTCGTACTTGCGCAGCGTCTGCGGGTGCACGTTCAGGATGCGTGACGCCACGCTGATGACGTAAACGCCGCCTCGCGGATCAAGGGCCGGTGGAGTATCGGCCGGTTGGGCGTCAACTTCGTCCGAGGCGCTCATGTCCTGCCTGTTCCGAGTGTCTGCGGCGAGGGACGCAGGGGCGTCCGGAACCTCCTCGCTCGTTATGGTGCGAATTCTCTGAATCGTGCGCCTCTGGGCGGGCTGCTGCATTCTACTCCTTGCCTGCAATTCGAATCGGTGCGGGTCGGAGAGTGCCGGGAAGGGGGTTGAAGTTGGCGACTCCGGCGTTGAGCCGGCCGCCGTAATTGGAGTATAGGACTTGATACGCGGCGTGTCAAGTATTATAATGTCCTCAAAGGCAAAAAGTCGCACGGCATGCGATGCATGGCCCGCATGAATCCAAATGGCGAAATCCTGCATCTAATGCGGTGTTGAGTGCAGAGAATCTCAAAGAAGGGGGTGGACCATGTTGGTGCTAAAGGGTTGCCCTCGATGTCGAGGGGATGTCACCTACGAAAGCGACTACTACGGGGTGTACAAGCAGTGCATCCAGTGTGGGTACCTGGAGGACGTTGACACTTCCCGCGAGCAGGTGGTGGTGGCGGCGGTGGTGAAGCCCGGCAAGAAGGCCGCCTGAACGGCTTTCCCGCTCTCAGCCGGGGGTGTTGGTAATCGACGCCCCCGGCTTTTTCTTCAGGGCCGCGTTCAAGTTTCCCGAAACGAATCCCCCGAGGTCTAGGGCCGCGTATAGGTATCCCAGGCCTCGCAGATCGGCCACCAGCTTCTCCCTGACGCCAGGCTCCAGAAGCAGCGCCATGTCCTCCTGCTCAACCTCTATGCGCGCAATAGTATCGTGGTGACGGACCCGGAACTGCCGGAGTCCCAGCTCGCGAAGCAGCGCCTCCGCCCGCGCAATTCGCCCCAGCGCTTCGACGGATACGGGCGTGCCGAAGGGAATTCGGGACGAGAGACATGGCTGAGCAGGCTTGTCCCACGTCGGCAGTCCCCGAAGCCGTGAAAGCTCCCGGATATTCGCCTTGGTGAGTCCCGACTCCACCAGGGGATTGCGCACGCTGCGCTCCTCGCCGGCCTTGAGGCCGGGGCGGAAGTCGCCGAGGTCGTCGAGATTCGTGCCGCTGGACACCCACTCCAGCCCCTCAGCCTCGGCTATGGGCTGAAGCCTGGAGTAGAGCTCCACCTTGCAGAAGTAGCAACGGCGGGCGTCATTTGCGATGTAGCGTGGGTCTTCCAATTCGAGAGTGTCGATGACCCGGTGGCGTAGACCCAGCAACCGGGCGAGCTCCACAGCCTCCTCCAGCTCCGAGGGCGCCATGCTGGGCGACGACGCGGTCACCGCTAGGCAGCGGTCCCTCAGGACGTCGCCGGCCGTGGCCGCGAGATAGGTGCTGTCCACGCCCCCGGAGTAGGCCACAACCGTGGAGCCCATCTCCCGGAGAATGGTCTCCAGTCGCGCCTGCTTTGCCTGTAGCTCCTGTTCACCTTCGGACATGCGTGGTATCCTCGCAGCCTGATTCTCCAAGCCCTGCAATCAGCATAGACCCTGCTACCTCTGCACGCAACTATCCGTCGGGTGACGGCCGCTGCGGAAACGCCAATGCCAGCGCTTCTCCGACCGACCCGGCGCTGAGCAGCCTCACTCCTGCGGGCGGTTCCAGGCTCGCGAACGCCGAGCGCGGGCCGATGCACGACTCGAAGCCCATGTGGCCGAGCTCGGCCAGCCTGCGGGGCACCTGCGAGGCGCTCCTCAGCTCGCCGCCCAGGCCAATCTCGCCGAGTGCAGACGATGCCTCCGGGAGCGAAGCGTTTCTCAGGCTGGAGGCCAACGCAAGCGCCATGCCGAGGTCAACCGCCGGCTCGGCGGCCCGAAAACCGCCGGCCACGTTGACTATGATGTCCTGGCCCCCCAGGTTTACCCCGGCGCGCTTTACCAGCACCGCGATGATCATTAGGAGCCGTCCCATGTCCACACCGTTGGCGACGCGCCTGGGAGCGGGAAGCGCCGAAGGCGTGGCCAGCGCCTGTATTTCAACCAGCAACGGGCGAGTACCCTCCATGACCGGCACCACCACGGAACCGACTGCGTTGGCCTGGCGGGACGCAAGCGCCGCCTCGGACGGGTTTGGAACCTCGATGAGGCCCGCGTCGCCCATCTCGAACACGCCCACTTCGTCGGTGGCGCCAAAGCGGTTCTTTTCGCCACGCAGCGTTCTGTAGGCGCCCAGGCTTCCTCCCTCCAGGTAGAGCACTGCGTCGACCATGTGCTCCAGCGTGCGCGGGCCCGCGAGGTTGCCGTCTTTGGTGACGTGCCCTGTGACCATGATGGGCGTCCCGCAGGTCTTGGCCTTCCGCAGGAGAGCCAGACCGCACTCTCTCACCTGGCCTATGCTACCCGCTCCGGCCGGCTGGTCGGAGAACGCCACGGACTGAATGGAGTCTACGACAACCAGGGTGGGGGAGAGGCGGTCCAGGTGGTGCAGGATGGCGGCCATGTCCGTCTCCGCGAGCACGTGGAGCCCCTTCCCGGATATGCCGAGCCGGTCCGCTCGGAGCCTGATCTGCTGCGATGACTCTTCGCCGGAGACGTAGAGCGCGGGCCCTGCGCGCTCGGCGAGGGCGGCCGCCATCTGCAGGAGCAATGTGGACTTGCCGACGCCCGGGTCGCCTCCGACCAGCACCAGCGAGCCGGGAACGAGGCCGCCGCCCAGCACGCGATTGGCCTCCTCCATCTGGAGCGGCAGCCGGGGGAAGTCCTCCAGCGCCACCGCTGAAAGCTCACGCGGCTCCGACGCCTGCGCGGACGCCAGCCACGCCCCGGCGCCTCTGGATGCGGTTCGCGGGGCCTCTACCAGCGTGTTCCACTCGCCGCACGAGGGGCAGCGGCCCTCCCATCGAAGGGCCTCCGCGCCGCAGTCACGGCAGAAAAAGGAGCTGCGGGTTTGCTCTCTGGTCATGTTGAGGCGTGCAGATGCATAGCGAGCCAAGATAGAATCAGCACGCCGAGAAAGCTCGACTGCCGTCCCTGGCGGTCGGGTGCAGACTGAGTCCAGCGCGGTTGGCTAGGGACCGGGGCCGCGGGCCGCGTTAGGGAAGGGTGGCCACCTCGCCGATTCGCGCCACGAACTTGTCGTCTGCCACGTCCACTAGCACCGTGTCGCCGGCGCTCATCCGGCCGCTCAGCAGCTCCTCGGACAGCATGTCTTCAATTTCGTCCTGAATGACGCGGCGGAGAGGCCTCGCGCCGTAGTTGGGGTCGTAGCCCTTCTCGGCCAGGAGCTCCTTGGCAGTCTGCGAGATCTCCAGCTCGATGTTCTTCTCCTTGAGCTGGTCCTGCACCTTCCTGAGCATGAGCTCTACGATCTCAAGTATGTGCTCCTTGGACAGGGGGTGGAACACCAGGCTCGCGTCGATTCGGTTGAGGAACTCTGGGCGGAAGAACCGCTTGACCTCATCCATAACCTTGTCCTTCATGCGCTGGTACTGCTGCTCGGTGGTGGTGGCTTCATCAGCCTTCAGGGCGAAGCCGAGGGACGTGTCCCGCTTGATCAGGTCCGAGCCGATGTTGCTGGTCATGACGATGATGGAGTTACGGAAGTCCACGCGCCGGCCCTTGGCGTCGGTCAGGTGGCCGTCGTCGAATATCTGGAGGAGTATGTTGAACACCTCCGGGTGGGCCTTCTCGATCTCGTCGAGGAGGATGGCGCAGTAGGACTTGCGTCGGACGGCCTCGGTGAGCTGACCGCCCTCGTCGTAGCCCACGTAGCCCGGGGGCGCGCCCATGAGGCGGGCGACCGTGTGGCGCTCCATGAACTCGGACATGTCCAGGCGGATCATGGCGTCCTCGCTGCCGAACATGAACTCGGCCAGCGCTCGCACAAGCTCCGTCTTACCCACACCGGTGGGGCCCAGGAAGATAAAGCTGCCGATGGGCCGGCGCGGGTCCTTGATGCCCGCCCTCGCCCTGCGAACGGCCTTGGACACCACGTTTATCGCCTCGTGCTGGCCGATGATCCGGTTGTGCATGGACGACTCCATGTGGAGCAGGCGCTCCATGTCCTCCATGGCCAGGCGTGTGACCGGGATCCCCGTCCACATGCTCACAACCTCCGCGATGTCCTCCTCGGTCACAGTCAACTCATTGACGTTGGTCTCCGTCTGCCAGTCCTCCTCCATGCCCTCCAGCTTGTCCGCGAGCTTGAGCTCTCGGTCGCGGAGCTCAGCGGCGTACTCGTACTGCTGGGAGGCGATGGCCTCGTCCTTCTCGCGCCGGACGTTCTCCAGCACCTTCATGGACTCCTTCATGGACAGGGGAGTGGAGCTGGCCCGGATTCGCACCTTGGAGGCCGCCTCGTCCACAAGGTCGATCGCCTTGTCGGGCATGAACCGGTCTGCGATGAACCGCGATGCCAGGGTGGCCGCGGTGTGCAGGGCTTCGTCCGTGATGGTCAGGCGGTGGTGCTCCTCGTAGCGGCTCTTGATGCCGCGGAGAATCGATATGGTGTCATCGGTGGACGGCTCTTCCACCTGCACGGGCTGGAAGCGGCGCTCCAACGCGGGGTCCCGCTCCACGTACTTGCGGTAGTCGTCCAGGGTAGTAGCGCCGATGCACTGTATCTCGCCGCGAGAAAGGGCCGGCTTGAGGATGTTGGCAGCGTCGACCGCTCCCTCTGCTGCGCCCGCTCCCACCATCGTGTGCATCTCGTCGATGAACAGGACGCAGTTGCCAGAGCCGCGAATCTCCTCCAGGATCTTCTTCAGCCGCTCCTCGAACTCACCCCGGTACTTGGTGCCGGCCACCAGGGCCCCCATGTCCAGGGTGACCAGGCGCTTGCCGGAAAGCGTCTCCGGGACCTCGCCGCTGACGATGCGCTGGGCAAGGGCCTCCACGATGGCGGTCTTGCCGACGCCCGGCTCGCCGATGAGGACCGGGTTGTTCTTGGTGCGCCGGCTCAGGATCTGCATCACTCGCTGGAGCTCGCGGTCCCTACCGACGACGGGGTCCAGCTTGCTCGAACGTGCCGCGCTGGTCAGGTCGATGCCCAGCTGGTCCAGGGTTGGCGTGCGAGTGGACGTGCGGGTACCGCTGTGTCCGCTGCTCACGCTCTGGCTGAGGATCCGGCTGGTCTCTGAGCGGACCTTGTCCAGGGAGACGCCGAGGCTCTCCAGTACGCCCGCGGCCACACCCTCGCCCTCGCGCATGAGTCCGATGAGGATGTGCTCGGTGCCGATGTAGTGGTGGTTGAGGCGGCGCGCCTCGTCCACGGCCAGCTCGATGACCTTCTTGGCGCGCGGCGTGAGGCCGATGTCGCCGGGGCTGCTGCGCTCGCCCTTGCCGATGATGAACTCAACGGCCGAACGCACCTTGCCAAGCTCGACGCTCAGGTTGGACAGCACGCGCGCGGCAACGCCGTCTGTCTCGCGTACAAGCCCCAGCAGGATGTGCTCCGTGCCGATGTAGTTGTGGTTGAAGCGCTGTGCTTCTTCCTGGGCAAGCGAAAGTACTCTTCGGGCTCGTTCTGAGAATTTCTCGAATCTGCTGGTCATTGCTCTCTCCTAACGCGCTATCTCTCAGGCGAGGCAAAATCCTCTGGCCAGGGTATGCCCTCGGCCTGTTTCAAGCTGAGCGCCAAGCGCTTCCGCTCGGGCTCAATCTTCAAGATCCTCAGGGTAAGCTGGTCTCCTTCTCTGACCACCTCCCTAGGGTGGCTAACCGTGTTGTAGCTGAGCTCTGAGATGTGGATCAGGCCTTCAACCGACCCTTCCAGACGTGCAAAGGCGCCGAAGTTGGTGAGCTTGGTGACCGTGGCGTCGATCAGCTGGTCCACGTGGTAACGTTCCGGAACGGTGTCCCACGGCTCCGGCGCCAGTCTCTTCAGGCTGAGTGCAATCCGCTTGGTCTCCATGTCCACCTTCAGAACGTACACGTCCACTTCATCGCCCACCTTGACCACCTGCTCGGTCGAGAGCACCGGCTCCCAGGACAACTCTGAGATGTGGATGAGGCCGTCGGCGCCGCCTAGGTCAACGAACGCTCCAAAGTCGCTTACGCCGCTTACGCGTCCCCGGCGGGTCTCTCCCGGCTCCAGGTCCTGAAGGAGCTGCTCCTTGCGGGACTGTCTGTACTCCTGGATGGCCACCTTCTCGGAGAAGACGGCCCTTCGCCTCGCGCGGTCCACCTCGATGACCTTGAGCTGGATGTTCTCACCGATGCGGCTCTCGTCGCCGTCGTCGCCGGCGCTTCTGGGCGCCCAGGCCAGGTGAGACGTGGGCACAAAGCCCTTGAGGCCCGAGACGTCGACCAGAGCACCGCCCCGGTTGAATCCTGTGATGGTTCCGGTCACCGGCTCCCCGTTGTCGAGATTGTCGGCCACGTTCAGCCAGCTAATCTCCTCCCTTGCCCTGTCCACGGAGAGGATGGCGGCACCGTCCGCACGCTCCGCCTCCATAACGCAGGTGAGGATGTCGTCGCCAACCCTCAGGGAGGCGAGTTCCTCCTCCGAGAAGGAGCGCATCTCCTTGGACGGCACAATGCCTTCCGACTTGTTGCCGATGCCTACGAGAATGCTGTCGCGGTCCACGCTCATGACGACACCCTGAACGAGGTCGCCGCTGCGAATGGCCCGCATCTGCTCCGACTCGCGGAGCAGCGACTCCATGTTCTCGACTGTGGGAGCAGAATCTGTAGTGGTCACTTCAGTCATCTCTACATTTGAACCGGGGGGAAGAGCTTCTCCCCGTACATGCTAGAATTATATGCCCCTTCCAGATAGGTGTAAAGTGGCTTTGGCTTGCCGGCGGCTCAGTATTGGCTTCCGAATGCGCCGTACCGCGGGCATGGCGGCATGCGATTCGGCGTGTAGCTCTTGGAGTAGAGTGGTCATCCGTTAGGTGGACCGGCGGGCCAATCTGTAATAGTTGAGCAGACCCGCCGGAGCGATTGTGACCAGTGCCCCTGGCAGTGACCTATTTTCCCACCCAGTTGCCCAGGCAGTATCGTCGGCGCTGGGGTGTTTCACTTCCGTGTTCGAGATGGGTACGGGTGGTTCCACCCCGCTAGGACCACCAGAGACATTGATTATGATAGGGGCTGAGTCGCAAGAATGCAATAGTTCAAGTTGCTTCAGAATAAATGTTACCGAGAGGGGTATCGTTGCTTCATAAGTCATGTTGCCGGGAGGGGACATTAGGAGAGGCAGCGTGAGCGTGAAGGAGTACATAGAACGGAAGCAGGAGCGGTACAGGCCGGCAGGACGAGGGGAGCGGGGCCGTCTGCTGGACGAGATAGTAGCTGTGACCGGCTACCACCGGAAATCGGCCACACGGCTCATGGCTAGGATGAGGAGTGGGCGGGTCCAGCGGAATAGGCGGGGGCGCCCGCGGCGGTATGGGCCGGAGGTGGAAGCGGCGCTGAGAGAGGTCTGGGAGATGAGCGACCGGCTGTGCGGGAGACGACTGGCGCCCTTCATGGGGGAGCTGGTATCCCGTCTTCAGGCTTGGGAGGCGTTGCTACTATCGCGGGACATAGTGGAGCAACTGAACAGCATGAGCGCTTCCACCATCGACCGGCTGCTACGGCCATACAAGACCGGAGGGCTACGACAGCCCTGGACCAGTCGGACGACGTCCGGAAGCCAGCTCAAGGCGACCATCCCCATCCGCACCTTCGGGGAACGGGGGCGACCCGCCACCAGGCTTCCTGGAGGTGGACCTGGTGGCCCACTGTGGGGAGAGCACGGAGGGGTTCTACCTGAACACCCTAACCGGGGTGGACATCGCCACCGGCAGGGTGGGCCGCCGCGCGGTGTGTGGCAAGGGCCAGGAGCGGGTAGGAGGCGCCGTGCACGAGATGACTCGCGCTCTGCCATTCCCCCTCCTGGACCTACACGCCGACAACGGCAGCGAGTTCATCAACCACCACTTGTTCGCCTACTGCCAACAACAGGGGATCCGGCTGAGTCGCTCCCGTCCCTACAAGAAGAACGACAACGCCCTCGTGGAACAGAAGAACTGGGCGGCCGTCAGGCGTCACGTGGGCTATGACCGCTACTCTACGCGGGTGGCCTTCGAGCGCCTCCAGGAATTGCACCGATTGGCAGGACTTCTCCACAACCTCTTCCTCCCCGTAATGAAGCTCCTGTACAAGAGTCGCCAGGGCGCCCGCGTACGCAAGGTCTACGACACCGCCCAAACACCCTACCAGAGACTCTCGGCTCTCAATGTACTCCCACAGGAGCACAAAGACAGCCTCCAGGGTTCTCTATAGGTCTCTCAATCCATCGCTACGCAACCCGGTTGAACAAGGCCCTGGAAGCCCTGTGGGACACCGCAGACCCGCACCCAGACCACCACCTCTCGGTAACATCTTCTATTGACGCAATACGGCGCGGGGGCGCTCCTGTCGCCAGTCCTCAGGCGGACGCGGGCCGCGCGTTCGGGACAGTTTTGCTCTCTATGCCGTGGCCTGTATTACCACGCGTCCGCCGTGGCGAACCCGGATGCTCAGGTCATGTCCGTCCATAAGCAACATGCCTAGTAACGGGCTGCAGTCGGACTCGTCTGCATCAATATGCCGAAGACGTCCGTCCCACAATACCGACACACGGTAGATGTCGAAGGACACTACGCTACCATCCGCGAGGCGTGCTTCCCCTGACTCCGGCGAGGCAACTGCAACTCGGCCACCACCGAATGTGGCAGGGTCAAGTAGCCGTTGTAACTTGTGTTCACTACGGTTTCGACTTCCTGCCTCCGTCCCCCTGGCCCTTGCACTGAGAGAAAGACCACAGGTTCGTAGAAGGCGTTGACGATCCCCTCTATCACCTCGCCGGCCTCAGGGGCCGACCGCCGAAGCGACGCAGTACAACGTCCCCGATGGTCAATGAGTAGATGTTGATGGCGGCCGGACGCCGCTCCCACAGCCGGTCCGTCGTGGCGACAACGCTTTCGCCGATGGCCCAATCGCCGCTCTCCACGTCAATGGAGATGATCTCGCCGTGGTGATCATCTTCGACCTTTCGCCTAATGTCCCGCTCGTACAGCTCCTTGCCGAGCCGGATTACCTCCTCACGGGGCCTGCGCGCCCGTGGCGGGGTCTTCGCATCCGACATGCCGCCTCCTTCACAATCCGTTCGCCCGTGGACACATTCTATCGCATGGCGGCGCGCCATACAACGCGCATGGATATCTCGCCCATTCCTACTCGTAGCGCAACGCCTCAGCGGGGTACGTGCGCGCCGCCTGCCTGGCCGGCAGCCAGGTGGCCAGCAGGGAGAACCCGTATGCCAGCACGAGTATGGCCCCGATCTGGACCCACGGCACCACGAAGCGCAGATTGCCGATCGCCGCGTCGTCGCGAATCTCGGTGAAGGCCTGGTAGCTCAGTATCACGCCCAGCGTCCCGCCTATTGCGATGCCCAGCAGCGAGATGAATGACGACTCGAGCATCAGGCTGAGCTGTATCATGCCCCGGCGGTATCCTATTGCGCGGAGCACGCCTATCTGCTGGCGCCGCTCCACCACGGCTCGCGTGCTCACCACGCCCAGCGCAGCTATGCCCACAACCAGCCCAAGCGCCACGAATCCCACGAACAGCCGGAAGATGGCCCTCGTGCCCGCGGTCTCCTGCGCGAGTTCATCCGCCAGCACGGTGGTTTCCATGCCGTGCTCCAGGAAGGCGCCCTCCAGGCTGTAGGAAGCCCGCTCCGCGTCCACGCCTTCGGCGACGCTGAACCGGTAGCGCGTGACCGGGATGTCGAACGGGAACAGGTCATCGAGTAGCGCCTTGGACGCCAGCATGGAGAACGAGGCCTCATGCTCGCGCGACAGCACGCCGATGACCGTGACCTCGGTTGTCGCGTCCGACGTTCGCTGGCGCAGCTCCATGGTAAACGGCTGCATCCCGTCGTCTCCATAGAATACGCTCTCCACCAGGTCCGGCCTGAAGCCATCCTGAGCGTCCGGGCGAGTGCGCACGAGATTGCCGCCGAGAACGGCCAGCGAGGGGTCGCCGCGCAACGCCTGCAGGACCTCCTTCGCAGTGGGGCCGTAGCCCTCAGCGATCAGCCCGAAATCGTACGCGGATGCTTCCAGGAAGTCATCGTCCGCGCCCCGCACGCTCAGCGACTGCCAGTCTCGGCTGTCGCCGGCCGTCTCGCGGGCCTGCACGGTGGAAAATGTGTAGCCGCCCACGGCCCGAAAGTCGTCGGGTCGCAAGCCAAGCTCCACAATGCGGCTGCGCACGTCCTCGATAGGAGTGCTGGCGCCGATCGTCCCCTCGACGTGCCAGCCGCCGGTGACCACCTCCGGGTCCGTAAACTGGGTGCTGAACGTTTCGGTCAGCACGGAGATGAACATCAGCGTGAAGAAGACCAGTGCAAACATCGCGAGCGTGAGCCCGGTCCTGAGCTTGGCGCTCATAGGATAGGCCACGGCGGTCACCAGAACGGGCCGCAGCTTGCCTATGGGCGACGTGAGCCACGTCAGAGCCTTCAGCAGCAGGTCTGCGTTGTACATCACGGTCCACACCGCCGCGGTTACCATGCAGATGCCGGACACGAAGAGCACGTCGAAGTCGCCGGTTAGCTCGCCGACGACGCTCTCGATTACGTCGGCGGGCAGCAGCCAGAAGGCGAGCACAACGACACCGGCGAAGGTGAAGGCGATGCGGTCCCGTAGCTCCGGGCGCATGCCGGCCCTCTCCAGGACGATGCGCAGCATGAGCGCCAAGCCAATGACCACAAGCGACACCCCCGCGGAGAACGGGGCCGCCCGGTCCATCTGCGCGGCCCCAAGGTATGCCAGGAGGGCGCCGAGCAGCACAGCCAGCCACCCCTGCATGAACAGCCGCCAGGCCACTCTGGACAGGGTGAGGCCGATGACCGCCGGCAGCATTACGGCAGCCCACGCGGCCCTTGCCAGATTCGCGAGCGCGGCGAGCGGTCTCACTCGGACAGCCGAACGAGCCGCTCGCACTACGTGTCGGAAGGGCAGCAGCACGGCCTTCACGGGCGCCATCAACACGCTTCGCCAACCGGCGGGCGCCTCGTTCGGCGGGTTGGGCAGGCCGCGGACGGCGGTTACGATGTTAAGGCGGCTTACCCTGTGCGCGGACACGGCGACGGTTGCCAGCGTGATGAGCATGCCCAGGCAGTAGGAGACAACCATGGTGCGAAGCGCGAACTGAGGGGTCAGGCGGAACAGCTCGCTTTCGTCAAAGCCCGCGAATATGCGGTTGAGAATGTCCACCATCAGCGCGCTCACCGCCAGTCCAAGCAGTACGCCCACCGCCGCGGATACCAGCGCGTAGGCCGTGCCCTCGAACACGAACATCTGCACAAGGTGGGACCGCTTGGCGCCGACGGCCCTTGCCATGCCCATCTCCGACCGGCGGGCCGCCGCGAGCATCACGAAGATTAGGAATATCAGCAACACGCCGACCATCACGGTGAAGAGACCCATGTTCAGGAACAGCGTGGTCACGATGCTGCCCGCCTCGTCGGCCGCCTCGAGGATGTTCCGCTTGATCTGAATTACCCGGAACGGCAGAAGGTCGGAGAACAGGGCGGAGGCTCGCTCGTGTTCTTCCGCGAGTCCTTCGCTTTCGAGCACTTCCATCACGTGGTCCTCGACGCTCTGTCGATTGAGCAAACGAATCAGCCTGTCGCTCACCTCGGGCCGCTGCAGTTCCTCGCGCAGTTCCACGGCGTTGTTCCGGAGGTCGCCGGTGAGGTCCGCCTCCGCATCCGCCAGCGCGTCGATCACCTGCTGACGCATCAGCAGCTCCCACAGCCCGGCTGCCGCCTCCGGGTCGCTGAGCGCGGCGCGGAGCTCCCGAGCGACCTCCCCGCTCAGCTCTACGCCGTTGGTCTCGCCTCCGCGGTTGGAGACTGAGATGAGGTTCACCTGCTCAGGCCTGTCGAAGAGGCGCTGGGCGCGTTCCAGCGGGATGAGTAGCGTGGGGTCGCGGCCGGCCAGCCCGTTGCGTTCGACAACATCGGCGACCCGGAAGGAGGCGGTCTCACTGCCGATATAGAGGGTCAGTTCATCGCCACGGGCGGCGTCGAGAGAGTCGGCAGCGCGGTCGTTGATGAACGCCTCGTCGCCTGCCAGGTCCTCCAGCCGCACGGTGCCCCCGGAAACCGAGGTCAGTGGGGTGAATCCCTCCAGCAGCGAGGAGTCCACGCCCACGATGTTGAGCCTGCCCTCGCTCACTGAGGTGCGGTTGTTCAGGGCCGGCGCGGTCTCGGCTATCGACGGCGTGAGGCCATCGATGATGTCCAGGCCGGCAACCTTCTCCTGGAGCTCGTAGAAGCGGTCGACGTGGACGTACGGCACACTGCCGAAGCTGTCACCGGCGCCGGCTCTTGAGGGAAACACCACCTCGTCGATTGTGTTGAGAGCCCGAATAGCCTCGTTGCGGATGGAGACGCCGAGCGTGTCGCCCGTGCCCAGCGCTGCGGCGATGATGACGGTGCTGAGCATCACGCCAATGATGATGAGCGTGGTCTGGCCGCGCCTGCGGGGGATGTTGCGGAGCCCCAGCCTCACCATGACCCGGTTGCGCAGGGCCATCCAGCCCACCACGGCCATAGCGGCCAGGAAGGCGGCAAGCAGCACCGCCATGATCAGGTCCATGGAAAGCCCGAAGAGGTTGTCCACTAGCCGCTCGAGGCCTGCTCCGGGCGGCCCTCGACCGCGGAGCCTTCGCCGGCCTGTGCGGCTCCTCCGCCGGAATCTTCGATCAGCCCGTCCCGCATCATCACGATGCGGTGCGCTCGCTGTCCCACGTCCGGGGAGTGGGTGACGACCACAAAGCTCTGGCCGTTGATGCGGTTCAGCCCGCACAAGAGGTCGATGATTTCGCCTGCCGTCTCGCTGTCCAGGTCGCCGGTGGGCTCGTCGGCCCACACGATGGCAGGCCGGTTGACGAGGGCGCGGGCGATGGTGACTCGCTGGCGCTGGCCGCCGGAGAGCTCGCCGGGCAGGTGAGTGGCGCGGTCGGTCAGGCCGACGCTGTCGAGCATCTCCTTCGCGCGGGAGCGCGCTTCGGCGGAAGGGACGCCCGAAAGCAGGAGAGGCATCTCCACATTCTCGACGGCAGAGAGGACGGGCAGGAGATTGTAGAGCTGGAACACGAAACCCATGCGACGGGCGCGATAGTCGCTGCGTTCGTCGTCTGGGAGGTTGTGAAGCTCCATGCCGTCGATGAGGACACGACCGGAGTCGATCTCGTCGAGGCCGGACAGGCAGTTTAGGAGGGTTGTCTTGCCGCAGCCGGAGGGGCCCATGATGGCGACAATTTCGCCGCGGCCAACGCTGAGGTCAACGCCGCGCAGGGCGTTTACGGTCAGGCTGCCGGTGCTGTAGGTCTTGCGTATGTCCCGCGCGTTGATGATGAGGTCTTCCATCGGCTCTCCCGTGTCGGTGTGATTTGCCCGTCCAATGGTAGGGGAGTGCGCAACGGAATTCAATGGGCTGTCGGGCGCGCTAGACACGCGCACCGGCGATCTCATACGGCCGACTTTGCAGAAAGGCCGGCAAATCGCGGGCGTGCGGTCACATCAGTAGTGGATGGCGCGGGGCGTGCCGCCGCCTGCCGCGATCGCGTCGCCGTTGACGGCCACGCACCGGGGCGACGCCAGCATGGCCACCACGTAGGCGATATCCCTTGCATCGATGATCTGATCCACGCTGTTGGCCGCGGCCATGCGCCGCTCCGCCTCCTCGGGCGTGACGCCGAGCCTGCGCGCCTGCTCTTCGAGCGCGGACGCCGTGCGCTCGGTGCGAGTGGCCCCCGGATGCACGACTGTAACGTTGATTCCGTGCGGGCCCAGCTCGTCCGCGAGGTTCTTGGTCATGGCGGATATGGCCACGTTCCGCATGCTCCCGATGGTGTTGCCCGTCTGTCGAGCGGCAAGCCCGCTGATGTTGACGATGCGTCCCCATCCCTGTCGCACCATGTGGGGCGCCGCCTCGCGGGCACACCGCAGGTAGCCCAACACCTTAACGTTCATGTCAGGCCAGAAGTGGTCCGAAATGATGTCCGAAAGCGGGACGGGAGGCGCCGCGCCTCCGGGCTGCGCCGCACAGTTGACCAGGATGTCAAGCCGGCCAAGGGCTTCCACGGCCGATTGGACCATCGCCCTCACCGAGTCGTCGTCGGACGTGTCCGCAGAGATGGGAACGATGCGGCGGCCTGAGGCCTCGGCCAGCTCTCGCGCTGCCGCCTCCAGCGGCTCGGGCCTTCTGGCCGCGATGGCAACGTCCACGCCCTCCATCGCAAGCTCCCTCGCAATAGCCTTGCCGATGCCGCTGCTGCCTCCGGTGACAATCGCCGTCCTGCCTTGAAGCTCCAGGTCCATGCGTCCTCCTTGCCGGGCGGTTTAGCGTGAGTTGTGCGCTGCCGTGAGTATAGCAGACGCACGCGGGTAACTCTTGTAATTTCCCTTGACCCTTCCCTGTGGCTATGCTACCATCCTCTCGATGCTGCCCAAACTCGGCGAAATTGGAGGACAGCAGCGAATGATCAGGAGCAACGAAACCCTGGCCAAGGAGGTACCCGACCGATGACCTACATCATTGCCGAGCCATGCGTTGACGTGAAGGACGGCGCCTGTGTGGACGTCTGCCCGGTGGACTGCATCTATGGCATGGACAACGACGCGGACCGCATGCTGTACATTTCTCCGGACGAGTGTATCGACTGCGCGGCCTGCGAGCCGGTGTGCCCGGTGAACGCCATCTTCGTTGAGGAGGACACGCCGGAGGAGTGGAAGGCGTGGATCCCGGTCAACTACGACTTCTTCAAGGACGAAGACGCCACCCGGGCAGTGGTCGACGAGCTCAAGCCTCTCGGCTAGGCAGTCCGCTTATCCATGAGCGAGCGTAGTCGCCACAGCGACTCCGCTCCAACTGATTGCTTACCAAAACAGGGAGCCTTCCTCAGGAAGGCTCCCTGTTTTCGTTTGCGTAGAGGTCTCTTCGACGATCGCGGTGAAGGCCGGTAGGCTACAGCACCTGGCGCAGGCCTGCCACCAGCTCATCCAGTGACGCGTAGCCTTCGTACTTGGAGGCGATGCGCCCTTCCCTGTCCAGGATGAACACGAAGGACTCGTTGAGGTAGTCCTCAATCATGCTGAGGCCCCACGTCTCGACCAGAGGGGAGTAGCGCGCCGTCGTCAGGTCTCCCTGAATCTCGTGGGGATTGTCGTACACTTCTACGTGGACAAAGCTGACGCTGTCCCTGTACTCGTCCTTCAGTTCGCTCACGGTCTCCACCTGCGGGCCGCAGGTAGGGCTGGTGCACAGCGCGGGGCTGGCGAACACCACCACGGAGGGCATCCCGTCGCCTACAAGTTGCGGGATGGTGGCCTGGTACAGGTCTGGGTCAGGCGTCGACCAACTCGAGATCTCGTCGAGGCCGGTCACGTCTGAGGCGGTCCTGTTCACGTCCATTGGAGGCGACGAGCCGACGGCCGGTGTGAAGCTCGCGTCCTTCACGTGCAGGGGAATCCTGGCGGCGCTGAGCGATCCGTCCGCTCCTTCCGCCTCCACGAAGAGTTCCCACTCACCCGCGCGGTCGAGTTCGAGCTGCGTCACGTAGTTGCCCCTGGTGCCAAATGGCCACTGGTAGAACGAGGCCGTCGCGGTCTCCGAGGGGTCCGCGTCCCGGCCCTCGTCCCCAACAAACGTGGACGCGATGGACACCTGGGGCACGTCTATCAGCGCTCTCGGGCTGAGCAGCAGGAACGCCACTCGGTTCGAGCCGACGCTCAGGTCCGTGGTTGCCAGGATGCCGGTGAGGTCTGTGTCGTCCGGCGTGGGCGTCGGCGCCTGCGTGGCGGTCGCGGTGGGTGCGGGCGTCGCCGTGGGGGAGCTGCAGGCCGCGCCGGCGAAGACCAGCATCGCAAGGGAGGCCGCGGCCAGGAAGTAAGGTAGGGCGCTGCGTGATAGTGCGGTCACGACTTTTCTCTCCTTTCCTACGGCCCTTCCACGTACGAGCCAAAGGTGAATGCGAACACGCTAAACTCGTCCGAATTGGAGCTGAGCTTGAGCTCCATGCCGTTGTACTCCGGCAGTTCCACCACTCGGTACATCCGTGGCTCCTCTACCTGGAAGTAGCTTCTGCCATCTTCGTCGTGCATGATGTCGGTGCCGCCGAAGCCCTCCGGAATCGGCTGGTCGTCAAGCGTGGCAAACACCCTGAATGGCTCGCCGTCCTCGAAGTTGATCACCACGTTTACGGTGGTGCCGTAGAACCGAAGGCCAACGTAGTCCTCCAGGTTCTCCGTGGTGCGGGCGTGGGTTACATTCTCCAGCTCCTTGGTCCAGAGGCCATGCAGGTAGAGCAGGTGGTTGATGTGGTTGCCCGGGTCTTCGTACATGATCGGGGTTCCGAGGGACGCGTCGTAGTACTCGATGTTGCCCAGGTAGGGGGTGCTGCCGCGGTTGCGGTACTCGCCGGCGTAGAGCTCGCGAGTCTGCCCGTTCTCGAGGCCTCCGGACGCCTTGGGGTCGCGGTCCGGCCTCACAACGCCGCCTACGGGAATGTTGTAGACCTTGGCGCCGGACTCCACAAGGAGATCGCGAATCCACTCTTCCGTGGATGTGTATGCGCCCTCGCCTATGTGCGAGTAGCGGATGATGCCGTCCTTGTCGATGAGGTACTTGGCCGGCCAGGCGCGGTTGCTGTAGGCGCGCCAGGTCCGGAAGTCGTTGTCCTGAACTATCGGGTAATTCAGGCCGTAGTCGACGGCCGCCGCCTCCACGTTCTCGGTGATCTTTTCGAACTCGAACTCCGGCGAGTGGACGCCAACGATGACCAGTCCCAGGTCGGCGTACTTGTCGTGCCACTCCTTCAGGAACGGTAGCGTGCGGATGCAGTTGACGCAGGTGTAGGTCCAGAAGTCGACGAGCACCACCTGGCCTCGAAGTTCGTCCAGGTTGAACGGCTCGGTGTTGATCCATCCGGTGATTCCGGCGAGCTGTGGCGCTGCCGGGCCGTCTGCTACGACGTCAGGCCTGGGCGTGGCCGATGGCTGCGCCGCGGCCGTCGCGGCCTCCGACTCTGTGAGGGGCTCCTGGGCCGTTGGCTCAGGCGAATCGGAGGATGGTGCGCCTGCGTCAGCCTCGCCGGCCGGCGTGGCCTCGCCGCCGCTGCCGGTCTCCGGCTGCTGCTCGGCGGACGTGGAGGTTGGCGCCGGCGTTGAGGTTGGGTCGCCGCCGCAGGCCACCGCAAGCAGGACCGCCGCAGCGAATGTGGCGATAAGGGTTGCCGACACCGCGCGGCCGATCCTTCCCCTGTTGACGATCGATGTATTCATACGCTCACCCCTGAGTGGTCATGTATTCCGGGAATCCTCCCTCAAGTGTCAGTCTAGCCCCGCTATATTAGCATTATCTTAACTATGTTAATCCGCCCTTACGCAGCAGGCACGGAGGACTCTCGACCGCCCGCTCTGCTCACGGATTCCGTCACTAGTCTAAGCGGGCGTGCCATCGAGGGCAAACGGGCGCAAGCGCGGCGACTGCGGGTCAGCCGCCCGAGATTGCGCAGCCGGGCGTTAGATCATCGGGGAAGTCGCGGCACCGCTGGGGCCTGTGCTCGTAGATCCGGCATGCGCTGGTTTCGGGGTCCAGCATCGGACATCGCCATCCGGGGTGGTCGTCGAAGCGGACCCAGGCGCGGCCGTCGCTCGCCCACCTTACGACCGCGGTCGCGCCGATTGCGGCGGCATTCTCCCTGAACGGCTGTACCTCACGCGCCTCGAGCGCGAGCACCAGAGGGCCTTGGCAGCACATCGCGCGGCACTGCTCCATACAGATGCGGCTGGCGGCCTCGGCGGTGAGCCCGGGGATCAGGTGCGGCGCCATCGCATCCTCCGGGCGCTGCGGTCGAGGCGCAGGGCCGAGCGGAATGTGGCGCCGATGTACAGCGTAATGAACACGCCACCCATCGCCACGGCGAACGGCGGGTTGACGGCGGTTGCCACCGCGCCGGCAAGGAATCCGCCCACCGGAGTGAAGCCGAACGTGAGGCCGTAGATTCCAAGCACCCGGCCTCGCATGTCGTCGTCGCAGTGCAGCTGGAGCATCGTGCCCATGGTGACGTCGTAGGCCATCAGGGAGCCGCCGGCGACCCCGGCCATCAGCAGGGAGAGGGCGAAGACGGGCGAGTAGGCAAAGAGCACTATCGAAATGCCGGCGCCCAGTGTGGTGAACGCAAGCAGGGCGCCCTTTCGCCGGAAGTCGCCCAGCGAGGCTACGGCGAAGGTGCTGAGCATGGAGCCCAGGCCGCTGGCCGCGGAGAGGTAGCCCAGACCGGTCGCGCCCACGTCGAGCACGTCCCTCGCCATGACCGGTATCATCACCAGATGGGAGAAGCCGAATGCCTCCATCAGCAAGCTGAGGTAGAGGAGCCGGCGAATCACCCTGTTCTGCCAGGCGTACCGCAGTCCCTGTCCGGTGGACTGCCAGATCGGCTCTCTCTGCGGGGGGGCGTGGAAGTCGCCGCGGACTGCCAGCAGGAACGCCAGGCCGAGGGCGGAGCCGGACGCGGCCAGCAGGTAGCTGCTGCCCACTCCGTAGTTGTGGATGAGCGCGCCGGCTATGAGCGAGCCGATGACCCGGCTGATGTTCATGGCCATGAGGCGGGACGCCATGGCGTTGAGCAAGCGGGCCGGCCCCACGATCTGATAGCCCAGGCCGTTGGACGCGGGCAGCTGTGTTCCCATCAACATGCCTTGGGCCAGCGCTATTGGCGCCATGTGCCACAGCTGCACCTGGCCGGTGATTGCGAGGAAGCCGGTCAGGCCGGAAATGAAGAATCCGAAGAAGTAGACAATGCCGAGCACGAAACGCTTGTCGTAGCGCTCGACGATGGTGCCGCCGAATGCGCCGAATCCCACCAGGCCAAGGCCCTGGATTCCCGCGATGGCCCCGACCCAGAACGGCGAGTCGGTGAGCTCCAGCACAAGCCAGCCCTGAGCGAGCATTCGCACGCTCATCGACATGGAGCCGAAGAGGAAGCTGCCCCACAGCCACCGGAAGGCCGGCACCTCGAAGGCCATGAGGGCGCGGGGCAGGCGCCGGACGGCGGCGTCGCGATGGGAAAGGGAGCGGTTGGACTCCTGCAATGCGTCTCCAGGCGGCGGTAGAGTTGGGGATGGCGGTCAGTGGCATTCTACAGGTACGCATGGGCGGCTTCAATGGCGGCGGGCATGCCTTATGGTCACCGGCATTTCGTAGTAAACTTGGGAAGTCATGTGCGGCAGGTACTCACTGGTGGCGGACATTTCGGAGCTGGCCCTCAGGTTTGACTTCGAGGGCGGCGGAGAGACGCGCCCGCCGCGCTTTAACATCGCGCCCACGCAGGAGGTCCTGGCCGTCACCCGCGACTCCGGCGACTCCCGCAACGCCGCGCGGGCCATGCGCTGGGGCCTCATTCCGTTCTGGGCCAAGGACCCTTCCATTGGCAACCGCATGATAAATGCTCGAGCGGAGACGGTGGACACGAGCCCCGCATTCCGCCGGGCGTTCGAGAGGCGTCGCTGCCTGGTGGTCGCGGACGGTTTCTACGAGTGGCTGAAGGTGGGAAAGGAGAGGGTGCCCATGCGTGTCTCGCTCAGCTCGGGCGAGCCCTTCGCATTCGCCGGGCTGTGGGAGACGTGGCGGTCACCGGACGGCGAGCCTCTGGCATCGTGCACCATCATCACGACCACCCCGAACGCCGTCATGGAGCCGGTCCACAACAGGATGCCCGTGATCCTGCCGAGGAATGCCGAGGGCGTGTGGTTGGATACGTCAGGCGCGCGGTCAGCAGCAGAGCTCAAGGAACTGCTGGCGCCGTACGTAGGCCCCGGACTGGAGGTCTACGAGGTGTCCAAGCTCGTCAACTCGCCACGCAACGACACGCCGGAGATCCTGGCGCGGGTGGGCTGAGCAGCGCGATCTCGTCGCTGCAGATGACATGTTATGAGAAGCGCGTGGTCTGAGAGCGAAGCGGCCGGGCTTTCGCCGCTGGACTTGCTTGTGTACCAGAGCCGCCTGGTTGGCGGCGAACCGTCGCTTGCGCTATGGGGCGGAGGTAACACCTCGCTCAAGACCGTGGAGCGCGACTTCACTGGCGTGGAGCGCTCCGTCCTGCGCGTCAAGGGCAGCGGCGCGGACATGAAGACCATCGGCCGTGGCGGCTTTCCGGGCGTGATCCTGGACTACGTGCTGCCGCTGCTCGACCGCGATGACATGCAGGACGAGGAGATGGTGGAGTACCTCAGCCACTGCCTCCTGGAGCCGTCATCGCCCCGTCCATCGATCGAAACGCTGCTCCACGCTTTCCTCCCACACGCCAGCGTGGTGCACAGCCACGCCGACGCCATCCTGTCGATCACCAATACGCGAAGGCCCTACGAGCTGCTCGCCGAGGCGTTCGGCGACGAGGTTGCGGCCGTTGCGTACCGCAGGCCCGGATTCAGGCTGTCCAGGGAGGTGGCGCAGAGCGCGCAGGTCAGCGCAGCCGTCAGGGGCGTCGCGCTGCTCAACCACGGCCTGGTCACGTGGGGAGATACGCCGAGGGAGGCCTACGAGACTCACGTCGAGCTGGTGACCCGCGCGGAGGAGTTCGTGAGACTGGCCGCGGGCGACCGGCGACCGTTCCGGCGCGCCGCCGCAGCGCGCCCTGCGCAGTCTACACGTCGACGCGCGGCGGCAAGCCTTGCTCCCGCGCTGAGGGGCCTGGTGCTCCGGCATGGAGGCGTGCTGCGCTTCGAGGACGGCGATGAGGTGATGCGGTTGGTGTGCTCGCCGGACGCGGACGCGCTGGCGCAGGTTGGGGCGGCGACGCCGGACCACCTGCTGACCACCAAGCGCACGCCTCTGGTCGTGGACGCGGGAGACCTGTTGGACATGGAGCAGGTCAGGTCCAGGCTCAGGGCGGGCGTCGAGGAGTACGCAGGCTCGTACGGGGAGTGGTATCAACGCTACACGGACGGCGCCAATCCCATGCTGGACCCGTATCCCAGGGTTGTGCTGGTACGGGGCGTGGGCATGTGGACTGCGGGCGCGAACGCGCGGGCGGCGCGGGCCGCCGCGGACATCTACCGCCACACGATCGGCATCATGGCGGGTTCTCAGGCGCTCGACCGGTATGAGTCGCTGTCGCTCCAGGACGCCTACGACGCCGAGTACTGGCCGCTGGAGCTGTACAAGAGGACACTGGCGCCACCGGAGCGCGAGCTGTCCGGCCGCGTGGCGCTGGTGACGGGCGCGGCCAGCGGCATAGGACGTGCCATCGCGCTGCGGTTCGCGGAGGAGGGCGCCCACGTGGTCGTGACTGACGTGCAGGCCGCGGGCGCGCGGGCGGTGGCGCGGGAGATAGCCGAGCGGCACGGCGAGGCCCGCGTGCTTCACCGCAGGTTGGACGTCTCGGACGAGGACTCAGTGAGAGAGGCGTTCCGCGCGGTCAGGCTGGCATTTGGTGGGCTGGACGTGCTCGTGTCGAACGCCGGCATTGCGCCCGTGGGCGCGATCGACTCGCTGGAGCTTGCGGACTGGGAGCGCAGCCTCTCGGTGAACGCCACGGGCCACTTCCTGGTGGCGAGGGAGGCGGTGGCGATTCTGAGGGAGCAGGGACTTGGGGGCAGCCTGCTATTCGTTGCCACCAAGAACGTGCCGGCGCCCGGGCAGGAGCTCGGCGCGTACAGCGCGGCCAAAGCCGCAGAAGCCCAGCTTGCGCGGGTGCTGGCAATCGAGAACGGACCGCACGGAATTCGCTCCAACATCATCAATCCGGACGCGGTGTTCCGAGGATCGCGGCTGTGGTCGCCTGAGGTAAGGAGGGGTCGGGCGCAGGCGCACGGCATACCCGTCGGTGAGGTGGAGGACTTCTACCGCCGGCGCACCCTTCTTCGGGCAACCGTTACGGCGGAGGACGTGGCGGAGGCGGCGCTGTTCCTGGCAGGGGACAGGTCGCTGAAGACTACGGGCGCAATGATTCCGGTCGATGGCGGACTGCGGGACGCCTTTCCGAGGTAGGTGGCGTCCGCTCATGTCCTTCGACAAGCTCAGAGCCTGCCCCGCACTTGATGCGGGGATGAGCGGGCTGTAGGAGGCGAGTTAGCCGCTGTAGCCCATCTGTGCCATGTCGTGGAACAGCAGGCCGGTGACCTCCCTGGGCTGAGTGACCAGCCACAGAGCGCTTTCGGCGGAGGTCCTCGGATGGTTGGGCGCGTCCGGCGCCATGTCCGTCTTCACCCATCCGGGCGAAAGCGCATTCACGGCTACCTTGCCCATCAGCTCTCCAGCAGTGGCGATGGTGAGCGCGTGGAGCCCCGCCTTCGACACGCCATAGGCGCCGCGCAGGCTCGAAGACATGACGCCCGAGGTGGAGCCCACGTTGATCACGCGAGGGTCGTCGGACTCCAGCAGCAGCGGGATTAGGCGCTTGGTGCAGAGGTACACCCCGGTCAGGTTGATGCGGATCGTCCTCTCGAACTCCTCGTCCGGCAGGCCGTACAGACCGGGGAAGTCCCGGGGAGAGACGCCTGCGTTGTTGACGAGCACGTCAAGCTCGCCCCAGTAGCCGCTTACCCACTCCGCGATGCGGTCGTTGTCGGCGGCTGCGGAAACGTCGGCCTGCAGGACGCGGAGGCCCGGCAGCTCTCGCTGCGCCTGGTCCAGCTTGGCCCGGTCGCGAGAGACGGCCAGCACTTCGGCGCCGTTCTCGAGGAAAATCTTCGATATCTCGTAGCCAATCCCGCGGCTGCCGCCCGTGACCAGCGTCTTCTTGCCCTGGAGGGACATGGCGCCTCCTTACGGCCAGGTTGCGCCCAAGTTAGCACAGCGGCGAGGGAGGGTCAAGGCGGCCCGGGGGAGTGCATCGCCAGTCCGCTCATGTCCTGCGACAAGCTCAGAGCCTGCCCCGCACTTGATGCGGGGATGAGCGAACTACTGGTGCCCGCTCATGGTGAGCCAGTCGAACCAAATGAGCGGGCGCAGGCGTGAGAGGAGCGGACCGGGGGCCCGCCGCCGTAGCGTCTTATCGACTCTCACTGCTGCCCGCGGTACAATCCCCTCGCGGCGTCTGCCCATTCGCCAACGCATCGTCGAGGGGGTTGAACGGCATGCCCCATGCTCACATGCACAGCTACACCAGCCTCCGGGCCGGCGACTCCGAGCAGCTGACCGACCTGGAAGCCTTCAGCGCAATCCTGGACTCCATCGTCACCCAGGAGCTTGTGCTGGGAAGGTCGGTTGAGTGGACGGGGAACATCGGCGAGGCCTGGCAGGACCCCGCGGGAACGTGGACAGTGTACACGAGGGCGATCGCCCTCACCGGCAACGGGGACGACGGCACGCGCTGCATCCAGTCTGACACTTTGATCTGCGAGGAGATCAGGGCGGAGCAGGACCCGCCCATCCGGCACTAGCCTCCGGCCGATGCGCGCGTGGAGGGACTCTGCCGCTCCACGTGCTCTCTCACGCCGTCCGCCAACGCGGCCACGCCTCGCCTTGTGACGGTGACGCGAGTGCCCCCGCCGGTGTGCTCGTAGTGACGCGAAACCTTATGGGGCAGGGGAGTGCTGGACCAGATGACAACCACCTCGGCCCAGTCGCGGTTGGAGCGGTGATAGCGGTCGTCACGCGCAACCTTGGTGTTGACGAACCTGAAGTCCACGGACCCATTCGAGTTGTCCCGTATCTCCCGCTCGGCCTCCTCCGTGCCGCCGACCACGAGCACGCGGCTGAGCCCTCGTTCACTCAGGGCGGCCGCCATCCGTTCAAGCGCGCTGCGGTTGGAGGAGCCACAGCAGATTTCGCAGTGTTTCTGGTCGGATAGAAGGGGCCTGCGCGAGTCCGCAAGCTCGGTGGAGTGCTGGCGGCAGTTGCCGTTGTTGCAGTGGCGAAGGAACGCGTCGCTGATCACGGCGGCAACCCGCTCGCGTTTGTCGGCGGCGATGCGGGTGCGATTGGGCCTGCTCGAAAGCACGCCCGCTTCGACCAGCGCCTCCACAGCCGACCTCACCGCCTCCGGGTGGGTGACGCCAAAGTCGGACAGCATTTTGGGAATTGCGACGTCCGTCACTCTTGGACTCCACTCACGACGCCCGGAGGAGGCTCAAATGTGGCAGCCGGCTTCTGGGCCACCAGCCGCTCCAGTGCTATGAGGCGCCCTCCCTCCCTTCCAGGCTCCCACTCCAGCCCCTCGGCGAAGAACCGCACCCGGAAGTCCATGAATAGCCTCAGCAGCTCGTTGGAGCGCAGGCGGAACATGGGGGAAGTTGGGCCGCTCACGTTGCAGTCGGTGGCGTAGTGCTGTTCGAGGAGAGCAAAGCCGCCAGGCTTGAGGGCGTCCTTCATTTGCGGCACCAGTTCCCGGCTGAAGAAGAAGGTTGTGATCACTAGATCGTAGACCTCGGTCGAGAGGAGGTGGTCGTCCAGGTCCGCTTGGATGATGTTGATGCCCAGCCCTCGCTCCCGTGCGGCTCTGCGAACAATCCGGAGGGCTGGCTCGGCGATGTCTATCGCGTCGACATCGTACCCGCGTTCCGCCAGGTAGATGGCATTGCGTCCGTTGCCGCATGCCAGGTCCAGGGCTCGTCCCTTGGGAAGGCGATCCGCCCAGTCGACCAGCAGAGCGGACGGCGCGTTACGTCCCTGGTAGTCCCCCTCCGCCCATCGTTTCGACCAGTTCGTCCGCTCTCTTTCGCTCATGTGCTCTTGCTCGTTGCGCCCCGCCGGCTCCGCGACGAGACTGCACCATACTAACGGCGGCTCTGGCGCATGGCAAGGTGTACTGCTAGAATTGGCCGAAAGTCTTGGGCTGGCCGCACGCGATGGCGGCGGGCCGCATACTCGCTTACGGAAGGGGGACGCCATGACTCACAGCGGCGCTCCGGACGAGGCCGAAATCCTGGGATACGCGAATTCGCTCAGCAACTGGGGCAGGTGGGGGCCGGACGACCAGATGGGCACCGTCAATCACCTTGGGCCGGAGCAGCGCAGGCGCGCGGCTTCTCTCGTGCGGGAGGGCGTGGCTGTCTCCTGCGCAAGGCCCATCACGACTGAGCTCGCCGTCGACGTGCGGAATCCGTTCATCCACTACATGACCGGCTCCGGCGAGGCCTACGCAGTGACACACCCGGACGGTCCTCCGGAGCCGATGCAGGGCAGCGGTGACTTCATTGGCATAGCGTTTCACGGCTACGCGATCACGCACCTGGACTCGCTCTGCCACATCTTCTGGAACGGGCAGATGTACAACAACCGGCCCGCTGCGTTGGTGACCACGCGGGAGGGCGCCACGGCCAACGCCGTGGACGTTCTCAAGGATGGAGTTGTCGGTCGAGGTGTGCTGCTGGACGCCGCCCGGCATCGAGGCGTGGACTGGATGGAACCCGGAGAGGGCGTCACGCCCGATGAGCTCAACGAAATCGAAGAGGCGCAGGGCGTCAGGGTGGAGCAGGGCGATCTGCTGCTGGTGCGCACCGGCCACTACCGCCGCCGAAGGGAGGTTGGCCCGCGTCCACTGACGGACGGCTGGCCCGGCCTCCACGCATCGTGCATGCCGTGGCTGCACGAGAGGAGCATCGCCGTACTTGGCGGCGATACCGTCAGCGACGCGGTTCCGTCCGGATACCCCAACCTGCGGCAGCCGATCCACCATATCGCCCTGCCGCACATGGGCCTGTGGCTCATCGACAACTGCAACTTGGAGGAGATCGCTGAGGCGTGCGCCGAACGGGGGCGCTGGGAGTTCCTCCTCACCATCGCGCCGCTGCGAGTCCAGTATGGCACCGGCTCGCCCGTGAACCCAATCGCGGTGCTGTAGCCCGCGGGCCGGATCTTCCGGCTCCCGCGCGGGCCGCGGGCCCATCCCACATATCGGGAGGTACACATTGCAGGAGCTTGAACCGGTCCAGCGAGCGTTGGTCGTTACACCGCACCCTGACGACGCCGAGTTCGGATGCGCGGGCACCGTGGCCCTCCTCGTCCGAGAGGGCAAGGAGGTGTTCTTCGTGGTGGCAACCAGCGGCAACAAGGGCGGCCGCGACACTGACATGACCGCCGACTTTCTGACGGACGCCCGCCAGGACGAGCAGCGCCGGGCCGCGGAGGTTCTCGGCGTGTCGGAGGTGGTGTTCCTGGACTTCGGCGACGGCGAGCTGGAGGACGACCACGCCTTCCGGCGCGAGCTTGTCTACCACATCCGCCGTCTCAAGCCGGACATCGTGTTCACGACGGACCCCTTTCGCACGTCGTTCTACATTCACAGGGACCACCGTATGACCGGCCTCGTCACGCTGGACGCGGCGTTCCCGTATGCGCGTGACCGGCTCCACTACCCGGAGCACATCGAGCAGGGCCTGGACGGCCACAACGTGGACGAGGTGTTCCTGTGGGGGTCGGAGTCGCCGGACACGTTCATTGACGTTGGCGAAGTGGTCGACCTGAAGGTCAAGGCGCTCTTGGCGCACACGAGCCAGGTGCAGGACTGGGTGAAGGAGGCCGGCGGCGAGGAGGCGTTCGGTGAGCGGATGAAGGCGATGTCCCAGAGGTGGATGAGGCGCCACAACCTGGGCTTCGAACACGCCGAGGGGTTCCGCCGCTACGGCATCAGGCGTATGAGGGAAGAGGCTGAGTCCTAGTCCCAGCGACCGCGATAGGACGCGACAGACAGGAGGCGTAGTATGCCGTACGTTAATCTGGAAGACGTGACCATCCACTACGAGGAGGCCGGCAGCGGGTCGCTTGCCTACGTGTTCTGTCCCGGGCTTGGGGGAGACGGACGCGGGTTCGTGGAGCATCTCGACTTCTGGGCGGGCCAGTTCCCGCGTGTGGTGACTTGGGACTATCGAGGCGCCGGCCAGTCGTCACAGGCGGCGAAGTACAACCTGCCGCTGTTCTCTGCGGACCTGGCCGCAATGATGGACGCTCTGGGAATCGAAAGAGCGGTCCTGCACGGCGTGTCCTGGGGCGGAGTGGTGGTGCAGCAGTTCGCGCTGGACTACCTCGAGAGGTGCGCGGCGATCGTGCTGGACTCCACGTCCAGCGAGGTGAACGCGGCGGCCTCGGAGAACTGGTACAACCGCGGCGAGGTTGCCAGGCTGGGCTCCAGCGCCAAGGTCGGAGAGTTCAGGCCTGCCTTCTCGGGCCACACGGCGAGCGCGCAGGCGGCGCAGGAGCAGGGCGTGCAGGTGAAGCCGGAGCACCTGGACTCGTACGTTGCGAGCGCGCGGGCGATAGCCGGCCTGCGTGAGCACCCGTTCACGCCGAGACTCGGCCAGGTCACGTGCCCTGCGCTGGTGGTGGCCGGCGGGCAGGACGCCACGGCGGGCGCGGGAGGCTCGGTGATCCTGTCGCGGAAACTGCCCAATGCGAGACTGGAGATCTTCCAGGACGCGGGCCATGGCGTGTTCCGGCACAAGCGCGACGAGTTTCGGGATCTGGTGCTGGAGTTCTGCCGCGAGCACGGGGTGCTTTAGGCACTTACGGCTGGTCGCGAATAATCCCTGTCTGATCGTTCCCGGTCGGCGCGTGGTCAGGCTCCAAGAAGGCGCTCATTCCAGATGCCTATGTGGTGGCACTGGTACCCGTAAACTTGGCGTTAGGGTTGGAAGCAATGGTGGCTCCAGACATGTTTCACAGACGCATATGACTGGAAAACCCCGCTCTCTCGCTGAGCAACGGGATGCGTTGCTGCTGAAGTAGGTAACGAGGGAGGTGAGTACAGGATGATGCGGATGAATTCTACGCACAATGCGAACGACCAGATCAAAATAGCCGAAACATCTATTGAGTTCCCAGAGGAGAAGATTACAGCTTCTGTTCAGGTTGTGCTTAGCTTGTCTCATTTGCCCGACATCCGTCTAGAATTTCCAGAAATGACGACAACGATCAACAGAATTCTGTTCGATTGGATGCTTAAGGACGAGCCTTCATCTATAAGGCTCCAGACTGGCGAACAGATAAAGGCAATGGCCTTTGGTAATAGTCTTATTCCTATAGAGGGCTTGGTAACTGGCCTTGATACTGGTGAGCAACTCTATACGGTGCGATTTGCACTGACTAACTTTCCGGATTTCATGGCTCAGGAATCTCTTGAGCTCCGAGAGCGCGAGGATGGTCGCAAAGTGTATGAAGTAAGCAGAACCATTCGGTTGAAAGGTACTCCTTGGTCGGTAGAGGTAACCCCGGTTAGCAACCGAGAAGAGGTGCATGCCGCTCTGAAGGAAGAGGGCGGATTCGGATTGACCCACTGGGGATCCATAACACGGACCGATGGCTCACCCTTTCCTAGAGAGTCCGTGCAACCGCTGATTGAGGCACTAATTCTGTTCTTTTCGTTTGCGCGTGGCCTGTACTGTGGCCTTACCCTAATCACGGGATTCAATCAGGCTGATGAGAAGGTCTGGGAACAATGGGGGATCTCAAACGTCGAGCCTTGGAGGGGGCATGGGTCTTGGTCTGATATTCGCAATGGACAGATTCTTGAGGATGTATTTCCGGGATTCTGGGCTCGATTCAGGAATCTTGCTAAAGACGATCGGAGACGTCTAGCAGTTGAGTGGTATTTGGATAGCAATGCGCAGAAGGCATTGCACTCTAGCATTGTCTTGACTCAGGCGGCACTTGAACGCCTAAGCTTTGAAACGGTCGGGGAAAAGCGGAGGAAGGGACAGTCAGGCAGGAAGGATGATGAGAGAGAAGGAGAATGGATAGCTAGAGCCCTGAAGGGAATTGAGGTTAGCTGCAAGATTCCACCATCATGTGTGCAACTGGAACAGTTTAGGCAAGCCAACCATCTTAAGCACGGCCCGCACGCGATCGTTGAGATTCGGGACGATCTCATTCACCACAGAATGGACTTTGGAATTCTATCCGGTGACACTTACCACGAGGCCCGGGAATTGGGCCTGTGGTACGTAGAGATGATGTTGCTAAAGCTGATTGACTATAATGGGAAGTACGGCAATCGCCTTACTCAGAAATGGCGAGGCCAAGTGGAGCTTGTTCCTTGGGCACACACCAGCACAAGCAGCCCATGACCATCATCACCGATTGCAAAGTCGATGCCAACGGCTCTTGCCGGCTTTTGGCCCTTGGCTGGCATGTGCCGCACAGGGCAGACATCGCTCCTGGTACGCCCAACGTCGAGCTTGGCGACTACGGTCAGGCGGATGATTTCATCGGCAAGTAGCGGGCCCGGTCTGCGGACAAAAGGGCCACCTGCCCACACATTCGGCATTTTTGGGCCAGTGACCTTACCCCAAAGCCGGTCTGGTATGGGTGTGTTATTTGTGGGATGATGACTCGTATGGGACCCTGCGGTTTACACGGCGGGGAGTTCCTCTGGCTTGGGGTAGAATCTTCGCAAAAATCCCGGCAACAACTGGACGTCGAGGTTCGCCGACTGTGGCCGATGCATGTGCGCACGCCTTGCGCCGTCGCACATACGGCCGGCAAATGAGCGTTTCGTGTCAAGGAGGTAGCAAATGCTTGAGTCATTGAGCCTTGAAGGCAGGGTGGTGGTGGTTACCGGCGGAGGGACCGGCCTGGGTAGAGCGATGGGCCGTCATCTTGCACGCGCAGGAGCCGACATCGTTGTGGCCGGTCGCAGGCCCGGCCCGATAGAGGAGGCGGCCGAAGAGTTTGGCAACATGGGGCGCAGGTCGCTGGCCATGTCAACCGACGTCACCGACTCCGCGCAGGTCAACGAGCTGTTCGAGCGCACGATTGCGGAGCTCGGGCGCGTGGACGTTCTCGTGAACAACGCCGGCGGCGGCGGAGGCGGCAAGCAGATCTGGGAGATCACGGACGAGGAGTGGCGGATCGGCATAGACACCAACCTGACTGGTGCTTTCTACTGCGCGCGCGCGGTGATGAAGCACATGGTGGACCGGGGAAGCGGTCGCATCGTCAACATCTCTTCAGGCCAAGGACTGAGGGGCCAGAGAGGAAGCTTCATGTACGGCACTGCCAAGGGCGGCGTCATACAGCTCACTCGCGTCCTGGCTGCGACCTACGGCTCGGCGGGCGTCACCAGCACCTGCATAGTTCCGGGCATGATTCCCGTCCGGCAACAAGCCGACGACGGCACGCCGAATCCTCGTCTGGCATTTCTGCCCATGGGACGGGCCGGTGTGCCTGAGGAGATGGGGCCACTGGCAGTGTTCCTGGCCTCCGATGCGTCGGCGTACATGAACGGCGAAATGCTCTACTGTGACGGCGGAGCGATGGCCGGCGGGGCGGCTACCACCGGCTATGCGCCCATTATCCCACTCAACGATTAGAGGAGCTGAGATGCCGATTCCAATGGAATGGGACCTGTCCGGCAAGTGCATTGTGCTGACAACCGGGAGTCGAGGCTGGGCGCCGATACTGGCCGAGGGCCTGGCTGAGGCGGGCGCCGACCTTGCCATCATCGGCCATCGCCCGGAAGTATTGAGCCTGGCAGCAGAAGCGGTGCAGAAGTACGAGAGGCGAGTGGTGACGATACCCGCCGACCTCAAGGAACGAGAAGAGGCCCAGCGAGCCATCCAGGAGGCGATCGCATACCTGGGCAGGATCGATGCTCTGGTGAACGACCCGCAGGTCGAGTTCGCCAAGCCGATTCTCGAGGTCACCCCAGAGGAGGTCGACGCCGTCTTCGGAAGGAACGTCAAGAGTGTGCTGTTCTGCTGCCAGGAGGCGGGGAAGGCAATGCTGGAGCAGGGCGGCGGTCGAATCGTGAACCTTTCGTCGGTCCTGGGCGAGCGCGGCCTGTCGAACGAGGTGGTCTACTGCGCGAGCATGGCCGCCGTGGAGCAGTTGACCAGGGCGCTTTCGCTGGAGTGGGCAAAGAGCGGCATCACGGTCAACGGCATTGGCACGGCGTGGTACACGACGGAGGATGTTCCCGTGGAGCAGCAGCAGGAAGACCCATTGGTGCGATACCTGCCGTCACGCAGGCTGGGCCATCCGAGGGAGATCGTTCCACTGTTGGCGCTGCTCTGCTCCGATGGCAGCAGCTACGTGAACGGGCAGACCATCTTCGTGGACGGCGGTGCGATGACGCACGCGTAGGGCTTCGCCGGGGTTGGCGGGGTCTGCCCGGCGTGCTAGGTGCGCGGAGCCGGCGGCGCGGATACGTTGGCCTGAGTGGCGCCGGCCGCCCACGCCAGGCTCGCAAGCATTCGCGCCGGGTCCAGTACCGACCATAGATCACCGTTGCTGAGGAAGTACGCGTTGGCGAAGACCACCGCACCCAGCAACGCCGAAATCACTGCGCCGGCTCGTCCAGCAGCTCTTCCGGCGCGCCACATGGCCACCGTCGCCACGCTCGCAGAGCCGAGGAACAGCGGATTGACGGTTCGCCACACGTCGCCTGTGTATTCGCCGAACGCCCCTGCGTAGGCGTTGGCGAGCACCACCACGGCCAGTGTGCCCAGCGCCAGGCTGCGCACCCAGGGGACTCCACGCGTGCTTGCCCAGAGCCACCAGGCGCCGCCGAACCCCATCAGAAGCGGTGGTATCTGCCACAGCTTCCAGGGCAAGTAGGGAACGGACCTGCCGTCCGGGTCCACGAGGACGGTCCTCTCTGTCCATGCGAAGATTGCCAGGGCAACGAAGGCCGTGGCGGCCATTGCAGGGATCGGTTTCAGGTCGAGCGGTGCGATCAGCTTGTTCATGGGCCGAGTCTGCTGTCCTTCGTAGGAGCGCGGGTACCGGCGTGCCGTTGCGGGGGTGCGCCGATAAGTGACTGCAGGCCAGATGTTAGCAGTGTCCGCGGCGGTGGTCAACGATAGCCCGCTGGCCGAATTCCTCCCCGTGCATGGCAGCACTACGCCTGCTGAGTGTACAATACTGATGCGGTGTCAGGAAGGCTAGAAGGCATAGCTCTCGCAGGCTGACAGATCCGAGTTGTTGTCGACGGACGGATAGCGCCAAAGTCGGAGGAATGCAATTGAGTACAACAAGCGCGCTTGATGACAGATTCGAAGAGGCGGAACGTGGCCTGGACTGGCTGGAGAAGCTGGAGGCGCTTCAGGCGCGCTCCGCGTCCGATCAGGCCGCATACGAGGTTGCGGAGTACGTAATGAAGCTGCGCGCTGCGGTAACCGAGCTGGCCGGGGATCGCACGGCCTTCCAGCTGAGCCAGGACGTGGGCGCCGAGACGGCACAGCTGGTTGAGGAGCTACGTCAGGCGGGCGATAGCGACTACTGGAATACGAGAATACGGCCCGCGCTCCTGAAGACCGACTCCTGAAGCGTTCTCTGCTTCGCCTTTTACACTGCCCTGCGGGCGACCCCATTGCCTTCGCGCTCATCGCTTTCCGGAGTGACGCGGGCACTTGTCAGACCGGCGCGCAGGTGGCAGAATTGAAGTTGGCCTGTCCAATCTGCGCTTGTAGCGGACTGGGCAGGCAATATTTGTGTCGAGCATAGGGATATTCCTCCCGCGGGCCAGGGCATCGGAAGCGCCGGTCCGCTAGCAGGTAGGTAAGGAGTTTGATGAGCAAGAGATTCTGGTCTGCGGCGGTAGCCGTGGTGATTGCGCTGCTGGTGGTTGCGCTGGCGGCATGTGAGTCGGATCCGGCGCCGACGCCAACTCTGTCGCCCACGGTGACCCCGGCGCCAACGGCCCCGGCCACTGCCACGCTCGAGCCCACGGCCACTGCTACGCCCGAGCCAACGTCTCCCTCCATCCCGCCGCCCACTCCGACTCAGGCTCCCATTGCGACGCCAGAGCCGACTCCTACGCCCACCCCTTCGCTACAGCCCACGGCCACTCCCACTCCGACTCCAACGCCGCAGCCCACTGCAACGCCGGAGCCTGAAGAGCCGCTGGCCTTCGATCCCCTGGTAGTACGCGGCACCCTCTCCAACGGCATCAGGTACTACATCAGGCACAACGAGGAGCCGCGGGATCGGGCGCAGATTTCGCTTGTAGTCAAGGCAGGCTCAGTCCATGAAGAGGAGCACCAGCGTGGACTGGCGCACTATGTGGAGCACATGGCCTTCAACGGGACCGAACGATTCGCCAAGCAGGAGATCATCGACTACCTGGAGTCCATCGGAAGCGGTCTTGGAGCTGACGTTAACGCAGGTACCGGGTTCGATAGCACCTCATACTTCCTGGAGGTACCGACCGACGACCCTGAGATCACCGAAACCGCCTTCCAGATTCTCAGCGACTGGGCCTTCGCAGTCACCTTCGATCCGGAGGAGGTTGAGCTGGAACGGGGCGTCGTTCTGGAGGAATGGCGACTGAGCCAGGGGTTCTACTCAAGGCTTCAGGACAACCTATTGCAGCTCATCTTTGGCTCGTCGCTCTACGCGCATCGGGCCCCCATAGGCCTGCCGGAGGTCATCGAGTCGGCCGACGCAGAGCATCTCCGGGAATACTACGAACGCTGGTACAGGCCTGGCCTGGTGGCCGTGATCGCAGTGGGCGACTTTGACGTTGAGGCCATGGAGGCCAAGGTGAAGCAGCACTTCGCCCCGCCTCCGGAGGGCGAGGCCAGCCAGGAGCGCGCTGTCGCGGGTACAGCCACCAGTAAGCCGGTCGTTCGAATCCCAGGCCATGCCGAGCCGCGAATCGAGGTGTTTACCGACGCAGAGTCGCCCGGCACCCAGTTCGTCCTCATCCGCAAGCTGGCTCCCGACAAGGGCCAGACCAAGGCCGCCTTCCGGCGCTTTATGGTCGAAAGGCTCGCATTCATGATGCTGAACGCGCGCCTGTTTGAGCGAGCGCAGGAGGCGGACGCACCATACCTGGCGGCTGACGGCGGCCGATCGCTGTACGTTGAACCGCTGGACATTGTGACCTTCTCGGCCTGGGTTGAGTCGGGCGGCATCGAAGGCGGCCTTCAGGCCGTGCTGGAGGAGCTGCAGCGAGTCAATCTACACGGCTTCACGGATAGCGAGCTGACCCGCGAGAAGAGCAACCTGCTGAGGCAGGCGGAGAGCTATTACACGCAGAGGGAACAGATACCGACACGGAACTTCGTCAGCGAGTACACTGACCACTTTCTGAACGGGACTCCGGTTCCGGGCATCGAGGCCGAGTGGGCGCTGTACCAGGAGCTGCTGGCCGAGATAACGCTGAGCGAGTTCACTGACGTCACGGAGCCGTGGACGAAGTCGGAGGACACGTCGCTCCTGATCGTGCGGCCCGCGGCCACCGAGGCCGGAGCCGACGAGGCGCTGGCGGCGGCAACGCTGTCCCAGCTTCAGGCGGCTGACACACTGGACGTGGAGGCGTACGCAGACGAGCTGGGCGACGTACCCCTCATTCCTACGATCCCGACGCCGGGGAGCATCACCGCCGAGGAACAGATAGAGTCCCTCGACGCACAGCGGTGGACCCTGTCCAACGGCATAACCGTCATAGCCAAGCAGACCGACTTTCGCGACGATGAGGTGGAGTTCACCGCCTTCAGTCCCGGAGGGCACTCGCTGGTCGCGGACGAAGACTACGTGTCGGCCCTGTACGCCTCCGCACTCGCGAGCGGCAGCGGCGTTGGCGTCCACGACAGGGTGGCCCTGGACAGGCTGCTGGCCGGGAAGAGGGTCTCGGTGTCCCCGTACATCGGGGAGCTGTTTGAGGGTTTCTCCGGGACCGCCTCGCCGGACGACATGGAGACGATGTTCCAGCTGATTGCGCTCTACTCCACGATGCCGCGCTTTGACCCGGTCTTCTACGAGCAATACGTGGCGCGCCTGAGGAGCATCGCTGAGTTTGGCGCAGCCCAGCCGGACACGATTCTCTTCGACACAGTTAGTGCTGTGCTCAGCCAGAACCACTTCCGCGCACGCCCTCTCACCCTCGAGCTGATCGAAGAACTAAGCCTGGAGCGCGCCGGCGCGGTGTACGTCGACCGGTTCGCGGACCTGGGAGATGCCACGTTCGTCTTTGTGGGAGCATTCGAGTGGGAGACGCTTCGCTCGCTGGCCGCTACGTACCTGGCGAGCTTGCCCAGCGCCGGGCGCGTTGAGGAATGGCGAGACGTGGGTATAGACCCGCCGATGGGGATAGAGGATCACGTGGTCAGAGGCGGCATTGAGCCTCGCAGCAACTCGGTGCTTGTCTATGCGGGGGATATGGAGTGGAGCCGCGGGGAGGCGCTCAGGCTGAACGTGGCCGGCGAGATGCTGGGAATTCGCCTGCGCGAGCGCGTGCGCGAGGAGCTGGGAGGCACCTACAGCATTGGGGTAAACGCAAGAGGATCCAGTCTTCCCGATCCAGAGTACCTGATTTACATCATCTTCGGCAGCGACCCGTCGCGTACAGAAGAGCTTTTTGGCGAGGTCCTGAAGGAAGTGGAATGGCTGCGCGCGGGTGGTGACCAGGAGTACCTGGACAAGGTCAAGGAGCTTCTTCGTACCTCAAGAGAGGAAGAGCTACGGGAAAACAGATTCTGGCTCACCCAGATATGGTTGGCCGTGCAGAGGGGTGAGCCTTTCATGGCCATAGTAGGCTTCGACGAGATTCTGGACGCCATGACGATCGAGGACATTGCCGCCGTGGCGCAACGCTACCTCACCGAGGACCGCTACGTGCGGGTGGTGCTGAGGCCGGAGGAGGAGTAGGTCGCGGCCGTGGAGTTCTAGTACCAGACCACTGCGGTAGGCTGGACGTGCTAGTCTGGTACGAGCGGGGCGTGACAGGGTCGGCGGCAGCTCACGGTCCGGCATGCGCTAGCGGGCGATGGTGGTTGTTGGTCCGGTCATGGGATGGTCGTCCAACCGAGGAGGAAACTGACCTCGCGTCGATTCCCCCGGGGGTTCCCGTCCCGCTCGGGGCCCCTTGGTCGCTGACAAGCCACAAAACGAACCGCGTGCGTGGACGTGCGGTCACCTCTGTAGTGGCGTGGGCGCGGGGTTGACCGTCGCAATTGTAGTATAATTCTGGATAGGTGATGCGAGTCCTCAACCATTTACGAGTTGTTTCGCCCCTGATCGCGATAGTCCTCTTGGCCCTGGTTTCGGCGGCGTGTTCGGGTACCGCCAATGAGCCGCCGACCGAGACACCTCAGTCGACCGCTGTACCAACCGCTACTCCCGCTTCGACTTCAACTTCTCGTCCTCCGCACACCCCTTCCACTTCACAGCGGCCGTCTCCCGAACCGGCGGCTACAGCCGCATCCCACGCTACCACTCTGTCCCCCGCACCGGAAGAGAGGGTGCAGTTGCCTCACGACGAGGGTGTCCACCTTTCAGGCCTGGAGTGGTTCTACTTCAACGGCCACCTGACTACAGAGAACGGACAGGAATTCAGCTATCACTTTGTGACCTTCCAAACCGTGCAGCCCTCCGGCCTGACTACCCGCTTGGCACAGCTGAGTTGGGCAGACCACGCCAATGTGCTACACCTCACCGAGGAAAGGGCTGCAGTGCCGCTGCCGGAGGCGTCGTCAGGTGAGTTCGATATGCCAACTGCCGACTGGAGGATGAGCGGCAACGGAGAGGACTACCATCTCAGCTTCGGGGTAGGGAACTATACCGTTGAGCTTGAGGCCGAGTCGAAAAAGCCCGCCGTGCTGCACCACGGTTCCGGGCTGGTTGACCTTGGAGTTGCGGGTAAGACCTACTACTACTCACGGACCCGCCTGGAGACCTCCGGCACGGTGACTGTTTCTGGCGTATCCCACGCTGTAACGGGGATTTCTTGGATGGACCACCAGTGGGGAGACTTTACCACCCTGGGCATCGGTTGGGACTGGCTCAGCCTGAATCTGGACGACGGCTCCGACTTAACGGTGTCCGTGGTATGGGAGCTGGAAGGACACAAACCCATCAGTACCTACGGCACCTACGTACCGGCCGACGCTTCCCCAATACATCTGCCCGGCAATGACATATCGCTGGATTCCGGTGGAACCTGGACCAGCCCTGCCACCGGTGCCGTTTACCCCATACACTGGAAGTTGCGAGTCGACTCGCTGGAGCTAGACCTGTCGCTGACTGCCTCGATGGAGGAGGCCGAATTCGCCCTGAGCACATTCATCCCCGTGATCTATTGGGAGGGATCGGTTGGAGCGACTGGCACGAGGCAAGGAACGCCGGTAGCGGGCCGAGGTTTCGTGGAAATGGTGGGGTATGCCCCCGCAGCGCTCGAGATCCCTTCAACCGAGACTGTCCAACGCTGACCGCACCTGAGATGAGACCTCCCGTGAGGCGAAGCGGATTCCGGTCTAACTGGTTCAGGGCGGCTTCCAGGAGGGGTGAGCCGTTCGAGGCCTCAGTCGGCTTCCACGAGACTCTGGACGCCATGACGCTGGAGGACATTTCCGCCGCGGCCCAACGCTACTTCACCGAGGACTGCTACGTGAGGGTGGTCCTGGAGCGGGAGGAGGAGCAGGTGCCCGGCTGGCAGGGCAGGAAGGGCGCCACCGCCGGGGCCCGACGTCCACGGGAACCGCTCGCAAGCGCGGCGCCGACTATACCGGCGCTGCGTCCGCGTCTTGCGTGCTCGGGGCGTGTCCGGCCAGTGCCTGCGAGAACGCGACTTGAGGGCGCGTAGAACGAAGGGCCGTGGTGGAGGCGAATGGTATGAGACGGCGCAGGTAAGCGGAGGGGTGTCTGCCAAACTAGGCCCATTTTAGATACGGATACGGTGCGTCGCGGTAACTATTCCCACAGTATGCTTCCGCTTGGCCTGCATTTGGAGGGACGCAGCGCCAGATTGAGCACTATGGCTGAATTGTAGCAGGTGATGGGATAGGGTTCTATTGGGCCTTATTCAAAATCATTTCTAGGAATCCAGATGCAAGGCTATGCCTGAGCCACGCCGAGCCGCCTCGGCTCTTGCATCAAAGTCGTGGAGGCGGTTGTTTGTCAAGGACTTTCGTGGCCCACGCACTCGCGGGACGGCCCTAGCAAGAACCCTTGACCCTGCCCCCAAGTCAGTATGACTGGCGAGCAGAGTCCGTTTTGGTCTTGCCCCATTCTTTGTACCAGTCGTAGTGTTAGTTTCGCGGGTCTTGGTCCTCTCTATGAAGTACTCTACTTCATCCAGGGAGCTCATCTATCCTCGACCCTCTCGGGTATATCTGCCTGATTACTTGTCCCATTGTCGCTGACAACCTACGATTATGCCCAAAGCGTCGGGGTCTTGGAGCAGCCCTTCCGGTGCAGCCGCGACCGGGTCGGCTGTGCTCTCGCTTGCGTGGCCCGATTCCTGGCCCTACCTCTCACCGAGAACGAGTGTCTGAAGTAGGCGAGTCCGCTGCAGGCGCACGTTCATAGTCACTCTCGCAGGAATGTGGTCACGTATTCAACGTCGACTGCGGGCATTCCCAGACCGAGCTCCGACAGTGCTTCGGAGAACTGGCTCATATCGTAGGTGCTGGTGTCGGACAGATACGGCTCAACCGACTCCAGGGACCGAGCAATGATCTTCAACGCCATGTCTTCGTCGCGGTCGGCCATCGCCTCCAACCTCGATTTCCAGTCCCTCAGTGGAGCGCGGTCTGCCACGTATCCGTGGTCCTCCATGTATGAGAAGACTTTGTCGGCGGGAACGGGCTCCTGTTGGACCACGTTATACACCCTGCCGAGATGCCTGGGGTCGTCAGAGATTCTCGCAATTGCCTTCACCAGAAAGTCGACGGGTGTCATCTCGAAGAACCATTCTGGCGCCAGGGGGGCACATCGGAGGCGTGCGCAGGCTTTGACTATCAACGACAGGAAGTCATTCGGGTTGACCGTACCGGTACCACCGTGGTGGCCGATATTGCCCGGACGGAATATGCACACCGGCAGTCCCCGTGACTCAGCCTGCCAGACTAGCCGTTCAGCAACCCATTTTGCCTGGTTGTAGCCTCCCTCCATCCTGTCCACGAAGCCGTCAATCTCCCTGTCTTCCAGGTAGGGAGTGTCATCTCCTCCAGGGAAAACGCCGTTGGACGAGACGTAGAGGATGGGCTTTGTTGCAGCGGTGCAGGCGAACTTCAGCACCTCCAAAGTCCCCCCGACAGTGTGGGGCTTGGCTGCCGAATAGGGGTAGGCGTAGTTGACGGAGGCGGCGCAATGGAATATCAGGTCAATCTCCTCCGCCAGCTGCCGGTACTCATTGTCATCCAGTCCCATTTGGGGCAGGGTGAGGTCTCCGAAGACCGGGATGATCCTTCGTCCGGCTGACTGACCCGCCAGCCCATAGAACTTCAAGGTGTTCAGCACCCGGTTGGCGGCCCCGCCCTGTCCCGGGTCCCGGTCCCTTACCAGGCAGTAGAACCGAGTATCCTGCCCGGTGGTGCGCAGAAGTTCGTCGAGGAGAAATGCTCCCAAGAACCCGGTGGCTCCCGTTACGATGACCGAGGACGCCTGGCTGAGACGAGTTACCCTTGGGGCCCCTCCTGGTGAGATCTCCGGATCCAGGACCGAGTCCTGGGCCAGCGAGGCTCTCGATTCCGTATGTGCCCCTCCATGTTCCAGGTACGCCTCCAGCTTGTTGATGGTGGGGTACTCGTAGATCTCCGTGCCGGTAAGTTCAATCGCAAACTGCTGTTCAATGCCCAGCGTAATGCCCAGACCCGTCAGGGAGTGGCCGCCGAGGTCAAAGAAGTTCCAGTCATCTTCCAGTGATTCGGTGTCGACGTCCAGCGTTTCGCTCCACAGCTCCCGCAGGACCTTGCGACGCTCGGCTGCGGTTGCGTGCTCGGAGAGCCTACCGGTCCGCTTGACGGCAGGGGTCGTATCACGCAGCGCGGGCAGGGCTTTGCGCTCCAGCTTGCCCGTCTGTTGGTTTATCGGGAGCGCTTCCAGCTCCATGAAGTGACTGGGCACCATGTAGAGCGGCAGGTGCCGTTCCAGCAGAGCACGCAGGTCTCTGCTTGTCCGGCTCCTCGCATCGACCGACCAAGCTGCCTGCGGGCCCCGGACAACATAGGCAACGAGCCGCTTGTTGGCCTCGTCCTGGTTCTCGGCCACCACTGCCGCATCCGCCGCGCCGCAATGTTTGCGGAGAGTCTCCTCTATGGCGCTAAGGTAGACGGTGTAACCCCTGACCTTGACCATCGAGTCATTTCGTCCGACGATCGTCGTGAGACCCCGCGCGTCCACCTCGGCCAGGTCTCCGGCGGCGTAGTACCTCTCGCCGTTCCATATGGCGAACTTGGCGTCATCCAGGTCGGGCCTCTTCAGATAGCCCCGGGCCAGCCCGCGACCACCAATGAAGAGCTCACCGACTCCGCTTGAAGCCAGGTCGGGCTGCCCATCCAGCAGCACCTGCAGAGTCACTCCATGCATTGCGTACCCCACAGGGCACGCATCCCTGCCGTCCAGGGACAGCTCCGTGAGGTCAATGGTGCAAACGTCGTGGGTCTCGCTGATGCTATAGGTGTTGAACACTCGCGCCGACCCGGCCAGAACTTCCAGGGCCAGCTTCAGCAAGCTGGCCGGCACGACCTCGCCATTGAGCCAGACCACACGCAGAGAGGACAGCCGGGTGCGCAGCTGTTCCGGGCTTGCGGAATTCAAGACCCCGTTCAGCAGGGACGGAGTGAGGAGGACCTCGGTGATCCGGTGCTCTTCTATGAATGCGGTGAGCGCGCGCGGCACGAACACCACGTCATCGGGAATTACGTATACCGTTCCCCCCTTCAACAATGGTCGGATGAACTCCCAGGGAAAGAAGACATTGCAGGCAACCCTGTCCCCGACGCTGTAGGAGCTAAACCTGTATCTCGCCATGTAGGATGAGACCAGAGCGCCATTGGTCTGCATCACCCCCTTTGGTTGTCCCGTTGTGCCGGAGGTGTAGGGGAGGAAGGCCAGGTCGCCGGAGTCGACGCGAATCTCATCAGCCGCGGGATCGAACGCTCTCCAGGACTGGTCGGAGTCAATGGGCAACAGGCGAGGTCCGGAGAACTTGCTCAGCCTGGGCAAGTACCGCGCTTTGGTGATCACCAGCTCGGGTTGCGACTCGGACAGCAATGTGCCAAGAAGGGAATCGGGCAGATCCTGGGCGATGGGCATGAAGGCCGCGCCGGCCTTCAACGTTCCGATGCTCGCGACGATGTACTCCGGGCAGGTCTCCATGAATATGCCCACAGGATCGTCGGTGGATACGCCGCAACTTCTTAGGAAGGCCCCCAGGGAGTCAGTCGCCTGGTCCAACTGCGCATAGGAAGTCTGCTCGTCGCCGAAGACTATTGCCGGGTTGTCGGGAGTCTCCGCCGCTTGAGCCTTGAAGAGCTGATGTAGAGCACTTTCTGCGGTATTCATTTCGCCGTCTCAAGCAAGCCCACTCGCGATTAAGCAAAGCGGGCATCATGCAGGATAAGTGGAGGACAATAACTCAGTTTACAAAACACAGACCGATTAGTAAACTGCTGCTAATTCAAGAAAAGGCAATAATCAATTGCCGTGGAATTCGGCGCACGTTAAGGGTGACCACATGCAATTCGACTCCCTGGACTTCTACAGAGAGCATGCCCATAGATACTCGCAGCTGTCCAACGAGTTCACTCATTCGGTGTACACCGGTGCCTCTCATCCAGCGCTGAAAGGGGACGTGGACCTGCTGAATCGAGTCACCGAGCTTGCCCGTGGGAAACGGGGCTTGGACGCAGGGTGCGGGGCTGGGGCCAGGGATGTTCACTTGCTGCACACACGAGGGTATGACGTCTACGGAATTGACGCGGTGGAGGAGAACATCAGCCTTGGTAGAGAATTGCACCCGGAATTAGCGGACAGGCTCAACGTCGCCGATCTCCGAGAGCCCCTGTCGTTTGAGTCAGGCTTCTTCGATTTCGTAATGTGCAACGCCGTCATACAGCATCTGACGCCGGAGGCCACCGAAACTACGGCGGTCCCTGAGCTGGCGAGAGTCCTGGCCCCCGGAGGAGTCCTGCAACTCATGTTCAAGACCGGTTCGGGGGTGGCCACGGTCAGTGACCGGGCCTATGGAGCGGACGGTGTGGACAGGTCGTTTCAACTCTACGACGAGCACCGCTTGCTGAGCATCCTGGAGGGCTGCGGTTGCTCTCTGGTTGAACCGGAAGGTAGCGAGGACTTGGGTGGAATGCTCTACTTCAGCGACCCGAAGCCGATGCGCTACTGCGCTTTCTGGGTGAGGAAGAACTAGGCCAACCCGTTTACCTGTCCGCCGACCTGCAGTTCTTGATTTCGTCCAGCTGGGTGGGCTTGGTGAAGCTGGAGCACGTGGCGCTGGACGGCACAAAGGTCAGCGCCAACGCATCGAAGCATTAGTCGATGAGTTACCAACGGATGAAGGAGAAGGCAGCGAAGTTGGCGGCGGAGGTGAGCCGGCAGACTACGCCTTCGTGTCGAGTAGCGGCGCAATAGGCCAGGCCGCCGTGCTCGAACAGTCCGACGGCGGCGCGATGCCCCCGCGGCGGTGGAGCGGGTCACATTCGAGGTTGCCGGCTTCTGTCCAGAGGTCTTCGACGTGGCAATGCGTCTCGGCCTCAGGATCGCCAAGGCCGCCTTCATCGTGGTCACGCCACATTCCCTTAGACCCCGGCCCACTAATTCTCGTCGCCCTCCGACGCGCTCTACTAACCAAAGGCAGGTCACGGGTGTCCCGTCCTCTGGCGGAAATTGACAGGAGTGGCACTCCGTAGTACGGTACCTGCATGGCAGAGTCGACCGCGCTTCGAGACTCCCTTCGTCTCCTGGTGCCCACTGAGGGCATCCCTGAGGAGGTCCTTCTCAAGGTCGAGAAAACCCGTCCCAACGAGGTCATCAGCGACTCCTACCCCTATCCCACCAAGCTGCCGCGGGGCACGTACGAGCGCCAGAAGGCCGAGTTGCAGGTCGAGCTGCTGAAGATGCAGAGGTGGGTACAGGAGACCGGGGAACGTGTCGTCCTGCTGTTCGAAGGGCGGGACGCCGCCGGCAAGGGCGGCACGATAAAGCGCTTCTTGGAGCACCTGAATCCCCGCGGCGCTATCTTGGTCGCGTTGCCGGCCCCGTCCGAGAGAGAGCGCGGGCAGTGGTACTTCCAGCGCTACGTGGAGCACCTGCCGGCCATGGGAGAGATAGTCTTCTTCGACCGCTCCTGGTACAACAGGGCGGTGGTCGAGCCGGTGATGGGCTTCTGCACGCCGGCCGAGACGGAGCGCTTCCTCCGCGACACCGTCTTGTTCGAACAGATGCTGATCAGCGAAGGGCTGCGGCTGTACAAGTTCTGGTTCTCGGTGAGCCGGGAGGAACAGCTCAGGCGCGTTATGTCCCGCGCACTCGACGGCCTCAAACAGTGGAAACTGAGTGACGTCGACGTCCGGTCGCTGCCTCTGTGGGACGAGTTCACAGAGGCGAAGAAGGTGATGTTCGCGGCCACCGATACGAAGGCCTCGCCCTGGATCGTCGTGAAGTCGGACGACAAGAGGCGCGCCCGAATAAACTGCATGCGCTACGTGCTGCGCAGCCTGGAGTACGACCCCGGGGTCAGGGAGCGCGTTTCAAAGACCAACCCGAAGCTGATCGGGCCCGCCAAGAGGGTATACGCCAAGGGAGAGGTCTGGTAGCTCCCGTCCCGACGGCCGAGTCTTTCGACTAACGCCGGCAGTGGTCGGCTACCTTGCGGATGGCCTAAATGAAGTCGCCGACGTCCTCCTCGGTAAAGGACGCCTTCATGGCGATGCCCACCTGCGGCTGTTATTGTCGACGTCGCCTTTAGGCCCTTCCATCGCATAGGCATTCAGAGCCTTCACTACTCAGCGTCCGGCGCGACTCCCCATCCGCCGCCTCCGGGCGTGAGGAGGCTCAGCACGTCTCCAGGCTCTGCCTTGAATGTGACCTTGGCTGGGAGGCGCACCTTCTCGCCTCCGTTGCTGTAAAGGATGTTCTCTCCAGTGGCGCCGGGCCGGCCCCCCTGAAGCCCGTAGGGCGCGCTCCGGCGTCGGTCCGAGAGGAGTGTGACCGTTGCGGGCGAGAGGAACTCCACGTCCCTGGCGATACCGTCGCCTCCCCGGTGGTATCCCTCGCCTCCGGACCCTCTGCGCAGGGCGTATCGGAGTACCCGCAGCGGGAACTGCAGTTCCAGCGCCTCGACCGGTGTGTTTAAAGTGTTGGTCATGTGGGTGTGGATACCCGACAGGCCGTCCTTCCACGGGAGAGCTCCCATGCCGCCTCCGATGGTCTCGTAGTAGGCGAAGCCGTCGCCGTGCCGGTCGCGGCCTCCAACCAGCAAATTGTTCATGGTGCCCTGGCTGGCGGCAGGAATCAGGTTGGGCATGGCCTGGGCGAGAGCGCCCAGGAGGACATCGACGATTCTCTGCGAGGTCTCAACGTTGCCACCGGCTACAGCGTGGGGCGGGGTGGGGTTTACCAGGGAGCCCAGCGGCGCCGACACTCGGACGGGGCGCATGACTCCCTGATTCGCAGGCACCTGCTCCCCAGCGATGCACCGCACGACGTAAAGCACTGCGGAGAGGGCGATGGCGAAGGGGGCGTTGACACACCCGTCCGTCTGGGCGGCCGTGCCGGTGAAGTCGAACTCGATCTCTTCGTCGTGTACCTGCACCGTCACGCGGATGGGCAGGGGCTCGTCGCTTAGACCGTCTCCCTCCAGATGGTCCTCGAAGGAGTAGGCGCCGTTGGGGATTCCCCGTATAGCGGCGCGCGTGAGACGCTCGGAGTAGTCAAGGAGAGCCTCGATGTGCTGGCTGGTCTCCTCCCAGCCGTATCTTGCCACAATGTCCTGCAGTCGCTTCTCGCCCACCCGGCAGGCGGCCAGCTGGGCGGCCAGGTCGCCGCGGCGCTCATCAGGAGTGCGGGAGTTTCGGCATATGATGTCCACCACCTCCCTGTTGAGGCGGCCCCTCCTGGCCAGCTTGAGGGGAGGGATGATGAGGCCCTCCTGAAACAGCTCCGTGGATATGGGGAGCGACCCCGGAGTCATTCCGCCGATATCGGCGTGGTGCCCCCTGTTGGCCACGAGGCCCACCAGGCCGGGGCGACCTTCGATGGGCGCGAACACGGGCGCGACCATGGTTATGTCGGGAAGGTGGGTGCCTCCCATGTACGGATCGTTGAGGGCGACGACGTCTCCCTGAGACAGGTCAAGTCGCTGCAAGGCCTCCGCCACCGACGCCGGCATGGAGCCCAGGTGAACGGGTATATGAGCGGCTTGGGCCACCATTTGCGCCTGCGGACCAAAGAGGGCACAGGAGTAGTCCTGCCGCTCCTTGATGTTGACGGAGAAGGCACTGCGACCCAGGGCCACACCCATCTCCTCGGCCACGGAGGCGAAGAGGTTGTGGAACACCTGCAGGCTTATAGGGTCAGGCATGGCTAAGGTCCCGTTTCGGATGGTTCTGCTACCAGGTTGCCGTAGCCGTCCGTGCGGGCCGTCCAGCCGGGGGGAAGGACGGTCGTCGAGTCCATCTGGAAGACCAGGCCGGGCCCCCGGATGGCGTTGCCGGAGACCAGGTGCGAGCGGTCGTAGCATCGCGTGGGCAGCGACTCCCCATTGAACACCACGGGACGCTCGTCCACAAGGGCCCCCGACGGGTCTTCGCCGCTTTCCTCCATTGGCGAGACTACCGGCTTCTCCACCGCACCGGTCGCCTTCAGACGGGCCGTAACGATCTCCACCGGCTGAGACGGGTCGCTGTGGCCGTAGCGCTGACGATGGGCGCGGTGAAATCGACCGGCTGAGGCCCGGGAGGTCCCTGTGACCAGGGGAGGGCAGGGCACCGTCAGCTCGAACGATTGGCCAACGTACCGCAAGTCCAGGAACTGCTGGAGAAGCAGGCGGGGCCCTTCGAATCCCTCACGTCCCAAGTCTATGCGCGCCTGCTCCTCCATAGGTCGAAAGGCGTTTCGCAGGGCTTCGGCGGAAACCTCCGCAAGCGGGAGCAGCAGGGTTCGCGAGTAGTCTTTCACTACGTCGGCTAGCGCAGCGCCCAGAGCAGATAGTATGCCGGGTTGTGGAGGGATCATAATCCGCGTGATGCCCAGATTCTCGGCCAGAGAGCAGGCGTGCATTGGGCCTGCACCGCCAAAGGCCACTAGGGTAAATCGGCGCTGGTCGAAGCCTCGTTCCAGGGAAATGGCGCGCAGTGCCCGTTCCATGGCTGCGTTGGCAACTCTGATGACCCCCTCCGCGGCGGTGTTGACCCCCATGCCCAACTGCCCGGCCAAGCTCTCCATGCAGTAGCGGGCACGCTCCACGTCCAGCGACATCCTTCCGCCCAGAAAGCGTCCCGAGTCCAGCCGGCCCAGGACCAGGTTGGCGTCCGTCACCGTTACATGGTCTCCACGTCCGTAGCAGGCCGGCCCAGGCTCCGCCCCCGCGGATTGTGGGCCTACAAGCAGCGCCCCTCCGGGGTCCACGCGAGCTATGGAGCCTCCTCCCGCCCCCACCGTGTGGATATCTATGGCGGGCATGCGGGTGGGATAGCCCCCGACCTGCGCAGAGGTGGTCTCCTGAACCCTTCCTGAACAGAGTGAGACATCGGTGGAAGTCCCACCCATGTCCAGCGTGATCGCCTGGGAGGAGCCTGCCTGCGAGGCCAGGTGGAATGCTCCCATCACCCCTCCGGCCGGGCCGCTCAAAAGGGTACGGACAGGCTCTTGCGCCGCCTGCGCGGCCGAGAGGCTTCCTCCTCCCGAGTGCGTGATCCGCAGGCGCTGGCCCAGGGCTTCGCCCAGATGCTGGAGATAGCGGCTCATAGCGGGGCCGACGTAAGCGTTAATCACCACAGTGCTGGTGCGCTCGTACTCCCGGTACTCCGGCAGGAGGTCGCTGGACACGGAGAGAAACGCCGAGCCGTCAAGGGCGCGGAGTGCCTCGGCGATCAGGCGCTCGTGCTCAGGGTTGCGGAACGAGAACAGGAGCGATACGGCGACCGCTTCGGCCCCGCTTTCTCGCACGCGCCGGGCGACGCGTCCTGCGTCCTCGGCGCTCAGGGAGACTATGGGGTCGCCGTGACTGTCGAGGCGCTCTCTCACGCCGAGGCGGAGCTCCGGAGGCACCAGCTGCGGCGGGCGCTCGACCCCAAAGTCGTACAACGCCGGGCGGTTCTGCCGGCCGATCTCCAACATGTCCTCGAATCCCTCCGTGACGAGGAGGACAGTGCGGGCGCCCCTGTGCTCCAGCAGGGCGTTGGTGGCCACGGTGGAGCCGTGGGAGACGTCGGTGTCAGGCGGTACCCTGAGCTCCTCCAGTCCTCCCATAACGGCCCGGGCCGGGTCCTCCGGCGTTGAAGACGTCTTGAAGACCCTGATCTCACCCTCAGAGATCAGGGCGAAGTCGGTGAACGTGCCCCCGATGTCCACGCCCAGAATGGCCTTGCTCATCTCGGCGCGAATTTATGCCATGCAATAGGATACGTCAAGGGCTGGTCCCAACCGGCGCGCTGAGTGCGAGCCGAAACACCATGTCGCTAGCCAGCACCAGTAGCGGGGCTCATCCAGTAGGTAACACGAACTGGCCATAGCGTAACGGATTCTTCGAGGCTCGGTAGAGGAGCGCCCTCACCTTGTCTCCTTCTTCCTCGTACGCCTCCTCAAGCTGAACGACCGCGTCAGGCATTCTTAAGGCCCAAGTAGTTGGGTATTGCGCTGCCGCCAATCCCCCGCTCGGTGAGCAGAAGCTTCCTCACAGACTCTCCATATGACCCTTTTGTCCTTTTGAAGTCTCTGGTCGGCGGACGGCAGACTCTCTTCTATGACCGCGACAGCCTTTGCCCAGTGAGGCCTTTGCCTACCCGCCCTGCTTAGTTTCCAATTGCAGCAGAATGGACGGCAGTTCGCCAAACTCAGTTAAGGTTGCATCTGGTTCCGGACCAGTGCCCGCAGGTACACGGCCATTGTGATCAACCCAAATCGCCTCATACCCACCTGTTGCGCACCGAGCACGTCAACGTCGAGGCGATCACCGACGAACGCGGCTTCCGACGGCAGGACGCCCGCTCGACCGAGCGCGAGTTGAAAGATCTCTGGGGAAGGCTTTTCGGCACCAGCCGCTTCACTCGTAAGGAAGACGTCGAATAGTTCGTGAATCGGAAGACTCTCGAACTTGGCTCGTTGGCGATACTCTAGGCCATTCGTTATTACTCCTAACGTATAGACCTTGCTAATCTCTCGCAGAGCCTCCTCCGCGCCGGGCAGGGTCCGGGCAAGGTCGAGGCAGCCCTGAAAAAACCAGAGCTCAATAGCGTTACGGCCCAAGGACGTCTCCAAGAGTCCGAGTTCCTCGATGAGAGGAGCGATGCCGAAGGCCCAGCCCGTATTCGGATCTTTTCCTAAGAGACGCTCGAGGAAGGAGGTGTCGTCCAAGTTTGGCAGCTCGCGCTTCAGCATAGTGGTGATCCGTTCTCCCCGCGCGCGATTAGTTCCGCTAGTGTCGAGCAGCGTTTCGTCTAGGTCGAAGAAGACAGCGCGGAGAGCCATCAACCTAGTATATGGTGCTAGGCCTATATTGACGATAGACAGAACTGTCTTTGAGTTGGTGGTTGCTCTGTGATCCTTGCCAGCGTGCCTATTACGGGGAGTTCGGGTTTTTCCGCGTGGACTCTCTTTGCCACTGCTACTACTCTAGGGGGTAAGGTCAGGTGAGCGTGCATTTGGTATAGTAGTGGATGGAATATTCACGAAGTTGCATTTAACTCCATGAACCCAGGGAGTCCGTAAAGGAGGACGTCGTGCCTGTAGAGCAGATGGCAGAGGCGATGGAGCGCATAGCGTCGCAGTCGCAGGAAGTGGAGTGGTTGGGCAGCGGGTATGGGGGCGGGGCGGTGGTGGAGGGTCCAGTGTGGTGGAAGGAGGGAGGATACCTCCTATTCAGCGACATCGGCAGTAACCAGAGGCTGAAATGGGCGCCTGGCGACGGCGTCACCGTATTCCAGGAGCCGACCAACAACGCAAACGGCCTCACTCGCGATCCACAGGGGAGGCTGATTGCCTGCGAGCACGGAGCACGCCGCATGACCCGCCAGGAACCCGACGGCAGCACTACGGTGGTGGCCAACAACTATCAGGGCAGGCGGCTGAACCGCCCCAACGACGTGGTGGTAAAGTCCGACGGGAGCATATACTTCAGCGACCCGGGAGCGCCGGACCTGAACCTGGACCTGGACTTCGCGGGTGTATACCGAGTTTCCCAAGACCTGGGGACGCTGACCCTGCTGGCCCGAGACTTCGTCATGCCCAATGGACTGGCCTTTTCCCCTGACGAAGGCACCCTATACATAAACGATTCCCGCCGCGGGCATATACGGGCCTTCGACGTCCTGGCCAACGGCACGCTTGCACTGTGGACCGACCGTGTCTTCGCAGATCTGAGAGGCGAGCGTCCTGGAGTGCCGGACGGCATGAAAGTCGATGTTGAGGGTAATGTGTATTGCGGTGGGTCTGGGGGCATATGGGTCTTCGACTCCTCAGGCAACCATTTGGGGGTCATCGTTCACGGGGCGGCGGCTACAACCAACATGGCCTGGGGAGACGAAGACTGGAGGACCCTGTATTTCACCACTCGTGATAGCCTGGGAAGGGTCCGGTTAGGCATACCGGGTATACCAGTGCCGGCGACCTAAACAAAATCGGTCACACCTTCATCCGCAGAAGCGACCAGTTTGGCTCTGCGGGCGCATAGACGGCTAGCGTGGAGCCGGGGGTGATTTCCGTGACTCCATGTCTTGTGTGACCTATATTCGACCTCCATTGGGAGGGGTCGGTTGCAGCGATTCGGACCAGGAAGGGCACTCCTGTAGCGGGCCGAGGGTTCGTGGAGATCGTGGGTATGCCCCCGCACCGCTCGAGCTTCCACCTACAGAGGTGGCACAGCGCTGACGGCACTTGGGATGAGACTTGAGGTGCGTTCGCGTCCTGCGTACTCGGGCGTATCCGGCTAGCGCCTGTGAAGGTACCACCTCGGGGCGCGCAGACGACTGGGCGATACTGGTAGGCGGAGGGGGTGGGATTCGAACCCACGTCACCTTTCGGTAAACCTGTTTTCAAGACAGGCGCCATCGTCCGCTCGGCCACCCCTCCCGTACCAATCCTAACCAATACGCGCCCTCATTGCCAGCCCACCGCGCATCGAGCTGCTCCGGACGCTTCCCGCCGCAGCCACGCGGTGCTAGAATTACCGCCGTGGAGATTCCATTCCCCTCGCGGAGGTGACGAGTTGAAGGTAATCAGGCTTCAGGACGTGCCGGCAGAGCCGGTCGATAGCGGAATGTTCATCGGCGGAGAGGTCTCGCGCCAGCCCCTGGTCACGGAGGACATGGGGCCCTACTTCAGCATGACCAACGTCAGCTTCAGCCCCGGCGCTAGGAACAAGCTCCACACGCACAGCTGCGACCAGGTGCTGCTGGTCACCGCGGGCACGGGGATCGTTGCCACCGAGGAGGGCGAGGCGGTGGTAACCGTGGGCGACATCGTTCACATTCCCGCGGGCGAGAGGCACTGGCACGGCGCAACTCCCGATTCGGCCTTCGCGCACATCTCGCTCACGCAGGTGGGCAGCACCGGCCAACAGGTGGAGGAGTAGTCTCGCTCCGTGAGGTAAGCCGGTATCGATACGCACGAAGCCTGAGCGGCTTGGCAGCGCTCCCCGGTGGACTTGCGAGAACTCATACGTGAAAGTACTGGGAATAGAGACGTCCTGCGACGAGACGGCCATCGCGGTTGTGGAGGACGGCCGCCGCGTGTTGTCAAATGTCATCGCCTCGCAGGTCGAGATGCATGCCCGCTATGGGGGAGTGGTTCCTGAGGTCGCTTCCCGGCAGCACGTGCTGGAGACGGTGCCCGTGCTGGAGGAAGCCCTTGGGCGTGCCGGCCTCGACTTGGAGAGCGTCGACGCCGTTGCCGTGACGAACGGCCCGGGCCTGGCCGGGGCCCTGCTCGTGGGAGTGAACACCGCCAAGGCGCTGGCACTGGCCGCGGGTCTGCCCCTGATGGGAATCAACCACCTCGAGGGCCACGTGTACGCCAACTGGCTCGAGGATACCGATCCGGACTCGGAGTGCGGCTTCCCGCTGATGTGTCTCATCGCGTCCGGCGGCCACACCGACCTGCTCCTCATGGAGGACCACGGTCGCTACACCCTCCTGGGTCGCACGCGAGACGATGCCGCGGGCGAGGCCTTCGACAAGGCGGCGCGCATCCTGGGCCTCGGCTTCCCAGGGGGACCAGAGGTGCAGCGCGCCGCCAGTGACGCCACGGGCGAGATGTCCCTCCCCAGAGCGTGGCTGAGAGGCACGGACGACTTCAGCTTCAGCGGACTCAAAACGGCCCTTCTCCACGCGGCCAGGCGGGAGGGACTCTACCCGCCGCAGGAAGACGTTCCACCGGACGCCCGGCTGGTCAGGGAGATGGCCTCAGCCTTCCAGATGTCGGTTGCGGAGGTTATGGCGGTGAAGACGCTGGACGCGGCCCGGCGATTCGGCGCCAGGGGAGTCCTGCTGGGAGGCGGCGTTGCAGCCAACGCCATGCTGAGGCAGGTGCTCCGCGAGAAGTCGACTCTGCCCGTGTTCATTCCGTCTCCCCGGCTCTGCACGGACAACGGCGCAATGATCGCATCCTGCGCCTACTTCAGAAGCTCGCCCGGCGCCGCCGACGGGTGGGACTTGGACATCTACCCCAGCCTGCGCCTGGGCTAGGCGGCCGGACCGGGGCCGTTCACCACCGCCACTCGGACTCCCACTCGCCCGGCTCGTCCCATGGCTCGAAGCCCGGCTCCGGCGTCGCGGGGCGGGCCGGGCGCAGCGCCTCCTTCAGGCTGAAGAGGCGGTTCACAAAGACGTAGGCCTGTTCAGCCAGTCGCCCCTGGTAGGGGAGCAAGACCTGTTCCTGGCCGAGGTGAAGCAGAATCGACCCCTCCTCGGCCACGTCTACGTAGCGGTACAGATGATAGAGGGCGGTCAGGGCTAGCACCCCGGCAAGCCCAATCTCCAGCGGGGGATAGCCTATTGTGGCAAGGGCGGCGCCGGCCCCGGCCAGCAACAGAGCCACGCGCCAGAGGGGCGAAACGCCCCGCGAGGTGCGCCTCACCTCGACGAGGCCGACGTCCAGGAGCGACACGAAAGTCACGTCCCTTCGGCGGCCGTTCCTGTGCACTAGAAGCAGCCGGCGGTCGGTGAGGACGATTGAATTGCGGTCTCCGGTTGCCGCGGGATCAAGGCCCCGCCTCTCGCCGAAGGACGCCTCCACCGCCTCATCCGCCGACAGCGGCAGATGGTCGTCCGTAGTCCTGTGCATTCCAGTCTCGCAGCCTGCGGGCGGGCGCCGGAGAGGCCCGGCCCTGCAGAACCCTGTAAACGTGGATCAGACCCTGCTGTCTCCTGGCGGAGTTTACCACGGGGCAGCCGCCTTTGGAAGCGGCCATGAGCGCCTTGACCTCTCTAGTGACCTCGTTGTCCGGACACGCGGGAGCTCCGCGGTAGAGGCGCAGTGCCCTCCGCTTGAGCTCCGCGTCCCCGGCCAGGTGTGCGGCGGCGTACAGGTGAGGCAGCAGGACGTTGACCAGTATCTCTCCCGCGCGGCCCTCTCCCAGGAGCGCGGGCGCCCTGCTCGCGGGCAAGTGGAAGTCCAGCTGGCTGGCCCAGAACCCATCACCCTCCACCTGGAGCTCCCGGCGGACTTCTGTCGGAGAACGCGCCTTGGATAGGTCTAGCAGGGCTTGCTGAAGCCCGTCCCGCCAGTACCTGGCCAGAAGGACTCCGGCGGCCGCCAGCCTGCGGTGAGGGCTGTTTGGAGGCCGGATTCCGGTCCGGTCCCAGTCTCCCGGGCCCAGCACGGGGCGGAGTCCGGCCCTTCTCCAGCGCTCCGACAGCTCCGCAGCGCGTGCAGCGCCCTCAGGAGTGAGCAGAAGCATTCCCCTCTGGTGTGGCAGCAGCCCTGCGGCCCCTAGCAGCAGTGCCTCTAGCGACAAAGGGCTCGCGTGGCCTCCGACCTTCGACCTGAGCGTTCCCAGGGTCAGGCCCCGGGCCAGGCGCAGCATGGGGCCGCGGTTGCGGCTGTAGCCCAGCGCCTCCAGGAGCGAGGCGTAGAGCGCCTCCCTTGCATCCGCCTCCCGCATGCGGGCAAGCATGGCGGAGGCCTTGCGAAGGAACCTGCAGTCTCCGGCCTCTTCCAGCGCCTGTTCCAGCCTGAGCCGCGGAAGTGCCAGCAGGCTCTGGAGAGGCGCCGCCACCGTGCGACCGCGGACTCCGGCGGCAGAGGCCCCCCGCATTCCCGGAGGAGGTGGCGCATCCAGCCGGACCTCCCGTGCGCCCGAACCTGCGGGGCCTTGCGCGCTTTGACCGCGGAGGAATAGGTGAATCACCACGCCCTCGTAGCGCGTATCCGTATGGTGGCCGTGGCCATGCCAGTCGCTCTGCCGGAGGTGTACCTCCACGTCCCCTCGCACAAGCTCTCCGCCGGGCGTGATCAGCACCGCGTCGCGGAAATCCGGCCCGGAGCCCGGAGCGGGCCTGCCGGGGTAGAGCACCTGAAGGTCCGCACCATCCAGGGTGACGATCCGCCCGAGAGCTCCGGAGCGCCACCACCCGGCAACCTGCGCCTCAGGAGGCATGCGTGATACCGCGTTTTCCGAGCCTGCCCGGCGCAGTCCTGGCGTTGGGGAACGTTCTGCAACCCGGAAGCACCCCTCCGGCGCCTCACGCGTCACCGGCCCCACCCGACGGTCCTGTGGGCTAACCGGTGCGCTATTCATCCGTGCCCTCCGCGGCAGCGTGCTCTCCCGGTGTTGAGGACCCGTATTCGAAGCCGGCGCGCTCAGCGATGATGTTGAGCAGCGTGCGGGAGGCCCCCCTGGGGCTGTACATCCCGGTTTCCCACTCGCTGATGGTCTGCTGCCTGGTGCCCAGCTCCTCGGAGAACTGCAGCTGGGTCAACCCCAGGTGGCGTCTCAGGGCCCGCACTCCGTCGCCGGACCAGGGCGGCCTTCTGACGCCTCTTGTTCCATACTCCATGCGAGCATTCTACACGCTTGCGTGTAACCGTCAAGTCGCGCTGCCAGGCCATTCTGTGCCGCCTATGTACCGGGCTGCCCCAACCTGCTACTATGTGCAGGCCATGAACTCAGCGGAGCAGGGTATAGGCATTCTGGGCTGCGGGGCAATCGGGCGGGGACTGGCGCTCGCCGTCGACGGGGGAGCCATCCGCCGCGCCAGGGTGGTCGCGCTCTTTGACCAGGACTCGGGCAGACTCACGAGCCTCGCGGGGCGTTTGTCCTCGCAACCCGCCGCAACTGACACCGTCGAGGGGTTCCTTGCCGCCCCCGGCATGACCCTGGTGCTGGAGGCCGCCTCGCAGGAGGCCGTGCGTCGCAACGCAGAGGCCGTCCTGGCGAGCGGCAGGGACCTGATGGTCATGAGCACGGGCGCCCTGCTGGACGGAGACCTGTATTCACGTCTGGAGGCCGCGTCGGCCGAAAGCGGCTGCCGCGTGTACGCGCCTTCGGGCGCGCTGGGCGGCATCGACGCAATCAGGGCGTCCAGGCACGAGCTGGAGGAGGTGGTGCTCACCACCCGAAAGCCCCCCGAGAGCCTGGTCGACACGGCCACGGGCGGAAACATGGGCGGCATCACCGCCGCTAAGGTGGTCTTCGAGGGGAGCGCCAGGGAGGCGGTGGCGCGGTTCCCGTTCAACATCAACGTGGCCGCCACGCTAAGCCTGGCGGGACTGGGTCCGGAGCGCACCCGCGTGCGCGTCATCGCCGATCCTGAGGCCCGCGGAAACAACCACGAGGTCTACGCCGCCGGCAGAAGCGGCACGCTGCGCTTCACCATGGAGAACGTGCCCCATCCGGACAACCCCATGACCAGCCACCTGGCTGTCCTCTCCGCCATAGAGACACTGCGCGGCATTTGCGAGGGCGGCGTTAGGGTGGGTGCGTAGCTTCCGCTCCGGAAGCGGCGATCAGTCGCCTAGGACGGCTGCTCCGACTTGACCAACCCGGTCGTATTCCACTCCGGATATGCGAAGAGCGCGATGGTGACTATCACGGGTATCTCGGTGGGTGGCATGATGGTTCTGCCACCGAGTTCCTCCGCCCGGTCGAGGCACGCCTGAAGGTCGTCCACCTCCACGTACAGGATGACGCGCGATTGGTCGCCCTCCTGCGCCTGGGGGATTCCCCCGTTAATGCCTGACTCCGAGTGGGTGTCCACGAAGCCGTAGCCTACGGGGTTGCTGCTGTCCACGTGCCAGCCAAAAAGGCTCGCGTAGAACTCCTGAGTCTTCTTCGAGTCCCTTGCCGTTATCTCCCAGTGCACCACCGGATTTGGCATTTCGGCCTCCTGAGTCGTGTTGCCGCGCTGATGCAGTGCGCGGGACGAACCGCGTTGTAGCACGGCCGGCTGGCCTGGGAACTTGGCGCCGGCGCGTTGACACCCCGCGGACGCCGGTGCTATTCTGCGGTATCCGCTCCCGACGGTGTTTCGCGTCGTGACGGCATCAGTTCAGGAGGTGGCAGCATGGTGCAGACGGCAGCGGCGGTCGCAACTACTCCCAGAGCCCTGGATGGTGTCCGCGTCCTGGACTTCACCTGGGTCAGGGCGGGCCCGTGGTGCAATCGGTGGCTGGGCGCCCTTGGCGCGGAGGTCATCAAGGTGGAGTGGCCCCAGAGCCCCAACACCCGCGGCGAGAACATCGGCACTGGCGCAGGCACTCCGGCCGGGCTTCCCGCCAACCTGAACACCAACGGCCACTTCAGCGACACCAACTCCAACAAGCTCAGCGTCACCCTCAACACACGCACGCCCCGGGGCCAGGACCTGGTCAAGAGGCTCGTGTCCGTGTCCGACATTGTAATCGAGAACTTCGCATTCGGCGTACTCGACCGGTGGGGCATCGGCTACGAGGAGATGAAGAAGCTGCGGCCCGACATTATCTACCTGTCCATGTCCGGCTTTGGGCACACAGGCCGCGACCGCGATTACCAAACGATGGGGCCAATCGCGCAGGCGCTCTCGGGCCTGACGTACACCTCAGGCCTGCCGGGCCAGCAGCCCGCGGGCTGGGGCTGGTCATACATGGACGACACGGGCGGCATGTACGGCGCCATGTATGCCCTCAGCGCAATCTACCACCGCAACGTGACGGGCGAGGGCCAGCACGTTGACCAGTCGCAGTGGATCACCGGCGTTCCCCTGAATGGCGCGGCGTTTCTGGACATCCAGGCCAACAACCGCCCAACTATCCGCGAGGGCTATCCCCCCGGCAACCGCGCCCACTGGCCCGGGACTCCTCTCACCAACGCCTACCGGGAGCGCACCGTTGCGCCCCACAACGCCTATCGCACGAGCCCCGGCGGTTACAACGACTGGTGTGCCATCGTGTGCATGACCGACCGCGAGTGGCGGAGCCTGGTGGAGGTGATGGGATCGCCGCCGTGGGCCGGGGACTCGAAGTTCGACACGCTGGCTGGCAGGCTGGCCCACCAGGAGGAGCTTGACGCCGGGATCGAAGCGTGGACGACTACGCTGGGGAAGTACGACATCATGGAGCTGTGCCAGCGGGCCGGCGTGCCCTCCATGCCAGTCCAGAGCAGCCAGGACCGCTTCGAGAACGACCCGCAGCTTCAGGAGCGGGAGATGTACCGACCTGTGGAGCATCTAGCTCTGGGCACGTGGCCGCTGCAGAACGCTCCCTTCAAGTTGTCGGAGACGCCTGCGTACAACCACCAGGCTGGCCCGCTGGTCGGCCAGCACAACAAGGACATCTTCGAGGGCCTGCTGGGCATAAGCCACGAGGAGCTTGTGGACGGCTTCGAGGACGGCACATTTTGGCCCAGGGACTACGACCGCTCGGAGTACACCTATCTCCAGGAGATGATCGACGACGGTACGCCCGCGGAGTGGACTGGCAAGCCCAAGGGCCCGCTCTCTCCACCCGCTCCGGTCCGCACGCCGGACGCGGAGACGGCCGGGGCGTTCGGCGGCCTGCGCGTGCTGGAGCTGACGGACGAGAAGGGGCAGTGGCTCGGCAAGCTCATGGGCGACCTCGGCGCCGACGTCGTGAAGATCGAGCCTCCCGGAGGCCAGTCCACACGCACCGTTGGGCCCTTCTACGGGGACATGCCGAACCGTGAGCGGAGCCTCTACTTCTGGCACTACAACACGTCCAAGCGCGGCATCACCTTGGACATAGAGACGGAGGACGGGCGGCGCCTGTTCCGCAAGCTGGCGGAGGACGCGGACGTGATACTGGAGACGTTCAACCCCGGCTACATGGCCTCGCTCGGACTGGGGTACGACGACCTCAAGGAGAGCAACCCCGGCCTGATCATGTGCTCGCTGACCTCGTTCGGCCAGACGGGCCCGTGGAAGGACTACTTGGGTAGGGACCTGCTGCACCTCGCGGCCGGAGGCCAGATGGCGGGCTGCGGCTACGAGGAGATCGACGTGCCGGACGCACCTCCGATTGCCGGCGGCGGAGGCCAGGCGTGGCACATGGGCAGCCACTTCGCTTACATCGGCACGGTCGCGGCGCTGATCTACCGCTCCAGGACCGGCCGCGGCCAGCACGTTGACGCCTCCGTGCACGAGGCCTGCGCCCTCACAACCGAGTCCCACGTTAACAACTGGATCTACCGCGGTCAGGTCGTTCAGCGCCAGACGGGGCGTCACGCGTCCGCAACTCGAACGGACCCTACGCAGATGCTGTGCGGCGACGGGAACTACCTCAACGGCGGGGTCGGCAACAGGGTCACGGCGGCCAGGCTGCCCGCCCTCGCCGAGTGGATGAACGAGCTTGGCCTTGCCGAGGACCTGCTCGACGAGAAGTACAAGGACCCTGCGGTCTTCAACGAGAACCGGCCCCACATCGCGGGCATCGTGGCCCGATTCCTGGCCAGCGTCTCGCGGGACGAGGCGTATCACCGCATGCAGAAGATGGGCATCAACTGCGGCGCCGTGCGCTCCCCGGACGAGGTGTTAGAAGACCCGCACCTGGAGGACAGGGGTTTCTGGGCGGAGGTTTCCTACCCGGAGGTAGGGGCTACGCTCCGCCACCCCGGCCCTGCAGGCATATTCAACGGCTCGCCGTGGCGGATCTCCCGGCGCGCTCCGCTCATCGGCGAGCACAACGAGGAGATTCTGAGCGGGGAGCTCGGCCTCAGCCGCGTGGAACTGGCCGTGCTGGCCGAGAGCGGCGTCGTGTAGCGAGACGTGCCATTAGACCATCGGCCAGGCGGCGCCGTCCGAGGTGGGCGGCGCCGCCTGCGCGCCGGCGGCTGGGCGCGCGTCCCGGGTCGCTATGCTATAATCCTACAGTTGAGGTTGCGGATGTTGGGTTTCGCCCCTCCGGGGGGCCACATCAGCACGACGGGGGTGAGAATAGACCATGCTGCGCCGAAATGACGAACTGAAGGTCTTTGCCGGTACGGCACACGAGCAACTGGCCGAGGACGTCTGTAGCTATCTGAACATTTCCGTCGGGGAATCCAACGTCTTCAAGTTCAGCAACGATAACACCTTCGTACAGATTAGAGAGAACGTTCGCCAGAGAGACGTCTTTCTCATCCAGCCTTTCGCCTACCCCGTCAACGACCGCATCATGGAGCTGCTCATAATGCTGGACGCCGCCAAGCGCGCCTCCGCGGGCCGGATAACGGCGGTGATCCCGTACTACGCCTACGGCCGCACCGACAAGAAGGACCAGCCCCGCGTGCCCATCACGGCACGCCTGGTGGCAGACCTTCTGAGCGTGGCGGGGGCCGACCGCGTCCTCACCGTTGACCTCCACGCCGGCCAGATCCAGGGATTCTTCAACATTCCTGTGGACGAGCTAACGGGACTGCCCCTTCTGTCCCGGTACTTCGCGGACAAGGCGCTGGAGAACGTGGTGGTGGTGGCCGTAGACATCGGCATCAGCAAGCGGGCCAGGGACATGGCCGCGACGCTGGGTGCGCCCCTGGCGATCATAGAGAAACGGCGCATGGGCAACGCAGACAGCAGCGAGAGCCTCAACATCATCGGAGACGTGGCGGGCAAGACCGCGATCACCTTCGATGACGAGGTGGACACGGCCGGCTCGCTCATGAACGCCGTGGACGCCCTCAAGGAGGCCGGCGTGGGCGACGTCTATGCCTGCTGCACGCACGGCGTGCTATCCGGGCCCGGCGCGACCCGAGTGGAGCAGAGTTCGATCAAAGAGCTGGTGGTCACCGACACCCTGCCGCTGCCGGGCGAGAAGCGCAACGGCAAGGTCACGGTGCTATCGGTCGCGCCGCTGCTCGGCGAGGCAATTCGCAGGATTCACGAAGGGCTCTCCGTCGGAGCAATGTTCGAGTAGGGAGGGCGCTGATACATGTTTGGAAAGGTGTTCGGCTTTCTGGGCGACTCCGACGAGAAGGCGCTCAAACCCCTCCGCCGCTTGGCGGACCAGGTCAACGACCTTGAGCCGGAGTGGGAGCGCCTCTCGGACGATGGCCTGAGGGCCAAGACGCAGGAGCTCAAGGACGCACTCAGGGAGGGTGACGACCTGGACGACGTGCTGCCCGAGGCGTTCGCCACGGTGCGGGAGGCAGCCAGGCGCACCATCGGCCAGCGCCACTTCGACGCGCAGCTCATGGGCGGGGCCGCGCTCCACCAGGGCAAGATCGCCGAGATGAAGACGGGCGAGGGCAAGACCCTGGTGGCCACGCTGCCGGTATACCTGAACGCCCTCGCTGGACAGGGCGTTCACGTGGTCACCGTGAACGACTACCTGGCCCGCAGGGACCCGCAGTGGATGGGCCCCATATACCACCTGCTAGGTCTCAGCGTCGGGTGCCTGCAGCACCAGGCTTCCTACCTGTACGATACAGACCACCCCGGCGGCGGCGAATTGCCGGAAAAAATGCGGCCCGTGGACAGGCGAACGGCCTATGAGGCCGACATTACCTACGGCACCAACAACGAGTTCGGTTTCGACTACCTGCGGGACAACATGGTGGTGGACATATCGCAGAAGGTGCAGCGCGACCTGCGCTACGCCATCGTGGACGAGGTGGACAACATCCTGATCGACGAGGCACGAACTCCGCTGATCATCAGCGGCGCTGCCAGGGAGTCCTCGCAGGAATACGTGAGATTCGCCAAGCTCGCGCCCCGGCTTCGAGAAGAAGAGGACTTCACCGTCGACGCAAAGCGCCGGGCCATCAGCCTCACCGACTCCGGCGTGGGGAAGATGGAGCAGTGGCTCGACGTGACCAACCTGTATGATCCGGTGAACATCGAAAAAACCCACTTCATCGAGAACGCGCTGCGGGCGCACAGGCTGTATGGCCGGGACAAAGAGTACGTAGTCAGGGACGGCGAGGTTGTCATCGTGGACGACTTCACGGGGCGCCTCATGCCGGGCCGTCGCTACTCGGACGGGCTGCACCAGGCAATCGAGGCCAAGGAGGGCGTGAAGGTTCAGCGCGAGAGCATTACCTACGCCTCCGTAACGCTCCAGAACTACTTCCGCATGTACGGGAAGCTGTCGGGCATGACCGGCACGGCGTCCACGGAGGCGGAGGAGCTGTCCAAAATATACAGGCTGGAAGTGGTGGTCATCCCCACGCACAGGCCCATGGTCCGCGATGACTCCTCGGACTTCATCTACGCGACCGAAAAGGCCAAATTCGACGCCATTGCTGCGGACTTGGTAGAGCTGTCGAAGCAGGGACGCCCCGTGCTCGTGGGCACCGTGTCCATCGAAAAGTCTGAGCTGTTGAGCGACATGCTCAAGCGCCGGGGCATCGCCTGCCAGGTGCTGAACGCCAAGCAGCACGAGCGGGAGGCAGTCATCGTTGCGCAGGCGGGAAGTCCGGGAGCCGTCACCGTCGCCACCAACATGGCGGGCAGGGGCACTGACATCATCCTGGGCGGGAATCCGGCCGGTACGGACGTGACGCCGGGGCAGTGGCAGAAGGATCACGACCGCGTTGTTGAGCTGGGCGGTCTGCACATAATCGGTACGGAGCGCCACGAGTCCAGACGAATCGACAACCAGCTTCGAGGCCGCGCCGGCCGCCAGGGCGATCCGGGCAGCTCGCGCTTCTACGTGTCGCTGGAGGACGACGTTGTCCGCCGCTTCGGCGGCGACCGCGTCAAGGGCATCATGGAGTGGGCCGGCATGGGCGATGACGTGCCCATCGAGAACCGCGTCGTGAGCAAGGCGCTGGAGCAATCCCAGAGCAAGGTGGAGGGCTACCACTTCGAGGTCCGCAAGCACTTGGTGGAGTACGATGACGTTGCCAACCAGCACCGCGAGGTCATCTACTCGGAGCGGCGCAAGATCCTGGAGGGGGCCGACCTGAAGGCAAACATAGAGGAGATGGTGCGCAACGAGCTTTCGTCGCTTGTGGAGAAGCACCTTCAGGGAGACGAGAGTGAGGACTGGGAACTGGACGCCCTCTTCCCCGAGCTGAGCACGATCTTTCCTGAGGCGACGAGTCTGACGCCAGAAGAGGCTTCCAACATGCACCAGGACGAGGTGCGGGAGCACCTGCTGGACTACGCCGGCGCCATGTACCACCGGATGGAGAGCGAGTCCGGCGAGGACCAGGTCCGCACTCTGGAGCGGCTGGTCATGCTTAGGACCATCGACTCGCACTGGGTGCAGCACCTGACCGGGATGGAGAACCTGCGCCAGGGCATCGGGCTGCAGGCCTTCGGGCAGCGAGACCCGCTGGTGATGTTTAAGCATGAGGGCCATCGCATGTTCCAGGACCTGCTGGATCGCATTCAGCACGACATCGTTCACAGCATCTACCGGATTGGGTTGATCCAGCAGTCCGGGTCAGGGCCGCGCAGACCCGCGATAGCGCAGCCTCAGCCCCCGAAGGCCGTGGTCGGCGGCTCCAAGGTGGGCCGCAACAGCCAGTGCCCGTGCGGCAGCGGCAAGAAGTACAAGCGGTGCCACGGCGTGGCTGCGTAGGTGGACGCGGGGCGGGACCGTCGCGTGTGCGGCGCTCCCCGCGAAGGCGAACTGGACGTCTGAGGACACTGCGAGCATGAACAACGCCCAGATTGCCGGGGTCTTCGAGAAGATCGCAGGGCTGCTCTCGCTCAAAGAGGAGTCCACGTTCACAATTCGTGCCTATCAGCGCGCCGCCCGTACCATCGAGCACCTGCCCACAGAGCTGTCCCAGCTGGTGAAGGAGGAGAGCGACCTGCGGCAGATCCCGGGCATCGGGGAAGCCATATCCGCCAAGATCAGGGAGCTAGTGACCACGGACCGCCTGGAGTACATGGAGGAGCTGAGGTCGGAGTTCCCGGATGGCATTCTCGCCCTGATGGACGTGCCCGGCATCGGGCCCAAGACCGCGCTGCGCATCACAATGGAGATGGGCGTCTCAAGCGTGGAGGAGCTGGAGCAGGCGATCGTGGAGGGACGGCTGTCCGCCATGCCGCGCCTGGGCGCAAAGACTGCTGAGAACATCCTGAGGCACATCCGCTCGCAGCGCACCAAGGACCAGCGGATTCCCATAGGCCGCGCGATGAGCGCCGCTGACCAGGTCATCGCCGCGCTGCGGGAGGCGTGTCCGGGCCTGCATCGCATCGACGCGGCGGGCAGCCTGAGGCGGTGGCGCGAGACCATCGGCGACGTGGACATCATGGGGACCGCGGACGATCCCGCAGCCGTCATAGACGCATTCGTGCAGCTCCCGGTGGTCGATGAGGTGCTGGCGCACGGCCCCACAAAGGGCAGCGCTGTGCTGCACGGCGGCCTGCAGGTGGACCTGCGAATGGTTGAAGGGGAGTGCTACGGCGCCCTGATCCAGTACTTCTCCGGCAGTCAGCAGCACAACATACGGCTCAGGGAGCTGGCGAACCGGATAGGACTCTCTCTGAACGAGTACGGCATAACGGACACGAGTACGGGGCAGGTGGAAAAGTTCGCGGACGAGGCCGACTTCTACTCACGTCTCGGCCTCCAGTACATACCACCTGAGCTTCGAGAGGGGCTGTGGGAGGTGGAGGCGGCGGCCCGCGGCGCTCTGCCCGCGCTTGTCGAGATTGGCGACATTCGAGGCGACCTCCACTGCCACACAAACGAGAGCGACGGCCGCGACCCGCTGTCCGTGATGGTGGAAGCGGCGCGCAGCCGTGGACTTGAGTACGTGGCCATCACCGACCACTCGGTGGGCCGCGGCATTGCCAACGGCCTGAACGAGGAGCGCCTGATGCGCCACATTGGCAACGTGCGAGCGCTGGATGCGCAGCTACCGGACATTCGCGTGTTGACCGGCTCGGAGGTGGACATCCGCGCGGATGGCTCCACGGACTACCCTGACGAGATTCTCGCGATGCTGGACGTCGTGGTGGCGTCCGTGCACTCGGCGATGGGGCAGGACCGGGATACCATGACGGCACGCATCGTGCGGGCGATTCGCAATCCGCACGTGAACGTGATCGGACACCTAACCACACGGCTTCTGGGCGAGCGCGAGCCGATCGACGTTGACGTGGAGGCGGTATTCCGGGCGGCGGCGGAAACGGGGACGGCGCTGGAGATCAACGCTTCGCCGGAGCGGCTGGACCTGAAGGACACGCACGTGCTGCGTGCGAGGGAGCTGGGCGCTCCGCTGGTAATCAGCACGGACTCGCACGCCGCGGAGCACATGGACAACATGCGTTTCGGCGTGGCCGTGGCGCGCCGCGGCTGGTGCCGGCCGGAGGACATCCTGAACACGAGGCCGGCGGCCGCGTTCCTGGCATTCCTGAGGGGCGAGGGCTGAGAGGCGGATGGTATGGACGGAAGCACGCCGGAGCGGGAAAGGCTCAGCAACCCGGAGGCCATTGAGCATCTCAAGAGCGCCCTTGAACAGGGGAGGGACTGGGTGCCCGCGCTTCTGGAGTCCATGGCCATGTGGACAATTCCGGAAGAGGTCCACGACGACAGGCATAATCGTTATCTGCTGGGCGGAGAGGCATTTGACTGGCTAGTCCTGGCTGAGCGGCTGCTGACCGAGGTGGACGGGCTGGTGCCGGAGAAGGAGAAGTCGCAGTTGCTCTCTTCGGGGGAGTTCCCTCGCACGCTCAGCGAGGATGAGCTCAGGGGCCTGCTTGGGCCGGAGAAGTACAGCGCATACCTGAACTACTGGTACGGCGTGGTTGTGGAGCAGGCGGTCATGCGCAGCGCGGAGGAGGAGGAGCAGAAGCGTCTGCCGATTCGAGGCACGCGGGCCAGGCGAGAGGCGGCGGAGCGGGCCTTCCGGCGCGTGTACGGGGAGGGAAGGGAGGAGCTGCACCGGAGGTTCCGCGGCGAGCGCGGATACGGGGAGTCGGCCTCGGTGACGGCCACGGAGGCCAAGGAGTTCACGTACTGGCTCTTCAAGCACAGGCTCATCACAGGCGAAGGCGAACGAGTGGCCAGCGACACCCGCAAGGGCCTGCTGTTTCTGAATAAGAACCGCGATCGGAGTTGATCGAAGGGCGGCGGTTGCCGCGCCTGGGGCGGGCCGCTCACCACGACTGTCACTACCACGCGCCTTACCGTCGTCCACTCCTACGCAGGCAGGAGTCCAGGGGGGCGGGGCGCATAAGCAGGCGGAATGTCCTGGATTTCTCGGCTGCGCTGCGCTCGAAGTGACAGCGACGGCGGCAGGCAGCCTAAGCAGTCAGTTGATCCAGAAGCTCCTGCACCCTGTCCCGGCGCTCGCCCAGGCGCTCCAGCCGCTCCCTTTCGCGCTCCACCACGTCCTCTGGCGCCTTGGTCGTAAAGTCTGCGTTGCCCAGTCTCTGTGAGAGCCTCTGCATGTTGTCAAGGCACTCCTGAAGCTCGCGCTCCAGCCGTGTGCGCTCGGCGGACGTGTCCACCAGGCTCTCCAGCGAAATCAGCACTGTCGCGTCGGGCAACACTGCGGACACTGTCGAGGCAACCGGCGGCCGCGGGTCGCCCTCCACCGGGAAGACCAGAGGCTCCGTCCGCGCCAGGCTCTCAACGACGTCCGCCTCCTCGCGGAGGGCCGCGCCGGACTCGGAGTGCTCCACCAGGCAGGTGAGTGCTCGGTTTGGCGGGATCTTAAACTCCGCCCTGACGTTTCGGATAGCTCTCACCACGCCCATCACAAGCTCCATATCCCTCTCAGCCTGGGCGTCAAGCCTCGAAGGCTCCGCAGCGGGATAGTCCGCGATCACGATTGAGTCCTGCATGTCCTCCGTGCCGGTCAGGCTGTCCTTGAGGATCTGCCATATCTCCTCGGTAACGAAGGGCAGGAACGGGTGCATCAGGCGCATGCTCTTTTCCACAACGTGTACAAGGACCGGCAGAGGGGATGGCTCGGCACCGGCCCTGAGCCTCAGCTTGGCCATCTCTATGTACCAGTCGCAGAACTCGTTCCAGAAGAAGTCGTGGACCTCGCGCTGCGCCTCGCCGAACAGGAAATCCTCCATGAAGCGGTCGACCTGCCCGGCCACCTCGTTGAGGCGGCCCACGATCCACCGGTCGTGGCGATGGAGCAGGGGAGGAGTGCGCCACTCCGGCTGACTTTGTGTTTCGCTCAGGTTTGTGAGCACGTAGCGGGCAGCGTTCCACACCTTGTTCACGAAGTTGCGACTGGCGGCCAGCTTCCCGTCGCTGATGCGAAGGTCGTTGCCGGGTGCGTTGCCCGTGGTCAGGGTGAAGCGGAGGGCGTCGGTGCCGTAGGCGTCGATGGCCTCCAGCGGGTCGGTGACGTTTCCCCTGGTCTTGCTCATCTTAGCGCCTTGCTCGTCCCTGATGAGGCCCGACAGGTAGACCCACTTGAAGGGTATCTCGCCGGCGTTCTCCAGGCCCATCATCACCATTCGAGCAACCCAGAAGAAGAGGATGTCGTAGCCTGTCTCCATGACGGTGGTGGGATAGAAGTAACGCATGTCGTCGGCGTCAGTGGGCCAGCCGAGCGTTGAGTGGGGCCAGAGGGCCGAAGAAAACCAGGTGTCGAGCACGTCGGGGTCCTGGAACAGCTCTGACCCACCGCACGTGGGGCAGGCCTCCGGCGGCTCCAGCGCGACGATTGGCTGGGCGGTCAGGTCGGTGAAAACGTGCAGAGCCCTTGCCTCGATGTCGTTCCAGGCGAGGCCCTGCTCTCGGAGCGTGCGGTAGGCGCCGTCCTGCAGGCCGTCCTCCGGCGGGAAGACCAGGTGGATCGCGTCCTGGGAGCAGTCGAGGCAGTACCAGGCCGGGATGCGGTGGCCCCACCACAGCTGGCGGCTGATGCACCAGTCGCGGATGTTCTCCATCCAGTTCAGGTATACCCTGGAGTACCTGTCCGGGACGATCCTGATGCGCCCGTCCTTGACCACGTCCATGGCGGGCTTGGCCAGGTCCTCCATGCTTACGAACCACTGCCTGCTGGCCAGCGGTTCCACGACCACGCCGCACCGGCCGCAGTGGCCCACGGAGTGGCTATAGGGCTCCTGGCGGTCGAGCAGGCCGGTGGACTCCAGGTCCCGTAGTATGACCTCGCGGCAGTGTACGCGGTCCATGCCCTCGTACGGGCCGGCCTCGCGGCTCATGGTGCCGTCCAGGTTGATGGCGGTGACGAGTGGCAGGCCGTGACGCTGCCCCACCTCGAAGTCGACGGGGTCGTGGCCAGGCGTGATCTTGAGCGCGCCCGTGCCAAACTCCGGGTCGACGGCGGCGTCGCCCACGATGGGTAGCGGCCGGTTGAGAACGGGCAGCAGGACGCGACGGCCTACGAGGTGGCGGTAGCGGTCATCGTTCGGGTTTACTGCCACGGCGGTGTCGCCAAGGAGGGTCTCCGGGCGGGTGGTCGCGACCGTCAGGTAGCCGTCGCCATCCTCCAAAGGATAGCGAATGTGGTAGAGGAATGACCTCTCCTCTTCATGGTCCACCTCAAGGTCGGAGAGGGCGGTGGAGCACCTTGGGCACCAGTTGATGATCCGCTCTCCGCGGTAGATGAGGCCCTTGTCGTACAGGTTGATGAACGTGGTACGCACGGCGAGGCTGGGACCTTCGTCGAGGGTGAAGCGGCGGCGAGTCCAGTCGCAGGACGCTCCGAGTCGCTTGTGCTGCTCGTCTATTGTGTGGCCGTATCGCCGTACCCAGTCCCACACGCGCTCGAGGAAGCGCTCGCGGCCAAGCTGCTGCCGCGTGAGGCCGGCCTCATCCTCGGGGTGTTCTGCGGCTTCCTGCGCCAGGCTGCGCTCCACCATGACCTGGGTGGCAATGCCGGCGTGGTCGGCGCCGGGGAGCCAGAGCGTGGGCTCTCCCTTCATGCGGTGCCACCTGACCATGATGTCCGCGAGGGTGGCCTGGAGCGCGTGGCCGAGGTGAAGCTCCCCCGTCACGTTGGGCGGAGGCATAATGATCACGAACGGCTCCTTCTCGGGGTCGATTGTGGGAGTGAAGTAGCCGCCGTCAATCCACGAGCCGTAGAGGCGCTGCTCAACTGCGCCAGGATCGTAGGCTTTGGGTATGTCTCGTGAGGCTTTGTCTGTCTGAGCCATGTTCACTCGTCGGCCGGCCTGTGACTGAGCAGTGGTCCGGTTCTCAATGCCCCATTCTATCACCACGGAAACTACAGTCAACGCATGGAGGCTCCGTTCACTCGGGTCAGTCAGAGGCGGCGAGGCGGCAGCAACCGCGCCCCCGATGGGTTTGGGTCGGGTACGAGGCTGAGAGAGCGGGGGGAGTTGGCGGGATCGGACGGTGCTATGCGAAGGCTTCCGGCGCCTGCTCCGGAGCTGCATTTGCGTGGGGGGCGCTGTGCAGCTTTGTGCGAGCGTTCTCGGCGAAGAGGCGGACACCTTGGTCTTCGTCGCGTGTCATGGACGCGACCAGGTTCAGGGCCTCGCCCATGGCCAGCAGCGACCACGCAGCGTTGCGGCGCACCCAGGGCTTGGAATCAGTGAGGGTCAGCGTGAGGGCTGCCACGCTTTCGCGGTCGCCCAGCGCGCCCAGTGCGTAGGCGGCCGCGCCACGTATGTTCTCGTTGTTGTCTCGGAGGAACATCCGAACGGGAGCGGCTGCCGCGGCCTGTCCAAGGCGATAAAGAGTGCGAATCGCGCTCAACCGCACGGGACGGCTCTCGTCCTCAAGCACAGGCACCACGTCCATGGCCGTGTCCGGGTGGCCCCGGCCGGCGATGGCGTGGAGCGTCCAGGACCTCGCCGTGGGATCACGTTGCTTTAGGGACTGCAGGAGCGCCGCATCCGCAAGGTGGCTCTCGAATCGGACGATGGCGTCGGCGGCCTGTTGCCGCACCCAAACGTCCTCGTCGCCGAGTGCCTGGCAGAGGTTGGGGAGCGCGTTCGGCTGCTGCAGGCGTCCGAGGGCGAATGCCGACCAGCCGCGCACCCACGCCGACTCGTCCGAGAGCGCGCGGAGCAGCTGGTTCTGCGCGCGCACGGCACGGGCCTGACCGAGCGCCAGCGCTGCGCAGCCGCGGGTGTACTCCGACGGATCGCCGGTCAGGAGGCTGATGAGCGTACCTGGCGAGTCACCGGCCGACGGGCCCTGCATTCGATTCCCCTTTCTAAACCGAGGCGCCGCCCAGTGCCGGCGCTCCAAGCGGCGCGCGGAGGAACGGCGACGCTGCTGATTCTATCACAGGTCGGGCGGCATCGCGACCGGCGGGCGTAGGAGGCGTGGCGACGGGCAGCCAACTCTGGGTTTTGCGCTACACGAATCCGCTTGATTTCGTCTCAAAACTACTTGCCAGAAATAGGGCTGCGTGGTAATGTTGTGACGCTTAGCACAATCCACGGCGTTGGAGGGCAGGGAACATGCCAACTGATGCCGCCGGACGGGAAGCGTCAATGCTCGGTAGGATCGAATAAAAGACCCCGGCAATGATGAAGCGAAGTCTCTTTAGATCTCCTGCGATAGCGGTACTCGGCCTTCTCCTCGCGGTCGGGTGCAATCCGGATAGTCCCCAGTCTATTCTTCAGGCCTATGGCCCTGTTGCGGAACGGCAGCTTGGTCTGTTCTGGCTTCTCTTTTGGGCTGTACTCGTAGTATTTGTGCTGGTGTGCGGGTGGCTGGTCTATACGGTTATACGCTACCGCAGAAGGCCCGGTCAGGGTATTCCGGAGCAGGTGCACGGCAATGCCAAGCTGGAGATAACCTGGACGCTCATTCCCGCACTCCTGCTTGCGGCCTTGGCCGTCCCCACGGTGGCCGGGCAGTTCTACATCACGGCACCTCCGGCTGGCTCCGACCAGATGCGGATCGAGGTCACGGGACACCAGTGGTGGTGGTCCGTGGAGTACCCGGACTCCGGCGTGGTCACGGCCAACGAGATTCACGTTCCCGTCGGGAAGGCGGTGGTGGTTGACCTGACCTCAGAGGACGTAATCCACAGCTTCTGGATTCCCAAACTGGCGGGCAAGATCGACGTGGTGCCGGGCAAGACGACCAGCATGTGGTTCCAGGCGGACGAGCCGGGCGAGTACCTGGGGCAGTGCGCCGAGTTCTGCGGCGAGTCCCACACGTGGATGAAGTTCCGGGTCATCGCCGAGTCCCCGGAGGAGTACGAGGCCTGGACACAGGCCCAGCTGGCCGAGGCTCCGCAGCCATCGACCGAGGCGGAGATCGCGGGCGCGCAGCTGTTCATCACAAAGGCCTGCATCGCATGCCACAAGATCACCGGTGTGCCGGCCGCTGCGGGTATCATCGGGCCGAACATGACCCATGTGGGCAGCCGCAACTCAATTGCCGCCGGCGTTCTGGACAACACCGAGGAGAACGTGAAGGCGTGGATAACCGACCCGTCCGAATTCAAGCCCGGCAACATCATGAACCGCGACGGACTGGCCTACACAAATCCGAACTTCGCCCTCAGCGACGAGGACGTCAGCAACCTTACTGCATATATCTTGAGTCTGAAGTAGAATGAGAGCTGCAATGGGACAAGGGCTCACGCAGAGTCTTTCGCATCTCACCCCGCCAGCCGGCGTGGCGAAGAGCAGCGGAGGGGACACATGGCTACCATAGCAGGAGTGTTCAGCAGACCGACGAGGCCCACCGGCATCTGGAGCTGGATCTCAACGGTGGACCACAAGAAGATCGGGATACTGTACGGCGTCACAGCGTTCGCCTTCTTCATGGTGGGCGGCCTGGAGGCGCTCATAATGCGTTTCCAACTGGCCAGGGCGGAGCATGGCATCGTAAGCGCGGAGGTATTCAGCCAGCTCTTCACCATGCACGCTCTCACCATGATATTTCTTGCCATAATGCCCCTTAGCGCTGCCTTCTTCAACCTGGTGGTGCCGCTGATGATTGGCGCCCGAGACGTGGCATTCCCGCGCCTCAACGCCTTCAGCTACTGGGTCTTCCTGCTCGGTGCGATGATATTGCAGACGGGCTGGGTTGTCGGAAGCTCCCCCAACACAGGCTGGTTCGCATATGCGCCGCTGACGGCGGAGAGCTTCAACCCCAGCAGGGGCATGGACTTCTACGTAGTCGGCCTGGCCGTGCTCGGAGTATCCTCGGTGGCCGCGGCCCTCAACTTCATCATCACCATCATCAACTTGCGGGCGCCGGGCATGACGCTCATGCGGCTGCCGGTGTTCATCTGGATGACACTGGTGACCTCCTTCCTGCTAGTGACGGCGATGCCGGTCATCACCGTTGGGCTGATCGAGCTGTACATGGACCGCACCTTCGGAATGAACTTCTTCAACGTGGATGCGGGCGCGGACGTGATACTTTGGCAGCACCTGTTCTGGGTCTTCGGGCACCCGGAGGTGTACATCCTGATACTGCCTGCCATGGGCATCGTCTCCGAGGTCCTGCCCACCTTTTCCCGCAAGCCGCTCTACGGATATCCGGTGGTGGTGCTGTCCGGTATTACCATCGGTTTCATGGGCTGGGCCGTGTGGAGCCATCACATGTTCACCGTGGGACTGGGGCCCATTGCAAACTCCGTGTTCGCCGTGACGACCATGTTCATCGCCGTGCCCACGGGCATCAAGATATTCAACTGGATAGGCACGCTGTGGGGAGGCTCCATTGACCTTAAGACGGCGCCGCTCTTCGCGATCGGCTTCATCTTCCTGTTCATCGTCGGTGGGCTGAGCGGCGTTATGCACGCCGTCGCGCCGTCGGACGCGCAGCAGCAGGACACATACTTCATCGTGGCGCACATCCACTACGTGCTGTTCGGCGGAAGCATCATGGCCGTATTCGCAGGCATCTACTACTGGTTCCCGAAGGCCACGGGCCGCCTGCTCAGCGAGCGGGTGGGGCAGTGGCACTTCTGGCTCACCTTCCTCGGCATGAACATAGCATTCTACCCCATGCACTTCCTCGGGCTGGACGGGATGCCGCGCAGGAACTATACGTACCCGGAGGGCATGGGCTGGGACTTCTGGAACCTGGTGTCAACCCTCGGCGCATTCCTCCTGGGCATTGCGACGCTGATCTTCGTGCACAACTTCTTCCGCAGCCTGCGCAAGGGTGAGCCGGCCGGCGACGACCCCTGGGACGGGCGGACCCTGGAGTGGTCCATACCCTCGCCTCCGCCTGAGTACAACTTTGCAGTCATTCCCACGGTGCACGGCCGCGACGCGTTCTGGGAGCAGAAGCACGGCGACGGCCACGGAGTTCACGTGCCAGCCGGAGGCGCTTACGACGACGACGAAGGTCACGGCATTCACATGCCAAGCCCGTCAATCCTGCCATTGATCACGTCCCTTGGACTTGGAATCGCCGGCTACGGTCTGATCTACAGCTTCCCGGTCAGCATAATCGGCGTCTTCATCACAATGATTGGCGTCTACGCCTGGTCGATGGAGCCGGCAACCGCGCCGGAGGAACACTGACACTAGCCACAGGGAGAGGGCAAGTTGGAACACACTGAGGCGGCGCCGCACGCCGAACACGCAACAACGACCGGTATCGACCACCGGAAGATGCTGATTTGGGCCTTCCTGGGCTCGGAGTGCATGTTCTTCGGCTCACTGATCGCCACGTACCTGGTATATTACGGGCAGAGCAACAGCGGGCCCGGGCCGGCCGACGTCCTGGACATAAACACCACGACGGTCAGCACTTTCGTCCTGCTGATGAGCAGTCTGATGATGGTGATGTCCTATTCCGCCATCAACCGGGGCGACGTAAAGCGGTTCAGGGTGTGGATCGTGTGCACGGCGCTGCTGGGTTGCACATTCCTGGGCTTCCAGTACTTCGAGTTTACCGAGTTTGCCCACCACCATCAGAACTTTGAGTGCCCGCTTGCGCTGGACAGGCCGGCGCTGCACCCGGAGGAAGCCTGCATGAACGGGGCCACCGAATACGAGGCCAACTACGGGCTCACCCCGCGCACCAACCTGTTCGGCAGCACTTTCTTCACTCTGACGGGCTTCCACGGGGCGCACGTGACCGTGGGCGTGATCTGGCTGCTATCCCTGTTCGGCTACTCGTTCCGCCGCAAAGGCGACGACCTTGCGCGTGACGGAGGGCTGAACGTGGATCTGGCGGCGCTCTACTGGCACTTCGTGGACATAGTGTGGATCGTCATATTCACGGTGGTTTATCTGATAGGCGTCACAGTGGCGTAGGCATAGCATAAGTGGAGGAGACGATGGAACACGGGCGACACCCGGCGCACCCGACGGCGATGACCTACCTGAAGATCGCCGCCATATTGGGCATCGTTACGTTCATCGAGTGGGCCGTATTCTTCCCGGAGCAATTGCTGGACAGCGTGAAGCTGACCGTATTCTCAGTGCTCTCCGTGTTTAAGTTCGCCCTTGTGGCCATGTTCTACATGCACCTGAAGTTCGACGAGAGGCTCTTCTCGATGTTCTTCGTGGGGGGGCTGATGCTGGCCTCCGGAGTCATCACAGCGCTACTGGTGCTGTTCCAGGCGGTGCTCTAGGCGCTGCACGCGCACACCGCCGAGCGAGGTCCGCAACTCGGGGCGCCGGTCTTGGAGAGGCCACCATCCGGCTTCATGATGCTCCGGCGCGCGAAGCCCCATCGTAGTATGACGGGCGGACCGATTGTACGCTGGAGTATTCCAATTTGTGGAGCATAACACTACCCACCATTCTCACGCAGGACGCCGGCGGCCGCATCGACATTCAATGGTGGGTGTGGCACTGGCATCCTGATCTCTATTCTGGGCTGTTTCTGCTGGCCGGCCTGTACCTGCTGTTTACTGGACCGCTGCGCGAACGAATCACGGGGCCGGGGTCACCCGGTCCGAGCGGATGGCAGGTGGCGTCCTTCCTGACCAGCGTACTCATCCTGCTCTTCGCGCTGGCCGGCCCAATCCACGAGCTGAGCGACAGCTACCTGTTCAGCGCTCACATGGCGCAGCACATGCTGATCACGCTTGTGGTGCCGCCCCTGCTGTTGCTGGGCACGCCGGGCTGGCTGATCAAGCCGCTGGTGCGCTCGGACGCGGTGCAGAGGCTCGGCAGGCTGCTGACATTCCCGCCGCTGGCGTTCCTTCTGTTCACCGGCGTGTTCGCGGTGTGGCACTTCCCAGTGTTCTATGACGGGGCGCTGAACGGCCACATCTTCCACATCCTGGAGCATCTGCTGTTTCTTTCTACCGCGGTCATAGCGTGGTGGCCCGTCCTCAGCCCCCTGCCTTCACTCCCGCCGCTATCGTACCCGGGCCAGCTGCTGTACCTCGTGCTGATGTCCATTTCGCAGACGCCCCTGTTCGCCGTAATCACCTTCTCCAACCAGACGTTCTATCCGTTCTACGAGGCGGCGCCAAGGGTGTTTGACCTGTCGCCCCTGGCGGACCAGCAGCTTGGCGGCATCGTCATGAAGGTGACGTGGCTCATCGTCTTCGTGCCTGCGATCTGCGTGGTGTTCCTGCGCTGGTTTTACAGGGAGGAGAACGAGGGTCTGCCGGAGTTCCGGCCGGCTGTGTGACGTGGTGGGCGGCACTCAGCGGAGCGACAAACTGACGGGCGCCGATCGCGAGCGACCTGAGGCGCGCCGGCTGGCCCCGGCAATGGCGGCAGCGGCGCTGGCCTCGGCGCTCTTGGCAGTCACGCTTGGAGGAGTGGTGCGGGTCACCGGCTCAGGCCTCGGATGCCCGGACTGGCCCTTGTGCTACGGGCGCATCGTACCGCCCTGGGAGCTGGCGGCGTGGATTGAGTACATCCACCGCCTCTCCGCGGCCGTGTCCGGTGTCTTCACGCTATTGATGGTGGCGGCAGTGTACGCAGACTACGGGCGTCGCAGCCGCGTACTCGCGCTCGCTGCGGCGGCGGGCGTGTTCCTGCTGGTTCAGGCGGCGCTCGGCGCTTTCACCGTCCTGTCCGAGATCGATCCGGGGTGGGCGCTGCTCCATACGGGCGTGGCCGCCGGACTGGTGGGACTGCTGGCTCTGACCGCCGCCCAGCTCGTGCGCCCGCGATGGCTCCACGACGGCCTGCAGCCCGGGTGGAACCTGGGCGCGCTGCGCCGCTCCTCGACTGTACTGGCGGCCGCCACGTTCGTGATGCTCCTTTCTGGAGCCTACGTGACGCGGAGCGTCGGCGCGCCGCTGGCCTGCACTACTATACCGCTGTGCAATGTGCTTCCGTGGGACATGACGGGCCCGCAGTGGCTACACATGGCGCATCGGGTCATTGGTCTCGTGGTGGTGCTGCTGATGATGGGGGTGGCGGTACATGCGATCGCGGCAAGGCACTCGGGCCTGGCAGCGATCGCGGGGTTCATGGCCTCTCTGCTGGCCCTGCAGACGACGCTGGGGATCCTGAACGTAGTGCTGAAGCTGCCGCCTGACGTCAGGGGCGCGCACCTGGCGGCCGCGATGGTGTTCTGGGCGGTTGCGATGCTGCTGGCAGGGTCGCTTCATAGAGGAGCGTCAGGGGATTCGTCCCTCCCGCGGGAACCCGACGGTTCGTGGTCGACGCGGGGCACTGGATGAGCGCGCAATGGTTGCGCGGCGCGCGTGGATTCCGGTACGGGATCGTCGCGGCGGCGCTGATGCTCCTACTGGGAGCGGCCGCGTGTGGCTCTCAGGAACCGGCTGAACTGCCTGAGTACTTCGATGTGCCTGCCTTCACGCTAACCGACCAACTTGGCCGAGAATTCTCAAGCTCGTCGCTGGAAGGCAAGGTCATGTTGGCGAACTTCGTGTTCATAAACTGCACTCTGCTTTGCCCCGTACTCACGCCCCGCATGGTTGAGGTGCAGTCGCTTATTGGAGGCGACGGGTTGCTGGGGAGCCGGGTCGTGTTGCTATCGATCACCGTCGACCCGGAGCAGGACACGCCGGAGGCACTGCGGGCGTATGCCGACGGCTACGGTGCTGACCACGAGTCGTGGCGGTTTCTCACCGGCAACCCAGAGGACGTCCGAGCGGTCATCACGGACGGGCTAAAGCTGGGATACAACCGAATTGACCAGTCCAACCGGCACGTCCACACCGACGGCACTGTCCACCTACACGAGTACAATGTGCTCCACTCGACCCGCATGGTCCTGGCGGACCGCGCCGGTGTGGTGCGGGCCCTGTACAACACGGAGGACTGGGACGCGGAGCGCGTGGTGGCGGACATCGAGACGCTGTTGCAATAGCGAAGCGTGAGTTCTGTTGACGATGCATCGGGGCCGCCCTATACTACCGTTCAATCCAATCCCAAGGAAGTGCAAATGCGTTTCACGTGCCTTCAGGAAAACCTCAGTCGGGGTCTGGCGCTCGTGGGGCGGGCGGTTGCGACGCGTACAACTCTGCCCATCACTCAGAACGTCCTCATAGAGACAGACCAGGGCAGGCTGAAGCTCTCGGCGACCAACCTGGAGCTCGCGGTCACCACGTGGGTGGGCGGCGAGGTACACGAGGAAGGCTCGGTGACCATTCCAGCAAGGCTCCTGACGGACTTCGTAAACTCGCTTCCGCCGGACCGCGTCGAGATGGAGATGACCGCCAGGCCGCTGGGGATCCGCTTCAAGTGCGGCCGCTTTCAGGCGAACATCAACGGCACCGCAGCAGAGGAGTTTCCGCCGATTCCGACGGTGGAGGAGGGCATGACCGCCCGCGTGGAGCCGCACTTGCTGAGGACGGCCATCAGCCGAGTGGCCTTTGCGGCCGCGACGGAGGAGGCGAGGCCTGTGCTCACGGGCGTGAAGGTCGAGATCTCTGGGCAGCAGTTCACACTCGCGGGTGCGGACGGATTCAGGCTTGCAGTGTACAAGGGGTCGCTCCTGGAGCCTGCGCCCGAGGACACGGAGGCGATCGTGCCGGCGCGGACGCTGCAGGAGATTCAGCGCCTGCTGGCCGACCAGGACGAGCCGGTAGAGGTCGTCATCACGCCCTCCAAGAGCCAGCTCCTGGTACACATCAAGAACATCGAAATCGTGTCGCAGCTGGTGCAGGGCTCATTCCCCAACTACGCCCAGCTGATACCCCAGAGCGCCAACACCACGGCGGTGATGAACCTGCATGAGTTCTCGCGCGCCGCACGTGCGGCCTCGATCTTCGCCAGGGACGGCGGAGGGATCATCCGGCTGAACATGGCGCCCGGCGAAGATGGCATGAGGGGTAAGATGGTGGTTACCTCCAGCGCGGAGGAGACGGGGGACAACACCGGCGAGATAGACGCCAACGTCGAGGGGACGGAGGCGAAGATCGCCTTCAGCAGCCGCTACCTGACGGAGGTGCTGTCCAACCTCGACGGGGAGAACATAGCGCTGGAAACGACGACGCCTTCGAGCCCGGGGGTGCTGAAGCCGCTTGGCGGCGAGGACTACGTGCACGTGGTCATGCCCATGTTCGTGCAGTGGTAGCGGGGGCTTACCCGGCTCCGGCACTCCGTTCGCCCTACTCCACTCGTCAACTTCAGCGCTGACGGGAGGAGGAGTAACCAATGGCAGGACTGAAGAGACCAGCAGCATCATACCTGGTTGGCGTGGCGGTGGCGGTGGCGGTGGCGGTATTTTTCATCGTCAACACGCTTCTAGTCGATTCCATTGAGGTGCAGGACGTCTGGAGCGTGCTGGACGTCCTGATGTTGATCGGACTTGCCATCGCGCTGGCATACAACTACGCCGGCAAGCGGGATGCGTCCGACGGCGACCCGTACAGCGGTGTTACTCGCCGCTACCTGGATGTGAACGCCGCCTATTACCTCACGGTCGGCGTTACGATCAAGCCTGGGTCATCTGGGCGGCAGTGGACACATTGGTGCCCATCGTCTTGGCCGTCACCGGCCGCAGCCTCTGGAAGGAAGCTGCGGAGGGTTAGGGCGGACGGAGTTGGCGCGGCGTGACCGCTCGCTCGTACTTCGACAGGCTCAGCACGAGCTGGGAGACACGCGGCGGCCCTCGCTTTACTAGCGGACTCGAAAGTGGCTTCCACTCTTGTCGGGCTTCTTTTTGTCCGGGTTCCAGCGTTCAACCACGCGCCGCTCTACCGGCAGGTGAATGGTAAGCCACTCTAGCTTATTCTCCCGGGCCATCCACCCCGGTAAACCCTTTGCCTTGTCCTCTAGGCCCTGCGACTCCTTCGGTCCTGCTACGAAGAAATGAGGCTCTACGTTCTCATATTTCTTGCCGTTGGACCCGAAGATCTGCTTTAGCCTGCGAGCCTTGCTCTGCAATTGCTTGGTATCCCATCCGGTGTAGCCCTTGGCTTCAATCATGACGATGTGATACTGCTTGTCGCTGCCACACGGGAACGCCACCAAAATATCAACGTCTTCTTGGGTTCCTCTAATGAGCCTAGCGGTCTCATCATCTATCTGTTCCTCTGGGTTGCAGAAGGTAGAGCCATCGGGCTTGCCAGACTTGTAGAGTTTCAGGCTTGCAACTAGCCAGTCAAGGTGATAGTCCATTGCGACGAATGCACCCTTGGGCACTTCAACGCCAATTGTCTTCTGTAGCCTCTCTAGAAACTCCTCTGAAAGGGCAAACCTCTCCAACCCCAGGATCTCACAAAGCAGGAAGTACCGTTCCTTGCGGTTGAATGACTCAAGTATGTTGATGAGGTCTGGCATTTGCTACTCCTTACGCCAATCGTCAGTTGGCTCTGCGCTTCTCGCACAGGCTCTCGCCTACGTCACACGTACGGGGTGGGGCAGAGGTTGGTTGAACAGGTAGCCCTTCTCGTTGTAGGGGACGTGATCGGGCTGCGTGTTGCCCGCCGTGTCAGTGGCCCGAGTCGTGATCGTGTGCTCTCCCGGCGCCGCGTCCCACACGAACTCGAACCGTGCCCATGAGTAGTCCGGCTGGCCGCCCGACAGCTCTGCCGTTCGCCAGGTCAGCCCGGAGTCGGCGCTCCACTCTACGAGGGAGATCGGTCCTGCCGGCGAGTGAGCGTAGCCGTGGATGCGGCGCTGCCCGGCCGCAAGCTCCGCGGGCCAGGGCAGAGCGAGCGCGCTCTTGATAACCTGCTCCGTGACCGGCTTGCCCATCGACTCACCTTCCGGCGCATAGGCGTCGCCGATGAGCGTGTAGGACGTCGTGTTGTTGCGCGTCCACAGTTGCTCTCGCGAAACTAAGATGCGTCCCAGCCACTTGATGTGCGAGCTACCTACCCAGCCAGGGACCACCGCCCTCAGCGGGTAGCCGTGGTCCTTGGGAATCGTCTCGCCGTTGAGGGCGTAGGCGAGCAGAGTGTCCGGGTGCATCGCCTTCTCCATCGGCAGGACGTATCGAAAGCCCTCCTCCGGCGACTCGGTGTCCAGCCCCACGAGCATCACACTGACCGCGCCGTCGTCGATGCCGGCGAGGGTCAGTACGTCTCGCAGCGTCGCTCCCAGCCACTCGCCGTTGCTGATCGCGCCCCTCGTCCACTGGGTGCCGGAGGTCTCACGACTGTTCAGAATGTTGAACATGGCGCGGTGGTTGCCGGCGCACTCCAGGTAGGAGATCAGCGTACGGCTGGGCAGGCTGCGGATGTCCTCGTACGTCAGCTCCAAAGGCTCCGACGCGGCGTCTCCCTCCACGGTGAGCCGCCAGTCTGCCGTGTCCAGCCCGATGCTCGTTGAGTTGTTGCGGACGAAGAAGTAGCGATTGGGCGTTATGAGGCCCTGCATGTTCTCAAGGCGGGCTTCCAGCCCCTTGCCGTCGCGCTCGATGAAAGGCGCGGAGTCCTTGAAGTAGGGGCTGGACGTGCCTTCCGCGGGCATCGTCGGCTTTGCGGTAGGAGAGGGCGTTGCCGTGGGCGCCTCGGTTCCGAGGCACGCGGCGAGCACGGCAGCGGAGCCGCCCGCCACCATGAGACTCAGGAAGCGGCGGCGGCTCATGCCCCGCGCGCTGGCGAACTGCCATAGGCGATGGCCGCCGTTTTCCCAACGATCACGAGGAATCTCGTCTTCGCGACGCTCCATGCCGATTGCGGGGCCGGCCGCCTACCCCGGTGTGGAGCTCCACACGGTGAAGTTGCCGCCGGTGGTCGTCGGGCCGCCGGATACGCCGATCTCCGCGGGGCGCCGTATCTGCCTCGGGCCCGCTCGCCCCTGCAGCTGCTGGATGCTGTCCGTGTGCATCCACGTGCGGGTGCGACCGCTGCCGGCGTTGCCACCGCTCGGCGAGACGGGGTTGGGCCCCTCGATGGTGATGTCCGTCGCGTACAGGTCAAGGGCCTCGCCGCGCTCAATGCCGGCAAACCGCAGCCCCTCGATGTGGAACTGGTGGAACAGCGTGTAGCCGTCGTACATGTTCTCGAAGGAGAGGTCGCTGGGGCCGATGCCCGCGCCCTCGTAGAGCTTGCGGCCCACGCTGTCCGTGGCGGCCTCGCACTCGTCCAGCGTCTGTATGGTGCTCTTGACGCGCGTCCGGTCGGATGAGTGGTTGAGAATGTAGACGGGCTTCTGCTTCATGTCCTTTGCGCGCTCCGCGGTGGTGAACAGGTATGCGCAGGCCACCTGGATCGGCAGGTCGCAATCGAAGAGGTTCGCGGGCTTGGCTACCCAGCGCGCGGCCAGGTAGTCCTCGATGGTCAGCGCCTCGGGCCGGTGCTGTGCCCAGAAGCCCTCCGGGAACATCAGGCCGTTGCGCTTCTCGTTGACCACAAAGGGGGCCATCATGTCGTGGCTCTTGCCGTACTTGCGGCAGTACTGGTCGAAGAGGTATGCGAACGTGGATGCCGCCGCGCCGAAGCCCCAGGGGTTGGTCCACTGAGAGGCCCCCGGAGCAGTGTCCAGGGCGTTGTTGCCGGACTCGTGGCCGTAGCGGCCGGAGAGGTTGTTCCAGGACTTCAGGACGAGGCAGGTGTTGGTGAGGCCATCGCCGACGGCCTGCGCTGCCACCACAACGGCGTCGGACATGCAGGATGGGGCGTGCATGGCGAATTTCACGTTGGTCAGTTCCGGCATGTTCTTGAGGAGCCACTCCACGCTCATGGAGCTGAGGCCGTCGTTGAGGTTGTCGGTTAGCTCGTAGGAGCTTGCGAAGTCCTCCGGCACGGGATGGGTCGGATACCAGCGGTCGCCCGTGGTAGCGGCGGGCACTACGACCATGCCGTCGACCTGGTCAGGCGTGACGCCGGCGTCCTCCATGGCGTTTCGCAGCGCCATGATGGCCCACGTGCCTATGCTGGACTCCACGCGCTCGTCCCATCGCCGCGCGGTGGGGGAGTGGCCGATGCCCACGGCTGCTACCTTGCCCTTGTGCTCCCATACGCCGAGTCCCTCCCTCGAGCGGTACATCGAAGCCGGCGGTGTCTGAGTTGTCACCATGATTCAGCCCTCCTTACTATGTCGTGTCCCTGTCCAGGCCTGCGACTCAGCCTTCCACCACCCGCCACTCGGGGATCTTCTGGCTCTCGCTGACGTTCACGAACTCCACCTCAACATTCGACCCTACGGGAACCTGGTCGGCAGGCGTGCCAGGCACGTTGGAGAAGAAGTTCACTGCGGGGTCCTCTTCGAGCTGCACGACGGCCACGTTGTAAGGCTGCACAGGCACCCACACCCTGAGCCGGGAGTCGTGGATCACGATGTAGCCGTTGATGGTGCCGCGGCCGCTCACCTCGCGCCAGGATAGGCTTTCTGCGGAGCCGCACTCCGTGCAGGCCCCGGCCGGCGGATACTGCAGCCTCTCGCAGGCGGTGCAGCTCTGCACCACCAGGCGCTCCTCGTTGCAGGCGCTCCAAAAGGGCGCGCTGACCTCGTCTGGTACGGGAACTGGTCTTTCCAAGGTTACACCTCCTGAGTGGCCCTGTGGGTATCAGGTGGGGGCCGTGGCCCCCCTTCCGGCCTTCATTCGCAGTTGGAGGGAAGGTAATTCGGCTGGTGACAGTGGCATGATATGCCCGCGCAGACATAAGGTCAAGTAGCGAGGCGAGGGGGCGGCTTGGGTTGCCGTGCGAAGAGGACGAGTACCGCGCCAATCACAATGGCCACGATGAAGGTGATGAACGCCGCATCGTAGCTGCGAGTCGTATCGAAGATCCACCCGGCGTACACGGGGCCGATGATGGTGCCGATGGCAACGACCGACTGCTGCACGCCCGCGATCGTGGCGAAGTACCGCCTTCCGAAGTAGTCGCCGCGCAGGGCCACCAGCACGGTGGGCGCGCCCCAACCGAGGCCGAACACCAGCGTGAACAGGTACAGGTGCTCCAGACTAGTGGCGTTCAGCAAGATCACAAGCCCCACACCCTGCAGCAGATAGGCTACTGAGACAAGAATTCGCTTGTCGAAGTAGTCACCCAGAAAGCCGAAGATCAGCCTGCCTGGTACGCTCATCAGGCTCATGAGGGCGAGCACACCGGCGGCCGCGGTCGCTGAGAACCCGCGGTCCGTGAGGAGCGGTATCTGGTGGATCACCGTTGCGGAGATTGCCAGCGTTCGGAACCCGAAGGCCAGGGACAGGATCCAGAACGCGGACGTTTTGAGCGCTTCCCAGATGGTGAAGTCGATCTCGTCGACGTCTGACGTGACCCCCGCGCCAGCCCGGGCCCCGGAAGCGTCCGCGAGAGCGGGAGCCTCGACCCTGCCGTCGGGCAGGTAGCCGTACTGCTCGGGCTTGTGGCGAACGAGCACGGCCATGGGCAGGCCGATGATCGCCATGCCGATGCCAAGCGAGAAGGCCGCGCTTCGCCAGCCATACTCCGAAACCAGCCAGGCGATGATAGGCACCATCACCGCGCCGCCAAACCCGAATGCGGTGGTCAGCAGACCCAGGGCGAAGGAACGTCGCCGGATGAACCAGTTGCCCACGGCGGCCTGCGCCGCGATGAAGAATCCGGTGTTGAACCCCACGGCCAGCAGCAACACATAGACCAAATAGAAGGCAAGCAGTCCGTCTATGAGGCTGAGGGCTACAAAGCCGATGGACACCATGGCGATGCCAATCAGCATGAGCTTGCGCGGCCCGTACTTGTCCACTAGCGGGCCGATGATGGGGCCTTCGATGAAGCCCTCCGCCTGCGAGAGGGCGAACGCGCCGGAGGTGACGGCACGCGACCAGCCGAACTCCGTGACGATGGGCTGAAAGAATACGCTGAAGCCGTAGAAGAAGATTCCGGAGCCGTAGAGGGTGAAGGTCCAACAAGCTATGACTATCCACCAGCCATAGAAGAGGCCTTTGCGTGTGGGGGCCGGGCCCAACCGACTGATCTTGTGCCTCCTGACTGCCGTGCGCGGGTTGTGGTCGATTCGTCACGCCGGCGTCGCGGGCAGGTTCCACGCGCCCGCGTCGAGTAACATATCACAAGATTGCCCGCGGCGTAACGCTCGCATGCGATGGCTTTGGCGGTGGATTCACCGCAGCCGCAGGCGCGCCGGCGACGAGACTACCCTCTCGCCTCTGTAGTAGAATTGAAGTAAAGGAAAAACTGGCGGTCCGGTCACTGCGGCCATTGCGCAGCGGCAGGATCGCAGAGGTGGAGTGCAATGGGAATCGTGGGTGAAATCGAAGAAGCGCTGGGCAACCTGTACGAGTATCGCTTCATCATTGGGGCAGTCTCCATCCTCGCTGCTGCCGCATTTCTATACGCGGCCTATAAGCTGCGCTGGTACGTCGTGCTTCAGAAGTACCCGGTCGCTTCCGCAGTGATCGGCGTACCGGCGGTCATCGTCGGGCTTGGATTGGGATGGTGGATGGCGTCGCCGCTGTTCACCAACGTCATGGTGGAGGAGGAGTTCCCGTTCGCGTACACGGCTGTGGTGCCGGAGGGGATGGAGCGCGTGGACGTGGAGCAGGTGATGGCCGGCATGGCCAGGGTGGACGATGCGGCGATGGCGGAATCCATGCCGGGCGCATCGGACATCGACGCCGGAGCGATGATGGAGGCAGGCGAGTCCATCACGGCCATGAAGACCGCCGACGTCGCAGCGCTAACGGAGGCGCTCACGACTGCCATGAGCGGCGCGAGCACGGAGGACATGCAGCAGGTCGCAGGCATGATGGAGCCAGTCATGTCGGCTCTTGCGAACCCTCAGGGCGAGGTGCGCGCCGTGACAGCGGGGCAGTTCAGAGACGCCGACAGCTTTCACCGCGGAAGCGGCGATGCCACCATCTTCGCCACGCCGGGAGGCAACCACATTCTGAGACTGGAGGACCTGAACGTGACGAACGGGCCGGCGCTCCACGTCTTGCTCGCGTCACATCCGGACCCCGCAGACTCAGGCGACGTCAAGAGCGACGAGTACGTGGACCTGGGACCGCTGAAGGGCAACCGTGGCAATCAGAACTACCCGATCCCCGCAGACGTGGACGTATCAGGCTTCAACAGCGTGATCATCTACTGCAAGCCGTTCTCAGTGGTATTCAGCGTGGCCCCGCTCTCCGCGTCCTGAGCCTGCTGGACTGCGCGACTAAGCGGCTGATACGTCGCCACCTTGAGGAGTCACGGCCTTGAACACGGCCCTGCTCATTCATACCACACTCACTGCGGCGATCACAGTGCCTGTGGTGTGGGGCTTCCTAAGATCGCTGACAAATCGTAATCCCGATTGTCAATTCAAGAGCCTGCTCCCAATCGCCGGCTTTGCCCTGTTGGAACTGGCATTGTTCCTGGATTGGGCGACTTTGGTGATTGTAGTCTCCGGACACACGCCATCACTCGTGGAGAGGCACGACGCCACGCTAAACGTCGTTGCTCTCACTGTCCTGGTTAGCTACGCATTGGGTAGTACCGGAGTCGTACTTGGACAAATTATGCAACCACGTGATAGAGCAAGGTGACACTTTGCTGATCAGCTTCTATCCTCTGCTTTCTGCAACCGCCAGTGTGTTCATTGTTGCTATTCCGTGGGGAATGGGACTCGCATACGTTCTTATCGCTCGAAGGACGATCGACACTCCATTAGCCCTTCTATCCATCCCAATGGTTATCTACGGACTCTTTCAGTTGGCTTTGATAGCTTTACCGGAAGGCGGGCTTGATGGTATCAGCGCTCACTTGCCGTACGGCTTGATCCTTTTTGCTACAGGAGCAGCAGGTTTGGGAATAGTGGGAATGGTGATGTTGGCCAAGGGATACCATAGCGCCAGACCCGTACCATAGGGCTTCAGAAATCGTCGTCCTGAGCCTGCTGGACTGCGCTCCGGAATTGGGTTAGAATCGGGCTCAACCCCAACCATCACCGCGGGATCGGAGAACCGATGAGGATAGGCCTTATCTCGGACACCCGGGTCCCAGGGGGAGCGAAAGAGGTTCCGCCGGAGGTCTCGACTGCGTTCGAGGGCGTAGACCTGATCCTCCACGCCGGCGGCATCCACGTTCCCAGCGTGCTCGACTGGCTAGAGCTCATCGCGCCCGTGATGGCAGTCGGCCGCGTGCACGGCGGTCAGGCGGAGCGGCCCACACCCCTCGCATTGGAGAGCGAGAGCGATACGCGCGTCTCTGAGCTCCTCGTTCTGCCCGTCGAGGGTCACACCATTGGCATGGTGAACAACCTGGAGCTCGACGGCTTCAGCGACGACATCCTTCCGGGCACGCTTGGCTCACACACGCTCGCCGATGGGGCAGTGCCGAGCATGGTCGAGGACTTCTTCGGCTCGCCGGTGGACATCGTTGTTTTCGGTCGAACCCTCTACGCCATGGTCGAGGAGCACCAGGGCGTCCTCTTCGTGAACCCCGGAAGCCCAACGCTGCCCAGGAACCTAATGAAGCTGGGAAACGTTGCGATTCTGGAGCTTGCGTCCGGCGAATGCCGGGCCAGCGTCATCGAACTTGCGGACTACCGGTAGCCATTCCGAGCGCGAGCCGCCGAAACGGCGGCTATACGGAGGTGAGCAATGGTTGAGACGGCGGTCAGAGCCGTAGAGACACCCGGCGCGCTCAGCGGCGTGCGTGTTGTGGACTTCACGTGGGTACGCGCGGGGCCGTGGGGCGCGCGATGGCTCGGCACGCTGGGTGCCGAGGTCATCAAGGTGGAGTGGCCCCTCAACGAGCGCGGCAGGGGAGGGGCCTTCACGACCCCGCAGGGTATGGAGGTCAACCTCAACACCAACGGCAACTTCAACGACACCAACTGCAACAAGCTGAGCCTCACGGTCAACGTGCGGTCTCCGCGCGGCCTGGACATAGTGAAGCAGCTGATCTCGGAGTCCGACGTCGTGCTAGAGAACTTCAGCTCTCGGGTCCTGGAGAACTGGGGGCTCGGATACGAGGAGCTCTGCAAGCTCAAGCCGGACATCGTGTACGTGTCACAGGCCGGTTTCGGCCACACGGGCCGCTATCACCACTACCAGACCAACGGCCCGTCGGCGCAGGCATTCTCCGGCATGACGTACCTCTCCGGGCTACCCGGTGAGCCGCCCGCGGGCTGGGGCTGGTCGTACCTGGACGATACAGGCGGGATGTACGTTGCCCTCTCTGCGCTTACGGCGCTGTACCGGCGTAACGTGACCGGCAGGGGGCAGCACGTTGACCTGTCCCAGATGATCGTCGGCTGCACGCTCAACGGGCCCGTGTACCTGGACATGACGGTCAACGGCAGGTCCTCGATTCGCGAGGGGTTCCCACCGGGAAACCGCACGCACTGGCCGGGCACGCCGCTGTTGCACAACTACCGCGGCCCAACCGTTGCGCCGCACAACGCCTATAGGACGGCGCCAGAAGGCTACAACGACTGGTGCGCCATCGTTTGCCTCTCCGACGAGGAGTGGAGGCGGCTCGTGGAGGTGATGGGACGGCCCGCCTGGGCAACCGACCCGCGATTCGACTCGGCCCTTGGGCGGCTGACCCACCAGGAGGAACTGGACGCCGGAATCGAGTCGTGGACTCGGACGCTGGAGAAGTACGAGCTGATGGAGAGGTGCCAGGCTGCGGGTGTTCGCGCAATGCCGGTGCAGAGCAACCAGGACCGGGTGGACAACGACCCGCAGCTCAGGCACCGCGAAATGTACCTGCCGCTGGAGCATCCTGTTCTTGGGTCGTACAAGCTGCAGAACGCGCCCTTCAAGATGTCGGAGAGCCCGCCGGGGAACCGGATACCGAGTCCGCTGATGGGCGAGCACAACCAGGAGATCCTGGAGGGAATCCTGGGCAGGAGCCACGATGAGCTTGTGTCCGGATTCGAGGACGGGATCCTGTGGCCGCCTTCCATGGAGCGCTTCCCCTATATGGATGAGATGATGGCCGCGGGACAGCTGGAGCCGCGCGTCGATCGCAAGGCCGTCACCTCCACCTCGGCCGGTCGGGGAGACGGCGCGCCCGATGACGCCGGTCCCCTTCACGGCCTGCGGGTGCTGGAGCTTGGCGACGAGAAGGGGCAGTGGTGCGCCAAGCTGATGGCGGACTTGGGCGCAGACGTGGTGAAGATCGAGCCACCCGGTGGTGGCGCCGCCCGCCAGGTCGGCCCGTTCCTGGACGACCTGCCAAACCGGGAGCGCAGCGTCTACTTCTGGCACTACAACACGTCCAAGCGCGGCATCACCCTCAACCTCGAAACAGAGGACGGGCGCGCGCTCTTCCGCAGTCTGGCGGCAACCGCCGATGTGGTGCTCGAGACCATGTCGCCGGGCTACCTGCCGTCGCTGGGGCTGGGATACGACGAGCTGCGGGCCGAGAACCCGCGACTCGTCATGTGCTCGTTGACGCCCTTCGGTCAGACCGGCCCGTGGCGGGACTACGTCACCAGCGAGATGGTGCAGCTTGCTGCCGGAGGCCAGATGGGCTGCTGCGGCTACGAGGACGAGATCGTGCCGAACGCGCCGCCCATTGCCGGCGGAGGCGGGCAGGCGTGGCACATGGGCAGTCACTACGCCTACATTGCCATCACGTCGGCGCTCGTGTACCGCTCCACAACGGGCAAGGGCCAGTACATAGACGCATCCATTCACGAGGCGTGCGCGCTGACCACTGAGCCGGCCGTACCAATCTACATCTACAGGGGAGAGGTGGTGCTCAGGCAGACGGGCCGGCACGCCTTTCCCACCATCAGGCCGAAGACACAGTTCAGGTGCAAGGACGGGAAGATGGTCAACCTGATGATCGGCTTCGGCATAGCGCCGCGGGAGCTTCGCGTTCTAGCAGAGTGGATGGACGGCTACGGCGCGGCCGAGGACCTGCTCGACGAGAAGTACGGAGACACAGCCGTTATCCAGGAGAACACCAACCACATCTTCGAGGCGCTGGAGCGGTTCGTACTGGGCCTGACGCAGGAGGAGGCCTATCATGGCGCGCAGGAGAGGGGCATCAACTGGGGCGCGATTCGCACCCCGGACGACCTGCTGGACGACGGCCACCTGCACGACCGAGGCTTCTGGGTGAACGTGGAACACCCCGAACTGGGCCGGAGCTTCACCTATCCCGGCCCGGCAGGGATCTGGAACGACTCGCCGTGGCGTATCTACCGTCGCGCGCCGCTCGTGGGTGAGCACAACGAGGAGCTGCTGTGCGGCGAGCTGGGCCTCACGAGAGCCGAGCTTGCCGTGCTCGCAGAGGGCGGCGCCATCTAGCTCCGCGGCGCAATCCGCATTTCATCGGGAGGTACGATTTGACCACTGAGCAGCAGCCCATAGACCTGGCGAAAACCGCCATCCTCATCATGGACTTCCAGAACGACATCGTGAACAACGTGGCAGAGGACGCCGCGGCCGTGGTGGCCAACGCCGCCCGCGTTCTGGAAGGAGCGCGCGGGCGGGGTGTGCCAATAATTCACGTTATGCACCGGGGCGGCAGGTTCACGGAGCCGTCGCCCGGAGCTGAGATTCACCCAGGAGTTCAGCCGGCGGCGGGAGAGTCCGTCATCTCCAAGACAAAGGCCGGTCCGTTCTCCACCACGGGCCTGGACGTTTCACTGCGCGAGATGGGCGTGGACACCCTGGCGCTCATGGGCGTTTCGACCAGCGGCTGCGTGCTGTCGGCCAGCCGGTGGGCGGGCGATCTGGGCTATCGCGTGGTTGTGATCACGGACGCCTGCGCCGACCGCGACCCGGAGGTGCACAGGGTGCTGACGGAGAAGATCTACGTGCGGCAGGGAGTGATGACGACGGACGAGGTCCTGGCGTCCCTTTCCTGAAGCACGAGACTCCAAAGCCGGAGCGAACCGATGACCACGTCTGACAGTCGACCGAGAGGCTGGGTTGAAGACCACGTCCGCCGCTACCAGGAGTCGGAGGGCGAGGACGGCCACATCTGGAACGGCGTCCCGACGCTGCTTCTGACCACCACCGGCCGCCGTAGCGGGCGGTCCTTCACCACGCCTTTGATCTACGGCCGGCATGGTGACCGGTTCGTCGTCGTGGCGTCCAAGGGCGGCGCGCCTCGGCATCCGGACTGGTACATGAACCTGAGCGACAACCCGGAGGTTGGCGTACAGGTGGCCGCTGACCGGTTCACGGCGCGGGCGCGTACGGCCGGCCCCGACGAAAAACCGGCGGTGTGGGCCATCATGGCCGAGATCTGGCCCGAATACGATTTATACCAGACCAGGACGTCGCGGGAGATACCAGTGGTGATCCTGGAACGCATTCCGTAGCAGGGGAGACCCTCTGGCGGCGATATCCATGGGGGAGGGGGATGTGGGCTAGTGTGTATTGTGACGAATTGAACAATGCATATCACCTTCGGGTATTGACATTCGAAGGACAGGTGCTATTCTTCGTATATCCCCGTTGGAGGTGCCTCATGGAATTACGGAACTTGAGTAGAGTAAGACCATTGGGGGTTGTATTAGCTGCCACTATTGTGGTGGTGGCGGTTGCGTGCGGAGGGGAGGATCCAACGGCGACAAGCCCGCCGCCGGAGGCGACCAGCGCGCCAACGGCTACTTCTCTTGCACCGGCGGCCACAACCGCGGCGATGGAGACGACGCCTGAGCCTGGGCAACCAACGGCCACGTCGTCTACTGGAATTGAGCCGACGGCGACGGCGGTGCCGGAGGTGGTGACGGATGAATCGGACTGGATCGGCTTCCTGAAGAATCATCGGGGCTACAAGCCCGAATGGGGGGAGCCTCAGTACGGCGGGACAATCAAGATGTCTGGCCCGCGTCCGGTTTCCCGTTGGCTCGGCGGTTACATGGGATGGGGCGCCTTTGCGAGTGGCTTCGGAGGGTTCCAGGCCCAAAACAGCCTGCTGATGATGGACCCTTGGGGGTCCATCAGGGATGTGCCCATCTGTGACCTGTGCGAGAGCTTTACGGTGTCCGCGGACGGATTGACCTTCTCCTTCCAGCTACGCCAGGGCGTGATGTTCCACTCCGAGGGTTGGGGCATGGACAAGGGAGCGCCGGCCGAGAGCTACGGGACAGAGCTAACCTGTGAGGATGTAAAGTCAAGCATGGAATGGCTCACCAACCCGCCTCCGGACGAGCGCGTCTCCTTCATCAACAGATACAAGACGTACTGGGCCCACTTTGACGAGGCGACCTGCCCGGATGGACCTGATGGGCATGCCGTGATCTTGGAGTTCGCATACCACAGGAACGCCACCATGGGTTGGCTGGCTGCAGGTATGCAAGTGTGGAACAAAGAGTACCGGGAGTGGATGGACCTCGAGTATCCTGGGGTCCAGTCCACTGCCAACCCTGAAGGGTACTTGATGAACCATGGGACGGGCCCCTTCATACCCACCTTCGGTGACTCTCAGACCGTGATAAAGTCGAAGAGGAACCCGAACTACTTCAGAGAGGGCGCTCCCTTTGCGGACGGCTGGGAGAACTACTTCATCCAGGACTACAACACAAAGTTTGCAGCCCTGGTCACCGGTAAGACTCACCACGCGGGTCACGGGAGCAGCGGGGTGACCAAGGCCCAAGTGGCCCAGATCCAGTCCACCTACGAGGACATCATCGAGCTGCACATCGTAAGGTACAACCACATCCAAGTCTTCATGCTGAACCCGTTGAGGCCGCCTTTCGACGACTGGAAGGTGCGGTGGGCGGTAAACCTCTTCCTGGACCGGCAGAACTGGGATAGGTTCATGACGGTGGGTGACGTCAAGATGGCGACTATAGCCTACTTTTTCCACCCAGACGTCGGATGGAGCATCCCACCGGAGGAGTACTTGTCCTTCCCTGGGTTCAATCCTGCCACGAAGGACGCCGACATAGCCGAGGCCAATCGGCTGCTGGACGAGGTCTTCGGAGAGGGGAATCGCCCCAAGAGTGACCAGTACATCATTCAGCTGTTGAGCCGCAGGGAACCCAGTCTCTGGGGAATTGACCAATTCAAGAAGCACCTGGGGTGGGAGTTCAATGTGAAGTACGTTGATACGTACGGCAGCATAAGCACCGACTGTATCTACACCATCAGGACTGAGGCCTCAACAGTGATGGAGAACACGTTGACGGCTGACCCTGGGGACGCGCTCAATGGGTTGCACTCCGAAAACACCGGCAAGCCGAATTGCTACATTCTGGGCTACAAGGGCGTGGGTGTGGCGCCGGACGATGAGATAGCTAGAGTAGACGCGATGCTGGAGGAAGCGGAGTCCACGCTGGACGACGCCAGGCGTGCAGTGCTTCTACGGGACATTGAGCTATACATGGTGAACGAGCGGCTGACCAGCGCGACCCTGGGGTCGATGAATGTTGCGTGGCCCGTCCGACGGGAGTTGAAGGGAGTTCGTTTCTACAACCTCGGGACTCCCTCTCAGCAGCGCCTTACGGACCGAATGTGGCTGGCGGAGTAGGGGTATGGGAGGGACCGTTCTAACCCTACGCTAGTCAGCGGTGGGAGTGGTTACCCATAGTAGTCTTCCGGCTACAGGTGACCACTCCCGCTTCTATACCCGGGAACGCCTAGTGGAGCAATGGAGGCATATGCAATGGCAGATCGAAGACCGTTGGATGGCATTCGTATCCTGGACTTCACCTGGGTGAGATCTGGCCCTTGGGCGACCCGCTGGCTGGCCATTTTGGGAGCCGACATCGTCAAGGTGGAGTGGCCGGAGCCTGCGCTTGGCATGTTCACCGGACGGCTAGTGTCGGGCAACGAGCGCACCACGCCGGCGGGCATCACGCCCGGCATCAACAGCGGCGGTGACTACAGCGACACCAATCCGATGAAGCGCAGCGTCACCATCAGCGCCCGGACGGACAAGGGCCTTGGTCTCCTGAAGCAGCTGGTTGGCATGTCGGACGTCGTCATCGAGAACTTCAGCACCGGAGTGCTGGACAGCTGGGGCCTCGGCTACGACGAGATGACGCGAATCAAGCCGGACATCGTCTACGTCAGCATGGCCGGGCTGGGCCAGACAGGGCGCAACAAGCACTACAACACCATGGGGCCAATCGTGCAGGCACTGAGCGGCCTCACCTTCACGTCCGGGCTTCCGGGCGCGCCTCCGGCGGGCTGGGGCTGGTCGTACATGGACAACACCGGCGGGATGTACGCCGTGATGTGCGTGCTGACCGCATTGCATCACCGGAACTCCACCGGAGAAGGGCAGTGGGTGGACATGTCCCAGGTGGCCGCGGGCATTACACTCACCGGGCCTGCAATTCTCGACAAGACCGTCAACGGGCGCGATAGCCGCCGGGAGTACTTCCCGCCGGGGAACCGCGCGGTGTGGCCGGAGGGCCCAATGCTCAATTCGTACAGAGGCCCGTCCGCCGCGCCGCACAACTCCTATCGCACGAAGGGAGGCGGCTACAACGACTGGTGCGTGATCACCTGCCTCACCGAGAGCGATTGGCGCGCGCTGGTGGAGCTGATGGGCTCGCCGTCGTGGGCGAACGAGGACCGCTTCGCCACCGTGGTCGGTCGCATCCGGAACCAGGATGAGCTGGACCGCAACATCGAGGAGTGGACGCTCACGCTGGAGAAGTACGAGCTGGCCGCCGTGTGCCAGTCGTCTGGCGTTCCCGCCGCGCCCGTGCAGAGCAACGAAGACCGCGTGGAGCACGACCCTCAGCTGCGGGAGCAGGGCATGTACACCACGGTCCAGCACCCGGTGATCGGTGAGCACCTGACGCAGAACACGCCGTTCTTCTTCTCCGAATCGCCCACGAGCGTCGAGCGTTCCGGGCCGCTCTGCGGAGAGCACAACATGGAGGTGCTGGTGGACATGCTCGGCCTCAGTCCGCAGGAGATTCGCGAAGGCTACGAGAACGGCACGTTCTGGCCAAAGAGCATTCCGCTAGAGCCGTACCTGATAGATGCCCTGGAAGCCAAGGAAGCCACAACCGCATAGGAGGAGGGAAGCCCCATGGAGAACACGAGATTCTCGTCCGGCCCCCTGGGAAACCTTCGCGTGCTGGAGCTTTCCGACGTGATAGGGGAGTGGTGCGGCAAGCTGATGGGAGACCACGGGGCCGACGTGATCAAGGTGGAGCCGCCCGGTGGGGCGTCGGAACGCCGGATAGGCCCGTTCTACCAGGACGCGCCCCACGCCGATCGCAGCCTTCACTTCTGGCACTACAACACCTCCAAGCGAGGCGTTACGCTGAACCTCGAGTCGGAGGAAGGGCGCCGCATGGTGCGCGACCTGGCGGCGACCGCGGACATTCTGCTTGAGACCTACACGCCGGGCTACCTGCCCTCCCTGGGCCTGGGGTACCAGGACCTGAGGAGGCTCAACCCGCGGCTGGTCATGTGCTCGCTGACGCCGTTCGGGCAGACGGGCCCGTGGAGCCGGTATCGCGGAACCGACCTCGTGCACATGGCGGCGGGCGGTCAGATGGCCTCGTCCGGCTACAACGAAGAGGACGTGCCGGACCCGCCTCCCATAGCGCCGGGCGGCGGCAACGCGTGGCACATGGGCAGCCATTACGCCTACATCGCAATCATGGCCGCGGTGTGCATGCGGGACGTGACCGGCGAGGGCCAGTACATCGACGCCTCGGTGCACAGCTCGTGCGCGCTCACAACGGAGGGGGCCATGCCCATCTACATGTTCACGAAGCAGGTGGTGCGACGCAACACCGGCCGCCATCACTCCGTGGGGCCAAGCCCGCGCTCCCAGTTCCCTACCAGCGACGGACGCTACATCAACTTCGGAGCCCTGCGCCTTACGGCCGACCGCCTCCAGACGTGGGCGGACTGGATGGACATGCACGGCGTGGAGCACGACCTTGACGATCCAATGTACCAGGAGCCGGGCGCAGTTCAGGAGCACCAGCCGCACATCATGGAGATGGTCGAGCGCTTCTTCGCCAGCGTGCCGGCAGAGGTGGCCTATCACGAGGGCCAGGAGCGCGGCTTCCTGCTGGGGGCCGTGCGTTCGCCTGAGGATACCGTCGAGGACCCGCACTGGCACGACAGGGAGCTATTCGTCGAGGTGGAGCACCCTGAGCTGGGTGAGAGCTTCACCTATCCCGGCGGGTCGTCCATCTACCCCAAGTCGCCGTGGGGCATCTCCCGTCGCGCGCCCCTGGTTGGGGAGCACAACGAAGAAGTCCTCTGCGGAGAGCTGGGCCTCAGCAGGGATGACCTTGTTGTGCTCGCGGAAGCGGGAGTGGTATAGGGCAGGGCATGGCAGCCGCCGCCGCCTAAGCGCCGTCCACTCCCTTCGCCTGTGATGACTCGTCGCTCTGCATCGGCGATGGGTATGCCCGCTGAGCCCGTCTGAGGAAGAGGATGCCCAGGGAGTTCCAGATCTCCCAGAAGTCATCTTCCGGCATGTGGGAAGCGTCAAGCAGGGTGATTCCCAGCATCGGAGCTTCGAGCATCCCTGCGTCCGCCTGCGGCAGCAGCACGGCCGGCGTACCGGAAGATATCCGAACTGCCTGTGATGCGCGCGGCTGGGCCGGGCGTCCCGCGGAACTGGCAGACGACGGTCTGCCGATCATGCCGCGGCGCCTTGGAACGTCCAACGTGGGAATCCACGCCTCCCGGCAGAGGCCCAGAAAGAGCATGACCTGGCGGTTGTGCTGGGATCTGGGCATGTACCTCTGAAACGCGTTCATCACGCGCTCCTGGGTATCCACGCTGGGGTCTATCCTCTCGAACTCATCTGCGTATGCCCTGCGTACGGTCTTCTCCAACAGCTGCCGGTACTCGTCTTCCGTGCTGCCCGCCAGGCCTCGAAGCACGTCCGTGGGTTCTGAGCTGTCCGTAACGAGGTCCAGGAATCGCAGGGTTGCGAAGACCCTGGGGACGATATTCTCAGAAATCCCGATGGACTTCAGGAGGTCGCGGGTGACGACTGAGGGCATGTTCATGCGCCTCAGCCTGTGGAGGCAGGCGAGCACATTGGCGGGTGGGGCGTAGGGCCGGAACAACGATTCGCTTGTTTGAACCATAAGAATCGTATCCTGCGGTTACAAGGGTTATGCGGCGAACCGCGGTGTTTGTGCAGTGTGGTTCTCCGATGTGTCTGGATATGGTACGCAAGATACCATTGACTTGCTCCAGTGCGTGTCCTAGCATACCATTATTCAACTCGAACCGCAATATGTCCGCAATCGTATCACTGAAGCGGCATGAACCACACAGATGAACCACGGAACTTCTAGGTTGGTTACACGATACAACTGAGCTGATGGTTTCCGGTTTCCCTCGCCGGGGTGACTTTTGTCGGCCTGCGCGGTGGAAAGGAGGGCTAGATCAAGGCGGCGGAAGCATGCCGGTTGTGCGGCTGCCAGTCGCCGGCCGGCCTTGATAGGCTTCGTCCTGATGGACGGAGCGCGATACAACATGGAGGAATCCAATGGTAGACACAATCGAAGCTCGCGCCATAGCAAGCCAGAACAGCGACGCCCTAGCTCAGTCTTGGGAAAGGGCGCCCGCGCGCATTAAGGTAGTTGGCATAGGAGGCGGCGGATGCAACTGCGTGCGGCGCATGCTGCAGAACAGGATTCCCGGCGTCCGGTTCGTGATGGTCAATACGGACATCAAGTCGCTGGAATCCACGGCCAATGGCGCGGACCTGGTCCAGATAGGGCCCAAGCTGACCCACGGCTGGGGCGCCGGCGGCGACTCCAAGGTCGGCGAGCGCGCGGCTGAGGAGTCGGAGAAGGAGATAAGGGACTCCATCAAGAATGCGGAGCTTGTGTTCGTCACCACCGGCATGGGTGGCGGAACGGGTACGGGGGCCGCTCCCTACGTAGCATCCGTGGCCAAGGACATGGGCGCGCTGGTGGTCGGGGTTGTGACCACGCCCTTCAGCTTTGAGGGGAACCGCAGAATTGGTCAGGCAATGGCCGGCGTGGATAGGATCCGGCCCTTCCTGGACAACCTCATCGTCATTCACAACGACCGGCTGCTGAAATACGTGAGCCACGACGCGGAGATGATGGATGCCTTCAGGACCGCCGACGAGGTGGTGACTCAGGGAATCCTGAGCGTGTCCGAGCTGATCAACGTTCCCGGCGAGATCAACGTGGACTTCGCGGACGTGCGCACCGTCATGGGGTTCCCCGGGTCGACTCTTATGGCAATCGGGAGGGGAAACGGCAAGCTGGGCGTGGTGGACGCCGCTCGTCAGGCCATGGCCAACCCGCTCCTCAACATGTCCATCAAGGGAGCGCAGGGCGTGCTCTTCACCGTAAAGGGCGGGCATAACCTCAGCCTTGGTGGGGTGAACGCCGCGGGCGAGCTGATCTCGAGCACCGTCCGGAAGAACGCCACCGTCTTCTTCGGCATGTCCATAGACGATGAGCTGGAGGACAGCGTCAAGTTGACCCTCATAGCGACCGGCCTCAAGGACAGCAAGCCGCTGGGCAACCGAGGCTTAGGCTTCATGCGCAAGGGTCCAGGCAGGTAGGCCGAGGCAACGCCGCCTATGGGTGGCCGGCACCCAGCCGGCCACCCGGAGCGAACGGGCGTCCCCGTTAGGGACGCCCGTTTTGCTTAAGGACGCCTTCCTTAGCTCCACAAGTCCACTCCTCACCCTGAGCGAAGAGCATCCGCGCTGGTGGCGCGACGTTTCGCGCCAAGCATGGCACGTCGAAAGGCGGAAACCGCACCGGATGCGAGGGCGGTCTCCCGCAAGCGCAAGTCTTGAAGGCAGACGTTGGCTGATGTATACTCTCGCATAGCTGGCCTGCCCTAAGCTAGGAGCACTTCGATCTCCGTTTCGCACGACAAGGGCTTGTGCGTTACTCTCTCCGGCGAGGCGCAGGCAGTGCGGAGCGATTCGCTTACGCGCCGGCCAGACCGGTTCGCAGGCACCACCACGGGCGCTCCACACACGCAGTGTCGCAGTCATTCATCCAGGGAGGAGAGCAATGATTCAGACTGAAGCGAGAGCCCTGACTGGTCCCAGACCCCTCGACGGAATCCGAGTGCTTGACTTCACGTGGGTCCGCGCCGGGCCGTGGTGCACGCGATGGCTGGGCGCGCTGGGAGCGGAGGTTGTCAAGGTGGAGTGGCCGCAGAACCCGAGCACGCGCGGCGCCGGAGGCGGCGGCTCAACTCCCGCGGGCTTGCCCGCCAACCTCAACACCGACGGTCACTTCAGCGACACCAACGCCAACAAGCTCAGCGTCACGTTGAACACCCGCACGCCTCGCGGCCAGGACCTGGTGCGGAGGCTAGTTTCCGTTTCCGACGTCGTTATCGAGAACTTCGCGTACGGAGTACTCGAGCGGTGGGGCCTTAGCTACGAGGAGATGAAAAAGCTGCGGGAGGACATCATCTACGTCTCCATGTCCGGCTTTGGTCACACGGGCCGCGACCGCGACTACCAAACGATGGGCCCGATAGCGCAGGCCCTTTCCGGCATGACCTACCTGTCCGGCCTTCCGGGCGAGCAGCCGGCGGGATGGGGCTGGTCATACATGGACGATACGGGCGGCATGTACGGCGTCATCACGACCCTCAGCGCGATCTACCATCGCCAGATGACGGGACGCGGCCAGCACGTCGACAAGTCGCAGTGGATCACCGGCGTGCAGCTCAATGGCGCAGCCTTCCTGGACATTCAGGCCAACGGTCGTTCCACAATGCGGGAGGGCTACCCGGCGGGCAACAGGGCGCACTGGCCCGGCACGCCGCTGGTGAACAACTACCGAGGCCCAACGGTGGCGCCTCACAACGCGTATCGCACGCGACCCTGGGGTTACAACGACTGGGTCACCATCGCCTGCTTCTCGGATGACGAGTGGCGGCGCCTGATCGGTGTGATGGGTTCGCCCGCGTGGGCCACGGACGAGAAGTTCGCCACGCTGCAGGGCCGGCTGAAGCACCAAGAGCAGATGGACGAGGGCATACAGGCGTGGACGAATTCGCTTGGCAAGTACGAGATCATGCACCGCTGCCAGCTTGCGGGCATCCACTCCATGCCGGTGCAGGACGCTAGGGACCGCGTCGACAGCGACCTGCAGATGAGGCACCGCCGGATGTATCGCGAGATCGAGCACCCGGCCCTGGGGAAGTGGTCGCTGCAGAACGCGCCGTTCCGCCTGTCGGAGACGCCTGCGTACAACCACCGGCCGGGCCCGATGATCGGCCAGCACAACCGCGAGGTATACGAGGGGCTGCTCGGCATAAACCACGAGGAGCTGGTGAACGGCTTCCAGGACGGTACGTTCTGGCCCCGCGACCTGAGCATGGACGACTATCCGTACCTGCGCGAGATGATGGAGGATGCCTCCACCGTGCAGTGGTGCGGAATGACCAACGGGACTGAGTCGCGGCCCGCGCCATCACAGGCGGAGCGCGAGCCTGGGACCGGCGGCCCGTTCACCGGGCTTCGCATCCTGGAGCTGGCCAACGAGAAGGGGCAGTGGTGCGGCAAGCTGATGGCTGACCTGGGCGCGGACGTGATCAAGATCGAGCCGCCTGGCGGCCAGTCAACGCGCTCGGTTGGCCCCTTCTACGAGGACGTACCCAACCGGGAGAGGAGCCTCTACTTCTGGCACTACAACACCTCCAAGCGCGGCATCACGCTGGACATAGAGACTGAGGACGGGCGCGCGCTGTTCCGGCGCATGGCTGCGGAAGCGGATGTTGTCCTGGAAAGCTACAGGCCCGGATACCTGCCCTCGCTGGGTCTCGGATACGACGACCTGAAGCAGGACAACCCCGGCCTGGTGATGTGCTCGCTGACGGACTTTGGGCAGACGGGGCCGTGGAAGGACTACGTGAGCAGCGACCTCAACCACCTGGCCGCGGGCGGTCAGATGGCCAAGTGCGGCTACGACGACGACGACGTGCCGGGAGCGCCTCCGATAGCGCCGAGCGGCGGCCAGGCGTGGCACATGGGGAGCCACTTCGCGACCATCGCGGTTATGGCAGCGCTCAGCCATCGCGCATCGAGCGGCTGCGGCCAGTACATCGATTCATCGGTGCATGACGCCTGCGCGCTCACCACGGAAGGTCACATCAACTTCTACGTCTACACCGGCCGGGTTGCGGCTCGCACCACCGGAAGGGGCGGGGGCATCAACCTGTCGCCCAAGGCTCAGCACCGCTGCAGCGACGGCAAGTACATCAACGCAGGCATCCTCAACCGGATCAGCCCACAGCAGTTGCAGGTCCTGGCAAAGTGGATGGACGAATACGGCATGGCGGGCGACTTGATGGACGAGAAGTACGGCGATCAGGCGGTCATAAACGACAACAAGGACCACCTCAACGACATGTTGATCAGCTTCTTCGGCAGCATCACCCGCGACGAGGCGTACCACGGCGGCCAGCGCCGGGGCTTCAACATGGGCGCCGTACGCGCGCCTGACGAGGTCATGGAAGACCCGCACCTGGAGGACCGGGACTTTTGGGCGGAGGTCTCATACCCGGAGATAGGGAAGACCTTCCGTCACCCGGGACCGGCTGGTATATGGAAGGACTCGCCGTGGCAGATCTCCCGGCGAGCGCCGATGGTGGGTGAGCACAACGAGGATGTGCTTTGCGGCGAGCTCGGGCTGTCGAAGGCTGAGCTGGCAGTGCTGGCCGAGAGCGGCGTGGTGTGATGGTCCGGGATATGCGGAGAGGATGGACTCCTGCGCAGGCAGGAGTGGTCGCTGGTCGTGCCGAGCTGGCAGTGCTGGCCGGGAGCGGCGTGGTGTGAGGGTTCCCTTGGCCCGCTCATGGTGAGCTTGCCGAACCAGTTGAGCGGGCCAAGACGCGGGCCTTGCGGCCGTGACAGCACTGCCCGAATGTGATATTGTGTGTCCGTCATTGGGCCAGCCGGTAGTTGCGGTTGCGCCATTACGAAGATCCCTGCAACCTTGGTCAGGGGACTGTATCAGGAGAGTATAAGGACCCTTGGACTCGGACCCTCCAAGTAAAAGCGATCCTACCGGAGCACAGGGCTCTACTCAAACAGAAACCCCGCGGTCGCGTCTAGGCGTGTTCTACGGCTGGTGGATCGTGGCGGCGGCGACCACTGCTAGCGCAATTCAATCGGCGGTGTTCAACGTGGGCGCACAGGCCCTCGTACTGCCGTTGGAACGAGATCTTGCCGCGACCCGTACCTCCATTACCTTAGCCTTTTCCCTCAGCAGGCTCGAGGGAGGCGTTACCGGCCCCATCGAGGGTTATCTCATCCACTGGATAGGGCCGCGCCACTACATGATGGTGGGGTGGGTGTTCTTTGGGGCTGGTTTCATTCTCCTGAGCATGTCCACAAGCCTCTACCAGTTCTACGGCTCCTTCCTGATGATCACGCTCGGGCAAAGCGTAGCCGGCTTCCTGCCTATCATCACGGTGCTGATCAATTGGTTCTTCCGCTGGCGTGGCAGGGTCATCGCGATCTACCAGCTTGGAGGGAGCATTGGCGCCCTCCTGGTCCCCGTCTGGGCGTGGTCCATCCAAGACTATGGATGGCGCACCGCAACCATGATCGTAGGCATTCTCACGATATTCTTAGGCGTTCCTCTGGCTGCGATGATGAGGAACAATCCCGAGGAGCACGGTTACCTGCCGGACGGCGACCAGCCCGGCGCCGATGATCCCACCTCCGACGCCAACGAAACCCGCACTGTATCTGCGGCGGCGCCCGAGGAAGCCATGACCGTCGGTCAGGCTCTGCGGGGCGGCAACTTCTGGTTCCTGGCGCTGGCCCACTCGGCTGGTATCACAGCGTGGGGCGCGCTGCGAGTCCACCAGATACCGGCGATTGTGGACATCGGTATCAGCGAGATTACGGCGGCGAGCCTGCTTTCCTATACGCTGATCATGGCTGCGCCCGGCAGGCTGATAGGTGGCTTCCTTGGCGACAGAATGGGACTGCGAAGGGTGACCGCCGCGGCGTTCATTCTTCAGAGTGTCGCCGTGTTGATCCTTACGTTTTCGACCACGTTTGTCCAGGTGGTTATCTTTGCGACCGTGTTCGGGTTGTCCTTTGGGATGCGGGGTACTCTGATGACAGTGCTGCGGGCCGAGGTGTTCGGGCGGGAGAATTTCTCCAGGCTGGCCGGCTTCATGGACCCCATCAGCAGCGTAAGCGTAGTGTTTGCGCCGCTGTTTGCAGCCTTCATGTACGATACTACGCAGTCGTACCAGTTCGCTTTCGTGGTGCTAGCGGTGTTGAACTGCTCCGGCGCGCTGCTCCTGATCGGCTTGAAGTTGCGGCCTCGGTAGAGCAGGCTATCGGTCTGCGGTCGGGCTACCCGGAGAGCGGCGCGTTCAGCGCAGGTGGATGTAGCGGAAGCCTTCGGCGTAGGTGAGCGCGTGGGGTGCTCCGAGCTCGGCGGCCCGCTCCTTGATCCTCGACTCCAGGGTCGCGAGGCGTTCGGGATCCGTGCCCACCTGCGACGCATGCTCACGAAGCGCTGCCACCTTGACGTCGATCGTGTCCGAGATGTCCACCCAGACGGTTGAGGTGGTGGGGGAGCCCCCCATGTATACCTCAAGCGTCTTGTGGGGCATCAGTCCTTCCTCGATCAGGTCCGGATAGGCGTGGTAGTCGCGGGCGGACGGGTAGACGGCGTCCAGGGCGGTATCGCCGGCCGCGCGGTGGTCAGGGTGGTTGACGTAGCCCTCGCTAAATCGATTGGTGGGGTCCTGGCACAGCAGAACGTCCGGCTGGTAGCGTCGAATCTCCCGCACCAGGTCCCGGCGCAGCTCCAGCGTGTTCTGGAGGGCGCCGTCCGGGTACCGGAGGAATGCCACGTCCCTGGCTCCCACCACGCCCGCTGCCGCTCTCTGTTCCCGCTCGCGGGTGGCGGCCAGCTCTGCTGGATTGACCTCCGGGTCGGACGAGCCCTTGTCTCCGCTGGTGCACAGTACGTAGTAGACCTCGCTCCCTTGTCGCGCCCACTTCGCCAGAGTGCCCGCGGCCATGAAGTCCGCGTCGTCCGGATGGGCCACCACAATCATCACACGCTTCGGGTTGCCGTTGGGGGAATCAACCATCGCTATCTCCTTGCTCAGCCTTGCCTTTGACAGACCGCCAGGGGCGGTCTCACAAGGTCATTTCCTGAATCCGAGTGCGGTATGAGTCCGTCCCGTTCCGTGCCAGCCGGCCGTCCTGATGGACGGCCACGTCGCCCGTATCGGCGAGCAGCTCCAGGTGGCTGACCACCTCCGACACGGCGGCAAAGAACCCGCCACCCGTGAGCTTGCGGGGAGGGAAAAGGTCGGCGGCCAGCTTCTCCGGCGTGTCCGCGCCGCCGTCCATTGACTCGACCACCCGGTCCAGCCGCCGGACGTGGTGGCGCACGATCTCCTGGGCTCGGCGCAGGTTGCGCACGTTGAACCGGCCGTGGTTGTAGAGCCTGTGCGCGGGCAGCACCGTTGCGCTTCGCTCCAGCTGCAGAGTCCTGCCCAGCGAGCGGATGTAGCTCGCGAGGCCGTAGTGCTCACCGGGGTCTCTGTGCTCCGGCGGCAGAGAGCTCAGAATGTTCTCTGGGTGCGTGCGCTTGATGGTGGGATGCGGCGTGATCTGAGGCAGGATGTGGTCGCCGCTGAACACGACGCCGTCCATGGTCACGCAAATCTCGTCGACTGCGTGGCCGGGAGTGTAGAGGAACCGGAGGCCGTCCAGCGCCTCGCCGTCACGGATGGGATGGATGGGCAGCCTGTCCCCCAGTATGGCGCGATGGCCCATGATGTAGCCGCGGTAGTGGTCGCGCCACCGCCAGTCGCCGGGCGAGTTGGTTCGGCTCCTGAGCTGCGCCTCCTCGCGCCGTGCCACCTCGAAGATGGCGCGGTGCAGAGGTGAAGACCTGTCCAGTCCCATCCGCGCGTACTCGTAGGGCAGGAAGTGGAAGTAGAGCTGATGGGCCCACAGCTCGGCGCCGCTCGTCCGCACAAGGTCGTAGGCGTTGCCGTCGTGGTCCTGGTGCCCGTGGGTGATGACGACGCGTTCGAGATCGGCGGGGCGCCTGCCGAGAGCCTGAAGGCCCTTCTCGAGCGCGGGCATCGCGCCGAGAGGCCCGGCGTCGATGAGCGTCCAGCCGTCGGACTCGACAAGGTAAGCCCACGTGGGGCCTGTCCTGTTCGGCAGCTGGTGTGGCAGTGAAACGGCGCCAACCTCCCGCCCGCCCGGCAGGTAGAAGCGGAGCGCCATGCCGTATCCGCTGGTGTCGCCCTCAGTGATGACCTCGACGCCCTCAAGGTGTGGGTTGCTCGTCCGGTTCCAGGGTGTCGAGGCTGATTCCATTGGCGGCAAGTGTTCCTCGCTTGTGCTCAGGGTTTGGGGTGAGCGGAGGGATTTGAACCCTCGATCTCCAGGGCCACAACCTGGCGCCTTGGACCTAGCTTGGCCACGCCCACCACGGCCCCAAAGAGGCCGAAGTCGATTCTAGCATCTTTGCACTCGGCGGGGCAATGGCGATGGGCCGGGCCGGGCTGCCCTCGGTGTGGACTACTCCTGTGCCGCCAGGTCCAACGCCAGGCGAATGAGCGTGCGTGTCGGCACGCCTGTTGCGCCCCGCACGAGGTAGCCGGACTCCCTGTCCGTCATGGCCGTGCCGGCGATGTCCAGGTGCACCCACGGCGTGTCCTCGCTGAACTCGGCCAGGAACTGCGCGGCGGTGATGGAGCCGGCCTTTGCTCCGCCCGTGTTCTTGACGTCGGCAACCTGGCTCCGGTTCTGCTCCTTGTAGTCGTCGTACATGGGCAGCTCCCAGATCCGCTCGCCGGCCGCCTCGCCGGCCGCGATGACCGATTCGAGAAGCTCGCCGTTGTTGGTGAACGCACCTATGCACACGTCGCCCAGCGCCGTGACGATGGCCCCCGTCAGCGTGGCCACGTCCACCAGCCGGTTCAGTCCCATCTGCCTGGCGTAGGCCAGCGCGTCCGAGAGGACCAGGCGTCCCTCCGCGTCCGTGTTCTCCACCTCAACCGTCTTGCCGCTCATGGTGCGCAGCACGTCGCCGGGCTTCTGCGCCGAGCCGCTCGGCATGTTCTCCGTGGCCGCGGCGATTGCTGTGACGTTCAGCTTGGGCTTCAGTTGTGCGATTGCCCCGATGGCGGAGACGACGGCAGCCGCGCCGGACATGTCGCTCTTCATGGAGAACATTGCGGCGGAGGTCTTGAGGGAAATGCCTCCCGTGTCCATGGTGATGCCCTTGCCCAGCAGTCCAAGGTTGTTGTCCGGGTTGTCGGGGTCTCCCTTGTAGGAGAGAACTACGAACTTGGGAGGCTCGACGCTGCCCTTCGCCACGCCGAGCAGTCCGCCCATGCCGAGCTCCTCCATCTGAGGCCGGTCGAGAATCGTGGAGTCCAGCCCGTGCTCGGAAGCGAGGCCCGCGGCTATATCGGCGATATTGGTAGGCGTCATGTGGTTGGGCGGCTCGTTCACCATGTTGCGAGCCAGGATGGCGGCCTCGGCGAAGATGCGGCCGCGTTCCAGGCCGCTCTCGATTTCCGGGATGCGCGACGCGTCTTGCTCGATCACGCTAAGCTCATCGAGCGTCCTGTCGCCGTCGTCGTTCTTCGAGAAGTGGCGCCGGAAGGTGTAGAGGCCCAGCAGGCCGCCCTCGGCGACTGCCTGCGCCGCGTCCGCCACGTCCAGCCCGCCGATTCCGGCGCCGTGCACGATGGTGGCGGCCTTGCGGACGCCCGCGGACCTGAGACGGCGGCAGACACCGGCCGTCACCTGCCTCGCCACCTCCGGGCTGAAGCTCTCGGCCTTGCCCAGGCCGGCCACCACCACGCGGGCGGACGAAATCCGGCCCAGCGTGTGAATGATCGTAATCTCGCCCTTCTTGCCGCGTATTTCACCATCGGCAATCAGATTCGAAATCGCCCCGCCCAGCGCCTTGTCGGCTGCGCCCGTCGCGCCCCCGGGCGTCTCCACACCGTCGAACAGGTTGACAATTATTGCCGGCGAGTCAACCGTTGTGATGTCGCCTGCGATGGCCCTGATCTCCATGTCAATCTCTCCTCTCTTGAACGGGCTCTCAGCCCCTGAACCACCGGTCAAGCTCCCTGCAGATCTTCTCGACGACCGGCGCGATGTCCCTTGAGGTGTCCACGGCGTAGTGATTGCGGCGGATCGGCTCCACCGAGCTTGCCATGCGCCGGTAGACGTCTAGGTCGGCGGTGGAGTTGTCTTCCGGGTCGCCGTTGCCCGCCTCTCGCTGCGCGAGCCGGCTGGCGATCACGTCCTCAGGCGCCTCCACGCGCACAATGACCAGCTTGGCTTCGGTACGGCCGGCGATGCTGTAGAGCCTCTCCCTGAAATGCTCGATCAGGTTGGTGGCGTCGAACAGGACGGGGAAACCGTGCCGGAGCAGGTTTTCGATGAGTGCGTGGCACGCCCTGAAGAGGCGAGCGCTCTCGGGGCCGCTGTGCGTGGGCGTGCCGAAGAGGGCGCACCGCATCGCGTCCGATTCCACGACGGCAAGGGGAGCGCGGCTCGCAAGCTGCCGGCTGAAGTACGACTTGCCGCTGCCGGGCAGTCCGGTGACCACAACGAAGGCCGCTCGCGCCTGAGGCTCAGGCAGCGGCGCCAGGGCGCCATTGAGGAGAGCGGCGTCCTCCTGCGTGGAACTTCTCTTTTGGACTGTGGTTGGATTCATGTTTCTGCTGAGTCGGTATGACTGCCGTACATTATATGCCGAGGAGGTGGATACGGCAAAACGCCGGCGTTATCGGGTGCCCACTCGTGTGGTATATTGTTGCCACCTCCATTGTGGGCGCAGGCGGACATGTACAACCTTGGAATCCTGACCAGCAGCGATATGGGCGCAGAGGGCCGGCGTGAGGACACGAGCGGACAGGCCATCCGCGAAACGCTGCTGGACATGGGCTTCTCGCTGGCGCGCTACGAGATTGTGCCGGACGAGCTGTCGATAATTGCCGGAAGGCTCGCGGAGTGGGCGGACAGCGGCGAGGTGGACCTGCTGGTCACCACGGGCGGCACCGGCCTGGGGCGGCGCGACGTGACGCCGGAGGCCACGCTGTCCGTCATCGACCGTCAGGTGCCGGGCATCTCGGAGGCGATGAGACAGGCGGGGCTGCGCCATACCCCTATGGCTATGCTCAGCAGAGGCGTGTCCGGCCTGCGCGGCCACTGCCTTATAGTCAACCTGCCCGGCAACCCCAGGGCCGTCAGGGAGTGCCTGGAGGCCGTTGTGGACGTGCTTCCTCACGCCCTGGAGACCCTGACGAGCGCGCGGGTCGAGAACCATCCTCCGCACTAGCATGGACATCCACATCCTTACACTCTTTCCGGCCATGCTGGAGGGGCCGTTTCGTGAGAGCATTGTGGGCCGGGCGGTGGATGGTGGCGTGGTGCGCATACGCGTCCACAACTTCCGCGACTACGCCCGTAGCAAGCACAGGACGGTGGACGACTACCCGTACGGTGGGGGTGGAGGCATGGTGCTGAAGCCTGAGCCCCTGTTCGAGGCCGTGGAGGCCGTGAGGTCCCTGATTGCGGAGGATGGCGGACGTGAGCGCGCCGAGAATGCCCGCGTTGTCCTGATGTCGCCGCAGGGCGAGGTGCTGACGCAGGCGGTGGTTGAGGAATTTGCCTCGCACAGTGACCTCGTGCTGATCTGCGGCCACTACGAGGGCGTGGACGAGCGTGTCCTGGAGCACCTCATCGACCGCGAGATAAGCATCGGGGACTACGTGCTGAGCGGCGGCGAGATCCCGGCCATGGCGGTGGTCGACGCGGTAGTGCGACTGCTGCCGGGGGCCGTGGGAGACGGCCAGTCCATCGAGGACGACACTCACTCCACCGGGCTCATCCAGTTTCCGCAGTTCACCCGGCCGTCGGAGTTTCGAGGCTGGCAGGTGCCGCCGGTCCTGCTCTCCGGAAACCACGAGCAGGTGCGGCGTTGGCGGAGGCAGCAGTCGTTGAAGCGGACGCAGCAGAGGCGGCCTGACTTGCTGGAGAGGGCGGAGCTGAACGCGGAGGATCGCGCGTTGCTCGAAGAGCGGGAGGGATAGCAGTGGACGAGAGGATCCTCACGCAGCACCCGCAGGGCAAGCGGGGCGTGAATATCAGCACACAGAAGTACGAGACGGTTCGGGACGCAATCGCCGTGGCGTTAAGTGGCAGCGATGGCATGACCTACACGGAGCTGGTTGCGGAGGTCGGGCAGCGTGTGGGCGGCAGCTTCGATGGGTCGGTAAAGTGGTACGTGGTCTCGGTGAAGCAGGACATGGAGGCGAGGGGTTTGCTGATTCGCGTGCCGGGCACGAGGCCTCAGCTGCTACGGCTTGTCAGCGACGTGAGTCCGGCTGAGCGTTAGGCTTACGGCGGCGCTGGTTACCCCACAAGTTGCCTGCACATGATCCGCGCGTCTGCACCGGCGCGCCAGGCTCCTAACAAGTACACCCCGCCTTGCTGAACGCATAGTCGCCCGGGTGCCAGCAAGTGACCCGCGCGGACGTCCCATGCCAGGCGGCCGCACCGTCATGCCCGCCGAATCCGGCCGCACGGAACCGGCAAGCTGGACCGGTCCTGCCTACGGCAGGACAGCCATTTGCCGGTGGCCTTTCGTGAGTCTTGTGCCGCGCGAGACGGGCCGGAGTGCATGCTTTGTGAAGCGCTCTAGCTGTCCTAAATCGAGACTCAGAAAAAGCCCCAAAAATCCCGAACATTGGTATTGCGCCTGTGGATTTATGGTGCTATTCTAGGTGTTGTTAGGTGAGATTAGGCAGGAAATGGTGAAGCAAGGTGGAACGTGACACACTTTCATTCATCGGGGAGCAGGAGGTTCGGGTGGACCCGCAAGGTCGCATCGCCGTGCCGTCCCGCTTCCGCGACGCCTTCACAGGCGGCCTTGTTCTCACCCGGGCCTACGATCGCTGCATTGCAGCGTTTTCTCACAGTCAGTGGCAAGCCCACGTGAAGGAAGTCGCAGACCTTCCTACGCAAAGGGCCAAGAACAGGAGAATGCGCAGATTGACCTTCTCAGCTGCATACAACCTGCAACTGGATCGACAGGGGAGGGTGATGCTGCCGGCCACATTGAGGCAGTACGCCGGAATTGGCGAGTCGGTGGTGGTGGCCGGAATGGGTGACTACCTGGAGGTCTGGAACGTTGAGTCGTGGCAGCAGGAGAAGGAGCTGCTGGACCAGGAGGCATCGTACATCGCCGAGGTCTCGGAGGGGGCGCGGTGACTGTCTTGACCATGCCATATCACACGCCTGTGCTTGTGGACGAGTCTGTCGAAGGGCTCCGGGTAACCCCCGGAGGCACCTACATCGACTGCACCGTCGGCGAGGGCGGGCATGCCTGGGCCATCCTGGAGGCCGCCTCCCCCGGCGGCCGGCTCCTGGGAATCGACATGGACCCCGCGGCGCTTGCGACCGCGGCGGACCGCTTGAGCCCACATCGGGACCTCTACGCGCTGGCCAACGACAACTTCCGAAACCTTGAGGCCGTTGCGCGAGAGAATGGTTACGGCTGCGTGGACGGCATTCTCATGGACCTGGGTCTCTCTTCGCTCCAGCTAGAGGGGGAGGGGAGAGGTTTCAGCTTCCGGTTTGAGGAGCCGCTAGACATGCGCTTTGACCCGAACCAGGAGCTGACGGCTTGGGAAGTGGTGAACTACTACTCCCAACTGGAGCTGACCAGGATTTTCCGCAGCTTTGGCGAGGAGCGCCGGGCCGACCGGATTGCGCAGGGGGTGGTGGAGAACCGGCCTATAGATACCTCGCTTCATCTCGCGCAGGTGGTTTCCAGGGTCATCCGGCGCCCCTGGAGCCGCGTACACCCTGCAACGCAAGTATTCCAGGCCATTCGTATAGAAGTCAACGGTGAGCTGGAGAATCTCACAATGGCGTTGGGACAGACGTTGCATCTACTGAGGCCGGAAGGCAGGCTTGTGGTCATAAGCTACCACTCCCTGGAGGACCGGCTGGTCAAGAGCTTTCTGAGGCAGGAGAGCGTTCAGGCCGGCGGCCTGCGCATTGTGAACAAGAAGATAATTCCCCCCTCCCGCGAGGAGGTCCGTTTCAACCGTAGGAGTCGAAGCGCCCGAATGCGGGTTGCGGAGCGCGTTTAGAGGGGCTGTTCCCCTCTACAGATACAGCTGGTCTGGGGGTAAGGTCGTGTGGAACGAAATACAACGCCTTATGAAGGCAGGACCCAAACACGATAGATATTTGCGATTGAACCCCACATCTCCACGACGGCATGCCCCCGGACCGGCAGCATGGCACAAAATACCGCAGCCAGGTGGTGCACGATGAAGAATGACAACATACAGGTAGCAATAGATGTAGGGACGACCAAGGTCTGTACCCTCATAAGCAAGGCCGAGGCCACGGGCGCCCTTCGGGTCATCGGCGCGGGCACCGTCCCATCACGGGGCATGCAGAAGGGCATCGTCAGCAACCTCTCCGAGATTCAGCAGGAAATTCAGGCCTCGATTCGTGAGGCGGAGGTCCAGGCGGGGATCAAGGTCGCGTCGGCGTATGTCGGAATCACCGGCAGCCACGTCAGCTACGTGAACTGCAGGGCCGCTATGGACAACCGGCCCAGCGGCTCGCCCATAGGCTCGGAAGATATCACCCAGGTCATCAAGGCCTGCTGTGCGGAACGCACCGGCCCAGAGAACAAGGTCCTCCACGTAATCCCAAGGGACTACGGGATCGACGGCAACTGGGGGGTGCACGATCCGATTGGCATGTATGGCTCCTCCCTGGAGGTCGAAAGCCACGTTGTCATGGCAGACCAGACGGCGATGGACAACCTGATCGAGGCGCTACGACGTGCCGGCGTGGGACTTAGGGGCCTGGTCCTTGAGCCGCTGGCCAGCGCAGAGTCCACGCTCTCCCGCGATGAGAAGGACATGGGCGTCGTGTTGGTCGACATTGGAGGCGGCACAACGGACGTGTCGGTTTTCCTCGAGGGAAGCATCTGGCACACGAACATCATACCCGCGGCCGGATTCCAGGTTACCCGCGACATCTCGATTGCGTTCACGACGTTTTCCCTAGCGGCCGAGGAGGCTAAGCTGAAGTTTGGCCATGCCGTGCCGGACGAGGTGGACGAAAGAGAGCAGGTCCGGCTGCCCGGCTTCGGCAACCAGTCCTACACGCAGGTGAGCCGCAGGGACTTCTGCAGCGTGATCAGCGATCGCGTTAGCGAGTTGCTGCGCATGGCCCACGCAGAGGTGGGCAAGGCGGGACTCGACAGCGCGCCGGCTGGTGGGCTGGTGCTTACCGGAGGGACCGCAAATCTGCAGGGAATCCGGGAGCTGGCAGGGCAGATCTGGCCTGGCCCGGTGAGGACGGGCATGCCGACCTCCTACACGTGGGTCCCGGAAGAGCTGGACGATCCTGCATTCGCCACGGCCCTTGGTCTTCTGCTATGGGATGCCAGGCACTCTCAGGCAGCTGCCCCGGCGGTCGTCAAGAACAAGCCTGCAAGAAGCGGATCCCTCGTTGGGAGTCTGTTCAACAGGGTTACCCTGAGATCCCAGACATAGCACAGGAGGAGCGGTAATGACCAGTCTAGGATACGATAACGACGGAGTCGCCAAGATCAAGGTGGTTGGAGTTGGCGGTGGGGGTTGCAACGCCGTATCGCGCATGTTCCGCGAGCGGATTCAGGGCGTGGAGTACGTTGCCGTGAACACGGACGCGCAGGCCCTAATGCGTTCAGAGGTACCTCTCCGGATTCGCATGGGCGAGAAGCTCACCAGAGGTCTTGGCGTTGGCGGAGACCCCGAGAGGGGCAAGGAGTCCGCCGATGAGAGCCGGGAAGAGATTCTGGAAGCCCTGGCCGGCTCGGACATGGTATTCGTAGCCGCGGGCATGGGCGGCGGTACCGGCACAGGCGCGGCGCCCGTTGTCGCCGAAATCGCCCGTGAGGTCGATGCCCTGACCATAGGCGTGGTCACCAAGCCGTTCGGCTTTGAGGGCAGCAAACGGCGCAAGCTGGCTGAGGAGGGAATCGCCCGCCTTAAGGACAAGGTGGACACCCTCATCATCATCCCGAACGACCGCCTGTTTGCCGTATGCGACGAGAAGGTGACCATGGAGAACGCCTTCAAGCTGGCGGACGACGTGCTCAGGCAGGGCGTCCAGTCAATTGCTGAGCTCGTGACGGTACCCGGCGAGGTCAACCTGGACTTCGCGGACATCCGGTCGGTAATGAGCAACGCGGGCCCGGCCTGGATGGCAATCGGCCACGGCGTGGGCGAGAACAAGGCCGTGGACGCAGCGAGGGAAGCCGTAACCAGCTCTCTCCTGGACGTATCCATAGATGGGGCCAGGGGCATACTGTTCAATATCACCGGCGGCGCTGACATCTCCCTGAACGAGGTGCAGGAGGCCGCCGATGTCATACGTTCTGCAGCGGACCCGGACGCAGGTATCTTCTTCGGCATGGTCACCGACCTGAAGATGGAGGACGAGGTCAAGATAACGATCATCGCGACCGGTTTCTCCACGGAAGAAGCCATGATTCCCAGGGAGGATGACCAGCATATCTCCCAGCTCATCATGTCCGTGGTTGGCGAGGAAACGGACCTGGATGTACCTCCATTCCTCCGGAGGCAGTACGCCCCGCGAAGAAGGACGGGCACCTACTAGTACCTCCCTGCGCTTGCAGAATCGATCCCCGGTTTGTGAGGGGCCGCCTGCTCCTGAGGCAGCCCCTCATCGCGTAAAGCGGAATCTGTGACGGTAGAGGTTGCAAAAATCGTTCGGTTGATATACCTTTGCGTTCTGTCGGAAGTAACGTAGAATGAGGCGTACAACTCTTGAAGGCAGGTAGATGCGCAGGTTTCCTCTGCGGCTTTTCATTCTGATTGTAGTCATCACGGCCCTTACCGGGTCGTCGCTGGCAGTGCAGGAGGTCGATCTGGCTGTGGGCGGCGTTAGCCTGAAGCGCGGCGACGACACCCTGCTTGGCCTTCAGCTCGGTCTCGACCTGGAGGGCGGCAGCCGACTTGTCTACCAGGCATTGCCAACGGAAGGCGAGTCGCCCACCCAGGAGCAGATGGAGGGCGTGATCAGGACCATCGAGCGGAGAGTCAACGCGTTCGGCGTTGCGGAGCCGGTCATACAGACGATGGGAGGCGACCGGGTCCAGGTCCAGCTTCCGGGCGTAGGCACCACCGAGGCTACGCTCACCTTCCAGCAGGACGTTCAGGTTAGCGAGATTCGCGAGGTACTGGCCGCGCAGGGGCGCCAGGACTCAACAATTGACCAGCAGGACAGTCGCAACTTTGTGGTGGAGGTGCCGTCGCTGCGTCCTGCGGAGCTGGACGCAGCGGGCAACGATGTCAGTCCATCCGAGAGGGATGCGATAGAGCAGGCGCTGCGGGAGCGGTTCCCGGTGGTCACTCTGAGCCTGACGTTCGATGACGCCACGAGCGAAGATAACGTCCGCGCCGCAATGGCGGCCGCCGGCCGTGAGGGCGTGGAGATTCGCGCGGTTACGGACACGATCGTCAGCGTGGGGATACCAGGCCTGCGCCCGGCGGAACTGGACAGCGAGGGGAACGTGACGGTGCCTTCGGAGGAGGAAGGCATACGGGCGACCCTGCAGCAGGAGTTGCCGTCGCTGGCCTCCGTCGAGTTGCTTGAAATGTCTATGGTTGTATCCGGAGGAGTGGAGGAGGCCAAGCGCCTCATTGGCCAGACTGCTCAGCTGGAGCTGATGGAGCGCACGTGCACCAACGACCCGCAGGACATTACGCAGGACTGCGATGACCCGGAGTACCACGTCGATAGCCCGCTGAACCTGTCCGGCGAGGACCTGGTGCGTGCATACGCCGGTACTCACCCCACGCTGGGCCAGCCCGTCGTGAACCTGGAGTTCGGCTCAGAAGGCGCCCGTATATTCGCTCAGCATACGCAGCGCATTGCCGGAACCGGAAACCGCACAGCTTTCTTCCTGGACGACGAGTTCCTGATTGCTCCCGTGGCCCTGCAGGCAATCACAGGTGGGCGGGCGTTCATACAGGGCCCTGACTTCACCATCGACCGCGTACGCACCATCTCCATTCAGCTGGAGTCGGGTCGACTGCAGGTGCCGCTTGTGCTCATACAGGAACAGGACGTGGACGCGACCCTGGGCGAGGACTCGCTGCAGAAGAGCGTGGTTGCGGGCGTAGTGGGCCTTGGCCTGGTCCTGCTGTTCATGGCGCTGTACTACAGGCTTCCGGGATTGATGGCCTGCGTTGCGCTCGTAATCTACTCGCTGATAGTTCTGTCAATACTGAAGCTGTGGCCTGTTACGCTGACCATCGGCGGACTGGCAGCCTTCATCCTTTCGATAGGTATGGCGGTGGACGCCAACATCCTGATATTCGAGCGGATGAAGGAGGAGCTGCGCTCCGGCCGTACGCTGATAGCCGCCATTGAGACGGGGTTCAACCGCGCCTGGCCGGCCATCCGGGACAGCAACGTGTCCACCTTCATTACGTGCGCAATCCTGTTCTGGTTCGGAACCCGTTTGGGAACGGGAATCGTGACGGGGTTTGCGGTGACGCTGTTCATAGGCGTGGCAGCCAGCATGTTCTCGGCGCTGACGGTGACCAAGACGTTCCTCAGGATTGCAGCAATATCACCCTTCGGTCGCTTCGGGGCCCTGTACACGCCCGTGCAGAGGGTCGAGAGGCGAGCGGCACAGCCGGGCGCTGCGGTGGGAGACAGGGGCTAAGGCGAGCAGATGGACTTTGTAGGAAAGCGAAACTTGTTCTTCGCCATCTCCTTTGTGGTGATGGTGGTCAGCGCCGTTTCGCTGTTGCTGCCTAACGGGCTCAATGCGGGCCTCGAGTTCACGGGAGGCTCCTCCATGACCATGGAGTTCCAGGGCGACGTGAACCAGGAGGTCCTGCGCACCCAGCTCGCGGATCTGGGCCACCCGGAGGCTGTGATACAGCGTCTGGGCGACGGCAGCTACTTCATTCGCACACGTACTCTGGAGGAGTCGCAGGGTGACGAGCCGTCGGAGCGGGAGGTGATTGCGAGCACGCTCAGCACCAACCTTGGGGCCGTCGCGCAGGTCACTGAGTTCTTCTCTGTATCGCCAAGCATAGCCACGGAGACGGTGAACAACGCCATCCTGATAGTGTTCATAGCGTCAATAGCTATCCTTATCTACATAACCTGGGCGTTCCGGCGAGTGCCGTCCCCCTTCAGGTTCGGCGTCTCGGCCATTGTGGCGCTCATTCACGACGTGGTGGTGGTATTGGGCGTGTTCTCGGTGGCCGGCCGGATCTTCGACCTGGAGGTGAACGCGATGTTCATCTCGGGCGTGCTGACGATCATCGGCTACAGCGTCCACGACACGATCGTGGTCTTCGACCGTATTCGGGAGAACCTGTCGCGGAGCGTGGGGAGAGGACTGGCCACCACCATAAACATTAGCATTCAGGACACCATCAGCAGGTCGCTCAACACCAGCCTTACGCTGATGTTCGCCATAATGGCGCTGCTGCTCTTCGGAGGGCCAACGATCAAGGACTTCCTGATCGTACTGCTCATTGGAATTGTCGTAGGAACCTACAGCTCGATATGGATCGCCAGCCAGGTGCTCATGGTGTGGGAGACCGGAGACCTGGGCCGCGCCCTGAGACGTTTGCCCATTCCATTCCGCTCTCGCAGGAGGAGCGCCGCAGCCTGATGCCGGTGGCCGTCCGAGATTCACGTGGCGGCGGGCAGCCGGCGGTCCGGGAGGAGGCAGCATGAAGCTAGGGGCGCACGTTTCGACGGCGGGTGGCTTGAGCAAGGCCATCGACCGGGCGCAGGAGATGGGGGCGGAGACGGCGCAGATCTTCGTCTCGTCGCCGAGGGGATGGGCGTTCAAGCCCATTTCGCAGGACGTGATGACGAACTTCCGTGAGAAAGCCGCGGCCGCAGGCATCGGCCCCGTTTTCTTTCACGCGATCTACCTGATAAGCCTCGGCGCGCCCACCGAGGAGCATCTCGCCAAGTCAGAGAAGGCGCTGACCGACTACATGCAGGCGGCGGGCGGCCTCGGCGCGGCCGGCGTCATCTTCCACACCGGCAGCCACAGGGGCGCCGGATTCGAAGGCGTGTTTGATCAGGCCGTGCGGACAATGGAGAGTGTGCTGTCGGCATCGCCGCCGGACGTCTGGCTCATGCTGGAGAACAGCGCAGGTATGGGCGACCACATCTGCTCGAGCTTCAGCGAAATGGGGCGTCTGGTGAAGGCTCTCGCAGCCCCGAACGTGCGGGTGTGCCTGGACACGCAGCATCTCTTCGCCGCCGGTTACGACGTGGCGACCCCCGAAGGGCTGGAGCGTGTGATGGAGGAGTTTGACAGGGAGATCGGGCTGGCCAACCTGGCAGCAGTCCACGCCAACGACAGCAAGACGCCGTTCGGCTCGGCAGTGGACCGCCACGAGAACATCGGGCAGGGCCACATGGGGCTTGACGCCTTCCGTGTCATCATGGCGCACCCGGCCTTCCGCGACGTGCCGTTCCTGCTGGAAGTACCCGGGGAGGACGGCGAAGGCCCCGACAAGGCCAACCTGGATGTCCTCAAAGGGCTGCGGCAAGAGCTCGGCGTGCCGGTGTAGCCGCGCCTGAATCTCGACAGAGCATAGGCGGGATGTTGCAGCAAGAGGAGTTCGAGGAGCTCGTGCTCGATGCGGTGGAGGGGCTTCCGGAGGAGCTGCTTTCGCACCTGGACAACGTGGCCATTCTGGTGGAGCAGTGGCCCAGCGCGGAGCAGATGGCTGAGCACGGGCTGGAGAGCCGGGACGAGCTGATGGGCCTGTACGAGGGCATCCCCCTGACTGACCGGGCCGGCTATAACCTTGTGCTTCCGGACAAGATCACGATATTCCAGGGGCCGCTGGAGGCGATGTGCACCACGCGGGAGCAGATCGCAACCGAAGTGCAGCTAACTGTGGCCCACGAAATCGCTCACCACTTCGGCCTGGATGACGAGCGGCTGGAGGAGCTAGGGCTGGGGTGACGAGCCCGGGTTGCTGACGTCGCTACCGGCGGGGGATGGAACTACGGCGGGTCATCTACTCCCACTCAATCGTGCCAGGCGGCTTGGACGTTACGTCGTAGACCACCCGGTTGACCTCGCGCACCTCATTGACGATGCGATTGGAGATCCTCGCCAGGAGGTCGTAGGGGAGGCGAGCCCAGTCGGCCGTCATGGCGTCCTCGCTGGTCACGGCCCTCACGGCGACCATGAATCCGTAGGTGCGGAAGTCACCCATGACGCCCACCGTGCGCGTGTCCGTGAGCACGGCAAAGCTCTGCCACAGCTCGTTGTACAGGTTGGCCTGCTGGATCTCGTCCATGACTATGCGGTCGCAGGCTCGGAGCACTTCCAGCTTGTCCCACGTGACCTCGCCGATGATACGAATGGCCAGCCCGGGCCCCGGGAAGGGCTGCCGGAACACCATCTCCGGCGCAAGGCCCAGCGCGAGGCCGACCTCTCGCACCTCGTCCTTGAACAGGTAGCGCAGTGGCTCGACGAGCGAGAGCGTCATGTTCTCCGGCAGGCCGCCCACGTTGTGGTGAGTCTTGATCACGGCGGACGCGCCGCTCTCCACGGCCTGGCTCTCGATGACGTCCGGGTAGAGGGTGCCCTGGGCCAGGAAGTCCACCCTGCCCAGCTTCGTGGCCTCCCTCTCGAAGACGCGTATAAACTGCTCGCCGATCTCGCGGCGCTTTTGCTCCGGGTCCACCACAGTGGCGAGGCGCGTGAGAAAGTCCTCCGTGGCATCGATCTGCAGCAGGTTCATTCCAAGGTTGCGCTCGAACGTTTCTGCAACCTGCTGTGCCTCGCCGTAACGCAGCAGACCGTTGTCCACGAAGATGCACGTGAGCTGCTCGCCGATTGCGCGGTGGATCAGCGCAGCCGTCACGGAGGAATCGACGCCGCCGGACAGCGCGCAGATGACCTTGCCATCGCCTACCTGACCGCGAATCCTGGCCACACTCTCCTCGACGAAGTTGGAGGGCGTCCACGCGCCCCGGCAGCCACAGACGCGGTACAGGAAGTTCTCGATGATTTGCTTGCCGTCCGGCGTATGCACGACTTCAGGGTGGAACTGCAGCCCCAGCACGCCGTCGTCGTTGCCCATGACGGCCACGGGCGAGTTGTCCGTGTGCGCAAGGGGCCGGAAGCCCGGGGGCAGGTCCAGGACCTGGTCGCCGTGGCTCATCCACACGGTGAACGAGGACGGCAGGGAGTCGAAGAGCGGGCTGTCGGTGTCGTTGCGGTGCAGCAGGGCGTGGCCGTACTCTCTATGGGCGCCTGGGACAACCCGGCCGCCAAGCTGGTGCGCCAGGGCCTGCAGGCCGTAGCATATGCCCAGCGTCGGCAGCGCCTGCTCGAACACCCAGGCCGGAACTGTGGGAGCGTTGGGCTCGTAGACGCTGGCGGGGCCTCCAGACAGGATGACGCCCCGTGGCCTCAGCGGGGCCACCTGTTCCCAGGTGGAGTCGTGAGGCAGGATCTCGCAGTAGACGTTGCACTCGCGCACGCGCCGCGCAATGAGGCGGCTGTACTGGGAACCAAAGTCGATGATGACGACGGCCTCGGCGCGTGCCTGTCGGGAGTCTTCGTGTGCGGGGTGCGGCCCGAGACCCTCCGCGGCGCTGAGGTAACCAGAGACCTCCAGGTCGCCGCTGATGGACGTTCGGTGAGAGCCGGGGTCGCCGGAGTCGGAGGGCATTGTCTCACCGTCCGCTTGGGCCATCGCCCTCAGGTTAGCACCTGTGCTATACTCCGTCAAGGAAAGCTATGAGCAGCCCGAGAGGAATTCAGACCGCCGATGGCCTTATGGAAAAGGCGGTTTCCGTTCTTCTACAGGGGGGGCTGGTGGCGTTTCCCACGGACACGCTTTACGCACTCGGCGCTCACGGATTCATGCCAACGGCAGTGGAGCGCGTGTTTCAGGCCAAGGAACGGCCCGCCGGCATGGCGCTGCCCCTGCTGCTGGCCGGGGTGGAAGACTTGGGGAAGGTGGCGGTCGACGTGCCCCCGCAGGCGTGGGACTTCGCCGAGAGGTTCTGGCCTGGAGGACTCACCATGATTCTTCGAAAAGCCCCCTCCGTTCCGTCTGAGGTGACCGCCGGCGGCGAGACCCTGGCAGTGCGAGTGCCCAATCACCACGTGGCGCGGGAGCTGATCAGCGCCGTCGGCGTGCCTCTGACGGGCACAAGCGCGAACCGGTCCGGCGAGGCCGAGCCGGTCACAGCCGACGAGGTCAGGCGCCAGATGACCGGCAGGGTAGACCTGGTACTGGACCACGGACCGTGCCCGCTCAGCGGGGCCTCAACAATTGTTGACCTGACTGGCGACTCGCTCCGCATAGTGCGCGAGGGCGTGGTTTCGCCGGAGGTGCTGAAACAGGTCTGGCCCGCTGAAGTTGGGGGAGTTGAAGCCGGATAGAACTCGGGAGAAGGGCGAGGGTATCGACTCTTCGCCGTGACATTCATGAGCCAGCCAGTATCATTCGACCGCCACGCCGAGAGCATCGAGATGGAGCTGAAGTCCGTCGTCACGGGGCGCGGAGAGTTGGCGCTGTACCGAATGATGGCCCAGCACATGGGGTGGCTGGACGAGCTCGGAGAGCCGGTAGAGTCAAGAGCAGACCTGCGCGTTCATCCTACGCTCTGCGTCTTGGCTTGCGAGGCGCTGGGCGGCGAGCCGGCCAGCGCAATGCCGGCAGCCGCGGCGGTGGAGTTGGTGTTCCGCTCATCGCAAATCCACGGCGACATTCAGGACGGCGTGCCGGAGCGCTACGGCAGGCCCACCGTCTGGTGGACGTGGGGCCCGGCACAGGCGATCAACGCGGGCGACGGTATGCACGCGCTGGCCCGCCTGAGCCTGTTGCGCCTTTCCGGCGGAGACACGACGCCCGAGCAGGCATTTCGCGCGGCATCGACGCTGGACGCCGCCGCACTACGCTACTGCGAAGGCCGATTCCTGGACCTGACCTACCAGGAGCGTGTGGACATCACACAGGAGGCCTACCTGGAGGCGGTGGAAGGCAGGTGGGCTGCGCTCATGGGCTGCGCTGCGGAGCTGGGCGCACAGATGGCAAGGGCCGGCGAGAGCTCCGAGCAGGCGATGGCTCTCTTCGGCCGCAAGCTGGGCGCGGCGTCCCACATCCGGGACGACGTCACGCGTATGTGGGGATCGGCCGTCGAGATGATGCCGCACGCGGGCGACCTGCTCAACAAGCGCAAGTCCCTACCGATTGTGTACGCGCTCCGCAACGCAACCGGCGCAGAGAGGCGTACCCTGGGCGATGTCTACTTCAAGCGTGTCATGGAGCCCGAAGACCTGGGCAGGATTCTTGAGGTTTTGGAAAGGCTCGGTGCGAGGGAGTTTGCACAGGAAAAGGCCGACGAACTGTGCCGAGAGGCCATCGAGGCGCTGAACGGCGCCGGCGCGTCCGGGCACGGGCTCGAAGAGTTGGCGGGCTATGCGCGCCACCTCTCGGCCGGCATTTCATGACCCCGGGGGTTGATTTGGACAAGCGTACAGTTCGGGACGTTGAGGTGAAAGGCAAGCGAGTGCTTGTGCGGGTGGACTTCAACGTTGAGATGGACAACGGTCGCATCAGCGACGACTCCCGCATTAGAGGCGCGCTGCCAACGATAGAGTACCTGCGAGAGCGCGGCGCCGTGGTGGTGCTGTGCTCGCACCTGGGCAGGCCGGGCGGCAAGGTTGTGGAGGACATGAGGCTCGCTCCGGTGGGCGCAAGGCTGTCGGAGCTGCTGGGAGCGGAGGTTACCTGCGTTGCGGAGTGCGTGGGCCCGGAGGTGGATGCAGCCGTGGCAGCTGCCGGGCCTGGTGACGTGCTGCTGCTCGAGAACCTGCGATTCCACCCTGAGGAGGAGAAGAACGACCCGGAATTCGCGCAGGCGCTGGCGTCCCTTGCGGAGGTGTTCGTGGAAGACGGCTTCGGCGTATCGCATCGAGCGCACGCGTCCACGGAGGGCGTCACTCGCTTCCTGCCGTCCGTGGCCGGCTTCCTGGTGGAGGCCGAGCTCGCCGCTCTGGGCGGGCTGCTGGAATCTCCGGCAAGGCCGCTCGTAGCCATTCTCGGCGGCGCCAAGGTGAGCGACAAGATGGGAGTGCTGGAGAACTTCATCGAGAGGGTGGACTCGATTCTGATAGGCGGCGGCATGGCTGCTACCTTCCTCAAGGCTAGGGGGCTTCCGGTAGGCGCGTCGCTCGTCGAGGACGACCGTCTGGATCTGGCGCGGGATATCATGGCAAGGGCGGAGCGCCGAGGTGTTTCACTGGTCATCCCGTCGGACGTGGTGGTCGCTGATGCGTTCTCCGCGGAGGCTCAGAGCCGCACGGTGGACGTGGAGGACGTGCCGGACGGCTGGTACATCATGGACATCGGGCACAAGACGCTGGACACATTCAGAGCGGAGGCCGCCAACGGGAAGACGATCCTCTGGAACGGTCCGATGGGCGTTTTCGAGATGCCGGCATTCAGCCGTGGAACCCGCGAGTTTGCCGCCGCGCTCGGCAGCCTGGATGGCGTGACCACCGTCCTTGGCGGTGGCTCCACCGCGGAGGTGGTGCACGAGCTGGGCATCACCGACCGGATTACGCACGTTTCGACGGGCGGCGGAGCGTCGCTGGAGTTCCTGGAGGGCAGGACACTTCCCGGAGTGGCGGCTCTGCTGGACAAGGAGGGATAGGGCCATGATCGACTTTCCCCACATAGCAGACGTATGCCAGTCCACCCCGTCCAAGGTAGTGATGCTGGTTGTGGACGGTCTGGGTGGCGCGCCCCATCCGGATACCGGCCGCTCGGAGCTGGAGGAGGCCAGAACGCCCAACCTGGACGCGCTGGCGTCGCGCAGCGCCTGCGGCCTGACGCTTCCGGTGCTGCCCGGCATCACGCCGGGAAGCGGGCCGGGTCACCTGTCGCTCTTCGGCTACGATCCGATCAAGTACACCATAGGCCGGGGCGTGCTCGAGGCCCTGGGTATTGACGTGGAGATTCGGGAGGGTGACGTGGCGGCCCGGGGCAACTTCTGCACGGTGGACGGCCAGGGCAAGCTGGTTGACAGGCGTGCGGGCCGCATCAGCTCGCAGGAGAGCGTACCTCTGTGCGAGCAGCTGGACCAGATAGAGGTGCCGGGCCTGGAGGTGCGCATCCTTCCGGTGCAGGACTACCGTTTTGTGGCGCTGTTTCGCGGCGAAGGACTGAACGAGGACGTCACCGAGACTGATCCGCAGATCCTGGACGTGCCGCCGAGGCGGGCTGAGGCGCTCAACCCGGCCGCCGGGAAGACGGCGGAGGCCGCCAACGCCCTCATCGAAGGCGCGAGAGAGATCCTGGGCGAGAGGGACAGGGCGAACATGGTGCTGCTGAGGGGATTCTCCCAGCTGCCGCACCTGCCGAGCTTCGGAGACAGCTACCGGCTCAATCCAGCGGCCATTGCGGCGTATCCCATGTACCGCGGACTCTCCACGGTGGCAGGCATGAACGTCATTCCCACCGGCGCGACCTTCGAAGACGAGGTGGGCACGCTGGAGGAGCACTTCGCGGAGCACGATTTCTTCTACATCCACTACAAGCCCGCAGACGCGGCGGGCGAGGACGGCAACTTCGGGGCGAAGGTGCAGGCTCTGGAGGCGGTCGACGCCTACATCCCACGCATTCTGGACCTGAATCCGGAGGCGCTGGTGGTGGCCGGAGACCACGCCACGCCCTCGATTCTGGCCGCGCACGGCTGGCAGCCCGTGCCGGTGCTCGTGCACTCGAAACTCACGCTGGGAGAGGGCGTACCCGCATTCACCGAGAGGGCCTGCGCAGGTGGGTCCATCGGGAGCATCCCGGCAACACAGCTTATGTTCCTGGCGCTGGCCCACGCGGGCAAGCTGGTGAAGTTCGGTCCGTAGAGCGGTGACGTCAGCATCTGACATCTGGCGACGCGCTACGATCCCAGCGGCAAGATACGACTGACCTCGGGAGGTAAGACATGCCGACGCCCATAGTGGCCGGGAACTGGAAGATGAACACCACGATAGCCGAGGCTGTGTCCCTTGCCTCTGCGCTCAGGGAGCCGCTTGACGCCATCGACGGGGTCGGGAAGGTGGTCTGCCCGCCGCTCGTGTCCCTGATGGCGGTGAGGGACGCGCTGGAGGGCTCTTCGACCGCCGTAGGAGCGCAGAACATGCACTTCGAGGAGCGGGGCGCATACACCGGCGAGGTATCGGCGCCGATGCTGGCGGACCTCTGCACGTACGTGATCCTCGGGCACTCGGAGCGCAGGCAGCACTTCTGGGAGACGGACGAGGTCGTGAACCGGAAGCTGCGCGCGGCTCTCGAGGCTGGGCTGAGGCCAATACTGTGCGTGGGAGAGGGCCTGGAGGAGAGGGAGGAGGGCTACGCAGAGTCGGTGGTGACGTCTCAGCTTAGGGGAGCGCTGAGGCGCGTTGATTCGATCGCAACGATGGCCGTGGCATACGAGCCGATATGGGCGATAGGCACCGGCATGGCTGCCACGGGCGAGGCGGCGGAGGCGATCATGGTGGCGATACGCGGCACGCTATCGGAGCTGTACGGCGACGCGGCTGCGGGCGAGACGCCCCTGCTGTACGGAGGAAGCGTGACGCCGGACAACGTGGCGGAGTTCGCGAGCCAGCCCAACGTCAACGGCGCGCTGGTGGGAGGCGCCAGCCTGGACGCTGGACGCTTTGCGGAAATAGCGCGGCAAGTGGCGGTGGGGTAAGGGGAATCATGGCAGTGAACTACTGGCAGGTTGCAGCCGGCGAGGGTGCGAGGGACTACTCGGACGTGTTCCTCAAGTACGGCGTCATGCTCATGGGAAGCGGGCGGCTCGGCTCGTTTCTCGAGTTCCCGGAGAAGTACAAGGGGATTAAGGGCTGGCAGAGGAAGATCGTAACCCTTGCCGAAAAGGTGAAGCAGGGTGACATCGTGATCCTGAAAAAAGGTCACGGTGCCAGTGGGCGAATCGTAGCCGTGGGGCGCGTCTTGGGAGATTACGAGTTCCTCCTTCAGTTCGACGATGTGGAGGGCTGGGACATCAGGCACGGCAGGAAGGTGGATTGGGTTAGGCCCACCTCGCAAATCAGCGTGGACGGCCTTTCCATGGGGACTATCAAGAGGGTGCTCAGGGCCGAGGTGAAGGAAAAGGCCTGCAAACTATTGAACGAGCAGCGGTCTCCTGAAAGGCCTGAAGATATGCCGCCACCCGCCGCCAAATTGACCGACGATGGTTTGGTAGAGACGCTGGCCTCGGACGGTGTACACTGGACATACACAGCCGCGATAAGACAGGCCATTCAGCAGATGAGAGTTCTCGCCGAATGGTACATTCCACGCATGAACCTGATTAGTGAGCACGAGGTACGTACCTTCCTCATAATTCCGCTGCTACAGGCTTTGGGCTGGTCTGAGAAGCAGATTCGCATTGAGTGGGGTGTAGGGCAAGCCAGGGCCGATACTGCTCTCTTCAGCGAGGAGTTCACGAAGGACACGAAGCCTTACCTAGTCCTTGAGTCCAAGAGGTTTGGCAAAGGCTTGCACCGCGTCGAACGTCAGGCCATCAAGTACGCCGGCGAGTGCAACCGCATCGTGATTTCCACCGGTGATCGCTACTGGCTGTTCGAGAAGGGCACTTGCCAGAAATGGGACAGGGGAGCGATGCGGGAGAAGCACCTACGGGCCTACATGAACCTCTTCAACCTTAAGGACCGACATCCCTACCTACCCGGCGTGGGCGGCGCTCCAGAGCTGCTCAAGAGCCTGATGCCGGGTTAGCCGCCATGCAAACGCAATCACAATCGCCACTCATAGCCATCGTAGGGCCTACGGCCGCGGGCAAGAGCGAGCTGACGCTCCGGCTGGCGCAGCGCTTCGAAGCCGAAATCGTCAACGCGGACAGCCGGCTGGTCTATCGCGGCATGGACGTGGGTACGGGCAAGCCGTCGCCTGCGGAGCGCGCACAGGTGGTCCACCACCTCGTGGACATTGTCGACCCCGACGAGACGTACAACTTGGCCCTCTACCTGGAAGAAGCCGGGGGCGCAATTCGCGACATCCACAACCGCCGGCGCCTGCCGCTGCTGGTGGGTGGCACGGGGCAGTACGTGTGGGCGCTTCTGGAGGGGTTCTCGGCACCGCAGGTGCCGCCCAACGCCGAGCTTCGGGCACAGCTGGAGACGCAGGCCAGGGAGGAAGGACACGACGCGCTGTGGGCACGGTTGCGTGAGGTCGATCCGGCATCCGCCGAAAGGATCGATGCGCGCAACGTGAGGCGCGTGGTGCGCGCCCTGGAGGTTACGATGGAGTCCGGGGTGCCGTTCTCGCAGGCGAGGAGGCGAGAGCGCCCACCCTATAGCAGCCTGGTCATCGGCCTGACGCTGGAACGTCCCAAGCTGTATCGTCGCATCGATCAGAGGGTGGATGCTATGATCACGGCAGGCTGGCCGGGAGAGGTCGCCAGGTTTCTGGCGGCGGGCTATTCGCCGGAGCTGCCTGCGATGGGCGCCATAGGTTATCGCGACATGGCCGAGTACGTGACCGGCAGGCTATCGCTCCAGTGGGCGGGGGACAGCATAAAGGGTGCGACGCACCGCTTCGCACGCCGGCAGCACGCCTGGTTCCGGCTGAGCGACCAGCGCATTTCGTGGCTTGACGCCTCGTCGCCGGACGCCTTCGAGGCAGCCTCAGACCTGGTCCGTTCGCACCTGGCTGCAACGGGCCCCGGCTCCTGATGGATCTGCCCCGGTCGAAATTCGCCGGTAACCGGTCTGTGTATGGAGAGGCCGGTGTATGGTAGAATCTTGTGGTCGGGGAGGTGACGAATGCTCAGGTTAATCATGGGGGTGGTCCTGGGGGTATACCTGGGGTTCAACGCGCCTAAGTTGGCGCGCGTCTGCCGTGATATGAGCGAGTGTTGCTTCCGGACGTGGCACGATGAAGCCCACAGGGAGGATAAGGAGTGAGATTCACCAAGATGCACGGCGCGGGCAATGACTACGTGCTGATGGATGCCCGCTATTTGGAAGAGGACTGGGCCGGTCTGGCCCGGGCAATGTGCGACCGCCACGTGGGAGTTGGGGCCGACGGCATGCTTCTGGTTCTGCCTTCGGGCGAAGCCGAGGTGCGCATGCGGATGCTGAACCCGGACGGCTCTGAGGCCGAGATGTGCGGCAACGGCATTCGCTGCCTGGCCAAGTATGTGCTGGAGCGTGAGATTGCGGAGGTTGGCCGCGAAGCGCTTTCCGTTGAGACGATGAACGGCGTTAGGCTAATTGAGCCCATGTGGCGCGGCGGCTACGTTGAGCGGGCGCGAGTTGCGATGGGCGAGCCCGAGCTGAGGCCGGAGCGGGTGCCGGTAACCGTGTCGGATGACATGGCCGGCGGTCCGGTGCTGGACTTTCCGCTGGACGTGGGCGGCATCCTTCTAGACCTCACCTTCGTTGGGATAGGCAACCCCCACGCGGTCGCCTTTATAGACACGCCCGTAAGCGAGTTTCCACTGGAGTGCATCGGGCCCCAGGTCGAACACCACAGGATGTTCCCGAACAAGGTGAACTTCTCCGTGGTTAACGTAGGCACCGGAGGGGCCGTGGTGGCAAGGGTGTGGGAGCGCGGCGCGGGTGCGACGCTGGCCTGTGGGACGGGTGCGTGCGCCATTGCGGTGGCGGCGCGGCTGCACGGATTTACGGGCGAGGATGTTGACATAACGCTTCCAGGGGGCGCGCTCACGGTCTCCTGGGACGGCGCCGGAGAGGTGTTCCTGGAGGGTCCGGCGGAGGAAGTGTTCGAGGGAGTCTGGCACGGCTGAAGACGAACGAGCGCGACTACCGAATGAAACTATCCTACCAGCACGGTACCACCAAGGCACGGGCGATGGAGCTGCTAAGGGCTCGCGGCGCGCTGATTTCGCAGAACCTCGCGCCGCAGGTATCGGAAGTGCAGCAGGAGTGGCACGACGACGGACTCGACGTCACCATCAAGGTGTTCGGCCTTACAATCAAGGCTCAGATGGTGGTGGTGGAGCAAACTGTCGAGGTTGAGGTTGACCTGCCCTTGATCGCCAGATCCAGAGAGGGTGAACTCAGGAGCAGGGCTACGAAAACGCTAGACGAGGTATTTCGAGACGCTGACCAGGGCAAGGAGCAGACCATATGAGATTTGCGAGGCGAATTGAGCAGCTGCCGCCGTATCTCTTCGTGGAGATAAGCCGAAAGATAGCGCAGAAGCGGGCTGAGGGCGTGGATGTGGTGACCTTCGCGATCGGCGACCCTGATATGCCGACGCCTTCCCACATCCTGGACCGGTTGCACCAGGCCAGCCTTGATCCGCCCAACCATCGCTATCCCGAATCGGAGGGGCTGCCGGAGCTTCGCAGGGCGGTTGCGCGCTGGTATGACAATCGGTTTGGCGTGGCGCTGGACCCGGACACCGAGGTGCTGCCGCTCATAGGCGCCAAGGAGGGCATTGGCCACGCCGCGCTGTGCTTCATCGATCCCGGGGATATTGCTCTCGTGCCTGACCCCGGCTACCCGGTCTACTCGGTAGGCACCATGTTCGCGGGCGGCGAATGCCACTGGATGCCGCTGGTTGAGGAGAACGACTGGCTGCCTGACCTGAAGGCCATCCCCGCAGACGTGGCGGACAGAGCGAGGGCGCTCTGGATAAACTATCCTAACAACCCAACGGGCGCCGTCGCCGAAGGGGCATTTTTCGAGGAGGTGGTGGAGTTCTCCAAGCGTCACGACATCCCCGTGCTCCACGACGCTCCGTACACGGAGGTGGCCTTCGACGGCTACCGGCCCAGCAGCTTCCTGGAAGCTCCTGGCGCTAAGGACGTGGCCATCGAGTTCCACTCGCTGTCCAAGAGCTACAACATGACGGGGTGGCGAATTGGCATGGCGGTGGGCAACGCGGAGATGATCAACGCACTGATGCGCGTGAAGTCTAACCTGGACTCTGGCATCCCTCAGGCCATCCAGCATGCGGCAATCGAGGCGCTGGACGGCCCTCAGGACTGCATCGACGAGCACAACGCCGTGTACCAGGCGCGCAGGGACCGGGCGGTCGCGGCGCTCAGGGAACTCGGGCTGGACGTAGTGGTGCCCAGGGCCAGCCTGTACGTGTGGGCAAAGCTGCCGCCTGGGTGGAAGTCCGGCGCGTTCTGCGCCATGCTGATCGAAGAGAAGGCCATCGTAGTGACTCCGGGTGCCGGCTATGGCCGCTACGGCGAGGGATACATTCGCCTGTCGCTCACCCTCTCGGACGAGCAGCTGGAGAAGGGTATCCAGCGACTCTCGTCCTGGAGGATTCCGGAACCGCCGGCCGCCCAGGCATGAAGTGAGAGGAGCCGGCCCGGTGCCGAAGACAGCAATTGAGACCAGAGTCCGCCCCGAGAGAGCCATCCTGGTGGGAATCGAGACCCGGGGCGGTCGTGGCTTGTGGCCCGTCGAGGACTCCCTGGCGGAGCTTGGGATGCTGGCCCGCACGGCAGGGGCCGACGTCGTCAGCACGCTCAGCCAGCGTCTGAAAAAGCAGACCAACACCTACCTGGGCAAGGGCAAGCTGGAGGAGCTGAAGACCCTGCGCGACGACACCCAGGCGGACGTGGCTATCTTCGACGATGAGCTCACGCCCACACAGCAGCGCAACCTGGAGGGAGCGCTCAGCACCAAGGTCATCGACCGAACAGCGCTCATCCTGGACGTGTTCGCCGGCCGTGCGCAAACCCGCGAGGGGCGCCTGCAGGTGGAGCTCGCCCAGCACGAATACCTGCTGCCGAGGCTTGTGGGCCAGTGGTCGCACCTGGAACGCTTGGGCGGAGGAATCGGCACGCGAGGCCCCGGCGAAACACAGCTGGAGACCGACAGACGGATGGTGCGCAACCGGATCCAGAGGCTCAAGCGAGACCTCGAGCAGGTGCGCACGCACCGCTCGCTGTACCGCAGGCGCCGGGAGCGCGAGGGCGTTCCGGTGGTTGCGCTGGTGGGCTACACGAACGCAGGCAAGAGCACGCTCCTGAACGCCCTGAGCAACGCCGGCGTGGCCGCCGAGGACAAGCTGTTCTCCACGCTGGACCCCGTGACCAGAAGGATAAGGACTGCGGACGGCCGGGCGTTTCTGCTGACCGATACCGTGGGATTCATCCAGAAGCTTCCGCCGGCGCTGGTGGCCGCGTTCAGGGCCACGCTGGAGGAGCTTGAGGGAGCCGACCTGATGCTTCACGTAATCGACATAACGCACCAGAACGCCGCCGAGCAGGCGCAGGTGGTGAACGAAATGCTGGCGAACCTGCAACTTGACGACGAGGCGAACCGCATTCTGGTTCTGAACAAGGTTGACCTTCTTGCCGAAGACGAAGCGGCAGACGAATACACCCAGCGCCTGCAGGCCGCGGTGGACCACGACAGAGTAGTCGTGGTTTCGGCGGCCAGGGAGTGGGGACTGGAGGGGCTTCTCAATGCCACGGTAGACCTGTTGGACTACCGGAGGGGTCAGAGGGGCCTCTCAGGGCAAATTTGAGCCTATACGAATTTCCTGTCGGAGAGGAGACCAATGACTACAGAATATGAGGGGCTGCCGGCAAGGCCGTTCTTCAACTGCACCCCGGAGGGACTGACCATTCTGGACGCCGCCAACGCAAGCAGCCTGCTGCGGGCCGATTCGGTGGAGCCGTGGATGGTGTTCACCAAGGGCCAGGGCAACATGATCGACTCGACGCCAAGGAAGCTTGCATCGCGCAGCGGCACTCGCATAGCCGTGGAGTGCGAAGGCTGCACGGTGCACATCGACTTCGATGCCGGCAGCGCGCGCAAGGTGACGGCGGACGGTGAGTTCGTGTACATGGGGACGATTGTGGAGCGCAACGACGGGATGGGCTACATAGCCGTTTCCTAGGGGGTAGGGGAAGACATCTCTTGCTTCGCCCTATAGTTGTTATGTCGTGCAGTGAGCACAGGAAGGGGCTGTATTTTACATAATGTAGCTCTCTCCCGCGGGCTCTGTTCCCCCTCCGGGATGACGGCAAGCCTCGTCGCGGCCCCAGGAGGCTTGACTTTGACTCGGGCCGGTGCAAGACTCAGACGCGACGTCTTCAGCGCTCTCTGCGGACCGGCGGCTTCGCCGCTCGCGGGCAAACGTGAGGTTGATTGAATTGACAAGCAACATGGCCGGTGTCGAATCCGCTTCCCCAAAGCAGGAAATCCTCCGGGTTGAGGACCTCCATACCTCCTTCTTCACCAGGGATGGTGAGGTGAAGGCCGTGAACGGCGTGAACCTCTCGCTGAAGGAGGACAGCATTCTCGGTATCGTGGGAGAGAGCGGCTCCGGCAAGTCCGTGACGGCCCTCTCGATACTGCGGCTGCTGCCCTATCCCGGGCGCACCGTGGCCGGCGCCATATACTTCGAAGGCCGGGACCTCCTGAAGATGGACAATGAGGGACTGAGGCAGATCCGCGGCAAGGACATCGCCATCATCTTCCAGGAGCCGGTCGCCGCGCTCAACCCGCTTATCACCATAGGCACGCACATGGAGGAGGCGCTGCTTGCCCACGGCTACATGGGCAAGGCCGAGGCCAGGGACCGCTCGGTGCAGCTTCTGACCGAGCTGGACCTGCCGGCGCCGCCCAACATACTGAAGCTGTACCCCTTCCAGCTCAGCGGCGGCCAGGCGCAGCGCGTCATGATCGCCATGGCGATAGCCTGGAACCCTCGCGTCCTCATCGCCGACGAGATCACGTCCAACCTGGACGTCACTCTGCAGGCGGACGTGATCGACAGACTGAGGAGACTCCAGCGGGAGCGCCACTCAGCGGTCATGCTCATCACGCACGATATGGGAGTCATCGCACAGGCCGCCCAGGAAGTTGCCGTCATGTACGCCGGCTCCGTGGTGGAATACGCAGACACCGTAACCCTCTTCCGGCGTCCCTTTCATCCGTATACCTGGGCGCTCCTCCAATCGATTCCCAGGCTTGACGCGCCGTTGCGGGCTCTCCAGCCGATAGAGGGTTCGTCTCCGGACCTTATCGACCTTCCGGACCAGTGCCCGTACCTGCCGAGATGCCCGAAGGCCTCCAACGTGTGCCGGCTTAGCCCCAAACCGGAGCTGGTGGAGGTGGAGCCGGGCCACTACGTCGCCTGCTACAACCGGATCGAGCACCCGGAGTAGTCCGCAGCGGGGAGCCTCCGGAGCGTCCCGAGCCTCCGTCTGATTCTCGGCAGTCACCCAGCCTTGACGTTATTTCAACGCGCCCGCAACTTTGCCTTAAGGCACACGACTATAGATAAGGCAATGCCTTATGGCAATCACAAGGCAGCAAGAGCGACAAGGTATTGACGGGCTGCTTGCCTAATGGTAGCCTTATGGCAATCGTAAGGCAGTGCCGTCAGGTCTGCCTTGTGGCTGCAAGCTAGAGAAAGTCAGGAACGCGATGTCGGAAGGCGCATTGGAGCTTCAGAGAGAGCTGGAGACCGAGGTACGAGACCTGGAACTCAGAATGGCCCGCCATGAGGGCCAGCTGGATGAGAAGCGCAGCCTGCTGGCCAGGCTGGTGCAGGCCACCGGGGGCTCGCGGGCGCTGCCAGCGCCCGCAACCGAGGCGGCCCCTGTTCCCGCCGAAAACGGGGCGTCAGGTGGAGCCCGACGCACCATCTCGGCTCTGGGTAAGCACCATTACGAGGTGAACGGGCTGCAGTTTCCCAACGCGGGCCAGATGCTGGACCATCTGGACGTTCCCCACTACTTCTCTCGCCATCACCCCAAACAGGGCGACGCAGCGGCTCGTGAGGTGATGCGGTGGGCAAAGCGCAACCCGTCGCTCGCTAGTGAGGTAACCGTAGTGCTGGCCGATGGAAGGCGCGTGGGGCTGGACGATGCGGTAAACGAGATCTGGCCCTAGGAGCCTCGGACAGTCGCCCTGAGCTTTGTCCGAGTATATAAGTCAGACTCGGGTGCCTCTGCCCACGCGAGCGAACTGCTGCACCAGGTACTCTGCGACGCTACTCTCGGCGATCCGGCCCGTCTTGACCGCAAGATCAGTCTCCAATAGACCCCTGTGCAATGCCTCGAGGCCAGTTGCGGAGTATCGGCTCGCCTGCTCTCTCAGCTTGCCCAGCACCCAGTCGGACGTCACACCCAGGCGAGAGCCCATCTGCGGCTGTGGCACGCCTGAGGCCTCCAGCTCCTTGGCCAGGAGGAGCAGGCGCACCTGCCTTGCAACCATCGCCACAATGTACGTGCCTGTTGCGCCGCCGTCCATGAGGCGCCTCATGGACCGGAGTGCGTCCGGGAAGCGCCGTTCCATAACCGCGTCCACGGCGTTGAACACATTGACCTCGTTGGCAAAGGGGACCAGAAGACGAACGTCCTCGGCCTCCGCCCGGCGTCCGTTGCAGTAGAGGGACAGTTTTTCGATCTCGCTGCTCAGCGTCCACAGGTTGCCGCCCACCAGCTCTGATAGCAGCCTCACGCCCTCCGTTGAGATTGCGCAACCCGCGGCCTTCGCCCTGTTCTGGATCCAGCCGGTCAGCCTTGCGCCGCGCAGTGCCGGAAACTCCGTGACCTCGCCGAGCGGCGACAGCCTGGCCAGCAGCGAGTTGCCCCTGCTGACGGCGCCGTCGAGAAGCACCAAGTCGGTGGATTGAGGCATGTCCGGCACGAAGTCGGCCAGCGCGGGCCACTCGTTGACGGCATCCTGGGTTACGCGGCCGCGCCGCGACGGACGGCGCCCCTCGAACAGCGACAGCAGCCCTTCGACAATAACCAGCCTCCTGGAAGCCAGGAACGGCACGGTGCTGCACAGCGCCTGGACCTGCTGCAGCGTGGAGGCTGAGGCCTGGACGCGCGAAAGGTTGGCGTCCAGCACGTCCTGCGGTCCAACCTGGGACTTCAGGAGCTCCAGAGCCTCGTTTAGGGAGAAGTCGTCTGCGCCGTAGAGAACGTGTAACATCTGGCCTTCTGTAATGCGATTCCCAAATGCTCTTCGCCCAAGTATAATATACTGTTATAAGGATTCGACGTAAGTCGAGTTTGGTGCCGGGAGCGAATGTAGAAATGACCCTGCCGGTGATGATCAGGCTGGCTATTCCGCTGTTGTTGGTCTTGGCGTCGGCCACGGTGTTCTTTCGCGCTCTACTGTTACTGGTGGTGGCAACGGTCTTCCTGGCCATCCTGGCCTTTCTGCTGCGAATGGTGGGTGGCCGAAAGGCCGGCGCGACCGGCTCCGACGACCGGTCCGACACAGGCAGCAAGCGATTTGTCGAGGGCCGAGCCAAGATTGTCGACGAGAGTGATGAGTCGTCCGGATAGGCGTCCACCGCAGTGACGAATGGGGAGGTCATTGTAGGACTCCGCTGGGTGCGACCTAGATTCAGACAATGTGGGGCCCCGTAAAGGGGGCCCGGAGGTCGAATGCAGAGAACCATAAACAAGTACGTCCTTCTGGAGCAGGTGGGCAGCACCGGGTTGGCCACCGTATATCGGGCGCAGGATCCCGGCCATGAGGGCTTCGTAGCCCTTAAGGTGCTACGTCCCTATGTCACCGCGGACGAGGCACTCATGGAGCGATTCGCTCGCTTGATGGAGAAGGTAACCGCCCTCAGACACCCCAACATCCTGCCCTCCTACGGGTATGAGAGTGACGGAAACTTCCGTTGGGTGTCCATGCAGTATGTATCGTGGCCCACCCTCCGCCAGTGGATGCAGCATCCGGTGCCTGCCGCGCAGGCGATGACCATTCTGAGGCAGGTGGCGGCCGCTGTGGAGGCCGGGCACGCCGAAGGTATCCACCACGGCGACGTCCGGCCGGGCAACATCTTCGTTGACCCTCAGACCGGGCAATTACTGCTCAGCGACTTCGGCATGGTTGTGCTGGGCGAAGGCGCTCCGGCAGGCGTGCGACTTTCGCTCAACACTCCCCTGCCCACCTACACGGCCCCGGAGATGGGGCAGGCCTCACCGCCCAACACCCTTTCGGACGTCTATTCGATGGGCGTTCTTGCTTACGACATGCTGACCGGCACGGTGCCATTCAACGCCCTGGAACGCGGAACCGTACAGGCCAGGCAGCTGACGTCGTTTCCGCCGCTGCCCAGCAACGTGAACCCCAATCTACCCAAGAACCTTGACTCCATAATTCTCAGGGCCTTGGCGTCACATCCGGAGCGCAGGTATGCGACCCCGGGCGAGTTTGTCAGCGCGCTTGCCGCTGCGGCGCCCACGGCAGACACCGAGAATGTTCCGTTCGACATCGTCGAAGAGGTGGGACTTCAGAGTGAGCTTCCGGGAATGCAAGGAGTGGAAACGGTGGATGTCCCCGTCGATGAGGGACCTCGTATTATGTGCACCGTGTGCGGTCACAGCAACAACCCCGGCGCGATGTGGTGTTCAGGGTGCTGGGGTGAGCTGAACCGCGTCGCAGCTGCCCCCGGTCAGGAGGTGGCAACGACAGAGGAGCGGGCGATCAGGCGGCAGAAGTTCGTCAGGATGAGGAAGAGCCTGGTGGGCGCCGCGCTGGCCGCTGTCACGACCGTGATGGTAATTCAGTTCATGAACATCAGCCTTCCCCTGCCCTCCCCCGCCTCAGACATCACAGCGGTGTCTGGTCCGGGCGAATGGGCCATGATCTACCGCACCTCTGAAGGGCCGGGCCCCGTGCCCGGAGAGAGCGCGGACATAGCGGGTGAGGTCAAGTGGGTGTTTGAGACCGAGGACCCAATCGAGTCCACGCCTGCGCTCAAGGATGGCAGGCTATACGTGAGCACTCAGGACAACCGGGTGGTGGCTCTCAACCCCGAGGACGGCAGCATCATCTGGGAGCACCCGACGGTGGCTCCGCTTGATTCGTCTCCTGCGGTGGCCGGGGGCATGGTCTACGTGGGCCTGAGGAACAAGCGAGTCATCGCCCTGGACGCGGACACCGGCGCCATGGTCTGGGAGTTTGTCACCGAACAGAACCCAACGACGGGCTCGCCGCTGGTCAAGGATGGCCAGGTCTATATTGGCTCCAACGACGGCCGGATCTACGCCCTGGACGCGCTCACCGGCGAGAGGCGATGGTCGTATGAGACACTGGACTGGATTGACAATACGGCTGCACTCTCGGACAACCTCCTGGTGGTGTCGTCTTTTGACGGGCGCGTGACCATTTACGACACGGACACCGGCAAGCGTAGATTCTCCTTCCGCGGCTTCAACCGCCTGGTCATGGCATCCCCCGTGATCATGGAGGACATGGCCTATGTCGCATACCGCAATGGCCTGGTAACCGGCATCAACCTCCTTGAGGAGGAGGTGCTGTTCCACAGCCGTTGGTACAGGCTCCGGCTGCAGCTGTGGCTGTGGGGTATGACCGACCACCCCGGGCTGCCCAAGGGCGTGGAGTGGGTGTATCGCACGGGCGCCGTTATCGACGCCACCCCGGCCGTCGATGGCAGTGTCGTGTACGTTCCCGTGGAGGGCGGCAGGATGCACGCCATCGACAGGTTGACCGGGAAGCGAGTATGGCTGTTCAGCTCCGGAACCGACAAGCTCTCCACGCCAACCCTCGTGGAGAACAAGATCCTGGTCACCGATAGCAAGGGCAACCTTCACTCCATCGACAAGGACACCGGGCAGGAGCTGTGGTCGATGCCCATAGCCGAAAGCATCACGTCCGCGCCGGTGCTCGCCGGCGGCACACTCTATCTCGCCTCGAAGGACGGCAATCTCTACGCGGTTGAGTGAGACCACTCGGCGCGGTGTGAGTCTTTAGGGTGGAAGTCGGACTCGTAGGCCTTCCCAAGAGCGGCAAGACCACGCTCTTCAACGCGCTGAGTCGGGGCTCTGCGGACGTGGGCCCGGCGGCGGCGTCCGCGAGAAAGCCCAACCTGGGCGTGTCTAAGGTGCAGGACAGTAGGATCGCGCCTCTGGTCGAGATGTTCAAGCCGCGGAAAACGGTGCCCGCGGAAGTACGCTACGTGGATTCCCCGCGAGCCCCCGAGGGCCCCGCCCGCTCGCAGGGCATTGCCGGAGAGCTCCTGAACCTGCTGCAGAGGACGGACGCCCTCCTGCACGTGGTCAGGGCGTTCCGCGATCCCACCGTGCCGCACGAGGAGGGTGACGTCGACCCGCACCGCGACCTGGCCGCCATGGACCTGGAACTGGCCTTCGCAGACCTGGCCATTCTCGAACGGCGAGTGGAGCGCCTGGAGGCCGAGCTCAAGGGCGCCAGGGCGGGCGAGAGAGAGGCCCGGCTGAGGGAACGCAACACCTTGGACAGGCTCAAGGGCGAGTTGGAGCGGGAATTGCCAATCCGTGAGCAGGAGCTTTCCGAAGAGGAGCGCAGACTGCTCGCCAACTTCGGGTTCCTTACTGCAAAGCCTCTGCTCACTCTCTGGAACATCGGCGAGGAGGACGCAGCCGGTGCGCCTGAGATAGAGGTGGAACTGAGGGAGCGGTACGGCAGACCCGGAGTCGAGGTCGTGGCGCTGTGCGGCAAGCTGGAAATGGAGCTGACGGAGTTGGACGACGACGAGGCGGGGGAGCTTCGCGAGGCGATGGCGCTGCAGGAACCGGCGCTCAATCGCGCAGTCCGCGCCTCCTATGCGCTGCTGGGACTGGTGTCCTTCTTCACTGTGGGCCCTGACGAGGTGCGGGCGTGGACAATCGACCGGCACACGCCTGCCGTGAAAGCGGCCGGCAAAATCCACTCCGACATCGAGCGGGGGTTCATCCGCGCCGAGGTCATCTCCTACGACCACCTGACCGAGTGTGGAGGGCTGCCGGAGGGTCGGAAGCGTGGCCTGCTGCGCCTGGAAGGCAAGACCTACGAGGTCCAGGACGGCGACGTAATCAACTTCCTCTTCAACACCTAGCGGGCGCGGGAGGGCCGGCACAAATGAACACACAGGCCCACATTGAAGAAACACCCATGCCCCATCGCCTTGCCCTCTACGTTCACATTCCCTTCTGCGAGACCAAGTGCCCCTACTGCGACTTCAATACCTACGCGGGCATCGAGCACATGATGCCGGCCTACGTAGAGGCGCTGGCCGCGGAAATCGAGCGGTGGGGCGACATGCTCTGCAGGCCCGCCATGACAACGCTCTTCTTAGGCGGAGGCACGCCGTCCTACCTCCCCGCGCATGATCTCGAGGCCGTGCTGTCGGCCGTCAGGCGCGCGTTCAAGGTCACGCCCGACGCGGAGGCCACGATGGAGGCGAACCCGGGCGACCTTCTCGGCGACGCGCCCGCGTCCCTTGCGCAGCTTGGCTTCAACCGACTGAGCGTCGGCGTTCAGAGCCTGGACGACGGACTGCTCAGGCTCCTCGGCAGGCGTCACACGGCGCAGGACGTGGCGGACGCATTCCGTGCCGTGAGGCGCGCCGGGTTCGACAACGTAAACCTCGACTTGATGTACGGCCTGCCACTGCAAAGCATGGCGCAGTGGCGGGATACGCTGGACGGCGTCCTGGCTCTGGGACCGCAGCACCTGTCGCTGTACTGCCTCACGCTGGAGGAAGGCACCCCCATGGAGCAACAGGTCAGGCTCGGTGAGATTCCGGAGCCGGACGCCGACCTTGCGGCGGACATGTACCTGCATGCTGAGGAACTCCTTGAGCGGGAGGGATACCGCCACTACGAGATTTCCAACTGGGCCAGGCCGGGACTGGAGAGCCGGCACAATCTGACGTACTGGAGGAACGGCCCGTACCTAGGTGTCGGCCCGGGAGCGCATTCCTACCTGGGCCGGTGGAGGTTCCACAACCTCCTATCGCCGAGGGAGTACGTGAGGCGCATGGCCGAAGCTGCGCCGGTGGATGGTACGCCGGCAGGCCTGTCCGAGGAGGCCATACGACGAATCGCTGTCGTGGGCGGCGTGGAGCGTGTGGACGATGCGCTGGAAATGGCGGAGACAATGATGATGGGGCTACGGCTCGACGAGGGCGTGGAGCTTGCTTCGTTCGAGAACAGGTTCGGCCGGAGCCTGGACGCAGTGTTCGGAGAGCAGCTTGTGGAGCTGACCGGCTACGGCCTGCTGGAGCGTGACGACGGCGTGGTGCGACTGACGGCGCGCGGGCGGCTTCTCGGCAACGAGGTGTTTCTGCGGTTCTTTGGCTAATCCGCGTATCCTTCTCAAATTGCCCCTGCCCTGCCCTTGTGCTATCCTGACTCCAGCCCCGTCGGGAGCTTTCCCATGTACGTTTTAGGCACGGCAGGACACGTTGATCACGGTAAGTCCACGCTGGTGAAGGCCCTCACCGGAATCGACCCAGACCGGCTCCGCGAGGAGAAGGAACGGGGCCTCACCATCGAGCTGGGGTTTGCGTGGCTCACGCTTCCCAGCGGACGCGAGGTCAGCATCGTCGACGTTCCCGGCCACGAGCGATTCATCAGACACATGCTCGCAGGCGTCGGCGGTATCGATCTGGCCCTGCTGGTGATCGCCGCAAACGAGTCGGTGATGCCCCAGACCCGTGAGCACCTGGCGATCCTGGACCTGCTCCGCGTGCAAAGGGGGCTGGCGGTCATTGCCAAGCGCGACCTGGTAGACGAGGAGATGGTGGAGCTGGTGATGGCGGAGGTTGAGGACGTCCTGGAGGGCACCACGCTGGAGGGCGCGCCAATGGTGGCCGTATCCGCGGTGACGGGCGAAGGCATCCCGGAGCTCCTGGCTGCCGTGGACGGCCTGTTGGACGCCTCCGAGACGCGAAGGGACACAGGGAGGCCGCGGCTACCCGTTGATCGCTCGTTCACCATGCCCGGCTTCGGAACGGTGGTTACCGGCACGCTCATAGACGGCTCCCTCTCCGTAGGCATGGAGGTGGCGCTGCTGCCCTCCGGCCGCGTGTCCCGCATTCGCGGCCTGCAGAGCCACCGGCAGAAGCTGGATACGGCGACGCCCGGACGGCGCCTTGCCGTCAACCTGTCCGGGGTGTCCCACGACGACATAGAGCGCGGCGACGTGATCACCATTCCCGGCTGGCTAAGGCCTACTATCGCCGCGGACGTGCGACTACGCCTCCTGGACAGCGCGCCGCGTGGCCTGCGTCACAACAGGCCCGTTACGTTCCACACCGGCGCCACGGAAAGCGTCGCACGCGTCCGCCTTCTGGAGCGCGACGAGGCAGCGCCCGGCGAAGAGGTCTGGGCGCAGGTCCGCCTGGACCACCCCCTCGCCTTGGTCAAGGGCGACTACTTCGTAATTCGCTCGTCGGACGCAACGCTCGGAGGCGGCGCCGTGGTGGAGACGCACGCCAAGCGCCACAGGCGCCGCCACGCCCCCACGCTGGAGCGTCTTGAGGTGCTGGAGCGAGGCAGCATCGACGAGATGGCCCTGCAGGCCATCCGCTCCTTGGAGCCGTGCACCCTCGAATCGCTGTCCGGACGCGCAAACCTCTCGATGGAGGAGGCTACGCGCGTGGTGGAGCAGCTGGCGATTGAGGGCGGGGTTGTGACGCTTCCGGCAGGCTCGCTCGCGTCCAGGTCGCTGCTCTACACCGCGGCCGGTTGGAGCGCGCTGGCGGGCCGCGCCAATGGCGCCCTGAGCACCTACCACCGGGAGCACCCGCTGCGCCGCGGAATGCAGAAGGAAGAGCTCCGCAGCAGGCTGGGGTTGTCGGTCCAGGAGTTTCCGCATGTGGTGGCGAGGCTGTCGGAGGACGGCGCCGTCACCGACGAGGCCGGACAGGTGCGCCTGCCGCAGCATGAGGCCGCGCCCAGCGAGGAGCAGACACGCCTGGTGGAGCGATACATCGTCCGGCTGCGATCAGACCCATACTCGCCGCCCACGGGAGAAGAGCCCGACGAGGACCTGCTCGCAATGCTCGTCGACCAGGGCCGCGTGGTGCGCGTCAGCGATGTCGTGGTGTATGAGGCCGCAGCATACAGGGAGATTGTTGATGCCGTAACGGCCGCCATCAGAGAGAACGGCAAGGTCAACGTTGGCCAGGTGCGGGACCGGTTCAATACCAGCCGGAAATACGCCCTTGCGCTCCTGGAGCACCTGGACCAGCAGCGAATAACCCGCCGCGTGGGCGACGACCGGGTCCTACGCTAGGCGGAGTCGAGTTTCAACGTGTCTCTAGACCTGCACAAGATCGCCGGCCAGGTTGCAGGCATGGCTTCCGGACTAAGTGCGCGCCGGGCGGAGCGCGAGGCACATCTTTCACTGGCCCTGGACACCCTCTCGACCGCACAGGCCGACGTTATCGAGGAAAAGCGTACCCTGAGTCGGACGACCTTCCTTGTCGCCGGTCTCCGTGGCTCGCTGGGGGGCCGCCACCCCTCCCCTGCCCCGCCTCCCGACTACGCAGCGCTGGCCGTAGACGGCTCGCACATCGACGTGGACAGGCACATGGCGGCTCGGTGCTACCTGATCAATCTCGGTACAGTTCACATTCGCTACGGAGAGCGGCCAATGGCGGAGCTCGGAAGCCAGCCGCGCCTCTACCCCCAGGACGAAGACATGTACCTGCGCGACCCCGGCAGCGGCCGCACACAGGCGCTGGAAGGCGGCCTGCTGGGTGTGCTGCGCTCCGTGGAGGAGCTCCGGACCCTGGCCGCGCTCGCGGAGCAGTCCCCTGCGAACACGCCCACGCTGGCCCTCATCGACGGGTCGCTGATTCTATGGGCGCTGGCCGGCCAGACGTACCAGGATTTCGTGCGGAAGGCCCTGATCGATGACATGTTCCTGCCGGCTATGGACAGGCTGCGGGAGCTTGCCCGCGACCGACCCCTGGCCCTGGCGGCTTACGTCAGCCTTCCCCGCAGCGCAGATGTGGTGAACGCCCTGCGCCTGGATGATCGTCTCTGCCCCTACGAGGCGGCCAACTGCGACTTGCACTGCGGGTCGCTCTCTTCGGGCCGGCGCCCGTGCGACGCCGTCGCAGGCGTCATGGACCGGGACGTTTTCGGGGCGCTTTTGGACGACGGGGAACGTTCGGACGTGAACCTAACCACATCGTCAATTGTGGAGCGCTCCTACGGTGATCACGCTGTTCACTTCTTCTATCTGAACGCCGGCGCGGAGATTGCGAGGGTAGAGATTCCCGAGTGGGTGGCCGACTCCCCGGAGCTGCTGTCGCTGGTACATGCAGGTATCGTCGACCAGTGCCGGAAGGGACACGGCTACCCCGTCGCCATATCGGAGGCGCACGAGCAGGCGGTGGTCACCGCCGGCGACCGCGAGGAGTTCCGCGTGATGGTCGAGACGGCGCTCGGCGCGCACCGGCTGCCGGTGTACACCTCGCTGAAGGACCGCAGCAAGAGGTTGAAGTGGCTCTAGGCGACGAGGCACGTGTGGGCGAGGTCGTGGAGAGCAGCTCCACCGGATTCGTGGCGCAGAGCTACAGGCTCTACGGCGCACCGCATCTGGGCGCGCTCGTGAGGACGGGCGGCCCATACCCCGCGTACGGCGTTGTGCATGAAGTTGCCACCAGAGGCATCGATCCGAGCCGCAGGCCCACCGCGCGTGGCGAGGACGAGGCCACCGAGGAGGACGTTTACCGCAGCAACCCGCAGCTTGAGCACCTTCTGCGTACGGACTTCCGGGCTGTGATCGTGGGGCATGTCGGCGGCGGTGAGACGCGCTACCACCTGCCGCCGTCGCCGCCTCCCATATACGCTTTCGTGCACGTGTGCGCAACCCACGAGGCGGCGGCGTTCTCGTCGTCGACCGACTGCCTGCGGCTGCTGGCCGGCTCGGGCGTGGCTGCGCTTGAAGAGGTGGTGTCGGCGTTCCTGCGGCGCGTCGTCTCCGCGCAGGCCGATCCGCAGGCATTCCTGGCCGGCGCAGGCAGACAGTTGGCCGCGCTGTTCCCGGGCGACTTTCGCCTTGTCGAGTCCATACTGCTGAGGGCCGGGCCGTGATGGAACGGGATGGAGCCGGTCGTTTCCTTGGCGTCGTCATCGGCGGATCAATGGCCCGCGGTGTGGACGTTCGACTATCGCCGGGTACCGCGGTGGAAGAGATGGCACTGGGGCAGCACGTGGTGATTCAGGGGCAGAGCCGCCGCTTCTACGGCGTGGTCACAGACATTGCGCTGGAGTGGTCGGACGAGGCCATCCGGACCAACCCGCCGGACACGTCCAACCCGCTCATCGCCGGGGTGGTTGCGAGCTCCGCCGCCTACTCGACGCTCAGGGTGCTGCCCATGCTGGCTATCGAGGGCGAGCTCGCCTCGGTCGAGGGCCCTTCGCCCGCCCGCACGGTGCCCCCGCACTTCGCGCCCGTCCGCCTTGCCTCAGAGGAGGACGTGCAGGTGGTGTTCGGCGCGGAGGACAATCGCCACTTCTGGGTCGGCAGCCCGCTGGACATGGAGACGCGGGTGTGCCTTGACCTGGAAGAGTTTGTGACGCGCTCCAACGGCGTCTTTGGCAAGAGCGGCACGGGCAAGAGCTTCCTCACGCGGCTGCTGCTCGCCGGAATTCTCCAGAAGAGCGCCGCGGTAAACCTGGTGTTCGACATGGAGAGCGAGTACGGCTGGATGGGAACGTCCGAGGGCGCAGGCATGGTGAAGGGCATCAAGCAGCTGTTCCCTTCGAGGGTTGGCGTGTTCTCGCTGGACGAGGACCACAGCCGCAGGCGCGGGGTCTCGCCGGACTACCTGCTGCGGGTGGGCTACAACCAGATAGAGCCGGAGGACATCGACTTGCTGCGCCAGAACCTGAACCTGTCGGAGGTGGCTGCGGACGCCGCCTACGCCCTGGCGCGGCACTACGGGCAGGAGCGATGGGTCAGGCGGTTCCTGGACCTCGGCGGAGCAGAGATGCGCGAGCTGGCCGCGGAGCTGAACGTAAACGAGAGGGCGCTGTCCACGCTCCACAACCGGCTGAGCCGCTTCCGGCGGTTCGACTTCATGACCGAGAGGGAGTCGGACGAGTCGGTTGAGGAGATACTTCGCTACCTGGACAGAGGCATCCACGTTGTGCTTGAGTTCGGAAGGTACAGGCATGACCTGTCGGCGTACATGCTCGTGGCCAACCTGCTCACGCGTCGCATACACGCGCGCTACGTGAGGCGTAAGGAAGAGGCTATGGGCGACGCATCGCGGGAGCCGCGCCCGCTGGTGATCACCATCGAGGAGGCTCACAGGTTCCTGAGTAAAGAGGTTGCCTCCCAGACGACCTTCGGCAACATCGCACGGGAGATGCGGAAGTACAACGTGACGCTGCTCGTGGTGGACCAGCGCCCCAGCGGCATCGACGAGGAGATCATGAGCCAGCTGGGCACGAAGCTGGTGTGCCTGCTGGACAACGAGCGGGACGTGGACGCCGTCACGGCCGGGACATACGGCGCGCGTGAGCTGCGCTCCGTGCTGAGCCGTCTGGACAGCAAGCAGCAGTCGCTGGTGTTCGGACACTCGGTGCCGATTCCCGTGGTGCTTCGCGTCAGGGACTACGGCACGGCTGAGTCCTACCGCGAGCTCGGCTTCATGGAGGCGTCCGAGATGCGGCGCCAGATGGAGCGCGACGCCGACGACCTTTTCGGAGGCCGCGGCTGAGCGGCGGCGCACGGTCGGCCTGTGGAAGTCATCGTTGACAGGCCGTGTGATATAATCGCTCACGGGTTCGTAGCACGCCGGCGGCAGGCGTCAGGGCAGCCGGCACACGTACCACACATCTCCAGGCCGGGAGTGAGCCGTGTCCACGGAGGAGAACAAGGCGATATACCGAAGGTCCTTCGACGGCGTCATGAACCACAAGCACATGGCCCTGCTGGATGACCTGCTTGCCGAGGACTTCACCGGCCACGCCGAGCCACCGCCAGGGATGCCGGGAGGCGCCGAGGGCTTTGGACTGATGATAGCCGCCATGCACAACGCATTTCCGGACATGCACGTTGAGATCGACTCGCTGGTTGCGGAGGACGATCTGGTCATGGGACATCACACCACCACGGGAACGCACACCGGCGACTTCCTGGGCATGCCCGCGACCGGCCGCTCCGTAAGAGTTGAGGGTCTGCGGATGGTGCGCATCGCAAATGGGAAGGTCTCGGAGTACTGCTTTCAGACGGACATGCTGGGGCTGATGCAGCAGCTCGGAGCGCTGCCAACGTCGTGATGCCGGCAGATCAAATGACCAACGACGCCTCGGTGCAGAGCGACTTGGACGCAGCGCTGCTCCCCTGGACGGACGTGTCCACGCGCAGGATGTTCGGGGGTCACGGGTACTTCTTGGGAGACCGGCTGTTTGCCGTGTACCACAAAGGCGCAGTGGCAACGAAGCTCCCCGAACCCCACCGCAAGCAGGCACTCGATGGCGGGCTCGCTGTACCCTTCACGCCCACGCCCGGCCGTCGATTCGGTGACTGGGTGTCGTTTCCCGTCGATGAGGACGGCGGCGTGGATGCGCTTCTACCCTGGCTTGAAACCGCAATTGAGTACGTACGAATGACGCCTCCCAAGGGAACACGGGCCTCCGGGAGGGCGCGATGAAGGTTCTGGTCGTCGGAGGCGGCGCGAGGGAGCACGCCATCGCCTGGAAACTGAGCAGCAGCCCGCTCGTGGAAACCCTGTACGTAGCGCCCGGCAACGCCGGCACGGCGGCAGTCGCCGAGAACGTTCCCGTACTCGACACCGACCTGGACGGCCTGGCGCGCTCGGCGAGAGACCTGGGCGTGGACATGACTGTCGTTGGGCCGGAGATTCCGCTTGCGATGGGTATCGTGGACCGCTTTCAGGGGGAGGGCCTGCGCATATTCGGGCCAACAGCTGCGGCGGCACGCATCGAGAGCAGCAAGGTTTTCGCAAAGGAACTCATGCTCAGGCACGGCATCCCCACGGGCCGCGCAGAGGTGTTCGAGTCGTACGATGACGCCGCTCGCTTCGTTCGCAAGCTCTCCCCTCCACTGGTGGTCAAGGCGGACGGGCTAGCCGCCGGGAAGGGCGTGACGGTGGCACGCACCGTGGATGAGGCTCTCATGGCGCTGCGTGAGTGCATGGTGGACAGGGTTTTCGGCGAATCCGGGGAAAGAGTGCTTGTGGAGGAGTGGCTTACAGGGCTGGAAGTCAGCGTCTTCGCCTTCGTGGACGGCGAGTCGGTATCGCCGCTGGCTGCCGCCTGCGACTACAAGCGCGCCCACGACGGCGACCGCGGTCCTAACACGGGTGGCATGGGCGCGTACAGCCCGCCGGTGTTCTGGAACGACGCACTGGAACGCGACATTCGAGAACGCGTCATGCTGCCGGTCGCACGGGCGATGGCGTGGGAGGATTCCCCGTTCAGCGGAATCCTGTATGGCGGCCTCATGCTCACGGAGGACGGCCCCAAGGTCATCGAGTTCAACTGCCGGCTGGGCGATCCGGAGGCACAGGTCCTGCTGGCGCGCCTCAGCACGGACCTGGCGTCGATTGTTCTCGCCACGCTTGACGGCAAGCTTAGCGAAACGCCAATTACGTGGAGCGATGACGCCTGCGTGGGCGTGGTAGTGGCATCGGGCGGCTATCCGGGGTCGTACGTGACCGGCTTGCCCGTAGCGGGCCTGTCGGAGGCGGCCTTGTTCGGCGAGGTTTTCCACGCGGGTACACGCGCCGCGGACGGCGGTAGCGCGGAAGCAGTGACCTCGGGCGGTCGCGTGCTCACCGTTGTGGGCAGCGGGGGGAACCTGGCCGAGGCGCGGGAGCGGGCGTACGGCGGCGCCGCTAAGGTGAGCTTTGACGGCGCATTCTATCGCTCGGACATAGCAGCAATCCACAAAACGGAAGAGGGGGCATGAGATGCCGTTGGTAGGAGTGGTAGTAGGCAGCCGGTCGGACGAGTCCATGGTGCAGGATACCCTTACGGTCCTCACCGAACTTGGGATCCCGAACGAGATGTCGGTGATCTCGGCGCACCGTACGCCTGAGAAGGCACGGGAGTACGCCAAGAACGCTTCCGAGCGGGGTCTTGAGGTTATCATAGCCTGTGCGGGCGGCTCGGCTGCGCTTCCCGGGGTGATGGCGTCCTGGTCCACGCTCCCGGTAATAGGCGTACCACTGCCCTCCAGCCAGCTGGGCGGCGTGGATGCGCTTCATTCCATCGTGCAGATGCCTCCGGGCGTGCCCGTGGCGTGCGTGGCCGTGGGCTCGTGGGGCGCGCGAAATGCCGCATACCTTGCGGCGGCAATCCTGGCCCTCAAGCACGACGACATCAAGAAGGCGTATGGCGAGTACAGGGAACGTCTGGCCTCAGGCTAGCCGTTCAACGTTCGCGCTGCTTGCGGCGGCAGCACTTTCGCTGCTCCTGGTGTCCTGCGCAGGCGCCACCGGGCCCGCGGAGGTGGTCGAGGCCTACCTGTCGGACGCCGCGAGCGGCGACGCCGATAAGGCCATTGAGCGATGGGAGCTGTCGGAGCTTGGACCCGCCCCTGCAGACCTGGCGCCGGAGCAGTCAATCACACGCGTGGAGGGCCGAAGGGAGCTGGTGCAGGCGCTGACGAGCGCCCTGGCAGCCGCCGGTGACGACGTCAGCTGGCAGCGCAGCGGCCTGGTGCTCTACGATCTGGCCGACGGCATGCCCACAGTCACCGAGAACGCAGACGAGGCGCAGGTTGCGACCGTGGAGATTGCCCTGACGCTGGAGCGCGGCGACGCGGGCGCCGTGGAGGAAGCCCTGGCGTTCACGCTGTGGCGTCGCGCAGACAACGGCTGGCTGGTAACAGGGCTGGACAAGGGCCTCGCAGTGCTGGAGGAGTTCCTGGAAGAGCTCCGCCGCAATTGACACGCAGCCGTTTTCGGTGCAATCGCTCGGAGAATTCCCTTGTAGCGAGAATTCGAACGGGGTATCATTTTCAGGCGGCCGTTTGAGCCGGACCCAAGAGGTGCAGGGTGATTGACAGATATGCCCGGCCAGCCATGAAGCAGGTGTGGTCGGAGGAAAACAAGAACGACAAGTGGCTCCAGGTGGAGCTTGCAGTCTGCGAGGCGTGGACTGAGGAAGGCACAATTCCGCTGGACGACATGGCCAAGCTCCGCACGGCTCGCTACGACCCGGTACGCATGAGTGAGGTCTTCGAGCGCACGCGCCACGATATGACGGCCTTCCTCCAGTCGGTAACGGCCGGGCTGGGCGATGAAGGCCGCTGGCTCCACATGGGCCTCACCTCACACGACGTCCAGGACACGGCGCAAAGCCTCCAGATGGTGGAGGCCGCCGACATACTGCTGGAGGACGTGGACGCGCTCATGACCGCAATTCGCAAGCTGGCCGTGGAGCACAAGCAGACTCCCATGATGGGCCGCACCCACGGCGTCCACGCCGAGCCAACCACGTTCGGCCTGAAGATGGCGCTCTGGTGGGACGAGATGCGGCGGCAGCGGGAGCGCCTGGAGCAGGCGCGCCGCACGATTGCCGTGGGCAAGATATCCGGGGTTGTGGGTACGTACGCCACCGTTCCTCCGCAGATCGAAGAGCGCGTGTGCGCCCAGTTCGGCATAACGCCCTGCCCTGTTTCCAACCAGGTGGTGCAGCGGGACCGCCACGCCCAATTCGTCACTACGCTGGCGCTCGTTGCGGCTTCCCTTGAGAAGTTCGCCACGGAGGTCAGGGGTCTCCAGCGTACGGAGGTCAGGGAGGTCGAGGAGCCGTTCGGTCAGGGACAGACCGGCTCGTCCGCCATGCCGCACAAGAAGAACCCGGAGCTTTCGGAGCGGGTCTGCGGACTGGCGCGCCTCATCCGCGGCCACTCAGTGACTGCGCTCGAGAACGTGGCGCTGTGGCACGAGAGGGACATCAGTCACTCCTCGGCGGAGCGCCTGATTCTACCCGACTCCTGCATGGCCCTGGACTACATCCTGGACATCTTCACCCGAGTCATGTCCGGCCTGCGGGTGTACACGGAGCGGATGCGGCAAAATATAGAGCTGACCAGGGGACTCGTGTTCTCACAGAGGGTGCTGATAGCGCTGCTGGAGAGCGGGCTGAGCCGCGAGCGGTCCTACGAGATCGTCCAGGCCTGCGCGATGAGGTCGTGGGACGAGTCGGCTGACTTCCGCGATCTGCTCAGGCAGGAACCTGAAGTGACGGAGAGGTTGCCTGGCGATGAGCTGGAGGCAATCTTCGACTACAACTACTACATGAGATACGTCGAGGACTCGTTCATGAGGCTGGGCCTCGACGACTAACGGAGGAGCGTATCGACATGCCGGAAAATGCCATTGCATACACGGAACTACCCAACCTGCTGCACCGCGGCAAGGTGCGCGACACCTTCGATCTCGGAGACGGTTGCCTTCTGATGGTGGCCTCGGACCGCATTTCGGCGTTCGACGTGGTGCTGCCAACGGCCATACCGCAGAAGGGGTTGGTGCTCTCACGCCTGTCGAGCTACTGGTTCGAGAGAACGGGCCACATAGTCCCCAATCACCTCATCGCCATGGCGAACCAAGCGGACAGGCTTGAAGCCGGCTCAACAGGTGCGACTCTGCCGGGCGACCTCGCCCCGGAGATCGCCGCCAGGGCCATGGTGGTCCGAAAGGCGGAGCGAATCGACATTGAGTGCGTGGTCCGGGGCTACATCACCGGATCTGCGTGGGCGGAGTATCGTTCGAGTGGCACGGTGGGCGGCTCGGCAATGCCGGAGGGCATGAGGGAGGGCGATATGTTCCCGCAGTCGCTCTTCACGCCTACCACCAAGGCGGAGACGGGCCACGACATGCCCATGAGCATGGACGAGGTGCGGGACATGGTGGGCCCGGAGCTGGCTGAGAAGCTGGAGGATACGAGCCGCAGGGTTTACGAGTTTGCCAGGGACGAGGCAAGGGCCCGCGGCATCATCATCGCCGATACCAAGATGGAGTTCGGGCTTCTGGACGGCGAGCTGATACTGATTGACGAGCTTCTCACTCCGGACTCGAGCCGCTTCTGGGACGCCGCGGGCTACGAGCCAGGCAAGTCTCAGCCCAACTTCGACAAGCAGTTCGTGCGGGACTGGCTCCTGAACAGCGGCTGGGACCGGGAGCCCCCTGCGCCGGAGCTGCCCCCGGACGTTGTGGACATGACTCGCGACAGGTACATCGAGGCGTTCGAGCGCATCACCGGACAGGCTTGGACCGACCTCGAAGGGCAGGCGGGCTAATGGCGGCAAGGGGGCGGGATCGCAGGCGCAGGGCACTGCAGCGACACGACAGGCGGGAGTCGCGCCGTGAAAGGCAGCGATCTCGCAAGCGGTTCAGAAGATACGCATTCGGGGCCATTGTCGGCATCGGCGGCGTGATGATCGTGCTCTCCCTGGTCATACCGGCCTCGCTTGGCCAGGTGGGGCGGACCGCGGAGACCTCCGCCGAGCAGGGCGTCGAGGTGAGCATACAGGCCAACGAGGTGGTTGAGCCCGACCAGCCCCATCCGGCGTACAGCTCCTCGCCACCCACCTCCGGCTGGCGTTACGACATCCCGCTGGAGGAGATCACCTGGGGCAGTCGCGCAGAGGAGGTAATCGACGAGGAACAGGTGTCATACCTTGAGCGGGGAGGCATCATGGTGCAGTACAACTGCCCTGAGGATTGCCCTGGCCTAGTGGGACAGCTGGAGTCTGTGGTCAACCGCTACCCGGAGGGCGTGGTTCTCGCACCGAACTCGGCGATTGACACGACGATTGCTCTCACGGCGTGGGGCTGGATAGACACGCTGGAGATCTTCGACGACCCGCGCATCGACGACTTCATCCAAACCTACCTTGGCCGCGGGCCGTCCACCTTCCGCTAGGAGCGCCGATGTTTCTCGCCAGGGTGTACGTCACTCTCAAGCCCACCGTGAACGATCCGCAAGGCCGAACCATCCTTGGCGGGCTGAGGAGCCTTGGCTTCAGCGGCGCCGAGGACGTGCGGGCCGGCAAGTACCTTGAGATCAGGCTGGACGCTGGGGCGCGCTCGGAGGCGGAGGCCATGGTGGATGAGATGTGCCGCAGGCTGCTGGCCAACCCGGTTATCGAGAGCTACCGCTACGACGTGGAAGAGGCGCCCGCCTAGCTGGCGTTCTACTCGCTGATCGTGCCTTTCGTGCTGGGCACATCGCCCGCGGCCCTGGGATCAACCGCAACCGCCGTCCGCAGTGCCCTGGCCAGCGCCTTGAACAGCGCCTCGGCGCGATGGTGATCGTTGGCGCCGGCGAGCACCTGGGCGTGCAGGTTCACCTTGCCCTCCAGCGCAAAAACCTCCAGGAAGTGGCGAACCAGGTCGGACGGCAGGTCACCTATGGTAGGGCCATCGAAGGCGGCTCTCACCACCGCGTAGGGCCTGCCTCCCAGGTCGAGCGCCACCATCACCAGCGTCTCGTCCAGGGGCACTACCTGGTGCCCCATGCGAGTGATGCCCTTCCCCTCTCCCAGTGCCTGGTGAAGCGTCTGACCCAGCACAATGCCCACGTCCTCCACAAGGTGATGCCACCCCGGCGAGAGGTCACCAGAAGCCGTGACAGTCACGTCTATTAGGCCGTGGCGAGCCAGCTGCTCCAGCAGGTGGTTCAGCATGCCGTTAGGGGTGTCAACGGAGGCCTGCCCGGTGCCGTCGAGGTCCAGCGTAACCTCAACCTGGCTCTCCCGGGTGTCCCTCCTGACGGTCGCCCTGCGATCGCTCACGTGCGTCTCCAGCAAGTCGATTGCGTGCGGCGCGTGCCCGGCGCCGGAAGCCTACGGCCCTACGAGGGTTTCCTCCAGGGCGGTGACCAGCGCATCGGTGTGCTCCGGCCGGCCAACGGATATCCGCAGTGAGTCCCTGATCCGCGGCGCGTTGAAGTATCGCACAAAGATACCCTTCCGCGCCAGCGCTTGAAACACTGGCAGCGCCTTCCCGTGGTCGACCTCGCACAACAGGAAATTTGCCGAGGACGGGAGCGGGTGAATTCCCGGGATGTCCTTCAGACGGGCGAATAGACGCTCACGCTCCTCCACAATCGCGGCCACGTTACCCATCAGGTGGTCGAGGTCCGCCAGGGATGCCAGCAGCGCCACTTCCGCGGCGGCGTTGACATTGTAGGGCTGCTTGATGTCCATGAGCAGTTCCAGCAGCCTTGGCGCCATGATTCCGTAGCCTATGCGCAGTCCGGCCAGACCGGCCCACTTGCTGAGCGTTCGCAGCACCACAAGGTTTGGATGCTCCGGCACCAGGTGGGCAAACGTCTGACCGCTGAACTCGAAGTAGGTCTCGTCTACAACCACGAGTATGGGCGAGTCCAGCAGGCTCAGCACCATTTCCTCGGTGACGGAGTTGCCCGTGGGGTTGTTGGGCGAAGTCAGGAAGATGACCTTGGTCATGGTGCCAATCACGCTCTTGACCTCGTCGATGTCCACCTGAAAGTCATCGTCCCTGGGAATGTTTATCAGTGTGCCACCGTTCACCTGTGTGCTGAAGGAGTACATACCGAAGGTAGGAGGACAGCTGATGACCCTGTCGGCCGGCTCAATCGTGGCCCTGAGCACCAAATCGATAATCTCGTCCGCTCCCGCGCCGGCCATGATGTACTCCGCAGACAAGCCGGTGTACTCCTCAAGCGCCCTCCTGCAGGCGACCTGGCCGGCATCCGGGTAGATGTGGTAGCCCCGGTAGCCGGCAAGCGCCTCCAGCACCCGCGGCGATGGGCCGTAGGGGTTCTCGTTGGCGTTCAGCTTGATGACGCTCTCCGGTGGTATTCCGGCGGTCTGAGCGAGCGCGGCCGGAGAGTCTACGGCCTGGTATGGCCGCAGCTCCCGTAAGTCGGGGCGAAATAGCCTGGAAACGTCCAATGTGTGCTCCTAAGCGCGGTTCAGACCGCTCCTCCTCCGCCGGCGCCGTCACGCCCGCCGCGCTCCAGCCTGATCTCCACGGCCCGTGCGTGGGCGTCGAACTGCTCTGCGCGGGCCAGTATCGCGGCCGTGCCGGTGAGCCTGCGCGCCATCGCAGGGTCCAGCGCGACCACCGGCGTGCGCTTGATGAACTGCGAAACGCCAAGGCAGGAGTTGAAGCGGGCCGTGCCTCCCGTTGGCATCACGTGGCTGGGTCCGGCGACGTAGTCGCCCATAACCTCCGGCGAGTGGTCACCGAGGAAGATTCCCCCAGTGTGGCGCACCTTGCCCACGGCGCTCCAGGGTTCGCTGATCATGAGGCACAGGTGCTCAGGGGCGTACTCGTTGGCGAGCTGAATCGCCTCGTCGAGGTTGTCCACAACGACGAAAGCGCCGCGCCCGTCGATGGAGGCCGCTGCGGTGTCGCCGCGAGGGAGGGCGGCCAGCTGCCGCTGCAACTGCTCCTGGATCGGGGCTATCAATTCCTCGCAGGTGGTGATCAGCACCGGCGTAGCCAGCAGGTCGTGCTCGGCCTGGCCCAGCAGGTCGGCCGCGCACAGCGCCGGGTTGGCGGTCTCGTCCGCGATGATGAGAGTTTCCGTGGGGCCTTCCAGCCCGTCGATGCCCACCTGCCCGTACACCATTTTCTTGGCAAGCGTCACGAAGACGTTGCCCGGGCCGCAGATCATGTCCACCTTCGGGACCGTCTCGGTGCCGTAGGCCATTGCGGCGATTGCCTGAGCGCCACCGATCTGAAAGACACGCCTGACTCCGGCAACCTGCGCGGCGGCCATAACCGCAGGCGGCGGTCCCTGCTCACCGCGTGGCGGAGTCGCCAGCACGATCTCCCTCACACCGGCAACTCTCGCGGGTATCGCGGTCATCAGCACAGTGGACGGGTACGCGGCGCGCCCTCCGGGAACATACACGCCCACGCGCTCCACGGGCGTAATGATCTCGCCGAATCCGTTGTCCATGTCCATCCACGGTTTCGGCATGGTCGCTGCGTGGTACTGCCGGACGCGTGAGGCGGACGTGTTGAGCGCGTCCACAATCTCCCGCGGCACTTCCGATCCTAGAAGCCTCACCTCATCGCGAGTCAGCTCCAGGGACTCCGGCTCGGCTCCGTCTATGCGGCGGGTGTACTCCCGAACGGCCTCGTCGCCGCGCTCTGCCACGTCGCGGATGATGAGCGCGACGACCTCCTCAGGCGTCATGGGCTGCCCGAAGACCCGCTCGATACCCGCAGCCATCTCCGGCGAGGAGGCCTGATCCCGCAGGAACGCCTCGCGATCGAGAGCCCTTCTGCCCTCCTCTATTCCTCTGACTACCCTCATGCGAGGTACTCCCGCGAGAACTCCATGAGGTCACTGATGCTGCGCTCCCGAAAGTCTTCGAAGAGCTGCCGGTCAATGGTCTCAAAGATGCGGTCCAGCCCGCGAGGGACGGACTCAAGGAACTCCTCCACCATGTCCTGTGTGCGATTGGTCTCGTCCGCCCGTCGCGCCACAACGCGGCGGGCCATGAATCTCAGGCGATCCCAGGTAAAGCTCCAGCTCAGCGTTCCCTCGATCCACTCGCGCCACTCGCACATCGTGTCCGACGAGATGAAGCCGACGTCCACGTCCTTTTCCGCCTGCGCGATGTACGGGCGGAGCGTCTCGAGACCGCCCAGAGCCAGCTGCTCCCGCCTGTCGAGCTCCAGCTGCAATGCCCTGTCCATCAGGTCACCCTGGTGCGGGTCTTCGTAGACGGCGCGATTGCCGAAGTACGGTCGGTACAGGCCGAGAATCCATAGCTCGTCGGACAGCAGGTGGGACGCGTAGCCGACTACAAAGGCCACGGTGGCCTCGGAGAGGTCGCCGAAGCTGGCCAGGTGGGGATGCAGTCGGAACATGCCGTCCAGGCCGTCGCCCTTGTTGTGGAAGTCCAGGTCCGCGAAGTGGGTGTCGTCACGCTTCCCCTTGGTGATGATGCGGATGTCAGGAGTCACCGAGCCAAGCAGGAAGGCCCCCAGGTGTCTATTGATCACGGGATGCTCAAGCCGCGAGGCGGCTTCCTTGGCCATGCCCAGGTGGGCGCTGAGGTTGGGCATTGCTTCCTCCGACCCTCAGCCCGCCCGTCCAAGCGCCTGCAGAAGCGACTGGTAGGCGTTGCAACGGTCCTGGAATACGTAGTGGGACTGAGAGACCGTCACGCTCCCAGCGCCAATCTCACGCAGGTGGTCGACGGCCTCCAGGAGGCGTTCCCTGGGCACAACCAGAGTCACGGCGAACCACGTCCCTTCGTCCTCGCTGTACACCCTTGCGATAGTGGGGCCCTTCAGGCCGGAGACCTCCGGTCTTCGCGTGACCTCTTCCGCAACTTCCTCAGGTGAAGTGCCGAGGATGTTTGCGGTGATGCTGAAGAAGTCCCTTGCGCGCAGGTGTGCCTCCGCCTGCTCTAACAGAATGCGCGTCTCGCGCAGTGCCACAGGCTCCTCGGCAAGTCGACGCCCGTTGCCGATGATGCACGCTTGTGAAGCCAGGATGGTTCCGTTCTCCACCGTCTTCAGCCGGTTCTCGCGCATGGTTGTGCCCGTCGAGGAAATGTCCGCGATGATATCAGCGAAACCCATGGCGGGCGCCGCCTCCAGGGTGCCGCTGGACTGGACCACTGAGTAGTAGCTCACGCCGTGCCTGAGCATGTGCCGCTCCACGAGCCTCGGATACTTGGTGGCGATCTTGAGGTCGCGGCCGTGCTCGCGCATGTCCACGGAGAGGTCCGCCAGGTCGCTCATAGAGTCCACGTCCAGCCACGAGTCGGGCACGCCCACCATGAGCTTGCAGCCGCCATAGCCCAGGTCGTCCATGACCAGGATGGCGTCTCCTCCCTCCGGGCACATCTCCATGTAGCGGTCCAGTCCGGTGATGCCCAGGTCCACGCTGCCCTCCTCCACCTTCAGCGGGATGTCCGCCGTCCGCTGGAACAGGACGGTGGCGCCAGACCCGCCGCCGATGGTGCCGGTGTAGCGGCGCGAGTTGGCGCGCTCCACCGGCAGGCCGCTGCTGCGCAGGAAGCTCAGGGTGGACTCGTAGAGCTCACCGTCGCTGGGAATGGCCAGGCGTAGAATGCGACTCCTCCAGGCTCCGGGGCGTGTCCTCCGGGAGCAGCCCCAGCAGGTTCTCAAGCGTGTATGCGAAGCCAAGCGCGGGCACGTCGTCGCGCCCGCCCAGGGCCTTGACCAAGCCATCGTAGCGCCCGCCGCCGCACACTGCGATCTCGCCGTTGCGGTCGGAGGCGCGTATCTCGAACACCATGCCGGTGTAGTAGGCCATCCCGCGCACCAGGCCGACGTCCACCAGTAGCGGCGTCTTCGGCCTGCGCAGGTGGAACGCGGCGAGCGCCTCCTCGAGCGGCGAGAGGGACTCGCGACCGACGCCATGCTCGCGGAGCGCCGAGGCCAGCCGCGACATGGCCTGCTCCTCGTCTCCGCCGGCGGACGCGACGCGGGAGAGCAGCGAGACACCCTGCTCCACGCTCTTGGCGTCGTCGCCCTGCTCCTGCTTGCCCATGAAGCGGGTGAGGATCTCGTCCGTGGAGCGGCTGCCCTGTATGCCGCTGAGGGAGTCGTGGAAGAGGTGGCGCAGGGCGTCAATGGCCTCCTGTCTCCCTGTGCCGTTTGCGGGCAGGACAGACGGGCGGCTGCCCTCGTCACCCTTCACAAGGCCCCGGGAGCGTGCCTGCTCCAGTATGCTTGCAGCGCTGGCTGAGCCATCCCTGAGCACAGGCAGGCAGCCGATTAGGAAGTCCCGCGTTCTCGACGAGATTCCGATCTCGCTCAGCATCAGATGCAGGACGCCCACGTGTCCCACGATGCACACGGGCGAGGGCGCGCCGAGCTGAGACAGGCCATCCATCGCCAGCGCGAGCAGCTCGCCGTCGGAGTCGGGCGACGCGGCGCCGATAACCTCCGCGCCGGTCTGGTGTACCTGGTTGAACCGCCCGGCTTCGTCGTAGCGGAATACGGGGCCGGTGTACTGGAGGCGCATGGGAAGCGGCTCCCCTTCCGCCCGCTCCAGGTAGTAGCGGATGACGGAGGGCGTGAACTCCGGCCTCAGGCTGACTCGGTTGCCGCCCGGATCATTGAAGGTGTACATGCGGGTGGCCAGCTCGCCGCCGGACTTGCGCAGGAACAGCTCCGTTGGCTCCAGGAGCGGCGTGTCTATGGCGCGGTAGCCGTGGGACGACAGGTGCGCCTGGAGGATGTCGCGGGCGGTGGTCCTGCGATGGAGCTCCTGCGGGGTCTCGTCTCTCATTCCCGGCAGTGGCCGGACGGGTGGCATGGCGTGATCCTACCTCTGATTCGGGCTGAGGCTATTCTACAATATGGGCAGACGCGCTTCAATGCGGCGAGGGGTGGGACGAAAGAGGCTCTCAGCGCCGGACTGTCAGGGGACCACGTCTACTTCGCTGCCTACGTTGAAGTAGGCTACCCTCTCACTGTCGACATGGTAGGCGCATAGCTTTGCCGCGTCGGCCACGTCGGGCCCGGCGACATTGTCGATGGATCCAATAGAAATCTCTCCGCCTCCACCTTTGACGGACATGCCAGGCTCAATCACTTGCCCCTGCAGCTTCACCGCGGGCGGATCGGCCTGCCAGGATGCCCCGAACGGCCACATCACCGGTTTTCGATTGAGGTACAGGCATCCGGTGTTCTCGTCGAACACCACGGTCCCGCTGACTATGCTGTCCATGCCAAACACCTCGATAGCCGATGCGAAGCTCAGCACCGGGCCATCCACCGGATCGACCAGAGCCGGGTCGGTCGGGTAGACGATCAGGTCGATGTTAATGCTGTTGAGAATATCGGCTCTGGTCGCATCAACGACGGCCTCAGTTACCCTGGCCCGGACGTCGTCGATAACGGCGGTATCACAGACGGCGCCGTGTACCCAAAGATCCGCAGTTAGACGCCCGATCTCTGAGTCAAACCTGGCGCGGCCTACGCCGACTTCAGGAGCTTCGTACATGACGGAGTGGAATACGGTTGCATTCCGCCTCTCCAGCTCATTGAAGCCCACGTGGGAGTGTACCTCTACGGAAGCGCCCCACCGGTGTGCGTTGACGTAACCTTCGATCATCCAGAGCGCCGCAGCCGGGGGCCGCCCTGCGAATCCGATCTGGCCGCGGCCGCCTATCTCTACACTTGACCAGGCGTAATCGTCGGGAAACATCACACTGATCGCGTCGAACACCGTGTGTAAATTGCCTTTCGACCCATACTGCTCTATAACGGCCTCGAGCGATATGCCCTTCTGGAGGGCGATGGCCTCCAGGTCCTGAAGCAGCGCATCGCTGAGCTCTTCCTTGAGCTCAACCGGCGGAATCGAGCCTCTCGGCGTTTCATACAGCTTGACAGGCTCTCTAATCCTGACGGCAACCGCCTCGCGAGGCACCGGCAACTCCTTCAGCTTCTCCTCGACTCTCTGTGCGGCGGCATCGTCCACCACGCGTATCTCAAGCCGGTTCCTGCTTTCGTCGATGTCAGTTACAACGAGTCCGGGGTCGGTTAGCCCGCTGACGTACTCGTACCACCGGCCCAGTTGCACGATGGAGTAGTCTGCCTCTACCGCGTACACACCAAAAATGTCTTGCCCGAATCGCTCAACGTCAACCAATTGCTTCACTGCCATTTTGGCCTCTTCATACTGACAGGCGTCCAGCATGTAGACTCTTGCGACATACCAGTGGGGCGGCTTGCGGTTCCCAAGCTCCAGGTAGTACCCGCCGAATCCCGGCCACTGCTCCACCACCTGCGCAAGACCCTTGTCCACGATGATGGAGGCGACCGGCTCAGCTGTCGGGTTCGGCTCAGCCGTCGGGTTCGGCAGAGGGCCGGGACTGCTGGACGGCGCTTTCGACGATACCAGTTCCGTAGCGTAGAAGCCCACTAGCGCGGCTAACACCAGTATCGCGATTCCGCCTGAGAGCCCGACTTTCCTGAACATTTTGCCCATCATTATACCAGCTTGTTTGCCGGCAAACCTTTAGTGTGGTGACATCCTCAGGAGAGCTGGGCCCACGAGAATCCTCCTTGCCCTTCACCGTCGCAGCTAGGCATTGCAGTCGCTTCGAATCATCAGTACGGTGTGCTTAGGCTCACTGTTTGCCCAGTGTGCATGTCGACGAGATCCCGACTTCCAATTGGTTCACTGAGGCGTAGCTCGACGTCCCTAAGACAGTCGTCGCCGCCCCTTAATGGAGCGTTGTAGACTCGAAACGCGACCTGTACGTCAACCTCGGTTTCCCTCAACACCGTGAAGTGCGGAACCCCTCTACAGCCGGGGCTTACAACAGAGAGTAGAAGGGTGTCTTGCGAAATCAGCCGCGCTGATTCCACATGAGTCTTGCCGCGCCAAGCGCCTCCGCCCACGCTATACCAGATCATGAAGCAGGCCACAAAAACCACCAGCCCTGTCACCATGACCGTAGCAATTTGGCATACTAGTAGGCGGAACGGGAATCTTCTTGCACCGGGAGTGCTGGTCATGAGGCGTTCCCTTCGTTGACAGCAAGTTTATCCTGGCGTAATGCTTGGCCTTGGGTGTGATTCTCGCCGTGTAATTCTTGCTGGCTGCCAACAGAGCGTGCCATCGGCCGCCAGTGCCAAGGCTTCCGCTGCCTAAGCCTCAATTCCACCCCACGTCCCATCCCTGGGAGACCGCGGTGAGGCCAGCGCTGGGCCGTCAAGGGACTACCTCCACTTCGCTGTCGAAGTTGAAGAAGGCTACATCTTTCTTGAGGGCGGTCGGGTCGACATGGTCGGCACATGCCTGCGCCGCGTCGGCCACGGCGGTCCCTAAGACCAATTGGACGGTATTATAGGAAACATAGCCGCCCCCACCTGTAACGTACATGCCCGGCTCAATCAGTTGACCGTGTATCTTCACTGCGGGCGGATCAGCCTGCCAGGAAGCTCCGGCCGGCCACACCACCGGGTATCGGTGTTCAGAGTCTTGTTTGAGGTACAGGCACCCGGTGTTATCATCGAACACCACGGTTCCGATTACTTCAGCATCCATGATATCTTCTGTTGAAGGCGGTTGTGATGTCAGCACTGGGCTATACGCTGTGGTGACGTTCACCGATTGCCCCGTGTGCATGTCAATGAGAGCCCGATTTCCTAGAGGTTCACTGAGGGGTACCTCAATGTCTCTTATGCAGTGGTTGCCGCCCTTTAAGGGAGTATTGTAGACTCGGAACGCGACCTGTACATCAACATCAGTTTCCCTGGCCATCGTGAAGTTAGGGACTCCTACGCAGCCTGGGCTTACCACAGAGAGTAGGAGGGTGTCTTGCGAGATTAACCGCGCTGCTTCCACATGAGTCTTGCCGCGCCAAGCGCCTCCACCCACGTTATACCAGACCATGAAGCAGGCCACGAAAACCAGCAGCCCAGTCACGACCGCTGCGACCATCGCTGCGATAATTGGGCGTCCAATGAGGCGGGACAGGAGTCTCCTTGAATCGGAATCGCTGGCCATAGGGTTCTCCGGTCATCTTGGGCCCCGCCTGCCCCGCTTCCGCTCCTAAGCCGCCGCCCTAGATACGCGCCACGAACTGCTGAAATATGCTCAGCAGTATGATCGCCACCATGGGGCTCAAGTCGATCATGCCCATGCGCGTGAAGCGGCGTATGGGGGCAAGTACCGGCTCCGTGATGTATATCAGGGCGCTACGCACGCGGAAGAGCGCGTTGTCGTAGCGCAGCAGCCCACCGACGACGAGCCAGTCCAGGATGACGCGTCCGAGAATGGCGAAGATCAGCAGTGTTATGAGGTAGTTGAGGAGGGCGCCCATGGCCTATCTTAGCCCAGCTCCAGCGCCTTCTCGTGCGCGGCGATGACGGCGTTCATCACGGCCGCCCGGAAACCCGCATCCTCCAGCGCCAGCAGCGCCTCCGCGGTGGTCCCGCCCGGAGACGTCACCATGTTCCGCAGGTCGGCCGGATGCCTGCCGGACTCCCTGGCAAGCGCCGCGCTGCCCTCGATGGTCTGCAGCGCCAGCGTCTGCGCCATCTCACGCGGCAGCCCCATGTACACGCCGGCGTCGATGAGCGATTCCAGGAAGAGGAATACGTACGCCGGGCCGCTTGCGCTCAGGGCGGTTGCCATGTCCAGGTACTTCTCCTCTGCGACGTAGGTGGCGGTCCCGAGGGAATCGAAGATTTCGCCTGCCGCTTCGCGGTGGGCCTCCGGTACCTCCGGCGAGGCCGTCCACACGGTCATTCCCTGCCCGACCTGCGCCGGCGTGTTGGGCATGACACGTATGACCGCTGCGTGGTTGGCGCCCTCCGAGATTGACTGCACAGATGCGCCCGCCACGATGGAAAGGATGCTCTGGGATGCAGTCAGCTTTCCGGACAGCTCCTCAAGGACCTCCGAAAGCTGCTGGGGCTTCACTGCGATGACCACAATGTCCGCCCCCTCGATTGCGCTGTGGTTGTCGACGACAGTGCGCGTTCCGTAGCGACCACTGAGGTACTCGCGCCGGCGCAGCACCGGCTCGCCGACCACTATGGATCCGGCCTCCGCCACGGCGCGCGCCAGCACGCCGGCGATGATGGCCTCGGCCATTGTACCCCCGCCTATGAAGGCCAGGTTGAGACTCCCGCTTTCCAGTCCCGCGTTCGGTGTTGACATGACGCTACTGCGGCAGGCGCCCGGTCGTAGCTATGTAGGCGGCGGCGAGCACGGCCTCCCGCATGCCGGTCTCGTTTGCGATGCCCTTGCCGGCGATGTCGAAGGCAGTGCCGTGGTCAACGGACGTTCGCACGAACGGGAAGCCCAGGTTGATGCTGACGCTGCCATCGAAGTCCTTGACCTTGATGGGGATGTGTCCCTGGTCGTGGTAGTGGACCAGCACGGCGTCGTAGCGGCCAGCGATGGCCTGCGGAAACACGGAGTCCGCGGGCACCGGGCCGGTCACGTTCATGCCCCTGCTTCGAGCCTCCTCCACGGCCGGCGCAATCTCGTCGATCTCCTCCCGCCCGATGAGGCCGCCGTCGCCGCCGTGGGGGTTCAGCGCGGCCACGCCGATCCGCGGCGGATCGAAGCCCCAGGCGCTGAAGCAGTCGTGAGTGAGCTGCAGCTTGGCGAGAATGTGGTCCTTCGTGACGTACTCCACGGCGCGCATGAGCGACCGGTGGGTGGTCAGGTGCACCACGCGCAGGTTGCCGGCGGTGAGCATGGTTGCCACCTCCTTGGCGCCCGTGAGGCTCTGATACAACTCCATGTGTCCGATGTCCTCGTACCCGGCGGCCCTGGCGGCCTCCTTGTGGATGGGCGCCGTGGCAATGGCCTGGACGTTGCCGGAGAGGGCCATCTCCCCTGCCAGGAGGATCCACTCAACGGATGCCTTGCCGGCGGCGGCGGACACCTGGCCGGGCGCTATGTCCTCTGCGTTAAGGTTGCCCGGGTCCAGGATCGACACGGCGTTGGCGGGCGCCTCAGCCGCGGACGATACCTGCTTCACCTCGTAGGAGAGGCCTAGGTCTCGAAGCGTCTTGTCGAGCAGCGGCGCGTTGCCGATGACCAGCGGATGGCAGGACGCGACCACGTCGGGATGGGCGAGGGCCTTGGCGACGACCTCCGGCCCTATGCCGGCGGGGTCGCCCATTGTGAGGGCTATAGTGGGTCGATCGCTCATGGTGCCCCCTTTGCGGAGTCGTTTAGGGCATTATATGGGGTGAGAGGCTGTGGTACAATATCAGCGGCCCCGAGGGTCCGGGGCCGCTGTGATGCACGCTCCTTCGAGGGGAGCGCCGCTCCGTGGATCGATAGACGCCAAGCGTCTAGTTCGGCTTCACACCGTCCCCGTCCGAGCAGCCTCCGGGTCGGTGTGTGCGTACACTCTGTTGCCTCCCTATCCGCACCTCTCGTAGCCGCAGCTGGGGCAGCTCACGCAGCCCTCCTGGTGTACCAGGAAGCCGCTGCAGTCGGGGCAGGTGGTCCTGCCGTTGATGCCGTTTCCGTTGGCCTCAGCCTTCAGGAACAGCCCCTGCTGAACTGCGACGGGAACTGCGCCCTCGGAAACCGCGCCGCCCCGCAGGGCCATTACCGGCCGCTCGTCCGCGGGCACCGCGTGCCGGCTCAGCACCAGCGCGACGGCGTCCGGGCCGGATCGCACCAGCACGCCGTCGTCCCACTGCGGGCAGCACGTGATGCCCCGCAGCTGGTCCACCACATGGGCGGGATCTATGCCTGAGCGCAGCGCCAACGAGACAAGCCTGGTGATGGCCTCGATCTGGGCGGAGTCGCAGCCGCCGGCCTTACCCAGGTTGGAGAACACCTCGAAGGGCTGATCGTCCCTGGAGTTGATGGTTACGTACATGTTGCCGTGGCCCGTGCGCACGCGTTCGGTGACGCCCTGGACCTGCGCGGGCCTGGCCATAGGCACGGGCAGTACGCCGGTGGCCGGCTCCGCGCCGGTCGACGCTCCCGCTGCTTCCAGCGCCGCGGATTCGGTGGCGCCGGAGGTCAGCACCTCCGCTTCCCTGCTGCCCGAGCGGTACACCGTGATGCCCTTGCAGCCCAGCTCCCAGGCCATGAGGTAGGCGGTTCGCACGTCGTCGCGGGTGGCGGAGTTGTGGAAGTTGATGGTCTTGGATATGCCCGCGTCCACGCTCTCCTGGAAGGCCGCCTGCATACGCACGTGGTCCTGCGGCGAGATGTCCGCAGAGGTGACGAACACTTCCTTGATCCACTCCGGCACGTCTTCCCTGTCCTGGATGGAGCCGCCATTGGCAAGGTACTCCATGAGCTCATCGGTGTAGAAGTTGTCCTCGATGGCCATGCGCTCGAAGTTGGAGTCGATGTACAGCAGGCTCTCGCCCTCCAGGATGTTGTGCTTGTGGTAGCAGAGCGAGAAGAGGGGTTCGATGCCGCTGGAGCAGCCGGCGATCATGGAGATGGTGCCCGTGGGCGCCACCGTGAGCCGGCACGCATTGCGCATGAGCCGTCCCTGCTTCTGGAGTGAGCTGCCGGGGTACGCCGGGAAGACTCCCCGCTCGTGGGCCAGCTCCTCGGAGGCGGCGTCCGCCTCTTCCTTCACGAATCGCATGATGGATCGGCCCAGCTCCAGGCCTTCCTGCGAGTTGTAGGGAATGGCCATCATCACCAGCATGTCGGCGAAGCCCATGACGCCCAGGCCGGTCTTGCGGGTGAGCTTGGTCATGCGCTCGATTTCCGGTACGGAGTAGCGGTTCGCATCGATGACGTTGTCCAGGAAGCGGGCGGCCACGCGTGTAACATGGCGCAGGCGTTCCCAGTCCACGGTGGGCTGGCTGCCGCCCTCGATCACGAACCTGGAGAGGTTGATGGAGCCAAGGTTGCAGGACTCGTACGGCAGAAGGGGCTGCTCGCCGCAGGGGTTGGTGGCGGTCATGCGTCCGATGTTGAGCGTGGGGTTGTCCTCGTTGACGCGGTCCAGGAAGATGGCGCCGGGCTCGCCGTTGCGCCACGCCCCCTCGATCATGTGCTTGAACACCTCAGCCGCGTTGAGCCGGCCTACCACCTCGCCCGTGGCGGGGTCTCGCAGGTCGTAGTCTTCGCCCTTCACCGCGGCCTGCATGAACTCCTCGCTGGCTCCCACCGAGATGTTGAAGTTGTGGATCTGTCCCTCCTGGGTCTTGCAGGTGATGAAGTCCATGATGTCCGGGTGGTGGACGTCCATGACGGCCATGTTGGCGCCGTCACGCTTGCCTCCCTGCGTTACCAGCGTGGACACGGATGAGAGATGGCGAAGGACGGCCACCGGGCCGCACGCCCTGCCGTGAGTCGTGGAAATGTGGGCGCCCTTGGGGCGAATCTTGGAGAGAGCGAAGCCCGTGCCGCCCCCGAACTTCTGCACCAGGGCGGTCTCCTTGGCCGTCTCCATGATGCCCTCCATGCTGTCCTCCAGGCCAATCACGAAGCAGGCCGAGAGGGTGCCGGCGCCCGTGCCGGCGTTCATCAGCGTGGGAGAGTTTGGCACGTACTCCAGGTCGGCCATTGTGCGATAGAACTCCTCCTCCCAGCGGGCCACGTCCGCGCTGCCGTCGTAGAGGGTCTCCGCCTCGGCAATGGCGCGGGCCACGCGCCGGCACACATCCGACCAGGAGTGCTCCACGGTGTTGCCGCTGTCATCCTTGAGGTAGTATCGCTTCTCCAGGACAACTTTGGCGTTCTCGGACACGTCCGGCCTTGTGGCCGTGGCGGCGCCGCCTGTGGATCCGGACCCCCTCCTCGACGTGTAGGTACGCTCCAAGTGGTGGTCTTCCCCGCTGCCACCGGCCACTGACAGCGCAGCCTGCTGGGCGGCCGTGGGAACCTCGATGCCGGCGGCCTCCAGTGCTGCCACCAGCTCCTTCATCAGCGCCTTCTTGCTTCCGGCGCCGTTGTGTCCGTTCCCTATGCTGTCTATGGTCATGGCTCCACTCTCCGGTTCCTGTGTTGTCTGTGCTTCCCCGCTGCGAAGGCTCACCGACCGGCGGGGAGGGATTCCGTCTTGTACCGCCTGCCCGGACTGGCTCGCGTGCCCTTGCGGGCCGCCTCTAGTCGCTTCCTCCTGCTAAATCCATTGGCAGGCCGGCGGCGTTGCTCCGCGGTCTGCGGCCGCGGCGTCTTCTGGGTGGCTCCTCGTTCATAAGCGGGAGCTGCGGCGATGGGTCGCTGCGCTCCAGCGCCTGCTGCGCCGTCTGCAGCGCCTCTACGGCGTCACGGAAGCGCTCCACGTCTGCGAAGTCACGGTACACGCTGGCAAAGCGGATGTAGGCCACGGGGTCCAGCGCACGAAGCCGCTCCACCACCATCTCGCCAATGGCGAAGCTGGGGATCTCGGCGCGCCCCAGCGCCTGTAGCTGCGTTTCGATGTCGTCCGCCAGCTTGTCGATGGTGCCGGTCGGCAGGGGCCGCTTGACGCAGGCCATCTGCACGCTCCTGGTCAGCTTGTCCCGGTTGTACTCCTCCCTACGGCCGTCTCGCTTGGCGACCATGAGAGCGGTGGTCTGGACACGCTCGTATGTAGTGAAGCGCAGGCCGCACATGCTGCACTCGCGCCGCCGCCGGACGCCCTCGGGGGCGTCCCTGGAGTCGATGACCCGGGAGTCCGGGTGATTGCAGTATGGACAGCGCACGACCTATTTGCTCCGAAACTATGCCTGAAGATACCAGATATGGTGCTGTGGGGTCTTCCGAGCACCAGCGCCTGTGCAAAAGACGCAGGGCTATTCTATTGCCGTGCGGGAAATGTTGTCAATAGCTTGCACATCATTTTGTAGAAATTCCTGTGTCATGCACAAGATGTGGTTGTCAGCCGCGACTGCCCCTTCAAGGCTCTCTACACCAACCAGTCCTTGTTCTTTGTCCTTACTCTCCATCCGTGTCATAATTCTCATATGGTTGTGGAAGATAGTTCAGCAAGTTCCCCCGTCGTGCTGGCCACCGGACTCCGCAAGAGCTACGGCGACTTGGTGGCCGTGCAGGACGTCTCTCTTTCGGTCCGGCCCGGCGAGATCGTCGGAATTGTTGGCCCCAACGGGTCAGGCAAGACCACGACAATCCGCATGCTTCTCGATATCATCCAGCCCGACGCGGGCGAGGTCTCAGTATTCGATGCCGCCATTACCCCGGCCGCCAAGGAGCGAATCGGATACCTGCCCGAGGAGCGAGGTCTGTATCGCTCCCTGCGCGTGATCCCCAACCTGCTGTACCTGGCCGAGCTGAAGGGCGTCTCCAGGGAGCAGGCACTCCGCCGGTCCGACCAGCTGCTCGATCGTCTCGGCTTGGAGCTGCACCGCAACAAGAAGGTCCAGGAGCTGAGCCGAGGCCTGGGTCAACTCGTGCAGTTCGCGGCTACTCTTGTCCACGATCCGGAATTCGTAGTGCTGGACGAACCGTTCAGCGGGCTTGATCCAGTTAACGTGCGCGTCATGAAGGACGTGGTCGCTGAGCTGCGCGACAGGAACGTCGCGATCATGTTCTCCACTCATCAGATGTCGGACGTCGAGGAGCTCTGCGACCGCATCCTGATGATCGACAACGGGCAAGTTGTGCTGGACGGGCCGGTCACTGAGATCAAGCGCCGCTACGCAGGGAGCGAGGTATTCGTCGCCAGTGACCGGGATCCCGAAGGGATTGACTGCGTGCTCGAGTGGCGTAGGGAGGGTTTGGGGTACGTGCTGAGCCTCTCGCCCGGCTACACACCGGAGGACATGCTGAGGACACTGCTCGACCGCGGCGCCAGGATCGACCGGTTCGAGCTTGCGACGCCGAGCCTGGAGCAGATATTCCTGCAGGTCGTCGGGAGCCGTCATGCCTAAGACGTGGCTTGTAGCGCGGCACGAGTTCTCCGTCACCCTGGGCCGTCTGTCCTACCGCATCTTTGCCGCTTCCGTGCCAGTGCTTGCGATTGTCGCGCTCGTCGGGATCACAGTCTTTCAGGCCGTAGCCTCCGATGATGCCTCCAGGGAGGAATCCTCCGCCTCTGCCGGACCGGCTGCTGTAGGCTACGTGGACCTCACCGCAGGCGAGGACGGCCGGCCTCTCTTCACCCGATTCCAACTTCAGGGCAACACGGCGTTCAAACCCTACCCACACCAGGACGCGGCCACGCAGGACCTACTTGCTGGGCGTATCGACAGGTACTACGTATTTGGGGTGGACTACCCGGATACCGGGATAGTCCATGAGGTGCGTGAGCAGCGCGCGGGGCTTTCGTTCGAGGTGGGCGGCAGAGACGCCCTCCACAGGTTCGTTCTGGAGAACCTCTTCGAAGGGCAGGTCGAACCGGACCAGCTCGACCGCATCAGGACTCCCTATCGAATTGTGACTGTCGAGGTGGGTGAGTCCGGCGCGCCTGCGGAATCGGACTTAGACGTCGGCGCTACGTTGACCTTCATCGCCGCCGGAATTCTGCTGTTGGTCTCCGGGTTCACCGCATCAGGCTATCTGCTCCAGGGACTGACGGAGGAAAAAGAGAACCGCATCATGGAGGTCCTGCTCTCTTCCATCAAGCCGGAGCACATGATGTTTGGCAAGCTGTTGGGGCTCGGAGCGGCGAGCCTCCTGCAGGTTGCCATCTGGGCCGCAACTGGGGTAGTATTCCTGCTCGTCCTGAATCTCATCGTCGAACTACCAATCGAGCTCGGAAGCGAATTCGTACCCTCGCCCGGCAGCCTCCTGATAGCCTTCGCCTACTTCCTGCTGGGCTACGCGATGATAGGAACGCTGCTGGCGGCGATTGGCGCGGTCACCACCAACCAGAGGCAGGCGGGCAACATCAGCGCCTTCGTTATCGTACCAACCGTAGCTCCTATGTGGTTCTTGACTGCGCTGCTCGAGAATCCCGATGGTATGCTTGCGAGGGTACTCAGCTTTATCCCGATCACGGCGCCGGTGACCAGTCTGGCGCGGCTCAGCCTCGGCGGCATGGGCGGTCTCGAGGCGTTCCTCAGCCTGCTGGCCCTATCGCTGAGCGTGGCGTTCGCAGTCGCGCTGACCGCCCGCCTATTCCGGGCCTACCTGCTGGTGTTCGACCAGCAGGTGAAGCTTGGCCAGCTCTTCCGAACCCTGCGCGGCGGCTAACGGCCCGTGCCGCGGCGAGCTACTGGGTCTCGTAGGCGGTCGGCAGCTCGCGGACGGCCGTTCCCACCCTCCGTTCCGCGACGGCGAGGTCGAACTGCGACTGGAGGTTCAGCCAGAACTGCGGGTCGACGCCAAACCAGTGCCCTAACCGCAACGCCGTGTCTCCGGTCACTGACCGCTTGCCGGCGATGATCTGGCTCACTCGATTGGGCGGAACGTCTATCTCGCGGGCGAAGGCCGTCGGGGCGACGCCGTGCTCAGCAAGCTCTTCCTCAAGCACCTCTCCGGGGTGAACAGCGCGTCTGAACATACGAAAGCTCCTCAGTGGTAGTCAACTATCTCGACGTGGGTCGGGCCCGGTCCGTCCGGCCACTCAAAGCAGATTCGCCATTGGCGGTTTATGCGGATCGAGTACTGCCCTACTCTCTCTCCTCTCAACGCCTCCAGGCGATTGCTGCCCAATGCTCGCAACGTGTCCAGGGAGGGCGCGGCGTTCAGTATGGACAGCCGCCTGGCCGCCTGCCTCTCAAATCCCTCGAACGCGGCGACGTGCTCTCCGACAGCGAACCGTTCTGTGTGCCTGTCTCGGTAGCTAAGTATCAATACGGCGAACTGTAACGCAATTGACGCTTGACGTCAAGCGTCATTCTGCCGAACACCACACTTGGCTACCGCGTCCTCTGGGCCGCCCCTACTCCGCTTCCACCAGCCTGCGCGCCAGCTCCAGCGCCTCCTCCAGAGTGGCCACCTCGCCCGCACCGTGCGCCTCCGCGACGGCCTCCAGCAGCCGTCCGACCTGCGGTCCGGGGGACAGCCCCAGCGCCTCCATCAGCGCGTTGCCGTCCACCAGCCTTGGCGCCGCCCGTGGCGCGCCCTCCTGGTCCAGTCCGCCCTCGAGAATGTGCGCGATCAAGCGGCAGTGGCCTTCCCAATCGCCCGATTCCACGGCCGGGCCCTTGGCCGCCAGGTAGTCCGCCATGTTGAGGTACAGAGTGTCCACCGCTGCCTCGCCCAGGTCTCGGAAGTAGCGATAGACAGCGCGCGGCGTCGGCAGGTCCACGCCCTGTCGCATCTGTGTGGGCCGCAGGTGGTGTCGCACCATTGCCGCCACCAGGTCGACGCCGCGGCTGCTGATGCGCAGGCGCCGCAGTATGCTCCGGCAAATGTCCGCTCCCTGGGCGTCGTGCCCGAAGAAGCGCATGCGCCCGGTGTCGTCGATCGTCTTGGTTGTCGGCTTGGCCACGTCGTGGAGAAGGCCGGCCAGCTTCAGTATCGTGAGGCGCGTGTGGCCGTCGCTGACCTCCTCGTCGAAGTGGGCCTCCAGCTGCGGGCGCCACGGCGAGATCGCGATTACGCTGTCCTCTCCCCCACCTCTGCCCTTGGTGAGGCGCTCCACGTGCGACGGCGTCTCCAGGCAGTGGTAGAAGACGTCCCAGTAGTGCTCTCTGGGCTGCTCCACGTTTCTTGCCTCCTCCAGCTCCGGAATAAGCCGGCACAGGAGACCCAGATCGTCCATGAGGCGAAGGCTGGCTGTAGGCCCAGGCTCGGCCAGCGTCTTCAGGAACTCGTCGCGCAGGCGCTCAGCGGCGACGCTGGTCAACAGGTGCGCGTCGCGTCTGATCTGGTTACGCGTTTGCTCCTCGATCGTGAATCCGAGCTTGGCGCCGATCCGAACGGCCCGCAGCAGACGCGCCGCATCGCTGCGAAAGGCGTAGTCTGAAACCACCCGGATGCGCCTTGAGGCGACGTCGTCCAGCCCACCGCAGGGGTCGAGCAGGTTCAGGCTTCCGTCCGCGCCTGTCGAAGCGTCGCCGCTCTCCCACCAGGCGAGCGCGTCGTCCAGCGAGACGGCCAGCGCATCGATCGTGAAGTCGCGGCCGGCCAGGTCCTGCTCGATGCTGCCGTAATACGAGGACAGGTCCAGTGTCCAGCGAGGCGCCGGGCCGGTCTCACCGGGGGGCAGCACGATTCGGGCGGTGGCGTGTTCCTCGTGCAGCAGCACGAAGGAGCCGCCCAGCGCCTTCGCGGCGTCTCGGGCGATCCCAACGGCGTTGCCCCTGACCGCGAGGTCAATGTCGGTCGCGGGGACGCCGAGGATGAGGTCGCGGAGAAAGCCACCCACCACGTAGGCGTCCGAGCCGCTGTCCGCCAGGATGGCGCGCAGCTGCCTGAGAGGCGCGATGGCCGGGATCGGGTGAGTTTTGCGAGGGGCCGCGCCGACCGATCGGGGGATCAACTTCCCTCGGAGGAGGCTCCGGCCTCTTGTGCCTGCAGCTTCCAGAGCTTCTCCGGGCTCTCGAGGTGGTCAATGTAGAGGGTGCCGTTGATGTGGTCGGTCTCGTGCTCCAGAGCTTGAGCCAGGAGTCCCTCCGCCTTGAAGCGTACCGGATTGCCGTCCCGGTCCAGGGCGCGCACTCGCACCTTGAGAGAGCGAGTCAGCTCTCCGCGGTAGCCTGGAATGCTGAGGCATCCCTCCTCCACCACGCGCTCCCCCTCGCGGCGCACGATCTCCGGGTTGATGAGCACTCGAACATCCTCCTCTTCCTCCGGCATCTCGATGACCACGACCCGCTGCAGAACGCCCACCTGGTTGGCGGCCAGACCCACGCCGTTGGCTTCCCGCATGGTGTCGATCATGTCGTCGATGAGTCTCTGAAGGGCGTCGTCGATCTTGGTGACTCGCCTTGCCTTCTGGCGCAGCACAGGATCGGGAATCGTTCGAAGATGTAGGAGAGACAAGCTCTGCCTCCTGGAGCTGTGAATGTCGGCAACCCGCAGATCCGGTAAAGGCGACTGCCCTGGGGTCGGCTCATTGCCCAATTATAGTGTGGCCCAACCGCCCTGTAAATCCAGTGTGGGCCGCTACATGACGGACATCGGGTCCACGTCCACGCTCCATCCCGGAGGGACCGTAACCTTCTCCAGCAGCTGGTGAGGATTCTGGCCCCGCAGCACAATGTGCCAGCGGTAGCGACCTCCCACGCGTGGCGGGTATGCCGGCGCCGGACCCAGCACGTCCGTTTCCGTTATGCCCCAGGCCTGCCTCTCGCGCCTCAGCGACTCGCCGAGTGCGATTGCCTGCCGGCGGCAGTAGTCGGGCCCGGTATGCGCGTACACCAGGTGAATCAGGTTGGTGAACGGCGGCAGGTCCTGTTCGTCCCGGTATGCAAGCTCTTCCTGGAAAAACCGCTCGTAGTCCTGTTCCGCGGCTGCCATGATCGCATAGTGGTCGGGCGAGTACGTCTGCACGACGACCTGACCTCCGCGCGGCCCTCTTCCGGTGCGCCCCGCCACCTGGCACAGCAGCTGAAAGACGCGCTCAGAAGCGCGGTAGTCCGGCAGGTACAGCCCGATGTCGGCGCACATCACCCCGACGAGCGTCACGTCCGGGAAGTGGAGGCCCTTGGCGATCATCTGCGTCCCCACCAGCACCTGTGCGTCGCCGCGCAGGAAGCCGGCCATCACGTGCTCGTTGCCGCCCCTCGTGGAGGCCGCGTCCCTGTCCCAACGGAGCGTCTTTACGCCCGGAAACTCCTTCTCCACTTCCTCGACGACCCGCTGCGTTCCAAGTCCAAGATAGCGAATGCGAGGCCCTCGGCACTGCGGGCATGCCTGCGGATAGTTCTGCCTGTGGCCACAGCGATGGCACAGCAGCCGTCCAGACTGGGCGTGGTATGTCATTGGCAGGTCGCAGCGACGGCAGTGCATGGAGTGACCGCAGTCTCTGCACTGAACGAGACTGCCGCTGCCCCTGCGATTCAGGTAGAGGATCACCTGCTCGCCTTCGCGGAGCGCGAACTCCATCGCCTGGCCCAGGGCCCGGCTGAAGATGCTGCGGTTTCCCTCCTTCAACTCGCGGCGCAGGTCCACGACGCGCACTCTGGGCAACGGCGTCTCGCCGGCGTCCGAGGTGCGTATTCGGTGAGGCAGCTCCAGCAGCTCGAATTCGCCCTCAATGGACCGGCTGTTGGACACGACGTCCGGCGTGGCGCTGCCCAGGATGACCACGGCATTCGCAAGCTGTGCCAGCTTTGTCGCCACCTCGCGGGCGTGGTAGTGGGGCGACGTGTCCTGCTGCTTGTACGTCCACTCGTGCTCCTCGTCCATGACGATGATGCCGAGGTCCGGCTGCGGTGCGAAGACGGCGCTCCGCGAGCCGATCACCACGCCGTACCCGCCCTGGCGGATGTGCCACCACTGGTCGAAGTGCTCACCTCGCGACAGGCCGCTGTGGAGCACCGCCACCTGTCCCGGAAATCGTCGCCCGAACCTGTCTATGGTCTGCGGGGTGAGCGCCAGCTCCGGCACCATCACAATGCCCCGCCTTCCGCGTGACAGCGCGTGCGAAAGCGCCCTCATGTAGACCTCCGTCTTGCCGCTGGCCGTGACACCTCGCAGCAGGAAGACACGCGGCGTCCCCGCGTCGATCGCGCTGCGGATCCGGTCCACGCAGTGCCTCTGTCGCGGCGTTAGCCTGGGAGGCTCGTCGGGCGGGAAGCTCCTGCCTGCAAGGGGGTCTCGGTCCTCCCGAATGCGCACGAGACGCAGGAGTCCCTTGCCCTCGAGTCCCTTCACCGCAGAGGTGCCATAGGCCTTCGTCGCTTCCGCCATGCGCATCGGCGCGCCCAGCCTCTCTACGTGGTCGAGCAGGGCTGCCTGCTTGGCGGCGCGGGAGCCCAGACGTTCAGCCCGTTGCTCCGGCGTGACCGATGGCTCCGCGGCCTCGACGTAGGTGGCATAGAGTGGGCCGGTCTTGGGTTGTCGAATCTCGGTCCAGCCCTCGACGATGCCTCGGGCGGCGAGCGAGCCGAGCGCCCTCTCCGCCGCGTGGCCCAGGCTCCTGACAAGCGAGTCTCGCCGCACCCTTCCCCTGCTCTTCAGGTACGTCACGACCCTGCTCTGCGCCTGCGTTAGCTTGCCGGGCTCCTCGTCGGGCCGGCTCAGGGACACGTAGCTATTCGCTCGCAGCGAGAGGCCAGGGGGCGCCAGCAGCGCGGCGCAGTCGAAGAGCGACGCCATGTAGTGTTCGCTGGCCCAGCTGGCGATAGCCAAGTCTCGATAGGACAGAACCGGCTCGCTGTACGCGAGCCTGTGAATGTCTCGCGTCTGCGGGACGTGAGATTCGTCCGATAGATCAAAGACGAAGCCCGAAAGGACCCGCCGCCCGAACGGCACACGCACGAGGTGACCCTGCGCAACCGGCATGCCGTCCGGTATGGAGTAGGTGAAGGTGCGGTTGTACCCCGCGGGGGCGTCTACGGCCACCTCGGCATACTTGGTCATACGCGCCGGACCTGCACTTGGGGCTGGTTGGCTTCGCTTCCCTGCCGCTACCGACCCCGGTTTCGATCCTCTTTGATGCGAGCGGCCCTGCCGTAGCGGCCTCGCAGGTAGTAGAGGCGCGCCCGGCGCACACGGCCATGCCGCACAACCTCAACAGACTCCACGAGCGGCGAGTGAAAGGCGAACGTGCGCTCAACGCCAATGCCGTACGAAACCCGACGAACGGTGAATGTGGACCCCGCTCCCCTGCCCCTGCTCCGTATCACCGTGCCCTGAAACGCCTGGAGGCGCTGCCGATCGCCCTCCTTGATGCGGATGTTGACCTTCACGGTGTCCCCGGGCCGGAACTCCTGAATCCTGGGGTTGGGCGCAAGCGTTATGACGGTGTCTAAGTCCATTGAAGTGTCCTTCCGAGGCGGGCGGATTCGTCGTACCCGCGCTTGATGCGACTGATATTGTACATGCCCCGTTGTCGGAGGGCAAGCCGTTGTACGGGGCATGAGCCATGTGCAGTAAGTACCCACAACCGGCCGGAATCGAATGTGGTGAAGTGTGGTAGGCCTTTGGGGGTTGGGTAGCTACTTCCCAGGTGACAGTGAAGGGACCAAGCGAGGGCTATTGCGCTTCAATGTAGCTCCCTCTATCCGGTGATTGCGATTCTGAGGTGACATCCGGGGCTGGTTTGGTTTTCACACTTACGATAATCACCGAAACAATCGATGCAACCGCCGCCGGTAGGTAGAACACCCCGATGAAACTGGGGTCTACCTCATCAATGAACCAGATTGGAACGGAACAATATCCCAGGCAAAGTGCTGCCAGAAGCCACATTGCCAGCTTGGCCCTCTCTGACTGGGCACTTTGCCGCGAAGTGAGCCAGACTGCCAATCCAGTAAGCGCCACCGGCATAAGCAGCAGCGATACTTCTTCCGGTCCCAAGTATCGCCTAAAGGGCCCCGGGGAGTGCCCAAATACAGTCCTCGCAATGCCGCCCGGGAGTTCGGATGTAGTGGTCACGGAGTATCCGTAAGGCCAAAACACCACTCCGAGAAACGCAGCCCAAGCCAATAGATGGGCTATTGCAGGAGGCAACAACAAGGGATTCATCCACTTTACTTGTAGTCGCTTCTAATATTCATTGGCGAATTTTGTGCCTGACTACCCTAACGAAGAGAGACGGTGCGAAATGGCGTCTCAAGAGTCTTGCAAGCCGTCTCTGGCGCAGCTCAGGTAGCTGCCTCCAGCTGCACGCCCAGCTCCCGGACCTGCCGGCTGGTCATCGTCATGCCCAGCGCGAACAGGATCACCGCTGCGCCGCCGATTCCCACGGCTAATGCCGCGCTCGTGTACTCCGCAATGGCCCCGGCCTGCATGGCGCCAATGGGCAGCAGGCTCCACGTCATACCGTAGATGCCCATCACGCGTCCCCGAAGCTCGTTTGGAACAAGAAGCTGTAGCGTGCTCATCACCGTGATCATGTATATGGACGTGCTCACGCCTGCAAGGAACACGAGGACCAAGGCCAGCGGCAGGAACGCAAAGACCTCGCTCGTGACAGCGAAGACTATGAGGAACACCCCGAAGAGCACCGCGCCGCCCAGTAGAAGCCATCCCTTGTGCTTGAAGTTGCCCAGCGAAGCGGTGACAAGCGTGCCCAACAACCCCCCCAAGCCGGTGGCGGCGTTCAAGAACCCCAGACCGGCCTTGGGCGAATCGAAAGTCTCACTCGCAAAGACGGGAAACATGAATATGTAGGACATGCCGAACACGCTGTTGAAGAACGTCATGCCGATCAGAAAGGTGAATATGCGGTTTGAGCGGACGAAACCGATGCCCCGGCCCATGTCCCGGAGGACTGAGCTACCTTGAGACCGGGCTGCGGGCGCCAGACGCAGTGTCGAGACCATGACTGCCATCAGAAGGAAGCCCACGAACCCGGCGTAGAATCCGGGAGACGCGCCCAGCCGAGTGCTGATGATTATGCCACCAATCGCCGGCCCAATAACCCTTGTGCCCTGCCACACCATCGAGTTTAGGGCGACGGCGTTCATCATGTCCTCGCGTTCGATGAGGCGCGGGAACATCGCCTGGCGTGTGGGGCCGTCGAACGCCTGCACGGAGCCGATGAGGAACGACGTGAGCATGACGTGCCAGATCTCCACCAGGTCGGCCAGCACGAGGGTGGCCAGCGTCAGCATGATGAGGCTGGAGAGGGACTGCGTGACGATTATCAGCTTGCGCTGGTCCACCTTGTCGGCCACCACTCCGCCGATGAGGTTGAGCACAATCGCCGGCAGGCCAGCGGCCAGACCCACGTAGCCCAGGTACAGCTCCGAACCCGTCAGGTCGAACACCAGCCAACCCTGGGCGACCATCATGATCTGGAAGCCCATCACGGACGCCACCATGCCGATCCAGAAGCGGCGGAAGCCGGGGCGTCTGAGGGCCGTGAACACACGCAGCCGTGAGGTGCGCTCGACTGCTGTGGTTTGCATGCGCTTGTGTCCCCTCGCTACTGCGTCGACGTGACCGAATGCCGAAAGCTGCGTGGACGCGGTCCGCTCGCCGGTGACCTATATTGTCGCAGAAAACCGGGGGCATACCAAGGGGAGGCCGGGGTCATGCTCAGTCGGCGACGCAAACACCGATTGAGCATCCGAATTTGCCCGCGAGAACGGGACGCGAAAGGAGTGCGAAGCGAATGGTTATTGGCGCCGTGGCGGAGGACCGGGCTCTGTGTGAGACAGCGGTGGCTTCTACTGGCCCTGCAGTTCGCGCAGGTAGCGGACCAGGCTCCAAAGCTCCTCTTCGGTCAACAGCTTGTTGAACACTGGCATAGTTGGAGCGTTGGCAACCTGCCCGGCCTGCCGGAGTGCGTTCCCGATGCGTCCCCCGCCGCCTATGAATGTTACCAGGTCCGCGTCTGTGGCAGCCACCGTTCCGGCGCCGGTTACGTCAGCCGGGACGAGGGCATGAGCGCCCGCAATCCTCTCCAGGTGCCCGCGCATTGGGCCGTCGCCAACACCGGTCTCGCCGTGACAGACGACGCAGTTCACGGCGTACAGCGCTCTGCCTTTCTCAGCAGTAGCCGCGCTGATCGCAGGCGACGCGTCAGGAACCGTGAGCGCTCCGTCGCCAACCGCCATGAACGGCACTGCGCCCGGCGCCGGATACAGCCGCGGCGGTTCCTGCGACTTGTACATCTGGGTGTAGTGCATCTCCGCGAAGATGTCCAGCGGGTAAGTGCCCCGGCCAAGGGGCAGACATCCCGCCGCGACAAGTGTCAGCAGCAGTGCCGCTACGGCAATGGTCATGCGCAGTCTGAGTATTCTAGACATGGGTTTCATCATGCCTGAAATGAGCGGCCTCCCTCGTGAATTACGTCCACCGCCTTGCCGCGCCGGAGCGCCTGATCGACTGTGTCGAGACGCTCCTCGGGGCACGTGACCAGCAGACCGATGTAGCCTTCGGTGATTCGAGGGTCGTAGGGGTCGAGCCGTGGCCTGGGCAGGCGGGACTCGAAGATGATGCCCAGGATCGTGAAGATGACCGCGCCCAGAAGCGTACCCTCGTAGGAGATGATGGTCATGGCGGGGAACGAGAGGATGGGCTTTCCGCCTGTAACTATGGGGTAGGCGATCTGGGTGCCGGAGGTCAGCAGGAAGGCCACGCTTAAGCCCATTAGCGCGCCGATGAGGGGGAATACGTAGATATGGTGCACAGGCGTCTTTTCGCCGAAAGCGCCGTCAGGGTACGGGCTGCCGGTCAGGACGTCGAAGTCCTCCTGCGCGCATCCCGCCTCCATGAGGACGTCGGTGGCGTCGGCCGCCGTGTCCGCGTTGTCGAATAGTCCTAGTACGTTCTTGTTGGCCATTCTGGACCTCCGGGGATTAGTCCTCCCGCATTATAGCCGGGACGTTTACCTTTCCGATCTTGATCTCATCCTGGAGCACCATGCCTTCCTTGGCGTCGCCAATGGGGATTAGAGGGAACAACTTGGCGAATAGGAGCACCAGCATCGACACCATGCAGAACGTGGCGAATACGATGATGATCTCCACCGCGCTGGGCGTGTACCCGCCCCACGTGAAGGTGAGGCCCTGCTTGCGCGCCAGGCCAGGCACGATGATGATGAACCGCTCAAGCCACATGCCCACGTTGACGAGCACCGTGGTGAATATCATCAGCGGTATGCTGCGCCGCACCGAACGGAACAGCCACATGGGCACGGGGATGAAGTAGGAGCACACCAGGAAGGTGATGAAGAGCGCCGCCCAAGGCATCTCGAACACCTGCATCTCCCTCAGCGCTATCTCCGGACCCTCCAGGCTGTACAGCCCGAAGAAGAACTCCAGGATGAAGAAGAAGAACCATGTGGTCGCCACGATAATCAGGAGCTTCGCCAGCGCGTCGAGGTGCTCCAGCCGGATGTAGTCCTGCCATCGGAACATGGATCGCAGGATTATCATCACCGTCACCACTGCCGACACGCCGGAGTGGACCGCACCTATGACGAAGTACGGGGCGAAAACGGTGCTGTGCCAACCTTCGACCGACACGGCCGCTGCGAAGTCCCAGGAGACTATGCTGTGCACCGATACGAATATCGGGAGGATGATCGCCGACAGGAGAATGCCCGCAATCAGCTGCAGTTTCCACTGCCGCACGCTTCCTCTCCATCCAAGGGCGAGCACCGTGTAGAGGACGTGCCTCCATCCCGTGGTCCTGTCCCGGGCAACCGCAATGTCCGGTACCAAAGCGATGTACACGAACAGAATGCTGCTGGTCAGGTAGGTGAACACTGCAGCAGGGTCCCATACCAGCGCTGACCGCACGTTGGGGTAGATGCCTCTGGCCCAGTCGAACGGGAAGACCCAGTACATGACGCGCCAGGGCCGGCCCGCGTGTATGAGCGGCATGGTCATGGCCGTCATCAGCGAAAACACGGTCAGCACCTCGGCGGCTCGGGTGGCGGGGCGCCGCCATTCCGCCTGCACCAGCCGCAGGATGGCCGATAGCATGACGCCGGCGTGGCTGATTCCGATCCAGAACACGAAGTTTGTGATGAAGAAGCCCCACATCACAGGCCGGTTGAGTCCGGTGACGCCCAAGCCACGGTTGAACATGTAGGCAACGGCGCCGAAGGCAACCAGAACCGCGAGTCCCAGCGCGCCCACCAGCAGCCAATACCACAGAGGGTTCTCCGTCATCGAGCGGAGAAGGTCCTTGTTTATCTGGGCGTCGGTTAGCTTTACTCTTTCCTGCATTCGCTTCTGCTCCGGCCTTCGTTACGGCCTGTCGTTCCTCTGTCTACTCCGGCTTGGCAAGCACCCTAATGTCGATCTTCATCAGCTTGCGCACCCGTTGCAGTATCTGTCCTTCCCTCAGTTCCCACATCGACATGATTGGGAACACGCGCGTCGCCAGCATGTACGTAAGCACAGCGCCTGACAGAGCGCCGATCACCACCAGTACGTCTATTCCGCTCGGGAGGTTGGCAGCCGGAATGTGCTCCAGCGAGTGGAGCGTCGAATCCTCGACCGAGAAGGCAGGCACATAGTATCGCATCACGTTGAAGAACGTGCCCACCAGCACCACGGCGCCCGCCAGGGCCGGTCCCCACGTGGTCTTGCGTACGATATTCCACATCAGGATGAAGAACGGCAGCGCAAAGCACATCACGAACGCCAGGAAGAACGGCACCCAGTACGTCTCGAACATGATGTACTTGAGCACGCTCTGCTCCGCGGGAGTCCGGCCATACCAGTAGACGAAGAAGCCGGACCACCAGAAGTAGAACCACAGAAGGGATATGGCCAGAAGGAGCTTGCTGAGGCCCCAGAACTGGTCCACCTCCAGGTACTTTCTCAGGCCGGTGGTCTTGCGCAGTATGAACATGGTCACGAGAATCAGGGCTACGCCGGACTGCAGGCCGTTGAGCGCATGGAAAGCCGGGAAGATGGAGTCCTTCCATCCCGGTACGAGGCTCATGGCAAAGTCAACGCTTATCAGCATGTGTACTACGATAAGAAGCATGAAGTAGAAGCCACCCAGAACTGCCAGACCCGTATTGAGCACTCTCCACTGGTGCACCGTGCCGCGCCAGATTTTGGACCTCTTGCCGCCGGCGTGGTCTCCAACCGCGGCCCTGTCCGGAATCGAAGCGAAGTACAGAATAGCCAGTCCCAGAACCACAAGCAGGCCCATCGCAATAGTGTCCCACAGGTGAGGACTGTGACCCGGCCAGTCGAACCAGATGCTGCGCCGGCCGTCAGTCACCGGCAGGACCCAAAGCAGAGGTATAAGCAGCAGGAAGTTGAACACGCCCACGGCCGCGAACAGCTCGGAGATGCGCGCCAGTGGCCTGCGCCAGTGTGCCTTGGCCATGCGCAAGGCAACCGAAACCAGAACCGCCGACTGGGCCGTCACGAAGATGTAGGCGAACGCCGTGGCGTAGTAGCCCCACTCTCGGCGGTCATCGACCCCGTGCTGCGTCAACAGCAAGACGAAGCCGATCACGCCCAGCCCAAACAGCCCGGCCAGGATTCCGGCTATCATCCAGAAGCGGCTGCCCGGGGACGCGTGTCGCTGCACGACGTCCTGGGTCAGCTCCTGTGCCGTCATGCCCCAATAGACGGGGGGCGGCGGATGGTGAAGCTCATGCATGGCTTTCGGCCATTTCCTTTGCGTGGATGTCCACCTTCTTCAGGTAGATGACGTTCGGCTCGGTTCCCACGTGCTCCAGCAGCTTGTATCCCCTGCCGTGCCCGCCCAGGTGCTCCTCCTTGAGCCGCGACACCTGACTGTTCTGGTCCAGAAAGTCGCCAAAGACCAGGGCGTTGGTCGGGCAAGCCTGCACGCAGGCGGGCAGGTAGTTGCCTTCCTTGAGGTTCTCGTCCGTCAGACGGCCGCCCTGCTGCCCTTCGATTGTCAGCTGGGCCTTTCGCAGGCGCTGAACGTTGAAGCTGCACTTCTCCATAATGCCCCGGCTCCGCATGGACACGTCCGGGTTCAACTGGTTGCGGAGGCTCTCCGGCCACACCGGCTCCCAGTAGTTGAAGAAGCGGACGTTGTACGTGCAGTTGTTGGCGCAGTAGCGGGTACCCACACAGCGATTGTAGACCTGCACGTTCATGCCCTGGTTGTTGTGGTAGGTGGCGTAGACCGGGCACACCGGCTCGCAGGGGGCGTTCTCGCAGTGCTGGCAGAGTATGGGTATGAAACGGGCCCTCACGTCCGGGAACTCGCCCTCCCAGTACCGCTCGACGTGGATCCACTGGATGGCGCGGCGCTGCCGGAAGACGTCCTCCGTGTTGATGGGGATGTTGTTCTCCGACTGGCAGGCTACCACGCATGACTGGCAGCCGGTGCAGCGGTCTACGTCAACGACCATCCCCCACTTGTGGCTAATCTGATTTGTGGTCATACCATTCTCCTACTGGTCCTCTGTTCAGGCCCTGCTACTCCGGCTTGGTCACCTTGATGATGCCCTGCTCGTCGGCCTCTTCTGCGAACTGGTTGCCCTCGAACCGCGGAATGTCAATACTCAGGTCTGACTTTACCACACGAACCTTCGTGGCTGCCCACGCCAGCGCGCCGGTCGGGCCGTCCGTCAACCCCGCCAGAAGCGCCAGAGTGTTCTGACCGACTCCCTCTGCGTATCGCCCGAACGCCGAGTGGCCCTGGCCTATGGGCATGGACACCGTGTCCGGAGGCACCCCGGGGTGCGGGTACACCGGGACCTCCACCGTGCGGGTGCCCTCCGCGGTGACCACCACCATGTCTCCCTTGCTCAATCCCATCTCCTCCGCCGTCCTCGTGTTCATCTCGATCCACGTGTGCCAGACTATCGTCGTGATTGGGTCCGGCGTTGCCTGGAGCCACGGCAGATGGGCCAGGTGTCCGTCGCCTATCGAGTTGGACGCGAACGGGACCAAGTTGAAGGAACGCCCTCCCGGCGCGTCGCTGAAGGAGATGTCCGGCCACGCCGTGTCGAGCTGTTTGATGTTCCTGACGCCGCTGTTGTCGATGGCAGCGGTATCCCACCAGCCGCCTCTCTGTAGGACACCGTTCCAGAAGCCGTCGAATGACGATGCCCTCACCGAGCCGCGGTCCATCTGCCACAGCTGGTCTGCCCCGCGTCGCAGCAGATCCTGCATCGACGGATCGGTCACGTTTGCCAGTCCCAACCTGGAGTCCAGGTCCAGGCCAAGCGCCCTGCCCAGCACGAGCAGCTCGTCACCGAAGCCTCGCGTGCCATCGTGGAACGGGCTGACCACCGGCTGCTGCAGCCCGATTACCTGGTAGCCCGGTGCCGGATCCGGGATATCGTCACCCCAGTCCTCAAGGTAGGTATGCTCAGGTAGAACCAGGTCCGCGAGGGCCGTGGTCTCGTCCATGAAGCTGGAGAAGGCCACGACAAACTCCGCGCCCTCCACGGCCGCGCGGAAGTTGGCGCTCTCTGGCAGGCCGTGAACGGGGTTCACACCCCTGACCATGAGCACCTGCGGGCGGTCCATGTCCCTCCACTCGCCAAAGGACGCGGGGGAGCCCATAGCCATAACGTCAGTGGTGGCGAGCTCAAGCAGTGGAGGCGCCGGGTTGAAGAGAACGCCGCCCGGCGTGTTCACGCTGCCCACGAGCAGATTGAGCGAGTAGATGGCCTTAAGGTTGAAGAGTCCGCTTGTGTGCGCGCCTGCCGAGCCGCCCCCGATGGCCATCACCGGCCGGTTGTGGGGATCAGCGAATGCGTGGGCCAGCTCCTCGATCCGTCCAGGCTCAACGCCGGTAGCGTCACGCACCTGCTGGTTGTCCGGGCTGAATGCCACAAGGGCCTCGTGTCCGCCACCCCCGGTGAGAGCGTTCGCGGCCGCCGAGTCTCCCAGCCCGTCGCGCATTATCACGTATGCCATGCTCATTGCCAGGACGCCCTCGCCGCCCGGCTTGACGGGCACCCACTCGTCGGCGTTCGCTGCCGTCATGGAGAAGCGCGGGTCGACCTGAACGTGAAGCCCTCTATGAGAGCTGCCCTGTCGCAGTTCGCCGTATCCTCGTGAGAACTTCACCGGCGAAAGCCACGTGGACAGGAAGTCCGCCCCAAAGGACAGCAGGTACTTGCAGTTCTCGATGTCGAATGCCGGAATCCTCTCCTGCTCGAATACCTCGAGGATGGCGCGGCGGAGCGTCACCTGTTCAAGCGTCTCGTAGGCCATCGACCTGCCGCCATACGCCTTCACGAACTCGCTGGCCAGCAGCGCCTGGTGTCCGCGCAATGGCTGCGTCACCAGAAGGAACCTGCTCCTGTCCGACAGGCCGTTCATGCGGTCCGCAACGCGCCTGCGCGCCTCCTCCCACGAGATGGGGACGTGAGCGTCTCCCTCGCGAGCGAGAGGCTCGCTGATCCGGTCCGGGTGGTACAGGGCCTGCAGGCCCGCCTCGCTCCTTGCGTGGTGCTTGCCCTGGTTGAGCGGGTAGTCCGGGTTGCCTTCGACCTTCTTTGCGCGGCCCTCCACAACGCGGATGATGATGCCGCAGCCCTCCGGGTCCTGCCGGCAGAGTGTCGCATACCAGTTGTCGATGCCGCTGACAAGGTCCTCAGGCAGGAAGACCGGGCTCTCTATCTGGAGCTCCTGTTCCGGTATGAGACAGCCGTTGAAGGCTACGGCGCCTACGGCCGAAACCCCTGACCACTTGAGGAACTGTCTTCTCGTTATTCCCATGACGCTATGCAATCCTTAGTAGTGACACGTAGTGCAGTCTGTGGGAGCTCCGTAGTCCCGGTGGCAGTCCACGCAGTCGCCCATCTTGAGGCTTCGCACCTGCTCGACCTCGGCCATAGCGGCAACGTCGCCGTGGCAGGTGGAGCACACGTTGGCGGCGACCATGGCCTGCTCGCCGGAAGGCAGCACATTGCCCTGCTGCGTAAAGTACCTTATGTGGGCCTCGTGCACAAACCGGACGCTGTCCGGCAGCCGGTGCACACGCTCCCAAACGACGGGGTCCTTGTTCTCCCATGCGCTCAGGAGGTTGGTCAACCCGGGAAGCGGGTTGTCCTCGCCCTCCTGCACAGCCTTGTGGCAGAAGATGCATTGCTCCACAGGCGGAACGGAAGCAGCCGCGCCCTTGTCCACGTTGCGGTGGCAGTAGGTGCAGTCCAGTCCGAGGGCGGTCTTGGCCTGCCCGTCGGCGTAGGTCACGACATTGCCGTCTTCGTCGAGCAGGTCGCCGAGTCCGGCGTGAACGGTATGCGGGAATGGTATGGGCTGCTCCGGCGCGCCTCCGAATCCAAGGACCTCGAAGGGTGTGCTCCACCACGCGCGTGCAACGAATAGCAAGACGAGCATTGTCACAAGGCCTCCGGCCGCCAGGCCACCTATCAACGCAACGAGTGCAGCAATCCTTATCATCTGCGATTAGTCTCGGTTTCCTTCAAGTGAGTAAGTGTTCATGTGACGCCTTGCGAGGCACGCTGCCGGCCCGGTATCAAATCCACCATCGGTCCCATACGGACCTCAAGACGTGGGCCTCCTGTGCGATCCTCAGCAGAAAAAAGAGCACCAACCCGAGCGAGACGAGCGCGCCCATGTAGAAGAACCGGCGGGACTTGCTAACGCCTTCGGGAAGGTGCCCTGTGCCAATTAGAGAAGGGATGATGGCGTGCGCCATCAGGAAGTTGAATCCGAATCCAATTGCGAAAAGTAGAATAAACCAATAAAAGTGGAGCAGGTTTCCGATCTCTCGCCAGTCGGCGCTAGTGATGAACTCTGGATCCATTTCTTTTCCCTAGTTCAATTCTTTCCTCACCCCTACTCCCTCCCCGGTTGGCCGGCTGCATCGATTGACGCCCGCCCATCCCCGCCTGTTCTGCCCCGCCGACGGGCTTTGCAACAAGCCTCCGGTAGTGTACAATCGGGCTGCTGGTAAGTCAATAGGAATTCACCAGGTTTGCGACAAATCTCACAAGCGCTTCAGGAGGCATACATGACGGACAGCTCAGAGAGGACCGCACGGCTGCTGAACAGGCGTGAGTTTCTTACGCGGGCCGCCATCGCCCTTGGGGCCGCGGCTGCCGTCGCCGCCACCAGTAGAAGGCTGTCCCTGTCGTCCCGCTCAGGCGCCGCCGGTAGCCCCGCCTCCGACTCGCTCTTCACGCCAAGACCCGGCTCCCGGCTGCGGTACTGGCGAAACAAGCTGGAGCAGTTCAGGCTGAGATAGCCACGTGCGGAAGCACATGCATCAATCGTCCCCTGTGAAGCGCGCCGGTAGTCTGCTCCGATCGTGGAGTTTGGCAGCGTTTCTTTTTTTGGTCCTTGCATCTGCAGCAGGCTGCGTCGCCAACGAGATTGCCAACAACGCCGAGCTGGTCCTGGACGAGATCGACGCTGCGTCGGCCCCCAGCGGCAATATCGAGATAGCTGGGAGCGTCCTGGTATACTCAGACGACCTCCCCGACCTGGTCAGCGGCGTCAGGTCCGTTGACATGCGGGAAAACAAGCTCGAGCTGGTCGTGGACTACCTCACTCACCAGGAGCGAGTTGACTGTATCCTCAACAACGTTGAGCAGGCCGCCCGGGACGAAATGACGGTCCAATGCCAGGGAAAGGTGCTGGTCTGGGACGAAGGAGAGCACGGGCTGCTGGGCGTCTCCCAGATCCTCGATGAAGTAACGGCCAGGGACGGAGGACCGCCCCAGCGAGCCTACCTAGCCGACTATCTGGACTTCTGGGACGAGGTGCAGCGAGTGGAGCGGGTTGTGGAGAGCCTGGGCCAGATCCAGCGAAGCCACTCCATACCTCTGTTCGGCTCGCTGCTCAAGTCCCTTCACCGCTTCCCCATTTTGTACGAGGGTGACGAACTGGTGCCATACTCTGACGTGCCCGGCCTGCTGGAGCAGTACCGTGCGCGTGACACCGACGAGGCGCGCCGCGACATGGTTTCCGAGTACCTGGAGCGATAGCGCCTTCCGATTCGCTTCCCACTCCCCTTCGCGAGAGATACGCGACACGACCGTAGCGCGGTCTTCTTCCAAGCCTGTGCGGGACACGCTACCTGGCGACGCCCTATCGCCGCCCAAACTCTCGTTGCAGGTGTGCTGCGCTCAGGTGCACCATCGTGGGGCGGCCGTGGGGGCACGTGTTGGCTCGCTCACACGCCTCAAGTTGCGTCAGCAAGATCTCCATCTCCTCCTGCTGCAGAGCCTTGCCCGCCCTGACCGCTGCGTGGCAGGAGATCGACTTTGCCATCTCCTCCTCCCACTCCGCCGCGTTGATACCTCCGGTCACGTCCTCGAGGATGGTGAGGAAGGCCTCCCCCGGGTCGGCGTCTCGCAGCGACGCCGGCAGTGCCCTCAGCAGGTAGGTCCTCTGCCCGAACCTCTCCAGCTCGAACCCATAGCGCGACCACCGGTCAAACCCGACCTCCAGCGTCTCCTCCTGTGATGCGCTCAGCTCGACCACCACGGGTTCAAGCAGGCCCTGCACCTGCGTAGCCTGCTCTCTCAGTTCCAGCTGCACCTTCTCGTAGAGGACCCGTTCGTGGGCCGCGTGCTGGTCCACCAGGTACATGCCGCCGGGACCCTCTGCCACGATGTACAGGCTCTGCACCTGTCCGAGCACTCGCAGCGCGGGCACAACCTGCCTGGGCGTGGTCTGCGGGGGTGACCATCCATCCGGCGCGAACATCGTCAGCGCCTGCTGCACCTGCGCTACTTGCGGCGCCGTCGTCGCCCCCGCAAAGACGCCTGTGGGCCTCGACGGCTCCAGGCCCCCCCGCACGGTGGGAACCGGCGACTGAGCCACCAGCGCGCCTCTAACTGCGCGCTGCAGCGTAGAAAAGACCTCTCGCTCCTTGCGAAAGCGTACCTCCAGCTTGGCGGGATGAACGTTGACGTCCACGTCCTGAGGCGGCACGCTGATGTGCAAAACGGCAAGTGGGTGTCGGCGCTCCATGAGAAAGCCCTGATAGGCCTCTTCGAGTGCAAACGTCAGCGCACGGCTCTGGATCCAGCGCCGGTTCACCAGTAGGCTAATCTGGCCGCGTGTGGACCTGCTCACGTCGGGCGGGCTGATGAGCCCGTGAACGGCCGGCGCGTCCGGGCCGCCATCGTCGGGCGAGGCGGCGTCCAGGAGCGACTGGGCAAGCCTCACTCCGTAGACGGCGGCGCAGGCGTCGCGCAGGTTGCCGCCGCCCGGAGCCGTGAACGCCGCCTTGCCATCCACCTCCAGTCGAAAGCGGACCTCCGGAAAGGCCAGCGCAAACTGCTGCACGAGCGTCTGGACGCGCCCGGTCTCGGCTGACACCGATCTGAGGAACTTTAGCCGCGCCGGTACATTCCGAAACAGGCCGCGCACGGCTACCGACGTGCCTGGCGGGCTTCCCTGCGGCGACACTCGCACGATCTCCCCGCCTTCCAGCTCCACCTGCGTGCCGGCCGGCTGGTCCGCCGTGCGTGTGACCAGCGTGACGCCCGACACCGCGGCGATGCTGGGCAGCGCCTCGCCCCGGAAGCCCATGGTAGTGATGCCGTCCAGGCTTCCGTCCGGGGGCAGCTTGCTGGTGGCAAAGCGCTGGAAGGCAAGGGGCGCCTCCTCCGCGGGTATGCCGCTGCCGTCGTCTACCACGCGGATCAGTTCCAGTCCGCCGCCCCGAATCTCCACGATGATGGATTCGGCGCCCGCGTCGATGGCGTTGTCCAGCAGTTCCTTCACGACTGAGGCCGGCCGCTCGACAACCTCGCCTGCGGCTATCCGGGCGGCCTGCTGCGGTGGGAGTACGCGAATCGGCATGGCGACGCGCCTACACCCACTCCCGCGACGCCGGCCAGACGTCGTCGTGGGGCGAGAGCTTGTCACATAGAGCGGTGATGATGGGATAGATCCGCTCCATCTCCAGGTCAGCCTGGTTCTCGTACAGGTAGGCCTTGACGCGGACGCCGCCGAGGGTGGCCACGATGTCCGGGTAGTCGTCGATGACCAGGTCAGGCTCAACCGTGACGCTCAGGGTCTTCATGCGTTTCCGGTAGTCGAAGATGGGCTTGTGGAAGCAGTCGGTGACGAATTGCTCCAGGTTGTGCCTGCGGACCTCTCGCCACCGAATGCCCATGCCGGACCAGACATAGAGGGTGTGTCCGTCGTCCGTGAGGCGCTGGAACAGCTCGCGGACTCCGGGGCGAAGGCCGCCGTTCATGGCGATGATCGTGTAATCGCAGTCGAAGAAGATGTTCACAGCTGGCAACCGGACTGAATTATACTAGCCGCCCGAGGGAGCGGGCAAGCGCAGTTGCCGTTACCGTACGTCGCGAGCTCCCCTACCCGTCCTCGCCTGCGCGGCGCTGCAGCTCGTACAGGGCGGTGATGGCCTCCAGGGGCGTCATCGACGACACGTCCAGCCGTTTCAGCTCCTCCACCACCGGGTCGTCGACCGTGAACAGCTTTCTCTGCCGGGGCGTGGCTCTTAGCCCGTCGCGCTCCAGCTCCGACAGCAGGTCCCACGCCCTCGCCACCACTGAGGGCGGGATCCCGGCAAGCAGCGCTACGTGCACTCCGTAGCTCCTGTCAGCGCCGCCCGGCACGATGCGGTGGAGGAATACCACCCCTCCCTCGGACTCCACGGCTGCCACGTTCAGGTTCCGCACTCTCGGAAGCGTCTCCGCTAGCTTCGTAAGCTCGTGGTAGTGGGTGGCGAACAGCGTCTTGCACCCGAGCCGCGGGCTGTTGTGTATGTGCTCGGCGGTTGCACGTGCGATTGCCAGGCCGTCGTAGGTACTGGTACCCCGCCCTATCTCGTCGAGCACCACCAGAGACCGGGGCGTTGCGTGGTGCAGGATGCCCGCGGTCTCCACCATCTCCACCATGAACGTGGACTGGCCTGTGGACAGGTCGTCCTGCAGGCCTATGCGTGTGAACACCCGGTCCACGATCCCAATGGTGGCCGAGTCCGCGGGCACGAAGCTTCCTATCTGGGCCAGCAGCACGATGAGCGCCACCTGCCGGATGTACGTGGACTTACCGGACATGTTGGGGCCTGTGATTACGGCCAGCTGCGCGTCGCTGCTGCTCAGGCGGGTGTCGTTCGGCACGAACGCGCCCGCGGGCAGGTTGCGCTCCACCATGGGATGCCGCCCGTCCTTGATGTCCAGAGCGTCTTCGAGGTTGAGCGTAGGCCGAACGTAGCCAAAGCGGGAGGCAACCTCTGCGAGGGCGGCCAGCACGTCCGCACTCCCCACGGCGGAGGCCGTCGCGGCGATCGCGCGGTCGTACTCGCTTACCTGGGCGCACACCTGCCGGAAGAGGGTGTTCTCCAGCTCCTCCATGCGCTCCTGAGCGTTCAGGAGCATCGACTCGTACTCCTTCAGCTCGGGGGTGATGAACCGCTCACCACCCACCAGGGTCTGTCGCCGGGTGTAGTCGTCCGGCACCTGCCCCAGATTTGAGTTGCTGACCTCGATGTAGTAGCCGAAGACGCGGTTGTAGCCAACCTTAAGCGACCTTATGCCTGTGTGGTCTCGCTCTTTGCGCTCCAGACCGGCAATGTACTCGCGCCCGTTGCGAGAAGCGTCCCGCAGCTCGTCGAGCTCCGGCGAGAAGCCCCTCCGAATGGTGCCTCCCTCGCCCGGCGAGTCCTCCAGCGCCTGGGAGATGAGCGTTGTGACGGCCTCGCATGGGTCCAGCGTGTTCCAGAGCCACGTGGGTACCGCTTCGCTGGACTCCAGCAGCGCGCGCAGTCGCGACGCAGACTCCAGCCCGGCCTTCAGCGCAACCACCTCGCGGGGCGCGGCTATGCCCGTGGCCGTCCGGCCGAGCAGGCGCTCCAGGTCCGGAATGTCCTTGAGGCAAGCCAGGACCTCGCCGCGTCGCAGGCCGTTGGCGTGGAGGGCCTCCACTGCGTCAAGCCTGCGCTCAAGCTCCGCCAGGTCGAGCAGCGGCTGCCCGAGCCAGCGTCTGAGAAGGCGTCCGCCCATAGGAGTGGCCGTCAGGTCGATTGTGGACAGCAGTGAGTGCGACGCCTCCCCCCACCGTCCGGACTGGAACAGCTCCAGGTTGCGCCGTGTCTGCTGGTCAAGCACCATGAAGGCCCTCGGCGAGTAGGTGTACAGGCCTTGAAGCCGTCCCAGGGCTGCTTTTTGTGTTTTGTTGAGGTATGCAAGGATGGCTCCAGCCGCGCCGACCGCCAGCGGCATACCGTGGCAGCCATAGGCCTCCAGCGTAGCTACGCCGAAGTGGTCCAGAAGCGTCTGCTCGGCTTCGGCGTGGCGGAAGGTAGCGGGATCCTCGGACGTCAGCAGGAAGTCGTGCCCAGAAGGCGGAACGTCGCAGCCCTCCGGCGCCACCACCTCCGATGTGCCCAGGCGCTCAAGCTCCAGGGGCAGGTCGTCGACAGGAATCTGTGTGGTGGAGAACTCGCCTGTGGTTATGTCCACGTAGGCAAGGCCCGCCTCGTCTCCCTGAATTGTCACGGCGGACAGGTAGTTGTTTGCGCTCTGTTCCAGCAGCGAGGTCTCCGTGAGAGTGCCCGGCGTGACAACCCGCACGACGCGACGCTCCACCAGCCCAGGCCCGGAGGTGTCCCCCACCTGCTCGCAGATGGCCACTCGATGTCCCTTGCGGATCAGCCTGGCGAGGTAGCTTTCGAGTGCGTGGTACGGAATTCCGGCAAGCGGGATTCGCTGGCCCTTGCCCATCTCGCGTGAGGTCAGCGCGATCTCAAGCTCCCTGGCGGCCAGCCGCGCGTCCTCGTCGAACGTCTCATAAAAGTCGCCCATGCGGAAGAGCAGCAGGGCGTCCGGGTGCTCCCGCTTGATGCGTAGGTACTGCTGCCTGAGCGGGGTCTGCGAGGTCAAAGGTGGGTCGACCTCCGGTGCGCGGATGAGGCAATTCTACAGCACGGCGTCGCGCAGCGGAATAGCCCGTCGACGCCTGGTAGAAGCTATACTAATCAGCAAGAACGGGCAACATCCGATAGGAGAGGCGCCGACAGTGGGCCCACTTGGCATCCGCGGGGGCCGTCGAGACGCCGCGCCGGGCAGTACGCTAGGCCTCTGCCTTCGCGAGCCTGACGGGCGTGAGCGGAAGGCCGGGCACATGCGACATTGCGTCCGGGTCCTCGCTGCTCTCCAGCTGTGTCATGAGGTTGCCAAAGAGGTAGGTTACCGACACCGTGCCGGGCAGGTTCTGCTCGGTTAGCGAAGCCCTGGCGAGGATGCTCTCCCGTGCGGAGACAACCTCCACCACGTCGCCCTCCGCCACGTCCAGCGCGGACGCGTCCGATGGGTGAATGCAGAGCGTCTCCTCGCTTTGGATCCGGTTCTTCTGCCCCACCAGCACGATATCCAGCTCCCGGTGCGACTGGTGCAGCACCCGACCCGGGAGGAGCAGCAGCGGAAAGTCGTCCGTAGTGGGCATGGCCGGCGCTTCTCTAATCTCCAGCGGGATGAAGTGCGCCTTGCCCGCAACGAACTGGTCTCCGTATAGGATTGGCGTGCCGTCGTCGTCCGCCGATGCACAGGGCCACTGCACGCCTGCGTTCTGGCCGCCGGTTGCGGGCAGCAGCTGGCTCGGAAGCGGGTAGCTCGGCATCGAGACCGGCTGCAGCACGGACTCTCGTGCGAGCAGCCGCTGGTAAGCGACGCCTGCGTACATGGGCACCACGCGGGAGATCTCGTCGAGTATCTGCGCCGGGCAGTGATAGTCGAAGCCCTGGGCGCCCATCGCCTTGGCGATCTCGCAGACTATCCACCAGTCCGGCATGGCGTTCGAGTTGCGCACTTCAAGGACCTTCCGCAGGGGCTGCACGCGGCGCTCGAGGTTGGTGTACGTGCCCTCCTTCTCGGCGAAGGTGCCTGAGGGCAGCACCACGTGGGCAGCCTGTGCCAGGCCGGTGAGGAAGGTGTCCTGCACCACCAGGAACTCGAGGTTGCCGGCCGCGGCCAGAACGTCGCCCAGCTCGCCGCTGTGGTAGGACGCGCTGTCCCCTATCACCATCATCGCCTTCACGCGGCCATCGGATGCGGCGCCAAAAGCATCGAGTACGCCAATCCCCTCGCCGGCCGGAGGCTCAGAGCCCCACGTCTCGCCCAGGATCGAACGCGCGTCTGCGTCGTCCACCAAGCGGTAGCCCGGCAGCAGGTCCGGCACGCAGCCCACGTCCCACGAGCCCTGGTCGTTGGTGCCCGGCCGAAGCGGATAGAGGCCGCTGTGAGGCCTGCCCACGTTGCCCGTGAGGAGAGCGAGGTCCAGGATTGCGTTTACGCACGATTCCCTCTCCGACGCCGGCACGGTGTCCAGCGCGTATAGGATGGCAGCGGGGCCGTTGCCGGCGAACGTGCGGGCTGCGATGCGAATGTCCTCCTGGGGCACGCCCGTCACAGCCTCCACGCGGCTGATGTCAAATCGCCAAAGCGAGTTCTTGAGGCCGTCCAGGTTCTCGCACCGGTCTCGCAGGAACTCCTGGTCCTCCAGCACCTCGTCGGAGATTACCCGCAGCATGCCGCCAATCAGCGTGGCCTCGGTGCCTGGCCTCGGCCGAACCCATACGGTTGCGTAGCGAGTCAGCTCCACCTCGCGCGGGTCGATGACGACGAGCTTGGCGCCGTTCTGCACTGCCCGCTTGACGGGCACCGCTGCCACGTTGTGCTCCTCGGTGACGTTGGTGCTCACCGTGAGTATGCAGCCCGCGTTGTCCAGATCCCACACGGGGTTGGTCGCGGCCTGGTACCCCAAGGCGTCCTGCAGCGGCCTCGCTAGCTCCGGCTTCAGGTTGGAGGCGTGGTCAACGTTGTTGGTGGCCATGACCGTGCGCGCGAACTTCTGCAGCAGGTAGTTCTCTTCGTTGGTGCCGCGGTAGGAAGCAATGGCGGCAAAGGAGTCGCCCCTATACTCTCCGAGCTTCTCTGCCACGAGTGAGATCGCCTCTTCCCAGGACGCCTCCTCCAGCACTCCGTTCCGCCTGATCAACGGGTTTCTCAGCCTGCTGCGGCTGTTGACGAATTCCAGACCGAACTTGCCCTTGAAGCAAGCCTGGCCCCTGTTTGCCTCTGCCTCCAGGTCAGGTATGGCGCGAATGACTCTACCTCGCCGGTTGACCTCCAGCTTCAGCTGGCAACCCACCGGGCAGTGCGGGCACGTCGTCGAGACCGTGTCAACGGCCTTCTCCCACTTGAACGAGGACTCCACAAGCGCTCCCACGGGACACACGTCTATGCAGGACCCGCAGAACTCGCAGCCGGACTCCAGAAGCGATGTGCCCTGCGCGGGGCCGACCAGCGATATGCCGGACCGCTCCGTAAACGTGATGGCGCTGTCACCGCGGAGCTCCTCGCACGCCCTCACGCACCGCCCGCAAACGATGCAGAGGTTATAGTCCATGTCGTAGAAGGGGTCCTGCGTGACCACGGGCAGATCGCGATACCTGTACGTGAGCGGCGTGGTAAGGCCGGTTCCGACGTAGATCGTGGTGTCCTTGAGCTCGCAACGCTCGTTCTTGGGGCAGGCCACGCACCGGTCCGTAACTGAGACGTGGCGCTGGCAAACGTCTTCCGGGCCGCACAGGTCGGGGCCGTACAGGTTGGTGCGATGGCAGGTGAGGCAGCCGTGCGGATGCTCGGAGATGATGAGCTCCGTGATGCCTTTGCGGAGGTCCTGGATCTGCGGCGTGTTGGTGTTTACTACCATGCCGTCGGCGACGGGCGTCGTGCAGGACGCGGGTGTGCCTCGGGCGTTCTCGACTTCGACCACGCACATCCGGCAGGCCCCGAACGGCTTCATGCCAGGGTAGTAGCAGAGATAGGGAATGTAAAGTCCCGAATCCATGGCCGCCTGGATGATGGTCTTGCCCGGCTGGGTGACTATCTGTTTCCCGTCGATGGTAACCGTAATCGCAGAGGCCATGGCTCTCCTTAGAATCTAAGCTCCAGGGGCTGCGCGGACGTCCAGCGCGACCGGGTGCGCTGGGGGGTGAACACGGGCGCGAGGCACTGGCCCGTGGGGCACCGCCCCTCTTCCATGTGGGCCGTGAAATCTTCCTGGAAGTACGTGAGGGCCGACTGGACCGGGTTCCATCCAAGCTGGCCGTGACCGCAGAGTGAGCCCGCGGCCATGTTCTGCCCCACGCGGCGCATGAGCTCCAAGTCCCCGGGTCGGCTCTCGAAGCGGCATATCCGCTCCACTATCTCGATGAGGTTGGTCATGCCCAGTCTGCAGGGGAAGCACTTGCCGCACGACTCGTACTGGCAGAAGGCCACCAGCACGCGGGTCATATTCACGGCGCAGGCCCGGTCGTCGGCAACGATGATTCCGCCGGAGCCCAGGATTGCCCCCGCCTGGGCCATCGCCGCGAAGTCCAGTTGCACGTCCAGCAAGTCCGCGGGCAGGACGCCGCCGAGCGGACCGCCCGTCTGCAGGAACTTCGCCTTGCGCCCGTTTGGCACGCCTCCCATCACGTCGTCTATGACCTCGCGAATGGTCATGCCCATCGGCACCTCAACCATGCCCGGAAGCGATATGTTGCCGGACAGGCACAGAATCGCCGTGCCCTTGCTGCCCTCCGTGCCAATTCCGGCGAACCACTCGCCGCCGCGTGACACGATCTCCGAGACGTAGGCCAGCGACTTGATGTTGTTGATGTTGCTTGGAAGGCCCCACACTCCGGACTGCGCGGGGAACGGCGGGCGCGACCTCGGCATGGCCCGCTTTCCCTCCACCGACTCCATGAGCGCGGTCTCCTCGCCGGCCACGTATGACTCGCCGGTCAGCGACACCTCAACGTGGAAGCTGAAGCCGGAGCCCAGAATATTGTCGCCCAGCAGTCCCAACTCGTAGGCCTGCTCTATGGCGCGCTCGGTCCGGTGAATCGGTCCCTCGTGGCCGTGGCGAATGAACACCACGCCGTTGGATGCGCCGGTTGCGTAACCGGCCAGAATCGTCCCCTCGATGAGCGAGTGCGGGTCGCTCTCCAGGATGCCCTTGTCGTTGTACGCGCCCGGGTCGCCCTCCTCACAGTTGCAGAGGATGTACTTCACCGGCCCCGGCGAGCGCGCCAGGAAGCTCCACTTGGTGCCCGTCGGAAACGCCGCCCCTCCCCTGCCCCGGAGGCCGGAGTCCTGGACCTCCTTTAGCACGTCCTCAGGCTTCATCCGGTTGACGGCCTTTTCCAGCGCGGCGTAACCGCCCTGTGCGACGTACTGGTATATGTCCAGCGGGTCTATGTGGCCGCAGTTCCGCAGGGCAATCCGCACCTGCTTGCTCCAGACCGGCAGGTCGTCCAGCCGTGGGATCCCGTCGAGCGTAACCCTGCCCGTGTAGGCCAGGGCCATGTCCGGTCTGAGGTCGTCCCCGGCCACGCATGACGCCACGAGCTCCGCCGCCTTGTCGGGCGTCACGTTCCGATAGAACACACGCGATCCGCCCGGCTTCTGCACGTCGACCAAAGGCTCGGCGTAGCACAGGCCAAGGCATCCGACGATGCTGACGTTGGCGTCGATGCCGCGGCTCTCGAGCTCCGCGCGAATCGCCTCCAGTGTCTCCGAGGCGCCCGCGGCCTCACCGCAGACGGCTGCGCCGACGCGAATCCACGGCTTGCCACCTCCCTCCAGTTCGAGGAGGCGGGCTTGGGCTTCCTGCAGCAGTTCTTCGAAGGTTGGCATGCTCACTCCGCTCAGGACGTCCCGTTTCTCAGCCGGGACACCAACTCGGCCACGCGCTCGCTCATCGCCTCGCCTCCGGTTGTGCCGAGGGACTGCGGGCCGATAATCTTGTGGTCCACGCTAATGACCGGGCCCTGCGAGCAGGCGCCCAGGCAGGTGTTGTACTTGAGTGAGATCTTGCCGTCTGCCGTGTCGCCCTCCTCGTCGAGGCCAAGCGACTGGAGCGCGGCCTGGATGATCTGCTGTGCGCCCAGCAGGTGGCAGGTTGGGCCCCAGCACAGCTCAACCACGTGCTCGCCGGGCGGTGTAAAGCGGAAGTTCGTGTAGAAGGACGCCACGCCCCACACGTCGTTGATTGTGGAACCTGTGAACCTGGCCACCTGCTCGATGGCCGGAGGAGGAATGTAGCCCAACTCGTCCTCTATGGCAAGAAGCGAGGAGAGAACAGTTATCGTCCTGGCCGATTGACCGGCCAGAGCGCCGCTTATTCGCTCTCTGATGCTTTCTCCGCTGGCCACAACGTCTCCGCGGATTGTGATTTTTCTAGCTAGTGATACTAGCACAAACGATGTGATGGTTCAATGGGGCGCGCCGGGCTTATCCCCGGTTTTGGGTATGCTGGATGGTCTGACGGTACAATGGGGCGGCCCGCCGCCCACCGGTTTAGCGGGACGGCGCACTGCACAAATTGGCCTGTCTCAAGAATCAATAAGTGCCGGGTTATACGCTTGGGAGGCGACTCCGGGAGACGGGACAGGAGTATGCCACTTCGTCGATGGGCCGAGAATAGATGTGGATGCTGCCCCCGACTCTCGACCAGATGTCGCCAACTGGATCACCCTGCGCGATTTGTGGTGAGTTCGGTGACGCGCTGGACAGATAAAGCCGGCTAGAGCTTGGCGTTGAGATGGAAGGCGACCCTCTGGGATCGCGGCATACCATCCTCGTGTGCTGTTGAGCGTGTGGCCGTACGGCTTCATGACCGGTATGTGCTCCTGCCGGAAGCTGGAGGCGTTCGACAACAAACCTGCTGACCTGGCAGGGCTAGCGGACTGGATCGGGAGGTGTCAGATTGTTCGCTTGGGTGACCAGCTCGGTTAGCACTACCAAGTCGAGGTCTTCAAGGCGTCGGAACCCGATACTTGCTGCACCAAGTTTCACCTTTCCGAGGCGGTCGGCATAGCTGTGGGCGAGGTAGGCGTTGTTGACCACAGCGTTGACGTAGATGCTGTAGTTCCTCTTCTGGCGAGCGAGGCCGACGAGAAACCACTCGACGGTATTTCCCGATGAGCCTGTCTGCTCAATGTGGCCGTATCCAATGATCGACTGCACCGTGCCACCCCAGAACACGCCCTCCCAAAGCACCCGTTGGCGGTCAGGCATCGCACGGTGGATCGCCCCGTCGACCAATGTTAGGGCCTCGCGATGCTCGTCCGGTAGCGAAACTATGTAGGCGTCCGGGGCGGTGTCAACGATCCGCATCGACTGGCTCATGTCACTGGCTCCACGTTGTCAAGATCGGAGAGCTCGTTCTTCAAGGCTGCAACGCGTCAGATAGATTGCTCAGGCCTCAGTCGCAATCATTTCCTGTGAACTCTCGATTGATAGATATCTTCAATGTCAGTGCGTTGTTCCTCAGTAGGGATGACTATAGCGAAGTATACAATTAGACAAAAGCTTGTGCTATCCTTCCGGGCAGCAGGCTCACGGAACCTAGACCGGTGTCAGTGCACCAGATTCCGACTCCCTGTTATGGAGATATTCCGCCGAATTGACCCTGGAGCCTTGGACTGTGGTGAAACGCTGGGACAAGGGGCGAATGAGATGCCGCTTCGAGACACGGACCGAGAGCAAATGAGAATGTTGCCCCCAACTCTCGACGAGATAGTGCCATGGGATCACACGGCGCAACACCGCTAGCTTGAGGAGTGAGTTCATGGCGTACAGCAATGCCACAACTGTTGAGGAGTACCTGTCGGAGCAGACGCCGGAGAGGCGCGAGGCAATGGAGGCCATTCGAGGACTGATCCTCGAAAACCTGCCGCCCGGCTACGAGGAGGTCATGCAGTACGGCATGATAGCCTACGTGATTCCTCTAGAGCGCTATCCGGTCACCTACAACAAGCAGGCGCTCCAGACGGTGGCGCTGGCGTCGCAGAAGAACTACATGTCGGTCTACCTGATGAACGTCTACGGCGACCAAGAGACTGCGCAGTGGTTCGAGGAGGAGTTCCGCGCCAGCGGGAAGAAGCTCAACATGGGCAAGTGCTGCGTGCGATTCAAGCGGCCGGAAGACCTGCCGCTGGACCTGATAGGCAAGGCGGTGGCCCGCACCTCCGTGGACGGGTTCATCGAAGTGTACGAGAAGGCCCGCGGCATGCGCTAGGTCTCGTCAAGCTCCAGGCGCATCACTCTGCGCCGCGTACCTACGGTGTCAACCTCACGAAACCCGGACTCCAGGAACGACGCCACGCTTCCCATGAACCTGTAGCTCGGCGAGCCCGGCTCCGGAGGGTATGCCTCAACCGTCCGCGCTCCACCCTCCCGCGCGAACTCCACGGCCGCGGCGATGAGGCAGCGGGTTGCGCCCTGCCCTCTCAGGCGTCTCGGCACGAAGAAACAGGCAATCGACCACACGCCGTCGCCGCCGGACGCAGCGCCCGACAGGCCGCGCCGGTACGTGTCACGGGGCGCGATGGAGCACCACGCCATAGGCTCACCGTCGACGTATCCGAGAATGCCGATGGGCACTCCGTCCCGTACTCGCTCGTCCAGGGCGGAGCGTTTGGCGTCGCGGTCGCTGCGGCTCTCGCCGGGGGGCCTGGAGCGCCACACTATGCACCAGCAGTACTTGGGGCCTCCGCGGGCCATGAACAGCCAGACCAAGTCGTCCCACGTCTCCGAGTCCACGCCGCGAAATGAGATGTTGTCGAAGGGATCGGCCCCGGCTGCTTCTCGCTGACGCTCTGCCCTGCGTCCTGTCATGGCAGACGGCCGTCAGCCGTTCTCAGGCATCTCGGGCATGGGCGGCAGCAGATCGGGGTACTGCTCGACCCAGTGCCGATAGAGCTTTCTGGCCGCGGCGATGTTGGCGCCCTGGCCGTGGCCCGGCAGCACGAACGTGTCCTCAGGTAGCACCAGCAGCTTTCGCGTGATGCCCTCGAGAATCTGCGTCGTAGCCTCAGGGCCGCGGGTCTCGCCCGGCCCGCCGGCGTAGAGCGAATCGCCTGTGAAGAGGTGGTTGCCGGCGAGATAGCACGTCGACCCGGGCGTGTGCCCCGGAATGTGGATGGCCTTGACCTCAAGGCTCCCCGCTTGGAGAGTGTCGCCGTCCGCGAGCAGGATGTCCGGCGGCGATGGCATGCCGTCGGCGTCGTCGGCGTGAGCTGCAACGAGCGCGCCCGTGGCCTCGACGATCGGGCCAAGCCCCTCGACGTGGTCGCGGTGGCGGTGCGTGATGAGAATGGCGCGAACCTGCGTGCCCTGCGCCTGGGCGATGATCGCCTCCGGGTTCAGCGGCGCGTCCACAATGATGCTCTCCGCCGTCTCCGGGCACACGATCAGGTAGGCGTTATTTCCATCGGAACCGCAGAGCGTCCAGTAGACGCGCATATCCCGTTCGTAGAGCAGGTTCACGCTATGCCAAGTCTTCCATCATCATGGCGGCCACGCGCTTGCCCATGCGTACGCTGTAGTTCGTGCCCCGGTCTTCCGGGTAGACCTGCGTGGTATTCGCCAGGTAAAGCCCGGATATGGGCGTGCGGTGGTCCGGCAGCTGCTGTGAGTAGTTGACGCCGATGATCGGCTGGGCGGCCGCCACCTTGTGATAGTGCCACTCCTCAATCCAGGAGCGGTCGAACCGGGGGTTGATTTTCTTCAGATGGGGCAGGTACTCCTCCAGCAGCTCCTCCTGCGGCATGTTGAACAGGGGGCTGTCATCGCCCAGGTAGTTGGATATGTACAGGATGTGCTTCCCGCCGTACCGCGACGGGTCGACGAAGTTGGTCTGCTCAATCAGTCCCACGAACGGAATCGACCGGTCGGCTATGTTCAGCCAGTAGGTGTGCGAGAACGGCTCCTTGAGCACGAGGATGACCAGCACGGCGGCCAGGTACTCCACCCGTTGCAGCTTGTCCAGGTAGTCTTGTGGCAGGCCCTGCACCAGGCGCGGGAACACGTAGGACGGCGTGGTGGAGAGGATTGCGTCGAAGTCGAGCATCTCCGCGCCCTCGCTGCTCGTCTGCACCTCCAGGCCATCGGCGCGGCCATCGCGGACACGAATCGAGCGCACGGGCGTCGAGATGTGCACCTCGCCGCCAAGCTCCCTTATGCGCGTGTCCAGCGTCTCGAAGATCTCGGCGAAGCTGCCGAGGGGGTATCCCAGCCTCTCTTTCTGCATCCCCTTCACTCCCTTGCCGCGAGAGGCAAACCGGGTCTGTATCTTTCCCCAGAACCAGGGCATTGCCACCTTGTCGTAGTGGGCGCCGAACTTGCCGCGCAGAAGCGGCCCCCATACTACGTCGTAGACGCCCCTGCCGGCGCGCCGGCGGATCCAGTCGGAGGCCACGAATGGTTCCAGCTTGCGCCAGTCCTTGTACCGGCGAAGGTACAGCGTCACAAGGCCGAGCCGAAACCGGTCGATGAGGCTCAGGGGCTTGAACTTCAGCAGGTCCATTGGTGTCACGAAGTCGTAGATGCGGCCGCCGTAGAAGAAGCCCACCTTGGACTCGATCCACGCCAGCTTCGGCCCCAGGCCAAGCTCGTGGATGAGGTCAACGATGTCGGTGTCGCTAGTGAAGAGGTGGTGGTATCCGCGCTCCAGCCGGCCGCCTCCCACGTCGAAAGTGGACGCCTGTCCGCCCAGGAAGGGCGCGCCCTCGTAGACCACGGCCTGATGGCCCGCCTTGCCCAGCGTGTACGCCGCCGCCATTCCCGCGGCTCCCGCGCCGATGATCCCTATTCTCATGGCTGATCCTCCGCTCGCAGGGACAGACTCGTAGAGCCGTAGGGCGCCGCATCGCGATCGGCCGTGCTCTCACGCGTCAGCCGTCCCAGCGACGTGCGGTCCGTCCACAGGTACAGCAGGCCCAGCAGCGTCACGGGCACAAGAAGCGCCACGTGGACGAGAATGGCGTAGGCCCCTGCCGTGCTCTCGTCCGCGCCCAGCAGGCTGAGCGTTGCCGCCGCTGCCACCTCGAATGCGCCGATTCCGCCGCCCGCCGTGGGCACAGATATGGCCAGGTTGGCCACGGCCGTCACCAGCAGTATGACCCCAACTAGCTCGGTCACGTTGAAGACGTTCTGGAGGTCAAAGGAGAAGGCCAGGATGAAGTACATCAGCGCCTCCGCCAGCCACACTGGCAGCGATAGCAGGAACACCACAAGCAGCCGTCGCGGATGCTGCAGCACAGCGAGGCCGCCGATGAACATGCCAACCAGCCCGGAGACCTTGGGTCGCAGCAGCGCCGGCAGCACGCCAATGAGCCGCTGCAGCAACACCTCGAACCACTTCGGGGAGTAGGACGCCAGCACCATGAACGCCGCCACAAGCACGAACGGCATGGACATTGCCAGCGCCAGGAGCACCCAGGGCACGCTCGCCCTGTCGGCGAGTCCCTGCAGCAGCCCGACCAGCGGAAGGAACATCGACACCACGGCGGCGAGGAAGAGGAGCGTCAGGCCGTCGAACACCCGCTCCACTGCAATGGTTGCCAGCGACGAGACCTTGCTCACTTTCTCGCGCTCGCCCAGGTAGTAGGCGCGTACAACCTCGCCTAGGCGAACGGGCAGCAGGTTGTTCGCCATGTAGCCAACCACGACCACCGGGTACAGGCGCGCCACGGCCATTCGCTTCATTGGGGACAGGAGGTACTGCCATCGCAGCGTGCGGAAGTAGACGGCCGCGAAGTAGACGGCGACCGCCGGGGCCAGCAGGAAGTAGTCGGCTTCCTCCAGTCTCCCCCAGGTCTCGCCCGGATCGATGCGCGAAAAGAAGAGGCCCAGAAAGAGCAGGCTCGCTCCTATGGCCAGCCAGAATCGCAGGGACCTATGCAAAGCGGGATTCCATCAAATTGTATCGCCGTTCGGCTCTCGCCGGTTCAAGTATAGCTGCGAGTGGCAAGCCGACACAAGCAGCCCCCTCACCTGCGGCCTCCTACTCCTCTGCATCCTCCTTGGGGAAGTATGCGACCGCATCGTGGGTGAGAAACTCCAGGTCCGTCTTGCGGTATATGTAGTAGTCAAGGCCCTCCCGCCACTTCTCCTTGCTAATCAGGTTGCTGAACAGGTCCGTGATGCGGAAGCAGGGCTCCGTGCCCGCCTCGCCGCACGGCTTGTACCCTTCGGCGGGCCACCACAGGTATCTAAAGTCCTCGGCTGGAGCGTACCTGTTCTGGTACGCCTCCATCTTCGACCGGTTGTTGTTGCTGATCAGCACCACCTCGCCCTTGGGCGGCTCTTCAAGGTTGGACAGGTCAGCATATTCCGCGTTGTTGAAGTCCCGGATGTACCAGAGCATACCCCAGTAGGCGTCCTTGTCGACCGTCAGAGGCATGTCGTAACCCATTTCCGAGGATTCCGCAATCTCCCGTACGCGGTCGATAATCCTGGGCACGTCTCCCGAGTCCTGGGCGTAGACGATCATCTCGATCGGCTCGTCGCCGTGTACGAAGCTGGCCTGCCAGCCGGCCCTCGCCGAGAGCACGCCGAACAGGAGCGCAATCGACAGCGCAGTAAGGCGCAACCCGTTCGCCGCGCCGGACCGCAGCAGCAGGTGCACTCCCACGCCCACCAGCAGCAGTGCGAAGCCCAGGAGCGTAACGAACTCCAGGAAGTTCAGGACGTTGCCGCGCTGGATGTCGAACAGGAGCAGTCTGGCCAGGAGGTACACAAGGAGCACTGCAAGGGGCAGAAGGAATACGCCGCCGCCCTGCCTGATCCGGCTCCACGACGTTGCCGCCACCATGTCCCCTATGAGCTTGCCGGAAATCACTATCATTGGCAGGGTTATGTTCACGACCAGCCAGGGCATCTTCTCGCCCGCCACGGAGTAGAGCGCAAAGGTCAGCACCGTCCAGTACGCAAGGAAGCGGGTGAAGCCGTCGCCCTTAAACGCGTAGTAGACGACGGCGATCACGGAAAGCAGAACCGGCAGAGTTTCGTACAGCGGCGTGATGACGAAGTAGTAGTACCAAGGCTGGTCTCCTCGGTTCACGTCGTGCTGCGCCAGCCAGTAGCCCAGCGATTGCCAGAACCCGCTGCCCAGACCCAGCATGTTGGTGAGGAAGGTGGTGAACAGCAGCAGCCAGATGCTGTAGAACACGACCGCACAGCGAAGCCAGATCCGGCGGTTCCAGGTGATGCCGACCATGGTGGAGAACCACAGTATGAGCACCAGCACGATGAGTGCCACCACGATCCCCTTGGTGATGTCCACGTCCTGAATCGTGAACAGGGTGTCTCCGGCGGGAGCGCCGACCGGGGCGTCGGAGCTTGCCAGCACGATCCCCGCGCCAACCAGCCGGTCCTGAAATATGCTCACCGCGGACGACACGTGGGGCGCCGTCAGTGTTGCCAGCAGCACCAGATACGCTCCCCACCGCGTGAAGTTCGACAGGCGCACCGGCTCGGGGTCGGGGCCGTAGCCATAGCCCACGCCAGGGATGTAGCGATACTCGCCGCCCGCTTCCGGATCCGAGAACCGGGTTGGTGTTCTCAGTCTGAGCAGCCAGGGAATCCAGTCCGTCGCCGCCACGATGAGCAGGTAGCTGCCAACGATGGCGACGAAAATGAACGTGGTCTCCTTGGTGGCAAAGGACAGCGCGAGCACCGCGGCGCTCAGGTAGAGGTATCGGGGTTTGCCCTCGTCGTGGTAGCGCCAGAGCAGCACTACAAGGGCCAGCGTCCACACGGCCATGAAGATGTCGTTGCGGGCGTAGCGGCTGTAGAACAGCATCATTGGGGAGAACGCCAGCATGAGGGAGGTGGCGAGCGCCCCCGCTCTGCCCAGGCGTTCCCGCAGGAAGAGAGGAAGCAGCACGAGTGCAGTGCCGAAGAGCGCGTGCGGCAAGCGGGACACGTAGTCGTTGTCGCCCAGCAGGAAGTAGAAGGCCGCCATTCCGTGGTACTGGAACGGGCCGTGCGTTAGCGGGTTGTGGAGATACTCGAATCCCTGTGCCAGCCGGAAGCTGTAGTAGGCGTGAAGGCTCTCGTCGTAGCCGAAGGCCCTGGAGCCGAGGTCCCACAGCCTCATGGACAGCGCGACGAGGAAGATGGTTCCGAAGGCAACCAGCTCCCATCGCTCAAAGGGCATGCCGCCTGCGGAGGTGCTAGGCGCCGGCCGCTCTTGGAGCGCGCTCGTGGAGGCCGACTTGCTCGTCATCGAATGATCACTCTCGAACCCTGAAGATGGTCACTTCGTCCTGCGAGAATGCCTCGTCTCCCAGCTGCGAGAACTTGGACAGGCCCGCCGTTCCGTACGAGGCCCGCTCCCGCGGACCCACCACTACATATTTGATTCCGTATTCGCCCAGAAGGTCTGAGGCCTCGGATGCGTCCCGCGTCTCATAGATGGCCCGCACGTCCTCTTCCCTGCCCTCGAATGGCAGGCGCGAGCCGCGCCACTGATGTTCGTGCCCCGGCCAGCCCAGCACCGTCGGCAACCCGGTGCTGCTCGAAACCCTGCTGTAAGCTGAATAGCTACCGCCCACGGCCTCCAGCAATCCGTCGCCCTCCTGTGCGTTGTCCTGCAGCCATAGAATGGCAGCGTACTCTCCGGGGCTGTTGCGAGCCACGTGCGCCAGACCGTCCAGCGTGGCTTCGCCCTGAAACTGCCCGCTCTTGGTCAACGCAGCCTCCACTGGATAGTACAGACTGCCAGCCATCAGCAGGCCTATCACCACCCACCAGCCCGCAACCGCTGCGCGGAGCGCCCCGCGGCCCGGAAGCCCGATTGAACTGAGGCAGTATAGGCCAAACGCAGAGGCCGTCGCAAGGAGAATCCAAGCCTGGTAGTACAGCTTGAATATGGTGTTCATCCTGTTGTGGAACAGGTCATCCAGTCGCAGGAACTCCGGCCCCAGAATCAGCAAGAGTCCCACCGAGACCATTGCCAGAACAAACACGATTGCGGGCTGATCGCCTCTCTCGCCCGTGCGTATGAGCGCGTAGATGGTCGCGGACAACAACGCGGCCAGGGGCAGCACGCTCACCAGCCGCTCGCCTACCACCACAAACGGGTTGGACGTTCCCGCCACGGTGTTCCACCCCAGGTGCCACGCCGCCCACACGAAGAACGGCAGCATGACCACCGCCAGCGCCGCCGCGGCCCGCGGCCAAAATACCTCCGCGAATGCGGGCTGAGGCGCGCCCCCCGCGGGCGTCTCAAGTGCCACGGTGGCCTCCGCCTCCTCGACGCCGCCGCCGGCAGTGCTTGTCCGTGGCAACGGAAGCGCCCCGTACGCCTGCCGAAGCAGGAACGGCGCGAGAATGGACAGGAACAGTCCCCACAGGATCAGGAAGTGTATGGGTCGGGTGCCCACTTCGCCAACCGGAAGGATTCCCGTGGCCTGGCTATCCAGGCTCATATAGTACGGCGCATACAGGAGCATGGCGAGCAGCAGAACCACACCGATGGGCGGCCACGCGAGAGGCAGCGCGCGGGCCCAGTCGCCTTGCGTCTCGCGAACCGACCGGAAGATAACCACAACGGCCCACAGCGCGCCGAATGTGGCAATGTCCCAGACGTTTACGAACGCGAGCGCGCCCAGCATCACCCCCGCCGCCAGAACGGTCCACGGTCTCTCTCGCAGCACTCGTACCGCAGGACGGGCCGGCGACAAGTACACGGCCAAGCAGAAGGTCACAAAGAGCAACACGAAGGGTATCGACATGGCGTGGGGATGCAGGTCGCCCAGCAGGAAGCTGAAGAACGGGAACTCCGTTATCGTGTAGTCCAGGCTCCCCCCGTCTTCGTTGAGCGTGTCTATGACGCGGGTGCTCCGCCACCACCACAGGTAGTCCATGGGACGCCAGGAGAGCGCTTCGGCGGAGCCCAGGTCTTTGATCCCTATCCAGCTCCAGAAACCGGGCGAGCCGAATCCCCGAATCCGCACGAACTCCATCAGGCCCACCAGGTTGCTGACCACCAGCAGCAGCACCGGAGCGATGAGTCCGAATCGCACAGCCCGCCATGCGTTCGAGCCGTGGGCGCGAATCAGGTTGTAGACCAGCCCGAACGCCGCGGATGCCGCCATGGCCGGGATCAGTGCCAGCGCGAGGTTGTACGAGACGCGGGTGGGGATCAGCGTCATCTCCGTGAGGTTTCCCATCATCAGATAGCCGAAGTAGTAGTACGGCAAATCGCCGCCGCGCAGCCACGGGTCTTCCGGCGGGAAGAAGTCTGCAAGCACGGCGGCGTTGAGGAACGCGAAGTCCATAGGCTGCTCCGTGCTGCCGATGGCGGGGTCGTAGGCGCGATAGAACACCCAGGCAAGGAACACAAGGAGAAACACGCCCTCCGCCATCAGGATAGCGTGGCCCTCCCGCCGCAGCAATGCCGCGATATCTTCGCGGCGAACATACGCGATCCGGCCCGAGACGAGAGCCATGACCGCAAGCGCTCCCCACAGCGTGAGTGTGTTCGTTGGCAGCAGGTTGAACGAGCCAAGAAGCCACAGCGGCCACGACAAGAGAATGAGACCTAGCGGCTTTGCAACCGAGTACCCTCGGTCGCGCAGCGACGGCATGATGGCAAAGGCGATTGGGAATGCAGCCAGCCCTACCAGCTGTACTGCCAGGAGCCAGAGTAAGACGCTCACCGGCGCAGTCCCCTACTGCTCCCGCGCTTGGCCACGCCCTTGGCGTGAGGGCACTTCCTGCCTGCGTTCACTGCAACAAGAATGGGACTTAGCCCCCTATCCGGCGGCGGGCGAGAACAGCTCTTCTACGAACTCCCCTGCGTCAAAGGGGGCCATGTCTTCCACTCCCTCGCCGGTGCCGATGTAGCGCACCGGCAGTCCCAGCTCGCGCACGATGGCTACAACCACACCGCCCCTCGCGGTGCCGTCCAGCTTGGCCAGCATCACTCCCGTGCACCCCACGGCTTCCGTGAACGATCTGGCCTGCGCCAGACCGTTCTGCCCGGTGGTGGCGTCCAGCACCAGCAGAGTCTCGTGCGGGGCCTGCGGGTCCAGCCGCGAAAGCACACGCGCGATCTTCTTCATCTCCTCCATCAGGTTCAGCTGCGTGTGCAGCCGGCCTGCAGTGTCCACCAGAACCACGTCTGCCTGGCGCGCCCTCGCGGCCTCCAGAGCGTCGTAGGCGATGGCGGCCGGGTCGCCGCCCGGCCCGTGCGCTATCACATCGACACCAAGGCGGTCGCCCCACGTTCTCAGCTGATCGATGGCGCCGGCCCGGAAGGTGTCCGATGCCGACAGGATGGTCTTGTAGCCCTGCTCGCCGTAGTAGTGGGCGAGCTTCGCGATGCTGGTGGTCTTTCCCACGCCGTTCACGCCGACAGTCAGGACCACGTGCGGCCCGCCCTCGGCGGCGGGCGGCTCAGCGGGTGTGCCGGCTCCCGGCAAAGAAAGCGCTTCCACAATCTCACCCTTGAGGATCTCCATGACGTCCGAGACGTCGCGCGCTCCACTGTCTGATGCCTTCGACCGGGTGCTCTCGATCAGCTGCGCAGAGGCCCCCACTCCCACGTCCGCCGAGATGAGCATCTCCTCCAGCTCTTCCCAGGCATCCTCGTCCAGGTGGGAGCGCTGGACCAATTGCACGACGCGGGAGTACCAGGACTCACGGCTCTTCTTCAGCCCCTGCTGTACCTTCTCGCGTCTGCCAAGCAGCCTGCTGAACATGATGGAATCTTAGCATGGCCCCTATGCCGTGGCAACGCGAATGGGAAGTGGCGCTCTTTGGCTTCGGGCCGGCCGGCGAAGTTGAGGCAGATCAGGGTGGGTGTTATGGATTGCCTCTGCCTACGACTAGGCGGGTAAGCTGACCCCTTGCCTATCAACAACGTCGGGCCGAATTCCGCCGTCTCCAACAGCATCCTGAGGGGTGGCCCGAGCCAGCGCTGTGAGAGCACGAAGCGGTGGGCTTCCTCGATCGGATCCGTTCAGCCCGTCAGGCGAATGATCAGCGGGACCGCGGTGGCAGTTAGCGCCAGAGCTGTGATCACGCTGCCGAACAGCAGATAGCGCACGCCGTAGTTGGAGACGAGGGCCGGGTCGTAGTACCTGTCAACCTCGTTGTCTCGGTACATTGCTACCAGCCCGTCCAGCAGCATCCTGCGGCTGCGTCTTCCCATGACGAGCGCCGTTACAGCCACCCCGTTCACGAGCGCAGTCATACCGATGAACACGGCGAGTAGTATGTCGTAGGTGGGGGCTGCAAGTTGGACCTCCGTAGGGTAGCCGGCACGCTCCTCAACCCCCGCGGTTGCCAGACCGGAATTGACCGCAAGCACGATGAGGTTGAACGCAATGGCAGTGAGCACGAAGATGGTGTCGGTTCGGCTGCTCTCGCCTAGCTCTCTGACGATGTGGTCGTGCACCTGTCCCAGCATGTTGACTCCTCAGGCCGTGTTATCCTGCGCGGCGCCGCTTGCCCGTTGCGCCGTCTCAAGCAGTGCCAGCGCTTCCAGCGCCGCGGCTCGCTCGCCGTCGACCTTGCGTCGACCAGATCCCAAGCCCATGACCCGGCCCGCCACGAGAACCTCGATGTCAAAGACCCTGCCCTGCTCAGGCCCGGTTTGAGAGGTGGTGCGATAGCTCGGCGACCCCATTCCCAAGCCCTGCGTCACCTCCTGCAGCCGCGACTTGGGGTCTCTCTCTGCGCCTTCCCGGACCACTCGCTCCAGCTCCGGCCGGATCAGTCGAAGCGCCACATCGCAGGCCTCTTCCGCGCCCCGATCCAGCAGTACGGCTCCCACCAGGGCCTCCAGCGCAGCAGCCAGGTTCGAGTCCCGCTCGCGGCCGCCGCTGGCCTCCTCGCCCTGACCCATCCGCAGGTAGCCCCCGAGCGACAGGCCTCGGGCCACCCGCGCGAGCGTCTCGCCGCGCACCACCGCGGCCCGGAGCTCGGTGAGAGAGCCCTCGTGCGCAGAGGGCAGCAGCCGGTACAACTCACTGGCAGCCACAAGGCCAATCAATGCGTCGCCCAGGAACTCCAGGCGCTGGTTGGATGTAGGGTTGGCCTGCGGGTCTTCGTTGACGGCGGAGGAGTGCGTGAGGGCCTCCGACAGAAGCCGGCCGTCGGAGAACGATACACCCAGCCGGTCCTCCAGGTCCGCCCCGGGCTCAGGAAGGGCTGCCGGGCTCACCGCGCCGCTACTTTCCGACGCCCAGCTTGTTGGCCAGCTCTGAGTTGGTTGGCTCGATCAGAATGGAGCCGTCCTCGAACACGATGGTGGGAATGATGCGCTTGCCGCCGTTCAGCTTGAGCACCAGCTCGATGGCCGCCGGGTCGTTCTCCACGTCAACCCACAGATAACCAACGCCGTTGTCGTCCATGAACTTCTTGGCCCGTCTGCAGTCGCCGCACCAGTTGGCGCCATACACCGTGATTCCGCTCTGCTCCATGCCGTGACCTCCGTTGGTAGGGGCTGTGCGCCTGGCAGCCGTTGAGTGTCAGACGCGTGCATTGCGTTCATAATACCACGAGTGGGGTTGTTCTGCCCTGTACCGCCCGTTGGCCGCCGAATGCCGGACCGGCCACCGGCTTTGGGCTGCCTGAGCTTCAGCGACCGGCAAACGCGGTGGAGATTCAAGCGCCTGCGACGGCCCGTCCGAATTGGGACGCGTACAAGGCCCCTACAGATTGATGGGCCGGAGGCTCACCACGCCGTCCCGCTCCTCCACGTAGCCCGCTCTGTCGCCGTTCCCGTGACCAAAGATCACGAGCCAGCCGTCCTTGACGGCCTTCGCTATGAGCTCCCGCTTGATCTCCACCGTGTCCTCCGGGAACTGGTCGAGCGCGGCGACATACGACAGGCTCAGGTGATGGGTTGTGGGTATCAGGTCGCCCAGGAATACCACCTTCTCGCCGCCGCTGTTGACGTGTACCACCTGGTGGCCGCGGCAGTGGCCCCCCGTGTCCTTCACCCACACGTTCGGCAGTATCTCGCAGTCGCCGTCCACCAGCGAAAGCTGCCCGGAGTCCTTCAAACAGGCGTAGTCCTCGGAGCGGTGCGCGTCCCTGCCGCGTTCGCCGGGTTCCATGGCATACTCCCAGCAGGCCTCTTGCACGATATAGGTTGCTTTGGGGAACGCCGGAACCACCCGTCCGGAGCGTTCCACCTTGGTGCATCCACCGGAGTGGTCGAAGTGGAGGTGTGTCAGGATCACCCTGTCGATGTCCTTGGCGCTCAGGCCAACGTCTTTCAGGCTCCTGTGCAGTTTGCTGGAGGAGAGGCCGAACGCCTCGCGCTGCTTACCGGTATCCTTGGAGCCGGCGCCGGTGTCAACCAGAACGTTGCCGTAGTCCGTGCGGATCAGGAGGCAGTTGAGTCCCAGGCTCACGCGGTTCCACCTGTCGGGCTTCATGTGCTGTTCCCAGTCCACCTTCGGGATCTGCCCGAACATGGAACCGCCGTCATACTTGAGGGTTCCGTCGCTTAGCAGATGGATTGACGGAGCCTTGGCACTCACTGAACCACCTCCTGCGTCATCGGCAATTAATAGTTGGCCTGTGGGAAGTGACCCGATCGGCTGGCAACGGGAGGTGCCAAAGCGGGCCGCAGGCCTTTGCATGGCCTGGGCTGTATCTGAATTCAACGCGCGTTTAGGGGAGTAACGCCGCGGGGAATTGTTCCAACGCAGAAGATGATAGTCTGCCCGTAGAGTGGCGTGTCAAGGACTTTTTACGCCTGACTTGTAAACTTCTTGCGACTCTTTTGGGGGATGCGCGGGCCGATGTAGTGGGCTCCGCCGAGACGCGATTGCACCTGCTCGTCGCCCCGGGATTCCCGTTGCCGCGAGTGTGAAGAGTACGGAGTACAGGGGATGAGAGTAAGCCGGAAACAGCCCGCGGGAAGCAGCCCTCGTTTGCAGGCTCAGTCGACGTATTCCACGGTGAAGCTCATCGGCAGGACGGCCCAACCGATCTGCTCGTTGTCCAGGAACACCTTGAACGTGTACAGGCCGTCCTCCGACACCTCCATGTCCAGGCTCGCTATGCACCGGTGCACAGTCTCCTCCGGCTGCATGTTGAAATCCTCCAGGTCCACCGTGGTCATGATGCCGCCTGATGGACGCGTTATACCGAGCTTGACGCGGTGCATGCCCTCCGACGCGTTGATGCCCAACACGACCTTTAGCGGAAACACCTTGGCCGGCATCGGGGCGCCTCGCGGAAGGCTACCCCGCACGTCCGCGCCGTCCAGCAACCCGAATACCGACACCTGCCCCCCGTGCTCCACGAAGTCGCTGCAGAACAGCACGTACTGCAGGTTTGTCTGGATCGCGGCCTCGCTCATTCCAGCGCCTCCGCAAGCACCTCAGCCAGATGACGGGGAGCGCGGTTAGTGCCGTGCTGAATCTGCTGCCGGCACGACATGCCCGTCACTACTACCTGGCCGCCTTCACCCAGGGCGGACACGGCCGGGAACAGCCTCTGCCCTCCGATGGTCATCGACACGTCGTAGTGCTCCTTCTCGTAGCCGAACGCGCCGGCCATTCCGCAGCAACCGGCCTCGCTCTCCTGCACGTCCAGCCCGGGAATCAGACCCAGCACCGCCATCGCGGGCTCAGTGCCCACGAGCGACCGGGAGTGGCAGTGAGCGTGGTACAGAGCGCGGCCCGGCGACTCTCTGAATCGCAGGTTGAGCCTGTCCTCGCTGAGCAGCATGTGGAGGAACTCCTCCAGTAGCATGGACTTCTCCGCAACGCGGTCGGCTTCCGGCGATCGCAGGAGGTCCGGGTACTCGTCCCGGAGGGTCAGCAGGCAGCTAGGCTCGCATCCCACCACGTAGGCGCCCTGCTCCACGTAGGGGTACAGCAGGTCGACGTTGTACTGTGCGTTGGCCTTGGCGGCGTCCAGCATGCCCTTGGAGATCATGGGACGGCCGCAGCACTTGCGGTCCACCAGACCCACGGCGAATCCGGCCCGTTCCAGCAGCCGCGTGGCCGCCATTCCGATACTCGGGTAGTTGTAGTTCATGAACGTGTCGTTGAAGAGAACAACGTGGCCCTGAATTGGCCTGTCGAAGGCTGCGTTGCGACTGCGGAACTGCCGCGGGAAGGTGCGCCCGACGAACGCCGGCAAGGGCCTCCGCCGGTCCACGTCCATGAAGCGGTCCATCACCCACCGAGTGAGAGGGAAGCCGGCGCCCCAGTTCGACAACGGCGCGAAGGCGCTTCCAAGCTTGCTCAGTGAGCCTATGTTGGCAAACAGCTTGGAGCGGAGCGGATAGCCGTGCTTCGTGTGATAGGCGTCCAGGAACTCGTACTTGAGCTTGGCCATGTCCACCTGCGACGGGCACTCCGACTTACAGGCCTTGCACTCCAGGCAGAGATCCATGACCTGCCGCATCCGGTCGCTCGTGAATTCCTCCGGCGGCAGCATCCCGGACAGGACAGCGCGCAGCGCGTTCGCGCGGCCGCGGGTGGAGTGCTCCTCCTCCCGCGTGGCCATGTATGACGGGCACATGGTGCCTCCCAGTGTGTTCCGGCACGCGCCGAGACCGCTGCACATCTCCACGGCCTGAGTAATCCCGCCGTCACGCGAGAAGTCCAGCTTGGTCTCCAGCGTCAGGCTCCGATGTCCGCCTCCGTAGCGGAGATTCTCCACCATGGACGGCGAGTCCACTATCTTGCCGGGGTTCATGATGCCCTTGGGATCAAAGGCCTGCTTTACCTCGCGGAAGGCGTTGTAGAGCGTGGTGCCGAACACCCGCTCGTTCCACATGCTACGCACGAGGCCGTCCCCGTGCTCGCCGCTCATTGCGCCGCCCATCTCCATCACGAGGTCGCAGGCGCCGCGGGAGATGCGGTACATCCGCTCCACGTCCTCCTGCTCCTTGAGGTTGATGAACGGCCGCACGTGGATGCACCCGACGCTTGCGTGGCCGTAGTACGCGGCCTCAGTGCCGTTCTCGCGTATCAGGTCGTCGACGCGTTGGATGTACTCAGGGAGCTTGTCCGTGTCAACGGCGCAGTCCTCAATGAACGGGATGGGCTTGGCCGCGCTCTTCACGCCCATCATCAGGCCTATGCCTGCCTTGCGAACCTCCCATACGTTGGCCTGCTCCGCTCTATCCGTCATCTTGATGAATGCGTATCCCATGCCGCCGCGGCGCAGGTTGCGCTCGATCTCCTCGATCCTTGCGCCGACCTCGGCTTCGGTGTCGCCCGCGGTCTCAACCAGCAGGATGGAGTGCGGATCGCCCTCGATGAAGCCGCTGCGGCGCCGGTAGCCCAAAGAGGCGTTGATCTGCTGAATTATCACGCGTCCCACCAGCTCCACCGCGGACGGGCGAAATTCCAGAGTGGCAACCGTGGCCTCCATGGACTCAATCAGTCCGCTGAAGTGGACTGCCATTAGCGCCGTGGCCCCCGGGCGCGGCTCCAGGTTGACCTTTGCCTCCGTCACGGCGGCCAGCGTCCCCTCCGAGCCGACTATCATCTTGGCCAGGTTGAAGTCGTCGTCATCCATGATCTGGTCCAGGTTGTAGCCTCCGACGCGACGCATGACCTTCGGGTAGCGCCTCTCGACCTCCGAAGCGTTTTCGCGGGCGATCTCCCGCACGCGGCGATAGATCTCACCCTCCAAGCCTCCGCCATGCAGCCGGGTCTCCAGTTGCGAGGCCGTGAGCGGCCCCAGCCGGGCGGGCTCCCCGCTTGAAAGCACAGTGTCCAGCTCGATGATGTGGTCTATGGTCTTGCCGTAGACGACCGAGTGGGAGCCGCAGGAGTTGTTCCCAATTGCGCCGCCCACGTTGGAGCGGTTGGACGTGGCCGGGTCCGGTGTGAAGAACAGTCCCGTGTCTCTGATCTCGTGGTTGAGCTGCTCCAGCACGATGCCGGGCTGCACGCGCGCCCATTGCTCCTCGGTGTTCACCTCCAGCACGCGGTTCATGTACTTGGACATGTCCAGTATGATGGCGCGGCCGACAGTCTGCCCCGCCAGACTCGTGCCGCCGCCCCTTGGCAGCACCGGGACGCCGTACTTGCTCGCCAGCTCCACCGCCGCTATCACGTCCTCGCGGCTGCGGGGTAGCACCACACCCAGCGGCTCTATCTGGTATATGCTGGCGTCCGTGCTGTACATCGCACGGGAGTACGGGTCGAATCGTACCTCGCCTTCCAGCGTCTGCCTTAGCTCGTGCTCCAGCTGCCCTGTCTGCATACGACACCCTCCGTCGTCAAAGTCAAGGGGAGGCGCTGCCTCCGTCCGCCATGATTATACATGACGGTACACGTCAGGGCTAACTCGCGCGACTGTCCGGCCGCTGTGCTACAATATCCGGGATTCGCCATGGCAATCAGGAGCCGAGACAGAAGGGAACGCCGCTTGAGCGAGCGGCGCACCCGCAAACTCACGCCGCGAACCTGGCTCATGCTGGGCGCGGTGCTTCTTGGTTTCGTGGCGGTACTGGTGTTCCTGATGGTCACCTCAGGAAATGCGGGTAGCGGCGGCCGATACCCCGCGGTCGGCGACCACTGGCACTCCAGGTACACGATCTCCATCTGCGGCGAGACCGTTGCGGCCTTTCCGGCTTCACCCGGCGAGGTCCACACCCACGGCGACGGCCTTTTCCACGTCCATCCCCTGCGCCTCGGCGAGGCAGGGCGCAACGCCAACCTGGCCAGGTACCTGGCAAGCACGGGCTCGCGGCTCACCAACGACACCATCGAGCTTCCCTCCGGCGAGAGCTACACCAACGGAGACGAATGCCCGAACGGCACTCCGGGACAGCTGTTCCTTCGTGTGAGCGGCATAGCCATGACGGAGATAGCAACCTACGTCCCCCGAGACGGCGACGAGCTGGTATTCGGATTCGAAGTGCCGTAGCCAGTCTGGGCCAAGTTGACACCGCCCTGCCTCTGCTCTACGATTAGCTTGAGGCCGTGCTACACGGGGAGCTAGCGGTGCCCTGAACCCGCAACCCGCTATAGCGGGGTGGAATTCCCTCCCCAGGTCTGTGTCCAAGACCTCTATCCTCACGGGTGGATGCGGAGAGCTGGGTCCTGGGCGGCGGAGGCCCGTGAACCCCGTCAGATCCGGAAGGAAGCAGCGGTAAGCGGAATCCTCTGGGTGCTCCAGGGAATCCTGGCTTGAGTCCTCCGCGGGGACATGCCCTGGATTCCAGATCGAAGGAGGGTGCACGGCCCGTCCACTGTCATGCAACGTGAGGCGCACACCCCCCGATCTCCAGCGGACGCGTACGGTTCGGAGCAGCCCCACGTCCTCCCGCGCAAGTCACTTGGGCAGCACTTCCTGGTTGATCGCGGCGCGCTGAGACGCATCGTGGACGCGGCGGAGCTCGAGCCGCAGGACGTGGTCGTGGAGGTTGGGCCGGGCACAGGCCTCCTGACGAGGCTTCTCACCGAGAAGGCGGCCAGGGTGATCGCCGTGGAGATGGACGAAGGGCTGGCCAATCGCCTCAGCAGCAGCATAGGAGACCCCGCCAATCTGGAGGTCGTGCACGGGGACGCGCGCGAGTGGGACCCGGCTGCCGTGGGCGAGCCGTACAAGCTTGTCGCCAATCTCCCCTACTACGCGGCGGCGCCCATCGTGCGGCGGTTCCTGGAGTGCTCCAGGCCCCCGCAGTGCATGGTGGTGACCGTGCAGCGTGAGGTAGGCCAGTCCATGGCCGCGCGACCCGGGCGAATGCGCACCATATCCGTGGCCACCCAGCTGTACGGGGTGCCCCGCATCGTTGGATACATACGGCCGGGCTCCTTCCGGCCGCCGCCCAAGGTGACGTCCGCCATCGTCCGGGTGGACGTGCTGGACAGGCCGGCGCTGCCCCTCGACGACACCGCGGCCTTCTTCCGGCTCGTGCATGCCGGCTTTGGAGGCGCGCGAAAACAGCTTCGCAACTCCCTTGGCCACTCACTGGAGCTGCCTGGCCAGGAGGTGGAAGGCATCATGGCAGACGCCGACGTTGACCACAGGCTGCGTGCGGAGGCGCTGGGCCTGCCTGAATGGGGCAGGCTCTACGACGCCTTCAGGAGCCGGGGCCTGTGCTGACCATACGCGCCTGCGCCAAGATCAACCTGACGCTGGAGGCACTGGGCAAGCGCGCGGACGGCTATCACGAGGTGGTCACGGTGATGCAGACCATCGACCTGTGCGATGAGCTGACTCTAGAGCCGTCGGCGGTCGTCAGCTTGGTCTGCAGCGACCCTGCGCTGGAGACGGCTGACAACCTGGTGCTGAGGGCGGCGCACCTACTGCGGAATTGCTCCGGCTTCGAAGGAGGCGTGAAGGCGCACCTTCACAAGTCGATTCCGATTGCCGCAGGTCTGGGCGGCGGTAGCAGCGACGCCGCGGCCGCTCTCATTGGCCTTCGGCAACTGTGGGGCCTTGAGCAGGCCGTTCCCGACCTGCAACCGCTGGCGGCAATGCTCGGCTCCGACGTGCCATTCTTCCTGTCGGGTGGCACAGCCATCGCGGAGGGCCGAGGTGACGTGATCACCTCCCTGCCCGCCCTGCCCAGGACGCACCTGGTGCTGCTCGCCCCGCGGGTCGAGATCCCCAACAAGACGGCGGCGATGTACGCCAACCTCACCTCCGAGCAGCACACCGACGGTGCGCGGTCGGCGGGTCTGCGGACCAGCCTGGAGCGCGGAGCGCGTCCAGACTCGGACGCGCTCTTCAACGTGTTCGAGAGCGTGGCATTCGGCATGTATCCCGCCATCGAGGAGGGCCGCCGCACCATGCTGGAGGCGGGAGCGCCGTGGGTGAGGCTCACCGGCAGCGGCCCGGCGATGTTTACCTTTGTCAACTCCGAGGCAGAGGCGGTCGCGATGGCCCTCCGCCTTCGCAACGCCGGCCACCGCGCCTATGCGGCGGCAACGGCAGGGCCCGCCGATATTGCTTCAAGCTAGCGCCCGCGCTTGGTTGACCCCCCTGTGCCATCACAGATAGAATCTCGGCATGCCATACCGCTCACCCGGACCCGCCGGCCTCTGTGTCGAGAGACCGCATGACCGTTGAACCGGCTACCATTACCGGCGAGCGGTGTGTCGCCCTCGATCTGGAGACCACCGGGCTGCTGCCGGACTCGGACGAAATCATCGAGGTGGGGGCCGTCAGGTTCCAGGACGACCGCATCCTGGACATCTTCCACACTAGGGTAAACCCCAACCGGCCGCTGCCGCGCTTCATCACCGAGCTCACGGGCCTGACCCAGGGAGACGTGGACTCGGCGCCGCAGTTCTCGGCGGTCGCGCCCGGTCTGGAAGCCTTCATAGGCGACAGCCCAATCGTCGGGCAGAACGTGGACTTCGACCTTGGCTTCCTGGCAAAGAAGGGCCTGACACCTTCCGGCCCCGTCTACGACACGCGAGAGATGGCATCGGTCCTTCTGCCGCAGCTCAGGGAGTACTCGCTGGCCTACCTGGTGGCTACGTTCGGGCTGGAGCACGCGAACCCGCACCGCGCCCTCGATGACGCCGAGGTAACGGCGCGGGTCTTTCACGCTCTGACTGCCCGGGCCATGCAGCTGGATCCCGGCCTGCTCTCAGAGCTGGCAAGGCTCAACGCACGTGCCCGCGGCCGTCTGGCGCCGCTGCTCCACCGGCTCGAGCAGGCCCGGAGCCGGACGACCGTTCCTGCTACGTCGACCACCGGACCGCTGGGGCTGGACAGCGCGGCGCTCGCGAAACGGCTGGAGGGCCCCGCTGACAGCTTCGCCGCCATAGAAGGCCATCCCCTCACCGATGAAGCCGTGGAGGGCTTCTTCCAGGAGGGCGGGCCGCTCTCGCAGGTCCTTGATAGCTACCGCCAACGGCCTCAGCAGCCCGAGATGGCCCTCGCCGTAGCGCGGGCGCTCAGGAACGGGACACACCTGGTCGTCGAGGGCGGCACCGGCGTGGGGAAGTCGCTTGCCTACCTGCTCCCTGCCCTGCTGTTTGCCCTGGAGAAAGGCGAGCGCGTGGTTGTCTCCTCCAATACGATCAACCTCCAGGAGCAGCTCATGGCCAAGGACCTGCCCACCCTGGTTGGCGCGCTCAGCAAGGTATCCCCCGAATTCGAAGGGGTACGATTCTCACTGCTCAAGGGACGCGACAACTACCTGTGCCTGCGGCGCTGGAGGCAGATGGCGCGCGAGGAGGGAGTGTCGACGGAGGAGGCGCGCATAGCCTCCAAGGTCATGGTATGGCTCCAGGACACTGCAAGCGGCGACCGCGGAGAGTTGGGGCTGTCTGCCAGGGAACTGCCGGTGTGGAGCCGGATGTCCTCGGCGGACGCGATCGACTGCCCGCCGCGCACGCGTGAGGCCTGCTTTCTGCGCAACGCACGTGAGCGCGCGGAGGACGCGCACGTGGTCGTGGTGAACCACGCCCTGCTGATGCGCGACCTCGCGGAGGGTGGCGGGATCATTCCCCACTACGACTATCTGGTCATCGATGAGGCGCACCACCTGGAGGAGGAGGCCACCAGCCAGTTCGGCGCAAAGCTGTCGCAGGGCGTGTTCGACTCGTGGGTGGAGCGTCTGGAGGGCAGCCGTGGCGTCTACGGCGAAAGCCGCTCCTTCATGGGACAGCTTCTCGCTACCCCGCTTGCAGGCGTGCTGGAACCACTGGTGGAGGACGGCGAGACCGTTCTGCCGGTCGTGCGGCAGCGCGTGTCCGGGCTTTGGACCACCCTGATCGGCTTCCTGGCAGGCCATCACGAGGAGGGCGACGCACGCAACCTGCTCCTGCGCGTGACCAGGAGCACGCGGGCGCAGCCCGGCTGGTCGGACGTGGAGGTGGCATGGGAGAATGCGGACGCCGCGCTGACACAGGTGGCCCGGAACCTTGATCGACTGCTGCAGGCCCTCGGCACGCAGGACGGCGACAACCTGGCCGGCTACGAGTCCCTTGTCGCCGAGGCCACTGCATGCCTGAACCTGGCCTTGGGCATCCAGCGCCAGTTCAAGGACTTCGTGGCGTCGCCCCAGGACGACCGGATCTACTGGATGGCGCAGGAGGGACGCAGTGGAGAGCTTGCGCTGCAGGCCGCTCCGCTCAACGTGGGCGACATCCTAACGGACAGCTTGTTCTCGCAGAAGAGCGCCGTGGTGCTAACCAGCGCCACGCTCAGAACGAGGGGCAGCTTCGCCTACGTCAAGGAGCGGCTGGGCCTGGAGGACGCCGATGAGCTGCTCGTGGATTCGCCGTTCGACTACCAGAGAGCCGTGCTACTGTGCCTGCCCAGCGATATGCCGCTCCCCGGCACGCGAGGCTACCAGGCCGCGGTGCAGCAGGCCATTATGGACGTGAGCCGCGCTGCGGGAGGGCGCACTCTGGGGCTGTTCACCTCTCACGCAGCGCTCCAGGCCACTCGCTCCGGCATTCGCAGCGAGCTGGAGGGCGCGGGCATCAGGACGCTGGCGCAGGGCGTGGACGGAACGCCCCGCAGCCTGATGGACGCCTTCCTGCAGAACCCGGAGTCTGTTCTCCTGGGTACGTCCAGCTTCTGGGAGGGGGTGGACATTTCCGGCGGTGCGCTCAAGGCCCTCGTGGTAGCGAGGTTGCCGTTCAACGTGCCTACGGACCCGGTCTTCGCCGCGCGCTCGGAGATGTTCGACGACGCGTTCAACCAGTACGCCGTTCCCCAGGCCGTTCTGCGGTTTCGCCAGGGGTTCGGGCGTCTCATACGAGGCGAAGAGGATCGGGGCGTGGTTGTCGTGCTTGACAGCCGCGTCTGGTCGAGACCCTACGGCCGCGCGTTTCAGGAGTCGCTGCCCAACTGCACCACCATGAAGGGTACCCTGCGTGAACTGCCCCACGCCATATCGCGATGGATAGCCAGGTCTCACTGACAATCGAGCTGCGGCAGCCCTTTGACCTCGCCTCCTCTCTGGAGAGCGGGCAGGCGTTTCGCTGGCACAGGCACGGCAACTGGCGATACGGCGTGATCTCTGACCGTCTCGTTGCGCTCAGGCAGGACGGAAGCGAGTTGTACGTTCGCGCCGCTTCGGAGCCGGAGGCCGCGGCGGCAGCCGTGCGAGACTACCTGCGCATTGACGACGACATAGAGGCCGTCTACGCGCGCATTGGCGCAGACGATCACCTGTCCAAGTCGATAACGGCATACAGGGGGATGCGCATCCTGAGGCAGGACCCGTGGGAGTGCCTAGTGGCCTTCATCTGCTCCGCCAACTCCAGCATCACGCGCATCTCCGACAACATGAACACGATCGCTGAGAGTATGGGCGAGCCGCTCCTTCTCGACGGTAACCGGGACTTCATCTTCCCATCGCCTCAGAGGCTTGCGGAGGCGGGCGAACAGACGCTGCGCGAGCTTCGCCTCGGCTTCCGCGCCAAGTACGTCGCGCGGGTTGCCGAGCTGGCCGCGAGCGGAGAGCTGGACGTGGCTTCACTGCGCCGCGTTTCCTACGAAGAGGCCAAGGACGTGCTCACGGCCATCTCGGGAGTGGGAGAGAAGGTTGCCGACTGCGTGCTGCTCATGTCTCTGGACAAGCCCAAGGCCTTTCCGGTGGACCGCTGGATACGGCGCGCTGTGGAGGAATGGTATCTGGATGGAGCTAAGCTAAACTACGACGGCGTGCGCGAATGGTCGTGGGAGCAGTGGGGTGACATGGCCGGATACGCCAACCAGTACCTCTTTCAGATCCGGAGGCTGATGGGGTCTTCGACGGACGGTGCGTCATAGCTCGCACCTGCTGCGTCACTCTCTAGGGCTGTCGTTCTTCCGCAAGCCACGCGCGCACCATCTCCGTCTCATACGAGCGCCCCTCCGCGGCGCCTTCCAGCCTCGCAGACCGCAGACGCGCCAGCATCGCGCCCACTGCAGGCCCCTGTGGTACTCCCAGGGCCATCAGGTCCCGTCCGTTGAGCGATGGCCTGACGTGGCGTAGCCTGTCCAGGTACAACGAAAGCGACTCTCGCGTCCTGCCGTCAGGCGCGGCGAGCGACCATGCCCGAACTGCGGCGTCATCCAAGGGTGACAGATACTCGTACAGCCGCGAGGGCGATTCTGAGGCTTCAGCAAGCCCGGAGAGCCGTCCTTGCAGCTCGATGGTATCTCTGACCACGGCGGCCCAGCCGGGAGGCATTCGCAGCCGGTCCACGATCGCCTCTCCGTCGGAACGGCTCACCGATAGCACCAGGAGTGCCAGGCAGACGTGCGCGTCCGACATGTGTCCTGCCCCGCCCGCCGCCGCCTCCTGCGCCCCTGCGCCCGCCCCGGCTAGCGCCGGGTGGATTGCGGCTAGCACGCCTAAGGAGTCGGCTCTGGTGAGGATCTCCAGGCGCCGCTCCTCCTTCAACCACAGCTCCACCTCCCTGCGAAGCCGGTCGCCGCTGATGGTGTCGAGCATCGGCAGGTCGCGCCGTAGCAGCGACTCGGTACGCTCCTCCAGCGCGAACCCCAGGCGCTGCTCGTAGCGGACGGCGCGCATGATGCGCGTAGCGTCATCGATGAAGCTGCCGTCGTGGAGGGAGCGCACTAGGCCACGATGCAGGTCGTCGAGCCCGCCGTGCGGGTCCAGCAGGCCAGTCCCGCGGCCAAGATGGAGCGGATGCGCCATTGCGTTTATCGAGAAGTCACGGCGCTCCAGGTCCTCGCTCATGGTGCCGTGCGCTATCTGCGGCAGCGCGCCCGGCTTCGCGTACCACTCGTTCCGAGCCGTGCTCATGTCGAGCGTACTGCCCCACACCTTGAGCTTCGCGGTGGCGAACTGCGAGCGTGACACCACGTCGCCGGACATCCTCTTGGCGATGACGGCGGCCAGGGTCTCGGCGTCTCCCTCGACAACCAGGTCGAAGTCCTCCGTAGGCCTGCCCAGCAGCAGGTCTCTGACCGCGCCTCCAACCAGGTAGAGAGGTGTGCCCTCCTCGCCGGCGATACCTGCCGCCATATCGATCAGGGCGAGCCTTTCCTCCGGTAGGCCGGTCTCCATCAGCTTGCGAAAGTCCAAGCGCACCTTCCGATTGCGGGCTTGCGCGATTATAGCACGGGCCTTCGCGGGAGGCCTTCGCGCGCCGACTCGTGTGCGCCGCCCGAGGGTACGCTTTACAACCATTCGACCCGTTCTGATAGAATGAGCCTGATATTCGCAGTGCCGCGGCAGCCGCCCAGATGGGCGAACACGAATATTCGAAAGGGAGAAGTGCCTTGGGTACAAGAGTTGTAGTGACCGGCATAGGGATGGTAACTCCTCTGGGACTCAGTGCAGAGACCACGTGGAGCGCCCTCCTGGAGGGTAGGTCCGGCGTGGACTATATCAGCAGCTTCGATCCGGAACCGTTTGAGACCAAGATCGCAGCGGAAGTCAAGGGCTTCGAACCCTCTGACTACCTTGATCGCAAGGAGGCCCGCAGGATGGACCGCTTCGTGCAGTTCGCCGCCGTTGCAGCGCAGGAGGCGGTGGCGTCGGCCGGGCTGGACCTGGCAATCGAGGATGCGGAGCGGGTGTCGGTGATGATAGGCAGCGGCATAGGCGGGATTCAGACCCTTTCGCAGGAGTTCCAAGTGATGATGGAGCGAGGCCCCTCCAGGGTCAACCCGTTCCTCATTCCCATGATGCTGGGCGACATGGCCTCCGGAAGGGTTTCCATGCTAATGGGGGCGAAGGGCCCGAACTTCAGCGCGATCTCCTCCTGCTCCACCGGCGCCGACACCATCGCGGAGGCCTCGCAGCTGATTCGCGGCGGTCAGATAGACGTGGCGATAACCGGAGGCAGCGAGGCGGCCATTTGCCCCATCGGCATTGCGGGCTTCAACGCCTGCAACGCCCTGTCCCGCAACAACGAGGAGCCCCAGAAGGCGTCCCGCCCGTTCGATGCCATGCGTGACGGGTTCGTCATGGGCGAAGGCGGCGGCATACTCATTCTCGAGAGCCTCGAGCATGCGGTTGCACGCGGCGCCACTCCCCTCGCAGAGCTCGCCGGTCACGGCGCCACGGCCGACGCGCACCACATCACGCAGCCCTCGCCCGGCGGTGAAGGCGGCGCACGCGCCATACAGCTCGCGCTCTCAAGAGCCGGACTCACGCCCGACGAAGTAGATTACATCAACGCCCACGGCACTTCTACCCCCATGAACGACAAGTTCGAGACCATGGCCATCAAGTCCGTCCTGGGCGACGAGGCCTACTCAACACCCATAAGCTCAACCAAGTCCATGACCGGTCATCTGCTGGGCGCTGCGGGGGCTCTGGAGGCTGCCATCTGCGTCCTGGCGGTTTCCCGTGGAGCCATACCGCCAACTATCAACCTGGAGAACCCGGACCCCGACTGCGACCTGGACTACACGCCGAATGCATCCAGGACAGCCCCTGTTTCGGCGGCCATCTCCACCTCGCTGGGTTTCGGCGGCCACAACACCTGCCTGGCCTTCAGGAGTTTCACGGCCGACTAGTCGCCCGCAGGCTTGCGAGCGAGCCCGGCATTCGCCGCCGTTGAAAGGTTGAGCATGACGGAGACGTGCGCACACTGCGGCACAGCGCTTGAGGAGCGCCGCCTCATCGACGACGAGTCGGAGCTGGACGGCGTGAAAAGCATGAAGGTGGGCTGCCGTAAGTGCCAGACGCCCGTCTGTCTAGCCTGCGGTCACGCCGAGGCACTGGGCCGCGGCATTCCCCGCAATTGCCTGTGCCCAGGCTGCGGCGCGGAGCTGGGGCTGGACGGACTGGTGGATGAGCTGGGCGAGGACTACTACGGATGGGGCTATTGAGCCCCCTGTCCCGTTCTCGCAGGAACCACAGCAAGGGCGGGAACGCTCCCTCTTCCTCCAAGGCCTGGAACGTCGCCCGCCGGATCTCGGACGAGGCCATACGCAGCATGGAGCCGTTCTCGCCGCTGGCGGCGCAGCTTCTGCACAACCGTGGCGTTCGCGACGTCGAGACCGCCGAGGCCTTTCTGGCGCGAGACGAGCGTTTGCTCCATGACCCAGCGCTGCTGCCTGACATGGATCGCGCCGTGGCGCGAATTCGCGCCGCGCTGGACGCGGGCGAGGCCATCGGCGTGTTCGGCGACTTCGACGCCGACGGCGTCACGGGCACGGCCCTGCTCGCCGAGGGACTGGAACAGCTCGGCGCAAGTGTCATTCCCTACCTACCGCACAGGACCGCTGAGGGCCACGGGCTGAGCTCACAGGCCGTCCACGCGCTCCACGAGCAGGGAGCATCGCTCATCGTGACCGTAGACTGCGGCGTGGCGTCGCTTGCCGAGGTGGCGGAGGCCGCGTCGCTGGGCATCGACACCATCATCACCGACCACCACTCTCCTCCTCCGCTGCTTCCTTCGGCGCTGGCCATAGTGAACCCAAGACTGGACGGCTCAATCTATCCCAACCCCGGTCTGGCAGGCGTGGGCCTGGCCTTCAAGCTGGTGCAGGGCCTCTGCGACAGCCTCGGCCTGAGGTGGAACGAGCAGCTCCTGCAGCTTGCGTCCCTCGGCACGGTTACCGACGTCACGCCTCTGGTCGGCGAGAATCGGTACATCGTGGCTGCCGGCATGCAATCCATGAATGTGGAGCCCAAGCACGGGCTGCGCGAGCTTCTCCGCGCCGGCGGCAGGGATGGCTCTCCCGTTGACACCGAGGCAATCTCGTTCGTGCTGGGGCCCCGCCTGAACGCGCCTGGGAGGCTCGGTCACGCCATCACGGCCTACAACCTGCTGCGGGCCGGGTCACGAGAGGAGGCTATGCCCCTTGCGGAGGAGCTTCAGCGACTCAACCGGGAGAGGCAGGAGATGATGGGCAGGGCCATCGACCACGCCAAGGTGCAGGCGGGGAACGTGCCGGAATCGGAGCCGCTTCTGATGCTGTGGAGCGGTGAGTACGCTGCGGGAATCGTTGGGCTGCTGGCCAGCCGCCTGTCCGAGGAGCGACACCGTCCGGCTGTGGTGGCTGCCGTGGAGGGCGACCTTGCGCGCGGAAGCGCACGGAGCATCCCTCAGTTCAACCTGGCGTCGGCACTGGAGGAGTGCAGCGACCTGTTCGTGCGTTACGGGGGCCACCCAAGGGCCGCGGGTTTCGTGGCGCAAACCGATGTGCTGCCGGCCCTGCACTCGCGCCTCACCGAGATCGCCGAGCGTGAGCTTGGGCATCTGTCGCTGCAGCCGAGCATCCGCATCGACGCCCACGTGCGCCTCTCCACGCTCAACGTCGAGACGCTGCGCTTCCTGGAGGAACTGGCCCCGTTCGGCGAGGGCAACCCCGCACCGGTGTTTGTCACGAGGGGTGCGAGGGTGCTGGACGCCTCGCGTATCGGAAACAGTGGGCAGCACCTCCGCCTGCGGCTGAGGCACGAGGGCACCGTGTGGAGTGCAATTGCGTTCGGTTTGGGCGAGGCGTGGCAGGAAGGGACGGAGCGGCTCGACGTGGTGTACAGCCTGGGGCTGGACAGGTGGAACGGGAGGGAGGCCATGCGCCTCGTCGTTCAAGACTTTCGCCCGTCCGGGACGTAGCCCGCGGCTGGGCGCGCGCACGTCTTAACCCAGGTCCCCTACCTGCGAGACCTGCGCCCCTTACCCTCCTGCTTACCCTCAGGGAAGTACACGTGAGGCCCTGTCTCCGCGCCGCGTGCAACCAGCCGGCCGCGGTACACCAGCAGCGGCACGGCAATGATCATCACAACAATCGAGATCAGGTGCGCCTCCTGCAGGCCGGCAAACCAGATCTTGTCCTCGCGGAGGAAGGTGACAAAGAACCTCCCGAAGGAGTAGAGGCCGATGTACGTGGCGAACAGCATCCCGTCCGGCTTGATCCGGCCCCACATGTACCAGAGAAGCGCCAGCACCGCCATGTTCCACACCATCTCGTAAAGAATCACGGGGTGGGAGGCCAGGTCGCCGTGGACCTGGTTGGACAGGCTGGCGGGATGGGAGTAGATGAACCCGTACCACGCACTGGTCGCCGTGCTCACGTGCTCGCCGTTGATGATGTCGCCGATTCTGCCGATGGACTGCGCGATCAGCAGCGCCGGCGCGGTCAGGTCCGCCAGCCTGCCGATCGGATAGCCCTGAAGCCTCGCGTAGAGAGCTCCAGCGAAGAAGCCGCCAATGATTGCGCCGAAGAGAGCGATGCCGCCGTTCCAGATCGCAAGGATGTCGGCCGGGTTGCTGCTGTACACGTCCCACCGGTCGATGACGTGCACCACGCGGGCTCCCACAACGCCGCCGATGATAGCCCAAACGGCCGTTGCGTAGACCACGTCGCTATCGATGCCCGCGCGCGGCGCCCACCGGCCCACAAGGAACACCGCCACCACAACCCCCACAAAAGCAAAAAAGCCGTGCCAGGTGAATGCGAGTCCGCCTAGCACGAACATTGTCGGGTCGAAAGGTATCTCAATCATAGGTGTACGTTGCTCCCTTGACGGCTAGGCGAGATTCTACCTTTGGCCTTAAGCCATGTCAAGGAGAGAGCGCTCCCGCCTGAGACCTGCAGAGATGCGTGTGCCTGTGCTAGAATGGAAGCACATCTGCGCCGGCGGAGGCAACAAGTGAGGGACACCGTAACGTCATTCCTGGACTACCTCACGTCCGAGCGAGGGCTGTCCGGCAACACGGTCGCAGCGTATGGCAACGACCTGGTCCAGCTCGTGGAGTTCCTGGAGGAAACGGCTGGGTTGCCGGCTGCGAATGCAGACTGGGACGCGGTCGACCAGCAGGTGCTGACCCGCTACGTTATCGAGCTGCAGGACCGCGGCTACTCCCCCACCACGCGCGCAAGGAAGATTGCCGCGGTCAAGTCATTCTTCAACTTTCTGATCGAGGAGGGGCTGGTGTGGGAAGACCCCACCGAGGCCATATCGTCTCCGAAGATAGGCCGCTCACTGCCCAAGTCGCTCAGCGAGGAAGAGATGGGCAAGCTGCTGGAGGCGGCCGCAACCGGCGGCTCCGCCGAGTCGCGCCGCGACGCCGCAATGATCGAGCTCATGTACGCTACCGGCATGCGCGTCAGCGAGCTGGTGGGCTTGTCCATCGACGACCTGAACCTCAGGGAGAAGTTCGTGCGCTGCATGGGAAAGGGCTCCAAGGAGCGCCTCATCAGCCTGCACGACGAGGCCGCCCTTGTGGTGGAGGACTACCTGAAGCACATCCGGCCCCGGTTCCTGGAAAACCGCCGCAACCTTGAAGAGCGCGAGGACGCCCTCTTCCTGAACCGCCGCGGAGAGCGTCTCACCCGGCAGGGGTTCTGGCTAGCGCTGAAGGAGTGCGGCCGGAGAGCCGACATCACGACGCCCATCACGCCTCACACACTCCGGCACACGTTTGCCACGCACATGCTCCGCGGCGGTGCACCGATCAGATACCTGCAGGAGCTGCTGGGCCACGCCAGCATCACAACAACGCAGGTCTACACCCATCTGGCACAGGAGCACGTTCACGAGGAGTACGACCGGGCCCATCCCAGGGCATAAGCGCTCTCCAACGCAGATCGCGGTCGTCAGTTGGAGAGCCGTAGGCGCAGGCGGCCGCTTCTAATCTGCTCAAACTGGAATAGATTCCCCCTTCCATCAAGCTGCGATGAGCTTTATGCTATTGAGGTACAGGGACAGCCCCGCGGGGCTATGAACAGGAGGCCATCCGATGCCTAGGAAGTCACGACGAGTGGCGGCCAAGCAGGCTGAGCTGGGACAGAAGAAGCGAAGAGCATCGAAGCATCACGCTGGCGTAGAGGCGAGCCTGCCGGCCGCCAGGGAAGGCGCCCCAGTCGGGGCCGCGGCCTCCTCCACGGCCACGGCAACACGTCAGGAGACCGCTGCTCCCGCCGTATCGGCCGGGACCGCGGAGGCGGCAAGGCCGGTGCCTTCGGCAAGGCAGGCACCCTCTGCAGCGGCACTCACTCACAATCCTTACGTTTGGCCTGAGATGAAACGCATAGGGATCATCACGGGCCTGATCGTGGTGATTCTGGGCGTGCTCACCGCGGTGCTGGGTTAGATCGCGGGCGGTTCTGTAGGAGATCCGGACATATGGATTCCGCTCTTTCAATCTTCCAGCTAGTGGCGGGCATGTTGCTCGCCACATCGGCCTTTTGGTTTGTGCAGCCTTATTTCCTGCGGCCCGAGGACTTTTTTCTGAAGAGGCTCAGGCCGGAGAGAGAACGCAAGATTGTGCATGCTCAGCTTCTTCTTAGGGCCTACCTCGGAGCTGGGCTGTTGACGACCAGCCTTTGGATGTTCGGCATGTTACTGGTGCTCGGCCACATGACCGGCACGTCCCCAGTGACGTTTCTTGTGGGGATTCCCGTTACGCTAGTGACAAGTCTGCTGGTGGGGAGCTTGGGTTATCTCCACCTCAGGCGCAGATACGGAAGACAGGCCCCAGGTGCGGGCTATTTCACCATGCGGAAGCCGTGAGCCGCAGACCAGTGGCTACGATGAGAATCGTACCGCGCATCAGCGCGCGCCTGTGCCTGCGAATCGCGGCGCCCTGAAGCACAGCCTCCTGAAGCGCATGCAGCACAGGATCAGAGGCGCGGCCCTTCTTGTCCAGGACGACCGGCTACTTCTCACAAAGTCCCGTGACCACCTAACGAGCGAATTCTTCTGGGTACCCCCTGGCGGAGGCGTGGAAGGAGACGAGTCCATCTTCGAGTGCGCCAGGCGTGAGACCTTCGAGGAAGCCGGAATCCTCGTTGAGTTCGACAGGATAGTCTACCTGAGGCAGTTCATCGATGAGCGCCTCGACACCCACCACTTCGAGGTGTTCATCCTGTGCAGCTCGTTCTCCGGAGAGCTGACGACGGAGAACAACGACGGTCAACCCGACGTGTACGACGTTCTGGAAGCAAGGTTTCTATCCAGGCAGGAAATGAGGGACGTCACGGTATACCCGGAGATCCTGAAGGACGCGTTCTGGGACGATCTGGAGAGAGGCTCGCGCGCGATCAGACACCTGGGTATGCAGCGCGGCTAGTTCCCGGCGGGTGCCGGGGTCGGGATATCTAGCGGAGAGCCCTGGGCAGCAGGAAGCTGACGTTCTCCTCCATCGCTTCCACGTGGCGAACAGCGTCCGGCTTGAGGTACTCCACCACCCTGTCCACAAGCAACTCCGGCGTCGACGCGCCCGATGTTATGCCCACACTCTGCGCACCCACCAGCCACGCGTCGTCGATCTCTTCCGGGCCGTTCACCAGGTAGGCGGGCACCCCCTTGGCCTCGGCGACCTCCCGGAGCCTGTTGCAGTTGGACGAGTTCTGGGCGCCGATTACCAGCACAACGTCAACCTGCGACGTGATGCTCTTCACAGCCTCCTGCCGGTTGGAGGTGGCGTAGCAGATGTCGTTGCGGGTCAGCAGGCTGGGGAAGCGCTCCATGAGCACGCTGACAACCTCCGCAGTGTCGTCGACGCTCAGCGTCGTCTGTGTCAGGGCCACGACTTTGTCGGGGTCTGGCACCTCGACGTTGCGCGCGTCCTCCGCGTCCTGCACCAGCACGCTGACGTCAGGCACCTCCCCCATCGTGCCGACGACCTCGTCGTGGAGGGTGTGGCCTATCAGGAGGATGGTGTAGCCTTCACGGGCGTACTTCAGCGCCTCAAGGTGGACCTTGGTTACGAGCGGGCACGTGGCGTCCACCACCTGCAGGCCGCGCTCGCCGCTGTGCTGCCACACGGCCGGGGCCACGCCGTGTGCGCTGAAGACCACCCTCGCGCCCTCCGGCACCTCGTCGAGTTCATCGACAAAGACCGCGCCCTTGCCTCTCAGATCGCTGACAACGAACGGATTGTGAACGATCTCCTTGCGAACGTAGACGGGAGGGCCGTATCGCTGCAGGCACAGATCAACCACATCTATTGCCCGCACGACGCCGGCGCAGAACCCCCTGGGCGCTGAGAGCACTACCTCCATGCATGCCTCCTGTGCGGCAATTGTAGCCGAGCCTATCAGGAGATTCAAGGCGGTGGGACGGCTTCAAATGACGCGCAACCTGGGCTGTGCTAGAATTCAGGCATGCCAAGCGCCGCAATCGTAAAGCAGCTCAGGGCCGCCCCGCTGCAGCCCGGCGTGTACCTGCTCAAGGACGCCCAGGGCCAGGTGCTCTATGTCGGAAAGGCGGCCAGCCTGCGGCACCGGCTCCAGTCGTATTTCGGATCGCCTCTGAACCTGGAGCCGAAGATACGCAAACTGGTCGCGGGAGTTGCCGACTTCGAGTTCATCGTCACGGAGTCCGAGGCCGAGGCCCTCATCCTCGAGAACACGTTTATCAAGACCCGGCGCCCCAAGTACAACGCCCGGCTCAAGGACGACAAGACCTATCCCTACCTCAAGATTGGCCTCAACGAGGACTTTCCGCAGGTCTACGTAACCCGCCGAGTCACCAACGACGGTGCCCGCTACTTCGGCCCGTACGCCAGCGCAGGCTCAGTCCGCAAGACAATGGCGCTGCTCAAGAAGTTGTTCCCCTACCGCTCGTGCACAAGGGAGATTCGCGGCGATGACCCGCGTCCGTGCCTTGAGTACTACATCAACCGCTGCGTTGCTCCCTGCATAGGCGCGGCGAGCAGAGAGGAGTACCGCAAGGTCATCGACCAGGTAGTGCTGTTCATGGAGGGCCGCACGGAGTCCGTGGTCAGGGACCTGCGCGACAAGATGGAGACGGCCGCCGAGGCGTGGGAGTTCGAGAGAGCCTCCCGGCTCAGGGACCAGCTTCGAGCGATCGAGCGAGTCACCGAGGGCCAGAAGGTTGTCTCCTTGAGCGGCGAGGACCAGGATGTCATCGCAATGGCCCGCGGCGGCGATGAGGCGTGGGTCGAGGTGTTCTTCGTTCGCGGCGGCAAGCTCATCGGACGCGAGCACTTCGTGATGGACGGCGTTCAGGACGACGCGCCCGAGCGAGTCATGGCGGAATTCGTGAAACAGTACTACGACCGGGCTCCGCATGTGCCTCCGAGGCTGCTGCTCCAGTTCACCCCAGAGGACGCGGACCTGATCCGGGCCTGGCTGGAACAGAAGCGAGGCCGGAAGGTCGAGCTGCGGGCGCCACAGCGCGGCGAGAAGCGCAGGCTGGTGGAGATGGTGGCGGAGAACGCCGGCCAGCGCATGGAGCAGTTCAAGGTGAAGTGGCTCGCCGACGAGGACGCGCTGGAGTTGGCGATGGAGGAGCTGCAGGAGGGCATCAACCTGCCGCGCCTTCCGCGTCGCATGGAGTGCTACGACATCTCCAACATACAGGGAACAACGCCCGTCGGCAGCATGGTGGTCTTCGAGAACGGCCAAGCCAAGTCGTCTCACTACCGCCGGTTCAAGATCAAGAGCGTGGCCGGCATCGACGACTACGCGATGATGCAGGAGATGCTGAGACGCCGGTTCCAACGCCTCGGGCAGTCCGCGCCGCAGGCGGATGACGAAGCTCCGCCCGACGACCGCGCCGGGCAGGGTCGCTCCTGGGGCATTGTGCCTGACCTAGTGCTCATCGACGGGGGCAAGGGACACCTGAACGCGGCCGTGGAGGTCTTCCTGGAGCTCGGCATCGACGACGTTCCCCTTGCGAGCCTGGCCAAGGAGCGCGAGGAGATCTTCGTGCGAGACACCCAGGAGTCGATCATGCTGCCGCGCAGCTCACCGGCGCTCTTCCTTGTGCAGCGTCTGCGTGACGAAGCACACCGTTTCGCCGTCACCTACCACCAGCGGAGCCGCACGCGCAAGGGGCTGCGCTCCGCCATGGACGTTGTGCCTGGCATCGGCCCCAAGCGCCGGAGGATGCTGCTGAGGCGGTTCGGGTCGGTGAAGGGCGTCAAGGATGCGTCCACGGATGAGCTGGCGGCGGTGCCGGGCATGACCCGAACGCTAGCGGAGCGCATCAAGGACTACCTGTGAGGTCGCGGGGATGACCTATGTCCTGGAGAACCTCGGCCTGAAGTACGCTTTCATCGGCTGCTGCGTGGCCGTGCTGTGCCTGATCATACCGCTCGTGCACTTCGTATCCGGTCCGCTTTCGCCGCTTATCGGCGGGTGGGTTGCCGGCTCCATGGCCAGGGCGGGGACGCTCCGGGCCGTCTGGATAGGAGTGCTCATGTCCGCGTTGCTGGCCGGGGCCATGATGGCGCTGCTGCCCGTGCTGAGCTCGCTCCTGCCGGGGATTGAGTTCCCGCAGGTGACCGATGGCGGCTTTGTTCTCTTCCTGTTCGCGGGTGTCCTGGCTATCGCCGTCGCGCTTGCGTCAGTGGGCGCCGCGATTGGCGGTAGCATGGCTCGCAGGAAGTAGCGCGGGCCTAGTGCGACTCCATACCCGTACCCGCCATTCGCTGCATCTCCGCCTCCTCCAGCAAGCGACCTAGAAGTACGCGCGCCTCGCGCAAGCGCAGGTCTAGCGCGGAGATGCCTACGGCGCGCCACAGCGTGCCCGACGACACTTGAACCGTAACGCCCTCGCCTACCGGAGGCAGGTCCACGCCCAGAGCTTGGGCCACGAACGCGGCCGTCCACGTCCCCACCCTGTCCGCTCCGCAGCGCGCAATGGCCCGGCGCTTGTGCAGCAACGTCGAGCAGGTCTTCCACCTGCGAAGAGTCACCTCAACCCGCGCGGACGGAGAGGCCAGAAGCCGGTCGGCGTAGTCCTGCGCCCTTCTTCGGCTCACCGCCATCGGGCTGCCTCCAGAGATTCGCTAGCCCGGCCTGGCCGCCGCCATGGATTCCATGAGCACTCGTGCCACCTCGGGGCGGGTGAACTCATCGGGAGGCATCTCACCCTGCGCCAGCATGGCCCGTACCTGCGTACCGCTCAGGTTGACGCGGTGCTCCGGGCCGTGCGGGCACGTCTTTTCGGTGCCCATGCCCTGGCAACGGCGGCAGAAGAACGAGTTTTCGAAGAAGAGGGGCGTGATACCCAGGCTGTTCGGCGGGAACTCCCGGAATATGTGCTGAGCGTCGTAGGGGCCGTAGTAGTTGCCAACGCCGGCGTGGTCTCGCCCCACGATGAAGTGGGTGCAGCCGTAGTTCTTGCGGACCAGAGCGTGGAATATGGCCTCGCGCGGACCGGCGTATCGCATGAACGCAGGCAGCACGGTGAGCAGCACGCGGTCGCTGGGATAGTAGTTGTCCAGCAGGGCCCGGTAGCAGCGCATGCGCACCGGCGCGGGGATGTCGTCCCCCTTGGTCTCGCCCACCAGCGGATGCAGCATCAGACCGTCCACGGCCTCCAGGGCGCACTTCTGGATGTACTCGTGGGCACGGTGCACGGGGTTGCGCGTTTGGAAACCCACGACGGTGTTCCAGCCCAGACCCTCGATGGCCTCACGCGTCTCCGCAGGCGTACGATAGTGAGGCCCCACGCCTTCCTCCAGGTTGGGGCGGCCTGGCAGCATGGTGACCTTACCCCCCAGGAGGACGTCGCCTTCCTGGTACATGTTGGCCACGCCCGGATGCTGCTCGTCGGTGGTCCGGAAGACCTCCTGGGCCTCCTCCCCCCTGTCGCGGCGGTACTTGCCCTCCAGTGAGAGGACGCCCACTACCTCGCCGCCCTCCGTCGTCAGCGAAACGCGCTTGCCTTCCCTGAGGTCGGTCGCGCGCAGGGAGTCCACGCCCAGCGTGATGGGCAGCGACCAAGGCTGGCCGTCCGCCAATCGCATAGTCCTGACCACGGAGTTGTAGTCCTCGTGCCCCATGAAGCCCGTCAGGGGGCTGAACGCCCCCTGGGCAATCATGTGAGCGTCCGATAGCTGCCGCGGGTTGAGTGACAAACTGGGCAGTGAACCGGCCTCCTCGCGGATGGCCTGGGCCTGCTCAGCGTTAGCGTAGCCCCCTATGAGTGTGCCACCGTGCGGCGCAATCAACGTTCTCTCTCCGCTGCGGCCTTGATGCTGTCCAGGGATTCGATGACGTGCAGGCCGCACTCCTTGGAGTTCGGGTCGCTCTCCCACCACCAGCGGCCGGCGCGCGGGTCCTCGTCGGGGCTGACGGGGCGCGTGCAGGGAGCGCATCCAATGCTCGGAAAGCCGTTGTCGTGGAGCTCGTTGTAGGGCACCTTGTTATCGTGGATGTAGGCCCATACCCTGTCCGAAGACCACTCCGCCAGCGGATTGATCTTGATGCGGTTGCCGTGTGCTGCGTCAAGCTCTACCTTGCCGATGGCCACGCGGGTCACGGCCTGGTCACGGCGAAGACCGCTGACCCAGGCGTCCACGGTGTCCAGCGCACGCCCCAGCGGCTCCATCTTGCGGATGCCGCAGCACAGCTTGCGGAACTCCTCGGCCTTGTAGAACAGGTTGAAGCCGTTCTCCTTGACCATGTCCGCCACCTGCACCATGTCGGGGTAGTACGTCTCCACGTCCATGTTGTATCGCATGCGCACCTGGTCCATCACCGTGTAGGTCTCCGTGTGCAGGCGAAGCGTCTCCAGGGTGAACACGCGGGCGCTTGGGTCGATGCGCCACATCATGTCGATCAGCGCCACGTCCTCCGCGCCGAAGCTCGACGAAAGAGCTAGCCGCGGGTGGAAGGTCTCTAGCGCCCACTCCAGCACCGCCTCCGGAGACTTGCCCTCGAACTCCCTGTTCTTCTCCTCAATCTCCTCTTGCGACAGCAAGGGTTCCATCTGCTCCAACATCTCTCTTCCTCCTTGAGTGCCTCTGCTTGGTCCTTCAGTTACAGCAGCTTGAGCCCTACGCTCATCAGGGCGATGGCGACCGCTGCTCTCAGACCTCTCTCCGGAATGCGTACCGTCATTCGGCTGCCAACGATAACGCCCGGCACTGATCCTATCAGAATGTTCGCGGCAAGCGCCAGGTCAACGTTGCCGAACCCCAGGTGCAGCAGCCCAGCTCCCGCGGTCAACAGGGCCGAGTGCGCGACGTCCGTTCCCACTATATGCCGCATGGACATCCTTAGCAAGGCGACCATCATGACAATGAACAGGGTGCCGCTTCCCACGGACGTCAGTCCCACCAGCAGGCCCAGCAACGCTCCGACCGCGCTCAGCATCAGGAACTTGCCGCCCCTGGGCGCTTCGTCTTCCCAAGGCTGTGCTCGCTTCCAGAGCCACCTGCTCATGAACAGCCGTATGAATAGCGCCACGCCCGCAAGCGTGAGCACCGCTCCCAGCATCCGTGTGAGGAACACGTCCGCCGAGATTCCGAAGCTGTCCTCCATCACGCGCAGGAGCACCACGCCCGCCATGGCTCCCGGCAGGCTGCCCGCGATCAGGGGTAGCACCACTCGATAGTTCACGCTGCCCTGTTTGTGGTGCTGCCACGCTCCGAACGACTTGGTGAACATCATCTGGAACAGGTCCGTGCCCACGGCAACCGTGGGACGGACTCCGATGAAGATGAGGAACGGGGTCATCAGGGCGCCTCCGCCCATTCCCGTGAGACCGACCAGCAGGCCCATCAGCAGGCCGGCTGATATGATTAGCGGTTGTAGCTCCATGTAGTGTCCGTTTTACCTCTGATTCCCTGTTTAGTGGGCAAACAAAAACCCCCCTCTCAATCGTGTTGAAGGGGGGCGCGCGCTCCTTCCCGACAGAAGTTTTCTGCCCCTATGGCACTCCGGTACAGCAGCAGGTCATTGTGAGAGATCGCACAAACATCATGACAGACGGTATCACATGTCTAGGTTGGTGTCAACATTCGTTCTGCAGCGGACGCGGGCGACGCCTGCACTCAGCTCAGTCCGTCGAACTGCCTCTGCGGCGAGTACAGCTGGGCCTCGTAGCTCTTGCACTCCCATACGGGCTTGTGGTGCGTGGAGCACCAGTGCTGGTCGTGCGAGGCGGGTTTGCAGTCGGCGGTGGAAAAGCTCTCCGGGGGCTTCTCCACGGCGGGACCGTCGGATCCACCGGAGGCCAGCGGTGTCTCGCCGTTCTTCATTGCAATCCACGGCTCGCCGGCGGCCTCGTCCATCCACATGAAGTCGAACTCGGCCTCACGAGCGAACTGGCGGTCCAACTCCCGGTCGCCCATGTGCAGGTAGTAGTCGGCCTCGAAACGCTGCTTTATCTCAATGAGAACGTGCTTGTTGGAGACGAAGTCCACCTCGATGTTGTTCCGGGCCCACATGTCCTTCTGCGAGGTGATGGAGCGGTCGGATGAGCTTCCGATGATGCAACCCAAGTCCCGCGCCCGTATCACCATATCCAGGGTAATGGGGCCAGGCGGGTCGCCGGTCTCAAGTGTGCCGTCTATGTCAAAGCTCAGTAGTATCCTCAAGTACGGCGCTCTCCTTTCGTGACGAGCGTGAAGGTGTACATTCACCCGCGGCTGATGCCGCCTTGCGAGTCTCGTAGCGTTAGCTGAACGGATAGTAAGTGAGGGCGCAGCGATTGTCAAGGCGGCGAGTTACCTCACAATAAATGTTACCGAAGGGGGTATCGTTGCTTCATAAGTCATGTTACCGGGAGGGGACATGCGGAGAGGTGGCGTGACCGCGAAGGAGTATATATTGCGTATGCAGGAGCGCTACCGTCGTGTAGGGCGGGCGGAGCGGGGACGCCTGTTGGCCGAGGTAGTAGCGGTCACCGGCTACCGCCGGAAGTCGGCCACACGGCTGATGGATTAGAATGAGTGTGTGTCGGTGAAGAAGGCGGGGCGTGGACGGCCGCGGCGTCATGGACCGGAGATGGTGGGAGCGCTTCGACAGGTGTGGGAGATGAGCGACCGGCTGTGCGAGAGAAGACTGGCGCCCTTTACGAAGGAACTGGTATCACGCCTGCAGGCGTGGGAGGAGCTAGTTGAGGAATAGACGCCGGCCTGCTCGGCTAGTGGTCTGATTGTCTCTGTCGTGACGGGCTGAGTGGTATACATGCATCATTCTGGTGGCATCCAGCCACTGTCTTGAAGGACTGGGTGGCAATGTTCTTCGAGGGTTTCCTCCACTGTTGAGCCTTGGATGTAGGCTTGCTGTAGTTGCTTGAGGCAGGCTGCTAGCTCCGGCATCCCATTTTGACGGGCTTCTCTTGCTTGGCCGCCGATGATATCGCTCACCCAGTCAAAATACACTTGGAAGTCTGGATTGATGGTCGGGGTCGGTATTGGGGTATGGGCCGGATTCTGCGTCGGCGTAGGAGCTGGAGTTCCGCCTGGGATGATCCAAGTCTCTACTAGATATTCGCAGGTGTCTGGGTTGTTGGCGAGCTCTCGGGTACTTATGCTTCCGCTGAATCCGCCTCCGGCCATGCCCTGGGTTGTCCATCCGCAGCCGCCTTCGCTGTTCTTTGTTCCCTGGTTTATCGTTCTGACTACAGTGGCATTGGGCGGTGGAGATGAATAGCGGTAGTACACTACGTTGTCGCCTTCCAGGGTTAGAAGTTCTGGAGTAGGTGCTGGCGTGGGGATGTGTGTGGGGGTAGGTATTGGGGTGGATGTAGGGATTGGAGTCTTGGTTGGATTTGGCGTGGGTGTAAGTTCTGCCTCGTTGCAGGCAAGGGCTAGAATGCTTAATAGGACGATTATTATAGTCGACTTCACGGTGGCTCTTATACGGAAGAGCGAAAGCACCGCCAAACGCCCCCCTATCTCTGCCTCACTCCAGTCCAGACTACGGGGAAGAGAAGCTGAAGATTTCGTTGTACCGGCTCACGTCGAAGGGATACGGCGAGCAGTCGAGTTCGTTAGAATCACACATGTCGGTAGCCATTTGCAGAGCCGTCAGGCGTGCTTCCGGATTATCGGGGTGGCCGCAGTTTAGCACAACTGACCTTGAAGACGTACCTAGACGCCGAGCGCATATCATTACAAAGTGATATGTCAGGCCCTGTCCGTTAGAGCCGGGTCTGTTTAACGCACTCACCCCGCCCAGGCGAACCCGAGCGGGGTGAGCAGCTAACCTATGCTAATCGCCAACAGCCGCTACGGCGTGGCGTTGGATAGCACGATGTAGGCGGCACTGCGGGCCGGGGCAAAGGCGCATATCGCCGTCTCCGGCCTGCCGTTCTTGATGGTGACCTGGCGGTCGCCGGCCTGCCCGCGCAGCTGCTCTACGCTGTCGACGTACATGGCGGTCCGGGTGCGGCCCACGCCCAGGTTGCCGCCGCCGGAGGTGAACGGGTGAGGCCCCTCGACCGAGATGTCGCCGTTGAAGAAGGCCTGGGACTCGCCCTTCTTCACGCCGTGCCACTGGAACCCTTCAAGGGTGAGCGGCAGGAAGAAGGAGTAGCCGTCGTACGGGTTGAAGATGTCCACGTCCTCCGGGTGGAGGCCGGAACCCTCGTATACCATGGAGGCTACCTGTGCCCTGGCCTCCTCGGACTCGTCAAGCGTCTCCTGGCTGCTGCGCACGGTGCCGCCCTGGCCGCCGTTGTGGTTGAGCACCCAGAGCGGCTGCTGCTTCATGTCCTTTGCTCGCTCTGCGTTGGCGAAGAGGAACGCGCCGACCGCGTTGACCGGACGGTCGCAGTCCCAGATCCGGCAGGGCCACAGCACGGGCCTTGCGTTCACGTAGTCCTCGAAAGTGAGGCCGGACTCGCCGTGAAGCGTGTAGAAGCCCCAGGAGTGCATCAGGCCGTTGCGGTGCTCGTTGATGACGGCCGGAGCAATCAGCTCCTCAAAGGTGCCGCCGTAGCGGTCGCAGTACTGCTGGATGGTGATGGCGCCGGTGAGCTGCAGGCCGTCGCCGCTGCTCCACGGGGCGTTCCACTGCCGGTTGCCGCGAGCCTCGGGGGAAGCGTTCTCACCGCCGTGGCGGTAGCGCCCCTCGAAGTTGTTCATGCCGTAGACCAGCAGCGCCACGTCGCAGTGGCCGTCCGCCACGGCCTGTGCCGTCATGCCCATCTGCTCGCCGATGGCGGGCACGTTGGAGGGGGCGAAGCCGACGTTGTCGAATCCCGGCATGTTGTCGATGATCCACTTGGCGTTCAGGCGGCTGAGCCCGTACTCGGAGTCGTACGGAGGCTCGAAATACTGCCGGTATGGGCCCCAGTCCGCAGAGCTGCCGCCCGTGGCGCCCGCGCCCGTCTCCGGGCACACCAACATTCCGTCAACCTCTCCCCTGCTCACCCCGGCGTCGTCAAGGGCCTGCTGGATCGCCAGCATGCCGTACGCACCGTAGGTCTTGTCCATTGAAACGCCGTCCCATCGCCTGTCAACCGGGGACTGGCCCCAGCCCACAATCGCAACCTTGCCCTGGTGCGGCCAGAGGCCCAGGCCTGGCTTGTCCCTTCTGTAGCCTGTGTATTCTCCCGTGAAGTCTGTGGTCATGAAATGCTCCTTCCAGCGTTCGAAATGCGATTCAAGCGGTGAACCGGAGGCCTCGCGGTTTATCCGACCAGCTTCCAGTCGTGGATGAGCTGGCCCGGCGCCACCTCTTCGAAGATCAGCTCCGCCGGCGCCCCGATCGGCACCTGCTTAACGGGCGTGCCCGGCAGGTTTGCGTAGAAGTTGACGCGCGGGTCCTCGTCCAGCGCGACGATCGCCACGTTGTATGGCTGGTCGGGTATGCGCACCTGGTACCGGCCGTCATAGACGACGAAGAAGGACAGTACATGCCCCTTGCCCTCCACCTCCTTCCACTCCAGCGACTCCGAGCCGCAGTCCTGGCAGCCCGGTCTGGGCGGGTACTGGAGCGTGTTGCAGGCTGTGCAATTCTGCACGGTCAGGCGCCGCTCGTTGATGGCGTCCCAAAAGGGCTTGCTCATCTCGTCCGCTACTGGTATCAGTTTCGACACGTATCACCTCTCTCCGTTGAGTTGCAGGTTCTCCAGGGACCGAAGCTGCCGTATCCGTCGCGACCCGGCGGATCGAGTCCCCCGATCGCTCATTCAGAACCGACCTTCGAAGGCCGGCCACTCTCCGGTCAGCCCGCGACGCTAGTCTGGGCTGACGCCGTAGACCATCCAGTCCGACATGTTGGGCGTGAATGCGCCCGCGAGGCCCGTCTCAGCCCTGACGCGCACCTGCCTCTCACCGGCGCGTCCCTGGAGCTGCTGGATGGTGTCCGTCTGGTTCCACGTGCGGGTGCGCCCATTGCCCGCGTTTCCTCCGCTGGAGCTGAACGGGTGCGGCCCTTCCACGCGAATGTCGCCGCCGTAGAAGTCGTGGGCCTCTCCGCGCTTCACGCCGTGCCACTGGAGTCCCTCCAGGTAGTACTGCGTGAACAGCGTGAAGCCATCGTAGGGGTTGCAGATGTCAAGCTCGGCGGGCGTGAGCCCGGAGCCCTCGTACACCTTCTTCGCGATGCTGTCGGTGAACTCCTCAGTCTCGTCCAGCGTCTCGATATTGCTGCGCACTATGCCCCGCTGCGAGCAATGATTCAGGATGTAGACCGGCTTCTGGCGCATGTCCATTGCGCGCTCGGCCGTGGTGAACAGGTAGGCGACGGCGGTCTGAATTGGCAGGTCGCAGTCCCAGAGGCCCATGGGCTTGCACACCCAGCGGCCGGACAGGTAGTCCTCAACGGACAGCGGCTCGGGACGGTGCTGGTAGTAGAAGCCTTCCGGGAACATCAGACCGTTGCGGTGCTGGTTCACAACGAACGGGGCCATTTTGTCGTGATTGGAGCCGTACTTTAGGCAATACTGGTCGAAGCCGAAGGCTATCTGGGGTATGAGCTGCCAGCCCCACGGATTGGTCCACTGCCCCGGGCCGGATGCCGTATCCATCGCAGCCGCGCCGTGCTGTCCATAGCGACCGGCTATGTTGCCCATGCCGCGCACCACCAGGCAGGTGTTCGTGAGGCCGTCTCCCACCGCCTGGGCTGCCACCACGAGAGCGTTGGAGATGCAGGCGGGGCCGTGCATGGTGAACGAGACGTTGCTCAGCCCCGGAGTGTTGCGGACGATCCAGTCGGCGCTCGCGCCATCCAGGCCGTCGTTGGGGTCGCCCTCCGTGGGCACGTAGGCATTCGCAAAGTCCTCCGGGACGGGTCTTGGAGTCCACGGCTCGCCCATGCCCTTGGGCGTTGCCACCACGCCGTCCACGTCTTCGGGCCTCACGCCCGCGTCCTCGAGCGCCTTCTGGATGGCGCCTATGGTCAGCGCTCCGACGCTTGTGTCAACCGTCTCTTCCCAACGGCGGGCCGTGGGAGCGTGTCCGATCCCCACAACGGCCACCTTGCCCCGGTGCTCCCAGACGCCGAGGCCCTCGTCCCTGCGGTACATCCCAGCGGGCGCATTTTCCGTTGGTGCCACTGCGTACTCCTTCCTGCCGGTCCGTGCGTTGGTATCCGTCGAGCCTGGCCGGTCAGCCGACCACGCGCCACTCAGGGACCCTCTGCCCCGTTCCGGGTGTCTCCTCGAACTCCACGCGCACGCTGGCGCCGACTGGCACCTCGTCTGGCGGGGTTCCGGGGAGGTGGGATAGCATCTTGATCTCAGGCGCATCCTCCAGCTCGATCACGGCTATGTTGAATGGCTGGTCAGCCTGAAGCAGGCGGATGCGGGAGTCGTGCATGACGCCGTAGCCGTGGATCTTGCCGTTGCCGCTCATCTCGCGCCACTCGAGGGCGCCGGAGGAGCCGCAGTCCGAGCAGGCCTGCTGCGGTGGGAACTGGAGCCTGTCGCAATCGGAGCAGCGTTGCATGACCAGCCGTCCCTCGTTGCAGGCGTCCCAGAAGGGCTTGCTCAGATCATCGGGGACCGGGGACTGCTTGGGCAACTCTCACCTCCGCAAGCTGGAGCAGGCTGCGCCTATGATACGTCCGTGCGCCGGGATAGTCAACATCTGAGACTGGGCGTCCGCCCGACCTAGTCTGGACAACGCTCACACCTTCTGATACCTTCAGGGCCTACCCTTCCCGGCGGTCCGCGCCGATTGATCAGGAGGACACACTGTGGTCAGACCCACATGGATAGCCAAGCATCCGCCGGCGTGCACCTGCGCCTCCTGCGAAGAGAAGCGCGCCATCAACAGGCTCCACGGCAAGGTGGGCCGCAACGCGCAATGCCCCTGCGGCAGCGGCAAGAAGTTCAAGCGCTGCCACGGCCAGTAGCGGCCCCCGTGCCGCCCTAGAACAGCGTGTAGATGAACGGCCCGCCGCCGCTCGCTTCGGCGAACACGAGCAGTAACCCGAAAAGCAGCAGCGTCACTACCATCGGGATCAGCCACCACAGCTTCCGGCTCCACAGGAAACCGATCAGCTCACCGGCGATGGCGAAGCGGTCAGCCGCGAACCTCAGAGGACGCATGCGCTAGCTCTCCCTCATCCCGTCGCGCGTCACCAGGAACCGGTCCAGCACGAGGGCGTCCATGCCGCTCCTCGCAAACGTGTCCAGGGCCTCGGCCGGGGTGTTGACTATCGGCTCTCCCGCCAGGTTGAAGCTGGTGTTCAGAAGTACCGGAACTCCCGTCGCCTCGCCGTAGGTCTCCAGCAGTCGATGAAACCGCTCATTGACCGCTCGGTGAACGGCCTGCGGTCTGGCGGTCCCGTCGACGTGAGTGGTGGCGGGCACGGAGTCCCGCCAGCCGTCCTCCACGTCCACGACCAGCTGCATGAAGCGGGCGGGATAGTGCGCGGGCGCATCGGGGAGCTTGAACACGCCTTCGCAACGCTCGGCCGTCACCGAAGGCGCGAAGGGGCGGAATGGCTCCCGGTGCTTGATCTTCAGGTTCACGATGTCCTTCATCTCCTCGCCGCGGGGGTCGGCCAGGATGCTGCGGTGCCCGAGCGCCCTCGGCCCGAACTCGAATCCGCCCTGGAACCAGCCCACCACGCTTCTCTGTGCCAGCAATTCCGCCGTGCGCTCCGTCACCTCGTCGTCGCTCGACAGCTCGCTGAAGGACGCGCCCCGTGCCTTCAGGGCCGCCACGATCTCCCCCGGCGAGTAGCTGCGTCCCCAGTAGGCATGCTCCATCACGAATGCGCGTGGCTGGTTGAGCACCACGTGGTATGCGTAGAGCGCCGCTCCGATGGCGCCGCCGCTATCGCCGGCCGCAGGCTGTATATACACCTCTTCGAATGGCGTCTCTCGGAGTATCCTCCCATTGGCCACGCTATTCAGGGCCACGCCTCCGGCCATGCACAGCCTGGTGAGGCCGGTCTCCCGGTGCAGCCCGTTGGCCATCTTCAGAAGCACGTCCTCGGTCACGGCCTGGATGCTTGCGGCCACGTCCGCGTAGTACGGGTCAACGGTCGCGCTGAGCGAGGAAGGCCGCGGCTCGCCGAAGAGCTTCACGAACCGGTCGCTGTACATCCGGCGCGTGGAGCGATGGAACGAGAAGTAGTCCATGTCCAGCGAGAAGCTGCCGTCTGAGGCCACGTCGATTAGTCGGTGCACCCTGTCCGCGTACCGCGGCTGCCCGTAGGCGGCCATGCCCATGAGCTTGTACTCGCCGTCGTTCACCTCAAGCCCGCAGAAGGACGTGAATGCGGAGTAGAGCAGCCCCAGCGAGTGCGGGAAGTGCAGCTCCTGGGACACGTGGATCCGGTTGCCCTCTCCCCTGCCCTTGAGCGTGGTGGTCCACTCCCCGACGGCGTCTGCGGTGAGGATGGCGGCCTCGTCGAAGGGCGAGCAGAAGAACGAGCTGGCCGCGTGCGACAGGTGGTGCCAGCTGAACAGGATGCGGTCCCGGTCTCGGATGCCGGTCCTGTCCCTGAGCAGGCCCTTTACCCATAGCTTGTCGAGGAGCCAGGTTAGCATGGCCTCCCGGAACAGGCCGAGCGTCCGGGGGAAGCCCTGCAGGCACGTAAGGAGGATCCGCTCCAGCTTCAGGAAGGGCTTCTCGTAGAAGACAACGTAGTCCACGTCGCTTCCTGATATGCCCGCCGCCGCCAGGCAGTAGTCGATTGCGCCCTGCGGAAAGTCGGCGTCGTGCTTGATCCGGCTGAACCGCTCCTCTTCGGCGGCGGCAACCAGCACACCGTCCTTGATGAGTGCGGCGGCGGCATCGTGGAAGTAGCAGCTGATGCCCAGCACGAACACGGGCTCTCACTGCCTCCTTGCAGCCTCCGGCGACTCCCGGTCTATGCCCGATGCGTCCGAAAAGGCCGCCTGTCGCCTCCGCGTCCGCAGAGGGTCCGCAAGCAGCCTGTACGGGACGGCAATGGCGGGAAAGAAGACCACGTACGTCAGGGTAAGGAGCACACGCGCCTGCAGGTTGCCCAGGCGGCGGACGAACCACTTCCACCCGCTCCACGCTCTGGCAAGGGGGCGCATCTCAGCCCTCCCGGCCTGCGCTAACGGGGCACACCCAGTCGGCGGCGCGAGAGGCTTGCCTATTAGCCGGATCGTCTCGAAGGATGTTCATAAGAGCGTCGGCGAGCTTGTGGGGATCGTGTCGCACCGGCATGTCGTCGTTCACCATGTCCGCTGAAACCAGGACGCCATGAAACCCGTCCACCTTAGGAACAGGCGGCACAGCCGTCTGACTCAGCTCTCCGGGTGCCTGAAGTACCTTGCTGTTCTCCAGGAAGTGGCTGACGTATACGCCGCTGTGGGCCTGAAACGCGGCCAGGTGGTCGGACGCATCGAAGCCGTCGGTCTCGTGGGGCTGAGTTGCCACGTTACACACCAGCACCGTAGGCGCAATTGAGGCTGCCACGGCCTCGCCGATTTCGTGCAGCAGGAAGTTTGGCAGGATGCTGGTGTAGAGGCTTCCAGGCCCGATGACTATCAGGTCCGCTTGTTGAATGGCGTTAATGGCGGCCTCGCAGGCACGAGCGCCATCAGGCTCCAGCCAGATGTGCCGAATTGGCTCCGACGCGAGCCCGACCTGCGACTCGCCACGCAGCACTGCGCCCGAGGAAGTCTGCGCCATGAGCACCAGATCTGCGCGGTTTGACACCGGCAACACCCTGCCGGACACCCCAAGCAGGAGGGCGCCCGCCTCCAACCCTTCTTGGAACCCGCCGTACTTCTCGTGAAGGGCGGCGAGGAGTAGGTTGCCCACGCTGTGCCCTCTTAGATCAGAGCTGTCGTTGAAGCGGTAGTCGAGAAGCTCGTCCATGAGAGGGCCGGCCTCGGATAGGGCTACCAGGCAGCTGCGAGCGTCGCCCGGCGGCGGCATGCGCAGGTCCTCGCGGAGCCTCCCCGAGCTGCCACCGTCGTCCGCCACAGTCACGATGGCCGTCAGGTTGCCGGTCCGGTGCTTGAGGCCGCGCAGAAGTGTGGACACCCCAGTCCCGCCGCCAATTGCCACAATCCGCGGCCCCTGCTCACTGCTTCTCATTTGGTCTGCGTCCAAGGAATTGTCCACGTGCCCGCTGTCCTCCTGGTCCCCCGCGCTGCCCGTCAATCGGTCCGAGACTTCGCCGGCGAATTCGGCGCTCCGCGTCCATCTCACTCGTATTGCACCGCGACGGCAACAACCTGTGCAGCGCTTGACCATTATACAGCATGCGGCGCCTGCGGCGTACGCCGGGCGGCGGCGCCACCAAGCACCAACTAGCTATGCGCAACGCCAAGAAAGCCTCTGTCCGTACCCGGGTAGCGATTGTCGGCCCTCGATTTTTGCGGAATCCGCATCGTTCTACATCCAATTGCGTCTAACCTTACGTATATGTATATGCGGACAAGTCTTCGGACAGTGACGCGTGAGGCTGGTCCCCTGAATGGGCCAGGTACTTCTTGGCAGACCCCTCGGTGGCGGCGGAGGAAGGGCGGGCGCTCATCCTTTCGCGTGTCGAACCCGTGACACTACCACTGGGGGGTCACGTTAGAGTCAAAGCGCCGGCTCCGCACGGCAGGAGCGATGTGGCGGACCGGCGAAATCTGTGACATTATGTAGATGCAGGAGATCAAGCAAGGAGGCATCATGAGCTTGTTGATAAGGTTGATAAGGCTGTACTACACCATATTCTCCAGGGTGCGCGGCGGCGACGCCGACATTATCGCGCAGCTTGAACGTGAGAACGCAGAGGACGTCCAGGCCGGACGCAGATCCCGACGGGGGAAGGAAAGCCTTCAGGACGCCAGGTCCAAGTACCAGTTTGACCTGCTGCAAGGCGACGACACAGCCAACAAGATGATGCTCCAGTAGCCCACTCACCTGACACGATATCCGCCCTCCGGCCGACGTGCGCAACGCGGCCGGGGGCGACCATTGATCTCCCCAACCCTGCGCCTCGCACTTCTCATCGGCTTCACCGGCGATCCGAGGTAGCCCTGTCCAATCCTGCACTGCCCTATTCTTCTACAGCCGTCGCCCATGCTCGCATTCGTAACCAGCTTGTTACCTGCGTGTAAGCGCGCTTGCCTCCGGTGTGGTAGAGTAGGATTGCAGCCAGGCGCGGAGCAGGCGATAGCCACCGCACTGGGCAAGTACGCCTGAGGGCCGCTAGACATGCTGTTTGACTCCATATCTCCGCAGAGCCCCGTGAACGAGTGCTTTGGCCAAGACGGATCTGTCCGTCCCGTATACCGAGGCCTATTGGACAACCTGGAATCCATGGGGGTAGAGGAGCTGCAGAGGCGCTGGCAGATGGCCGAACAGTCCGCAACCGCCGATGCCTTCACATTTCGCCTTGATCCCAGGGAGTTCCGGCCTGTCCCCACAGACTGGATTCCCAGGATCATTCCCAGCGCAGACTGGGATACCATTGCCAGGGGTGTATCCCAGCGGCTGCGCGCCCTCAACGCATTCATCCTCGATCTCTATTGCGGCGAGCAGGACGTGGTTCCTCCGGACGTCCTCTTCTCGTGCCCTTACTACAACCCACAGCTGCAGGACTTCCGCCCCGCGCGGGACTTGTTCGTGCACATCTACGGCATCGATCTCGTGCACATGGGCAACGGCAGGTACGTAATTCTTGAGGACAACCTGCGCATTCCGTCCGGAATCACCTACCAGATGAAGTGCACCGAAATCGGTCTGCGGGTCATGCCGGAACTGGCGGCCGGGTACGACATTCAGCCGTACGATATACGCGACGTGTACCGGGAGATGTTCGCCTCTCTCTGCGACACGGAGTCGCCAACGTGCGTGATACTGACCGACAGCAAGTACGGCTCCGCTTTCTTCGAACACCGATTCCTCTCCGAGCTGCTGGGCATTGCCCTGGTGGAGGGCTCCGACCTGTACATCGGGCAAGAAGGCCGCGTGTGGGCCAGGGCCATGGGCGGCGACTTCCCCGTGGACCTGATCTACCGCCGCGTGGAAGACCTGGACATGTTTGTTCCCGGTTTGATGGAGGCGTACCTGAACAACAAGGTCGTTCTGGTGAACGCCATGGGCACGGGCGCGTGCGATGACAAGCTGGTGTTTCTCTGGGTGCCGGACATGATTCGGAAGTACCTTGGAGAGGAGCCCGTTCTGGACCAGGCCCTGAGCTACGACCTGCGGGAATCATCCAACAGGCAGCACGTGCTTCAGAACCTGGACCGGATGGTGATTAAGGCCCGCCACGGCTACGGAGGACTGGGCGTCTACATCATGCCTGACCTGGGAAGCACTTACCGGAGCGGCCTCGCGAGGCAGATAATCGAGCAGCCCCAGGGTTTCATCGCGCAGGAGACGCTGGACTTCTCCAAGCACATGGTGTTCGACGGCGCAGGCGGCCGCCTGGAGGAGCGATACGTAGACCTGCGCGTATTCGCCACGCAGGACGGGAACGGCCGCGTCAGTGTCTTCCCCGGAGGCCTCACCAGGGTGTCACAGCCCTCAAGCCGGATCACTAACAACTCGTCGGGTGGATCATGCAAACCAAGCTGGGTAGTCACGTAGGCAATGGTCCCGTCAACGTCCACTACGCCTACGTGGCGCGATACACGTACTCTGACATAGTGGTCCAGAACGACAACTTTCTCCGGCTTTCTGCCTACACGGACGTGCGGCAGAGGGCCGAAAGCTATGACGTTTTCACCAGTCCCGTAGGCAGGAAGGTTTGCTACTCGGACCGGCTGGGGAACGTGGTGCACAGGGTTCGTGTCATCGAGCCCCACGAGAAGCTGGTGATCGCGGCGTTCGGCAAGGCGGCGCTCGAGCCCAACTTCCCGTTCGTGCCGGACCTGGCCCTGTCGGACTTGGCGCTCGACCCGGAGGCGGATGAGTTTCTGACACCAACTCCGCTTGTTGACCCGACCGCTGTCGAGGAGCCCGCCCGCGATGTGACGGCCGGCGCTGACACGTTACTCGAGGCCGTCGAGGCTGTTACAGCCTGGGTATGGAAGAACGTCAGGTACCTGCGTGGCAACACTTCCGTGTCTACAACTGCGTTGCAGGTTCTCTCCTCGTTGGAAGGCGTGTGCCAGGACAAAACACACCTGGCGCTGGGCATGCTGAGGTCACTGGGAATACCCTCTCGATACGTGAGCGGCCTGCTCACCCGGCAGCCCGGCGAAACGCACGCATGGCTGGAGTTCCTTCATCCGAACGTGGGCTGGCTCCCCGCCGACCCGACCAAGGGTGTGGTCATTGAGACCGGAACCAACTACCTGAAGTTCGGCGTGGGCAGGGACTACACGGAGATCCCCCCCGTGACGGGGTCATTCGTGTCGAGGGGCTCAGGCAGCCTGGACGTGGCAACTGCCCGGGTCTTCTTCGACAGGGATACGGTTACCTTTCAAGATGCCATTGACCTCATCGACAACTACCTCGAATAACGGAGGCACGAACTGATATGGTAGAACCGAGATCGCTCTCCTTCAACAACGACCACTGGCTCACGGACTCCCGTATCTACAACCTCATCTGGATGGGCCGATGGCTGGAGCGAGCCGAGAACATAGCCCGGGTGGTCAACACGTTCGCGGGCGCTGCCGTAGAGAGCGGCGGCGACATCGAGTGGTTGCAGCGTTCACTCGTAAACGCCGCGGTCATCCGCGGCATCCCCATCGACGACCCAACGCGCACACTCTCGCTGCTACTGCGAGAGCACGGCTCCTCCTCCATCTACCACAGCATAGCGACGGCCCGCAACAACGCGACTCAAGTGGGCCCAGTGGAGCTGATTCGCGCGATTTCAGGTATCATTCAGAGCCTCGACGAGGCCACGCTGCCCATCCCGACACCTGAGGAGGCGCGTAGTCTGACCGGCACAGTGCTGGATGGCCTAGCCGGCGTTTACGACGTCATAGAGGCGAGCTGGTTCCACCGGGAAGCCATGTCGGAAGAGGAAGTCTACCTGAGGTTCGTGCAGCAGTAGCCGCCGCCTAGTGAAGCCACCTGTCGTCGTCCTGGAGCAGCGCTCTGGCGTGGTTGATCTCCCCCGCGTGGTACAGGTCGTGCTCCAGCATCGTGGTCACTAGGAAGTACGTGGTCACCTGCGCTCCCCAGTGCGCCTTGCGCGGCGCGTCCAGCTCCGCGTCTGGATCCAGCTCTCGGATGCAGCCCGTCAGGTATTCGTGCCCCTCTAGAAGCCACTCCTCGGCGGCCGCCGGATCCGACAACCGCACCGGTGCAGGCGTAGCGGGAGGATAATCGTAGTCCATGCTGCCGTCCCGGAAGCCGTGGTTGGCGTACATGAACTTGAACATTCCCACGTGCGACACAAGGTCACGAACGGAGCGGCTACCGCCGGGAGGAGTCCGCTCCCAGCACTCCGGGGGCACGCTGCGGATGTTAATCAGCAGGGAATGCTGGCTGCCCTCGAAAGCCAGATCCATGAGGGCCAGCAGCTCTTCGATTCGCGTCTTCGCCATACTGGCTCCATCAATTGCAGCTATCCGATGCCGTGGCGGCTCCCCTTCGCCTCGAAGAAGTCCAGGTCTATGGCGAAGGCCGAGGCCAGCAGCAGCAGCCTTGTTTGCTCTCCGCGCTCCGTGTCGCTGAAGTGGATCCGGAAGCTGTCCGCGTCCGTGAACCCCTCCCTCATGATGCCTCCCCACTCCTTGACGATGCGCCCCATCTCCTCACCGCGGGCGTTATTCAGGGTAAAGGTATGTGGGCGGAATATGCTGCCGTTCAGGCCGGCGATCTGCTGTTCGCCCGTGTCCAGCACGACGAACTTGCGTTTGAGCGCGCCGAACTTCCGCTTTAGCGATCCTATTGGTGCTCCATTGCCATCCTGCACGTTTAGGTGCGAGAAGAAAAAGAAGAAGCCCCTGTTGGCGTTCAGAATAGGCTCCCTATTGCTGTCGAGTACGTGCAGGCTGAGGGGCCGGTTGTTGCCGAGAAACTGGCGGCTCATCATGCCGGAGTCCTCGTAGGCGTACATGACATCCTGGCCCTCCGGGGTCAATACCCTGTACCGGTTGGCCGTCTCGAAGCCGGTGAAGACCTCCAGCATCTCCCTGGACTGGCGAACAACCAACTCCTGATAGCCGGATAGTTCCATAGCATTCAACTCCCGATCTTGAAATTGGCGGCATCATACACGCATTCTGACGACTACTCAACAACATGCGCGCCGGCTGTCAGCTCCGGCTCCCCCACGGCGCCCTGACAACCGGCCGTTGACATTGGACTTCGGTCGCTTCAATACTAATACCGCCCCACTGGGGCACGTAGTTTAGCTCAGGCAGGAGGTACGCTCCCAACATGAAGGTAGAATCGTACGCACAGGGTACCCCGTGCTGGGTGGAGCTTGGCACTTCGGACCAGGAAGCCGCGAAGGCGTTCTACAGCGAGCTGTTCGGGTGGTCCTACCTGGACCATCCCATGGACGAGCACGGCCACAGCCACTACTCCATGGCGACAAAGAGCGATCTGAACGTCGCAGCGATCTATGCGCATCACGAAGGGATGAGGATGGCTGATACGCCACCCCACTGGGACATCATCCTGTCCGTGGGGGACGTGGATGCCACGGTGGCGCGCGTAGCCGGCCTGGGCGGAGTCGTGGTCGAAGAGCCCGCCAACGTCGCTGCCGCCGGCCGGATCGCGGTCGTCGCCGACCCTACGGGCGGCGCCGTAGGCCTCTGGCAGGCGGGATCCCAGATTGGCGCCCAGGTGCAGAATGAACACGGCTCCATCGGATGGTGCGAGCTCCTCACGACGGACCCGGAGGCCGCCATACGATTCTACACGGGCCTGCTGGACATCGAGTCCGAGACGGCGGACATGCCGGGCGGCAATCGCTACACGGTCTACATGGCCGGCCAGATTCCCCTTGCCGGCACAATGGCCATGCCGCAGGAGGTGCGCAGGATGAACATTCCTCCTCACTGGAGCGTGTACTTTCACGTGGACAGCGTGGATGAGACCATTGCGAAGGCATCTGCTCTTGGGGCCACCATTGCCTTGCAGCCCATGGACATCCCCGACGTGGGGCGCCTGTCATTTGTGCTGGACCCGCAGGGTGCCGGGTTCGGCCTTCTCACTCCCGCTGGGGACTGGTCGACGCCCGGCTAGACGCGCCTAGTCGGCGCTCTCGAGCCGCCACCGAGCGGCGCAAGTCCCTTCAGCATCGCCATCAGCCTGGCAGGCGGTACGTCCACGGCGGCCGCAAGGACTGCGATGCCACCCAGGGACACACGCGCCACGGTGACCTGCTGCGGGTCGCTCCACTGCGCCACTTCGACGCGTGCCGGCACGCCGCCAACGCTCAACTCCACGATCCTTCGCGGCGTTGCCGCCAGTCTCTCAAGGTTCCAGTGGCGAAACACGTTCCCGCGGTCGGCGTAGCGCTCCCGTTGTCCCTCGGCGCCGTGCTCCTGCACCACCTCCACGATGGCGCGCAGCTCGCGCGCGGGCGACCTGATGCGGGCGATGGCCCTCGCCCCGGCTGCCTGCTCCAGCAGCAGCCTCCCGCGCGGCGGCTGCCCCGATCCGGACTCGTAGAGCAGCCCGATGCCCTCGACTTCGCGTCTCAGCCCTCCGACCTCCCACGCGACGCTGCGCATTTCAAGGCCGAGGGGCTGGCCCATGAGACCGTAGACCGGGAACGACGCCCTCGGCAGCGCGTCCGGCAGGCCGCTCCCAGCCACGTCGATTGTGTGGCGGACAGTTCTGAGGGGCGGTCGTTTCAGAGGGCCGTGCTGCTCGCAGCCCAGGACATCTTCACGCCACTCGCGCTCTGTGTCGACACCACAGTGCCGGCAGCTGTAGTCTGTGTTGCCGAACCGGAAGTCGTAGAAGTTCCTCAGCCAAATAAAGGGGAATGTCAGAACCGAAATGGCAGAGACAAGCCGCGAGCGCCGCCGGTACGTCAAATAGAGAGTGCCGCGGCTGTTGCCTAGAAGTTCGCCACATCGGTAACAGTACTTTTCGCGCGGCACATGTATGGACAGGGGCGCGTAGCGTATAGGCATGCGAAAATGATAGCACAGCGCCCTCAGGCAGGCCGTCGCCCCTATGAGGCCGCCGTGCGGAACCGCCACAGCGCAATCGCAAGGAAGGCAACGCCGAAGGCAGCGAGCGCCGCCAGCTCCGGCGCCACCTCGCTCGCTTCCGCTCCAAACAACATCAGCTTGTTGAATCCCACGTTAGCCCAGCCGTGCGGAGTCAGCTTCGCCAGGGCTTGCATCCACTGCGGCGCGATGAACAGCGGCCACCAGCACCCTCCAATTGGCGCTAGCACCAGTGAAGTCAGGACGCCGGCCGAACCCGCAGCCTGCACGCTGCGCACAAAGCTGGCGAGCAGCACCCCAAACGCCGCCGACGCCAGTGCCATCAGCACCGAGATCGCAATCACCGCCGCCGGCGCTATGCCAAGGTAGATGTCGAAGAGCAGCACGCCGGCCAGCCACATCACGACGAGCTGTGCGGCGGCCCTGTACGCCGTGCCAACGAATTTGCCCAGCACAATCGACTCACGTCGCGTGCCATTGGACATGAGCCTCTCCAACGTCTGGTTCTGGCGCTCTCTGGCAATCGACTCCGCGCTCAGTGCCGCGCTGAAGAAGACGAACATGGTCAGGTATGCGGGCAACGTGAAGTTGGAAGGCTGGAACGGGACCACGTCCCCCGCCCGCTCCACCTCCAGACCGACGGACGGCGCCATGTTGCTGCTGGACTCCTCGACCACCCGGTCAGCGGGCTCTTCCTGCGACCCGCCCGGCGGTTGCTGAGCGAGCGCAGAGGCGGCTCCAACGGCAATCTGCGTCTCCGTGAAACGGCCCGCTACCTCCTGCGCAAGACCCGAGAGCGCCGCCTCGGCTTCCGGATTGTCGTCGCTCACCACCACGCCGAGGGAGGTGCTCGCGCCACCCACGAGTTTCTGCGTGAAGTCGGCGGGGAACACCACAAAGCCGTCGATCTCACCGTTCTGCAGCGAGGCCAGCGCATCGTCGTAGGCCATCGCACTGACGCTTGCATATGGGCTCTGGGACAGCTCCTCGATCACGCTCAGGCTGACGCCCACGTCCTCCCTGGTGACCAGCGTGATGTTGAGGGGTTCGTCACCCGGCCCCTGACCGGACAGCGCGGCGGACCACCCCACGATGAAGATGAACGGGAACAGGAACGCAAAGGCCATTGCGAACCGGTCCTTGAAGAATACGCGCGTGTCCTTGCTCGCTATGAGGAACGCCTGTCGGAGCACCACACCCATGCTATCCCCTCCCCTCCGACGTCCTGAACAGGGCGGCCGCCAGTACCACCGCACAGACTCCGACACCCGCCAGCACTCCCAGCTCAAAGCCCAGGTCACCCAGGCTCTGCCCACGTTCCAGAATACCCACCATCGACTCGATGGCGTAGCGGTTCAGCGTGAATCGAGACAGTACCTCCAACAGACCGTCGCCGACGTCAAAGAACGTACCTCCGAATATGGTCATGAACATGGTTATGAACACCGCACTCCACGACGCCTGATCGCGCGTCCTCGCCAGCGAGGTTATCGCCATGGCAAGGCCGCTCACTGACGCAGCCACTAACACGCAGATCAGTGCGACCTGCAGGAATCCGGTCAGCCCTCCCACTCTCAACAGTGCGAATGCCGGCACAAGCAGGATTAGCGATTGCACCGACCCGCGAAGGACGTGCGCCGAGAACTTCCCCAGGAACAGCTGTGTCGCGGTGAGCCGTGTCGTCATCAAGCGCTCCAGGGTGCCTAGCCTCCGCTCTTCCACCAGGGTCTGTGAACCGAGCGTAATGGTGAACATCAGGAACATCACCAGAATGCCCGGCACAACCCTATGCAGAAAGTTCGCTTCCTCCCCCTCCAGGTACTGGACGTCCACGCCCACCGGCGGGTTGTCCCACGAATCGGCTATGAGAGGAGCCGTCTGCTCGTCGATCAGAGACGGAGTCACGCCTGACCCTTCGAGCGCCGCCATCGCTAGCCTGCGCACGCGGCCCTGGCGTCCGACCTCCTGCGCCACGCTCCGCACAATCCCTGCGACGATCTGACCCTCCTCGCCCCCGTTGCCCCGCCGCTTGAAGGTCAGCGAAACGCTCTCGCCAGCCTCCAGGGCCTCGGAGAAGCCGTCAGGGATGATGAACGCGGCCAGAATCGCCGACCTGTCCAGCGCCGCACCTGCGCTTTCCAGCGTACGCTCGCGCACGGTGATGGTGTCCAGTGCGTCCAGCCGCCGCACGAGCTCACGGGCGCCGGGACCGCCGTCCAGGTCCACGATGTTGGCCGTGGCGTGAAAGCTCGTGCCGCCGCCGAACACGGCGTAGGTCAGGCCGAACAGCACGATGGGCAGGGCCAGGCCAAATGCAAGCTCGCCCCGGTTGGTCAGGTACCGCTTCAGCTCCAGAAGCGCTATGTGGAGGAATAGCGTCATCTGCCCGGCCGTCGATGAAGCGACCTAATCTCTCAGCCTCCGGCCCGTATGCTCAAGGAACACGTCCTCAAGGGTCACGCGGTCCGGATCGCCGATGCCCGCCTTCAGATCGCGAGGTGTGCCGAGGCTGATGATTCGGCCGTGGTCCATTATGGCGAGCCGGTCGCAGAGGCGGTCGGCTTCTTCCATGTAGTGGGTGGTGTACAGGACGGTCAGTCCCTCGTCGCGCAGGTTCTCCACGGTCTCGAAGATGTGATTACGGGACTGCGGGTCGATGCCCACGGTGGGCTCGTCAAGGAACAGGAGCTGCGGCCGGCTCATCAGCGCGATTGCAATGTTGGTCCGGCGCTTCATGCCGCCGGAGAACTGTTCCACCTTATCGCGGGCCCGGTCCTGAAGCCCAACGCGTTCGAGATTCTCACGCGCCGACTCTCTGGCCTGCCGTCCGCCGAGCCCGGCCATTCGCCCGAAGAACACCAGATTGTCCAGAGCCGAAAGCTCAGGGTACAGAGCAAGCTCCTGTGGGCAAACGCCAATCAGCTTGCGCACGCTGTCGCTGTCGCCGGTCACGGAGAGGCCACCAATGGAGACTTGTCCATCGTCGGGCTTCAACACCGTGGACATGATGCGAATGACCGTAGTCTTGCCTGCGCCGTTCGGGCCCAGCAGTCCGAAGATCTCCTTCCGCGAGATTGCGAAGGAGACGGAGTCCACCGCCTGAAACGGGCCAAAGGCCTTTCGAAGGCCATCGGCCACCAAGAATTGCGTGTCAGCCACTAGCCCTCCTGAGAAGCGTGCCCATGTATCAATTGTACACCAGCCGGCCGCTGCCTGCTACGGATATCGCAACGGTCTCCCGTACGTTCATGTCATCCTGAGTCCTTCAACTACGCTCAGAGCCTTCCTCGCGCGCCGTTGGAGGGGATAGCTCAGCGCAGCGTGGCCGCGGCCTCATCCTGTACAAGGAGACCCCTGCGTAGCCCCAGATTCTCCACAGGGAAGCGCCCCTCATCTGTCATCGAATTAGCTAACACATACAAGAATGACATTAGTCCGTGTCTTGGACTCGAGTTATGCGAAAGTCACCGCAAGCGGAAGTCCACGACGCATGCGGCCTCTAGGGATGGATGCCCGCGTCCGCGGGCGTGGACGGGTGAAGGCGGGCGCCTCCCTACTCCTCCTCGTCCTCTGCGTCCGGCAGGCCGGGGTTGTCCAGGACGGTCTTGAGCCTGTCCACCATTTCAGGGGTGAGGAGAAAGGCGTGTGTGACCCCATCGTCCACTTCAAGCGTAAGGATTGTGGCGCTGTTCTGAGAGTTGGTCAGCCAGGAAGCATCGCACTCCCGCACCGCGCGAGACGGCGCTCCCGTTGCCATTCCTTCACCTCCGTTCGTGGATTTCGCAAGTGCAAGTATACCACCGATGCTCTCCACCTCCGGCGCGCCCGGCCGCACACTATGCCTGTTGACTTGACTCGCAAGGATAGCTAGAATGGAACAAAAGTACAGGGCAGTCGGCCCTCAGCGAGGTGAGGAAGCTATGCCTCTGACAATCAGCATCTCAGAGAAGGCAGCCAGGAAGGCAAGGGAGTTCGCCCAGAAGGGGGACCAGGAAGAGTTTGGCCTCCGCGTGGGCGTCAAGGGGGGAGGGTGCTCCGGACTAACGTACACACTCTCGATCGATGCGGACTCAATGCCCGAAGACAAGGTCATCGAGGAGAACGGGATAAGGCTCTACATCGACAAGAAGAGCTACGTGTTCCTGGCCGGCACAGTTCTCGAGTACTCGGACGGCCTGAACGGCAAGGGGTTCGTGTTCAACAACCCCAATGCCAAGTCCGTCTGCGGCTGCGGCACCTCCTTCTCCGTATAGCCACCGCGCACATCGACTAGTCCTTGGCCGGCCTCGACGACTCACCCAGGGCCGGCATCAGCCCTTCTGCGAGGAGTTGCCAGTGTCGCAGTCAACAGCCACTGCGCCCCTGCGTTTGGCCCAGGTGAAGGCCGGGGCGGAATTCGATCGCGACGAAGGCGGCCTTGCGCTGCCCGCCCACTTCGGCGACGCCGCCCGTGAGTACCGCGCAGCCAGCGAGGCGGCCGCCCTGCTCGACCGCTCTGCCTTCGGGCGTCTTCGAATCACCGGCGCCGACGCCCTCGACCTCCTCAATCGCCTTTCAACCAACAAGCTCGTCGACCTGCAGCCGGGCCACGGCGCGGGCACGGTGCTCACCACCAACAAGGGCCGCGTACTGGACCTACTTGTCGTGGCGAACCTCGGTGAGGAGCTTCTGGTCATCACCAGCCCCGGCACTCAGGAGCGTGTAGTGGAGTGGATCGACCTGTACACCTTCGGAGAGGACATTGCGGTTGAGGACGCCACGCAGAGTGCCTCTCTGCTTTCCGTCGTCGGTCCCCAGGCCGCGAACGCTCTTGGAGAGGCGGTAGCCGGCCTAGAACGCTTCGATTCCACGGATGTTGAGCTGAGCGGGCGGCCGCTGAAGGTGGTACGTACGGACGCGCTCGGCGTACCCGGGTACGACGTCGTGGCGCCTGTGGAGCTTGCTGCGAGCGTATGGCTAGCCTTGGTCGACCGCGGAGCCGTTCCGGTCGGAGAGCTTGCTGCGGAGGCCGTCCGCGTTGAGCAGGGCGTGCCCCGCTACGGGCGCGAGATGGGCGAGGACTACAACCCCTTGGAGGCGGGCCTGCTGCCCTTAGTCAGCTTCGACAAGGGGTGCTACATCGGGCAGGAGGTAGTGGTGCGCCTGAACACCTACCGCAAGGTGCAGAAGCGCCTGATGGGCATCGCCCTGGACGGCGAGAAGCCTGAAAACGACGCCCTGCTAGAGGCGGACGGCAGGCAGGTGGGCTTCCTCACCTCGGTGGTGGACTCCCCGGCGTTGGGCAGGCCGCTGGCCCTGGCATACCTGCGAACGGCTCATGCTGAGGCTGGACTTGCCGTTGAGGTACGTTCCGGCAACCGCTCAGTCGGCGGCGTGACGCTTGAGTTGCCCTTGTCCTCGGGCGCGGACTAGCCGCCTCTGCGGTCAGAGACCCAGCAGCGATATGCCCCCGTCCACGACCAGTACGTGGCCTCGCACCATTTCCGCCCCATCGCTGCACAGGAACGCGACGGCCTTCGCCATGTCCTCCGGCGTGACTAGCCTGCCAGCCGGCGTGCGTCGCTCGGAGTCGCCTATCATCTGATCGCGGTTCGGGAAGTGGCGCAGCGCGTCCGTGTCCACCACGCCGCCGGCCACCGCGTTGACGATGATCCCCATCGGCGCAAGCTCCACGGCGAGGTAGCGGGTAAGCGCCTCAAGGCCTGCCTTGGAAACCCCCACCGCGAGGTAGTTCTGGAGCACCAGCCCGGCGCCCATGCTGGAGATGTTCACGATGTGGCCGCCGTTTGGCATGAGTCTCGCGGCCTCCTTGGCGCAGAGCCAGGGCGCCCGCGTGTTCACGTCCAGCGTCCAGTCCCAGTGCTTGGTCTCCAAGTCCAGGGCGGGCCTCTGCACGCCTGACGCAGCGTTGTTCACGAGTATGTCCAGCCTCCCGAACTCCTCCTCCACGCGGCGGAACATGTCGTGCACCCTGTCGGGTTCGCCCAGGTGGGAACGAATGGTCAGGCTGCGTACGCCCAGCGAGCGAGCCTCGTTGGCGGTGTCGGCGGCCTCGCGGTGGTTGCGAGCATAGCAGACGATTACGTCCGCGCCCTGCCGTGCCAGCTCCAGGCAGATCGCCCGTCCGATCCCGCGCGAGCCTCCCGTGACAAGCGCTACCCTGCCGCTGAAAGACACGCGGGCCTCAGAGCTCGATGCCGCCGTCAACCCGTATCACCTCGCCGGTGATGTAGCCGGCCTCCTCGCTCGCCAGGAAACCGACCATGTTCGCCACGTCATCCACGGAGCCAAACCGGTTCTGTGGGATGCGGGACATGATCAGTTCCTTGAACTCCGGCGAGAGGTCGGCCACTATCTCCGTAGAGATGTAGCCGGGCGCCACGGCGTTGACGGTGATGTTGCGGGAGGCAACCTCTTTTGCGATGCTGCGGGAGAAGGCGATGACGCCGGCCTTGGAGGCTGCATAGTTGGACTGCCCCGGATTGCCTTCCAGGCCGACAACCGAAACCACGCTAATGATGCGTCCCCATCGCTGGCGCACCATGTGGCGGAGCGACGCCTTGGTGCAGTTGTAGGTGCCCTTGAGGTTGGTGTTGACCACGTCGTCCCAGACCTCCTCCGTCATGCGCATCAGGAGGCTGTCGTGGATGATTCCGGCATTGTTGACCAGGATGTCGAGGCCTCCCCATGAGTCCAGGACCCGCTTGACCATGTCGTCTACGTCCGCGCTCTGGGCCACGTCCGCGCAGACCGCAATGGCCTCGCTCCCCATCTCGTTCACGGCGTTCACCACGAACTTGGCCGCATCTTCGTTGGTCCGGTAGTTCACCGCGATCTTGGCGCCATCACTGGCCAGCCTGAGAGCTATGGCCCTTCCGATTCCCCTAGAGCCACCTGTTATTAGGGCGACCCTCCCATCGATACTCAAGTCTGTCTCTCCTGATCATCCTTCACTTGACCACGCACGCGTGCCAGCTCACGGCTCATAGTCCCAACCAGGTCCCGCTCCAGCGAAGTGCGCGCCATTTCGATTCCGGCCGTGACGGAGGCTGCCATCGACCTGCCGTGGCCCACTATCGCAACGCCGTTGAGGCCCAGCAGCGGCCCGCCGCCCATGTGCTCTACGTGGTTGGTGAGCTGCGAGAGTTTTTCAAGAAGCAGTCCTTCCGGGTTCCCATCTCCTGTCCCCGCAGCTCTTCGCAGATACTCCACCACCGCCATCCCCAGCCCTTCCGCGAACTTCATCAGTATGTTGCCCACGAAACCGTCGCACACCACAACGTCCGCCCTGCCCAATGGCACGTCCACACCCTCGACGTTTCCGATGAAGCGCAGGCCGCTCTCACGGAACAGCTGGTGTGCCTCCCTAACCTGCCGGTTGCCCTTGCTCTCCTCCGCGCCGATGCTGAGCAGTGCTACCCTCGGCTCCTCAATGCCCAAGAACACGGTGGAGAGCACGGATCCAAGAACACCGTAGCTGAGCAGCTGCGACGGCCGGTTGTCCACGCTTGTGCCCAAGTCCAAGAGAACGGTCCGCGGAGCCAGCCCGAGGAACGGGCCTCCCAGCGCAGGCCTGTCGACGCCCTCCAGGCAGCCCAGCGCCACCACTCCGGCTGCCATAGCCGCCCCGGTGGAGCCCATCGTCACGTAAGCGTCCGCCATTCCCTCCTTCACCAGCCCGGCCGCAACCGCAATGGATGCGCGAGGCTTGGCGCGCAGCGCCTCCAGAGGCTGATCGTCCTCGGAGATTACTCCATCGGATGGAACGACGCGAATGCTGTCCGGCAAGGGCGACGGCAGCAGCGGCTTCAGCTCGTCGGCGTCCCCTACCAGGAGCACATCGACGTTGCTCTGCTCAGCCGCGTCCACCGCTCCGCGCACAGTCTCAACGGGCGCGTGGTCGCCGCCCATCGCGTCAACCGCTATCCTGTATCTCTGGCTGTTCTGTGACTCGGTCACTGGACCCCCCCGTACTCTGCGGGCATTGTAACCCAAGCTTCGCCGTTTATCACCTCTTCCCCACCCTGCCTCCGGCAGCCCACCGCGCATTTAACCAGGAGTGCGCCATCGCTTTCCGACACGTCAACCACCTCGCCGAAGGTCGAGACGGTGTCGCCCGGGAACACGGGTGCTCGGAAGTGCACGTTGAGCCGCCCTGACTCCAGCCAGCCGCGCCCGAATGCCAGCGCCATCATATCCGAAACGTAGGCCAGCACCAGCATACCGTGGGCCACGATCCGCCCAAAGTGGGTCCCGGAGGCAAACTCGTCATCCAGGTGCAGGGGATTGTGGTCACCGCCGGCTTCGGCGTACAGCGATATCTTGTCCTGCTTCACCGACCTGACCACGGACGGGAGCGCTTCGCCGAACCTCATCGGCCGCCGGTCTCCCCGTCCTCGCCGGGCACCACCACTACGCTCTTGCCATTGATGACATGCCGGAGGTTCGAGTCCTCGCCGGAGAATTCGACGGAGAGGAATCGCATGCCCCGCATGGTGGTGTTCCTGGTAAGCCTGATCCGGAAGACCAGCTCCTCGTTGGAGGCAACGGGCCGGCTCACGGACAGCTCTTGCGCTGAGTGGATGGAGCCCGCCGGAAGGTCGATGGCGCGGAACAGCTCGCCTAGGGCATAGGCAACCAGTGCTGTGGGAGGTACATAGCCGTCTTCACGGTAGAGCGCGTTCTCGTCGCCCACCGCCTCAAGATAGAGGGCCACGTCCTGCGGCTTGAGTGTGTATCGGGCCGGCGGGAATTCGTGGCCGGCGGTGAGTTCAGCGATGTTTGGCAAGATGCAAGTCCGTAGAGATGACGCCCTCCTTAGGCTTGGTTGATTATAAGGGCGTTGAAGAGTGCAAATCAAGGACAGCCACGGGACGTCCGCTCTTTCCAGACTCCCCGGATTCTGCTGTACGTCCATCGACAGAAGCGTCCCATTTCACAGCGCCGCGCCGCAGCCGGAAGCGGGCGCCGTCCCTTCAGCCTCCTAGCGTCCGGCGTTCCCGCGCGACTTGAAGCGGCAACGTGTCATGATCACGCGCCTCATGCAGCGGGCGGCCGACGTGAATGGCACGGGCCGGACTGGCTGCGCAGCGCTCTAGACCGGCTCTCGCTATCGGGCCAAAGATGGCAATTTCCGCGAGAAGTGGAGCTACTCTTTGCAACATATACACCATATTGTGCTAAAATAACCGACCGTGATGGATATACTGGCTGGCCGTCATGCCCCCCAGCAGGGCGCTATTGCGGTGTGCAGAGTGCCCTCCAGGATAGCTAAGCGAAACCACAACTCACCAACGAGAGAATGCCTTGACATTTCGAAGTGAAGTGACTACCATTCTTCCGGCTCAAGTGGGTACGGAACTAAACTAAAGTGTCTTCACGTTTTCTGAAGGGCGCAGACGTATCTGCCCGGGCTGTAAACGAGTTTCTGGGGAAGAACGGGCCCCAGCTTGCAGCAGCCATCTCCTACTACGCCCTGTTCTCCCTATTCCCTCTGGCTCTGGCCTTCACATTCGGCCTCAGCTTCTTCCTAGGGGAGCAGACCATTGAGGACGTTGCGCGGCGCGTGGCCAGCCAGGCACCAGTGTCCCAGTCGGCCGTCAGCGATCTCCTCAGCGACACGCTGCGAAGCAGGGGCATCGCCGGTTTCGCGGGCGCAATCGGCCTACTGTGGGCCGGGACCGCAGTATTCAGCGCAGTCCGCAAGGGCGTAAACGCAACGTGGGGCATCACGAGGCCCAGACCGTTTCTCCAAGAGCGGATCATCGACCTGTCCCTGATGCTAGCCGCCGCAACTCTAATGCTCGTTTCGATATTCTCGACGGCCGCCCTCAGCCAGCTGAGGGAACTGGTGGACCTGATAACCAGGGAGACGCAGACGCAGGTCAACAGCGACCTGTTGTGGGAGAGAATGGGCTCGCTGATAGCCGCCGCAATCTCGTTCGTGGTGTTCGTGGGCATCTACTGGGTGCTGCCAAACACCAAGGTTGCCATCTCGGAGGCGATTGTAGGAGCTGTCTTTGCCACAATTGTCTTTGAGATCGTGAAGAACGTGTTCGTCTGGTACGTGCTCAACTTCTCCGTGTACAGCTCCGTGTACGGCTCAATCGGCAGTGTGGTGGCGCTTCTCACATGGGTGTACGTATCGGCCAACATCCTGCTGTTCGGCTCGCTGATAACGCAACGGTATGCCAGCCACCGCGCGAACAAGGTGCGGGAAATCCACGACATCGTGGAGGCGGAGATGGCGCGGTCGGCACTGCAGCCGGTTGGCCGGGAGTAGCATCCGAACGGCATACGTGGAGTCGTGCGGCTCCCGAGAGCCCACTGGCAAGCGAGCCTCGAGTGACGACCCTCCTGCGATGGCTTTCGCTCTTCCCTGTGAGACCGCCACCTGGGCTTGGTCGGCTCTTTCGTGTATCAACGACAATTGCGACGATCGCGCTCCTCTGGGCAGCCTGCAGTGACCACCCGGAGCCAACCCCGACACCCATACCGCCCACGGAAGCTCCTGCGGCAACTCAGCCCGTCCCCGTCGCCTCTCCACTCCTACCCTCGGTGACGCAGGTGGTGGCACGCGTGAAGCCCTCCGTCGTGTCCATCTCCACGACGTCGCTGGTCGAGCGGTGCGGCCTCTTCTTCGGCTGCGTGACGGTGGAAGAGGATGGCGCGGGCACAGGGGTCATCTTCGACTCCGACGGGCTCATCGTCACCAACGACCACGTCATCGAGAACGCCGTCCGGATTACCGTGCACCTCGTCGACGAGAGGACGTTCGAAGCTGCGATAGTAGGCCGCGATCCCGTATCGGACCTTGCCGTAGTCAAAATACCGGGCGAAGGCTATCCAGCCGTGGAGTTCGCCTCTCCGGACGAGCTGAGAGAGGGCGACTGGGTGATTGCGATCGGAAATGCTCTGGCGCTGGTCGGAGGCCCCACGGTCACGCTGGGCATTGTGGGCGCGCTCGACCGCTCGATTACCACCGCGTCGGGCCACCTCTACGACATGATCCAGACCGACGCCGGCATCAACCCCGGCAACAGCGGGGGACCGCTGGTCGATCTAGACGGCCGCGTGGTGGGCATCAACACGGCGCGTGCGCAGGGCGGCGAGGGTATCGGGTTCGCCGTCAGCACGTTCACCGTTGTCCCGGTCGTCGAGTCCATACTGGAGCACGGACGCGTGGTCTTCGGTTGGATAGGGGTGGGTGTCAGGGACGTGACGCCGGTGATTGCCTCTCAGGAGGGCCTGCCGGTCAGCCGGGGCGCAATGGTGTCTAGCCTGGAGGTCGGAGGGCCGGCCGAGCGCGCCGGTATACGCTTCGGCGACGTCATCGTTTCCGTGGATGGCGTGGAGGTGAATAGCGTGAAGCAGTTCCAACGGGAGGTGCTACGTCATCCGATAGGCCACGAGGCGGACGTGCGCGTGATGCGGGACGGCGAAGCCGTGAGCTTCCGGGTGCGACTGGAAGTGCAGCCGCGATTCCCCTAGCCAGCGGCGGTCACATCGCTTCCCGGCCGCCGTTTCCGCCAAACTCGTGGTTGCTGAAGACGCCCACGTCGCGACCCTGGTGGACGTGGATTATGAGCTCGTCGCGAGACACCCCGACCACGTCCATGATCTTGGCGTCAATCACCTCTATCAGCTCGCGGACGGACGATTGCGTCAGGCTCTCGTCCACGCACAGCGTAGCGTGAATGACTGCGGGAGTCAGGTGGAGGTCCAGCCGCCCTATCTGCTCGTCGTAGTCCAGAACGGTATAGACCTCCGAGTATGGTGTCCGGCACTCCCGCTCAAAGCCGTATTCTGCCATCTTGGCTCCCTCTAGTCCTCGTCGTCATCATCGTCATCGTCTTCCAGGTCGAAGACCTCTGAGATGATCTCCTTCCCCTGGTAGACGGTCATGTTGAACGTCCCCGGCATGAAGCCGCTGCCCATAATCTCGTCGTCGACCGCCTCCATCAGATCACGAATTTCTTCCTCGGTCAGGCTTTCGCCGACGCAGAGGCTGCACTCGCCGGTTTCCATGGTCAAGTCCACGTGGACGTCCAGCCGTCCTACGGACTGGTCATCAGACATCACAGCGTAGACCTCAGAGTATGGTGTGCGAAACAGGCGCCGAAATGTGTAGGCCATTGGGGTTCTCCTCTCTCTAGCTCCTCACGTGGCCGTTGCCCAGAACGGTCCACTTGTAGGAGGTCAACTCGCGGAGGCCCATAGGCCCCCTCGCGTGCATCTTGTTCGTGCTTATGGCCACCTCCGCCCCAAGTCCGAACTGCCCGCCGTCCGTGAAGCGAGTGCTGGCGTTCACGAACACCGCCGCAGCGTCCACGTAGTCCAGGAACTGCATGGCGCGGGAGTAGTCCTCCGTGACTATGGCCTCCGAGTGGCCGGAACCGTATCGCTCTATGTGCTCTAGGGCTTCCTCCAGCGAGTCCACGACCTTCACGGAGGCCGTCAGCGCAAGGAACTCGGTTCCCCAGTCGTCCTCGGTGGCCGGCTTGACGTTCAGCGACTCCGATGGCCCCAGGATGCTGAGCGCCCGCAGGTCGCACCGCATCTCCACGCCCGCCCTGGCCCACTCCTGTGCGATGGCCGGCAGACAGCGGGCCGCCGCCTCCGAGTGCACCAGCAGTGTGTCGAGCGCGTTGCACACGGTTGGGCGGTCCACCTTGGCGTTGTACGCGATGGCAACGGACCGATCTAGGTCGGCGTCCCTGTCGACGTAGGTGTGGCAAACGCCAACGCCGCCCGTAATGACCGGCATCTGCGCGTTCTCCCCCACAAAGCGGACGAAATCGGCGCCGCCCCTCGGAATCATGAGGTCAATGTACTCCTTCATCGACAGCATCCGCTCAACCAGGGACCGGTCCGTCGACGAGATGAACTGCACGGCGTCCCTGGGCGCGCCGGCGCGGGCTATGGCGTCACGCACCAGGTTGGCGAGCGCGGTGTTGGAGTGAATGGCCTCGCTGCCGCCTCTGAGGATCACGGCGTTTCCGGACTTGAAGCACAGCGCAGAAATGTCCACGGTCACATTGGGGCGGCTCTCGTAGATTGCGCCTATGACGCCCAGCGGCACCCTGCGCCTACCAACCTGCAGGCCGTTGGGCAGCGTGCGCATGTCAAACGTCTCCCCCACCGGGTCCGGCAGCGCAGCCACCGACCGCACGTCGGACGCCATGCCGGCAAGCCTTTCTTGGTTAAGCAGCAAGCGGTCCAACATCGCGTCGCCGAGGCCGGCGTCGCGTCCCGCCTGAATGTCGCGCTCGTTGGCTGACTGAATGTCGTCCCCGGCGTTCTCCAGCGCCTCTGTGAGGTTGCGCAGCGCCAGGCTCTTCACGTCGCCGGACAGCCTGGCCAGCTCCCGCGCGGCAACCCGTGCCGCCTGTCCCTTGGCTGTCATCTCATCAGTGACGATCGTCATGTCTCACCTTCCCGATCTTGATAATCACTTGAACTCCTGCCGGAGGTCCTGCCGTTTCCAATCTGGCCCTAGCGTATCCTACAATATCGCCAGGTTGTTGCGGTGCAGCACCTCTTCGCTGAACCGGTAGCCCAGCGCCTCCTCGATCTTGTTGGACCGCAGGCCGCGTATGGCCTTTACGTCCGAGGCACTGTATCCTGTAACCCCGCATGCAACGCGCTCACCGTCCTGGTCCACTACCAGTATGATGTCGCCCCTGCGAAAGTCCCCTTCCACCTCGCGCACGCCCGCGGGCAGAAGGCTGCGCTTGTGCGCGCGCAGCGCCTCGACGGCGCCCGCGTCAACGACTATGCGACCTCGTGTGGACAGGCCGCTGAGCATCCAACGCTTCCGGCTCTCCATCTTGCTTGCGGTTGGCGCGAAGTAGGTGCCGACCTGATCTCCGTTGGCAAGCCGCTGCACGACGTCCGTCTCTCGACCGCCCGCCAGGCACACTGCCACTCCGGAGGCCGCCGCCAGCCTTATGGCGGCCAGCTTGGCGCCCATGCCGCCGCGGCTCATGTCGCCCCGCCGAGGGCCTGCCATAGCCGTAATCGAGTCATCGACAACGTCCACGCGACGCAGGAGCCGCGCATCCGGCTCCACGTGAGGGTCGGCCGTGTACAGCCCGCCAATGTCGCTCAGGATGATCAGCAGGTCCGCATCGATAAGGTTCGCGACCATCGCGGACAGCGTGTCGTTGTCTCCGAAGCCGAGGTCTTCGAGTTCGTCAACCGCCACCACGTCGTTCTCGTTGATGATGGGTATGACCTTGTAGTCCAGAAGGGCAATTAGCGTGTTGCGCACGTTCAGATAGCCTTCGCGGTCGAGCATGTCCCGTCGCGAGAGAAGGGCCTGTGCCACGGTGATGTCCTGTGCCTCGAAGAGCTGCTCGTAGGTGTGCATCAGCCGGCCCTGCCCCACCGCGGCCAGCGCCTGGCGGAACGGAATGTCGCTGCGAGCGCTGTTCTGGCTCAACGCGTGGCTTCCGGCAGCAACGGCCCCCGACGTCACAAGCGCGACCTCCGCGCCGCTGCTATGAACGGAGGCCAGCTGGCCCACCAGGGAGCCTATGACCTCCAGGTCCAGGCTGCCGCGGCCTCCTGTCAGGACGTTGGTTCCGGCCTTGACGACAATGCGGCGATACCGAAGAGAGCCAAGAGATGTCATTAGATAAGGCCTACCGGTGCGTCCGATCCTGGAAATGATGAGGCAAGGAGCACTCTCCCCTGCTATCCCCGTGGCCCGGTAGAGGCCAAGTAGGCGCGCAGGTTCCGGCGAGTCTCATCGATATGGTCTCCGCCGAACTTCTCGAGCATTGCATCGGCGAGCACGAGCGCCACCATCGCTTCGCCGATGACCGCGCAGGTCGGCACGAAGGTGATGTCGCTGCGCTCGAAGTGGGCGCGGTCGACGAAGCCCCCGGTGGTAAGGTCGACGGTTTCCAGGCCGCTGATGATTGTGGCAATTGGCTTGACGATTGCCCGCACCACCAGCGGTTCGCCGGTGGTCATGCCGCCCTCCAGCCCGCCGGAGTTGTTGGTGCGCCTGGACCAGGGACGCACCCAGCTCTCGGCCGTGCCCATATCCCACTCGCTCATGGGTTTGACCACGTCGTGGACCTGCGAGCCCCGCAGGTCGGCCTGCAAGAATCCCGCCCCAAACTCTACACCCTTGACGGCGTTCATGCTCATGACGGCGCCCGCGAGCTTGGTCGTCAGCTTGCGGTCCCACTGGATGTGGCTGCCGAGGCCAATTGGCATGCCCGTGGCCACAACCTCGAAGATTCCGCCCACGCTGTCCCCTGCCTCGCGCGCCGCGTCTATCTCGGCGATCATGCGCTCAGAAGCCTCGGGGTCGGCGCAGCGCACCGCGGCGCACTTGGATCCGCCGGGATTCTCCCGGTGGTAAGGCGTCTCCTCGAGTGCCTCCCAGTCCACTGTCTCCGGTCTGTTGGCGTGCACGCCGCCGATGCACAGGACGTGACCGTGCACCGCAATTCCGAACTCCTCAAGGAACCGCTGTGCCAGCGCGCCGGCGGCCACTCTCGACGCGCTCTCTCGGGCACTGGAGCGCTCCAGGATGTTCCGGGCGTCAGCCTGCATGTACTTCACTATGCCGGGGGCGTCGGCGTGTCCGGGCCTTATGTTCACGATAGGCTCGAACGGCACGTCCGAAGGGGCCACGCTCATCTCCTCGATCCAGGGCACGCCGTCCGGCCCCTTACCCGTGGAGAAGTCGCGGTTGATGATGTTTAGCGAAATGGGCGATCCAAGCGTGAGGCCGTGTCTGACACCGGCCAGGATCTCGGCACGGTCCTTCTCGATCTGCATGCGGCCGCCGCGCCCGTAGCCAACCTGCCGGCGCGCCATGTGACGCTCGATGTAGTCCTCGGAGAGCGGGAGGCTTGCGGGAAGCCCCTCCACGATAACGCTCAGGCTCTTGCCGTGGGACTCCCCCGCGGTGAGAAATCGCAGCATCTGTCAGCTCCCTATCGTGAATTTACTTTCGCTGTCAACGCCTGCTCACGTTCGGTATTCGGAACGGCGTCACAGTCTTCGACTATCAGGGCGCGTCCAACAACTCGCAGCGCACTCTCGACCTGGCTGATGTGAGATCGATATCGCGGATCGACGAGCTTCTGCGCTGCTTCCACACTTATGCCCAATCTGGCGGCCAGGGTATCGCTGGTAACTCCCTGCTCTCGCATGGCCGTGTAGATCGTCAGTTTGGCCGCGATGAGGAGGGGCACAGGCACGAGTACCTGGCCGTCCCGGGCGCAGCCGGGAACCGGAAGGTCTTCGTCGGCCCTCACGTACATCCCCAAGGCAACGCCGAGGCAGTCCTCGGCCATCTCCAAAGCCTCCTCCCAGGTCCAACCACAGGTGATAGCCTCCGGTACGTCAGGGAAGGTCACGTTGTAGCCTTCCCTTCCCGTGGTCATTCGCTCCTCTTCATCGGGCACTATGTCGGATGGATAGATGAATTTCACGTCAAGAACTCCCGTCGATTGACGTTAAGCCGCCTTAGCATATCTGTAAGCGTGCCTTGGGGAATTTCTCCATGTTGTACTGAGGCCTTGAATCCGCCGATACGAACCTCTCCGTGACTCCCCTTGCCGCGAGCGGGGTCGAAGCTGAACTCCAGCCCGTTGCGGCGGGCGTAACGTCTTGCCCTCCTCACAAATTCTCTCCCGTTCACGACCTGGCCGCTTGCCTAGCGGCCAGCGCCGCCTCCGCGGCGGCAAACATGACCTGAGCAGGCGCGGCCACGCCGGTCCAGATCTCGAACGACGCGGCACCCTGGTACACGAGCATCGGCAGCCCGCCAAGCGACCTCGCTCCGGCCGACGCCGCCTCCCTCAGCAGGGGCGTTTCCCTCGGATTGTACACCAGGTCGCACACGAGCGCATCCGACGGTATCAGGTCTGCGGAGATGGGCGCCTCGGCGGGCCCGGGCCCGCCCGTCATGCCCAGGGACGTGCAGTTCACCACGAGGTCTAACTGCCCGGCCCCACGAATGTTGGCGGGACCTAAGGCGACGGCCTGAGCCTCTACGCCCAGAGAGCGAACGAGCTCCGCAAGCACCGCGGCGCGCTCCACCGTGCGGTTGGCTATGACCGCCTTCGACACACCCTGACCTGCAAGCGCGACCGCGACAGCCCTAGCGGAGCCGCCGGCTCCCAGAATCAGGACTGCCCTGCCCCGCGGCTCGAAGCCGGATTCCTCTCGAATGGCTGACAGGAAGCCCCTGGCGTCGGTGTTGTGACCTTCCAGCGCGCCGTTCCGGTTGTGGATGGTGTTGACCGCTCCGATGAGCCGCGCCTCCTCCGATACGCTGTCCAGCAGAGGAAACACCGCCTCCTTGTGGGGCACTGTGACGTTTGCGCCCAGCACGTCGGGGTCGCGCAGGGAGCGCACGGCTGCAGGCAGCTCGGAAGGCGGTATGTCCAGGGCCGTGTACGCGCCGTCTATCGAGCAGCTGTCCAGGGCGGCCTGCTGCAATGCGGGCGAGACGGAGTGGCTGACGGGATGCCCCAGGAGATGGATACGCTTGGTCATGGAGAGCGGACTTGCCTCCGGACGTGGTAGCTGCGTGGAGTATAGCAAGGGCGCGGAAGGATGGGCAAGGTGTACTAGGCCTCGCCCTCGTTTGTGCCCGCCTGGTCTGGGTTCCCCGAATGCTCGCCCCGGACGCGGGTAATTGCCGTATCCGGAGTTGCCAGATGCTAGGCCGAATAGTAGATTGGAGGAGAGAAGGTCAATTATTGCCCGCACTCCCCTTTTGAAGAATAAGGTCAGGTCATCAGGCCAACCGGGCATTGACAGGGCCGGCATAGGAGGTCTTGGACATGACGAACGAAACCCCGGCGCTCGCGGCCCACGGGCTGACGCAGAGCTTCGGAGCGCGGAGCGTCCTGAGTGGCGTAGACGTGGAGCTTCGCAGAGGCGAGGTCCTCGCCATCGTGGGCGCGAGCGGGTCCGGGAAGTCGACGCTGCTCTACGCACTTGCCGGCCTCCGGCAGCCCGACGGCGGCACGGTCGCGTGGGGCGACCACACCGACGTCTGGAACCTGCGGGAGCCGCGCATCACGCTGGTACGCCGCGCGACGTGCGGATTCGTATTCCAGTTCCCGGCCTTCCTAGACGACCTGACCGTCGCCGCCAACGTTGCAGTCCCCCTCATCGTGTCCGGAGCCAAGCCAAAGCAGGCCCGGGACAGAGCTCGCAGCCTGCTCGACCGGTTCGGCCTCGGCTCCCTGACCGATGAGTACCCTTCTACGCTTTCTGGCGGTGAGCTTCAGCGCGCTTCGATTGCCCGTGCCCTGACGATGGAGCCAAGCATCGTCTTTTGCGATGAGCCAACCGGTGCACTGGACGAGGAGAACTCCCGACTGGTGGTCGGTGAGCTGCAAAGGATAGCGGCCGAATTCGGAGTGGGCGTGCTGATAGTCACGCACGATCCTTCCGTATGGGAGGCCTGTGATCGTGTGCTACGTCTGCACGAGGGATCTCTATGGGAAGAGCGTGGGGCGACATGAGGCTGTTTTTCCGGCTTCTCTGGCCCCGCTCCCGGCGATCGCTCTACGCGTGGTCTCCACTGATTGCGGTTGGGGCGGTCTCCTGCGCCGCCCTCTCGCTTGCTCTGGGAGTCGGACTCGGATACCACGCCCAGCAGGAGACGGCGATGCTGCGTGACGGCTCAAGGAGCCTGCCGCCTCGCACCGCCGAGATTGAGGGACCGCTGAGGTCGACCCGGCTAGAGGCAACTGCTTATGGGCCGCTGGTCGTCACGGTCTTCGCGGGCGAGGCGGGTCAGCGGCTCGACCTACCTGGCATTCCGCAGGTAGAGCTGAGCGGGACCGTCATGGCCTCGCCGGCAGTGGTCGCGCAGCTAGAGGACGACTGGACGGGAGAGCTGAGCGCCTGGCTGGGTGGTCGGACGCCTCAATCTCTTCCGAATGAGGCGCTGGCGCACCCGCGGGAAATGGTCATCGTCGAGTTCGTGGACATGGCGCCGCCCGGCGCTGAATCATCCTTCTATCCTGTCACTCCGGGTAAGGGCTACTTCAACGATTCCAGCTTCGTCATTATGGGAATCATCGTCCTGGCCCTGCCGTCCGTGGTACTGGCGCGAGCCGGGGCCGCGATGCACCTGAACATCAGGTCGCGGCGGTACGGCCTGCTCAGGACCCTGGGGACGCCGCCCGGTCAGATGGCAGCGGTTATTGCAGCCGATATGGCGGTGCCGCTGCTGTCCGGCGCGCTGCTGGGCTCGACTGCCTACGCCGCAGCCATGTCGTCCCTGGATTCGTTCACGCTGGCGGGGACCTCGTACTGGACCAGGGACCTGCTGCTCCCCATGGCGTACGCGGGAGCTATTCCGCTGGTTACCACAGCCGTGGGCCTGGCCAGCATCGTTCTGACGGTCCGCCGAGCCGGCCGCGACCCCATTGGCGTGCTGCGTAGGAATCGCCGTCGGGGCGTCTCCTACCTCACCTACCTGTCGCTGGCCGGCCTGCCGGCGGCCGCAGCAGCCGTACTTGCGTCCGGCGAAGTTGCGGAGTCCAACTTTACCCTGTCGGTGTGGTTGATAATGTCGGGAATGCTCCTTGGCGTAGTGGGGCTGCTCGCGCTGACCCGTATGGCGGTCACCCTTGCGGGTGTGGCGCTATCCAGTCGAACGCGGGCTCAGGTGGCCGGGTCCAGGATGTCGCGTTCGGGAGGTGACGCGCTGCTCGGCGTGTCAGCGACCGCGGTGGCGGTCTTCCTGACCGTATTCATCACCTACTCGACGTTCGACCGCCCGACACCGGACATCGGTACATTCGACGTTGCGGCCCGGCTGGACAGCTTCGCCAAGCCTCTCCAACCGGTTGCGGAGACCGTCGCAGGATATGACGGCGTCACCCGGGTCGTGTACAGCAGCCGCGTACGAGCCAGGGTGAACGGAGAGCACAAAATGGTGCACACCATCACCTGCGAAGACGTGCCGGGCTCGGTCGAGCTTGATGGGCCGTGTGTCAATGGAAGCATCTACTTCAGGGAAGACTCCGAGGCGGCATCCGTGACAGTCGACGCCGACCTGGAAGTCATCAGCGGTTACCGCACCGTTGACAGGGGCGATGGCAGCACTGTCGAGTTGGCAGTGAAAGTCCCCGACCCGGACGAGACAGTCAGCGGAAGCCACGCAGTAGGAGGAACCGTCACTGCGTCGTGGATTCCCGGCGAGGAAGATGACGCCGTCATGATCGTTGACGAGCACCCCGCCTCGGCGAATTTCGGATATGTTCTGGTCACCACCGACGGCGAGCGCGACTCCATGCGCCGGGTCATACAGGGCCTGCGGAACATGGACGAGGTCTTGTTCATTACCACGAGGCCCGCGCTGAGTTCGGGGATTACCCAGGACACTCTGGTCGCTACCCCATACTTTACCGTGATGGCTACCGCTGCCGCCGGGCTGGGGACGGTCGCGCTGCTCTACGCTGTGCTGCTGCTATTCCGCCAGCGCCAGGCGGAGTTCAGGATTCTCAGGTGCCAGGGCGCCACCCGCAGGCTGCTTGCCGCGGACCTCGGGCTGCTGTTCGCTGGCCCGCTGGTGCTCGCCTTCGGGCTGGCCGTAGCTGCCGGGATCGGCCTGGCTGTCACGCTGAACACCGCCTACGACCTGCCCACGCAGTTTGGGACGGCTCGGGTGGCACCCATCCTGGCGACGATGCTCGCGGTTGGCATGGCCGCCACCGTGCTCGTCGCGGTCTGGGCGACTCGAATGCCGCCCCTCGTCACCGACCCCGACGCGGCGGCGGCCTGACAAGACGCGGGCAGGCTCAGCGCGAATGGCCGCGTCCATTGACAAGCGACAGGCTACGCCATAGACTGCCAATGTGATCCTATCCTTCAAGCATCGCGGTCTCAGAGAGCTATACAGCGGCCGCGGAGTTCGGAGATTGGCTCCTGACCACATTCGGAAGCTGGTACGCATACTTGCGGTGCTGGACCAGAGCCAAAAGCCACAGGACACGGATATTCCGGGATTCCGGCTACATGCTTTGTCGGGCGAGTTGATGGGGCACTACGCAGTTTCAGTGTCAGGGAACTGGCGGGTAACGTTCAGGTTTGAGAACGGATATGCCGTCGAAATCGATTACACGGACTACCACTGAGGAGGTGGCGTAATGCCCTTGCAGAATCCACCCCATCCCGGGGAAATAGTGAGGTGGGACTGCCTTGAGCCGCTGGGCCTCAGCGTGACGCGGGCGGCTCAGGGCCTTGGGGTCACTCGCCAGGCGCTTTCGGACTTGGTTAACGGAAAGGCGGGCGTGTCCGTTGAGATGTCCATTCGGCTGTCCTTGGCGTTCGGCTCCACCCCTGAGACGTGGCTGGCCATGCAGACGGCCTACGACCTCTGGCAGGCGCGGGACAGAGCCGAGCAGCTAAACGTGGAGAGATTCGCGACCCCAAGCCCTCCGTAGCCACTGCGTCCTTGACCCGGATACCGCGCTATCCCCTGCCCCGCCCATCCATGTACGCTTGCAGTATCACGCACGCGGCCGCGGAGTCTCGCAGCCCCTTGTTCCTTGACGGCGAATGGCCCGCCTCTCGGAGCAGTCTCTCGGCCTCCACGGTAGAGAATCGCTCGTCCTGGGCGTGTACGGGAACTGCAGAATATTCAGACAGCGCCCGGATAAAGTCGCGCACTGCTCGCCCCTGCGGCCCAAGCCCTCCGCTCAGCGACAACGGCAGCCCGACTACAATCGCTGCGACGTCGTGTTCTCGCGCCAGGCCTGCGATTGCAGCCAAGTCGTCGTCTAGCCTGGTTCGCCTCACGGCGGCCAGTGGGCTAACGAGGATTCCCGTCGGGTCGCTCAACGCCGCACCGATGCGGCTGGCGCCCACGTCCAGCCCTAGAAGCCTCAGGACTGCGCCTCCCGCCATGCTCGCACGCCCTCTTCGGCAGCGCGAATGGCGTCCGGCAGCTTGTCCGCGTAGCGTCCGCCGGCCTGGCCCAGGTCCGCGCGGCCTCCACCTCCTCCTCCCATCGCCTTGGCCGCCTCACGCACCAGTCCGCCGGCGTCGAACCCACTCTCCGCAACGTCCCGCGTAGCCATTGCCATCATGGCGGGCCGGCCCTCGATCACTGCGCCGAGTATGACTATGCCGCTTCCGATGTCATTCCTCAACCAGTCCCCGGCCTCGCGCAGGAATTCGACGTTGGAGACCGTCAGCAGCCCCGAGACCACCGATACACCCTCAATCTCGCTTCGAGGCAGTTCCCCGACCTGTCGGCGCAGGAGCTCACGCTCCAGGGTATCCGCGCGCCGGTTTGCACTGCGAAGCTCGGATAGCAACCCCTCGACACGAGACACGAGCTCTCCAGGCGCGCCCTCCAGCAGGCCCGCCGCGTTCTCCAGCGCTGCCGCCTGCTCGAGCATGAGCGCCTCGGCGCTGCTGCCTGTCACCGCCTCTATGCGGCGCAGCCCGGAGCCGATCCCCGTCTCCGACACAACGTGGCAGAAGCCGATGTCGCCTGTTCGATGCACGTGCGTCCCCCCGCACACCTCCACGCTGTAGGCCGTGCCGTTCGCCACCTCGACCACGCGCACGCGGTCGCCGTAACGGTCGCCGAAGAAGGCCAGCGCGCCGTCCGCGACCGCCTCGCGGTAGGTCGTCTCGTGCCAGTGCACCGCCACATTCTCTCGTATCTTCTCGTTGGCCAGCCGCTGCACCTCCAGTAACTCCTCGCGGGTGAGCGGGCTGACGTGGGTGAAGTCGAAGCGGAGCCTGTCCGGCGCCACCAACGAGCCGTGCTGCCGGACGTGGAAACCGAGCACCCGGCGCAGCGTGGCGTGCAGCAGGTGGGTTGCGGTGTGATTGCGGGCGATGGACGCGCGGCGGCGGGCGTCGATGCGGGCGTCGACGCTGTCACCTATGGTGAAGCTGCCGGAGGTCACGCGGCACCTGTGCACTGTCAGGCCTGCGATGGGGCTCTGCGTGTCCTCGACGTCCATCACGGAATCTCCCGCCGTGATCGTTCCCGTATCCCCAACCTGACCGCCCAGCTCGGCATAGAACGGCGTTTCGCTCAGGACGACCTCCGCCTGCTGGCCTTCGACCACACGCTCCGCGGGCATGCCGTCCGCTACCATGCCGACTATCACAGACCTCGTTTCGATGGTCTCGTACCCAAGGAATCGCGTCTCCTCCACGCCAAGCTCCTGGTAGACCCGAACGGCGCCGAACTCCCCGCCGAACCGCTCCGCGGAAGCGCCGGCACGCTCCCGCTGCGCTTCCATCTCCCGCTCGAATCCGGCCCAGTCGATTCCCTCCAGCCCGCGCTCTTGAGCGATCTCTTCCACCAGCTCCGGCGGCAAGCCGTAGGTGTCATAGAGCACGAATGCCTCGGCGCCCGAGAGGTTACGGGACGCCTCCTCGATCGCAGCCTGACGTCCCTTCTCCGACGCGGCGGTCAGCAGCGCCTCAACGACCTGTTGCGTCAGCGCGGACCCGGCGCTGCCGCCGACCCGCGCGGCCAATTCCTCGACGGGTGCGCGCAGCCCGGCCTCTTCCTGAACGCCTGCAGTCGCGGCGGCCAGCCCCAGGTGGAACGGCACCAGCCCTTCCTCCAGCATCGGCAGGCCCGTGCGAAGCGCCTGCCCGAACCGTTCCTCCTCCAGGCCCATGACGCGCAGGATGAACTCTCGCCTCTCCAGCAGGTCCGGATAGGCCGCGCCCATCCGGTCGATGACGACCTGCGCGACCTGCGAGAGGAACGGGTCTTCCAGGCCCAGCTTGCGGCCGTATCGAATGGCCCGACGTATGACGCGGCGGAGCACGTAGTTCCGGCCGCCGTTTCCGGGAACCACTCCGTCGCAGATGAGGAACGCCGCGCTGCGGGCGTGTTCGGCCACCACGCGCAGCGCGTAGTCGTCGTCGGGGTTGCGGCCGTACGGCCTGCCGCACAGCTCGGCGGCGCTCCGGACCAGCGGGTCGAACAGGTCTGTCTCGTATATCGACCGCTTGCCCTGGAGGATGACAGCCGCGCGCTCGAGGCCCATGCCGGTATCGATGTTGGGCGCGGGCAGAGGCGTGCGCTCGCCGGCTGCGTCCTGGTAGAACTGCATGAACACCAGGTTCCACATCTCGATGAACCGGTCGCAGGTCTGGCCCGTGCTGGGCAGCGTGTTCTCGCAGTTGGGGCCGCAGTCGGGCCGGAGGCATCCGCGGTCCGCGCCGAAGTCGTAGTGGATCTCGCTGCAGGGACCGCAAGGGCCTTCGCTTCCCGCCGGGCCCCAGAAGTTGTCCTGCTCGTCGAATCGGCGGATTCGCTCGGCCGGCACTCCCGTGCGGGTGGTCCACAGATGAAAGGCCTCGTCATCGTCTCGAAAGACGGAGGCCCAGATGCGATCCGGCTCCAGCCCCAGGCGCTCGGTTACGAACTCCCAGGCGAAGCGAATGGCGTCCTCCTTGAAGTAGTCGCCGACGCTGAAGTTGCCGAGCATCTCGAAGAAGGTGAGGTGTGTTGCGTCGCCAACCTGGCCCACGTCCGTGGTCCGGAAGCACTTCTGCGACGAGGTGAGGCGTCTGCCGGGCGGCTGCATCTCGCCGGTGAAGTACGGCTTGAGCTGCACCATGCCGGCGTTGGTGAGGAGGAGTGTCGGGTCGCCTGCCGGTATGAGAGAGGAGCTTGGGATGCGTAGGTGACCCTTGCTTTCGAAGAAGCTAAGGAATGCCTCTCTGATTTCGTCGCCGGTCAAGTTGTGCACCTCACGTAGCGGTGTTTGGGACGGCAGGGATTGTAGGTCAAGGGTATGTGAGTGTCAATTGCGAGCAGGCCGGCTCAGCGTCAGGCCGGTCGCACTCGTCACTCCGCCCGCTCGCACCCACTAAGGCGAGGCCAGCCCTCGCCTACTGCGCGGCCGTGGTGCTCACGGCCTCCCGGAACTTCTCCCGGATGTAGCGCTTTTCCGTCTGCGTCAGTTCCCTGCTCAGCGTCTCGGAGCCGCGGAGCAGTAGCAGGCGGTCCGAGTCCGGCGGCACCCAGCGCGGGTCGCGTGACAGTGCCACCGCTATAGTCGCCAGTTCGTCTTCGCCGATGGATCCGACCACCTCCGACGCCACGCGGTCCAGCACCTCGTCCTCGCCTTCACCCAAACCCAGCGTGACCGGCCCATTCAGGCTATCCAGGTACGACTCTACGTAAGGCTTGACGCTCATGATGGTTTCCACCACGTCCTTGTTCCACTCCGTTGTGGTGTCGGCCTCCTGGAGGAGCAGGTAGGACTGGTTGCCCCTGGTGGGCTCCACACCCAGTAGGTGAACTCGCACGCCGAAGCTCTGCGCCAGCTGCACGCCCACCCGCAGGTCCTCGTCTCCGGAGAGCAGCACCGCGTCCGATATGGCGTGGTTCCGGGCCAGCTCGATGAGGTCCATGATGATGAGCGAGTCAACGCCCTTCTGCTGACCGCCAACCACTGCGCCGAGTCTCAGCTTCACATTGTCGGTGTTGGCGACCGCCTCCTGCTCCGGCGAAGGCCTTCCCCTGAGCAGGCCGTCGTACCAGTAGAAGCGAAGTATAGGTACGCCGCCCGTAAGCTGGTCACAAGTGGCTCTCAACCTCTCGAGAGCAGAGTGGTGGTCGAGGTCGAGGCGTTCCCGGTTTTGCGACGATCCGGTCAGAATGATGGCCCCGGCCGCATAGAGATACCCCGCGTCCACGAATACAGCTGTTCGCGACATGCTAAACCTCGCACCCCTAAAGAATAGAGGGTCCTGGCGGCGGCCCTCGCAAATCTCAACTATCCGACCAACTAAATCGGGATAGCATAAGCGGCTTCACTTTATGCCCATGATTGCGGGTTGTCAACACGAATGCCGCTGCCGTTGTGTAGCACGAGAAGGGGACGCCTTCAGCGAGGCGTCCCCTTCTGGGTCGTGCGGGCGGAACCTGTGCGGTACCGGCGATGCCCGGACGGGCTACTCCGAAACGACGGGCAGCTTGCGGGCCTTCTTCGACTCCGCCCTGGGAATCGTGATGGTCAGCACGCCGTTCTTGTAGACGGGCTTGATCAGGTCGGTGTCCACTGTGTCCGGCAGGCGGAGCGCCCTGTGGAAGGAGCCGGAGCGCCGCTCCCTCATAAGGTACTCGCCCTGCTTCTGCTCGATGTCCGAGTGGCTGTCTGCCGCGATGGACAGCACGTTGTCCTCCACGGACACGTCGATGTGTTCAGGGTCGACGCCCGGCAGCGATGCGTGGACCAATATGCCTTCCTCCTCCCTGACCACGTCCAGGGGTACGCTCCATCCCTCTACAGTCGGGTTCGCCACGTCTCTCCCGTACGCCCTCCACATCCGGTTGATTGTGTCTTCCATGTTCCACAGCTCCCTGAAGGGTTCCCAACGTCGCAGCACCATATCTTCACCTCCTTGTTTGCTGTTCCTCCGGTGCTATCCTCATCCCAACCCCACGCTGCTAGTATAGTAACTTGATAACCTCTTGTCAAGTCTGCTGATGTCCGTATAGCAAGTATTATTGACAATACACCATCATGTATCTATACTTGGCATTGGGAGACAACTGAGAGATGCCAGCAAACTACTACGAAATCCTGGGCGTAAGCAAGACCGCCACGGAGAAGGACATCCGGCAGGCCTACCGCCGTCTCGCGCGGCAGTACCACCCGGACGTCAACTCCGGCGATAAGATCTCCGAGCAGAAGTTCAAGGAGATCAACGAGGCCTATGGCGTGCTGTCCAACGCCGACAGCCGCAAGAAGTACGACGAGTTCGGAGAGAACTGGAAGTACGCCGACCAGATGGGCCGGGGCCGCCAGGGTCAGGGCGCGGAGAACTTCGTGTGGGACTTTGGCGGGGGCCAGGCCCACAACTTCGGGGCGTCCTACTTCGAAGACCTGCTGGGCGGGCGCGGATTCGGCCGGACGACGACTGCCCCTCCCCGGCGCACGCGGCTGGAGCAGCCGGTCAACATCTCGCTGGAGGAGGCGTTCAGGGGCACCACCCGCGTCATCCGCCTGCCGGCCGGTCCACAGGGCAACAGCCGTCGCCTGGAGGTAACGATTCCGGCGGGCGCCGACAACGGCTCCAGGATCCGAGTGCGGCCGGACGAGCGCGGCGACGACGAGATCAACCTCGTGGTGTCTGTTGCGCCCCATCCGAGATTCGAGAGACGAGGCGCGAACCTCCACGCAAAGGTGGACGTCCCGCTGCTGGACGCCGTGCTGGGCGGAGAGGTGAATGTGCCGACCCTAACGGAGCCGGTCATACTCACCATCCCGCCGGAAACCCAGAACGGCCGCTCCTTCCGGCTGGCCGGCAAGGGCATGCCCCGTCTGGGATCGCCGCAGTCGCACGGCAGCCTGTACGCGACAGTGCAGGTCACCATTCCTACGCGGCTGTCCGAGAAGGAGCGCGAGCTCTACCGGCAGCTCAGGGACTCGCATTCGACGGGGGAGTGACGCTATGGTAACTGCTCGAAATCAGCCCTGGGGCGACGACGAACCCTGCTTCGTGATTAGCGTGGCGGCCCGCATGATTCAGGTGCACACCCAGACGCTCCGCTACTACGAGCGAGAGGGCCTGCTGGAGCCGGCCCGTTCACGAGGCAACATCCGCCTGTACTCGCAGCGAGACATCGACAAGCTCAGGCGCATCAAGACCCTCACGGAAGACCTGGGCCTCAACCTGGCGGGCGTGCAGGTGGTCATGCGCCTGATGGACCGTATGGCGGAAATGGAGCGAGAGATTCAGCGCCTATCGAACCAGGTGAGGACGCTGCAGTCCAGGGGCGGCAGGCGCTAGGTCTGCGGCGGTGACGCCTCAGTCAGGAGGAAACTGAAATGGTCTTGAGACCGGACGACTTCACTGAACAGGGACAGCACACGCTCTCCCTTTCGAATGAGATTGTGCGAAGGTACAACCACACGCAGTGGGACGTCGAGCACATCCTGCTCGCCCTGCTGGAGATTGAGGACGGCGTGCCAGTAGAGGTGCTGCGAAAGCTGGGCGTGGCCGTGGACGGTATGCGGCGCCGTGTGGAGGAGGCTCTTGACCGTGCGCCCCGCGCAGCCTACGAGACCTCCCAGATATATGCGACTCCGAGGGCCGGCATGCTCCTCGCAAATGCCAAGGCGGAGGCGGAGCGGCTAAAGGACCAGTACGTGGGCGCTGAGCACATCCTCATAGCCATCACGGGGGTGAAGGACGGCGACGCAACCGTGGTCCTCCGCGAGTTCGGCGTCAGCCGCGAGCAGGTCTACAAGGCGTTGATGGAGGTGCGCGGCAGTCACCGTGTTACAGACCAGCGCGCGGAAAGCCGGTACCGCTCGCTGGAGCGGTTCAGCGTTGACCTGACGCAGCTAGCGCGCGATGGAAAGCTGGACCCCATCATTGGCCGCGACGCGGAGGTCAAGCGCGTCATGCAGACTCTAACGCGCCGGACCAAGAACAACCCCGCGATCATCGGCGAGGCCGGCGTGGGCAAGACGGCGATCGCAGAGGGGCTTGCGCAGCGCATCGTTTCCGGAGACGTGCCGGAGGCGCTGCAGGACCGCCGCGTGCTGGCGTTAGACCTGGGCAGCCTGGTGGCCGGCAGCAAGTTCAGGGGCGAATTCGAGGAGCGTCTCAAGAGCGTCATCGATGAGGTGAAACAGGCACGCGGCGAGGTAATCCTCTTCATCGACGAGATCCACACCGTGGTGGGAGCGGGCGCCGCGGAGGGCGCCATGGACGCCGGCAACCTGCTCAAGCCCGCACTGGCCCGCGGCGAGCTTCAGTGCATCGGCGCGACCACCATGGACGAGTACCGCAAGCACATCGAGAAGGACTCAGCCTTGGAGCGTCGCTTCCAGCCCGTGATGGTCGAGGAGCCCGACGTGGACACCGCCATCGAGATGCTCCGCGCCCTGCGTCCGCGATACGAGGCGCATCACAAGGTGGAGATCGAGGACTCCGCCCTCTCGGCGGCAGTCATGCTCAGCCATCGCTACATCAACGACCGCAACCTGCCGGACAAGGCTGTCGATCTCATGGACGAGGCGGCCAGCAAGCTGCGGATCGACTCCGAGAGCCAGCCGCGGGACCTCAAGTCGCTTGAGGACCGCATCCGCCACCTCCAGGACGAGGAGCAAGCCGCCTCGCAGCGCGCGGATTACCAGCGCGCCGCTGAGCTGAAGACGGAGCGCAGCCGCCTGGAAGATGGCTACAACGCCCAGCACGAGAAGTGGCTCCGCGACCACAAGACCGCCATGGTCGTGGATGCCGAGGACATCGGCAAGCTCGTCGCGCAGTGGACGGGCATCCCGGTCAGCCGGATGCTCGAGGGAGAGTCCGAGCGGCTGCTCCACATGGAGGAGCGTCTCCACGAACGAGTGATAGGCCAGGATACCGCGATTCGCTCAGTTTCCGAGGCGGTGCGCCGCTCACGCGCCGGGCTGAAGGACCCCAAGCGGCCAATCGGAAGCTTCATCTTCCTGGGTCCAACAGGTGTGGGCAAGACTGAACTGGCGCGCGCCCTCTCGGAGTTCCTCTTCGACCGCGAGGAGGACATGGTACGCATAGACATGTCGGAGTACGGCGAGAAGCACACGGTCTCGCGGCTGCTGGGCGCGCCTCCGGGCTACGTCGGCTATGACGACGCCGGCCAGCTCACGGAGGCCGTGAGGCGCCACCCCTTCCGCGTCGTGCTATTCGACGAGATCGAGAAGGCCCATCCGGACGTGTTCAACATCCTGCTGCAGATCCTTGAGGACGGCCGCCTGACGGACGGCCACGGCCGAACTGTTGACTTCCGCAATACGCTGGTGATCATGACCAGCAACCTCGGCACCGGCGATGCCGGCAGGCAGATGATGGGGTTCCGCGCGGACGGCGACTCGGGCCGGGAAGCCGAGAGGATGCGCGCGTCGACCGAGGAGGCGCTGAAGCGGACCTTCCGACCCGAGCTGCTCAACCGCATCGACGAAATCGTCGTGTTTGATCCGCTGACCCGGGAGCAGATCTTGCGGATAGTCGATCTGCTGCTGGCAGAGGTCCAGCGCAGGCTGGACGAGCGGAGCATACGCATAGAGCTCTCGGACGAGGCGAAGGACTGGCTATCCCGCGAGGGCTTCGACCCGGTCTACGGCGCGCGGCCGCTGCGCCGAGCCGTGCAGCGGTACGTGGAGAACCCGCTTTCGAGCCGAATCCTGGCAGGCGAGCTGGCAGAAGGCGACGCCGTGCGACTGAACGCCGGTCGGGACGGCCTCACATTCGAGGTCATGGAGGCGGCTGCAGTGCCGGCCGCCTCCCCTGCATAGCCGCCGCCTCGAGAGCCTCCCTGCCGTATTCTCGGGTCCCCGGCAGCGCTCTGCCCTCACCGGTGTGTGTTGTTGCGGAGGGTCGTGGGACGCGGGCTCGCCGCTGTGTGCCCGCCCCTACTCTATAGTAGAATACGTGGCGCAATGAGGGACCCAATGCGGTGGACATGGTACGAGCGCGCCCTGCTGAGGCACAGGCACACCTCGTACAGGCCCTGGAAGGACGAGCGAATACGAAAGCTCGTGTCCGCCGTGCTGGTGATCTCACTGATCGTAGGGGTCATACTCCTCAGAAACCGCCTTCCGGAAACCGACTCAATCGGGTACGTGGGCGTGTTTCTCCTCAGCCTGATGGGCAGCGCGTCCATACTCGTCCCCATTCCCGGCATCGCAGCCGTGTGCGCGGGATCCAGCCTACTCAACCTGTTCCCGTTGTGGGTTGCGATAGTGGCCTCGGTCGCCGAAGCTCTGGGTGAACTTTCGGGCTACCTGCTGGGCTACTCAGGGCGCGGAATTGCCCAGAACGTCCGCATTTACCCCAGAGTTGAGCGATGGATGGAGCGCCAGGGATGGCTCGCCCTGCTGCTGGCGTCTTCCATCCCCAATCCCCTGTTCGACTTGATTGGCATCGCAGCCGGCACGCTCAAGTATCCGATTCCCCAGTTTCTGGTGTCGGTGTGGGCAGGCAAGTTGATAAAGAACATGACCATAGCCTACGCCTGCTTCTACGGGATCGAGCTGGTGCCCAGGTTCTTCAACATCGGCTGAGGAGCGCGGGCTTGGCCGAGGGCGGAATGTCTTGCCGGGTGCGCGCTGCGCTAAAGGCGCTGAGGAGTCCGTCCGGAGAGGTCGTATATGGCGCTCACGGCCATATCTTCGTCATCTCAACGTATGTTTATGCGGCGAAGGGTGGCCATGTCCACGCTGGAGATGCCCGGGGCGGCCTGCAGCCCGGGAGCAGGTCCGTTGCCGTTCAGGTACGACAGTGTGGAAAGCGCGAGTCCCGTGAGCCGTGTCGAAACAATAGTCATGAACTTCATGCTTCAATTATAGCGTCGAAGTAAGCGGGCAGCAACTTGGTACGCGCGATGCACTGGCAGATTCAACCGTGGCCGGCAGTAGACGCGGGCCTTCAAGCGCAACCTGAGTTGGTGGGCCGGCGGCCGCCCGCGGCGGCTGGGATTATCGAGAGATTTTTGAAGGAGGCGAGGGCCCGACCTAGAAGATGGGCCTGACGATGATCGCCTCGTCGCGCCCTGGGCCGGTTGACACCAGGTCAATGGAGCAGCCGATGAGCTCCTCCACCCTGTTCAGGTAGTTGACGGCCTCCGGGGGAAGGGCGTCCAGGCTGCGTGCGCTTGCCGTGGCCTTCTCCCAACCCGGCAGGTCTTCGTATATGGGCTCGCAGGCCTCCAGCCGTGAGGTGTCCGTCGGGAAATCGTGGATGGTCTCGTCGCCCAAGCGGTAGGCAACGCAGATTCGCACCGGCGAGATGCCGTCGAGGACGTCCAGGCGCGTGAGGATGGCGGAGGTCACGCCGTTGATGGACGCCGAGTACCGCGCTGCCACCGCGTCGAACCAGCCGCAGCGTCGCGGCCGACCTGTGGTGGTCCCGTACTCCCACGCTCTCTGCCGTATGAACTCTCCCACCTCGTCGTTGAGCTCCGTTGGAAGCGGCCCGGATCCCACCCGCGTGGTGTACGCCTTGTACACGCCTACGATCGCCTGCACGTGCCTTGGGCTGATGCCGAGGCCTGAGCAGGCGCCGCCAACCGTGGGTGACGACGACGTGACGTAGGGATAGGTGCCGTGGTCGACGTCGAGAAGTGTTCCCTGTGCCCCCTCCAGGATTACGCGCTGCCCCGAGGCAAATGCCTGCTGAAGAATGGGCTCCACAGGCCTGATGAACGGCCTGAGGCCCCTGCCCCACTCCAGGCACCGCTCATACGTCTCTTCCAGAGACACCGCCTCTTTGCCGTACAGCCTGGTGATGATGGCGTTCTTCTGCTCCAGGACAAAGCTCAACCTTCGAAGTAGCGCCTCCTCATCCAGGAGGTCTGCCATGCGAATGCCGGAGCGTGCGGCCTTGTCCATGTAGGCCGGCCCGATTCCCATGCCCGTGGTGCCAATCGCCTTGCCGCTCTCCGCTCGCATCTCCTCCTCAAGCCTGTCGAGCAGAGTGTGGTAGGGCATGATCACCTGCGTCTTGTCGCTAATGACCAGCCGGTCCACTGAGACGTTTCTCTCCTGCAGTCCCGCGACCTCCTCCATGAAGGAGTCCGGGTTCACCACGACGCCGTTTCCGATGATGCAGGTGCACTCCGGCCTGAGAATGCCGGCGGGAATGAGGTGGAACTTGAACTCGCCGGCGTCAGTGATGACGGTGTGACCGGCGTTGTTGCCGCCGTTGAAGCGAGCGACCACGTGGGCGTCTGCCGAGAGCAGGTCCACAACCTTGCCCTTGCCTTCGTCGCCCCACTGGCCTCCTATAATGGCGTATGCAGGCATTTCTTCACTTTCCCTAAATGTGGCCGCCCCCGCAGGCCGCAAAAAGTATAGCAAAGGAACAGGTAGTTGCATAGAGAGCGAGTTGCTTCACAATAAATGTTACCGGGAGGGTATCGTTGCTTCATAAGTCATGTTGCCGGGAGGGGACATGAGGAGAGGCAGCGTGAGCGTGAAGGAGTACATAGAACGGATGCAGGAGCGGTACAGGGCGGCAGGACGAGGGGAGCGGGGCCGTCTGCTGGACGAGATAGTAGCTGTAACCGGCTACCACCGGAAATCGGCCACACGGCTCATGGCTCGGAGCAGGAGTGAGCGGGTCCAGCGGAATAGGCGGGGGCGCCCGCGGCGGTATGGGCCGGAGGTGGAGGCAGCGCTTCGACAGGTGTGGGAGATGAGCGACCGGCTGTATTGTGAAGCAACCCGCGCGCTGGACACCGCGCTGCCCGCCCGCTATGATGGGGAACGGACGCGCAGCCAGTCAGTTTCGGCCATCGCACGTCCCCCGTGGCTCGACGCCCAGTTGCAGACCCAATACTTCACGCTGGAGAGAAGCGAATGAAGATCCATGAGTATCAGGCCAAGGCCGTCCTCGCTGAGTTCGGAATACCCGTGCCCAGGGGAGGCGTGGCCTCCACCGCAGAGGAGGCCGCCGGTATCGCCTCTGAGATGGGCGAGAGGTCGGTGGTGAAGGCTCAGGTGCACGCCGGTGGAAGAGGTCTGGCCGGTGGCGTGAAGGTGGTCAGCTCACCGGAGGAAGCCTCGGCGGCCGCGGACGCGCTGCTGGGCAAGCGGCTGGTCACGCACCAGACCGGCCCGGATGGCGTGCCCGTCAACCACGTTCTGATTGAGGAGCCGGCGCATATCGCGAAGGAGTACTACCTCGCGGTGGTCATCGACAGCGGCTCTCGCAGCCCCGTCATCATGGCCAGCGAGGCGGGTGGCATGGATATTGAGGAGGTGGCGGCCACCACGCCGGAGAAGATTCTCCGGGCCAACGTCGACGTGGTCGTCGGGCTGCAGCCCTACCAGTGCCGCGGCCTGGCCTACGGTCTGGGCCTGCCCGGCGAGCTGGTTCGCCCCGCCGCAACCCTTATCACCAACCTGTACCGCGTCTTCGAGGCCAAGGACTGCTCGCTCGCCGAGATCAACCCCCTCGCGCTGACCGCGGAGGGCCAGCTACTAGCCCTGGATGCGAAGCTCGACTTCGAGGACGACGCCCTGGCCCGCCATCCCGAAGTGCGGGAGATGCGAGACACGGACCAGGAGGACCCCCTTGAGCTGGAGGCCAGCAACTTCGACATCTCCTACGTGAAGCTTGACGGCGACGTGGGCTGCATGGTCAACGGCGCCGGACTGGCGATGGCCACCATGGACTCGATTACGATGGCCGAGGCCATGCCCGCCAACTTCCTGGACGTGGGCGGAGGCGCCAGCGAAGAGCAGGTGGCGCAGGCGTTCCGCCTCCTCCTGTCCGACCCGCAGGTGAAGCGCATCCTGGTCAACGTGTTCGGCGGCATCCTGCGGTGCGACGTTGCCGCACGTGGCATAGTGGCCGCCGCGGAGGAGGCCGAGGACCGCGTGCCGATAGTCGTCAGGATGCTCGGCACAAACGCCGACGAGGGCAAGGAAATCCTGGCCCAGTCCAACCTAGGCGTCACCCTGGTAAACGATCTCAACGAAGCGGCCGACGCCATCCGGCAGGCCGCAGGCTAACGATGCCAAGGAGGTACCAGTGAGCATTCTTGTCGATGAGAACACCCGCCTTCTGGTCCAGGGCATCACGGGCCGGGAGGGAGGCTTCCACGCTCTGCGCTGCATGGAGTACGGCACCAACCTGGTCGCAGGCGTGACGCCCGGCAGGGGCGGCACCGTGTGGGAGGAGAAGGTCCCCGTATTCAACACCATAGGACAGGCCGTGGACCAGACTGGCGCCAACGTGGCCCTGATCTTCGTGCCCGCGGCGTTTGCCGCGGACGCCATACTGGAGTCCGCCGACGCCGGCATCCCCGTCATCGCCTGCATCACCGAGGGCATACCCGTCATGGACATGGTTCGCGTGTCCAGGTTCCTGGAGAGCAGGCCATCCCGCCTCATCGGCCCCAACTGCCCGGGCCTCATTTCGCCGGGCAGCAAGTGCAAGATTGGCATCATGCCCGGCAACATACACATGCCCGGTCGAGTGGGCGTGGTCTCGCGCAGCGGAACACTCACCTACGAGGCGGTGAACCAGCTGACGGCGCTCGGCATCGGCCAGTCGACTTGCGTGGGCATCGGGGGCGACCCCATCGTGGGCACATCCTTCGTCGATGTTCTGGAGCTGTTCCAGAACGACCCCGACACGGACTCGATTGTGATGATAGGCGAGATCGGCGGCTCCAAGGAGCAGGAGGCGGCCGAGTTCATCCGGGACCATGTCACCAAGCCCGTGGTGTCGCTGATAGTGGGCGTCACGGCGCCTCCCGGCAAGCGCATGGGACACGCGGGCGCCATCATCACGGGCTCAGCCGCCCGCGCCGAGGAGAAGGTGAAGGCGCTGCGGGAAGCGGGCGCACACATTGTGCCCTCGCCGGCGGAGATCGGCGTCACCATGAAGGCCGCGCTGGGGCTGTAGGCTGCGCCGGCGGACGGACACCTAATCCACTCACCCCCTGCTTTCGCAGGGGCAGGCTCTGAGCCCGTCGAAGGGAGTGAGCGGACGTGCGACCGTCGTGTTCTCACCGCTCTCGTTCCTAAGGCTGTTTCAGCTCTTGGACCAACCGACAACTGAATGAACCGATGGTCTCGTTTGAATTTGCCGGATTGCCGACGTTGATTGCGTTCAAACAAGGTGCCGAGAACGGCCGCGGAAGTAGGAGCTGGACGTGAAGGACTTGCGAGCAATGTCCGAAGTTGAACTGCTCAGGACCTACAACACTTTAATCGACGAATTACGCCGACGCGGCGTTGTCAAAACAAGAAACAACCCCATCGGGGACTATACGGAGTGGTTGGTGTGCAATCGACTTGGGCTGAAAGTGCAAGGAAACTCTCAATCGGCATTTGACGCCATCGACCATCAAGGGATTCGGTATCAAATCAAGGGGAGGTGTTCAAATGCTAAATCGGTGCAATTCAGTTCGATTAGAAACCTCGAACAAAACGGGTTCGACTTTGTAATAGCGGTGATATTCGACGAGAGTTTCTCCATATGCCTCGCCGTTAAGGTATCACATGCAGCGGTTCCGAAGCTTGCAAGGTATCAAGCTCACACCAACGGCTACAATCTGGTTCTGCGAAAAGGAGCGGTGGAACAAGACGGCGTTGAGGACATAACCCATTGCCTCTCTTAGAATTCAATGATCCGCTGCAATCAGAGGACTTGGATGCTCAAGTGCAGCGCCGGCTTACTTCCGGAGAACTCCTCCTCTCACCATGCAGGCGAAGGACAGAGCGTTGACACATATGCTCTGAATTGCTACGGTTGGAACACTTTGGCGAGAGCAGGATAATGGCCAGTATAGAAGAGCGCGTCAGCCGACTTGAAGGGCCCTACAACCATCTAGCTACCAGGGCCGACCTCGAGGAGGTGAAGGCCAGCATAGGCGACCTTAGGGCCAACATAGCCGACCTGAAGGCGGAGCTCACCTGGCGCGTTGCAGGTCTGCAGTTTGCGGGCCTGGCTGCCGTCGCCGCCATCATGGGATTCCTGCGGTAGGCCTCAGACAAACGCGGTACCCACCCGGAATCTACTTCTCTTCCCCTCCCCTCCTCGCGCGCTTGCTAAGCGCGTTCCGCACAATCTCGGCGAGCCGCTTGCCGTGTATGCGAGGGCCATAGCGACGCTTGCGCCGCCGCTCGTCGCGGCGCTCTCCCCTCGCCTGCCCTTCCTGTTCCTGGCTCATGAGTGCCCCTAAAAATGCGATCGCCCGCCCCAAGCCGCGCTCGGGACGGGCGATCGCGTCTGAATCTCCCTAAGTTCGTTTCGTCGAGGGCTAGGCTATCGGTTCCGGGTACTCCTCGCGCAGCACCCGCTTGAGCACCTTGCCCATCGGGTTCCTTGGCAGCTCCTCGATGAATATCACGTCTTCGGGCCGCTTGAAACCCGCCATGCGAGGCCTGCAGTGCTCGACCACTTCCTCCATGGTCAGCTCCATGCCGGGCTTCCTGACCACGATGGCCCTCACGCGCTCGCCCCACTCGATGTCCGGCACGCCGATGATGGCCGCCTCGTCCACCGCGGGATGCGACATGATGATCTGCTCCACCTCTTCCGGCGCGATCATTTCGCCGCCTCGCTTGAGGAAGTCCTTGGCCCTGCCGGACAGGAAGATGAAGCCCTCGTCGTCCCAGTAGCCCAGGTCGCCCGTGTAGAGCCAGCCGCCTCGCAGCGTCTCCCTGGTGGCCTCTTCCCGGTTCCAGTAGCCCTTCATAAGCCGCTCGCCCCGGGCCACTATCTCTCCGTTTTCGCCCAGCGCAACGTCGTGGCCGTCCTCGTCCACAATGCGGACCTCGACGTCCGGCAGCGGCTTGCCGATGGAGCCGAGCCGCTTCATCTTCTGGTCATAGTCCGGGTCTCCCTCGCGGATCTCGTGGGCGTCCGGCGGGAGCATGGTGATGGTCGACGCCGTCTCGGTCTGGCCGAACGCGTTGATGAAGCGTGTGTCGGGGAACTCCACGATGGCCTTCTTGATGACCTCCAGGGGCATGGGTGCAGCGCCGTAGGTGATGACCCGCAGGCTGGACAGGTCGTAGCTCCCGAAGCTGGGCTGGTCCATAAGCCGCTTGAGCATGGTGGGCACCATCATGGCGCGGTTGACCTGCTCCTCCTGCACCAGCTTCATCCACCCTTCCTCGTCGAACTGGCGCTGCAGCACCAGTGTGCGGCCTCCGTAAATGGCGGCCATCACCGCCTGCACGCCTGCGATGTGGTGCAGAGGCACGGTGAGGATGTTCTTCTCCGCAACCTCCATGTCCACCGGCTCGACGTTGGCGAGGATGTAGGAGCTGAAGCTGTTGTGGCTCAGCATCACGCCCTTGGGTGTTCCCGTTGTGCCCGCGGTGAACATGATGATGGTCACGTCGTCGCCGTCAGCGGCGGGGAATCGCTCCTCGTCGGAGGAGTTGGCAATCAGGTCCTCGTAAGACACGAAGTCATCGGCCGGAGCCTCCAGCGTGATCTGGTGCTCCAGCGTGGTGAGCTCCGGCTTCACCTGGCGCAGCATGTCCTGGTACCTCTGCCCCAGGATGATGGCTTTCACGCCCGAGTCGTTGAGCATGAAGCTTAGCTCTTCGGACCGAGCGCGGAAGTTGATGGGCACGAAAATCGCGTCCAGCTTGGCGGTCGCAAAGTAGCTCTCGATGTGCTCGTTGCAGTTCACCTGCATCACGGCGACCCGATCCCCGGCGCCAACTCCGAGGTCCGCCAGGCCGTTTGCCAGCCGGCTCACTCGATCAGCAAGCTCGCCGAAGGTCATACGCCTGTCATCGAAGACAATTGCGTGCCTGTCCGGCACTATCATCGCGGTTATGTTCAACAGCTCCGTTGTGTTCATGCTCTACCTCCCAATGGGGTTGATTCCATCGATACCTGCCTATCGACTCGTCGACGTGACGGATGCCGCCAGTCGAAGCTCTGCATCAAGGGCCCGCTCCAGTGGCAAGTCCATGCCTCGGAGCATCGCCCGCTTCACCGCCCTAACCGGCTGCGCCGGAAGCTCGGCAAGCCGCCGCGCCAGCGCCCTGGCTTCCTCCAGCAGCCTCTCGCGAGGCGTCACCCTGTGCGCCAGCCCGAACGCCACCGCTCTCGACGCCGGGATGCGCTCGCCGCCCAGCAGCGCCTGCAGGGCTCGCGGTGCGCCCAGCGTACGCGGCAGCGTCTGGGTCCCGCCCGCCGCGGGAATCAGCCCCAGCGCCGCCTCCGGCATCCCGAAGACCGCGTCTTCGGAGGCAATCCTCAGGTCGCAGAGGAGGGCCATCTCAACACCAGAGCCTATCACAAAACCGTGAAGGGCCGCAACGATTGGCCGGTCGATGGCCAGGAACAGGCCCCACAGGTCGCGCTCCCACCGCACTTGGCGGGCAATGACCCTCGACGGCGCCGTGCCGAACTCTGTCAGGTCTGCGCCCGTGCAGAACGCCCTGTCGCCCTCACCGCGCAGAAGCACGCTGTTGACGTCCGGGTCGTCTCGCACCGCCTCCAGCGCCTCGTAGAGGTCATCTCGCATCTGCATGTTGTGGGCGTTGAGCACCCTTGGGCGGTTGAGCGCGATCTCTGCCACGCCCCCATCCACGTCAAGGGTGATGGTCTGGAAGGGCGATGTCACGGGCCTGTGCCTTCCACGCCGGCTGTTGCGCCGCCGGTTAGTATGCCAAGCCAGCCCAGCACACCAAAGATTACCACGATTATCTCACCCTTGCCCACGCCCGTCGACACGACCCTGCTTCCGTATGTGTGGAGCCAGTATGCGGTAATTCTTGGCTGCGCATGGAGCATCATAACCAGCTGCGCAATGATCGAGACCGCCAGAAGCGCGTACGATGCCGCCGAAGCCTCCGCGACGAACAACCGGAGCCATCCGACGAGCACAGCTGCGAAGGCCAGTCCGGGCGCGAAAGCCAGTGCAAGTCCCGCCGCAGCGGCCAGTTCGCCGAATATTCGCAGGTGGGCATGTGCCCGGAAGGAGCCATAGATCGGTACGACCGCGGTCAGGCCATGCCATACGGGAAATGCCTGTTCGCCGGTGTGGTCCCGGTACTGCTGCCACGTCTTGTAGAGCCAGTAGATGGTATAGAGGCCCAGTGACAGGATGTTCAGGATGATGATGCGCGTGGTAGATATCAGGTACGGCACCGGCTCAGCGGACCGGGTTGTGCTCGTCATGGGCGTGCCGCAGCTGGCGCAGAAGAGGGCATCCGGGTCCGTCTCTGCTCCGCACCTTGGGCATTGGGGGGCGCCTGTCGATTCCATCATGTTCGCTTCTCCCTTTCGAGTTTGGTCGAAGGGGCTCACTCGCCCCTGTATTCGGGTTCACGGCGCTCCAGGAACGAGGCTATGCCCTCCGCCCTGTCTGCCGTGGTCTGAAGTATGAGGTTCATGTCCATCTCCAGGCGCATCCCCTGCTCCAAAGTCATGTCCATGCCCTTCAGCACCGACTCCTTTGCGTAGCGCGCTGCGATGGGCGCCAGTGCCGCCAGCGAGCGGGCCAGCTCCTCGCCGCGCTCCGCCAGCCGCTCTGCAGGATGCACCTCGTGCACAAGGCCGATTTGAAGCGCCTCCTTCGCGTCGATGAACCTGCCGGTGAGGAGCAGATCTGCAGCCCAGGCGCGGCCCACGGTGCGGGGAAGGCGCTGCGTGCCGCCGTCCCAGGGCATGGCGCCGCGTGTCACCTGCGTCATGCCGAACCGAGCGCCGGCGGCCGCCAGCCGGAAGTCGCACGCCAGTGCCAGCTCAAGGCCATGGTCGATCGCGTCGCCGTTCAGCAGGGCCGCGAGGGGCTTCTCGACGGCTCCGATGAACGCCGCCGCACGACGGGCCTCCAGGTAGGCCTGCCGCTCCTCCGCGCCTGCGGCGGCCGGCCCGTCCGAATCGTCGCCCTCGCAGAAGACGTCGGCCGTTCCGGTGACGACGACCGCGCGCACCTCGTCGTCCTGCATGACTAGCCGGCACACCCTTCCAAGCGCGGTTGCCATGGGCAGGTCGAGACGGTTGCGGGCCGAGGGACGGTTGAGGGTGATCCAAGCCACGCCATCAGCCGTGTGGTAGAGGACGGAATCGCCGTAAAGTGCGCTCATAGGTGTCTCGAAAGCCATCAAATGTTCGCACTTCCGACCGCGGGTGTCAAGCACGGGTGCTCTCGGTTGACAGCCCCAATCGCCGGATGTATCGTGACGCCGAAGCGGGGCGAGGCGCGACGGCAACGATGGTGTACGGCCCCGTTCCGCCTGCACAGAGCGACGCTTCACTCACGGAGTGGCATACCTTGGCAGCGCAACCACAGGCCGCCGATTCCGGCCCCGTTCGCGATTCTGAGCGCATAACCAGCCTCGACCTGATACGCGGGATTGCCGTGCTCGGCATCCTGCTGATGAACGCGGTCAACTTCAAGTTAGGCCGCGCCGCGTACTTCAACCTGAGCGCGGGCGGCTCGGAGACGTGGCTCGACTGGGCCGTGGGCGTCATCGGCGAAATCTTCGTCGACCAGAAGTTCATGGGGCTGTTCTCGCTGCTGTTCGGCGCAGGCATGATCCTCTTCATCGACCGCGCCGCCGGCAAGGGCAGGCGCGCCGTTGCGCTGAACCTCTGGCGCAACGCCCTGCTCCTGTTGATAGGTGTCCTACACCTCCAGCTTTGGGACGGCGACGTGCTCGCGGTCTATGCGGTCTCGTCGGTTTTTCTGCTCGCGCTGCGCAGCCTGCCGAACCGGATGCTCATCTCCGTTGGCGTTGCCGTGTTCGCACTATCCGTAGTTGGCACGTTGATAGCGCAGTACATCGCCAACACAACCAGCGATTCGCTGTCCGGTCTATGGACTCCGGGCGAGATCTCGGAAGAAGAGGTTATCTGGATTCCCTTCCTGCTGGGCTTCTTCCTGCGCGCCTTGGGACTGATACTGGTTGGCGCGGGCCTCTACCGGTCCGGATTCATGAACGGCGGCCTGCCCTCCAGGACGTATCGTCTGACCGCGATGGTCGGGCTGGCTGTGGGCCTGCCGCTGGCCGCGGCCGGCGTCGTCATTACCGCGGTGAACGACTACTCACGCGAGGTCGCCTTTATCGGCCACATTCCCAACACTCTCGGCACGATTCCATGCTCGCTGGGGTACATGAGCCTCATCATCCTCTGGAATGACGGCACGGACAAGTGGCTCAAGCGGCGTCTACGAGCGGTCGGGAAGATGGCGCTGACCAACTACCTGTCGCAGACAGTGCTTGGCGTGCTTGTATTGACGGTCCTGCTGGGCGACGTGGAGTGGTTCAACCGCGGCGCAACTCTAGCTTTCGTGTTCGCAGTATGGGCGCTGCAGTTGTGGTGGTCGACGGCGTGGCTGAGCCGCTTTCTCTTCGGTCCGGCGGAGTGGCTCTGGCGAGTCGCCACTTATCGGAGCAGACAGCCGCTCCGTCGCCCGTCGTAGGGCGGACCGCCGGACGCCGCGTACCGCGCCCATAACCTAATCTACGTGCGGGGCGCACAGTCGCGAACCGGCCACGCCACCGATCGTGTGATGAATGACCGAATCGCCTGCAGTGCGTCCATCGGAGTCCCAGTAGTCACCGGGTGTTCCCACTTCCGACCGCGAGTGTCAAGCAAGCGTGCTCTCGGTTGACAGCCCCCAAGCGCGGATGTATCGTGACGCTGGAGCGGGGCGAGCCGCGACGGCAACGGCCCGCTCATCCTGAGCACAGTCGAAGGATATGAGCGGGTGGGCGCGAGGAGACCAGAATTGCTGGACGAGCTTGTCAATACAATCGAGACGCTGAAGGCGCGCATCAGCGAGCACCGTACCGCGCTTCAAGCAAGCGAGGCGCAGACGCGTCTGTCGCTCATCGACCCGCTACTCCGCGCGCTCGGCTGGGACACGGCGGACCCGGCGCTGGTGCGGCCGGAGTATGATGTGGGAGTCAGGAGGGCCGACTACGCCCTTCTAAATGCCGAAGGCGATGTGGTCGTCTTCCTTGAGGCCAAGAGGCTGGGGGAGAGTCTGACCAATCACAGGTCACAGGTTGCCGCCTACGCAAGCGAGCTCGGCCTCAGGTACCCCGCGCTGACCAACGGCAGCGAGTGGGAGGTTTACGACAACTCCCTAATGGTACCCATCGAGCAGAGGCGCATTCTCAACATTTCCATTTCCAACGATGACTCCGCCAAGTGCGCACTCAAGCTGCTGCTGCTCTGGCACCCTAACCTGGCGTCAGGACAGCCAACTGAGGCCGCCGAGCCGATTAACAAAGTGAACCGTCCAGATCCCCCGCCTCCCCCGCCGGATCAGCGCTGGGTCAGCCTTACACAATTCGTTCCCACACCTGGCACAAAACCAGCCAAGCTCCGCTTGCCCAGCGGTGACGAGTTAGGCCTGACTAGCTGGCGGGGCCTCTTCATTGAGCTGAGCGAATGGCTCGTAAGGGATGGGGTCTTGACTCACGACAAGTGTCCTGTCAGCTTGGGCAAAAGCAATGCCTTTAGCACAGTCAATTTTCAGCCAAGGCACCCCAATGGAAAAGAATTCCTTACCCCTCATCGGCTATCCAATGGCCTATTCTTGGCCCCGCATGGCAGCGCCCAGGACGTAATTTATAGGTGTCGAATCATCATGGAGCATCTCGGCAGAGACCCGGCCTCAGTCCATGTCAAGGTAGGTTGAGCGGCTGCACTCGGTATCTCCTCTCTGGCTCCATCAGGGTCAAGGCGCAAAGCGCTGGGCTTGAAACGTCCCCGTCGCCGTGGCGCCCGAGTTGACAAAGGCTGGAATCTGGGCTGCTTCTGAGTAAGGGGAGCACCCTCACACGCTGGTACAACCGCTGACCGGTTTGGCTTCGGCCCATTCATACGATTCATCGGAAGGAGGAACGAAAAATGACACAAGGCAACGGAAGTGACAAGGCAACGCTCGACTACTCCCTGAGGTTCAACCCCCCGGTCGACGTGAGGGTAGCGGAGCGCAATCTTCGTGAGGCAAAGCGAATCTTCGACCGATTGGGGGTGACATTCCTTCTCAACTCCGGCACGTGCCTCGGAGCGGTTCGTGACAACGCTTTTATTCCCTGGGATGATGATATCGATCTGGTCTCAGTGGCCGGCGTTAATGCACTGACGGAGGAGACGAGGCAGGAAGCAGCCAGGGCATTTACGGAGAGCGGGTTCTTTGTGGGTGAGAACAAGGTCAGAGAGTACAAGTCGGTGTCGATGATACGGGACTACGTCAGAGTGGACTGGAGCTGTGCCTACCCTGTGGGGGGCCACGTCCATAGCTTTCCGGGGGTCCGCCTGCCTGCGGGGTTGTACGCCAATCCCAAGGAGGTCGACTTTCTGGGTGAGAGGTTCCTGGTGCCGAATCCACCCGAGGAGTACCTGCGCCTGAAGTATGGCGAAGAGTGGATGGTACCCAAGAGGCCTGGAGAATACGAGGCGGATGTCGTGGCAGGAGTCCTCGACGCGGACCAGGTCGGCCGCGTGAGCAGGATCAGGGTGCTGGACAATCTCGGAATGCCCGTTCCTGAAGCGGAAATCAGACTTGTCGGCATCGGCCGCTTCTCGAGTGACCACGATGGAATAGCTCAGGTGGTCCTGCCAGCCCCAGGTTGGTACGCCTTGGTCGTCAGATACCCAGGCCACGAGCAGCTGCTTTACATGGAAGAGCTGGAGCCCGACAGAAGCTATGTGTATAGGGCTGACTCCACCGCGACGGCCGCCAACCAGGCATCGGGCGAGTACGGAACTCTGGGGAACGTCCTGTCTGCCGAGTAAGGCTGACCGGGCCGGAGCGGCGCGGGGAGACACCGCTTGTCAAGATCCCCAAAGAGGCAACGATAACGACACAATCTCGCAGTCTGGAAGGGCAGGTCGCGGTTGTCACCGGTGCCGGGAGAGGCATCGGCAAGGCCATCGCTATCGCATATGCAAGTGAAGGCGCCGACGTCTCTTGCGCAGCGCGTACCTCATCGGAAATCGAGGACACGGTCCGAGAGATTGAGGATTCCGGCGGAACCGGGCTTGCCATCCAGACGGACGTCACCAAGCTGGAGTCTGTTGAGCAGATGTTCAGCGAGGCATCGGAGTTCTTCGGAGGCATGGACATCGTGGTCGTCAACGCCGGAGGCAGGCTTGATGCCACTCAAGTGGATGAGAGCGATCCTAACGTATGGCTCGCGACCCTGGAGGTGAACCTCGTAGGAGCCTACTACACCATCAGGTCAGCGACTCCCTACCTGAAGAGCAGAGGAAGCGGCAAGATCATCACCGTGGGCTCCGGCATAGGCCATCGCGGCAGAGTGGCTTCGTCCGCGTACGCGTGCGCCAAGGCCGGGTTATGGATGCTCACTCGTGTCGCGGCCCAGGAGCTCTGGCAGTACGACATAAGCGTCAACGAGTTGATCCCCGGCCCGGTGGACACAAGGCCGGCCTCGGACTCCACTCCCCGACCGGAAGGTTCGGTGCACAATATCGAAAGCGAGTGGGTGAAAACGCCTGAGGACGTCACGCAGCTGACTCTGTTCCTGGCCACCCAGCCCAACAGTGGTCCGACCGCCCAGAGCTTCAGCCTGATGCGACGGGACAACTGAGGACTCCCCGGATGAAGCCGCGGCCGCGAATCGATACCGGAAGGGGTTAGCAATGACATTTGTGACCCGCCGAGAGGAAATCGTACCGGAGGGTAGTGTTGGGGACTACCTGGCTTGGAATGAGAGAGTCAGCAACATCCTGCAGTCTCAGCCAGGTTTCCAGGGATGCTTCACCCTTAACTCACTCGCACACTTGGACAAGTACACGAGGCTGGTCCTGTGGGATAGCCGTGACGACTGGCGCGTTGCCCTCCTCGCACCGGCACTTGTGAGCTTCTTGAATGAAAACCCGGCCGAGGGCATCTTTACCGAGACCGGCATCGGCCTGGGCTACGAGGTTGTGTTCGAAATAGACGGCCCCGGCTACGCAGGCGTCGTGAACCTGAACGACTTCATCGTCGACGTGGACGGAGCAGTTCCCGCCTTCATCGAAAGCCGCAGGGTGTACTGGGAGGGCGCCAAGGCAGGCGATCCGCGGTTTGTGAGGCGTCTGCTTCTTCGTGAGCTGGGATCGGACCACAGGTTCGTGGGATTCACGCTTCACACCGAGTTCGCCCCACTGGGCGAGCGGGGCGGCTCGTGGAGGCCTCCCGCCAGAAGCAACTTCACGACCCTGCCATTCACCGCTGAGCAGTTCGAGATCGTGTTCCAGGTCTAGGTGCGGAAGCCGGGCCATCTGGCCCGGCCGGCTCGACTACGCAATCTTGAACTGTTGGTGCGGATTCATGGTAACCTGACCCGCTCGCATGGTTCGACTAGCTCACCATGAGCGGGCTGGCGGTGCGGCCGGCCAATATTGTCCGCTCATTTCCTTCGACATGCTCAGGATGAGCGGACAAGAAATACCGCCGCCCCTACCCGACTCGCACTACCCCCAGCGCTATCTGCATCCCGTCGACATCCTGCTGCTCCGTGTACGCGCCCTCTGGCGCGGCGCCCGCCACCAGCCGGTCCGATAGCGTCTCCTGCCGCACGTAGCCATCGAAGCGCTCCACTACGCGCGCCACTTCCCCATCGCCGTCGTAGTAGGTCGCGATGCGGTCCGCGATGTCGAATCCGGCCGAGCGGCGCATGTTCTGCAGGCGGTGCACCAGTTCCCGCGCCGTGCCCTCGTCGCGCAGCTCGTCCGTGACCTCCGTGACCACCGCCACCGTGTACCCGCCATCCGACGCGGTGGCGTAGCCATCGCGGTCGCTCGAGGTCACCGTGACCTCATCCGGCTGCACGGTGTGCTGCCCTACCGCAACCGTCAGGCCGGCCCGAACGCGGAGGGCCGCCGCCGTGGCGTCGCTGCTGCGCAACTGCCCGTCTATGGCCGGCATCTCCGACCCGTAGCGAGCGCCCGCGACCGCCGGATTCAGCCGCACCTGGAAGTCCAGCACCGACTCCTCAGCCTCCAGCAGGGCGACCTCCTTCACGTTCAGCTCGTCCAGGACCTGCGACGCTATCTGTGCCACCATCGCCGCCTCCTCCTGCGTACGCGGTCTCACGAGAACCCTCGTGAGCGGCTGGCGCACCTTGATTCCGGCCTTGCTCCTCGCCGAGCGGCCCAGGCTCGACACGCGCATGGCCAGCCGGGCGGCAACGGACAGACTGTCGTCGATCTGGCTGGTGTCAGCGACAGGAAACGATGCCAGGTGCACGCTCTCCGGCGCCTCGTCGTCCACGGAGCACACCAGATTTTGGTACATCTCCTCCGCGATGAACGGCGTGATGGGCGCCAGCAGCTTGGCCAGCGTCACCAGGCACGTGTAGAGGGTGTGGTAGGCTGCCAGCTTGTCCTGGTCGTTCTCCGACTTCCAGAAACGGCGGCGGCTGCGTCTCACGTACCAGTTGGAGAGCACGTCCACGAAGTCCTCGATGCTCCGCGCCGCGCCCGCCGAGTCGTAGTCGTCCAGGCTGCGCGTCACCCCGTCCACCAGCGAGTGCAGTTCCGAGAGTATCCACCGGTCCATTTCCGACGCCGGCGCGCCGGCCGGCTCCGCGCCCGGCCTGTAGTCGTCTATGTTGGCGTAAGTGACGAAGAAGGAGTAGACGTTCCACAGCGTGAGCAGGAAGCGGCGCCGCGCCTCGTCCGCCGTGCCGTATCCGAAGCTCAGGTTCTGCGCCGGGTTGTGGCGTGCGAACACCCACCGCATGGCGTCCACGCCCATCCGCTCCGCCGCCTCCACAAACTCCAGGGCATTGCCCTTGCTCTTGTGCATCTCCTCGCCCTTCTCGTCGCGCATCAGGGCGTAGCTGAACACGGAGCGGAACGGCTCGTGGTTTTCCAGCGCCGTGCTCATGGTCAGGAGGGAGTAGAACCAGTTGCGAAACTGTCCCGGGAAGCTCTCCGATATCCAGTCCGCGGGGTACCACTTCTGCCACTCCTCGCGGCTGTGGCGGTATCCCAACGTCGAGAACGGCACGATGCCGGCGTCCAGCCACGGGTTGCCCACGTCACGGATTCGCGACACCGGCTCGCCGCACTGCCAGCACGCTATGCGCACGGCGTCGACCCACGGCCTGTGCGGCGAATGGCCCTCGAACTGCTCCCACCCTTCTATCGCGCGCTCGTGCAGCTCCTCCTCGCTGCCCATCACCTCCACGCTTCCGCACTCGCACCGGTAGATTGGAAGCGCCAGGCCCCAGTACCGCTTCTTGGATATCATCCAGTCGTCCATGTTGTTGAGCCAGTCGAGCTCGCGCTCCATACCGAAGGACGGGATCCAACGGATCTTACGCGTTACGTCGGCGATGAGGTGGCGAAGCTCGTCCATCGAGATGTACCACTCGTCGACCAGCCGGAACACCAGTTCCGAGTCGCACCGCCAGCAGACGGGATAGCGATGCGCGTATTCCTCGACTCGCAGCAGGAGGCCCTTCTCGCGCAGGCTCTCGAAGATGTCGTCGTTGACGTCCGCCACGTTGCGGCCCACCAGCCAGTCGAACCCGTCGACGTAGTTACCGAACTCGTCCAGGGGTGCGATGGTCGCCAGGCCGTGCTCCTTGCCCAGTGCAAAGTCCTCTTTGCCCGCGCCCGGCGCTATGTGGACGATGCCGGTGCCCTCCGTTTCGCTGACCTCGTTCCAGGCCAGGACCGCGTGCTCGACGCCCTGCTGAGGCGCCAGCTCATCGAACGGGCCGCGGTAGCGCAGGCCAACCAGTCGCGAGCCGGGCAGCTCCTCCACGATCTGCGCGTTGCCCAGTAGCCTGTCCACCAGTACGCGTGACAGGTAGAAGGTCTCATCGCCCTGCCGGACGCGCGCGTAGGTCAGCTCCGGGTGGACCGCGGCCGCCACGTTGGACGTGAGTGTCCAGGGCGTAGTCGTCCACACCAGCAGCGACTCCCCTTCCCTGCCCTCCAGCGGGAAGCGCAGGAACACGGCCTTGTGCACCACCTCCTTGTACCCTTCCGTGACGATCTCGTGCTCCGATAGGCCGGTGGCGCAGCGCGGGCACCACGGCATCACGTCGGTTCCCTCGTAGAGCCAGCCGCGCTCGTGGCACGTCTTCAGGAACCGCCAGATGGTGTAGTTGTTCTCGTCCGACATCGTGTGGTAGGAGTCGTCCCAGTTCATCCAGTAGGCAAGCCGGATCGACTGCTGCGTGATGATGTCGGCATAGCGGCGGACCCGCTCCTTGCACGCCTCCACAAACCGGTCGATGCCGTACGCCTCAATGTCGCGCTTGGACCGGAAGCCCATCTCCTTCTCAACCTCAACCTCCACCCACAGGCCCTGGCCGTCGTAGCCGTTCTGGTAGCGCTGCCGGAATCCCTGCATGGTCTTGTAGCGCTGGAACAGGTCCTTGTACGAGCGACCCCAGGCGTGGTGCACGCCCATGGGGTTGTTGGCCGTGATGGGGCCGTCGATGAACGACCACCGCCTCTCCGAGTCCCGGTTGCGCTGCAGGTACTTCTGCATCATGCCGGTGGTGCTCCACCACTCCAGCAGCTCGCGCTCCATGGCCGGGAAGTCCACTCTCGATGTTACGGGTTTGAACATAGGACGCTCCTGAAGGTCATCAAAAAAGCCCGCCCCACTAGGGACGGGCGTTGTGCCCGCGGTACCACCCTGATTCCCCGATGCGAGTCGGGGCGACTTGATGGGGCGCCATCACGCCCCTGCCGGTAACGGCGGCCTCCGGCTCCGCCTACTGGTCGATTCGACGTTGGGGGAGCGGCTCGGGAGTGATGTTCCGGGGTTGGGACTCGCCTGCTCTCACCATACCAGGCTCGCTTTGAGGCCCTGCTGCCCCGTACTCGTCTCCGTCATCGCCTTTTACGGTGCCTTAGCCTAGCGGAAGCCCAATGGCGTGTCAAGGACGCGACGCGCGCTAAGGACAGAGGAAGCCAGCCCTTGGAGGAAGGCCCAGACTACTGCTCAACGGCTTGGTTGCTTCCCCTAGCTAGCACATGTCTTCCCAGCGCCACTGCAACTATCATTAGCCCCAAGTCTATGGCGAATGCCACTGTATCCATCAACCCTCCTGCCATCTCGTCGTACACGGAGGGTGGCACCAGAATTGGGACTAGGCCAACGAAAAGGAAATGGAATGCCCGCCTTAGGACCTCCAACCCCAAGCCCATTGGCAAGATAGCCAGGATACTCTTCCATCCACCTCTCACCCTGTTGACCGCTGTCAATCGTGTCAGCAGGTACTTCCCGGATGCGAGGGCCGCGACAAAGAATGCGAAGTGGCTCACCGTATCCACCAGGATTGCCCGAACAGGCCACTCACCAATTTCCACTTTGAAGTCTATCCCTAGGAGACCCGCAGCGCTGTAGAACACAATATTGAAGAGCATCATCAGGACATACAGCCCTACACCCAACAATACGGTCAGCAACGTACCCTTTTCCCTGATTGTGCTCAAGTTACAGGTCTCTCTCTGCGCAGCTAACCCTCACAGCTGCTCATGGTATCCGCGTTGCCGATTATCCGGTCTCTTGGTCCGATTGGGAAGGCCTCCAAGTGTGTACGCTCAGGAACCCGTGTGAGGCATTGGGCATATGCATCCATTCTAGCGCGATCAGAAAGCGTCTACATTGCCCTGTTTAGGTCGATTGCGGCATTTACTGTTCCTTCACTTCAAGGATGGCCCCCCCTTCTCGTCGTGACTAGTCTCACGTGTTTCTGAACGAGAATAGGACGCGCGCATTGAGGAGGATGCGCGTTACTGGGCAGGGACGATTCGCTAGACGCCTCTACCCTCGATCGAAGGCTTTCTGTTGCAAGCCGCTACTTCTTGGGAGGGTTGTTTTCCCTGTTGGGCCCTGATGGATTACCTGTCTTGCTCGGCCACCCCCCACCACCTTTGCCACCCTTCGCTACCACTGATCCGATAGGCATATCGCCTCCCCTAGGTGCCTGGGTCCGCACCTTACCCTTGGATGAAGCCCATTGTACTACCTCAGGTCAAGTTTGCTACCACGCATGTTCGTGGACGAGTATATTCCCTGCCCTTGGTCTATCCTCAGATCGGGTCCTCTCTTGCCTTCACTGCGGACGGCCTTAGCGCCATCGCCAACACCGTGCCGCCTCAAAAAACCGGGTCAACAACGCAGGCGGAGCTCATATGCGCGTCGGACACCCGATGTGCTAGGGTTGATACGACTGGCTAAGGTCACTCTCAAATCTGGAGTCTGTGGGACGGAGCATTGTGAAGATCATCTCGTGGAACATAGCTCGAAGGAGCGAACCCTGGCATCAACTGCTTGATATGGACACCGACCTGGCGCTCCTGCAGGAGGCGGCGCCACCGCCCAACGAAGTGGCCAACCGGCTTGAAGTCAACCCCGGTCCCTTCGAAATAGCGGGCGGATACCGGTACCCGCAGCGATGGCGAACGGCGATTGTCAGACTATCGGATAGGATCAAGGTGGAGTGGATTGAGTCCAAGTCCATAGCCGAAGCCGGCGCGAGCGAGTTCGCCGTCAGCATCCCGGGAACGGTGGCCGCTGCCCGGGTAACGCCTTCGGAGGGAGAACCTATCTTCGTGGTCTCGTTGTACGCACAGTGGCGGGTCCCCCACGAATGGGCCGGTGGCCATTGGATCGCAGCTGACGGCTCCGCTCACCGGGTCATTTCGGACCTCACAGAGGCGTTCATCGGCAAGGAGAGAGGCCATCGCATCATCGCCGCAGGGGACCTCAACATCCTCCACGGCTATGGGGACTACGGCAACCCATACTGGGCAGCGCGCTACCGGACTGTATTCGATAGGATGGAGGCCCTGGGACTGCCATTCGCGGGGCCGCAGCATCCCAACGGGAGGCAGGCCGACCCCTGGCCGGACGAGCTGCCGCGAGACAGCAAGAACGTCCCGACGTACCACTCTACTAAGCAGAAACCGGAAACCGCTACCCGCCAACTGGACTTCGTATTCGCGTCTCGCAGCCTCCAGGAGTCCATGAGTGTTCGCTCCCTCAACGAGCCGGAGGAGTGGGGGCCCAGCGACCACTGCCGTTTGGATATTGAAGTGTCGTGAGGTCGTCTGCTCTCCGACGCTGTTACGAAGTTGAGCATGTCGAACCGTGCCGGCGGGCAATCCGGTCACTCATGAGAGCCGATAGAACCTGTCATCAGCCCCGGTACGGCTTCCGCCGACCGCAATCTGTAGTATAATTGGGCGGTTGACTTGGAGCTTCCACTGGAAAGGGGAGACTCGTACCTATGCGCTGGGTCCTGAGATCGAAGATTCACAAGGCCACGGTCACCGAGGCCAACCTGGACTACAACGGCAGCATCACCATAGACGAAGACCTGATCGACAGGGCCGGCCTGTGGCCCGGTGAACGGGTTCTGGTGGTGGACAACACCAACGGCGCTCGGCTGGAGACCTACGTGATGGTGGGCGATAGAGGCTCCGGCGTCATCTGCATGAACGGCGCCGCTGCTCACCTCATCAAGGTGGGCGACCAGATAATCGTCATGGGCTTCGAGCTTACGGACGCGCCGGTTACGCCTAGCAACATCCTGGTTGACGAAAACAACCGGTTCGCACGCTACCTCTAGCCGTCTCGCAACCGCCTGTCCAACCGCAGGCGCCTTCGCCTAGAGCTCTTTGATGGCGTTCACCAAGTCGGTCAGGGCCCGCCGAGCGTCCGCGAAGTACATCCTGGTCTTGGGGTTGTAGAACAACGGGTTGTCTATGCCCGCGAATCCCGGGCTCAAGCTCCGCTTGATGAAGATGATGTTCCTTGCCCTGTCCACGTTCAGGATGGGCATCCCGTAGATGGGGCTGTCCGGCACGTCGCGGGACACCGGGTTGGTCACATCGTTGGCGCCAACCACGACCGCAACGTCCGTCCTCTCGAAGTCGTCGTTGATGTCCTCCATGGCGAATAGCTGGTCGTAGGGAACGTCCGCCTCGGCGAGCAGCACGTTCATGTGACCGGGCATCCTGCCCGCAACGGGGTGAATGGCGTGCCTCACCTCGACGCCCTTCGATTGCAGCAGGTCCGCCAGCTCCTTCACCTGGTGCTGCGCCTGCGCCGCAGCCAGCCCGTAGCCCGGCACGAAGATGACCGACTTGGCGTACGCCAGCACTATCGACGAGTCCTCCGCCGTGGTGGTCTGCGCCTGCCGGCCCTCGCTTCCGGCCTGTTCGGCGCTGGTGGCCTGCGCACCGAACGCACCGAACATCACGTTCCATATCGAACGGTTCATCGCTATGCACATTATGCGAGTGAGGATGAACCCGGACGCTCCCACCAGCGAGCCGCTGATGATGAGCACCATGTTGTCCAGCACGAAACCGGCCGCGGCTGCCGCCAGTCCGGAGTACGAGTTCAGCAACGCGATCACCACCGGCATGTCCGCTCCGCCAATCGGCATGACCAGCAGGATGCCAAGCAGCAGAGACACCACCACCAATCCCAGGAAGAGCGGCGCAACCTCGGACATGCTCGCCGAACCGCTCGAAAGCAACACCACCAGGTAGCCGCCCAGGCCCAGCGCTGTCAGAAAGAGAATGGGGTTGAGTGCCTTGATGACGGGAGAGCTGATGGCCCGGCCGGAGACGATGTCCTGCAGCTTCCCGAACGCAATGAAGCTGCCCGACAGGGTGACGGCGCCAATGAACGTGCCCAGCATAATGGTCACTCCCACGTCCGAGCCCACGTCCGCCGCGTCCGATGTCAACTTGTGGAACTCGCCGGAAGCCACCAGCGCGGATGCTCCTCCGCCGAGGCCGTTGAAGATTGCCACCATCTGCGGCATGGCCGTCATCTTGATTGTTCGCGCAAGGGTCGCGCCCACAATGGCGCCTACGATAACGCCGCCCGCTATCTGAGCGTAGTCCAGGACCTCGCGGTCCAGGAGCGTCACCACGACTGCGATGAGCATGGCTGTGGCGCCCATCCTGTTTCCGGAACGCGCCGTGGCCGGTGAGCTCAACCGCTTGAGGCCGATAATGAACAGCACCGCCGCAAGCAAATACGCAAGGTTTACAAGATTGATGAGTGTCATTGCCTCGGCTCGTCAGGCCGCCTCCTGAACAACTGAAGCATCCGGTCAGTCACCATGAACCCGCCTACGACGTTGATGGTCGCCAGTGCCACAGCGCCAATTCCCAGCGCGTCGCCGATCACTGAGTCGCTGCGCACCACCACGACCAGAGCGCCAATCAGCACAATGCCCGAAATTGCGTTGGAGCCAGACATGAGCGGCGTGTGGAGGATGGGAGGCACCTTGCTGATGACCTCAAAACCCAGGAGCACCGCCAGCACAAATACGAACAGCGATACGAGAAGCCCCTCTATCATCCGGCTCGCTCCTTCACCGGCTGCCGGTCTCCCCGGCGGTGCCGGCCGCCTCCGCAAGGCGGGCCTGCGCGGGCTCGTAGACCACGCTGCCGTCGTGTGTGACGCAGCAGCCCTGAACAATGGCATCGTTGAAGTCCAGGGCAAGCTCGCCGTCCTTCACCAGGTGCGCGAACAGCGCTGAGATGTTCCGCGAGTACATCTGGCTTGCGTGCAGCGGCATGGTGCTCGGCAGGTTGAGCGGCCCCTGGATGATGACGCCGTGCTTCACCACCTCCGCTCCCGGCTCAGTGAGCTCGCAGTTTCCGCCAGCCTCGGCCGCCAGATCCACTATGACCGAGCCGCGGCGCATGTCCTTCACCATATCCTCGGTTATCAGGAGCGGCGCCGGCCGTCCTGGAATCAGCGCCGTGCAGATCACGAAGTCCGCGTCCTTGGCGTAGGTATGTATGAGCTCGCGCTCCTTGCGCTGGGTCTCCTCGGCCAGCTCCGTAGCGTAGCCTCCCGCGTCCTCCGTGTGCATCTCCTCGGTCAGCCCCACGAACGTGGCCCCCAGGCTCTCCACCTGCTCCTTCACGACCGGGCGAACGTCGAACGCCTGCAGCACGGCCCCAAGCCGCCGCGCCGTTGCGATGGCCTGCAGGCCCGCGACGCCGGCGCCCAGCACGAGACCCTTGGCGGGCGCGTACGTGCCCGCGGCCGTGATCATCATAGGGAAGTACTTGGCCAGCGAGTTGGACGCCATCAGCGCCGCCTTGTAGCCCGCCAGCGAGCTCATGGACGACAGCGCGTCCATGCTCTGCGCCCGAGCAATGCGCGGGATAGTGTCCATACTGAAGCTTGTGACGCCGCTCTCCGAGAGCATGCGGACCAACTCCAGGTTTGTGAGGGGCTGCAAGAGACCGATTAGGGTGGACCCCTTGGTCAGAAGCTCAGCTTCGTGCTTGCCGAGCGACGGGCTCATCGCAGGAGCCTGCACCTTGAGCACCACCTCCGCCTCGCCGTAGAGCGACGGAGCGTCCGGCGCGATAGAGGCTCCTGCCTGTTGGTACAAATCGTCGTCGTAGGTGGCTTCCTCCCCAGCTCCCGACTCCACCACCACCTCCGAGCCGGATGCCACCAGCCTCGCCACGGCATCCGGGACCAGCGCCACCCTTCGTTCGCCGGCCGTAGTCTCTCTGGGAACGCCTACTTTCATCTAACCGCCTGTTGCCGGATTCTATGCAAGGACGATTGATCCACTGGCACACCTAAGGCAATGCCCTCAAGCGTCGGAAGCAAGTATATGCACACCCTCATTCCGAGTCAACAATTCTGGGCGGCAAAATCGACGGTTGCATGTAAGCGGTCTCAATTGGTGATAACGGCCGGATCAGTGGAACGCACCGCCATCCACGTCGGAAAGCGTCGCGCGTCCTGCTTGGCGGCCCCTCGCCGACGCAAGCCTCGCGCGCAGCGACGCATAGCCCAGCGCTGCCACGAACAGCGCCGCGGAGAACAGCACCACGGTCGCCCCGGACGACACGTCTACGTAGAAGCTGAGGTATATGCCGCCCAGGCCGCAGAACGCACCCACGCCCGCGGAAAGCAGCATCATGCTGCCGAAGCTGTTGGTCAAAAGGCGGGCGATGATGGGTGGTATGACTATTGCCGCGGCGATCATGGTTACGCCCAGCACCTGCATCGAGACCACTATGGAGGCCGCCAGCACCAGCGCCAGCATCGAGTCAACCCAGCCCGTGCGCACTCCGTAGTACTGCGCCACCTCCGGATCGAACGCGGTGAACAGGAACTGCTTGTAGGCCACGATGACTATCAGCGCAGTCGCAGCCACAACCGCTACGATTGCCAGCAGGTCGGCGTAGGTGACGCCCAGGATGTTGCCGAACAGCGCAGCATCGAAGCTCCGAGTGAACGTCTTGTACCGGCTGATGAGCGCGATGCCCAGTGCGAAGCTCGCCGTTGTCACGATGCCTATCGCCGCGTCCGCGCCTATCTTCTGCCTGCGCGTGGTCATGTTGATGAGCACCGCGGAGACGAAGCCCCACACGCTAGCGCCCACGAAGAAGTTGATCGACATTACGTAGCTCACCACCGCGCCCCCGAAGATGGCGTGGGCCAGCCCGTGTCCGATGTAGGACATGCCGCGCAGCACCACGTACACGCCCACGAACCCGCACAGCCCGCCCACAAGCGTGGCCGCGATAGCCCCCTTGACGAAGAACTCGTATTGGAACGGCTCGAACACGGCGAATCTCCCTACTCCCCTGCCTCAGCCCGCCCGCCGGCGGCGTGGCTGTCCCGTCCGAAGAAATGCGGCGTCTCCGCCACCAGGGTGATGCCCTCGTACTGGGTGATAGGCATGTGTGCTCCGTAGGTGCGGCTCAGCAGTTCGCTCGTGAACACCTCGCCGGGAGGCCCGTCCGCGATGACGCCGCCGTTCAGGCAAACGACGCGCGGCAAGTGAGCGGCCACGGAGTTTATTTCGTGGGTGCTTATGATTACGGTAATGTCCTGATGGTTCAGCTCGTCCAGCAGGTGCATCATGTCGTCCCGCGTCTTGATGTCCACGCCGGACGTGGGCTCGTCCAGGATCAGGAGCCGCGGGTTGCTCACCAGCGCTCTCGCCAGGAACGTGCGCTGCTGCTCGCCTCCCGAGAGCTCGCGTATGTGCCGACCGGCCAGCCCGGCGATGCCCAGCCGTTCCATAATGTCCAGCCCCCTCTTCCTCTCTCCTTTCCCGTACCAGGGGAAGGCCGGGCTGTCCGCCGTGCACCCCATCATCACCACTTCCCAGGCTGTCACGGGAAAGTTCCAGTCGATGGTCTCCAGCTGAGGCACGTAGCCGGTCCTTGGCCGCTTCCTCGCCACCGACCGCCCCTCCACGATCACCTCTCCGTGATACAGGTCGACGGCCCCTACGAGGCTGCGGAGAAGCGTGGTCTTGCCGGACCCGCTCGGCCCAAGCAGGCCAACGAAGTCACCGGGCATGATGCTCAGGTTGACGTCCCGCAGCACGACGCGGCCGTCGTAGCCGCAGGACACATCCTTCAGCTCCACGATGGGTGGTTCCGGGCCGTACTCGTGTGGGACGGGATGAAGCATGGCGACTCCCTACTGGGGGTAGATTGCTCCGCTGCCGCCTTCGAATACCAGGCCCGCGTCGAACCCTTCAAGGGCGTCTGTGCTGCCCCCCAGCGCGCCGACTATGATCTGCACGTCCGTGAGGATCAGACCAAGGTAGGTGTGAAGCGGACCGCCGGGCGCGCCGGGCAGGTCGTCGTCCCGCAGCCGGTCCACGAACTCCGCGCCACCCTCCCGCGCTATCTGCTCCATGACTGGGCTTGGGAACACCTCAGAGCCGAATATCGCCGGAACCTCTGCCTCCCTTATTTGGTCGATGAGCAACGCTACCTCCCGAGCCGACGGCTCCGTGAAGTCCGAGGGCTGCACCGCGCCTATGATCTCCAGCCCGTAGCGCGGCCCGAAGTACGGAAACGAGTCGTGATAGGTGAGCAGCTTGCGGTTGGCCGGCGGGATGGTCTCCACCGCACGTGCTATGCGGCCGTCCAGGTCCTCGATGCGTTGCCGCAGGGCCTCCAGGTTCTCCTCGTAGTAGTCTTGGTTGTCCAGGTCCAGCTCAACGAGCGCATCGCGGATCAGCTCCGCGTAGCGCAGGGCCAGAGGCGGCGAGGTCCACAAGTGCGGGTTGGGGTGGCCGCCCGACTCCGGGAAGGAGAAGTCGAACACCCACTGGTCCTCGCTGATGGCCTTGTCCGCCAGAGTAAGGATAACTGCTCCTTCCTTCGCGTTGGCCTTGGCCATCTCAATGGTTGGCTCCTCCAGAAAGAGACCGTTGGCGATGAAGAGGTCTGCCTCCGTTAGCGCTATGGCCACGGACGGCGAGGGACTGAAGGTGTGCGAGTTGGTGCCCTCCGGCACCACGCCCTCCAGCCGGATGCGTGTGCCTCCAATGTTCTCGGCGAGGCTGGTTATGGGCGATACAGTAGTGACCACTCTGAGCATTCCCTCCTCGGCGGGTTCATCCTCAGACGCGCACGCCGAGGCCAACGCCAGCACGGCAAGCGCGAGAATGACTGCCGCCGGCGCCACTCTACCGGTAGCCCCGCTAAACACGGCCGTGCGGGGCACAAAAGCCGCCTTCGCTACCTTGAAGCGCATTCCGCGCACTGTCCCCCTATGGCGAAGTGCTCCAGGTCCGGCTCGAATCCAAACTCGTTCACGAGACGAAACCTGAGCTCCTCAAGGTAGGACAGGCTGAGATCGAAGGTGCGGCTGCACACGCGACAGACCATGTGATGATGCTTGTTCGGTTCGGCAACCTCGTAGCGGGCGGAGTCACCGCCCAGGTCGATCTCCGTGACCAGGTGCAACCGTTTGAGCAGCTGCAGGATGCGATAGACGGTCGCGATGTCCAGGTACGGATAAGTCTTGATGACCTCGCGATGAATAGCCTCAGCAGTCTGGTGCCCACCGCCTTCAGCGATGGCCTGCAAGACCATGACGCGCTGCGGGGTGAGGCGGTATCCGGCCTCCCTGAGAGTGGCTACGACGTTGCTGTGCCCTGCCATTCCTTGCTCCTGCAACTACTTGCAGAAGCATCCTAATGCTACTCCCATGTGTTGTCAATAGCACTTGGGCGGCAACTGAGAGGGTGGCAGCAGGCATGACGGGTATTGCGGCGTGGGGCAGCAGTTGGATTGAGGGAGCGTCGCGGCGTCACGACCCGGGCCAGTGGGCGGCCACGAACGCAAAGGAGCATACGCAACGAGAGCGGCGACGGCGGTGGTGCCCCTGGCGGGACTCGAACCCACGCACCTGGCTTCGGAGGCCAGTGCTCTATCCTCTGAGCTACAGGGGCCTGTCGGATCGCTCTTTCCGGCAGCGGCCACGCCACAAGGGGCGTCATCCGCCAGTACCGGCAGGCGCTACTATACCAGCCCATCGTTCCCGCAGGCAACCTGCGCCCGCCCCTATCGCTTGCCGGCGCCGCCCCTGGCGAACGACGGCACAAGGATCAGCGGCGACATCAGAGTTGTCACGACCGTCATCAGGATGGCGACGCCGAACACGTCCTGGCCGATCAGCCCCCGCGAGAGTCCTATCCCTGCGATGATGAGGGCCACCTCACCCCTCGGCAGCATACCGATCCCTACACGCCATGAGCCGGCCCTGTTGAACCCCGCGAAGAGCGCCGGCAGTCCCGACCCCACAACCTTGCTCAGGATCGCAAGGAAGGTGATCACCGCACCGAACAGGAGTACGCCGCCCATCACTGTCACGTCCACGAGCATGCCCATCACAACGAAGAAAATGGGCACCAGGGCGTGGTACACCGCCATGATGGGCTCCTCCAGTTGCCTGGCCAGCTGTGTCCCGGACAGCGCAAGCCCGATCGTGTAGGCCCCGATGATCATTGCCAGCCCAAAGCTCTCCGCTAGGCCCGCTGCCAGGAAAGCCAGGGCCAACGCAAGCGCGATCCCTGAACCGGCGCCGCGGAAGGAACCCAGCGCTGCGGAAATATACTTGGCGAACAGGATGCCGCCCACCATCAGCGTAAGCCAGAACCCGATGGCCTTGACGCCCACCAGCGCCACGCTTCCGATGTTCGCGCTATTGTCCGGCTCGGACAGTCCCAGAATGATGGTGAGCACCAGAATGCCCAGGACGTCGTCCACCACCGCGGCGGCGAGAATGGTAACGCCCTCGGGCGAGTCCAGCTGGTTGATGTCGTTCAGCACCCTGGCGGTGATGCCCACGGAGGTCGCCGTCATAACTGCGCCCACGAACAGGGCCGAGTGCAGCAACGGATCGCCCTCCAGGCCGCCGGGCTTGAACAGATACGTGGCGCCGACACCGAACAGGAACGGGAACACCACGCCGCCAATGGCGACTGCCGTAGCAGGGCCCGCGTAACGGAGGAACTGCTTGAGGTCGGTCTCCAGGCCGGCGGTGAACAGGAGGACCACAGCCGCAATCTGAGAGACGGAGTACAGCTCCAGCGAAACCGGTATGGCGCCCCCGTTGTGCGGCGCCTCGAAGAGCGGCCCCAGGCCCGGGACGTCGATTTGGCCCAGGGCAAACGGGCCAATGATTATCCCTACGACCAGTTCTCCGAGGACCGGGGGAATCTTCAGGAAGCGCTGGCATATCTCGCCCCCCACCTTGGCCGCCGCCAGGATAAAGGCAAGCTGGAACACAAGGTGAGTTACCTTCTCGATTACGTCGTGTTCCATTCCCTCCCTGGCCCAGTGGCTAATGGGGGTTGCGCCAAGCGGGAATTATAGCAGAGTATAGCTGCAAGTAAATCGCCGGGCACTCCATGAAAGCGTGCATAGAGCGCCGCGCAATCAAGACTCAACGCTCGCCTCCGGAGACCCTCTAAAACTCGCATCGCAGCTCTATTTCAGGCAGCGGCGTGTACTCCACGCCAAAGAACACGAAAATTGCCAGCCATAAGGGTTGACACAAAAGCGGGAGATGACTATGATTAGGCAGATTTGTGACAGGGAATCGAAGACGGCGCACGTCTATTCATGAGAGAGCAGGCGCTTCGCAGAACCAATCACGAGCAATGGGAGGCTTGTCAGCAGTGAAGAAGATTATGTCGGTCAAAGGCGTTCTCATACTAACGTTGCTGCTGGTAGCAGCTCTGGGGTCGGGCACAGCTCTAGCCGACCGCCAGTCGGCAGTATCACCCCAGGGGTCCCTAGAGAGGACTGACGGCGCAACGGTGGTTACCAGCGATGTCTGCGCAGCCAACGACGCTGAGTTCAAGGTCTGGGTCTCCGGCTTCGGTCCTGGCGAGATCATCATCCTCTCCGTGGTCAAGGACGCGATTGAGTCTCGCATCTGGTACTCCGGCGAAGTGAACGCCGCGGGCGCGCTTGAGCTGGCGGTCAACCTCGTTACCAAGCCTCCCAACGCCACCAGCGATCAGGTCAGATATCCGGGCGACGGCCTCTATACACTGGAAGCCCTTGGAGTGTCCGGACGGATTGCTACCACTCCCATCATGGCTGTCCCTGAGAAGTGCTACGACGACTCCATGATGATGATGGATGACAAGATGATGGAGAAGTAGAGCGGAACAAGTCGGCTACTAGGCCGGCGCCAACCGATCTACAAAAGACGAATGGAAAGAGCGGGAGTGGGCAGGTTCCACTCCCGCTCTCTTTTTGTTTCACACCCGTCCTTCTCTCCCCGTTCAACAGACACCAGCCAACTATCCGCCCTCCAAACGACACGAGCGTCTTCGTACGGTACCCCGGCGACGGCCTGGATCCTCGAGGTGTTGGGCATGTGCGGCAGGCTGGCAACCGCTCCTATCATGACCGTGTCTGAGATTTTCTACGACGACGAGATGATGATGATCGAAAACGAGATGAGAAGTAGAGCAGAGATAAGCTGGTCACTACGCCGACGCCAACCGTTCTAAGAACTTCGCAGAAATGGAGAGCGGGGGTGGGACTTGTCCACCCCCGCTCTCTCGTTTATCTTGGCCCTTCCACTCACAGACTGCCCCCACTCACGCCAACCCCGCACCTACATCCGATCTACATCCGATAATTTCTAGTCACGCTCCTGCGTCCTGAGCGCCACCTCAACCTTCTTTATGCGTCGTCCCAATGTGGAGAGTACCTTGATGTCCAGGCCGTCCACCTCCAGCTCATCACCCGGGCTGGGCATCTTCCCCAGCTGCTGGTAGAGCAGGCCACCCAGCGTGTCGAATCCGTCGCCCTCAAGGTTGACCGAGAGAACGCGGTTAACCTCGTCGAGCGGCATTCGCGCGTCCATCACAGCCCTGCGCTCGTCGAGCATCTCGTGGAGTGGCTCATCCACGTCGAACTCGTCCTCGATCTCCCCAACTATCTCCTCCAGAAGGTCCTCAATGGTCACCAGACCTGCGGTACCCCCGTACTCGTCAACGACTATCGCAACCTGTATGCGGTGCTCCTGGAACTCTCGAAGCAGATCGTCCACGCGCTTGGAATCGGGAACGAAGAGGGCCGCACGAACTATGTCCGTCAGCCTCACCTCCTCGCCGTCAACGCCAAAGTTGCGCAGCATATCCCTTGAGTGCACGATGCCTACGATGTCGTCCAGCGAGTCCCCGTAAAGCGGAATCCGGCTGTGACCGCTCTCGCGCATCATGTCCGCCACCTGCCCCGGCGTCGAGGAGGCGTCGGCCGCCAGGATGTCCATCCTGGGCACCATGATCTCTCGCGCCGTGGTCCGATCCAGCTTCAATATGGAGCTGATCATTCTGCGTTCATGGGGCTCTAGGTCCTCTTCTTCTTCGCCCTCTGGCATCAGGCCGGGCAGCCCGTTCACCAGCGCATTCGCCGGATCCCCGCGGCTCCTGCGCCGCTCGGGATCGCCCGCCAGGGCCGATGCAATCGCACTGCGCAGCAGGTTTAGCGGCGCCGCCAGCAACGCCAGCGGCCACAGCAACGGGAGCGCGAGGCGCGTCGCGCCGGCCCATCGCGCCCCGAGGCCGAACGCGATGCCCTGCAGAAGCACCATCCCGACCAGAAGACCGGCGCTCCACAAGAGGGCGACAACCCATCCGGCGGACTGCGAAATGGCAAGCGACATAGCGGCCGCGGCGGCCGCGACGGCAAGGACAAGCTGCGCTGTTGCGCGCACACCATCGTTGGAGATCAGCGACCGACGCCGCGCTCTGCCCTGCTCTGCCGCGCCTACCTGCCCGCCCGCGGATAGGAGCCCGTCCGCGGCAGCGAGTAGTCCGAAGAGAACTATGGATACGACAAGGGCTATGGCTTCTAACGAGCCATCACCGTCCAAGGCGTATCACCTCCCTGCAGGCGCTAGCCGAGGCCTTGCGCGCCCTCATGCTTCCACTTGTTCGCCGTTATTGCCGCCGGCGATGATCCTAGCCGGGACGCCGGCCACGCGTGCACCTGGGGGCACGTCCTTCGTCACAACCGACCCGGCGCCCGTGCTGGCGCCCGCTCCTATCCTCACCGGCGCTATCAGCATTGAATCACTGCCTATGAATGCGCCATCTTCCACGATCGTGCGGTGCTTGTCGACGCCGTCGAAGTTGCAGGTCACGGCGCCCGCGCCTATGTTCACACCTTCGCCAACCCACGAGTCACCAACGTAGCTGAAGTGGCCCATCTTGGTGTCTCGCCCTAGCCGGCTATTCTTGATCTCTGCGAAGTTGCCCACGTGCACGCCCGTCTCCACGTGGGAATCCGGGCGAACATGACTGAAGGGGCCGACGTCCACGCCCTCCTCGAGCACCGCGCCCTCCACGACCGAGTGCAGGACACGGCAGCCGTCCGCCAACATGGAGTCGGTGACCATGGATCCGGGACCGATCGCGCATCCCTTCCCTATAGAAGTCCTGCCCTGCAGGAAGGTATTGGGATAGACCACGCTGTCCTCGCCCAGTTCCACCGTCAAGTCGATGAAGGCCGGTTCCATGACGCTGACGCCCCGCAGCCTCCAACCGTCGTTGACGCGCCTCCGCATCGCCTCCCTGGCTCGGTCGAGCTGCACGCCGTCGTTCACGCCAAGAGCCTCCGATGCGTCCACAACGGGCATTGACTCAACCGCGTGCCCCTGGCGAACCGCCTCTTCAACCAGACCCGTTAGGTAGATTTCGCCGTTCGGGGCTGTCGGCAGCTCGGACAGGGCTTTCCACACCCACGGCGATTTGACGCAGTAGACGCCCACGTTGACCTCTGTAATGCACGCGAACCGATCGTCCAGGTCGGCCTCTTCCACAATGGAAGCGACTGCGCCACTGCTGTCTCTGACCACGCGCCCCATGCCATGCGAAGGCGGGCCGTCGCAGGTAAGGATGGTGAGGCAGGCGCCCGTCGACTCGTGGCGCTCGACCAGCGCGGAAATCGTAGCCGAGGAAACGAGCGGAAGGTCGCCGTTGATGGCGAGAACGTGGCCCCTATGCCCGGCCAGCAGAGTACCGGCCTGGGCTAGTGCGTGGGCTGTTCCAAGCGGCTCAGACTGCTCGACGGGCGATACACAGCCGCCAATGGCCTCGCCAATGTTCGGTGGGCCTGGCGAGACCACCGCGACCAACTCGTCCAGACCTGCTCCGCGGAGTGAGTCAGCCACGAGGCCAACCATGGCGCGTCCACATATGGGCTGGAGGACCTTCGGCACGCCGGACCTCATCCTAGTACCTCGTCCCGCCGCCAAAACGACGGCTTGCCAACTATCCACTTTCGCCGCCAAATGCAGAAGGCGGCCCCGCTATAGCTGCACGCAAAGCGAAAGCCACCCTCTCACGCAAAATCTGGGCAAGAACTCATCCCGTCAGGATGATAGCATGGCGCGTTTCGCGCTGTCAAATTTTGCGCGGCGATATGTGGGGCGTCCGCCGCAATGTGGTATGCTATGCACTCGCGGAGAGGTGGCCGAGAGGCTTATGGCGCCGCTCTCGAAAAGCGGTTCCCGGTTGCACCGGGACGTGGGTTCAAATCCCACCCTCTCCGCCAGTGGCTCAGCGCGCGGCGTAGAGTGGCCGCGTCCGGAGAGGTGCTGGAGTGGCCGAACAGGCGCGACTGGAAATCGCGTAGGGGAGCAATCCTCTCGTGGGTTCGAATCCCACCCTCTCCGCCATCCCCACATCTCCCAGACCGCCCTGCCCACTCTCTCCGCTCAAACCTCGTTCTTGCCTGCCGGTTGTCATTGTGGGCTTCCCTTCTCCGAGGCTCACCTTTTTGCTCCAAAAGTGGCGCGCTGCCCAATGAGAGTTGTCCGCTCACTAACCGGCTAATGTGAGTGATTCAGGTAAGCCTCTATCGAAGGTGCAACGTGCCATACAGTCTCGCGTGTCGCAACGTCAGCAAGCGTCACCCAATCATAGCTGTCGTGCTCTAAGGGGTTTAGGTGCACAGGCGAGGAAGGCCTAGAAGGTTCAACTTGATAGGTCACTGTCACGAATTCTATCGGCCGTCCAGCGGTATCTAGATTGCGTTGCTCAGCTAGCTTCCGATATACCCTCACACCTAAGCCCGTTTCTTCCCAGAATTCGCGAACTACAGCCTCTTGCGGGGTCTCGCCCTCATTTACTAACCCCCCGGTGGGTCCCACTGCCCCCCAAGATAACGTCCAGCGCGTCGCCTCAGCAGCAACAAACGGTTGTTGTCAAACAGAAGGGCATGGGCGACGAACCTAACTTCTATTGGCAAGATATGTCCCAGTTAATTGATGGAGGTGTCTGGTGAGACCCTCTGAATTGCCTTTGACAGTTGTACCACGATTCAGGAGACTTCGATAGAGATTGATTGGGATCAGAAGGATGTCGGACACCAGCGAGGGATATGAGAGGGAGGTATGCTGGTGCCAGGATGGGTGCATATGGGGCCATACTGCCGGGAGCGGCGAAGTTAGGCACGATTCCCGGCTAGTCGTGAACGGCACGCTCTCCGTGTCTGGACGTCTTGATCGTCACTGGCAGCTCGGCGGCCACTAGGTAGACTTCGTCGTCCTCTGCGGCAACCAACTGGTTGACGCGACCTAGCTCATCCGCGTAGATGCGGCCCAGCTGAGTTGAGGGCACCACTTCCAGTCCCGCCTCGTTGCTCACGACAATCCAGGATGCGTCACCGCTTCGGTACAGCTCCAGAAGTTTCCGGACCTCAGGCAGGATGTCGTGGCGGGATGAGTGCGGATCCGGACCGTTGAGCAGGAGGTTGATGGTAGTGTTCAGCCTGTTCGTGCAGATGTCCGAGGGAGCTACCTTCTCGGTGGTGCCATTCATAAACCGCAGGGCACTTGGGTCAGTGGCGGGTATCGTGGGAGCCGGCGGCAACGCGGGGGCCGTAGCCTTCGGGTTCCTGTTCAGGATGGAGTCCCTGGACACCCAGGGAGCGCTGGCGCTAGTGGGGCTGTTTGTGCTTGCGGCCTCTTCGCTGGTATTCCTTGTCAGGTTCTCCCCTGCTCGAGAGTCGGAGGAGCGGCAGGCAATACAGACCGCCCTGGCCTCCAGGCGCATGGCGCGCGCTACTGCGGAGTGAGAAGTCGAAGTTGCGTTTGTCGCCGGTACACTGAGCACGTCCTGGCTATGGGGCCGCGTGAGGCACTTCAATCGCATACGATTCCATCCGGAGGTTCCTTCGAGTCTCGGACTGTGATGGCCGCATCCTGGGAATGCCGGGACCATGTTTCCCAACGCAGGCCTGGTAGTCATGCCCTACGAGATTCTCCGAGGCAGTAGACACATCCGGCTCATTCTAGCACACTGGCTGCGCGGCAGTGGTTGGATGCTGAGACACGACATGGCGAGGAGGAAGCCTGTATTCCCTAGCCTAGCCTCCCGCGGGAAGTCGACGAAGCCCGGTCAAGACCCCAAGAGGTCGTTCAGGCAATCCGACCCGGATCACAATCGTGCTGGAGAGGGAAGTCTGCTATGAACCCCTTGCCCGTGCGTGACTTGCTTGACGCATGGTGCTCCAGGGCTTTCGCGTGAAGTGGAGGCCCAGGGCTCTCTCAATCTCACGCCACTTGCGCTCCTCCTCCCACGTCACGAACGTAACCGCCTCGCCGGAGCAGCCCGCGCGACCGGTCCGTCCGACGCGGTGAGTGAACAGCAGACCGGAGTCAGGCACATCATAGTTGATGACCTGGCCAATACCCTCAACGTCCAGACCTCTGGCGGCCACGTTTGTTGCCACCAGGATGGCCACCTCGCCTGACCGGAAGTCATCCATGACCCGTTCCCGTGCGCCCTGGCTCAGATTTCCCTGGAGCGCGCCAACCGGGTATCCCATCGAATCCAACTGGCTCGCGAGTTTCTTGACACTGTGCTTGGTCTTTCGAAACACGAGAACCGAAGCGCCATCACGCTGATTCAGCAGCGTTTTGAGAGCCTCGATCTTGTCGCCCTGTTCGATGCCGTAGACCAGGTGCTCAACGCTGGGGGGAGCCTGCATTCCTGCGTCTACCTCCACTCTCACGGGCTGGCGCATGTGCTTCCCCGAGGTCCGGGTCACCCACTCCGGCATGGTTGCGGAGAAAAGCGCCGTCTGTCGGTTCCTGGGCATCCTGTCAATGATGGATTCCACGTCCCTGGCGAATCCCTGATCCAGCATTTCGTCAGCCTCATCCAGGACAAGGAATCCTACCGATTCCAGCTGGAGGGTTCCCTGGCGCAGATGGTCAAGGGTACGGCCCGGCGTCCCAACGATAATATGGGGTCGGTTCTTCAACGCCGTGTACTCCGGCCTGAGGGACCGGCCTCCATAGAGCAGCGTCACTCGGAGCTGCTGTCGAGAAGCCAGGGCCTCGATGACCTCGGCAACCTGGATGGCCAGCTCGCGGGTGGGTACCATTACAAGAGCCTGGATTTGCCTTAGCGAAGGGTCGCAACGCTCGACCATCGGCACTGCAAACGCGAGCGTTTTGCCGGATCCTGTACGCGCCTGGCCTATCAGGTCCCGCCCCTCGAGGAGCGCAGGGATGGCCTTTTCCTGGATCGGCGTGGGGTCGATGATGTTCATCCGGAGGATCGCCGCCCTGGTTGCAGCCTTGAGGGACATTCCGGCAAAGGCCACCGCACCGTCCAGATTATCCTGAGCAGGCGGGTCATCTACGGTTGGGAGTTGCTCCCTCACGGTAGATCTGACGCTGGAGGTGGGGCTTGTCCGGCGGGCACTGTAGCACTGACGACAGTACACCGGCCGGTCCTGGGCCGGGCGAAAGGGGACAGTCGTTGGCATGCCGCAGTCAGTGCAATCTGCGGGGTAGCTTTGGACACGGGTGGAAGGTAGGGGGCGAACGGTTGGGGAACTAACAGACATGTCGAAGAGACTCCTTGGTGACATAGGCAACACCTGTGATTCAGCGCGGGGCGAAGAGACGCGATCGAGGAGTCTGATGGACCGTTGCTGTGTGAAACCTTGGCGGGGCTACTTGCCGCAATCCGTAGTATAGCAGACCTTTGTCGAGGATGTATACAGGTTTGGATGGCGGTTTTCCACCACCCCAAGTTCCTGCTACCCCGATGGCACTCTGGTCGATCTCTTCCTCATGGGCAGGGACGATTGGGCCGTCGTCGTCACCGGCCACGGCGACACGATTGGTTGGCTCAGAATGCAGTCCGCCAGGGGCCAGAACAGGAAGATAGCCCGGGTGTGCCGGAGCCTGAACGTGGCGAGGGCGCATAATCGGGTCACGGTGATCGCTCAGAACTGCCGAACGCTCGGCGAACCGGTTGCAAGGGTTGCGCAGGCTGCGGTCCTGATTTCGCACATCGGGTTCAGCTAGACGCTCCCCACCGGAAGCGCAGGACGGGGCCGTCTTCCCCTTCTACAGGGGGCGGTCCCGCTCTCATTCAACCGGGCGCGGCAAGGCCGCGCTACTTCACACACAAGGAGAACCGAATTGGCACACACCATCAACAAAGTCGAGCTTCTGGGCAGGGTTGGGACCGACCCTGAGACGCAGTATACGCCGGGCGGCACCGCCGTCACCAAGCTGAGGCTGGCAACGGACAGGCGACGCCAGAACGGGGAGACCGAGGCCGACTGGCACAACATCGTCGTCTGGGGCAAAACCGCAGAGGCCGTGAACCAGTACGTCGGCAAAGGCCAGCGGGTCTACGTTGCGGGACGCCTCGTCCAGAATTCGTGGGAAACCGAGGACGGTCAGCACCGCCACCTCACCGAGGTCGTGTTCCTCGACAACCGAACACCGACGCCCGCATCAGCCGAGCGCAAGAACCACGGGGCCGCTTCCCACTACAGGGGCGGACCCACTACTTGTTCTAACCGATAGATGAAGGAGGCCGACATGACCAGGAAGAAGACCCACACCAAGGACACCGCGCTGCTGGACGCCCTGCGGAGCAACCTGAACCTGCTGGGAGAGCTGGCGGTGCGCTACGCCGTCGAGTTCCACCCGGAGCCCCCCACGGAGGGACCTACCCATTATCTCCTGCCCCGAAGACGTGCGCGGGCTGCTGGGGCCGGATATGGCCTCGCTCTCCCAGGAGCAACTCAGAGTGCTGCTCCTGAACGCCAGGAACCAAGTCATAGGCCAGCGGGTCATCTACCAGGGCAACGTCTCATCGGCCATCGTCCGGAACGCCGAGGTCTTCCGCCCGGCGGTCATCGAGGCCGTCCCCGCCGTCATCGTCAGCCACAACCACCCGTCCGGCGACCCGGCCCCAGCAATCTCATACGGCCCTATGAAGATGTGGGAGTACTGCCCATCATGAACTTCCTGTCCCAAGACATCGCCACCACAGCCCAGTCCGCCCTAGGTTGTGCGGAGCGCAATCGTCAACGGGACGGCGTGCAGGTTGGCAGCGGGACGATGGTAGGAACCGGCAAGAACGTCTCGGCGGTATTGTTGGACTCGTCGCTCTCGTCGATAGAGGAACCAGCATCTACAACGGCTACGTTCTCACTGCGAAGACTCGTGGAAACAACCAATGTTGCAGATGCTCCCGCTCTCAGGCCGTCCACCGTTTCTGTAACAGCCTCGTTCAGTTGAACCGTGAAACTTCCCGCATCCCCGCCGCCTACGTTGCTGACGCGGGCGGTTATTTCGCCGATGTGGAACGGCAAGTTTGCGCTGCTGGAAACTATGCACCCGTCCCCCCACATGATACTGGGGTTCGATTTCAACCGAACCGCGATCTCTACGACCAAATCGGGCAACGGCGCAGGCGCCGGAGTGGCGTCCGAGGTTGGAGTTTGCGTGGCAGCCATTGTCGCCGTCGGACTGGGCAATGGCTTAGGCGCCGGAGTGGCGTCCGAGGTTGGAGTTTGCGTGGCAGCCATGGTCGCCGTCGGACTGGGCAATGGCTTAGGCGCCGGAGTGCTGGCCAAGATTGGATCCTGTGTAGCGGCCGCGGTCTCGGTCTGATCCGGCGCAGATGCGGCCTGGGGCGCGGGATCACATGCTGAGAGCGAAACTACGGCCAACACGCCAAGAAGGAAGAGCCCCGCGCATCGGTGACCGGCCCCCCGCCAGCTGAGCATCAGATGCACCTCTCTTTAGTGTCAGTGTCAATTATCTCACGGATAGCAGGGTCTGCGTGTCTCGTCCGGGTGATCGCCAAGCACAGTCACGTACTGACGTGTCACCCCGCTCCATAGGGCCGTGGATGCCCCCTGCACCGTGTTTTGCATCACATACCCCGTTTCCCCGCCATGTCGTGACCCCTACGCCATCGCCCGAGTTTTGGCCCTTCAGACTGAACTGGGGCCTTTCAAGAAAGTGTTCACTGTTCACGTCCTGTAGAGGGGCCTTCCCCTTGTTTCAGCTACGAAATCACGACTCCCGTCACTCTGTTGCCAAACTCGATCTCCTGTACACCCCTTTCACATGGTCCACACCCCTCCAAGGTCGGCAGAGCCTGGAAGGTGCATCACATGATACACCTCACGGGGGATATCCCCCACGTCACATCAGACCGCGCCAAGAAAGGCGGCCGTCAGCTCCGCCGGCCCATTTTCCCTGCTCCGCCTCCCCGATTTCGGCCCTTCAAGCCTCTGGTACAAAACGACCCACCTAACTGGACAAAATCAAGAACCTTCGCACTGAGGTTTGTTGTGGACGTGTAGTCGGAGGCTCATTTTGGCCCTTCCGGCGAACGCCCGCCATGTGCGGAGGCGGACATGGCTATGCGCAAGGCGCTGACCGTCCCGCACGTCCCCCCCTTTCGCCATCCTGCACTAGACTCAAGTCCGCGCAAGAGATTCAGGTCCGCATTTCACAAATCACCCCTGCGACCAGACTCAGGTGACTTTCCGCCCACGACTTTCCGTGTGCAGAACGGGCCACCACCTAGCCACGTCGTGTCTCTGCAACCCACCGCTCCTGCGCGGTTCGTGTGCTAGAATTGGCTGGATATGTCCACAGCCTTGAAGAGTCTCGTACGTGCGTGATTACTGGGCCTGAACTGGGAGACGTGGACGCCATCGTCCTTGCGGGAGGCCAAAGCGCCCGTATGGGTGTGCCAAAAGCGCACCTGCCATTCGGCAACGCCACACTCCTGGAGACGGTAGTCGCGATTCTGCGGCCTGTGTTCAAGACGGTGTACGTGGTGGGCCGCGACCGAGAGCGACTGGCTAGCCTGGGCGCCACGCTGCTCATCGACGATCGCGACGAACAAGGCCCGCTGGTGGGACTCGCCCGTGGACTCGCTGCCTCCGATGCGCGGTGGTGCTTTGCAGTGGGCTGCGATATGCCCTTCCTGTCGCCGCAGGTCATCCGGCGTATGGCAAGCCTTCTCACCGCCGAGTGCGACGCGCTGGCGGCGAACGTTGGGGGTCGCATTCAACCCCTGCACGCTTTCTACTCCACCGCCTGCCTTTCCACGGCATTGGGGCTGCTGGATGAAGGGACGACGTCGCTGAAAGCCCTGCTCGCAACGTGCAAGGTCCAGTACGTGGATGGCCGTGAGTTCCTTGACCTTGACCCGGAGCTGGCTTCCTTCATGGACCTGGACACCGAGGTGGAGTACAGGGCAGCCCGTGAGATGAGTGAGCGCGTGGGTGCATTGGAGCCTCGGCCGGTGGACAGGACAATGGAATAAGCCTGGGAAGGTACTTCCTGCACTCGATTGAGGCGTCTCACGTGCCCCTATCGCTAGGAAGCAGTTTGTCGCCTGGACGCTGAGCACACCCAGGCGACAAGCGTACCTTCGTAACCTTAGTCTCCGGCTGCCTCCGCGGCAGTGCGTGCCATGCGCCGGGACGCCAGGGCGGTCTGTATCGCCTGTCGCTCCTCCGACTCACGGGCAGGGGAGAACCTGACCAGGAACACCAGCGCGGAGGCCGCAAGCACAAACAGCCCCACTATCGCCAGCGCTCCCTGGGTGTCCAGGGACACCATCCTGAACAGGAACCCGAAGGCCAGGCCCCTGCGTTGCCGCCGGCTCCCACGATACCCGCCACTGACCCAAGTGCCCTGCGGTTTATGAATGGCACCACCGAGAAGGTAGCTCCCTCGGACATCTGCACGAACAGGCTGAACACAATCATCGCGCCCACGGCGAGCAGCAGCGTGGCCATCTGTGAGAAGAGCAACAGCGCAAATCCCTCCAGCAGCAGCACCACGCCCAGGAAGAACACTCGACCCTTCAACCCGGCTCTGATTCCCGCCTTGTCTCCCAGCATTCCTCCCATGGTGCGGGCGAAGATGTTCATCAGGCCAAAGAGACCCGCGATGAGGCCCGCCGTCGCCACGCTAAGCTCGAATCCGTCGTGGAAGTAGAGAGCCGCGATGTTGTTGATGGTCAGCTCTACGCCGAAGCAGGCGCCGTAGATTACGAACAGCGCCCAGACGCGGTAGTCTGCGATAGCTTCCAGGAATGTCCCCCTGGTGGCCGCGGCGGAAGGCATTCTGCCCTCGGCCCTCAGCTGGGAGTAGTTGCCCTCCGGGGAGTCCTGGGTGAAGAAGTAGTATGCTACGCCGACCAGCAGCAGGGCGACGCCGGGAACCACCATCGCTACCCGCCATCCAACGGTCTCGCCCACGCCGAACATGAGGACGTCGGCCAGCACCAGGGGCATCGCCATCTGCGTCACGCCACCTCCCATGTTGCCCCACCCGGCCGTTGTCGCGTTGGCCGTCCCGACCACGTTGGGCGCGAACATGACAGATGTGTGGTACTGGGTGATCACGAAGGACCCGCCAATCACACCAATCGCCAGGCGGAACAGGAGAAACGTCTCGTAGCTCTGGGCCAGGCCGATGCTCATGACCGGAATGGAGCCCAGGACCAGTAGGCCACTGTACGCCAGCCTCGGCCCGATCCTGTCGCAGAGCCAACCGATCGCCAGCCTTGCCACAATCGTGATGGCCACGGATGCGATGATCGTGTTGCCCACCTGGGTCTTCGTCAGTCCAAGGTCGTCCCGCACAATGGCCATCAGAGGCGCGATGCCGAACCAGCCGAAGAACGCCAGGAAAAACGCAAACCAGGTTAGATGGAATGTCCGCATCTGAGGCGACTTCAGACTGAATAGTGAGATTCTTGTTGCCTTGGACTCAACGAAAGCCATCTACAGCCTCTTTCACGTAGTCTGTTTTTGGACTCTTTCCAACGCGATCAGGATATGCTGCTGCTCCGAGACCTCGACGCGGTACGTCTTCAATGCCTTACAGTCGTTGCCCACGGGCTTACCGGTGTCCAGTTCGAACTTGTAGCCGTGCAGCGGGCACTGAAGCTCGCCCCCGCCGATGATCCCGTCGGCCAGCGGGCCGCCCATGTGCGGGCAGAGGGCCTGAGTCGAAAACACGCTGCCGTCGCGCGCCCTGAACACCGCCACCGGTATGTGCCCTATTCGAAGAAGGCGTCCCTCTCCGATGGGTATCTGGTCGACAGGACCCAGGTCATAGGTCTGTGACTGCTTCGCGGCCGCTCCTGTTCCCGTCATTCCTTCATGCCTCGGCTGCTACAGTCGCCGTGGTCGTGGCGAACTGGTTATTGTGGACCGGGTGCTCCCCCTCCTTCCAGGGGTCGATGTAGGCTTCGACGGCGGCCTGGATGTCTTCGTCCAGTTGGCCGCACAGGCCCTCGGTATCGTCCATAAGGACCTCCCTCAGCCGCTCCACTCCGATCCGTTCGACGAATCCATAGGTACGCTCCAGGTACTTCGCGTTCTCCCGGTAGTACTGGAGGAACCTGCCCATGTACTTGAGCACGTCTGCCGGTGAGTCCGCTATGCACAGCACATCACCCTTGCGGACGTTCGCTCCGGCCGCGCCTCCTACGTAGATCTCCCACTTGCCTCCTTCGATTGCCACGACTCCAACGTCCTTGACGGTGGCTTCGGCGCAGTTGCGTGGGCAGCCTGAGACGGCCATCTTGACCTTATGGGGCATCTCTACGCCCTGGAAGCGCTTCTCTATGTCGATTCCCAACGTGGTGCTGTCTCCCAGCCCGAAGCGGCAGAAATCGGTGCCGACGCACGTCTTGCACGTCCTGAACGCCTTTGTGTATGCGTGACCGGAGGGCATGTCCAGCTCTCGCCATACATCCGGAAGGTGCTCCTTGGGAATGCCCAGGAGGTCTATGCGCTGCCCGCCGGTAATCTTCACCATGCCGGCCTCGTACTTCTCCGCAACGTCGGCGATGCGGCGCAGCTCGTCCGGCGTGGTTATGCCTCCGTATATGCGGGGCACCACGCTGAAGGTGCTGTCTCGCTGGACGTTTGCGTGAACGCGGTCGTTGATGAAGCGGGCGTCCCGCTCATCCTCGTACTCGCTGTCCCATATCGTCTTCAGTAGCGAGGCGAGTCCCACCTTGCTGCCCACGTCCTCTCGGCCGCCCGCCAGCGTATTGAATACGGACGACACGCTCTTCAGCTCCATAGATTTCACGGCTTGCACAAGCTCCGGCTTGGTGAGCGGGATGCCCCGGACGTAGTAGTGGGCCGATGGGTCCTCTGCGACCAGTCCGTCGGCGGCGAACTCGAGGATCTCCTGCACCTGCGGCCCGCACGATCCGCAGCCTGTGCCGGCTCTGGTGGCATCGCAAACGGCCTTCAGGCTCCTGGACCCTGACTTGACGGCTGCGACGATCTTCCCCTTGCTGACACCGTTGCAGTTGCAGATCTGGGTATCGTCCGGCATCGAGGCCACGTCCGGAATCGGCAGCCCACCGGATATGCCGAATAGCAGCTCTGCACGGCTGTCCGGGACCCTTTCGTTGCGGTCGAAGGCCTGGAGCAGACGGGGTGACGACAAGCCGTCGTTTAGCAGAATCGCTCCCGCAATCCGGCCGTCTCTCACGATGAGCTTCTTGTAGACTCGCTGGCCGGGCTCGACATAGGTGACCACCTCGTCATTCTCATCCCGGGCTTCCTTCACGCCGGCCACCGCCAGATCGACGCCCATCACCTTGAGCTTGGTGGACACCTTTGATCCCACGTATTTGGAGTCGGGGGCGCGTCCGGTCAGCCGGTCGGAGAGAACACTCGCCTGCTCCCAGAGTGGAGCAACCAGTCCATAGGTGACGTCCCGGTGCTCGGCGCACTCCCCAATCGCGTAGATGTTGGGGTCGTTTCTGCAAGCAAGATCGTCGTTGACCAGGATTCCGCGGCGAACGTTCAGGCCGGACGTCTTGGCAAGGTCCACGTTGGGCCTGATGCCGGCAGAGATGACCACCATGTCGCAGGGCACCTCCGAACCGTCCTTGAACAGGATGCCGGTCACACGTCCCTCTCCCAGCACTGCTGAAGTGAACTTCTCCAGGTGGAAGGTGACGCCCATGGCCTCCAGCGATCCCTTGAGTAGCTCCCCCGCGTAGGAGTCCAACTGGGACTCCATCAGGTACGCCGCCAAGTGGACGACGTGAACCTCCAGGCCGCGATTGACCAGACCGCGCGCAGCCTCCAGCCCAAGCAGGCCTCCTCCGATGACCACCGCGCTGCGCGCCGTGGAGGTGTGCTCGATCATCTGCACGCAATCGTCGAGGGTACGGAAGACGAAGAGGCCGGGCCGAAAGGAGCCGTCGTCTTCGTACAGCCCGTCCATCGGCGGCACAAAGGGCACACTCCCCGTGGCGATGACCAGTTTGTCGTAGGGTACGCGATGCCCACCGGCTGCGTAGAGGGTCTGGGCCTTGCGGTCCACGCCTATAGCGCGGACGCCCGCGAACAGCTTGACGTTGTTCTTCTCGTACCACTCCAGTGGATTGATGAAGATGTTGTCCTCGCTGTGAGTGCCGGAGAGGACTCCGGACAGGAGGATGCGGTTGTAGTTCCCGTGCGGCTCATCACCGAAGACAGAGATTTCGAACTTGTCGCCGCCTCCCTTGTTGAGCACCTCTTCCACCAGCCGCGCTCCGGCCATACCATTGCCCACCACTACCAGCTTCTGTTTTGTCATGCTTCTGCCCTCGGAGTTATTCCGTCCTTCTCGATCCTGACAGCACAAACCTTGAACTCCGGCATCTTGCTGATTGGATCGAGTGCGGGGTTGGTCAGTCTGTTGGCAGCCTGCGCGCCGCCCCAATGGAATGGCACAAAGATGGTGTCGTGTCTAATGCCCGGCGTCAGCTTAACCCTGAACTCCGCCTCCCCGCGCCTGGTGGCCAGCATCACGCGTTCCCCATCCAGGAGGCCGTATGTCCTTGCGGTCGCGGGGTGAATCTCGGCGAGCGGGTTCGGTGCCATTCTCCGCAGCTCGCTGATGCGCCGGGTCTGCGTGCCCGACTGGTACTGAGCCATCACGCGGCCCGTGGTGAGATAGAGCGGATAGTCCTCGTCCGGTACTTCAGCCGGCGCGCTGTGGACGACCGGGTGAAACCTGGCCTGCCCGTCCGCGGTTGGAAAGCCGTCGGCGAACATCCGGGGCGTTCCAGGGTGGGACTCCTCTGGGCAGGGCCAGAACACGCCCTTGGAGCGCTCTATCTTGTCGTAGGTGATGCCGGAGTAGTCGGCGGCGCCTCCGGCGCTGGCGAGTCGCAGCTCGTCGAAGACCTCCTCCGCGCCCGCGTAGCTGAAGTAGCGTCCCCTTCCCATGCGGTCCGCCAGGTCGTAGAGGAGCGTCAGTTCGTCGCGTGGGTCCTGCAGGCGGGGAGGACACCCTGCGCCGTCGTATGACCCGTCCCTCCAGGTTGGTCATGGTGCCTTCCTCCTCGGCCCACTGGAGCGTCGGCAGCACCACGTCCGCCATCTTCGCCGTTTCCGACAGGAAGAAGTCGCCCACCACCAGGAAGTCCAGTGAGCGCAGCTTTGCCTCCACGTTGACGACGTTGGGAGCCGACACAGTCACGTTTGAGCCGAACACCAGCAGGGCTCTTGCACCGCCGTCGCTGCCAAGGCTATCGAGTAGCTCGTAGGCCGACGAGCCCGGCATCGGGAGGCTGGACTCCAGCACACCCCACACTTCAGCGACGTGCCTGCGAGCCTCCGGATCATCCAGTCTTCTTTATCCTGGCAGCTGGTCGGACTTCTGGCCGTGCTCCCGTCCGCCCTGTCCGTTGCCCTGCCCGGTGAGGCAGCCGTAGCCGCTGAAGGGCCTGCCGACGAGGCCGAGGGCAAGCGCTATGTTTATGAAGGACAGCGTATTGTTAACGCCCTGCGCCTGCTGCTCCGCGCCTCTCGCTGTCAGGACCATTGCGGTGCGCGCCTTGCCAAGGATTCGGGCCGCCTGCGCTATATTCTGCTCCGGGACTCCCGTGATGCGCTCTGCGCGGCCCGGCCAGTAGGAAACCGCGCTGGCCTTCGCCAGGTCGAAGCCGACGGTGCGCTCTGCTACGTACTTCTCGTCGATCATACCTTCCTCGATGAGCACGTGAAGAATGCCGTTTGCCAGGGCGGCGTCGGTCCCGGGCGTGAGCTGCAGGTGAAGGTTGGCTCGCTGGGCCGTAAGGGTCGCTCTCGGGTCTACGACAATCAGGGTTCCGCCAGATGACCGGCATCGGTCGAAGTACTGCATGATGGGTGGCATGGTCTCGGCCGCGTTGCTTCCCACCAGGAGAATCGCCTCCGCGCCGGCAATGTCCTCGACGGGGAAGGGGAGACCCCTGTCCACTCCGAAGGCTCGAATGGACGCCGCGGCCGCCGATGACATGCAGAAGCGGCCGTTGTAGTCGATGTTGGGTGTCTGCAGGGCCACACGAGCGAACTTGCCCAGGAGGTACGCCTTCTCGTTGGTCAGGGAACCGCCGCCGAAAACGCCAATGGCGTCTGTCCCGTACCTCTCCTGCGCGCTCCTTATGCCCTCACTAACCCGGTCCAAAGCCGCCTCCCAGCTAGCCGGCTTCAGCTCGCCGTCCGTGGCGCGTATGAGGGGCGTGAGGAGCCTGTCAGGGTGGGCCAGAGTCTCGACCGACGTCCAGCCCTTGACGCACAGCGCTCCGCGGTTGACGGGAAAGTCAGGGTCGCCTGCGACCTTCGGTTGCCCGGACGACGGGAGGATTTTCATGCCGCACTGGAGTGCACAGTAGGAGCAGTGCGTAGCAGTGGCAGCCGATGTTATCTGTGTTTCCAATGACATACTCTATTCCACGCGGGGTGAATCTAAGTTCTAGAGTATGTGCAATTGTGCGCAATCGTGTTTCCGACACGTAACGAGATTGTTTCTCCCTTATAAACATCATGTGACGCGGGGCGCTGATCCATGGTTCCAGCAGCTTGTTGGGCAGCGGTTGTGATGCGCTGGTGGTGGTCGGGGATGGGCAGTGAGTCCAGACTCGTCCCGATGGGGCCTTTCAGCTTGGCTCCGGCCAACCAGACTTGATAAAATCAAGAACCTTCACGTTGAGGTTCAAGTTCGCGCCGTGATTGGCGTGCCGCCGTCCACCCTGGCCACGCAGACGCGGAATCCCCCCAGCAGACGACACAGCCGTCCACCTTCACACCGCAGGTCTGGAATCACCCCGCGCTGACGGAGGCGAATCCCCCCGGCGGCGGCATTTTCGTGCGTTACGCCACCCTGGCTTTCGAGTGGGCCGGGACATAACAGCAGCGGTCCAGAACCAAGCGCTTTCACCTCGTGCCCGGGGTCGGGTCTGCATTCCCATCGACCAGTTGAGCAGTGACCGCATAGGAGCCTGAGCATAGGCACACGAGACAGCGGTGGGACTCAAGCAGTCATGCCTTACGCTAGGGTTTGCTACCCAAAATCATCACTGCTACTCCCTGTCCTATGCCATAAGACGGTTGACGGACAGCACGGGCGTTCTTTACGATGCACCTGCACCACTCCAACCATGTATCCCGGGAGGAGCCTTGAAGGTAGCCTGTGTCCTCGTTACGCACCTGAGGGCCAAGGTGGAGATGCGACGCCATCCCCACCTGAAGGACAGCCCCGCCGTCATCGTGGACCGCTCCGGGCCAAAACCCGTCGTAGTCGACCATCTGCCGGCGTGCAAGGGCGTTTCTGCCGGAATGACCATTGAGCAGGCTATGTCCCGCCAGACGAACGCCGTCGTACTGGAAGCGGACGAGCAGTCCTACCGGCGCGTGTTCGGCCAGGCGCTCGCCTCCCTGCAGGGGACCAGCGACCGCGTGGAGAGATCGGACCTGGGTGTGGCCTACGTTGGGCTGGACGGTCTGGAGGACATGTACGGCGGCGAAGCCCGCTTGGTGAACGCCCTGCTCAACGCCGCGCCCCACGACCTGGCGCCGAGGGTGGGAGTGGCGCGCGCCAAGTTCCCCGCTCTGGTGGCGGCCATGTCCAGCACGCCCCTCGGAGCCGTGAGGGCGCCGGACGACGTTGCCTCCTTTCTCGCGCCTCACTCCATCGACCTCCTACCCCTGCCCCAAGAGACGAAGGAGCAGATGCACCGCTTCGGCCTTCATACCATGGGAGAGGTGGCCGCGATGAGGGAGGGCGCGCTCCTGGACCAGTTCGGTTTCCCGGGCAGGACGGCGCGGGAGCTATGCCTCGGCATAGACCACAGCCCTCTGAACCCCATGAGGCACGAGGAGTCTGTGGTGGAGCGCGTCTCCATGCTCTTCTCCTCCAACTCCCTGGACTTCCTGCAGACGGCGGTGGACACCCTGCTGAAGAGGGCCTATGCCAGGCCGGAGATGCGGGGAAGGTACGCGGGCAGGGCCGACCTGAGCTGTGCACTCAACGGAGCGCCCACCTGGGAGAGGAGCGTCCACTTCAAGCAGAGCGCGGGCAGCCCGGAGCGAGCGTCGTTCATAATGAGGAGTCGCCTGGAGACCGATCGTCCGCAGGCGCCGGTGGAGGAGGTCACCCTGACCCTCGCCGGTCTCACGGGAGAGTCCGGGATCCAGATGGGCCTGCTGCCGGACGTCCGGGAAGGCAGGGAGCGGCGTCTGGTGGAGGTGGAGAGGCAGCTTCAGTCCCGCACAGGCGGCGTGAGCGTACTGCACCGGGTGGCAGAGGTCGCTCCCAGGCACCCCGCTCCGGAGATGCGCTCCGTGCAGGTGCCGGTCGACTCGCGCGGAAGAGAGGGCCTCAGGCCCGTATCCGTTCCATTCGCAATCGAGGTGCGCTGCGGGCCGGACAGCGGGCCCGTCGAGGTGCGCGCCGGCAATCGCTGGCATGTGGTCTCTCGCGTAGAGGACACGTGGAGCTTCGACCTGTGGTGGATGCCCAGGCCTCTCACCCGCACCTACTACCGGGTGAGCCGCGAGGACGGACGGCTGCTCACCATATTCCTGGACCACCGGGACGGCTGCTGGTACAGGCAGCCCGCCTAGTGAGGCTGGATGCTGTCGTGACCGGCGGCTACGTCGAGCTGCACGCCAAGAGCTTCTACTCCTTCGGGATGGGGGCGTCCCACGTACACGAAATGCTGTCCAGGGCGGCGGAGCTCGGGTATCCTGCCCTGGCCCTCACCGACGTGAACCTGTGCGGCGCGCTGGAGTTCGCGCGGCTGGCCGGCAGCCTGGGCATACAGCCCCTAACCGGCGGCGAGCTCACCATGCTGGACGGGGCCCGCCTTGTCATGCTGGCCCGGACAAGAGAGGGGTACGCCAACATCTCCCGTCTCTTCACCCTCGCCAGCTCCGTGGACCGCAGGAAGCCCCGGCTGGATCCGGCGCTTCTGCGGGAGTACGCCGCCGGCGTTGTCCTGCTCACAGGCGGCCGCGGCGGGCCTCTCGCCAGGCTCCTGTCCGAAGGACGCCGCGAGGACGCCAGGGCGCTTCTCGCAGACTACCTGGACTGGTACGGCGAAGGATCGGTGTACGTGGAGCTGCAGCACAACTTCCTCCAGGGGGACACGGAGCGCAACCGGGAGTCGGCGAGGCTTGCGAAGGAGGCCGGCGTTCCCGTTGTGGCCACCAACGACGCCCTCTACCACTCGCTGGAGAGGTACAGGCTCCAGCACGCCCTGGTCGCCGCCGGCCTAAACACCACCATCGACCAGGCCCTGCCATCCATCAACCCCAACCACCACCTGCACCTCAAGCCGCCGGAGCAGATGGCGCGCCTCTTCCGGGACTGCCCGGAGGCCGTCGCCAACACCCTGAGGATTACCGAGCAGTGCTCCTTCAACCTGGCGACGGACCTGGGCTATACCCTGCCCGATCCCGCCGTGCCGGATGGGTACACCGCCGACAGCTATCTGCGACGTCTGTGCACAGAGGCGGCGATGAGGCGCTACGGTGGGATATCCGGGCGCGTGGAGGAACGCCTGGAGGAGGAGTTCAGCCTGATTGCCCGGCACAACATAGCCGGCTTCCTGCTGCTCTACCGGGAGATCGCCCTCATAGCCCAGGGCATCATGGAGGACCGGGGCCTGGTACACCCGGAAACACCCCTGGAGGAGAGGCCGCCGGGCAGGGGCCGCGGCTCGTCCGTGGCGCTGCTGACCGGCTACCTCATCGGCATAAGCCACGTCGACCCGCTCAGGTGGGACCTCACCCTGGAGCGGTTCATCTCCGAGGACACCTCCGTCCTGCCGGACATAGACCTGGACTTCCCGCGCGTCCTCAGGGACGAGCTGATACAGCGAGTCCACCGCCGCTTCGGGCCCGACCACGCCGTCCTTGCCGGGGCCATAGCCACCTATTCCGCCAAGGGCATCATCCAGGACCTCGGCAAGGCCCTGGGCCTGCCGAAGGACGACCTCCGCCTACTCTCCAGACAGATCCACTCCCACGACGGCGCCGACCTGCGCGAGGAGATGCTGGGACTTCCGGCCTTCCGGGAGCGGGTGGACGCTCCGGGCTGGCGCGACCTGCTTGAGATGGCGCCCCAGCTGATGCACGCACCCAGGAGCCTGGGGCAGCACGTAGGAGGGATGGTGCTGAGCCACTCCCCCATCTCCGGCATGGTGCCGGTGCGCGAGGGCGCCATGCCGGGCCGCTACATCATGGACTGGAATAAGGACAGCGTCGCTGACGCCAATTTCGCCAAGATAGACCTCCTATCTCTGCCTGTGCTTGACCAGCTGGAGGAGGCGCTGGACCTGGTGGAACAGCGCGATGGCAGGAGGCCCGACCTCGCCCGGGTTGACCCGGAAGACGCCAACGTGTACGACATCATCAACGAGGGCCGCTCCAAGGGCGTCTTCCTGCTCCAGTCCCCGGCCCAGCTCAAGATGGCCCAGCGCCTCAGGTCTCGATGCCCCCTGGATCTGGCCTACCAGGTAGCCCTCATACGGCCGGGCGTCGGCGTGCAGGGCAGCTCCGTCTCCCAGTTCGTGGAGCGGTACAGGCACGGCGCGTCCTGGGAGTACGACCACCCGCTGGAGCGGCGGGCGCTGGAGCGCGGCTGCGGCATCATCGTGTGGCAGGAGCAGGTGGTGCAGCTCATCATGGACGTGGCGGGAATGACGGCGGCCCAGGCCGACGAGGTGCGGCGGGCCTTCGCCAGGCCCAACGCCGGGCATCTCATCGCCATGCACAGGCAGAGGTTTATCGATGGAGCACTGGGGAACGGCGTACCGGAGGAGGTCGCGCTGAAGATTTTCGACAAGATCAACGGCCACTACATGTTCCCGGAATCCCACTCCCACGCCTTCGCCGTCACCGCGTACCAGGCCGCGTGGCTGAAGCGCTACCACCCCCTGGAGTTCTTTGTGACCCTGGTGAACAACCAGCCAATGGGATTCTACCCCATGGAGACCATCAAGGAGGACGCTCGGCGATTCGGCGTGACCTTCCTCAACCCCTGCGTGAACCGCAGCCAGCCGAGGTGCACCCCAGACGGTGGCTACCTGCTGCTGGGCCTTGGCATTATCAAGGACGTGGGCGAGGAGTCGGCTAGGGCGATGGTCGATGAGAGGGAGAGGCACGGCCTCTACGTCACTCCCGCAGACTTGGTGAGGCGCACAGGCCTGAAACCCCAGGCCGTGCTGTCACTAGCGATGGCCGGGGCCTTCGACAGCCTGAACCCCAACCGCCGCGAGGCGCTGTGGGAGGCAGGCCTCTCCGCAAGACCTACCAGGAGCGGCCAGAGGGCCTTCCCCGTATCGGTGGAGGACGGTGTGCCGGACCTAGCAGACTTCACCGCCTTCGAGAGGATGGCCGGAGAGTACAGGGTCATGAGCATCTACCCCAGCGGGCACCTGATGGACTTCGTGAGGCCTGGTCTGAGTGACGGCGTACTGCCGGCGGCCGCGGTGGAGGACGCTGACGAGGGCCGTGAGGTGGTAATTGCCGGCTGGCCGGTCGTCAGGCAGCATCCCAGGGGGCGGAGCGGGACGGTGTTCGTGACCATCGAGGACGAGACGGGAGACGTGCAGCTCATCCTGTGGCAGAAGGTCTTCGCCAGGCACCGCCGGGAGCTCAGGGGCAGCGTGCTCCTGGCAAAGGGGGTGGTGTCCCGGTGGGACGGCACCACAAACATCGTCGCCTCGGAGCTGCGGAGGGTGAACGTCGGCGTGTCCATGCCCGACGGCCACGACTGGCATTGAAGAGAGATAAGACTGGAAAGGACACGACAGCGTCGTCCAAGTGATGAGAACAGCCCTTGGAATGGATAATTCGAGGGAATGCCGGAGAGAGTCCATACAGAGGCAGAAAAACTAAATCAGCATTGCTATAGAGCGGGCGACGCGACGGCGGCAGGATCGAGGCTCCTGAGACGTTAGTTGCGGTGGTAAGGCCGGCAGGGAAAGCGCCTGCCCGCAGGAACTATTGGCCGCCGAGCACATCAAGGGGCGGGTTCGATGCAATTGGCTATTCGGCCCAGATCCAGTCATTCCCTCAGTCCTAGAGGGCTGGCGGCGGGACTTCAATGAGGTCAGACCCCGCAGCTCATTGATGGGCAGGTCGCCAAAGGAGTATGCTGAAGCGGAAGCTGCGCTCTACTAGCCTCCGATACAAATAACGGGGTAAGGTCACTGCGACTCTGAGTCTACAGCTTAGCAGCATGTCACGTCTTCGATGACATTGCTTTCAATCAATGCGCAGATTTCCCAGGTCCAGTTTCCAGCGAGTGCTGCCTCCTCTTCCATGGCCTATAGCGACAACCGGTCAACCAGCTCGACTCCTTCAACCCGCGTTGTGCCCTACCCGCTTGTCAGTTACAATACCGCAGGAGCCGATTTGGTCATGCTCCCTACGCACTGGGAGTAGCGTGGCGAATCGCTGGTGCGGAATAGGCTGTGGGATTCTAGACCCGTTTACTCCAGATACGCGTACGAACCAAGGCTGGTACGGAAGTCAATCTCTCCGCCGTCCCCGTAGCTCTTCCGCCGGCTCGAACCAACAGGAGACCCTTGCACACCGCTGACGCATCATTGAGCGCCCACCACACGCCCTCTGGCCATCGCCGCGACCGCGGAGTCTTGCGACTCGCGCCGGCGTGGGTCGCCGCTCTCCTGGCGGTGGCTATTGCGACACTTGCGGCCTGCTCGCCCGCGGGTGTGGCGCCCGGCGCCGTCGACGTCGAACGGCTCAGGCTCGCAACCACGACGAGCATGTACCACATCGGCCTGTGGGACGTGCTGGAACCCATCTTCGAGAAGGAGCACGACGTTGACCTGCTCGTGCTCACGGGCGGCACTGGCCAGGCCATCGAGGCAGGCAAACGTGGGGACGTGGACGTGCTCACGCTGCACGACGAGGCTCGCGAGCTGGCATTCGTTGCAGAGGGCCACGGCGTCGCCCGGCACGCCATCGCCTACAACAGCTTCATCATTGTGGGGCCGGAAAGCGACCCCGCCGGCATCCGCGGCATGGAGCCGGAGGCCGCTCTGGTGCGCATCATGCAGCGCGGTCTGGCAGAGCCCGACAGCATAAGGTTCGTGTCCAGGGGCGACGGCTCCGGCACCCACTCGCGCGAGATGCTCCTGTGGAGCCAGGCCGGGCAGGACTACGGGGCGGTCAGATCCTCCGGCCCGTGGTACCAGGAGGCCGGCGCCGGCATGGGGGCCGTCCTGACGATGGCCTACGAGAAGTCCGCCTATGCGCTGGCCGTGAGCAGCACCTACGAAGCCTCCAGGTTCAATCACTTCAGGCAGTGGCAGGCGCTCGTGCCCCTAGTCGATCGGGGAGACGCGCTGCTCAATCTCTACTCGGCCATCGCGGTCAGCCCTGACCGGCACCCCGCCGTAAACTACGACATGGCCTCCGAGCTCATCAGGTTCCTGACGTCCGACCAGGTCCAAGACATGATACGATGGTACGGTTGGTGCGACTATAGAAGCCCACTTCTGGTGCCGGCCAGGGACTGGAATCCGGCAGGCGACGCGCCCTGGAACCCCACCTATCCTGACCGGCAAGTCGCCAGCTGCCCATAGGAGTAGACCGCACTTGGAACTGGTCCTGGACAGCCTGCAATCAGCCCTGCTTCTCATAGTGTACCTGGATCGGGACGTGCTCGCCATCACCGGCAGGACGCTGGCCATTGCCGCCACCTCGACCGTCATTGCCGCCCTGATATTCATACCCGCGGGTAGCCTCATCCACTTCCACAGCTTCCGCGGCAAGGCGATGCTGGTGAACGTCATCCAGACGCTGTTCAGCATGCCGACCGTCTTCGTAGGGCTGCTGGTGTTCATCACGCTCTCGCGAGACGGGCCGCTCGGTGGGCTGGGCCTGCTCTTCTCCCCCGCGGCCATCGTGGTGGGCCACGTGCTGCTCATATCGCCCATCATGGCCGGGCTGACCATCTCCGCCCTTCGCGGCGTGGCCCCGGAGATACGCGACACCGCAGTTTCGCTGGGGGCAGGCCGGACGCAGGCAATCGTCACCATAGTCAGGGAGGCGAGGTACGGCGTGTCGACTGCCGTGCTCATGGGGTTCGGGCGCGCCCTCTCCGAGATAGGACTGGCCATCATGGTCGGTGGCAACATCCGCGGCTACACTCGCACACTCACAACCGCAATGTCACTGGAGACGTCCATCGGCAACTTCGAGCTGGCGATGGCGCTGGGCATCATCCTGGTGTCGCTGGCGCTCACCGTCAACATCCTGGTGGGCCGATTCCAACACAGGCAGCAGCGATGATCACGATACAGGGCCTCACCAAGCAGTACGACGGCCACGCCGCCCTCCGCGACATCAACCTGGACGTGCCCGAAGGCAGCGTCACGGCCATCATCGGCCCGAGCGGGTCGGGCAAGACCACCCTGCTGCGGCTGCTCGACCTGCTTGAGCAGCCGGACGCGGGGTCGATCGCTTTCGATGGCGCAGAGGCGCCGTCGACCGAGGCGGCGCGCATCGCGATGCGCCGGCAGATAGGCATCGTATTCCAGAAGCCCATGGCATTCAGCGGCAGCGTGTTCGACAACGTGTCCTATGGCCTGCGGGTGCGAGGCCACGAGCGGGGCGCGATTCGCGAGCGCGTGGGCCGCGCCCTGGAGACCGTGGACCTGGCCGGATTCGAGAGCCGCAACGCGCGCACCCTCTCCGGCGGTGAGATTCAGCGTGTGGCGCTGGCGCGCACCATGGTCACCGAGCCTCGCCTGCTCCTGCTCGACGAGCCGACGGCCAACCTGGACCCGGTCTCCACGACGAGGGTCGAGGAGCTCATCGGTCGCGTCATCGACGAGCTGCAGACCACCGTCGTCATGGCCACTCACGACATGGCGCAGGGCCAGCGCCTAGCCGACCGCATAGGCGTGCTGATCGGCGGCTCAATGCTGCAGGTGGGCAACCCCAGCGAGGTGTTTAACCTGCCGAGCAGCGTACACGTCGCCCGGTTCGTCGGCGTGGAGAACCTGCTGGAGGGTACCGTCGAGTCCGGCGAGGCGGGCATGGTGAACGTGCGCGTTGGCGTCCACCTCGTGGAGGGCGTGTCCGAGCTGGAGCCCGGCGTGCCGGTCATCGCGTGCGTTAGGCCGGAGGAAGTGGTGCTGGCGCTCACTCAGGCCCCGACGAGCGCACGGAACGCCTTCCCGGGCGTCATCGCAGCCACGGCGTCGATGGGACCGCTGGTACGCGTGGTGGTCGACTGCGGCTTTCCGCTGGTGGCGCTGGTCACGGCCAGATCGGCGCAGGAGATGGGATTGTCGGCCGGCGCGCAGGTGAGCGCGTCGTTCAAGGCCACGGGCATGCACATAGTGACGCGGTGATGGGGGGAGGTGGGCCGCCCCCCTCGTTGCCGCCCGGCTCTACGTTGCAGTCGCGCTTCAGCAGGGCCATCACTCGCTCTCCGTAGCCGGTTGAGCAGTACCCGTCTGTATGGCATGGGCGAAAGTGCGCCAGCGTCGGACGGACGACACTCAGCCGGCCATTACAACTTCCTTAATTCCGTTGACAACGCCTCTTCTTGAGAGTAGTCTCCCCAAATCTTCGAAAGTCGGGAGGTTTGATTTGAGCATTGAGGAAAATTCGTTTAGGGCGGTGAGAGGCGTCGCTGCGCGGCTATGGTTTGTGGCGCTTATCACTGCCGGAGTGTTTCTTGTTGCGGCGTGCTCCGGGGCAGCCGGGCCGCAGGGACCTCAAGGCCCGCAGGGTCCTGAAGGTCCACAGGGACCCGAAGGCCCACAGGGACCCGCAGCTTCCACTGACATGATGATGCCACACGGCGATCAGTTCCAGGTATCGTTGACCTTCACCAACCTGTCGCGTGGGCAGATCCTGTCCCCGGTCTTCATTGCAAGGCATGGCCAGGATGCCGGGCCTCTGTACACTCTCGGCCAGGCGGCAAGCGACTCCTTGGCCATGATGGCCGAGGACGCCGATGCGTCCGGCCTGTTGGCGGGCTGGTCGCCCGATGGCAACGACAGCATCAGCGAGGCGATGGTGGTGGCCCTCAACGAAGGGCCGATCCCGCCTGGGGCCACGGTTACAGCGGACTTTGAGGTCACCGACGGCAACTACATGGTGTCCCTGGTCAGCATGCTCGTGACCACAAACGACGCCTTTGTTGGCGCAAGCGGACTTGACGTATCAACGTCGCGCACCATCAACCTGGTCGCCTACGACGCGGGCAGCGAGGCCAACAGCGAGAGCTGCGACTACATCCCCGGCCCGCCCTGCGGCAACCCCGCCGAGGACGACGCTGAGTCCGAGGGCTTCATTTACGTCCACGCGGGCATTCACGGGGGAGAGGGCTCAGACCTGAACCCTGCCATGCACGACTGGCGAAACCCGGTGGCCCGCCTGACCATCGCGGTCAATGAGCTCGGCAACTAGAACCGGCTTGTAGACGCCGGGCACGTACTGCGCTTGCCTCCCCACCGCGCCGCGATGGGGAGGCAAGCGCCGCTTATACGAAAGCAGGTCTGCCTGTCGGCGGCCTCTGACCGCGCTGAAGCAAGAACCGCCACCCCTCTACGATTCTGATCCCTTCGACTGCGCTCAGGGTAAACTGGGTGAGGAATCCGGAGCCTCTGACCACTCGTGCTTGTCCCGGTCTCCGAACACCACCAGGTTGCCCTCGTCGTCCCAGACGCGCCTCAGCAGGTCAATCACCCGCTCCTTGTCGGCACGGTAACGCTGGATGTGGGGATAGCTGGGCATGGGTAGAACATATACCATCGCCAGGCGTCAAGTCACCCTCGTCCTTACAACGGTGTCCTCAACACGTCTTGGTGATGCAACTGAGGTTGGAGCACCAATCCCCTCCCGCTCATTGTGCTGCTGCCTGCTGGTGAGCGGTTCCGACCAGCACCTGAAGACGTGATGCAAATACTCCGCTGTATCCCTTCTTTCGGGAATCGTGAGGATCCATGTTGTCTATGCTGGATATCTCATACCCCCTATGTCCCGACTTGGCCGTGATGATCAATTCACCGCCTTTCAACGCGACGCCATCTATCCCATCGTAAGACAACTGGCTGACATTCTGCTCCAGCAGGCCGTTGCTCACCAACAGGAGCCGGCGACCGGTGGCGGCTATGATGCCTCCGTAGAGTTCCTCATTCGCGCCCATCTCCCCGTAATCGCCCCATGCCAGGGCTTCAATATGCTCGTCGTCATCCATGATTTCTACGAGCTTGCGGCGCTCGCCGTCATGGTTTTTCCTATGGTTCCAAAGCGGGTGTTGCAGCTTCCATTCTGCGGAAATCCTGGCCTCCGCAGACACCCGCCGCGCCGCAGTGCCAACATGCTCCCTCATCAGCTTTGCAAACTGGGTTGCGTCGCCTTCCTCCCGGAACTCTAGGGCGCGGACCTCAGCGTCGACGTCTACGAACCGGACGCTCGTCCCTCCCCAGTACTCCACTGACAGGATGCTTCCGTGAGGGCTGCCTGCCCGCTCGCGTTCATAATTAAACCCCAGAGTGCAGAACAGGATGCGCCGGTCGGTCGCCACGGCTAAGGCCTCAGAATTCATAAGAGATGTCGTATTGATTTGATAACTACCGCCGCCCCCATGGGTGTTATCCCCCGCTTCATACACCTTTTGCTCGCCCACCGTGCAATTTGCCCAATTGTCAATGCGTTCCTCGCCCATCAGAATGCTCGACAACCTGTCCTCCAGGAACGCTGCATCGGCGTGCAAGCGGCCCCGGATGTAATCGGCCAACTTGGCGGTGCCTGGTTCCAGGGTGATCGAGTAGTCTTGCCTAGGCGCTACGACGGTCAGTGTGCCCGGCCCCTGCTCCCTTACTTCCCGGATAGCGAGGTACGGGATTAGTTCTACGTTCTTGCTGAGGCGGCCGCGGTTGAGCAAAACTAGCCCCCGCTCCGTGGCGACGACGATGCCCCGGTCATGGTTCCCGTTGTCGCTGCCCCAACTACATCCAAAAAGGTGATCGACGTTGTCACCCTCCACGATGGCGTCGTAGAGCATTCCGCGCTCGCCCTTGAAGTCGTCGCGTCCCCAGCCCGGTTGCAACATTTGCCAACGCCTATCTATGTTGTCTCTAGTTGCCTTGCTGGCCAAGGGTGTTTCCTCCAACTCTCCAGGGTGAGGTGAGCACCAGTATAGAGCCACCATTGATATAGATTCCAGTCCCTGGGATAGGATTCCGAGACGTGGGTCGAGTTGCCGTGTGTAAGCGCGGCTTCATGGAACCCATATACAGCCCAAGCGGGCAGGCACTTCAAGCGAGGCTGGATCAACAAGAGCAAGAGAAGCAGCCGCGCTATGCTTCTGGACGGGGCCAAGGGTCGGCAGACGTGTTCGGCAACGGCCCAACAACGGCCCGCCGCTACCGCCCGCGCCTACTCCTCGACGAGGTACTCGTCGCGGCGGCGAATGCTGTAGCCTGACGGCCCGTGCAGCAGGCTCTCGACCGCCGCTCGCGCCGTTTCCAGCGACGTGAAGCACGGGATCCGGCGCTCCACAGCAGCCCGCCCTATCTCGAACCCGTCCTGCAGGTTCGCACGCTCGCCCGTCACGGTGTTCACAACCGCCTGCACCGTCCCGTCCATCATGATGTCCATCACGTTGGGGTGGTCCTCGCTCAGCTTCTTCGTTATCATCGTCACCGGCAGACCCAGTCCCTCGACCAGCCCCGCCGTGCCTTCCAAGGTCAGGGCTACAAGACACCAGATCAGTTCTATCAACACTGGCTCAATACTAATGCCACACGAAAGGAGGTCTTGTGCAATATGACGTGATCCCATACAGCTGGCTGGCAATTCCAGGAATCTCTGTTATCATGATATAGTTCATTTGTAGCTCAGGATCCCCGGGAAGCTTACAGAGATTCTGGACCGAGAGGAGGTCCCCATGCCAAGGCCCGTACCAATTCCTGATGAGGTAAGTAAACCCTTCTGGGAGGCGGCGAACGAACGGCGACTAACAGTCCAGAGATGCTCCACTTGCAGCCGATTGCAATACCCACCGGAATCAAGTTGCTCCCAATGTGACTCTGCCGAGAATCTGGAGTGGAGTGAGGTTAGCGGGAGGGGCACCATAGATGACTATGTAGTGATACATGACTCACGTCTCAGACTGTATGTGGAAGATCAGCCCTACAACGTCGCCATCATTCAGATCGAAGAAGACCCTGGTATCCAGTTTTTCTCCAACCTTCCTGGGACGCCGGTAGGTGAGGTTCCGGTGGGAGCCTCTGTGGAGGTTGTATTTGTGGAGGGGGCGGCGCCCGGTCAATTGATTCCTGAATGGCGAGTTGTGCACTAGGCAGACTAGCCATCATTTCGACATGCCAACGCATAGAGAGGAGTAAACAAATGGCACCAACTCCGTTGGCTCCGCTTTCGCTTTACAGAGAGAATGAGGACCTGGGAATATGGGAGCACAGGGGGAAGGTGGCGGTGGCGGGATTGGGGTGCTCTCCGACAGCCCGGCGCTGGGACGAAACGCCCGAAACCAGCGTGGGCGCGAACACCATAATCGCGGTCAACAAAGCCCTGGAGGATGCTGGGATTTCCCCGGAGGCAATCGACGGCCTTGTTGTCGTTCCGAATTGCACAGGGGAGCCATGGGCGCCGAGACCCGTTCCGGAAGATTTCGCCAGAACGTACGAACCCACTGATAATCCCAACGACGGAATCAGTTCAATGAGCGCCGACTGGCTCGTCAAGAACATGCCCGAGTTGAACAACGTCTCATTTGCCATGCACGCTCCGACATGCATGTCGAAGGCTATTGTCGTTGCCGCCCAAATAGTGGGTGACGGAGAAGCCAATACCGTCCTGGTTGTTCGGGCACTCAATAACCTCTCAGGTCGATACTCCCAGTGGGGAGCTAACGCGTTGGATACCGCACCCGGCAGCGCCCAGTGGACAAGTCCCTGGGGCTGGAGCGCCGCCGGCGCCACTTATGGATACCTGCTCAACAAGTACTGCCGAAAGTACGGCTCCAGCCACGACAGGATGGCCCCTTTCATCGTGAATCAGCGAAGGAACGGCCTCATGAATCCGGATGGGTTCTTCTACCAGCATCGGCCCGAGGCGATCACTGTTGAGGACTATCTAGCTGCGAGATGGTTGGCCAAACCCATGAACCTCTACGATGCCGACATGCCCATCCAGGTGTCGTTCGCTTATGTCTTCACCACTGCAGATCGAGCGAAGGACATGAAGCAGCCTCCGGTTTACATACTCAACCACGCTTCGAATGTCCCCAATGTGCGAAGCAACATCCAAACGCTGGACGAGGTAGAGGCTTCTACAGATGCCATAGCGCGAAAAGTATTCGACGGATCCGGCATCACCGCCAACGACATAGACGTGTTCAATCCGTACGACGGGTTCACGCTCTTTACGCAGTATTACCTGGAGGGCTTCCAGTGGCACGGTGTAAAACGGGGCGAGGCGCACGACTTTTGGGCTGGGGATATTACCGTTGAGGGTCCCCATCCCTTCTCATCCAGCGGTGGCAACACCGGGAGCGGACGCACGCGTGTTTGGTTGCATAACGATTGCATCCAGCAGATAAGGGGGCAGGCAGGCGATCGCCAAGTAAATAACAAAGCCGAGATCGCCGTATCGGGTGCCTACACTCCAACAGATTCGTGCTGGACGACCTGGAGCAAGTACCCCGATTAGCCCACTTACCCAGCCTAGAATCAGTCAATCAGGTTGTCCAGGGCTAGCCGACTGGACTGGAACGGTGATACCACTAAGAGATCCAACCGTCTCCGCTAGCCGCTTCGAAATCGACGGCCCACGAGTACCGGATCTCTTGGTGTCTATTCAATGTATGAGATTGACAGTCTCAGTATGAGTGGTGTCCTGGGCCATTTCTAGCACCCGTGGAGAGTGTCCCGCCACCGCCCCCTACCCCTCTTCCAGGTATTCGTCGCGGCGGCGGATGCTGTAGCCCGCCGGGCCGTGCAGCAGGCTCTCGACCGCCGCACGCGCCGTGTCCAGCGACGTGAAGCACGGGATCCGGCGCTCCACCGCAGCCCTGCGTATCTCGAAGCCGTCCTGCAGGTTCGCTCGCTCACCCGTCACGGTGTTCACCACCGCGTCCACGGTCCCGTCCGCGATGATGTCCATCACGTTGGGGTGCCCCTCGCTCAGCTTCTTCGTTATCATCGTCACGGGGATGCCCAGGCCTTCCACCAGGCCCGCCGTGCCCTCCGTAGCGTACAGCTTGCATCCTGCCTCCCCCAGCGCGCGCACCAGGGGCAGCGACTCCACCTTGTCCCTATCGGCAATGCTCAGCAGCACCGATGCGCCGGAGCGGAACGATAGCCCTCCCGCCAGCAGCGCCTTCGCCAGCGCGCCCTGAAAGTCCACGTCGATGCCCATCACCTCGCCCGTCGATTTCATCTCCGGGCCCAGGTAGGTGTCCACCCCCGCCAGCTTCGACATCGAGAACACGGGCGCCTTCACGCCAACCAGCTTACGCCGCTTCCAAAGGCCGCCTTCGTATCCCAGTTCTTCAAGCGTCCTGCCCAGCATGACCTTGGTGGCAAGCTGCACTATGGGCACGCCCGTCACCTTGGAGAGGAACGGCACCGTGCGGCTGGCGCGCGGGTTCACCTCCAGCACGTACGCCGTCGACTCCACGGTGTCGTCGCGCAGGACGCTGGGACTGCGGTACGGGCTGCCGCCCACCAGCACATACTGGATGTTCATCAGTCCCTTGACCTGCAGGGCCAGCGCTATCTGCGTGGTGTACCCCACGAGCGCGTTCACCTCGTCGTCGGTTAGCGTGACGCCGGGGTAGATGGCCATGGAGTCGCCGCTGTGGACGCCGGCGCGCTCCACGTGCTCCATGATCCCAGGGATGAGCACACGCTCGCCGTCGCAGATCGCGTCGACCTCGACCTCGCGGCCGCCCAGGTACTTGTCGATGAGGACCGGGTGCTGCGTGCCCATGTCCACGGCTGCGGTCACGTATCGAATGAGTTCCGTGGTGTTCTGAACGATTTCCATCGCCCGGCCACCTAACACGTAGCTAGGTCGGACCAGCACGGGGTAGCCCGTGCCCTCGGCCACCTTCATGGCCTCCTCCAGAGACGTCACCGCCGCGCCGGGCGGCAAAGGTATACCCAGCCTCGACAGGAAGTCCCCGAAGCGCCCCCTGTCCGACGCTATGTCTATGGAGTCAGCCGTGGAGCCGAGAATGGGCATCCCCTCCCGGTCCAACGCCTGCGACAGGTTGATTGCGGTCTGGCCGCCGAACTGCACCATGCTGGCCGGGTACTCCGGAGAGTCCGACTGCTCGTCGAACTCATTCTCCAGAATGTCCAGCATGCTCTCCTCGTCCAGGGGCTCGAAGTAGAGCCGGTCGCTCGTGTCGAAGTCGGTGGAAACGGTCTCCGGGTTGGAGTTCGCCATGATGCTCCGGACGCCCTCCTCCTGGAGAGCCCACGCAGCGTGTACAGAGCAGTAGTCGAACTCGATGCCCTGTCCGATGCGGATGGGGCCACTGCCCACAACCACGGCCTTCGGCCCCGGCAGCGGCAGCGCCTCGTTCTCCTGCTCGTAGGTGCTGTAGAAGTACGGCGTAGCCGCCTCGAACTCGGCGGCGCAGGTGTCGACCATCTTGTAGACCGGCCTGACGTCCCACTCCCTGCGCAGGCTTCTCACCTGCTGTGGCAGCCTGTCGGCCAGCGTGCCCACATGCGCGTCCGAGAAGCCCAGGCGCTTGGCCTCCCACAGCAGCCGCGGCGTAAGATCCTCTTCGAGCAGGCGTCGCTCCATGTCCACGATCCTGCGGAAGCGGTACAGGAACCAGGGGTCGATTCCGGTGCTGCGGGCGATATCCTCCGGCGAAATGCCGCGGCGGAGCGCCGCCATAAGCGCCCACAGCCTGAGGTCAGTGGGCAGCATGGGGAGTGCGCCCAGGCCCACGCCATCGTCGTCGCGCCACTCGCTGTCTTCCCACATGATGGTGAAGTTGCCGATCTCCAGTGAGCGCACCGCCTTCTGGAACGCAGCCTCGAATGAGCGGTCGATGGCCATGACCTCGCCCGTGGCCTTCATCTGTGTGCCGATCACGCGGTTGCCGGCCGCGAACTTGTCGAACGGCCACCGCGGGATCTTCACCACACAGTAGTCGAGCGCCGGCTCGAACGCGGCGAGCGTGCGACGGGTGACGGCGTTGGGTATCTCGTCCAAGCGCTTGCCCACGGCAATCTTGGCCGCGACGCGTGCGATGGGATAGCCCGTGGCTTTGCTTGCAAGCGCAGAGCTGCGGCTCACCCTCGGGTTAACCTCTATGACGTAGTACGGGCTGTCCGCGTCCCAGTCGCCCGGCATGGCCTCGGCCACCACATCGCTTGGACGCAGGGCGTACTGCACGTTGCATCCGCCCTCTATACCGAGCGCGCGGATGATGCGCAGGCTGGCGGAGCGGAGCATTTGGTACTCCCGGTCGGTCAGCGTCTGGCTTGGCGCCACCACGATGCTGTCGCCGGTGTGGACACCCATGGGATCCATGTTCTCCATGTTGCAAATGGTGATGCAGTTGTCGGCGCCATCCCGCATCACTTCATACTCCAGCTCTTTCCAACCGGCCAGCGATTGTTCCAGCAGGATCTGGTGAATGGGGCTGGCGTTCAGTCCGCCCTGCGCCACCTCTTCCAGCTCCTCCCACGTGCTGGCGATTCCCCCGCCCGTGCCGCCGAGCGTGTACGCCGGCCGGATCACAAGGGGCAGTCCCATCTCGCCGGCGATGCGGGCCACCTCTTCCATCGACTTCGCTGTGGCACTCGGCGGGATGGGCTCGCCCATCTCCACCAGCAGCTCGCGGAACAGCTCACGGTCCTCCGCCTTGCGAATGGTGTCCAGGGGCGTGCCGAGGAGTCGCACGCCGTACCTGTCCAGCACACCGGCGTCAGCCAGCTCAACGGCTAGATTGAGGCCCGTCTGCCCGCCCAGCGTCGGCAGGATGCCCTGCGGCCGCTCGCGATCTATGATGCGGGACAGCACCTCCACGGTGAGCGGCTCGATGTAGACGATATCGGCGATGCCCTCGTCGGTCATGATAGTGGCAGGATTGGAGTTGACGAGGACCGTGGTGACGCCTTCCTCACGGAGGGCCTTGCACGCCTGCGTGCCCGCATAGTCGAACTCCGCTGCCTGCCCTATTACGATGGGGCCGGAGCCTATAACCAGGACCTTGGAGAGATCAGCGTTTGTCGTCATAAGCATCCTTGGATTTCATAGCTTTGCCGTCATTACCAGCTGTTTCTCATCACCATCTCCAGGAATCGGTCGAAGAGGTACACATTGTCCAGCGGGCCGGGCGACGCTTCCGAGTGGTACTGAATGCTCATCACCGGCAGCTCCCTGTGGCGCATGCCCTCAACCGTATTGTCGTTGAGGTTGATGTGGCTGACCTCCAGCTCCGGTGGCAGGGTGTCGCCGTCCACGGCGTAGCCGTGGTTCTGGGCCGTGATGTGGACTCGCCCGGTCCCAAGGTCGCGGACGGGGTGATTCCCGCCCCTGTGGCCGAACTTCAGCTTGAACGTGCTCCCTCCCATGGCCCGTGCGATGACCTGATGACCCAAGCAAATGCCCAGGATGGGCGCGCGTCCTATGAGATCCTTGGCCGTCTCTACCACGTAGTCCAGCAGGGCCGGGTCACCCGGCCCGGGCGACAGAACGATGCCGTCCGGCTTCAGCGCCAGGATGTCCGACGCTTTCGATTCCACCGGCATGGCCATCACCCTGCAGCCACGAGAGCGCAGGAGACGCAGTATGTTGTACTTTAGGCCGTAATCGTTGACCAGCACGAGCGGCCCGTCTTTCTCGCCGGACTCGTCATCCCAGCCATACGGCTTGTCCGCGCTCACGCCCGCGACGAAGTCCACTTCGTCGTAGCGGGGCGCACTGCGCAGCCGCTCCAGCGCCTCCTCCGGCGAGGCTTCGACCGCGATCATTCCCATCATCACGCCGGCAAAGCGGATCTTGCGGGTGACGGCCCGCGTGTCTATGCCCGCAATGCCTGCAATGCCCTGCGACGCCAGGTATTCGTGCACCGTCATGGTCGACAGGTTGTGGCTGGGCTCCAGGCAGTGCTCTCGCACCGCAAATCCGGCCACGCGGATGGACCGAGACTCCATGTGCTCGCCGTTCACGCCGTAGTTGCCGATGATGGGATAGGTGGGAATGACAATCTGGCCTGCGTAGGAAGGATCGGTCAGAATCTCCTGGTAGCCTGTCATGCTGGTGTTGAAAACCACCTCGCCGAACGAGTCCACCTCAGCGCCGAAGGATTCCCCCTCGTACCAGGAGCCGTCCTGCAGCGCCAGGATCGCCCGCCTAGCCAAGCGGCACCTCCTCGCATCGATACACCACGCGCCCGGCCACAAGCGTCGCAGCAACGCCTCCCTTGAGTGTGGCGCCGTCCAGCGGCGTGTTCCTACCGCCTGACACCATGCAGTCGGAGCGCACCAACCACTCAGCGTCCGGATCGAATATCGCGACGTCCGCGGGGCTGCCCGGCTTTAGCGTTCCCCGGCATAGGTCCGGACGGCCCAGGACTCGAGCAGGCCCGGCGGTCATTCGTTCAACCATGGTGGGCAGGTCCAGGCGTCCCTCGTGGACGAGGCCCATGAGCGAGCCAAGAGCAAACTCCAGACCGCTGATGCCGAACGCCGCCTCATCGAACGTGCAGTCCTTGTCCGCGGCGCTGTGGGGCGCGTGGTCCGTTGCCACGCAGTCGATGACGCCCTCGGCCAGGGCGGCCACGAGCGCGTCCGCGTCCCGACGGGTTCGAAGCGGTGGATTGACCTTCGCATTGGTGTCGTAGGGGCCGTGGCGGCCCGACTTCGCTGTCACCCACTCCTCCGTAATTGTCAGGTGGTGAGGAGTGACCTCTGCCGTCACTTGTGTACCCCGTTCCCTGGCCCTGCGCAGCAACTCCACGCCTCCAGCAGTGGTGACGTGCGCCATGTGAACTCGAGCGCCTGTGGCCTCTGCAAGCGCAACGTTGCGGGCCACCATCGCCTCCTCCGCACAGGCCGGCCAGCCTCGCAGTCCCAGGCTATCGGCCAGAGCGCCGCGGTTCATAACGCCGCCGGCCGAGATAGACGTATCTTCGCAGTGGTCGATGACGAGCAGGCCGAGAGCCCCGGCCCTTTCGAGCGCCATCCGCATCAGTCTCTCATCGCCCACTGGGCTGCCGTCGTCGCTGAGCGCGACCGCGCCGGCGCGTGCAACCTCCTCGACGTCCACCAGCTCGGCGCCCGCACGGCCCCTGGTCACGCATGCAATCGGTAGCACCCGCACCGCGGCCTCGGCCCGCGCCCGCTCCAGGACCAGCTCAACCACCTCCGCGCAGTCGACTGGCGGTCGTGTGTTGGGCATGGCGCATACCGTGGTGAAGCCACCGGCGGCCGCGGCGGCTGTGCCGGAGGCCATTGTCTCCTTGTGCTCCTCACCTGGCACGCGTAGATGGCAATGAACATCGATGAAGCCGGGGCACACGATCAACCCAGCGGCGTCCAGCAGCTCCGTTCCGGGCGGGGTCTCGACGCACTCTCCCACCGATGCAACGACTCCATCCACAATCAGAACGTCGCCTATCAGGTCCACTCCCGCGGCGGGGTCGATGACGCGGCCTCTCTTGATGACGAGGCTCACCGGTCACACCCCACGGCGATGTCCAGCCATCTACTCGCCGCATCGCCGGTTCTCGCCGGCAGGCTGTCCCATCTGCTTGACGCACGCTTGAATCCCGCGGCCTCCGCCGACCCAACGGTTCGGTGAAAGCGCACGTGCTCCGGTCGGACGGGCGGCCTGAACCGGTCCAGCAGCTCCGATGGGTAGTAGAAGCGGGACTCCGTGTTGCCCACGTATTCGCCGCGAGTCTCCTGGTCGCAGTAGAGGCAGCGCAGCATGTAGTCTTCGTCGCGGATCACCTCGAACTGGGGCGTGGCAAATCGGCTCTCTCGGTTCGAGATGCACGTAGCGTTGGAGCAGTCGAAACCGGCGTACGAGTAACGCAGGCCTTTGACCTCCTGCTCGTAGGGCTGCTTTCGAACGGCGCCCGAATCCTCCCCAAGGCCCAGCGTATGCCACAATAACGCCATCCTGATGGGTATCCCTATGGCGGCCTGCCGGAAGTACAGGCTCCGCGGGTCCTGGTCGACCTCCGGGCTGAGCTCGTCCACGCGGGGAAGCGGATGAAGGATCGATATGTTCTCGAAGTGGCTCCCCTTCAGCGTGTCCAGTGTGACTGCCGGGTATCTCCCCTCTTCGGCCCCGCCGCTGCCCCGCTCCGTCTGGCGGCGCGTCACGTACAGCGACAGCGACTCGCCGCTGCCCACGCGGTACTCCAGCGTCGTGCCCTCCACGGAGGACATGGCCAGCTGGTGCGGCTCGCTGGGCGTAATGTAGATGGCGTTCACGGTGGCCGGCCCATTGTCCATCTGAGGCCTGTCGAAGAGGGCGCTCAGTATGCCAAGGCGCTCTCGTTGAATGTGCGCGTGGTAGTCCCGCTCCAGGCGGCGGAGCACGTAGTCGGGCACCTCGTTTCCGGCCCCGGGCACAAACACGATGTTCGCCTCCATGCGGGCGAGCGCGAATGCCAGGGAGTGGACTGTGCGCCCGTGCTGCAGGTCGCCGCAGAGAGCCACGTTGAGGCCCTTGATGGAGCCGTGACGCTCCCTGAGTGTGTACAGGTCGCACAAGGTCTGGGTTGGGTGCTCGTGACCGCCATCGCCCGCGTTGATGACCGGCACCGGCGAGTACTCCGCGGCGAGCTTGGCCGCGCCTTCACTCGGATGCCTCACGACCATCACGTCGGCATACGCGCCGACCACACGCACCGTGTCCGCGAGAGACTCGCCCTTGGACACCGACGAGGCGCTCACGTCCCACGTGGAGATGGCGCCGCCGCCGAGCCTCTGGATGGCCGCCTCAAATGAGAGGCGTGTCCGGGTGCTTGGCTCGTAGAACAGGGTGGCCACGATCCTGCCGGCGGCCTCCCCGTAGAACGACGCTCTATCCTGTACGATACCATCCGCGGTGTCGAAAATCCCCTGGATGTCGTTCAGGCTCAGGTCGTCCACGGAAATGGTGCTGCGACCGGCCAGGCTGCTCATTCCGGTACTCTCTCTCATGGCGATCGCTCCGTTAGCGCGCCGACCGCTCGGGATCGAGTCCGGTCGGGATGACTGGCGGCTCTCTGGATCACCACAGCGTCTTCACCGTCGGTCTCGGCCAGGCGCACCTCCACGCGCTCTCCAATGGACGTGGGCACGTTCTTGCCGGCGTAGTCCGCCCGTATGGGAAGCTCGCGATGGCCGCGATCCACAAGCACCGCCAGCTGAATGAGGCGAGGGCGCCCCAGGTCCATGAGCGCGTCCATGGCGGCTCGAATGCTGCGGCCGGTGAACAGCACATCGTCCACCAGCACGACCTTGGCGTCGGCGATGGAGACGGGAATGTCCGTCGGAGGGTTGGCGATCAAACCGCGTACGGTGATGTCGTCTCGATAGAGCTGGATGTCGAGCGCGCCTACGGGGACGTCGCGCCCCTCGAAGCGTCGGATGCGGTCGGCCAAGCGGCGGGCCAGGGGCACGCCCCTCGTATGCATACCGACCAGCACCAGGTCGTCGACGCCACGGTTGCGCTCCAGGACCTCGTGCGCAATTCGGCTGAGTGCCCGCTGGATCTCGTCCTGGGACATCAGCTGCTTTTCGGCCATGAAAAAAGCCTCCTGCCGCGGCTGGCAAGAGGCTGCACTTCATCTTTGCGAGCGATGGCCTGAACCACAACTCACCGCGCACCTTGCCAGCCTCACGGGACTGGAATTAAAGGCTCCCCCGCTTCTGCGGCGCACCATTCGGTGCCCGCACATCTCTGCTATTGTACCACGATCCGGCTGCGGTCACAAGACGACTGACGGAGTGAAGAAAAAGCGCGAAGCAGAATCTCCGACGAGCGCTCTCCTAACTACGTAGCCGTTACCGCCCCACCCGAGCCGTCCAGCGACTTACGGCTTCGCCCCACGTAACTCCCCCACCCCCTACTCCAACGCGGCCGCCAGGAACCCTGCGACCCGCTCTGCCGCAGAGGACTCGACACCGGAGAACGTGTGGTCCGCCCCCGCGATCACTTCCCATTCAGTGGGCGGCGGAATCTCCGCCACCAGGCTCGCGAGCTCCTCATGCGGCACCAGCAGGTCACGGTCTCCGACCATCACCAGCTTCGCCCCCCTGAACCTGTCGAGCTTCGCCCTGCGCATGCCGCCGAGCGTCGGCGCGAGCGCCGCGACCGCGCCGACCGGCTTCAGCTTTCGCGCCGCCTCTAACGCCACAACCGCGCCAAACGACACGCCCGCCACTCCGATCCTCTTGCCGTCCACGCCAGGCCATCGCCTTAGCGTGTCGACGGCAGCCCGCAGGTCGTCCTGCTCACGCTCCCCACGGTCGAACCGGCCCTCGCTCGATCCCACGCCGCGGAAGTTGAAACGCAGCGTTGCCGCGCCCCTTTCGTTGAGCGCCGAGCAGAGCGCCTGCACGATGGGCGAGTCCATGTTGCCGCCGAACATCGGGTGGGGATGACACAGCGCAACGCCGGGGAATGACCCAGACGCGTTTGCCGGGAGCGTGAGCACGCCCTCAAGCGACAACTTGCCCGCGCGGAACGCGATGGCTTGCTGTCTCATGCCCTCTTGATCTCCGGTGTGAGCCTGGAATGGAAGAATTCGGCTACGAGCGCGCCGACCTCCCGCTCACGCCCCAAGAAGAAGTGGTCCGCCCCGGAGACAACGTGCAACTTCGGGGCAACTGAGAGCTCGGCGCTGAGCCATTCGGCCTGCTCCGGCGCCATCTGCCTGTCACGCTCCCCGATGACGAACTGCACAGGCAGGAACGGCCGGCGCGCGAGGTCGTCCTCCGGGTCCACTCGCGCCCTGCCGATAAGGGCAACCGCGGCCGCCATGTCGTAGGAAAATGCAGCCTTCATGGCGACGCCGGCGCCGAAGGAGTACCCGGCCAGCCCTGTCGACCTGCCATCGAGCTCCGGCAGGCTTGCTAGGTATCTTAGCGCTTCCCGGGCGTCCTCCACCTCTCCCCCGCCCTGATCGTGATTGCCGGCGCTCGCGCCCACGCCTCGAAAGTTGAAGCGCAGCACGGCCATACCGCACCCGACCAGCTCGCGGCACACGCCCATCACCACGTTGTTGTGCATGTCACCGCCCATGAGCGGGTGCGGGTGACACACCACGACGCCCGCAATGGGTCGACCGTCTTCCGGCAGGTGGAGACAGCCCTCCAAGCCCCCTGCCGGCCCGTCGATCGTTACTGGCACGGGTTCCATACCGCCGCCTCCCGGGAAGCGCCTACAGGCCCATGGCCTGGACGCCCAGCCGTGCCAGGTCCTCGTCCTCCTGAGCGCTCAGGCCGCTGACGCCGACCGCTCCGAGACATGCTTCGTCGCCGGGCCGTAGGACCAACACGCCGCCCTGGAGCGCGAGCATGTTGGGGTCGCCAAAGTCGCTAATGTTTCGTCCCATGCTCTGGAACCGCTCCGCGAGCGCGGCCGTGTCGCTGCGCATGACGGCTGCTGTGTATGCCTTCTTGAAGGCGATCTGCTGTGGGAGCGCACGGCAGCGGTCCATGCGTGCGTACTGCACCAGCTTGCCGTTGGCGTCGACAATGGCGATTGCTATGGGACGCTCCGGCTCCTTCATAGCCTGCTCCAGCATCGCCTGCATGGCCTTCAGGGCCTCATCCAGTCCAATAACGCTCTCTTCGAACACGTTTCACCTCCACATTTTCTGCCTCAATTGCCCTGCAGTTCCAGTGGGTCGGCGGCGAATTCGGCCGCTGCGAACCCTTCTCAAGTGCCAACCTGTTGCCGCCGCGCCACAGTTTCCATTCACGCGGAAGCGACCGGGAGCCGCTCCTCTCCCACGCTCGCCTGCATCATGCGCTCCACGGTTGCCCGCGGTATCAAAATGCGCCCGCGATGGCTCAACCTAACGCTGGGGATGCTACCCTTGTGCACCGCCTCGTACACGGAGTCTGTGCTGAGACCCAGCTGCCTGGCCACCTCTTTGACTGACAGCGCCAGTCTATCGTCGAACATGGCTGCACTCCTTCCACTCAGGTTGTTGGAATATGACGGAGGGAGTATAGCACGCCTGTTCGCTCCATGCAAGTGCGATTCAAGCCCGCGCCGGGGCGGAGGCGGAAATTACGGCCCAGGTGTGACTAGTACCGATCGATAATGCCCATGTAGCGAAGGAAGGGCCTAGTGACCCACCTGGCGGGCGCAGCAATGGTGTAGGCCACCCTCTCTATGCCGGCCGCCAGCGGAGGCGGACAGTAGTAGATTGCGGCCCACGTCACGCCGGCCACCGCCGAGGCCGCCACAATGTTCAATATCACGTCTCGCATGTCTCTGGTGAACCTCCTGCGCAGGGAACCGGACCGCCCTGCAATTCTCTAGCTGCCGTTTGCAGACACCCTGCGGATCCAGTCCGCAAAGGCCGTCAGGTTTTCGACCACGCGGTCGCGGACACCCTCGTTGACCAGGTTTCCCTCTTCGTCGAAGTTAGACATTCCGCCGGACACACCCACGTCGCCGTACGGCATCGGGACCCCTCGCGGCGAGATCAGCACGGCGCGCGCCTGGCCGCGCGTATATGCGCCAATGCCCAGTCCGGCCGAAATCGACATGATGTCGATGGGCTTGTCAATCAGGACGTTGCCCGGAGGCGATTGGCGCCGGGAAGCCCAGTCGATGACGTTCTTCGTCACCGCCGGCAGACCCCAGTTGTACTCCGGCGTTACGATGAGGAGTCCGTCCGCGTCCGCTATCGCTTGCTTCAAGTCGAGAACCGGCTGCGGAGCGCCTTCCTCCTCCATGTCGCCGTTGTAGAGCGGCACGTCCCGGATGTCCAGCTCCTCGATGCACATGCCCTCGGGCGCCACGCGTATGGCTGCTCCCAAGAGAGCCCTGTTCAGAGAGGCCCTGCGCAGGCTTCCGGCAAAGCCCACCACCTTCAGAGGACTGTCTGGCATATATCTCCTATCTCAACATTCAGCGTCGGCCTTCATCACTGACGACTCTGGCGAACGCAACCCAATCCCACCGGCGGTTCACTCATGCCCGCGCTCACTACACTGGCGGGAGCGGGAGGGAGTCGAACCCCCCGTGGACACCGCAGGGCGCCCACCAACGGATTTGAAGTCCGCGAAGCCCACCAGAGCCCATCCGCTCCCGAGGCCGCGTTACTCCATACGAGGGGCGCCCCACCCTTTCCGGGATAAGGAACTCCTCGCCGGCCACTCGTTCTACAGGGTGGAGTCCAGGCTCTTCTTGATGACGGCCTTGGGCACCGCGCCCACCACCTGGTCCACGGGGCTGCCTCCCTTGAATACCAGGAGCGTGGGGATGCTGCGTATCCCGTACTTCATGGCCGTCTGGGGGTTCACGTCCACGTCCACCTTGGTGAACTTGATCTTGCCCTCGTACTCCTCGGCCAAGTCATCGATCACCGGAGCGACCATCTTGCAGGGAGCGCACCACTCCGCCCAGAAGTCCACCAGTACCGGGGTCTCGGACTCCAGTACCTCCTGCTCAAAGTCATTGTCGGTTACGGCCATAGGTGCGGTCATATCAATCCTCCTAGCTCGACTCGCAGCTCATGCGGCTGCATTCGTTTCCACTCACAGGCCTTCCGATGGCGAGAACACATACGCCCATCGCGGAAGGGTTACTGGAATTGTAGGGTTCTACACCCTCCTAGTCAACTCTTGATAGCGAATCGGCCGCCTCGCGCAGCCTCTCCAGGCACAGATCGCGGCCAAGGACGGCCATAGTCTCGAACAGCGGCGGCGCCGCCTTGCGACCCGTCACGGCAACGCGAATGGCCCCGAAAAGCTGCCCCGTCTTCATGCTCAGCTCCTCGGCCAGGGGCCTCAGCTCGCCCTCCAGCGCTTCCGGCGTCCACTCCTCCACTGCCGAGAGCCTCTCCAGCGTGGACTCGAGCGCATTCGCCGTGTCATCAGGTCCAAGTCCCCGCTGGACCAAATCGGTGGGCGGGTAGTCCAGATTCCTAAGGAAGAAGAAGTCCGTGAGCTCCGGAATGTCGGCCATGGTCCTGATGCGCTCCCGCACAAGAGGGGTGATGGAGCGCACGTAGTCCCAGGTTACCGGCTTGGGCACGTCCTGCGAAAGCGTGCTGTCCAGCACCCCGGCAATTCGCTCCGCCAGCTCCTCCTCGCTCAGGCTGCGAATGTACACCCCGTTCATCCAGGTCAGCTTCTCCAGGTTGAACACGGCCGCGGAGCGGACAATGCGTTCTATGGAGAAATTGTGCACCAGATCATCGCGGGAGAGCAACTCCGTGTGGTCGTCCAGCGACCATCCCAGAAGGGCCAGGAAGTTGGTCATGGCCTCGGGTAGATAGCCCATCTCCCGGTACTGGAGCAGGGACACGTCTCCGTGACGCTTGCTCAGTTTGGACTTGTCCGGGCCCAGGATGATGGGCAGGTGCGCGACCAGCGGCATGTCGTATCCCAGCGCGTCGTACAGGTGGACGTGACGCGGCGTGCTCGGCAGCCACTCCTCGGCGCGCAAGACGTGTGAGATGCCCATCAGGTGGTCGTCTACGGTGCTGGCGAGGTGGTAGGTCGGGTAGCCGTCCGATTTCAGCATCACAAAATCGTCCACGCCGGCATTTGCGAAGGTGACCTCTCCCCGGATCAGGTCGTGGATCGTAGTTTCGCCTTCCAACGGCATCTTGAAGCGCACCACCGGCTTTGGATCGACGTCCGGCCCTAGGCCGGCGTCCCGGCACAGCCTGTCGTATCCGGTGGGCTGCCGCAGCCGCTGCTGTTCCTTGCGCATCTCCTGCAGTCGTTCCGACGAGCAGCTGCAGTAGTAGGCGTGACCGGATTCCACCAGCGATCGAGCAGCGCCCTGATACAGCTCCAGTCTCTGCGACTGAACGTATGGCGAGTGCGGACCGCCCACCTCGGGCCCTTCGTCCCAGTCCAGGCCGAGCCACCTCAACGACTCCAGAATTGCCTCCAGAGACCCCTCCTGAGTACGCGCCGTGTCCGTGTCCTCGATGCGAACAATGAAGTCGCCTCCGGTATTGCGCGCGAAGAGCCAGGCAAAGAGCGCCGTCCGGATGTTGCCCACGTGCGGGTCTCCCGTGGGGCTGGGCGCGTACCTGACTCTGACTCGGTCTGTAGACATGTATCAGCTCCTCTCCAGTGACTGCGGCGACCGGCCCGCCGTCGACGGTGACAGCTCGGCCGTGCTCTGCAGGCCGGCCAGCGCCGCCGACAGCTCCGGCGGCAGCTGCGCACGGTGTTCGACGTACCGTCCGTCGCCGGGAAGCCGGAAGCCCAGCACGCCGGCGTGAAGGAAGTGGCGGCCAAGCCCTATGTCTCGCGCACCGTACACGCCGTCGCCTGCAAGCGGATGCCCCAGCGAGGCGAAGTGTACCCTAATCTGGTGCGTCCTGCCCGTCTTCGGTTGGGCCTCCACGAGTGTGTATCCGGGCAGCCTCTTCAGGATGCCGAAGGCCGTCTGTGCGTCGCGGCCACCCTGCACCACTGCCATACGCTTGCGGTTCCGAGGGTCCCTACCGATGGGGGCTTCCACGGTACCCTCGGATGGCTCCAACCGCCCTTCCACCAGGGCCGTGTATACCTTACGGACCGCCCGCTCCTTGAGTTGCCGTGCGACGTAGTCGTGCGACCGGCGGCTCTTGGCGACCACCATAAGCCCTGAGGTGTCCTTGTCAAGCCGGTGCACGATCCCAGGTCTCAGCCCGTCTTCGATCCGCGCCAGCTCCGGCATGCGGCCAAGCAGCGCGTTGACCAGCGTGCCGATGGGATGCCCCGGCGCAGGATGCACGACCATACCCGCCGGCTTGTCAACCACCAGGACGTCGTCGTCCTCGTACACCACGGCCAGCGGTATGTCCTGCGGAGCCAGCTGCGTGGGCGGTGGCGGCGATACCTCCACCTCAACCATCTCGCCGCCCCTCAGCCTGTACGACGCCTTGGCGGGAGCGCCGTTCACCTTGACCAGGCCCCTGTCGACGAGGCCCGAGACGTGCGAGCGGGACAGGTCGTCATGCCGGTCGGCCAGGAAGCGGTCAAGCCGCTCCCCAGGCGCATCGGCCACCAGCCTTCGCACTACTCCCACGCCTCCTCCCTTCTGGGCCGGAGGATGTCTGCCTGAACCGTTGGGGCTCCGCCCATGTGGTCGTTGTAGTCGTCGAACCAAGCGTCGGGTGCCTGCTCGGCCCAGTCCCTCTCGGCGGGTGTGAACGCTGCCGCGGGCGCCGGCCCGTCCGGTGCGCGCTGGCCGTACCTCGCGGATGTCACGATCCACATCAGGCCAATCAGCCCAACGACGATTGCGGAGTCGGCCAGATTGAACACGGGCCAGGCGCCCACGTCGATGAAGTCAACTACGTGACCCAGCCTAACCCGGTCGATCAGGTTGCCCATTGCGCCCCCCAGCATCAACCCCAGACTGAGCCGGAGCATGAAGCTGTCGACAGGATGAGTGCGATAGAAAAAAAGCAACACTCCAATACCCACCAGGGAAGCGAAGGTCAGGAAGAGAGTCTGGTCCGGAAACAGGCCGAATGCGCTGCCTGAATTCACCACGTATGTGGCTCGGACGATACCCTCGTCCGGGATGGACTGACCAGGCGACATCGTACGCGTGACCAGTCCCTTGGTGGCCTGGTCTGCCATGAGCGTGAGAATGAGGACGACAAGCGCGGTCACGTCAGAGCGCCCCGGATCCGCTCGGCGAGCAGCGCGGGCACTCCGCGGGAGCGTGCGGTCCGGGTTTGGAGATGCCGTAGGCCATGTGCGCCGCAATGTGGAGTTCTCGTTCCAGTTTAGCACACGCCCAGAGCGGCACACAACGAAGGGTTGCCGAGGCGGCTGAACGCCATGGTGTATAATGACCCCATCAGCCGGCGGCCGGAGCCTGAGGTAGGAGAAGTGAGATGGTAGCCGTAATGGAACCTGTGGCACCCCCTCTACGCTGAGCAAAACGTGGCTCCTCAGCTCGCGCGGCATGAGTCCTCGGGGCTGGACCGAGAGTTTGATGTTCAATTTGACCTTGGCGTGTCTGCACAGCGCAAGGGGGACTTCCAGAAGGCCATCCGCCACTACACCAACGCTATCAAACTCGATCTGCGGTGCCCCGAAGCCTACATCAATCGCGCCGTGGCCTATGAAAGTGCGGGAAATCTCGACTTAGCACTCCAGGACACCGAAACCGCGATCGCCCTTGAACCCAAGGCCGAAGCTTACCACAATCGCGGCAACCTATACTTCAAGCAAGACAACTACGACCAGGCAGTCCACGACTACAGCAAGGCGTTGGAACTGAATCCTGACATCACAGGGACGTGTTTAAACCGCGCCCATGCCTTCAGATACTTGGGTTACTTCGGCAACGCTATCCGTGACTATGAGGCAGTTCTGGCACAAGATCCAACTAATGCCGCCGCATACCTCGGCATGGGAATGGTCTGCAAGCTTATGGGCGAGAATGACAATGCCATTCGGTTCTTCAACAAGGCATTGAAGTTTGATTCCAAGAATCCTCTCATCTACATGAACCGGGGAGGAGCCTCGGTCGCCAAGGGCGACAATGACAGCGCCGAGAGAGACTTCGGGAAGGCGCTGGAGTTAGACCCGCAGTTCTCATACGCGTATGTCTCGCGAGGCCTGCTCCTAATGGGCAAGAGCGATTTCGACGGTGCCCTACAGGACCTGGACAATGCTCTGCAACTGGACCCTGACTTTACGTATGCTCTATCAATGCGGGGCATGGCTTATCTGCAGAAAGGAGACCTCGACCGCGCCATCCAGGACTTTGAAGATGCTCTCGAACGAGGCCTCAACAGCAGCAACACCTACAACAACAGAGGCGTTGCATACGAGATGAAGGGCGACCTTGCCCGTGCGATGCAGGACTATGACCAAGCCTTGAGGATAAAGCCCAACAAAGAAGCCTTTGGGAATCGTGGCGTTGTCCTGCTCCGCCGGTCGGAGTGGGACCAGGCCAGGTCGGACTTGCTCAAGGCCAGCAATATGGGTAGCGACCTCACAAAGCTGATTCCCGGCGGGCCCGAAGCAGTTGCCCAATTAGAGAAAGAGCACAACATTGAGCTGCCTCAAGACATAGTAGAAATGCTCAGCGTGCAAGAGGACCTTTCGACGGCCAGAGCTGGCGAGTCCGTCCTCGAAATCTTCCGAACGATCCGTGAGTCCCTTCCCGAAGGCGCTTTTGATGACATGCCGACCGACGGAGCACGGAACTACAAGCACTACCTGTATGGCTGGCCCAAGGAATAGTCGCCGGTGCGAACCGTCTTCGCTGACACCGGTTATTGGATTGCCATATCGGATCCCTCTGATAAGTTACACGAAAAAGCGGTGGCTGTAGCACGACAATTCCGGGATTACCGAATTGTGACTTGTCAGATGGTGCTAGCTGAGTTCCTGACCTACTTTGGCGGCCGCGGCGAACAACTACGCCAAGCAGCCGCGTTAGCGGTGAGGGAACTTGCGAATGACCTTAACGTGGAGGTAATTCCGCAGTCCAGCGACCAGTTTGACGCGGCCTTCGCCCTGTACTCCTCCAGGTTAGATAAGGACTGGAGTATGACTGATTGCTCGAGTTTCGTCGTGATGGACCGCATGAGCATCCCGGAAGCTCTTGCGCATGACCACAATTTTGAGCAGGCCGGATTTGTGGTGCTTCTCAGAACGCCGACTACTTTACCGTAGGTCAGTGGACGTCTCCACACTCCACGCACTCAGTGCAGACTGTGGTAGAATCCACTACCGACCACCTACCGCACCTCAGAGAGCGCCATTTTGCCATACGCCGTAAGGCTCGCACGGGAAGAGGACATCTCGCAGCTGGCCGAGATAGAGAAGGAAGCTTTCCCCACCAACTGGCCCGCCACCCCCTTCAGGCGAGACCTCCCCAGGGAATCGATCAGCGTCCTAGTGATCAGCCTTCTGCCCGAGGACGATGATTCAACCCCGGACGCGTCCGCTAACCCCGCAGGCGCCGCCGATCATCCCCGGGGCCTGGTCGGGCTCCTCGCGCGAATCTTCCGCGGGCAGAACCACCGACAGGCCAATCGAGGGGCGGCCGAGTTCATTGCCGGCTACGTGGCCACCTCCTACATGACCGACGAGGCACACGTGACCGGCATCGCCGTGCGAGGGTCACACCGGGGCAGAGGGTTGGGCGAACTGCTGCTCATGTCATCCATTGAGCTTGCGATGCGGAGGAAGTCGCGCGTGGTTACCCTTGAGGTGCGAGTCTCCAATCACGTCGCTCAGTCACTGTACATCAAGTACGGATTCGACCAGGCCGGGCTGCGCAAGGGATACTACACCGACAACCACGAGGACGCCTTCATCATGACCACCGCCCCCATCTCCTCGCCGGAGTACAACGACAAATTCCGCACACTGGAGCAGAGCTACCGTGAGAGGCGAGGAAACGCTGCCATCGGGCTTGGATGAGCGGCCGGCCTAGATGCCCACGATGAGCTGCCTGGCCCCCACCAAGATCATGGAGGCCGCTAGGATGAGCAGCACTATGCGATGGTCGACTCGCGACCTCAGGTAGATCCCGATCTGCGCCCCCACCAGCGCGCCTACGCCGAGCAGCGCCGCCCTGCGCCATCCGTCATCGAACTGGCCGGTGGCTATGCGCGTGATCAGGCTTGAGGAAGACGTCACCACCAGCAGGAGCATCGCCGTGGGCGCCACCACGCGTGGCGGCATCCTGAGGAGGAACGTCATGGCCGGCACGTTGACGACTCCTCCACCGATTCCGAAGAAGCTCGAGATGTAGCCGGACACCGGGCTAATCCCGGCGGCCATCACCGTATTGACGTAGAAGCGGTAGGTACGGCCCACGCGCTCACGAATCTCCCTGTTGGGGGTGTGCTCCACGTCTCCCTGCAGCTCGACGGCCCTGGTGCTCCGCCACAAGACGTACACGGCGCCCAGGATCAATACGATGCCCATGTAGACCTCAAATGCGTCCCGGGTCACGCGACTGGCCGCTATCGCTCCGATGGCGGCCGCAGGGATGCCGCCCACCGCCAGCAGCGCCGCCGTCTTGAAGTCGATCCGGCGCTCCCGGTAGTGGCTCACCGTCGCCGACACAGCGTTGAGAAAGACAACGGTAAGCGAGATGCTGGAAATGACCGCCGGCGACTCGTCCGGAAACATGAAGAGCAGCAGGGGCACCAGCACGAACCCACCGCCCAGGCCTACCAGCGTACCCATTGCGGCAACAGCTGCGCCGATCAAGGGCAGCATCACAAGATGCAGGAATGTCAGCTCGTACGACATTGCCTTGGTTGGCGCAGCATGGGCCGCGAATCAACAGGATCGCGGCGCAATCTCAGAACCGTACCAGCGCGTCGGTTTGTGTCGCTTCTGCCGCGCAGGCCGGCGCGCAGCCGGCCGCCTACGGCTCCTCGACGATCTCGACACGTTCTATGGTCGGTGGAGTGACCGGACTCGAGCGCTCGCCGGACGCGCCAACCGTCACCGGCAGGTCTGCCAGGCTGTCCACAACGTCCATGCCCTCCCTCACCTGCCCGAAGATCGTGTAGTTCCTGGGCAGGCTGGCACGCTTGTGCACCACGAAGAACTGGCTGCCGTTTGTGTTGGGGCCGGCGTTCGCCATTGCCAGAATGCCTGCATCGTAGTCGCGGGTGACCGCCTCGTCCTCAAAGGTGTAACCGGGCCCGCCGCGGCCCGTGCCCGTGGGGTCGCCGCTCTGAATCATGAACCCGGAAATGATCCGGTGGAAGATGACGCCGTCGTAGTAGCCTTCGCGGGCCAGGAATACGAAGCTGTTGACCGTCTTCGGCGCCTCCGCCGGGAACAGGTCGAAGACGATTGACCCGCCGCTCGTGTGCATGGTGGCGGAGATCTTGCCGGCCGGGTCGATGGTCATGGGAGGTGGTGCGCTGTACTTATTGGCCAAGGTTCTTCCTCGCTGTTACGGGATTTGCCGAGGCCCCCCAGAGGCGATTCAGCGTGAGCAAGTCTATCAGAATCGGCGCGACCGTGCCAGACGCGGGCACGTTTCACGCACGGTCACCGCCCCTGCACTGGCGTTTCATGCCCGCTCTGTGGCATAATCAGGGGCGTCAGAAATGCCCACCCAACTGGAAGGAAGGTAGGTAGGTAAATGAATCAACAGAACCTGCGGCAGAGATCACAGTCCACGCTGCAAACTCCTCTCGGCGAGGTGAGCTACTTTCGGCTGGCTGCGCTGGAGGAGGCGGGCCTGACCACGCTCGCCAGCCTGCCGTTCTCCATCCGCGTGCTGGCGGAGAACGCCCTGCGCAACCTGGACGGCTACCTGGTGACCGAGGAAGACGTCGCGGCCGTCGCAGGATGGCAACCCAATTCGCAGTCCGCCAGGGAGTTCCCGTTCATGCCGGCCCGTGTGCTGATGCAGGACCTCACGGGCGTTCCCGCCGTCGTGGACCTGGCAGCGATGCGGTCGGCGATGGCGCGCGAGGGAGGCGACTATCGCAAGGTCAACCCCATCGTGCCCGTGGACCTGGTCATCGACCACTCAGTGCAGGTCGACTACTACGGCATTCCCACCGCCTTCCAGATGAACGTGGCGCGGGAGTTCGAGCGCAACCAGGAGCGCTACACCTTCCTGCGCTGGGCGCAGAGCGCCTTCGACAACTTCACCCTTGTTCCCCCCGGCACCGGCATCGTCCACCAGGTCAACCTTGAGTACCTGGCTTCCGTGGTTGCAACCGGCAACTCGCAGGGACTGACGGCCGCGTACCCGGACACGCTGGTGGGCACGGACTCCCACACAACCATGATCAACGGCCTGAGCGTGCTGGGCTGGGGCGTCGGCGGCATCGAGGCGGAGGCCGTGGTGCTCGGCCAGCCATACTACATGCAGCTGCCGGAGGTGATCGGATTCCACCTCAGCGGCTCCCTGCGCGACGGCGTCACCGCCACCGACCTCGTGCTCACGGTAGTGCAAATGCTGCGGGCGAAGGGCGTGGTCGAGAAGTTCGTAGAGTTCTACGGCCCAGGCCTGCGCAGCCTGCCCCTGCCGGACCGCGCAACCATCGCCAACATGGCCCCCGAGTACGGCGCAACGTGCGGGTTCTTCCCCGTCGATTCCATCACGCTCGACTACATGCGCGGCACGGGCCGCGACGCCGCCCAGGTGGAGCTTGTGGAGCAGTACGCCCGCGCACAGGGCCTGTTCCAGACCGCTGACACGCCCGATCCGTCCTACACCGACACCCTTCGCCTGGACATGGGCGAGGTGGCGCCAAGCCTAGCAGGGCCGCGGCGGCCACAGGACCGCGTGTTGCTCGGAGCAGTGCGCGACAACTTCCGAGACACGTTCGGTGGCGCCGGCGATGACAAGGCAGAGATTGAGATCAACGGCCAGACGGCCTCCCTCGGCAGCGGTGACGTGGTGATCGCCGCCATCACAAGCTGCACCAACACCTCCAACCCCTCGGTGATGATAGGCTCCGGCCTGATAGCCAAGAAGGCCGTGGAGCGTGGGCTGAGGAGCAAGCCCTGGGTCAAGACCAGCCTTGCGCCGGGCTCGCAGGTGGTAACGGACTACATGGACGCGGCGGGGCTCACGTCCTACCTGGAGGCGCTGGGCTTCCAGAACGTCGGCTACGGCTGCACAACCTGCATCGGGAACAGCGGCCCCCTGCCGGACCCCGTCTCGAAGGCCGTCGGCGAGAACGATCTGACCGTCGCAGCCGTCCTCAGCGGCAACCGCAACTTCGAGGGGCGCGTCCACGCAGACGTCAAGGCCAACTACCTTGCGTCGCCCATGCTCGTGGTTGCCTACGCCCTCGCCGGCACGGTCGACATCGACCTCAACAGCGACCCGCTCGGCCAGGACGCGCAGGGCAACGCCGTTTACTTGAGCGACCTCTGGCCCTCGCAGGAGGAGATCAGAGACACCGTCTCCGGCTCGCTCAACCCTGACATGTTCAAGAACCGATACAGCATCGTGTCCACCGGACCGGAGGAGTGGCGCACCCTTCCAACGCCGGAGGACAACCTGTACCAGTGGGACCCGAACTCCACGTACATCCAGGAGGTGCCCTTCTTCGCCAACATCGGCGACGACATCAAGGACACCGAGGACATCACGGGCGCAAGGGTGCTGGTCATGCTCGGAGACTCGGTCACCACGGACCACATCTCGCCCGCGGGCGCGATACCCGCCAGCAGGCCGGCCGGGCAGTTCCTGTCGAGCAAGGGCATCGAGCAGCGCGAATTCAACACGTTCGGGTCCCGGCGCGGCAACCACGAGGTGCTATTGCGGGGCACGTTCGGCAACATACGCCTCAGAAACAAGCTCACTCCCGAAAGAGAAGGCGACTGGACCGTCTACCTCCCAGAAGACGAGGAAACCAGCATCTTCGAGGCAGGCGAGAAGTACCAGGCCGCAGGCATCCCCACTCTGGTCATTGTCGGCAAGGAGTACGGACAGGGCAGCTCCCGCGACTGGGCCGCCAAGGGCCCCAACCTGCTCGGCGTCCACGCCGTGATTGCGGAGAGCTTCGAGCGCATCCACCGCAGCAACCTCATCGGCATGGGCCTGCTGCCCCTACAGTTCAAGCCGGGTGAGAGCGCCGACAGCCTGGGCCTAACCGGGCGCGAGGTCTTCGACGTCACGGGCATCGCCGGCGGCATCACGCCGGGTCAGGACGTCAGCATACGCGCCTCCCGCGACGATGGCTCCTCCGTGGACTTCAGCGTCACCTGCCGCATAGACAACCCCGTTGAGGTGGACTACCACCGCAACGGAGGCGTGCTCCACACCGTGCTTCGCCGCATGCTGCGCGAGGGTTAGGATGACGGCTGGCCGCCCGTTTGGTGCAGAAAGGACAAGAGCTTGGGTGCCATATACGTGAACGCCGTCATTCGAAATCCAGCCGATTCTGAGCGGGAATGGAAGGGCCTGTTTCTTGTGGATACAGGTGCGACCGACTGCCTGGTTTCCAAGGAATGCTTGGAGACGATCGGCTTGGTTCCCAAGACCCAGCGCACCTACGTCCTCGCCGATGGCAGTGAGTACCTGGCAGACGTCACGGTAGCCGAAGTTGAATTCATGGGGGAGATTGTCGGCGCCACTGTCATTATGGCAGACGCGGACACCGAGCCTCTGCTAGGGGTGACCGCTCTGGAGTCAGCAGGGATAGAGGTGGACCCTCGAAACGAGACGCTCAGGCGACTGCCGGCAGTCCGGTTGAAGGGGCTTATGCGCAAATCCGCCGACGGCAAGGGAAATCGAGCCGCCGTAACAGGAGGCACAAGATGCTGATTTTGCTGCAGAAGCTGCTGGCCGAGAGGCTGGCGCCCATGCCCTACCGGGCGCCGCCGCGGCCGCCTGCGGCCGCGCAGCCGCAACATGCCGTGGATACCTACGTCTCGTCCCCACCGCAGCGGCAGGCCGGGCAGCAGGTAGCGGTCAATACCGTAACCGCATACTGGGTCTACACCAACAGCCGCAACCGGTACTCCCGCATCCACGAGGAGTCCTGCCCCTGGTACCAGCGGCCCCGCACGGCTCGCCAGACCGACAACGGCTGGTGGCACGGCCCTTACGGCCGCCTTGAACTGGCAGAGGACAGCCCGCAGAACATCGGCGCTGTGTCTCCGTGCGGCCACTGCATGCCGTAGTGGTCCGCCGTTGTGCGTTGTGAATTCCGCTGCCAGCTAATGTGAGCAGCCGTATGGTATAATCCTACGAAATGGACGCCACCCGAAGCCTCCAAATCTCCGTCATAGGCGCAGGCGAGCCCCCACCTGAAGCCGTCCCCCTCGCCGAGGAGGTCGGGCGTGAGTTGGCGAGACGAGGAGCCATCGTGGTGACCGGCGGTTTGGCCGGTATCATGGAGGCGGTCTGCCGCGGAGCCAAGGAGGCCGGGGGCACAACCATCGGCATCCTGCCGGGCAGCGACCCTAGAGACGCCAACCCCTTCGTTGACATTACCATCTGCACGGGCATCGGCTACGCCCGAAACCTTGCCGTTGTGCGCTCGGGTCGAGCAGTCATCGCCGTGTCCGGCGCATTCGGCACCCTATCCGAGATCGCACACGCCCTGGGCGACGGCATCCCCGTCATCGGCCTCAGCACGTGGACACTCTCCCGCAATGGCAGCGTCGACACGTCCATTCAGGTCGCCTCAGACCCCGCGGACGCCGTTGACAGGGCCATACGGGCCGCCGAGGCCAGGGACTATGCCGCCGCCGGCAGAAGGGAATACAGATGACCGCCATCAGGGACGTGCGGGCCAGGGAGATCCTGGACTCCAGGGGCAACCCCACCGTGGAGGTTGACGTGACGCTGGAGGACGGCTCCACGGGCCGCGCCGCCGTCCCGTCCGGCGCCAGCACGGGCGCACACGAAGCCGTCGAGCTGCGCGACGGCGACTCCTCTCGATACGATGGCAAGGGCGTTCTCAACGCCGTAGCCAACGTCAACCAGCGCATCGCGCCTGCTATAGCCGGCATGTCCGCAACGGAGCAGCGCACGCTGGACGAGCGGCTTATCAGCCTAGACGGCTCTCGCAACAAGGGCAGCCTTGGCGCCAACGCCATCCTCGGCGTCTCACTGGCCGCCGCCCACGCCGCCGCCGCCTCGCTGCGCGTTCCGCTCTACCGGCACCTTAGCGTCGACACCCCTACCCTGCTGCCTGTGCCCATGTTCAACATCCTGAACGGCGGCAAGCACGCTCAGGACTCCACGGACTTCCAGGAATTCATGGTCATCCCTCTTGGAGTGGCCTCGTACCGCGACGCCTTCAGGGCGGGCGCTGAGGTCTACCAGGCGCTGAAGCGAGTGCTGTCCGGCCGCGGCTACAGCTCGAACGTGGGAGACGAGGGCGGCTTCGCCCCGTCGCTGCCGTCCAACCGGGACGCCGTCGAGTGCGTACTCGCAGCAATCGACGCGGCGGGCTACCGGCCGGGCGTCGATTGCTTCATCGGCCTGGACGTGGCCGCAACAGAGCTGCTGCAGGACGGCGCGTACGTTCTGGAGCGCGAGGGCGTCACGCTCGACAGTGCTCAGATGGTAGACTACTACGCAAGGTGGGTGGACGCCTACCCCATCGTCAGCATCGAGGACGGGATGGCGGAGGACGACTGGGACGGCTGGGGGCTGCTGATGGAGACGCTGGGCGACAGGGTGCAGCTCGTTGGCGACGACCTCTACACCACCAACACCAACCGCATGCTGAGGGGGGTCCAGGAGCGGACCAGCAACTCGATTCTGATAAAGCTGAACCAGATTGGCACCCTGACGGAGACCCTGGACGCTATAGAGCTGGCCGGCAAGGCCGGGTGGAGCTCCGTCATCAGCCACCGCTCCGGCGAGACGGAGGACACGACCATCGCGGACCTCGCAGTGGCCACCGGCGCGGGCCAGATCAAGGCCGGCGCTCCGGCCCGCAGCGAGCGCGTTTGCAAGTACAACCGGCTGCTTCGCATAGAGGAAGAGCTCGGCGAGGCGGCCCGATACCCCGGTCGAGACGCCCTGCCGGTTTGAATGACAGGTTGAAGACGTCGGGCAAAGGAGGCTCAAAGTGACCACTCGAATAGGCATCAACGGGTTCGGACGAATTGGGCGGCAGGTGCTCCGCGCCTCGATGGAGCGGCACCCCGACAAGCTGGAGGTCGTCGCCGTCAACGACCTCACCAGCGCCAAGACCAACGCCCACCTCTTCAAGTACGACACCAACTACGGCGTCTATCCAGGCACGGTGGCAGCGGAGGAGAACGCCATCGTCATAGACGGCAAGGAGGTGCAGGTGCTCGCCGAGCGCGACCCTGCCAGTCTGCCCTGGGGCGACCTTGGCGTGGACATCGTGGTCGAGTCCACGGGCATCTTCACGGACGCGACCAAGGCGGCCGGGCACCTGGCAGGCGGCGCGAAGAAGGTCGTCATTTCCGCTCCCGCCAGGAACGAGGACGTGATGGTCGTCCTGGGCGTCAACGAGAAGATGTACGACCCCGCCAGCCACAAGGTGCTGTCCAACGCATCCTGCACAACTAACTGCATCGCTCCCATGGTCAAGGTGCTACACGACAACTTCACCGTGAATCACGGCCTGATGACCACGATTCACGCCTACACCAATGACCAGCGCATCCTTGACCAGGCCCACGACGACCTGCGACGCGCCCGCGCCGCTGCCCAGAACATCATCCCGACAACCACCGGCGCAGCAAGGGCCGTCGGCGTCATTGTGCCTGAGCTGCAGGGCAAGATACACGGCATGGCGCTTCGCGTTCCGGTGGCAACGGGCTCCATAACGGACTTCGTTGCCGAGGTGGACAGGTCGGTCAGCGTCGAGGACGTCAACGCGGCGTTCAAGGAGGCCGCTGACACGAACCTGAAGGGCGTGCTGGAGTACACGGAGGACCCGATCGTGAGCGCGGACATCGTCCACAACCCGCACAGCTGCATTTTTGACGCCCTCTCCACGATTGTGATGGAGGGCAACATGGTCAAGATCCTGGGCTGGTACGACAACGAGTGGGGCTACTCCTGCCGCACGGCGGACCTCTGCGCCTACCTGGTGGACCAGGGTCTGTAGACCTAGAATCACGAACCGACAAGAGGGCGCCTGCCGTCTGGCAGACGCCCTCTCTACTTGTGTCAGTCGGGGGTTACAGCCCTCGAATCGCCTCTACGTGGTCTTGGCCGAGCTCCTCGCGGCCTCCCCGAACTCCTGAAGCTGCCGCACCACATCATCAAGAACCTCGTCGTACTCAACGCCCGTTTTAAGATGGATGGCGAAACAGATATCCCCTACTACTAGCCACAACGGTGTATCTTGATTCGTTGCCCACTGGTCGTGGTTAATACCGAACCACCAATCTCCGCTCACGCCTGAGAATCGAAAATACCTTCCATAACCGTACGATTGCGGTGTCGCACGTAATCCAGCTACGTCCATCCAACCTTCCCTCACTCCCCGCGCGTCAACCGCGTCGTTAATGAGGCGTACGAAGCCCCTCATCCGGCGGGCGAGTGCCGGGGCGAGCTCTTCGGGATGAAGAGGCAGGAAAGCATCCTCATCCTGGCGTTGTGCAAGCCCGCGCAATTGCACTATCTCCGCCCTGATCTCGGCGTCCTCCGCGACATCAATCAGTCCGTTCAGGATCCTGGTCCAGCTTGTCAGCACGAGCAACTTGTCGGTGCCGGACACGCTGGCCGCGAGGATGCCGTTCGGACCAGAGGCTGGTTCCAGCCGGATTCCGCCATCAGCGATCATCTTGTCGATGGCTGCCCACAGCGTGTTGGCTCTGACCTCCGGCACTACGAACACCAGCGCGCACCTTCCTGTAGACGGGAACTGTTCCAGATAGGCATTGGGCTGCTCGTCCATGAGCCCAGCCCAGAACTTGGCCTCAACGATGATGCGCTTCTCGTTTGTGGAATCAAAGCAGACCAAGTCCGGCCGCGACCCGTCCTCTGCCACTACCTGGGTCTCCACACGCACCAGGCCCTCCCCGCGAATTCCGGCGAGCGAGGCCAGCGATTCCCTCGAAGCAGCCGATTTCCTGAGTATGTATGCAAGTGCCTCCGTAGCAGTGTCCTCGACTCTGCTTGTAAGCTTGGGAACCAGATGGGCCAAAAGGGTGTCGCTATCTGCCATCAGTCTCCTTCACGGGCTGCCGGGCTCATCGCTCAGAGGCGGCTCGGCTCGGTAGTCTTCCGCGAACCGGGTATCCCCAGGCCGGGTGATAAAGTCACGGCGGTCGTAGAAGAGGGGAACGCGATTCAGCACGTACTCCTTGCCCTCCCTGAGCGAGTCCAGGTCCTCCAGTGGAGGATCGAACCAGAACTTGAAGCCGCCCATGAACAAGTACGTCGGCCGCGAGCTGAAGAAGCGTCCCTGGATACCCTCCCCGTCCTTGAAGCGCTTCGCCATGACCGCGAACAGCTCGCGCTGGCTGTCCTTGCGCAGGAGGAAGTACTCGTGCGGCCAGGTCTCCCGGTAGGTCACGGCCTCCCTCTAGGGCGCCTTCCCGATGAGCTCCATGAGTGTCAGTTCGTTGGTCACATTCGCCCCGCCACTCTCTCGGCTTCCGTACTCCGTCGCCCGCAACTGGACTTTCTCACGAGGAGACAGTGCGGGACGCCACTATCATAGCTTTGTCTCACTGCGCGGGCAATTGCCGAATCGGTGCCGGCCCCGCTCGCCTCGGCGCAAATTGCCCCTCTCCGCTCGCCTTGATAGAATAGCCTAATCGTGGAGCAGCCCGAAACAGAGCAGCCTTCGCCCCAGGACTCGCGCGAGCCGTCTCCGCGCGCCCGCCGCACGGCCCTGATCGCGCCCGCACTAATAGTGCTGCTTGCGCTTGCTCTCCGGCTCTACGGCATCGACTGGGACCAGGGCGGCCTCTTCCATCCGGACGAAAGGGCCATCCTCTTCCGCGTCAACGACCTGAGCTGGCCGGCTCTTTCCAACCTTGGCGCACTTCTGGACGTGGAGGAGAGCCCGCTCAACCCGCAGTGGTTCCCCTACGGCAGCCTTCCCATCTACGCCGGCATGGCCGCGGAGTCGTTGCTGTCCCCGTTCGTAGAGCTGGAGTTCCGGGAGCTGCGCTTCCTCGGCAGAGGCCTCTCGACACTGTCGGACGTGGGAACGGTGCTCATGGTGTTCCTGCTGGGCTGCCGGCTGTATGGCCGGCGCGCCGGCCTCCTGGCGGCGCTGCTGGCAGCCATGGCGGTAATTCACATACAGCTGAGCCACTTCTACACCGTCGACACCTTTTTGACATTCTTCATCGTGGCGTCCATGTACTTCATGGCGCGGAGGGCGCAGGAAGGAAGACTCCGAGACTCGCTGCTGGCCGGCTTGTTCATTGGGCTGGCGCTGGCGTCCAAGATCAGCGTCGCGCCGCTCCTTCTGGCCCTCGTGCTTGCCCACGCGCTCCACGTCTTCTCGCGTTCGCGCGACGACCTTGCCCTCGCCAAGCCGACCCGGCCCGCTCTCGCAAGGGCCACGCACCACCTGCTGCTGGCGGGCGCGGCGGCACTGCTCGTGTTCTTCCTGGCCACTCCCTACGCATTCCTGGACTGGTCGCGACCGGAACCGTGCCCCGTGCCGTACTCCGCCCTGTCGTTCCTCGACCGGAACTACTACGCCTGCGACGTGGGCGGCGAGTTCGCAATGGCCCGCGGCACCTCCGGCCGCCCATACACTCAACAGTACATCGACACCACGCCCTACTGGTACCACGTGCGTCAGCTGGCGCTCTTCGGCTTGGGCCTGCCGCTGGGCATTGCGGCGTGGGCCTCGATTCTGTTCACGATTGGCCTCGCCGTTGTCAGACGCAGCAAGGCGGACCTGCTGCTGCTTGCCTGGGTGGTGCCGTACTTCATGCTGACCGGCTTCGTGCAGGTCAAGTTCCTTCGATACATGCTTCCGCTCACGCCGTTCCTCCTGATCATGGCGTCCCGAATGCTCCTGTGGGCGCGGGACTGGGCTGCCGCGCACAGCCGCGAGCGCGACATCGCTGTGCGGTGGGCCATCGGACTCGTGGTGGGCGCGACCGGGTTCTACGCTCTGTCCTACTCGGCCACCTACGCCGGGACGCACACCGCCGGCCGCGCTTCCGAGTGGATCATAGAGAACGTGCCGGCGGGCTCGGTCATACTCATGGAGCACTGGGAGGAGTCCCTGCCGGACATGCAGGGCTACGTCATCGGCTGCCGCGGCGTGCCCGACGACAACCTCTCTTGCATGACCACGTACGACTCCGACAGCGTCCGCTACTCCAGTGGCCAGGACAAGATCGAGCGCGTGGCGGAGCAACTGGCCGGCGCCGACTACCTGGTCTTCTTCAGCAACCGCCTCTATGGGAGTACCACGCGCGTCCCGGAGCGGTATCCCCTGACCGGCGAGTACTATCGGAGGCTATTTGGCGGGGAGCTTGGATACGAGCTGGCCCACTGGGAGACCGACTACCCTGAGCTTTTCGGTGTGGCGTTCGTGGATGACACCTTCTCGCGGCCTGGCCTGCCCACGCCCGCGCCGCTCGGCCCCTATCGGGCCGCGCCGCTCGCCATCGGCATGGGTTACGCCGACGAGAGCTTCAGCGTGTACGATCGCCCCAAAGTCCTCGTGTTCGAGAACCGCGAGCCCCTAGAGGCAGGCGAGGTCCTGAACCGCATCCTCGCGCCCAAACCCGAGGCCGCTCAGACCAAGAGCCTGCTCCTGTCCGATGCCACTTTGCAGGCCCAGCGCGAGGGCGGCACGTGGACCGAGATCGTCAACCCAGGCAGCCTGTCAAACCGCTTCCCGATTGCGGCGTGGTACCTGTGGGTCCAGGTCGTAGCGCTGGCCGCCCTTCCGCTGAGCCTCATCGTCTTCCGTCCCCTGCCCGACCGCGGCTACCTGTTTGCCAAGCCACTAGGCATACTGGTGACCGCGTACGGCGCGTGGGCGCTCGCAAGCCTCCAGTGGATGCCTTTCTCGCGAGGCTCCGTGTTCTTTGTGGCGCTGCTGCTGGCAGGCGCTTCCGCGGTGGCGGCCTACGCCCGCCGCGCCGAGCTGCTTGAGTGGCTTCGACAGAACGTCCGGCTCGTGGTGGTCGGCGAGTTGCTGTTCGTGGTCTCGTTCGGCGTGTTCCTCCTCCTGAGGGCGGCCAATCCGGACCTGTGGCACCCGTACAACGGCGGCGAGAAGCCCATGGAGATGGCCTATCTCAATGCTGCGGTCCGCTCCACCTTCTTCCCTCCCTACGACCCCTGGTTTGCAGGCGGCTACATCAACTACTACTACTTCGGCCAGATGATAGTTGCAAGCCTGGTCCGCGCCACCGGCATCACAACCGAGGTGGCATTCAACCTGGCCGTTCCCCTGTTCTTCGCGCTCACCACCTCGGCGGTGTTTTCGCTGGTGTACTCGCTCGCGGCCGGCACGCGCCGCGGTCTCGGCATGGCCGGCGGCCAGGCAGGGGCCGTAGCGGCCGGGCTGGTGGGAGCGGTCTTCGTCGCGGTGCTGGGCAACCTGGACGGCGTGGTGCAGCTGGCGCAGGGCTCCTTCAGGGCCCTGTTCAGCGGTCTGCCCTTCGGTGAGTTCGACTTCTGGCGCAGCAGCCGCCTCATTCCGCCCGGTGACCCGCCTGGACACGAAATCACCGAGTTCCCGTTCTTCACCTTCCTGTTCGGCGACCTCCACGCTCACATGATGGCCATACCGTTCGCAATTCTCTCCGTGGGCCTGTCGTTGTCCCTTGCGCTGCGCATCCGCGACGGAGCGGGCGTTGTTCCAAGGGCGGCACACTTGCTGGCACTCGCACTGGTGGTGGGTTCGCTTCGGGCAATCAACACTTGGGACTATCCCACCCAACTGGCCATCGCCGGGGCCGCTGTGTTGCTAGGCGAATACGCGCGGTCGCCGCGGCTCACGCTGTCCCTGGCCGCGCGGGTCGCGGTGCAGTCGGCGCTCCTCTACTGGGCGACCACCCTCCTCTTCGCGCCCTTCATCGATGGCTATCTCTCCTTCTCGGACGGCGTATTTCCCAGCCGCTGGCAGACGCCCCTCTACTCCTACATTGGCGTTCACGGCCTGTTCGTGTTTGTGGCAGCGTCGTTCCTGGTGTACTCTCGCCGCAGCTACGTGCCCCGCCTTTTCGAGATGGTCACGGGCGCGTCTCCAGGCCGCGGGCTCAAGGGCTACGCCGAGGAGCTTGCAGCAGACGCCGGCAAGGCGGTTCGCCTTGCGCTTCTGGGCGGACTGCCGCTCGCAGTGTTGGTGGCACTGGCGCTCAGCGGCTACGAAACAACTGCGTTTGTGCTGCTGCTCCTGCTGCCCACCGCCGTGCTCGCCTGGAAGTGGGCCTCCGAACGTGAGGAGACGTTCGGCGCATTTGCTCTCCTGATGCTGGCCATGGCGCTCTCCATTGGAGTAGCGGTGGAGCTGATCACCATCAAGGGAGACATATCCCGCATGAACACGGTGTTCAAGTTCTATCTGCAGGCGTGGGTGCTGATGGGAGCGGCGGCCGCGTACCTGCTATGGCGAATGCGATTCGGCGCCGAGATCATCGGGCGCCTGCGGGGCGGGCTGCAGCAGGTGACGCTCGGCCGCCGGTTCCTGGGCGCGGCGTGGTTTGGCATGCTGGCGCTGCTCGTTTTGGGCAGCTCGATCTACACCGTGGGAGGTACGCGTGACCGGCTCAGGGACAGATTCGAGGTCCTGCCCCTGACGCTGGACGGCCTGGCCTTCATGGAGAGCGCGTCGTACACGTTCGAGAGGGGCAGCGCAACCGACTCGCTGGTCGGTGAGCGCGACGCCATCGAGTGGCTCAGGTCGGAGGCAGTCTCCGGGTCGCCAGTGGTGCTGGAGGGGCACGGGCAGCTGTATCGCAGTCTTCACACACGCGTCGCCATCTACACCGGCCTTCCCACGGTCATCGGCTGGGACAACCACCAGTCGCAGCAGCGGGGCGGCGCGGGCGTGGCCACCCGCCTCAGGGACGTGCAGCGCATCTACTCGACAACCGTATGGGATGTTGCGCTGGAACTGATGGACAAGTACGGCGTGGAGTATGTCTACGTTGGGGAAATTGAGCGCCACTACTACCCCGACCGCGGCCTGGACAAGTTTACCGAAATGGTGGGCACACACTTGGAGCTGGCCTACTCCAACCCAACAGTTGAGATTTACCGAGTGTTGCCGCCCGCTCTGCGGCTTGAGGCGACCATCACGCCGTGATATGATGATTTCGCTAAGCGGTTCTTGAGCAGTGTGGGGCAGCCGCGGAAGGGTGTCATGAGCGCAACTGAGGTCATTCAGGTCGTTCGCGACCTTACCATTATCTTCTTCGCAATGGCCGGAATGCTGGTGATGCTGGTGGCCGGCGTGGTGCTGCTAATGCTCTACCGAAAGGTGTCTCCCACGCTGGACTCGGCGAGGGATACGGCTAGGCGCACTCAGGAGGCCACAACCGAGATTTCGGAGAAGTTCATCAAGCCCATGGTGAACGCCTCTACCCTGGCGTACACGTCGGGGCGAGTGTTGGGCTTCATCGCGGGATTTGCACAGGGAAAAGGAGACAGGAACAATGGCAAATGAAGCTGGATTCGGAACGGGGCTGCTGCTTGGCGGCGCCGTAGGAATAATTGCCGGCCTCCTTCTGGCGCCCAGGCCAGGAGAGGAGACACGCTGGAAGATGGTCGAGAGGACGGCCGGCCTGCGACAGAGGGCCGAGGGCATGACCGCGGACTTTCGGGAACGCGTGAGGGAGACGGTACGCGAGGTCATGGACGAAGGGAGAGGCGTCGCCCACCGGATCATGCCCGGCCATGAGCAGGAAGCCGAGATGGCTGCCGAGCCCGCCCCTGAGGGGCGGGAGGAGACCCCCGCCTAGGAGGCCCGGTACCGCGGATACGAACCGAATACCTTGAGCATGGAGACTTCGGCCTCCATGCACTCGAGCGCTTCCCGCACCGGCGGGTCTTCTCTGTGCCCGTTCAGGTCCACTAGGAATATGTACCGCCCCAGGCTCTCCTTGTTTGGGCGCGACTCGACCTTTGCCAGGTTGATGTCGCGCGTGGCAAAGTGGCCCAGCACCGTGTACAGCATTCCTGCGCGGTCGTCGCTGAACGTGAAGCACAGCGAGGTCTTGTCGCTCCCTGTGGGCGGATTGTCTCGGTGCGCAAGCACCACGAAGCGCGTGAAGTTGGCCAGGTTGTCCTGTATGCCGCGGGCCAGCACCTCCGCGCCGTAGATCTCCGCCGCCCTCCCGGTTCCAATGGCGGCCGCTGACGCCGGCCCGGCCATCATATCCTCAACGGCGGCGGCCGTGCTCAGGGCTGCAACCGCCTGTGCTCTGGGAAACCGCTCTTCGATGTAGTGCCTGCACTGACCCAGCGCCTGCGTGTGTGAGTGAATAGACTCAATCCCGCCAATGGTGACGCCGGGCTTCACCAGCAGGCAGTGCTCTATGGGTATCACCAGTTCCCGGCGGATCGAAAGCGTGGAGTCGTGTATCAGCAGGTCGAGCGTGTCGGTTACGGAGCCTTCGATGCTGTTCTCGATGGGCACGACGCCCTCCTCCGCCGCGTCGGATTCCACGGCCGCCGCCACGGCCGCTACAGAGGACATGGGGATGAGTGAGGCATCCGCGTCGTAGAGCAAGGCAGCCGCCTCGGTGAAGGTTCCAGCCGGCCCCAGGTAGGCAATCCGCTTCGCCATTCGCTACATTGTCCCCGTCAGGGCTTCGCGCAGGACTTCCTCACCCTCCGCGGTGGTTATCGCCACCACCTCGTCATCGGAGCCCAGAACAGCGTCCTGGTCCGGCGGCAGAAGCGTGCCGTTGCGCTTCACGATATAGGAGATCAGGCTGTCCGCAGGAAGGTTCACCTGTCCAAGCGACCGCCCTACCACGGCTGCGTCTGAGGGTATTCGAATGCCGACCACCTGCCGGTTGGCGTTCCTCACCGTCATCAGGTGCACAAGCGAGCTTGCCGGCAGCTCCTCCGTTATGCGATCGAGTATGACGTCCGTGGTGCTCACCCAGACGTCCACGCCCATCGCCTCGAACAGCTTGCCGTTGGCCGGAATGTTGACCAGCGCGATGGTCCTGGTTGCTCTGAACCTGTGCTTGGCAATCTGGCAGCTCACCAGGTTGTCCTGGTCCCTGCCGGTTGTGGCAATGAACACATCAGCCCTCGACGTACCGGCGCGCCTGAGCGCGTCCTCGTCGCATCCGTCGCCGGGGATGATCATGTTGCCGAGCTCGCGGCGGACGGCATCGCACCGTTCGGCGGACCGCTCCACGATAATGACCTCGTGCTCGCTCCTCAGAAGCGACTTGGAGAGGTGATAGCCGATCTTGCCGGCGCCTACTACGATGATGTACATGAGCGCTAGCCGTTGACCGCCCGGAGTATCAGGCCTGAGACGGCCTCAGCTGCGCTCACGGCATCCAAGCCCAGCTCGGCATACAGCTGGCACCGGGCCGCGTCGTCGATGCGGCAGGCCACTCGCTCCACCTGGAATAGGTGCACTGCCATCTGCGCTGCGAAGATGTTGTCGACGTCCTCGGACGATACGGCCACGAAGGCGTCCACGTCTTCGATTCCAGCCCTCCTCAGGTCCTCCTCCTGCGTGCCGTCTCCCAGCACGGCCTCCTGCTGGAGCCCCCTCGGCAGCCGGCGGAGTCTGTCAGACCTGGTGTCGATAACCGAGACCAGGTGTCCGTCCTGCCAGAGCGACGTGGCCACCAGCGCGCCAATCTCGCCGCAGCCCATCACGAGAACGTTCATGATTCCCTAGCCTCGCGCCGAATCGTTGCCGGCATGCAGTTCCATAGCGTCCCTGCACAGGAGTACCTGGCATGGCGCGTTTTCGAGAATGTACGGGATGGACTTTCCAAGAGTGAATGCGCCGAACTGCCTCTTGTAGGCCATGTGCAGGACTATCATATCGCACCCGCCATCCACCGCCGCCCGCACAACAGCAGGTCCGGCGTCCCTTGCCTGCAGCATGGTGGCCTCCACGGGGCACTTCATCTCCTTGCCCAATCGCTCAATATCTTGGAGCAGCCTCTCCGCGCGTGCGGTCTCTTGAGCGAGCTCCACGTCCAAGGGTAGGGCATGGTCGACTTCGATTACGTACAAGACCTCCACCACTGCCTTGTTGGCCTTGGCCAGTTCACCGGCCAGCAGGAGAGCCTTTTCGTCGCTTCCGTTCCCCGACACCGGCACGAGGATCTTCTCGCCGACGCTGATCAGTCCATTTGTTGAGCTCATCAGTGCCAGATTATACGTAGTGATTCACCACGTATCAAGGTCTGGAGGCGCAATGCAGCGAATTGAAGCTCCTCGCGGGGTGGAATATCATCTGTGATTTCCGGCGTCACCATTGGACGAACATGGGTTGGCACCCTTTTGTGACACTGCACTGCCGCGGAAGACCATCCGTTGACTCGCATTGCAGCGCACATGCTAGTAGTCCTGCGGAAAGACTTCGAAGCGAGTCTCATAACGAAGTAGCCGACTTCCCGGAACCGCCTTAGACGCATAGCGAAGTCTCTCGTCGTGTGTAGGGGTAAGCACAATGCCCTCGACATTTCTCCCACCGGCCAGATGCTCTTTCACCCAGCCCATGTAGCGTGCCAATTGACCGATGACCGCGTCTGACGGTCGTCCTTTCTTCAATTCAATTACTACGAGAGCGCCGCTGGACGTATCCTCACACAGCAGATCAATGCGGCCAACGGACCCCGTGTCGTACTGCTGCCCCACGGTTTCGCCGTCCTCCTCGAATAGTCGTAGCGGAGCGCCGAAGTTGACCTGATTCCAATGATCTACCAGCCACTGCTCGAGATGGATCTCAATAAGCCTATCGGCGGGAGAGCCGGGCGGTCCGGCATCCGCATCCTGCCCGACAGAGGGCTCCGCCTCGACTAGTTTTAGAATCTGCTGAGCCTCGATTGGCTCGAGTTTGGCAATGTTGAATGATTGAAGGCCACATTTGCGGAATATGGAAGATAGCTTCCCCTCCGCGACGAGGCTGTGTATGGCCGTGCGATGAAGTGGTGACGGGAACCAGTGAGGCTCGTCGAGTTCAAACGTGACGTTGTCTGAGCTCACTTCTCTGACCCCGACTCCGAAAGCCAGCGACATTCCGTAGTCGGGCACACTTCCGGTGCAGTAAACGAGCAACGAGTCACCAGGCTTTACGTCACCATGGGCTCTGTCTTTGCGTTTGTTCATCCAGACATTGTTTTCGTAGCGGCCGTTGCCCATGATATTTGCATATCCGGCGGTCGCGTTAACTTGTACCAAGAATCTGTCCAACTCTGATCCTCCCAAGTCAGGCTCCTCCTCACCATACTTCTGGGCAGTCGCGTACACTGCTAAGCGCAGAAACGATGAGGAACGCCAAGTAAATTGGGTGTTTGCAACGTCGCCAGCCCGGGATAGTCGCAGCCTATTCAGCGCCGTTGGTCGAGTCCGGGTTGATGGAGTACCACCGCTCAAGCTGTTCGTTTCTGGCCGCCACCACCAGGATGTCGCCCTTGCGAAGCACCTCGTCCTCGTCCGGGGCCAGTGTGACGTCCTTGCCGCGCCTGATAGCGATCACGGCCATCCCGTACTTGTCCCTGGCGCCGCCTCCCAGGCCGGCAGTCCTGAGACTGTGATTCTCAAGCGAGTCCGCGATTCTCAGCTTGCTGAGCCCGAACTCGGGCGTTAGGTCCATATACTCCAGGATGTCACGATTGAACAGGCTGTGGGCCAGGAATTCACCCATCTCGTGCTCCGGGTAGATGATCTTGTGCACGCCAATTCTCAGGAGCGTATCTCCGTGGAGCTGGTTCTCTGCCCTGGCCACTATGAGAGGAACGCCAAGAGTCGCCAGGAGCACGGAGGTCATAAGGCTGGCCTGCATGTCGGATCCAACGGCCACTATGGCCGCGTCGAAGTTGGCCGCGCCCAGCTCCCGCAGGATGATCTCGCTGGTGGCGTCACCCTGAACGCTGTAGGTCACCCGACCTAGGTTGACCTGCACCGCCTTCTCGTCGGTGTCTATCGCGAGCACGTCGTATCCCATCTGGAATAGCGTATGCGCGACGCTCGTCCCAAACCGACCCAGACCTATTACCATAATCGACTTGGCCATGTCTCAACCTATTTTAACCCTTTCCTCGGCAAAGCGATAGATGGCCGTCTGCTCCTTTTGCGCCAGGACAAGCGCAAGCGTAAGCGGCCCGATTCGGCCGAAGTACATCGTCAGGATGATGATGAGTCTCCCCACAGGCGAAAGCTCGTCGGTTATGCCCGTTGACAGTCCCACCGTGGAGAACGCGGACACCGTCTCGAAGAGCGTCTGGTTGAGCGGAAGCCCTTCGCTCATGGTCAAGAAGAACGCCACGGAGAACACCATGAATGTTCCGAGCACCAGGACCGCCAGCGCTCGGAACACCTGCGTCTGCGGCAGCTCCCTGCCAAACGCCGTGGCATGGCTTCTGCCCGCAATCGACGACAGGACGGCGGCCATCAGGACTGCAACGGTGTTCACCTTGATGCCCCCTGCCGTGGAAGCGGACGCTCCGCCAATGAACATCAGTCCCGTGATGAAGAAGTTGCTGTGAAGCTCCATGTTCTCGAAGTTCACGGTCGTGAACCCGGCGGTACGGCCACTGGCGGAGTGGAAGAATGCCGTGAAAACCTTGGAGACAAGCGAGAGGGGGCCAAGCGTTTCCGAGTTGCTGTACTCTCCAACCAGTATTACGCCCGTACCGAGCAGCAGCAGGAACGCCGTTACCGTTACCACCAGCTTGGTATCGAGCGTGTAGCGGTTGAATCTCCGATAGCCGAATGCGTCCAGCAGTACGGTGTAGCTCACGGTGCCCAAAATTATGAGCAGTGTCATGGGAACTAGCACCGTGTAGTCGCTCAGGAACGCGCCAAGGCTATCCGACTCCGGAAAGATCACGAACCCCGCGTTATTGAACCCGGACACCGCGTGGAACGCCGATTGCCACGCGGCCGTGGCAAGGGGATACTCGCTTATGAGCCTTGCCATCAGAACCAGGAAACCCGCAAGCTGTATACCCGCCACCACCAGCACAATGCGTATGGTGAGCCTTATCAGGCCTCCAAGCTGGTTGGCGCCCAGGCTCTCTCTCATTAGCAGCCGGTTGGCCAGTGTGATGCGCTGTCCAATGATCAGCAGGAATAACGTGGCGCTGGTCATTATCCCGAGCCCGCCGGTGAATATGAGCACCATTATCACCAGCTGCCCAGGCACGCTCCAGTACGTGGGCGTGTCCACCACCACCAGGCCCGTTACCGTGACGGCCGAGGTCGCCGTGAAGAGCGCGTCCATGAACGGGGTTACGCCGCTCTGGTTGTTGGCGAACGGCATCAACAGAAGGGCCGTGCCCACGGCGATCATGAGGGCAAAGCCCCCCAGCAGCAGGTACGGAGAGCCATAGTTCTTGGGCGGGACCCTGGGGGCGGAGGCCGTGATGCGCAGCGGCCTTATTTCCTCCTCCCGGGGACGCCTCACCACCCTGTCGCCCGGCCTTGGGCGCCACGATTGCTGCAAGACGCTGCTACCTCATCGCGCGAAGCCGCGCGCTCGGCCTGCGGATGAAGAACGCATACACGGCTTCGGCACTTCTACGGGACTGTGCGATGCTCGCGGCGGGCAATGGCTCTAGCTCCTGCGAAACGCGTTCTGCACAACGTCATCCGGGAAGAGCGAGGGAACCTGCCCATCGGAGGCGTAGTTGTACAGCGCTGCCTTGAATATGCCGTCCAGCGTGGCAAACACAAGTGCCACGCCAATGAGCAGGACGGCTCCTATGCCAATGGCCAGAATCACGCCGATAGCTCCAATTGGGGAAAGCACGAAGAACAGCGCCGCACTAATGGCAAACGCAACTAGGCCTACGAGGAGCCCGGCTATCCCCAACCCGAAGTTGGCGGCTATCTGCTCGCCCCAAGTACGGCGCAGCATGGAGAGGGACGTTTTGAAGGCGTCGCCCAGTGACCTGTGCTCAATCACTATGAGCGGCACCACGAAGAAGGTGACCATGGTCCAGGCGGCGCCGAGCAGCTGCACCACAATGTAGCCGATCATTCCCAAGATACCGCCCCGTTGCCTGGCCTGGCTGGACAGAATCCGCAAGATTAGCCCGACCGTCGCCGCGATGACCGCCCACATGAAGATCGTGATGACCCGGTGGAAGGCGCCGTTCAGGCCGGAGCTTATGTTGGGGTCGCCGCCGGCCAGCCGCTCGTGGGCGGCATACACCAGCGCGCTGTTGAAGAAGATGATCACGAAGTAGGAGGCAACGTAGAAGGCGAAGAGGACAACCAGGTCAATGGCGCCGGAGGTCCCTTCATCCAGCCGGCCGAATGCGCCTATCCCGAAGCCCACCCCCATGAACGAAAGAGATACCAGAATCACGCCTATCGAAGAGAAGACAGGGAAGAGAATCAGCTCCTTGTCCACCGCCAGGACGTGCAGGCACAACTTCAATAGCCTGAAGCTCCTGCCAATAGTCTCGAACATTGCGCCTCCGTTTGCGGTCAGGCCAGGTTCAGCCCATGCTGAGCCCGCCTGCCGCGCCACTCGCACAGGCGAGCCGCGAATTGCCGAATCCTCCCGCGATTCTAAGGCCGAAGCGCGCGCCAGTCAACAATCGTGCGGCTCCGCCCGCGCAGGCGGCGGGGCGTTGGATTCTCAATCACTGCCGTTGTGGAGAACGCGGCGGTCCGCCTCACGCTCGCGACCGCCCTACTGCATCGGCGAGTAGTCCGTCGCTCTCATCAGGCGGTTGGTGATCCGGGCGACGAGTGGGCCCTCCTGCTCCGTCTCCGCGAACAGCTTCGCCCGTTCCTCGTCCGCGCGGAATGCGCTCCACGCCCTCTCACGGTCGGCGGCGTTCTCAAAGGCGAGCATGTAGACCAGCGTGTTGTTGGTGCCCACGTCCTCCGTCCAGAACCCCACGGGGTTGAGGCCGTGCTTCTTGAAGTACCCCATTGTTATCTCGGCGAAGCGGCGGTTGAGCGCCGGCAGCTTGCCCGGCATGGCCTCATATGTTCTCAGTTCGTAGATCAATTTTTCACCTCCGTCCGACTATTCCTGCCTGCGGCCTCCCGATTGCGAGCTGCGGCTCGACCTCTTACATCAGCCTGCCCTGCTCCTTCAGCTCCAGCTTCGTCATCGCCGCCTCGCCGATCTTGCGACCGCCGGGTGTTCTGAGCACGAAGCCTTCCTTCAGCAGAAAGGGCTCGACCACGTCGACCAGCGTCTGCACCTCCTCGTTCACCGTCGCCGCGAGAGCATCGATTCCCACAGGCCCGCCGCGGTAGTTCTCGGCGATCGTGCTCAGATACAGCCTGTCGAGCCGGTCGAGTCCGTGCTCGTCCACGCCCTCTCTTGTAAGCGCAACGTCCGCCACCTCGCGGTCTATGCGACCGCCGCTCTTCACCTGTGCGTAGTCTCTCACCCTTCGAAGCAGCCGGTTGGCCACCCTGGGCGTGCCGCGCGAACGGCCGGCAATCTCTCTCGCTCCCTCCCGGTCGACGCCCACCTCCAGGATCTGCGAAGAACGCATGACTACCTCGGTCAGCTCATCCGTCGAGTAGAAATCCAGGTGATACACCATCCCGAACCGGTCACGAAGGGGCGGAGTGAGCAGTCCGGCCCTGGTGGTGGCGCCTATTAGCGTGAACCGCTTTAGCTGGAAGGGCAGCGTCCTGGCGTACGCCCCCTTGCCGGTGACGAAGTCCACCTGGAAGTCCTCCATGGCGGAGTACAGGTACTCCTCCACGGTGTGCGGCAGGCGGTGTATCTCGTCGATGAATAGTACCTCGGCTTCGCTGAGATTTGACAGCACTCCAACAATGTCCAGCGGCCTTTCCTGCGCCGGGCCGGACGTGTGCACCATCTCGGCGCCCATCTCGCGGGAGATAATGTGGGCCAGCGTGGTCTTGCCAAGTCCGGGTGGGCCGTGGAACAACACGTGCTCCAGCGGCTCGCCCCGCGTCTTGGCTGCGGCGATCGCAATGCCCAGGCTCTCCACCACCCGCGACTGCCCCACGTACTCCCGGAGCGTGCGGGGACGCAGGCTCAGCGCCTGGATCACCTCCGACTCCGCTCCCTCCTCCGGGGGCGCAGCCTGCTCTTGCTCGCCTATGACGCGCTCTCTGGCCATCTACTCGCTCGATCCGCGCTCGATTCTGAACACCTCTCGCAGCAGCTCCTGCGAGTCGCCGGGGTTGGATACGGCGGCGGCCGCCTCCTCCACCTTCTGACGGGCCTCCGCGCTGCGATGGCCCAGGTTGACCAGCACGCTGACCACCTCATCAACCACGCTGCCGCGCCTGGGGGCCGCGGGCACGGCGGTATAGCCCTCGTCACGGAGCAGGGCCCACTCCGCCATCTTTCCCCGGAGCGTGGCCACCATCTTGTCCGCCGTTCTCTTGCCTATGCCTGGCATCTTGACCAGAAGGTCCGTATTCCCCTCCTCGATGGCCCTGGCAATCGTAGAGACGGAGAACACCAGTGCGCGGGCTGCGGTGTTCACGCCCACGTCCTCCACCTGGATGAGCCTCTCGAAGAACGTCCTCTCGAACTCCTTTCGAAAGCCCACCAGGAGAGGCTTGGGCTGTCTCTCCGAGGCGTGATAGTAGACCTCCATCTCCACGTCCTGCCCCTCGCCGGTCTCATCCTCCTCCAGGGAGCGCATCACGAAGTACGGGAGAAGCAGCTCGTAACCAACGCCGCTCACGTCAAGGATAACGCGCGCCTCTTCCTTGTAAATCCGCCGGATAGTCCCTCTAAGGTAGTTGATCACGATCGGTCACACCGCCGCGCCGGTCGCACGGCCCGCGCCGCGTCCGGTGGACACCGCACCGGCGCCGCCAATGGCCTGCAAGTGGCACAGCGCAAGCGCAAGCGCATCGGCCACGTCATTTGGCTCAGGTAGCTGCGTCAGCTTCAATCTCGCCTGCACCGCCCTCTGAATCTGCGCCTTGCTCGCGCGGCCGCTGCCCACCATGGTGTGCTTCACGCGGGTGGAGGCGTAGCTGTGCAGTGGTATGTCGGACTGTGCCGCGATGAGACAGGCGAGCCCGCGGGCGTGGCCCATGAGTACCGCCGTACTCGGGTACGCGTAGTGGGAGTAGACCTCTTCGAGCGCCAGGGCGACGGGGCGAAACTCCTCCACCACCTCTCGCAGACCGTCGTACAGGACGACCAGCCTGCGTTCTATGGGGTCTCCGGACCCTCCTCCCCGGATAACGCCGCCCTCCTTCAACCGCACGTCACTTCCCACGGCCTCGATCACGCCGTAGCCCATTCGAAGAAGGCCGGGATCCACTCCCAGAAGGATCATTCCGTTACACCCCGCATCGGCATCCTGACGATGCCATTCTAGGGTCCCTTCCCGCATGGGTCAATGAGACCCCGGCCGGCCCACACGCACTGCCTTGGAAGAGGGACGAAGGTCACTGGCGGCCGATCCGGCCTCCGCAAACCGTCATGGACTAGGGCCGGACGGCGACGATCTCCAGCCAGTTGCGAGGGATGAAGGTGACTTTCATCTCCTCGAAGACCTGGGCCGCGCCCTTCTGGAGCGCCATGCTTGCCTGCTCCAGTGGTACGCCCGGCATCACGCCGGTGATCCAGTCCTCGAACCCGCTTATGAGCACCCAACCCTCCAGGGGCACCTGAACGGTGTTGATCCTGAGTTCCTTGATCTCGAACCCGCGTTCCCTGAGTATCTCTGCGTACTGCTCTGCCGTAAGGTGCTGGCGCGCCTCCACCTTAGCCGCCTTCACGGGCGAGAGGCCGTACTCCGACCTAAGAATACGCAATGACCGGAACATCCACTTGCGGTACCACTCCTCCGTCTCAGGCGGATGACCGCCCTCGTAGAAGGATGTGTTGAAGGCGAACACGCCTCCGCTTCTCAGCGTGGAGAAAACCTCACCCGAAAGTCGAGTCTTGTCCGTCACCAAGTGAATGGCATTGCAGAAGACAACCGCGTCCATCTTGTCCCGAACCAGCTGCGAAAGCTGCTCTCCCCGGCCCAGGACGAACTCAACCATCGCGTCCTTTGCATTGCTCAGATCTGCCTTCGCCTGCTTGAGCGCCGACATGGACATGTCCACGCCTATGACCACGCTGTCCCTGGCACCGAGCAGCTTCTCCAGGATTATCTTGGTCACGCCTCCGGTGCCGCACGCCAGGTCCACCACCCTCTGGCCCGGCCCCACCTGCGACAGATCAACGAGATCCTGGTTGATCTTCTGATAGAAGGGCGCCTTTGAAAAGGCAGAGAATGAGAAGTCCCCCCTGCCCTCGTTTTCTGACATGCTCTGTTCCCCCAGTCTCTCTTCGATTGACCTGCTCGGCTCGCCCGGCACTTCGCGGAGCAAACTCATAGGCTCGTCAACTAATACGAACAAATCATACTAGAGAGGCCAAGCCTAGGTCAACGCCGTAAGGATTGACACGAACGCCGCCCTCAGGAGAGCTGCACACAGACAGCCCGCGTGAGTCCTGCCAGATCGTTGTGGAGTGTGACGTTGGCGTCCGGCACAATTCCCAGGCACATCTCCCGCACCGCGTCGCCCTGCTCGGGCGACAGCTCCATGACGAAAGCTCCCGGCCTGCGCAGCCTGCCAAGCGCCTGCGGCAGCAGCACACGTATAATCTCCAGGCCGCCGTCGCCTCCATCCAGCGACACCAGGGTTTCAGTTCGCACCTCCCGCGCCAGATACGGCAGCTCCGTCCGCGGCACGTAGGGCGGGTTGCTCACCACAATGTCCAAGCCACTTGGCACCTTCGCCAGGAGGTCCACGTCCAGGATGGTCACCCTGTCCGCGACGCCGTGGTATTCGCAGTTGCGCTGGGCCATGTCCAGAGACTGGGTGGAGATGTCGGTTGCGTAGACGCGGGCATTGGGCAGGTGTACCGCCAGCGCAACGGCTATTGCGCCGCTTCCCGTGCAGGCGTCCGCTATCAGTATGTCTCGGTCTGAAGGCAACGCGTGCGCCCGCTCCAGCGCCAGGTCTACCAGCAGCTCGGTCTCCGGCCGCGGGATGAACACGCGAGGGCCAACCCTGAGGTCCAGGCCGTAGAACTCCCTGTGACCGGAGATGTAGGGCCACGGCTCGCCGTTGAGGCGCCGTGACAGGTCGCGCGCCAGCGTCTGCCTCTCCTCTGGGGTCAGAGTTCGCTCAGGCGAAGCGAATAGACCGGCCCTGTCCACGCCCAGCGCCTTCATAAGGAACAGGTCGGCCTCCACCGCTGCCTCCTCGACGCCGTTGGCCTCAAGTGTCCTGCGGGTCTCATCCAGCACGCGTGCCAGGGTCACGTTATGCCTCCTGGAGCAGGCGCGCCTGCTCACGAGCCGCCAGCTCGTTGATGAACTCATCGAGGTCACCCATCAGGATGCGCTCCAGATTGTGGCTTGTGACGCCAATCCTGTGGTCGGTCACGCGGTTCTGCGGGAAGTTGTAGGTACGCACCTTCTCCGACCGGTCGCCGCTGCCAACCTGTGATCGACGGGAAGCCGCCATCTCCTCCTGCTGCCGGCTTACCTCCCGGTCGAACAGCCGCGCCCGGAGCACGGCCATGGCACGTTGCCGGTTCTTGAGCTGGGAGCGCTCGTCCTGGCAGATCGCCACGATGCCCGTGGGGTTGTGGATAATACGCACCGCCGTGGCCACCTTCTGCACGTTCTGGCCGCCGTGGCCGCTGGCGTGATAGATGTCAATTCGCAGGTCGCCTGGGTCGATATCGACTTCAACATCCTCGGCTTCCGGCAAGACGGCCACTGTTGCCGCTGAGGTGTGAATCCGCCCCTGCGTCTCCGTACTGGGAACTCGCTGCACGCGGTGACCGCCGCTCTCGTGCTTCAGCCGGCTGAAGGCCCCCTTACCCTTAACCTCAAATACCACTTCCTTAAAGCCGCCGATTCCCGTCGGGTTGGAGTCGATTACGTCCACGGCCCACCCCTTGGCCTGCGCGTAGCGGGCATACATGCGGTAGAGGTCACCGGCGAACAGCGCGGCCTCCTCGCCTCCCGTGCCGGCTCGTATCTCCACGATGACGTCTTTTTCGGCGTTGCGGTCCTTGGGCAGCAGCGCAAGGCGCATCCGAACATCCAGGTCGTCCCTCTGCACTTCCAGCGCGAGCAGCTCCTCATGAACGAGCGCTCTCATGTCCTCGTCACCGCCCTCTTCGACAAGGGCGCGAGTGTCGTCAAGCTGTCTCGTGACGCCCTCGTACCGGTCGTACAGGCCGACGAGGTTCTCAATGGAGGCGCGCTCCTTCGCCAGCTCCTGCAAGCGCCCCGGGTCCGTGGAGATTTCCGGACGCGCAAGCAGTTCCTCGATTTCGGCAAACCTCTCGCTGAGCGACTGCAATCTTTCCAGCATGGCGTGTCTTGATATCCTACCCTGCACATTATGGAGCTTGGGGCGTTATCTTTCAACGCCCCTACCCCTATCCGACCGCCGCGAGCCCACCGGGCCGGATCCCCCCTTGACCGGCGCAGGAGGAGTACGCGGCAATAGCTACACCGTAGGCACGTTGAACCCAACGAGTGGGAGTGCTACAATTCCGCAACGGGCTGTGGCCGGGCCACCAGCCCCTTTAGACATTGTGGAGTGAAAATGCCCCTTTCAGGACTCTTCAGCCTGCTCTCTCAAAACGAGCAGCACCGACAGCTGGTTGAGCAGCTCAGAAAGCGTGATTCGGTCTCCGCCCGGGCCGTCCTGCTGGACTCCGCCCTCGCCTTCTACACCGGTGCCCTGCACAATGCGCTTAACGCCCCCATTCTGCTGTTGACGGCTAGGCAGTCTCGCTCGCGCCGCCTGTACGAGGACTTGATTGTCTGGTGCGGCGAGGACGCCGCGATCCATCACCTTCCGGAGGGCGAGACGCTTCCCTTTGAGCGGCTCACCGCAGACGACGCCACGACCCACGGGCGCATCCGCGCGCTCGCGGCCATGGCGGCAGCGGACCTCGACAGCAGCTTGAACCCTCCGGTAGTTGTCGCGTCCGTGGCCGCTGTAGCACAGAAGACGATCTCCAAGCGCGTACTCCTGGAAGAGTCACACAGCATCTCGGTTGGGCAGCGCGTCGACCTTACAGACCTACTGGAGCGCTGGCAACGGATGGGCTATCGCACGGAGCAGGCGGTGGAGACGCCTGGCACGGTGAGCCGCCGCGGCGGCATTCTCGACATTTTCTCGCCCGGCTCGGGGCAGCCTGCGCGCATCGAGCTGATGGGCAACGTGGTCGAGAGCATCCGGCTGTTCGACTCGGTCTCTCAGCGATCGGTTAGACCTGTCGACAACGTGTTCGTTCTACCCCCGCAGGAATCGCTATCAGCCTTCGCCGACAGGAACGAGGTGGCAACGCTTTTCAGCAGCCTGGACGCCTCCAATTGCTCCCCTTCCAGTCAGGAGCAGATCAAGGAAGAGCTATCGCTCCTGATGAACGGTCACGCCCTGGACGAGCCTGGCTTCTACAATGGATTCTTCTGCCAGGGCACCCCGCTGGAGTTCCTGCCGCAGAACTGCCTGCTGGTGATGGAGAGGCCCTGGGAGATCGAGGGTGAACTGCTCGCGATGGAGGAGAAGTTTGCGGAGCTGCGGGCAGCCAAGGAGGCACGCGGCGACATCCCGCGGCACCTGCCATCCCTCTACGTGCCCCGCGGCCGGCTCGAAGAGCAGTTGTCGGCCGCACCGCGCCGGCTGGAGTCCTACCCGTGGTCACCGGAGCGCGACGCAGAAGGTGGGGCTCTTCCTATCGACCTGGGATTCATGCCTCCAGGCAGCTACATGGGACGCCTCGATGTCCTGGCCTCGGACGTTCGAGCGTGGCTCGAGGACGGAGACCGCATTGCGTTGGTGTCCCAACACGCCGCTCGGCTGTCGGAGGTGCTCCTGGGACAGGGCATCGCCGTTCGGACGGACGGCGACCCTGCGGACGGGCCCCTCAGAGGCGCGGTTGCACTGACAAGAGGCTCGCTGTCCGAGGGGTGGAGCCTTTCACTTGACAACTCCTCGCTCAAGCTTCTCTCGGACGCTGAGATCATAGGAGTGGCCAAGGAAAGGCCACTGCGAAGGCGCCAACCCGTTCAGCGAGCAGCATTCCTATCCGACCTGGTGCCAGGGAACTACCTGGTACACACGGACCACGGGATCGGACGGTTCACCGGGACTCGGCGCATGGAAGGTGGTGACCGGGAGCGCGAGTACCTGGTACTGGAGTACGCCGAGGGTGACAAGCTTTACGTGCCCACGGACCAGCTGGACAGGGTATCGCCGTACACGGCGCCTGGAGAACGTGTGCCCACGCTGACTCGCCTCGGAACCCAGGAGTGGAGCCGCTCCAAGGCTCGGGCTAGAGCGTCCACTCGGGAGATGGCCCGCGAGCTTCTGGCCCTCTACGCCTCAAGGGAGGTGACCAGCGGCATCGCCTTCTCTGCGGATACTCCCTGGCAGCGAGAGATGGAGGACTCCTTCCCCTACACCGAGACCACAGACCAGCTTCAAAGCATTCGAGACATCAAGGCGGACATGGAAACGGACCGGCCCATGGACCGGCTGGTGTGCGGCGACGTGGGCTACGGCAAGACCGAGGTGGCACTGCGAGCGGCCTTTAAGGCCGTAATGGACGGATTGCAGGTTGCAGTTCTGGCCCCCACAACGGTGCTGGCACATCAGCACCTCGCAACGTTCTCCCAGAGGCTTGCACCCTTCCCGGTAAAGGTGGAGGTGCTAAGCCGCTTCCGCACGGCGGAAGACCAGCGCCGCGTGACGGAGAGGCTGGCAGCCGGTGAGGTGGACATATGCATCGGCACACACCGACTGCTCCAAAAGGACGTGTCCTTCAAGAACCTGGGGTTGGTGATTGTGGACGAGGAACAGCGATTCGGCGTTGCACACAAGGAGCGGCTGAAGGGCCTCCGCAGAGAGGCGGACGTCCTGACGCTAAGCGCAACGCCCATTCCGCGCACACTGCACATGGCCCTTTCCGGCGTACGTGACATGAGCACGATGGAAACACCGCCGGAGGAGCGGCTCGCCATCAAGACGTTCGTCTCGGAGTTCAGCGAGGAAGTGGTGCGGGAAGCCGTACTTCGGGAAATGGACCGCGGCGGTCAGGTCTTCTATCTTCACAACCGCGTTCGTACAATCGAAGAGACGTCACTGCGGGTGCGGAGGATCGTACCCGAGGCTAGAGTTACGATAGGTCATGGCCAGATGCCGGAGGAACAGCTCGAGAGCGTGATGGCGGACTTCGCCGACTACGGGAGCGACGTGCTGGTATGCACTACCATAATCGAGGCCGGCCTGGACATGCCCAACGTCAACACGCTGATTGTGGACAGGGCGGACATGCTGGGACTGTCACAGCTCTACCAGCTTAGGGGACGCGTGGGTAGGGGTGCGAACCGCGCCTACGCGTACCTGATGGTGCCCAGGCAGTACCGAATCACGGAGACGGCGGAGAAGCGGCTGAAGACCATACTGGCGGCCGCGGAGCTCGGCGCAGGCTTCCGCATTGCCATGCGAGACCTGGAGATCAGAGGTGCGGGCAACATTCTGGGCTCCGAGCAGAGCGGCCACATACACGCAATCGGCTACGACCTCTACTCACAGTTGTTGTCTCAGGCGGTGGCGGAGCTCAGGGCGGAGCAGGACGGGGTCAACTCCCCCTCCCTCCCAACAGATGTGAAGCTGGACCTGCCCATATCTGCATACATCCCGCTCCACTACGTACCGGACCTGACAACGCGGCTCGGCGTGTACCAGCGATTTGCCAAACCACTGCGCCGCGAAGAGATAGGCTCTCTAGGCGATGAGATCAGAGACCGCTTCGGGCCGCTGCCGCGGGCAGTCCGGGACCTGCTGTTCGTGGTGGAGCTTCGCACCTTAGCTAGAGACGTGGGCGTGGAAGCGATATCGAAAGTGGGCCGCGAGGTCGTGCTGCAGCTGCGAGAGCCAGTGAGCGGTGCGCGGCTTGCCTTGCAGAAGTCGCTTGGCCCTGCTCCGAGGGTGGGTCACAGCCAGATACGGTTGAACCTGCGCGACGGATGGAGGGAGGAGCTCGTCAAGACACTTGAGGGACTGGCAAAGTTCAGAGCAGACGTGATGGAACTCTCGGCAACACCCGCCTAGGCCTGCTGACCAACACCCTCCACCAATAACAGCAGTTCCCCCAAGCCGAGAATGCGGGGGCAGTCCGTTACGTCTGCCTTCATATTGTCACGGTCCAGGAGCACAGGGTGAATGCCAATTGCCCTTGCGCCTATGACATCGGTGTCGTACTGGTCGCCCACGTGCATGGTCTCCCGCGGTTCGGTTCCGGCACGGCGGAGAGCCTCCAAGAAGATGGCGGGGTCCGGCTTTCCGGCCCCGACTTCCTCCGAGCCAACCGCAAAGTCCAACGCCGGGAACAGACCTTGTTCCCGGCACAGCGCGTTGACGTCTCCCTGACTGTTGGTGATCAAACCCAAGACGATGCCGCGTCTTTTGAGTGCATCCAGCGCATCCAGCACGTCATCATAGAGAGCGAAGCCCCGCGGCGTATCCCGCACGCGTGCGAACACCCGCAACGCCAGCTCGCGTGAAACCTCCACCCCCGCACCCTCCAGAAGCAACCGCTCGTACTCTCCGAAGAATTCAGCTCTGGCAGGACCGCTGCGAGTCCACACAGGCTGGCGCGCCGTCTCCCGCGCCATAAAGGCGTCTGCGATAGCGTAGCCACGCGTGATGCCCTCGTAAGTTACGCTTATGCCGAACTCCACGCAGGCATTGGCCTGAATCCTCTCACGCGGCGGGTCAAACCTGCCCAGTGTATTGTAGAAGTCAAAGAACACCGCCCTTATCACCGAAACTCCGTACTCCTTGCACCTCTGAAGATTGCAGGCTAATCTTAGCACAGACTCCGAATAAGCCCCAGAAGGCAATCCCAATCGCTTGACATAGTGGCAAAGTGCATATACAATATGACACACTACGAATGGGACCAAGACAAACGCGAGGTAAACCTGAACAAGCATGGCGTAGACTTTACAGATATAGAACACTTTCAGTGGGACAGCGCCCTCGTGGGGCGCAGTGACAGGCACGGGGAAACAAGATACATAGGAGTGGGATACCTTCAGGACCGGCTGCACGTGGTAGTCTTCGCAGACCGAGAAAGCGCAACAAGGATAATCAGTCTGCGCAGGGCCAGCCAGGAAGAGAGGCAAAGATATGCTGCAACTATCAATTGAGGAAATGGCCGCAAGCCGGATGACCTTTGAAGAGATTGCGGCGGAGTTCGGAGAGGAAACCGCCATACAGGTTGGCGTGGCCAGGGATCAGGACACCCAGGAGCTGGGCCAAGACTGGTTCCAACGCGCGCGGCCCGCAACTGAAGTTGTACCCAGGGTTGTTGAGCGCTGGCGCAGGACTCGCGGCAGGCAGAAAGCTCCCACCAAGGAGGCCATATCCATACGGCTAGACCAGGACGTGCTGACCTACTACCGCGCCTCCGGAAGAGGATGGCAGAGCCGCATAAACGAAGCGCTCCGCCAATACGTCGTGGGCGGTAGGCCGGAGGAAACGGAAGAATCGGAATCGGAGCCTCAGCAGTAGGCGCCGCGCGTGGCGTCGAAAGTCGCTTCAATCGCCGTGTTTACAAGCACGCTGCGCAGCCGCATCTCACGAATCGCTGCTGCCGGGCTGGACCTGCTGTACCCTCCCAGATGCGCAGGATGCAGCCGCGAGGGGCAGTTCATCTGCGACGCCTGTCTCAGCGCACAGCCTCGCCTCCTGGCTCCGTACTGCGTAGCTTGCGCCCAGCCGCTCGCACGCGGAAGCATGTGCGCCGAATGCCGGAGCACACCCCTGACCATCGACGCCATCCGCGCGCCGTTCCTGATGGAGGGCGCCATCCGACATGCTGTCCATCAGCTCAAGTACAGCAACCTGCGCGCCATTGCACCCCTGCTTGGCCGGCTCATTGCCGACTTCATGTCCTCGGAAGGCGTAAGCGGGGACGCGCTGGTGCCGGTCCCTCTTCACAACAGGCGCGAGCGCCAGCGCGGCTACAATCAGGCACACCTGTTGGCCCGCGAAGCAGGCAAGCTGCTCGAGGTACCGGTGGCCTCCAGCCTTCTTTCGCGCGTGAGCAATGCACCTCCGCAAGCACGGAGCCAATCGGCCGCGGATCGGAAGGCTAACGTCAGGGACTCCTTCTATTGCCCGGACCCATCAGAGATTGAGGGCAAGGTCTTGGTGCTAGTGGACGACGTCTGCACCACAGGCGCAACGCTTGATGCCTGTGGCACCGCGCTGAGGGAGGCCGGGGCTGCCCGCGTGTACGGCGTCACCTTGGCACGCGAGGCGTGAGGCAACTCGCGGCGTTGACAGCTTACGTCTCCATCTCTACACTATATTACGAATCGTGCCCAATCTTTCGAACCCTGGCTCGGGGCAGTCAGTGGACCAGCAGGCGAGAGCTATGGCGATGGGCCGCCTGGCTCTCGTTCCATTTGAACTATAGCGAGAGCCTGAATTGTGACCACCTGCAAGGAGATGTCATGGGTGTTCTAACATCGCAGGATCCGGACGTTGCACTCGCCATCGAGAAGGAGGCGGAGAGACAGCTCAGGAACATCGTGCTCATTGCCTCCGAGAACTACGCGAGCCGGGCAGTGCTTGAGGCACAGGGGACGCACCTCACGAACAAGTACGCGGAGGGATACCCCGGGCGCCGCTACTACGGCGGCTGCGAGCACGTGGACGTAGTCGAGCAGCTCGCGATCGACCGAAGCACCAAGCTATTCGGAGCGGAGCACGCCAACGTGCAGCCGCACAGCGGCGCGCAAGCCAATATGGCGGCGTACTTCTCACTCATCAAGCCCGGCGACACCGTCCTTGGAATGAGACTGGACCAAGGAGGTCACCTGACCCATGGCAGCCCCGTCAACTTCTCAGGCAGGCTCTACAACTTCGTCGCCTACGGTGTGGACCGTGAGACAGAGCACATAGACTACGACGAGGTGGAGCGCCTCGCCCAGGAGCACAATCCGAAGGTCATAGTTGCCGGATACACTGCCTATCCACGCACCATTGACTTCCAGCGTTTCCGCGAAATCGCGGACTCGGTTGGAGCCACGCTCATGGTGGACATGGCGCACATCGCAGGCCTGATAGCTGCGGGCGTGCACCCCTCTCCCCTGCCCTACGCCCAGGTGGTCACGTCCACGACCCACAAGACCCTGCGAGGCCCAAGAGGCGCCTTCATCCTTTCGACCGAAGAGCTGGGCCGCGCGATCGATCGGTCGGTGTTTCCCGAGACGCAGGGCGGGCCGTTCATGCACATAATCGCCGCCAAGGCCGTGGCGTTTGGTGAGGCGGCCATGCCCGATTTCCGCGACTACCAGCAGTCCGTTGTCGACAATGCCCGTGCACTGGCAGCGGGTCTCACAGAAGGAGAACTCCGCGTGGTGTCCGGCGGCACCGACAACCACCTGGTACTGGTGGACGTATCACCTCTTGGCGTAACTGGCCAAGACGCCGAAACCGCCCTCGGCAATGTGAACATCACCGTAAACAAGAATGCGATTCCCTTCGACACGAGGCCTCCACGCGTCACCAGCGGACTGCGCTTGGGAACTCCGTCCGTTTCCAGCCGCGGCTTCGGCGTCAGCGAGATGGGGGACATCGCAAGGCTGATCGTAAAGACCCTGTCCAATGTCGGCGACGCCGGCGTGGAAAGGGAGGTCCGGGAGGATGTTGAGGCAATCACCTCCAGGTTCAGTGCGCCGGGGCTCGAGGCATAGCCGAGCATTCGTTGTAGCTTCACCCTGGCGGTGCTATAATGTCCGCGCCTTGATTGTGCGCCAATCATAGGAAGGAGATGGCCTGCGGTTCGGGCCGTAAGAGACGCTTGAGATACTATGAGCTCATGTTGGTTGTGTCGCCCCAGGTGGACGATGAGGGGCTGACCGTTACGTTGGACCGCGTAAACCGGTACGTCAGCGACCATGGAGGCAGCGTGGTACGGCAGGAGCAGTGGGGCCGACTGCGTAGGCTGGCATACCCCATTCGCAACTACAACGAGGGCAACTACGTGTTGACCCATCTGGAGATGGACCCGCAGGACACCAAGGACCTGGAGGCCAGCCTGCACCTGACGGAGGACGTCCTCCGTCACCTACTGGTCAGGATCGACTCCATCCCACCCGCGCCGGCTCCAAGAGCTGAGCCGGTGGAGGCAGCAGCCGAATCAACTGAGGCCGCGGCGGAGGCCACTCAGACCGAGGCCACCGCGGATGGCACGCCGCCTAGCGCGGAAGCAACAGCCGAATCGACCGAGGCGGAGGCTACTCAGGCCAAGGCCACCGCGGATAACACGCCGACTAGCGAGGAAGCGCAGGTGCCGGAGGCCGCAGCCGAAGTCACTGAGCCTGAGACCTCAACCGAGCCCGCCGAGGCCCAAGAGGAAGCAGGTACGGAAACGGACGCCTCCCCAGAAGCGTCCGAAGAACCGCCCTCGGAAGAGCCGGCGACCGGCGGGGTGCAGTAGGAAGCGAGCACAGGCGACCGGCAAGCCTCTTGCCGAACTTGGAGGAGCAGTGAAATGGCGGGCTTCAATAGGATGACGGTGATAGGCTACCTGGGCACAGACCCGGAGATGCGCTACACCCCCAACGGCAATCCCGTGACGTCGTTTCGGCTGGCTGCTTCGCGGTCCTACACCACCTCCACCGGCGAAAGGCAGGATGAGACTGAGTGGTTCACAGTCGTGGCCTGGAACCGGCTCGCGGAGCAGTGCAACCAGTACCTGAACAAGGGCCAGCTCGTGTATGCGGATGGGCGGCTGCGCAGCAGGTCATGGGAGGGCCAGGATGGGCAGACGCGGCATGTCAACGAGATCAACGCCGACAATGTGCGATTTCTGAGCCGCCCCGGACAGGGCCAGTCGTCCTCGGAGGAGCAATCGGAATCCACATTTGATCCGGAAGACCTGCCGTTCTGACGCAGGACTCTACCCGAACGGCAGTTACCGGAAGTACGGCACTCCACGAAAAGCGATAGGAGCAGTAGAGACACATGAGTACCAGGCCAAGACCGGGAGGCCCCAGGAGGCGGGGAAGGCCCCGTTTTTACGCTCGTCGCAGGGTTTGCGCGTTCTGCGTGGACCACGTATCGGCAATCGACTACAAGGACTTGTCCAGAATGCGCCGGTACGTCTCCGATAGGGCGCGCATTGAGCCCAGGCGAAAGACCGGCAACTGCGCCAAACACCAGAGGGCTCTCACGCTTGCGATTAAGCGGGCGAGGCACCTTGCGCTCGTACCCTTCATCCAGGGCCACGTCCGATCAGAGAGGGAGGCATACGCTTAGCGAGCCCACCAATTCCGGCGGCGGCCATCTCCCCTTGATCATAAACAGACTCTCTTACTACCGGTGAAAGAACCAGCATGGCAAGACAGAGAAGCCAAGTAATCATAAGGCCCAGCCAGCGCAGGCAGAGGTCCAAGCTGCAGAGGGAACAGGCTAAGCAGCGGGCGCTGGTCGTGGCCGGCGCCATCGCCATCCTATTCATATTTGCCATTCCCGCGTACGGCTACTGGGCAAACTTCGTTGCTCCTCCCAGGAGCGTGGTGCTCCAGGTGGACGATACCGAGTACACACTTGGATTCATGACCAAGTACCTCGTAGGCCTGGAGGCCCTGGGAAGCCCGGTCAGCCTCGGTAGTGAGCCTTTTCGTCTGCTGCAACAGCTGCAGCAGAATGAGCTTGTGCGGAGCGGCTCCGAACGCATCGGCGTAACCGTGAGCGAAGATGCCATCGGTCAAGAGGTGCGCGACAGGATCATCGGAAGGTCGCCCGAGCTGGCTGAGGTCCCGCCGGACCAGCTGGACAGGGAGTTCAGTGAGGCCTATCAGCAGTACTTGGACACGTCCAATCTGTCCGAGAGCGAGCACCGGATGTTCGTGGAGGCTTCGCTGCTGAGGGACGAGCTCCGGGACTACCTGGGCGCAAGCCTGCCGGAGTCTGACAGGCAGGTAAACATGTCATGGATTGTCATTGCCTCAAGACAGGAAGAGGGTGAGGACGCGGCACTCGCTGCCCAGGAGACGGTCCAGGAGGTGGCAGTGCGACTGGAGCGCGGCGAGGATTTCGCACTTGTAGCCGAGAACTTCTCGGACGACCGCGCCTCAGCTGTTAACGGCGGCGAGTACGGGTGGTTGCCGGAGGGCACCCTTGGCGTCCTGGACGAGACCATCTTCGCCCTCGAAATCGGTGAGATAAGCCAGGGAGTCGACACAGGCACCTTCACGTACTTCTTCATGGTCACGGATGTGGATGAAGACAGGGTACTGGAGGAAACCCAGCTGGACAGGCTGCGTAATGCAGAACTGCAGACCTGGATTGCTGAGGAGCGCGGCAATCACAGGATTACCTCCTGCTTTGGCGGTGGCTCCGCCGGCGGCCCCTGCGACTGGCAGTACGATTGGCTGGTCCGGAAGGTAACAGAGGCGTCCCGTGAGTAGAGGGCAGTGTGCGCTCCCCCGATAGTCCAATCAACGTGGGCCTCCTGGGCCTAGGAGTGGTGGGAGGCGGTGTCCTTGACGCCCTCAGCCGGAATGACTCAGCGACAACTCGCTCGGTCGGCCGCCCCATACAAGTCACCAGGATTCTGGTAAGAGACCCGGACAAACCGCGGCAGGTTGAGTTCGACCGGCAGATGCTGACCGCGGACGCGGCCCACGTGCTTGAGGACCCCTCCGTAGACATTGTGGCCGAGGCCATGGGAGGCGAACACCCCGCCCTCGACTACATCCGGACTGCCCTGGAAGCCGGCAAGTCCGTGGTCACCGCCAACAAGGAGGTCATGGCCAAGCATGGCCCTGAGCTTCTTGAGCTTGCAGCGCGTAGGGGAGCTCATCTGCTCTTTGAGGCCAGCGTCGGTGGCGGCATTCCCATTCTCGGGCCACTGACCAGAAGCCTCAGGGGCAACGAGATTTGCGGCATTCGCGCCATCATCAACGGCACGACCAACTACATACTCACCAAGATGAGCAACGAGGGCATGGAATTCGCGGACGCTCTGCGTGAGGCCCAGGAGCTTGGCTACGCCGAGGCCGACCCCACAAACGACGTGGAGGGCATAGACGCCGGTTACAAGCTGGCGATCCTGGCCTCCCTGGCCTTCCACACCAGGGTAGCCGCTCAGGACGTCCACCTGGAGGGCATATCGCGCCTTGCCGGAAGGGACTTCCGGTACGCCCGCGAGCTGGGCTATGTGATCAAGCTCATGGCCATCGCCTCCAGCCGGGACGGCAGCGTGGAAGCGCGAGTGCATCCCGCATTGGTGCCACAGGACGCCCCTCTGGCCAAGGTGGACGGTGTCCTCAACGCCGTTGAGGTGGAGGGAGACCTGGTGGACAAGGTGCTCTTCCACGGCCGAGGCGCCGGATCGATGCCAACGGCCAGCGCGATGGTAGGAGACATAATCGAAGTGGCGTGGAGCATGGCCAACGGACTCCCGGCCACCGGATTTCTAACTTTAGACCGCGAGGTGAACATCTGCCCCATCTCGGACCTGGTTACTCGATATTACATACGGGCAACCGTTCTCGATCGCGCCGGGGTGCTGGCTCAGATGGCCTCCATTCTCGGCAACCTCCAGATAAGCATCGCCTCCGTGATTCAGAAAGAGGTGGATCTCGACGACGGCACGGCGGAACTGGTCATCACCACCTACCACTCCAAGGAGCGCGACGTGCAGCAGGCCCTCAGGGAACTGGAAGGGCTGGACGTCGTCAAGGAGATTGGCAGCCTCCTGAGAGTGGAAGAGTAGTTCCCGGCAGAGGTGGTGTGAACATGAGGCAAGGTGTCCTGGAGAGGTATCGGGAACTGCTGGAGATCACTCCAAGCACGCCGATGATCTCAATGGGTGAGGGAAGCACGCCCCTGGTGCGGTCCCGCTCCATCGAAAGCGAGATCGGCTGCGGGGAGCTGTACTTCAAGCTGGAGGGCTGCAACCCATCCGGCTCTTTCAAGGACCGGGGCATGGTCATGGCCGTCGCAAAGGCAATGGAGGACGGCAGCGCGGCCATCATGTGCGCCTCCACCGGCAACACCAGCGCTTCCGCCGCCGCCTACGGCGCCTACTGCGGCCTCACCACCATCGTCCTGGTCCCCAGCGGCGATGTCGCGGCCGGCAAAATGGCCCAGGCCCTCGCCTACCACCCCAGGATTCTTGTGGTCAACGGCACGTTCGACCAGGCGCTGGAGATGGTGCGAGCCTTCACTCAGCGATACCCCGTCACCCTGGTCAACTCCCTGAATCCCCACCGGCTGGAGGGCCAGAAGACCGCGGCGTTCGAGATCGTCGACGACCTTGGCGACGCGCCGGACTTCCTGTTCATACCCGTGGGCAATGCGGGCAACATCACCGCGTACTGGAGGGGCTTCTGCCAGTACGCTGACCTGGGCAGGGCGGTCACGCGGCCTCGCATGATGGGCTACCAGGCGGAAGGTGCAGCTCCCATTGTGCTCGGCGAGCCTATCACTGAGCCCACCACTGTGGCCTCGGCCATACGCATCGGCAACCCGGCGAGCTGGCAGCAGGCGCTCGCAGCACGCGACCAGTCCGGCGGCGTGATCGACTCTGTAACCGACGACGAGATTCTTTCCGCCTACCGGATGCTCTCGCGCCGGGAGGGAATCTTCGGGGAGCCGGCCTCCGCAGCATCTGTTGCCGGAGTGATCAAGCTGTCCCGTCAGCTGGACCTCCGCCAAAAACGGGTGGTGTGCGTTATCACGGGCAACGGCCTCAAGGACCCCGACCTTGCCTCTCAAAACACGGACATGGCCTTGCAGGAGCTTCCCCCGGAGATTGTGGCTATGGAGAAGGTGCTGGAGGAAGTGGTACAGGGAAGCCTCAGCCTCGGGCCGAAAGCGTGACGCCCGAGCACGTTGCACAGCCGCCACACCAGGGCTAGACCACTCGCACAGGAGCACCGTTGGAACTTTCCTTCAGCCTAGAGACCTTTCGGAGCGTGGACGCGGAGTGGGAAGAGATTCTCGCCGGCAGCGACCACAATGGCATCTTCCTTACCCCCTACTGGCAGGGGGCATGGTGGGAGAGCATGGGCGACGCGGGACAGGAGCTCCGCTTGGTCAAGTTCTCCGACGGCCAGTCCACCATCGGCATCGCTCCCTTGATGAAGGACGGCGGCCTCATCACATTCCTTGGCAGCACTGACCTGTGGGACATGCACGATTTCATTGTTGCACAGGGCAGGGAGCAGGACTTCTACCGCGGATTCATGCAGTACCTGGAGGACGAGGAGTGGTCGGAGGTGAGGCTGGAGTCGCTGCCCCAGGCGTCGCACGCGCTCAGCCACCTGCCGGCTCTGGCGCTGGAACGCGGCCGACGGGTTGAGCAGGCTGCGGAGGATACGCTGATGGGTGTGTCCCTACCCGGCACCTGGGACGAGTACCTCATGGGGCTGCGAAAGAAGGACCGCCATGAACTGCGCCGCAAGCTGCGCCGGCTCCAGGAGTCCGTGGACTTCAGGATCTACCGGCTGAGCGACACCAGCGAAGTGGCAGAGGCCATGGACGATTTCCTGGACCTCATGGGCCAGAGCCGTGAGGAGAAGTCTCGATTCCTGACCGAGGAACGCTACGCCTTCTTCCGTGAGATGTCCCCGCGGATGGCGGAGCGCGGTCTCCTCCACCTCTTCTTCCTGGAGGTGGAGGGCGTCAGGACGGCCGCCACCGTGTGCTTCGACTACAACAACGTGTGGTCGCTGTACAACAGCGGCCACAACACCGACTACGCCGCGCTGGGCACCAGCTTCCTGCTCAAGGCCATGTGCATACAGGACGCCATAGGCGAGGGCAAGAGCTACTTCGACCTCCTGCGAGGCACGGAGCAGTACAAGTACCACCTGGGAGCAACCGGGCGGGAGCTTTATACCCTGTCCATCTTCCGCTAGACCTCGGCGCCTTTCGTACACGTCCGAGGCCGCTTCGGCCCGGACGCAGCCATGCCACGATGACTGAAACCGACAACTCCATCACTCAGCAGGCGGTCCGCCCCATCGAAAGGATCGCCGTGGTCAGTGTTCACGGCTGCCCGGACGCCCAGCCCGGGACCAGGGACGCCGGCGGGATGAACGTTTACATTCGCAAGGTTGCGCAGGAGCTGAGCGACCGCGGCGTATTCGTGGACGTATTCAGCCGCAACCACGACGCGGAGGTCCCGACCACTGTTCAGCTTGCCGAGCGCGCCCGCGTCGTGCACGTCGATGCGGGTGACCCGTCCGACGAAAAGGCGGAGCTGTCCCGCCACCTGCCCGACTTCGTGCTCGCCGTGCTGGACTACGCCCGCGAACACGGCCTGACCTACGACGTCGTTCACTCACACTACTGGCTGTCAGGCCTGGCCACTACTCTCCTGGCGCGCCGCTGGGGCATTCCCCACGTGACCACCTTTCACACGCTGGCGGAGATCAAGAAGCGGGCTCGCGCGGGCGAGGAGGAGCCTGAGGAGCGCTCCGTGGGCGAGGAGCGGGTCATCCGCACGGCAGATGCAATTGTTGCGTTCAGCCGGCACGAGAGCGACGCGATGGTTCGTTTCTACGACGCGTCCGTCGACAAGATTGAGGTCATACCCTGCGGCGTGGACGTGGACCTCTTCCGGCCCGTTGACCGCAGGGAGGCAAAAAAGAAACTGGGCCTCGGTGAAGACGGCGTCGTGCTGTTCGTGGGCAGGCTGGAGCCACTCAAGGGGGTGGACATTCTGCTGAGGGCCGTGGCGCAGCTTGAGCGGGCTAGCGCTACTAGAACTGTCATAGTGGGCGGAGACCAGGCGGATGCGGAGATGGCAAGGTTGAGGGCGCTGTGCAGCGATCTGGGCATCGCGGAGCGCGTGAGCTTCCTGGGCCGGATGGCTCAGCAGGAGCTTCCGCTCTACTACAGCGCGGCGGACGTATCCGTCATCCCGTCCTACTACGAGAGCTTTGGCCTTGTGGCCCTTGAGTCGATGGCGTGCGGCACTCCGGTGATAGCCTCGCGCGTTGGCGGACTGCCCACAATCGTCAAGGACGGGCTAAACGGCTACCTCATCCCGTGGCGCTGCCCGGAGCCCTTCGCCGATGGACTGGACGTGCTGCTCGGCAACGCTGCCATCCGCCAGGCGATGAGCGATGCGTCCCGGCAGACGGCCGAGTCGATGAGTTGGGCAGCCGTGGTGGACAGCCTCCTGAACACCTACAAGGTTCTGTCGCAGGCTGATCCCACCGATGCCCCTTGACACCTGGGACAGATGTAAGGCAGCCGGATGCTTCGGAACTATCGCCCCATGTTGGACCTTCACTGCCACATACTCCCCGGTGTTGATGACGGCCCGTCCACAATGGATCAGTCGATCGAGATGGCGATCGCAGCCTTTCGGGACGGAACGCGCACTATAGTCGCCGCGCCTCATAGCCGCGACGTCAACGAGCGCTCCACCATTGCCTGCGTCAGGGCCCTTGCAGCGCAGCTGAACGAGGAGCTCCGCGCCCGCTCGATACCACTCGACGTGGTCCTGGGCATGGAGAACCACCTGGCGCTCGACACGCCTGAGCAGGTGGATGCTGGCGCTGCCCTGCCAATCCAGGGAACACGCTGCATCCTCATCGAGCTGCCATTCGAGCTCTACCCCTACCACACCCGCGACACCCTTCTCAGCCTACGCTCCCGCGGCTTGCTGCCCGTGGTGGTGCACCCGGAGCGAAACCGCGCCATTCAACGTGACCCGCTCCTGCTTGCCGGTCTCGTGCAGGACGGGGCGGTCTCGCAGATAACAGCCGGCAGCCTGCCCGGCGACATGGGCCCAGATGCGCGATACTCGGCCGAAGAGCTAATGCGCCTGGGACTGGCGCACGTCATCGCGTCCGACGGCCACGCGCCGTCCGGAGCGAGGGCGCCGCTGCTATCGCGTGGCGTGGCAGCCGCGGCGGCAATCGTGGGAGACGAGGCAACTCGGAGGATGGTGGACTCGATCCCGCGGGCGCTGCTGCAGGGCGAGACGATCTAGCCGGACGTTGCGCCCTTCACCGTGATGGGCGTTGGCTGCCCGACTCAGGTACGGCCGGTCTAGGCGATGCAGAGGAACCGGGCAGCCTTGAGCGCGAGAGTGGGTAGCGGCTCGATCCTCCGCAGCAGCAGGTAGGCCAGGCCAACGCCCGCCGCGCCCACCAACGCCCCACCGAGCACGTCCAGCGGGTAGAATACGCCCGCATACACCCGCGAAAAGCCGTACACGAAGGCCGCGGCGTACATTGCCCCGCCTATTGCGCGGTTGGCCATCCAGACGCCCGTCGCCATTGCCACCACCACGGCCACGGGATTGGCAGGGAAGGACGAGTCCGTGGGCGGATAGAAGAGCATCTCGATTTCGAAGGAGTCGAACGGGCGATGGCGGAAGAAGACGAGGTTGGACGCTTTTACCATCGCGCTGGCGATTCCGACGCCCACTCCTGCCAGAATCACGCCTCGCTGGTGGCGCTCACGCATCTCGCAGTTGCGCCAGCCGAACCACAGCCCGAGCAGCGTAAGCGAGCATACCACCGGCATGAGGTAGTCGCTTACCACCCAGTGAATTATCCGGTCAAAAGTGGCTGACGTGCCAATCCAGCCGTTTATCCAGAGGAAAACTTGCGAGTCAACCTGTGATATAGCTTCCATAACGTGCTCAGGTTACGCGTCAACGCATGGAGATAGGTGGTCTCCCTCAGTGCAGGAAGCCCTTCCGCGGTGTCCACGGACGTTTTCTTGCTGATGTTTGTGAGAGAGGTGAACAGGAAGGTGAACAACAGGGCAAGAAAGCCGCCAAGCATGAAGAGGTAGAACTGGGCCGCCCCTGCGATACCACCGCCCGTGTCCGGCAGGTTCCGGCCTCCCTCCCAGAAGAACCAGACCAGCGCGCCGCCCGCGAGCAATACGCCAACCAAGGTGGAAAACCGCCTGTCGCCGGCGATGAGCATGCCCCTCAGTCCGCCGAAGGCAGCGGCCAACTGCAACACCCCGCAGCATCCCACGACTACAAGAAGCAGGTATTCCTGTCCCAGGTTCATTGTGCAAGACCCCGGCTCGGTACTGCGACCATTGCGTATCGGCCAAGACGATACACCATAACGTTACGGAGGTCAACCGCCGCGGACGGCTTGCGCGCCAAGTCGCGTGAGGTCCGCAGCCGGATTACGACCCTCAGTTCTCTACGAAGAGGCCTTTGCCGGAGTGGCAACCGAGACGGGCGAACACCAGTGGAGATACCTGGGAACCTTGCCGCGGATGACGTCAAAGTAGAGGTTCTGCAACTGGCGGGTTATGGGGCCCATGCTACCGTCCCCGATCATGATGTTGTCGATGTAGCCCACGGGCGTGAGGTGCGCGGCCGTGCCCGTGAGGAAGCACTCGTCCATGTTGTAGAGCTCGCTGCGACGGATGCCTCGCTCCACCGTCTCCAGGCCCAGCTCGTTGGCTGCTATCTGAGTCACCGCGTTCCTCGTGATGCCCGACAGAATGTTACTCGAGAGAGCAGGCGTCACCAGCTTTCCGTCCATCACAGTGAATATGTTCTCGCCGGTGCCCTCGGAGACGAAGCCGTCCTGCGTGAGAAGTATTGCCTCGTCGAACCCCGCGAGCGTGGCCTCGGTCTTGGCCAGTATGCTGTTCACGTACAGCCCGCCGATCTTGGTCCGCGGGGGAATCATGGTGTCCTCCATGCGGCGCCAAGACGAAGTGCAGCAGTGCGCCGCCCCCTCCGGGTCAAGATAAGCGCCGAACGGGATGGTCAGTACGCAAAGTGAGTCCGACAGGTCCTGGAGCTTGAGGACGGCGATCCGCTCCTCACCCTTGAAGGCGAGCGGGCGAATGTATATGTCCTGCTGATAGCCGCACCGCTCCACCAACTCCAGTATGATGCCGCAGAGGTCGTCCGCGGAGTAGGGAATGGCGATGCGCATTATCTTGCAGCCCTGCAGGAGCCTCTCGCAGTGCTCCTTCAGGCGGAAAACGTACAGTTTCCCCTGTTCCTCGTTCCAATTGCCGCGTATGCCTTCGAATACGGACGTGCCGTAGTGGAGCGCGTGTGTCATCACACCCACTTTGGCCTGGTCCAGGGGCATAAACTCACCGTTCATGAAGGCGTACGTCATACTCAGGCTCCTCTTGCCAATGGCTGGACGCATTATAATCGCGGGCGGAATTCAAGACAATCCCCACGCCTGATACAGCAGCCGTCTGCTAAGGGGAGAAGCGTGAGAGAGCGAAGGGCAGCATGGCAGAGCCGTCGCCCTTCGTAATGCAGTCGGCGATGAGCTTGCCTGTTGCCGCGCTGAGCAGTATTCCGCTGCGGTAGTGGCCCACGGCCAAAAGCAGTCCGTCCCAGCCGCCCACGGGGCCCAGCATGGGCGCGTCGTCCGGTGAGCCGGGGCGCAGGCCGGCCCACACGTGGCCCAGCTCGGCGTCCGCCACCGCCGGCACCAGCTCGATCGCCCCGGCGAGAATGCCGGACACGCCTCTCAGCGTCGAGCTCTCGATGAAGCCCACCCTCTCGCGGGTCGTACCGATGACGATGGCGCCGTCCGCCTTGGGCACCAGGTAGGTTATGCCCCGCCATACAATGGACGATATGGGGCTGGGCAGAATGCGCGTAGATACAATCTGGCCCCTCACCGGCTGCACGGGAATGTCCAGGTCCAGCCATTCGCCGCAGCGTCCCGCCCAAGCGCCGGATGCCATCACGACCCAGTCCGCCTCCATCTCACCGGCAGCCAGCTTCACGCCCGTAACGCGGTTTCCCTGTAGCGTCAGGCCCATGACCTCCGTGTCCTGCAGGATGTTCGCGCCTCTCCGAGCCGCGGCCTGCGCGTAGGCACGAACAAGCCGCCTGCTGTTGAGATGCCCCTCGTTGGGCGAAAAGAGCGCGCCTCGCACGCCCTCGCCAAGAGCGGGCTCGGCGCGGCGGACCTCCTGCGCCCCCAGCCATCGAACGTCCATGCCCAGCGGCTCCTGCCACTCCAGCCGGCCGCGAAGCTCTGACTCCTCGTCCTCTGTCACGGCGACGTGCAGGATGCCAGGCGATCGGTATTCCACGTCAATGCCTGACTCCGCCTGAAGCGAGGGCAGCAAGTCCAGGAGAAGCGCCCGGCTTTGGAGCGCCAGGTTGAGCGGCTCTCCCATCGCCAGATTCTCCGAGAGAGCCGCCACCATGCCCGCCGCCACGTCCGATGCTCCGCTCCCCACCTTCCCGCGCTCCACAAGCGTGACGTTGGCCCCGGCTCCTGCAAGAAAGTAGGCGATGGAGCAGCCTATGACGCCCCCGCCGATTACGATCACTCGCTCTTCAGACACTTGGTAACTCCGGACTCATGTTCACCCACCCCCAACGGGTCTCACCACCTCCACCACGTCTCCATCATTCAGAACGACGCAGGCAAAGCTATCTCGCTCCACAACGTCCCCGTTGTGTGCCACCGCGACGAATTGCAGGTTTACTCCGCTGCCTTCCAAGAAGTCGATGAGCTTCACGGGACCTTCCAGCTCTCGCCGCTTGCCGTTCACGCTTAGCGATATCATCTACGCGGCCTCCACGTCGACCTCACGCCTCTGCTCCAACCCGTTCTGCGGCCCTCCAGGCCGCTACTATAGCGCGCTTCAGCTCGCGTGCGGCCGCCTCCGGGTCCGCCGCCGACATGATGGCGGAGATAACGGCAACACCGCTCGCGCCCGCCTCAATCACCGAGCCTGCGTTGGCCGGTCCTATGCCTCCGATTGCTAGCACAGGAGTGCGCAGGCCCTGCGTGGCTTCACGCACAAGGGCCAGTCCACCTGTCGCCGCCCCAGGCTTGGAGGCCGTATCGAAAACCGTTCCGAGCAGCAGCATGTCTGCGCCCTCCGCGTCGGCCGCGGACGCGCCCGAAGGACCGTGCACGGCCTTGCTGAGCATCAGGTGAGGCTGCGCCACCGCCCTGGCGTCCGTGACCGATATGGACGACTCCGGAAGGTGCAGACCGTCCGCCTGCGCGGCGAGCGCGACATCCAGGCGGTCGTTGATGATGAGCGCTGCCCTGTCTCGCGTGATGCTACGAAGGCTGAGGGCCAGCTTCAGTAACTCTCCGGCTGGCAGGTCCTTCTCGCGAAGCTGGACGGCGTCCACGCCGCCCGACACCGCCGCGTCCACAGTGGCTTCCAGCGCCTCCACGCCGCAGAGCGTCCTGTCGGTGACCAGGCAGAGCAACGGATATCGATGGGTCAGCTCGAAAATCATGCTCCCTGGCTCTGCCCAACGAGCCCCTCCACGGGACTGCTGGCGGACGCGTGAGGCCTGCGGGCGATGCGCCCCGCTTGGAATGCCTTGCGGCCTGCCTCCACGCCCTGCCGGAACGCCTCGGCCATTAGGGCCGGATCGTTGGCCTGGGCGATGGCGGAGTTGACGAGCACAGCGTCGGCGCCCATCTCCAGGGCCTGCGCCGCATCCGAGGGGACCCCCAGACCGGCGTCGACCACCACAGGCACACCGGCCTGCTCGACGATAATCCGAATCTCCTCGGCGGTGTGAATGCCCTGCCCGGAGCCTATTGCCGAACCCAGCGGCATCACCGTGGCGCATCCCATCTCCTCCAGCCGCCTGGCCAGAACGGGGTCGGCATGGATGTACGGAAGCACGGTGAAGCCATCGTCCAGGAGGGCACGGGCCGCCTCCAGGGTGCCCACCGGGTCGGGCAGCAGGTACTTGGGGTCCGGGATGACCTCCAGCTTAACCCAGTCGGAGAGGCCCATGGCACGCGCCAGCCGTGCGATGGTGAGAGCCTCCTCCGGCGTGGCGCACCCCGCCGTGTTGGGCAGAATCCGGTACCGGCTCCAGTCCACGTAGTCCAGCAGGGTCTTCTTGTTCGGGTCGTCCAGGTCCAGCCTGCGGATGGCCACCGTGATCATCTCGGTGCCGGAGGCCTCGATGGAGTCAACCATCTCCTCCATGGTGCGGTACTTGCCGGTGCCCAGAATGAGCCTCGACGAAAACTCGACGCCGGCGATGGTCAAGGTATCATTCATGGTGTCACCGCCTCACAACCGCGCGGCAGTCCGGCGGCGCAGCGATGGCGAAGGTTCGAGCGGGAGCCGCCGTTCAAGGGCACAACGGCACGGCGGGGGTCTGCAATGCAGGACAACGTTAGCAAGTTCGCTCTCCCTTCGCTGGCATTATCCAGTTCAGGTTCCGACGGTCGCCCCAATGCGTTGGGGCCTCTCAGCCTGTCGCAACAAGCTCCCGCAGGACTCGCTTCTAAGAGTAAGCCAACTACAGGCGGGATGTCAATCGCAGCAGCCGGCCGCCAATACTCGATTGCAGCCCCTTGCGGTTGACACTTCCGATGCGTTGGCCTTACAGTGGCACAACCGAGGTATATGAAGTGACCACAGAGGCGCCACACAGCCCGAAGGACGATGACGTAATCGTGAACTACTGCCCCGTCTGCGGCCGCACGGAGCGGCGCCCATTCAAGGACGGGGATCACTGGGCGACGCCCTTCTTCTACCGGGACGCTTGGTGGGCCAGAGGCCCCTGCCCCGACTGCGCTTCCAAGTAGCCCCGCGCCATCACCGCGGCGTGACAATGCCGCGCTCCACCCTGAACCCCACCGCCCGCGCCAGGAAACTGCCCTCGATCCTGTCCACGTCCGTGGTCGATACGATGGCCTGCTGGCTTCGCTCTACCCGCTCCAGCAGCAGGCGACGGCGAGTTGCGTCAAGCTCTGAGAGCACGTCGTCCAGCAGCAGAACCGGGGACTCGCCGCGCTCCCGCTCCAGGAGCATGCCCTCCACCAGCTTCAGCGCAACCGCCAGTGTGCGGGCCTGCCCTCGAGAGGCGTACACGCCGGCATCCATTCCGCCCAGCGTGAGGCGAACGTCGTCGCGATGAGGTCCCGACTGGGTGGCCCCCAGCGCGATCTCCCTCTCGGCACTCTGCTCGATGGCCAGCCAAAACGCGCGCCTGAACTCCGCCTCCTCCGGGTGCTCCACGGGCACGCCGGGGGCGTAATCGATGGAGAGCTCTTCGCCGGTCTCCGTCAGCTCGCCGTGAAGCTCCGTGAGCAGTGAGCTGAGCTCGCCCACAGTGCGGCTGCGCCTCACCATGATGTAGACGCCCTCCTCCACCAGGGCCTCGTTCCAGAAGTCCAGCTCGCCGGCCCGGCTCCTGCGCTCCCGGATCTGACGCAGCAGGTGGTTGCGCTGGTACACCACCCTCTGATACCTCTGAAGCGATCGCAGGTACATCCTGTCGATCTGGCTGATCAGAATGTCGAGGAATCGTCGGCGAGTGGAGGGCGCGCCGGTGACCAGCCGGATGTCCTCGGCGTCGAAAAGGACGGCGTTCACTGCGCCAACGAGGTCCGCGGCCGATACGTGGATGCCGTCGACCCTGACCTCCTTGCGAAGGTGCGGCGACCTTTCACCCTCGTCCCAGGAGCCTTCCAGGGTCATGTCCACCAGGATGCGGACCCGGTCGCGCTCCCTTCGCACCACGCCGACGACCTGAGCATGCCCCCGGTCCTCCGTTGCCGTGCGGCTGATGGCCTCCCTGTCGCCGTTGGCGCGATACGCCTTGGCAATCGACAGCAGGTACAACGCTTCCAGAAGGTTGGTCTTGCCCTGCCCGTTGTCCCCGGAGAATACGAGCAGGCCCTCCGGGAGGTCGAGCTCCAGGTGGTGATAGTTGCGAAAGTTGGTCAGGCTGAGATGGGATACGTACACTGGCGCCACCCTGCCGCGGAACGCCGGACTGAACCCGCGCCACGGCGGCGCGGCCTGCTGCAAGAGAAAGCGGTTGTGGAGCCAGCGAGGGGATTCGAACCCTTGACCTGCGGTTTACGAAACCGCTGCTCTACCACTGAGCTACGCTGGCCTGTTCAACATTATATCACTCCGATGCCTCGCCTGCGCCTTCCGTGTCTCCGCTCCGCTTCCGGTACTCGTCCCAGAGCTCGCTGAGCCGGCGGGCAACTTCGCGCTCGTATCCCTGATCGCCCGGCACGTAGTAGCGACGATCCGCGAGCGACGGCGGCAGGTTGTCCATCGGGGCGAAGTTCCCGGGGTAGTCGTGGGCGTACCGATAGCCCTTGCCGTAGCCCCGCTGCCTCATCAGCGACGTGACGGCGTTGCGCAGGTGGAGCGGCACCGGGTCGTTGCGGGTCTGCCTTGCGTCCTCACGAGCGCGGTTCAGAGCCGCGTACGCCGAGTTGCTCTTGGGCGCCGTTGCCAAGTAGACGGTCGCCTCCGCCAGCGGAATCGAGCCCTCCGGCATGCCGATGAAGTGGACGGCCTGCTGGGCAGCAACCGCCACCGGCAGCCCCTGCGGGTCGGCCATGCCCACGTCCTCGGCGGCGAGAATGACCAACCGGCGTGCGATGAACAGAGGGTCCTCGCCCGCCTCGATCATGCGGCTCAGCCAGTAGACGGCCGCATCCGGGTCCGAGCCTCGTACCGACTTTATGAACGCGGAGATGGTGTCGTAGTGCTGGTCGCCCGACTTGTCGTACAGGATGGAGCGGTGCTGCAGCGCGTCCTCCACCGTCGCCAGCATGACCAGCCGCTCGCCGCCCTCATCCGCGGCCGTTGCCCACACCGCCAGCTCCAAGGCGTTGAGGGCCGTCCGCGCGTCCCCGCTGGCCATGACGACGAGGTGATTCATCGCATCGTCTGCCAGCCTTGCTCGCATATCGCCTATCCCGCGTTCGTCGTCCGCAATGGCGCGCGCCACGATGGCAGCCACGTCCTCATCCGAAAGCGCGTTGAGCGTGAACACCCGGCACCTGGACAGCAGCGGAGCAATCACCTCGAACGAGGGGTTCTCTGTTGTGGCGCCGATCAGGGTGACGGCGCCCTCCTCGACGTGAGGGAGTATCACGTCCTGTTGCGCCTTGTTGAAGCGGTGAATCTCGTCCACGAACAGGAGCGTTTGGCGGCCGTGCATGCCGCGGCGCTCCCTGGCAGCGTCAATTAGCTTGCGGAGGTCTGCCACGCCCGCCGTGACCGCGCTCACCGGGTCAAAGTGGGACGCCGTGATGCCGGCGATGAGATGCGCCAGCGTGGTCTTGCCGCTTCCCGGCGGCCCCCAAAGGATCATCGAGGGCACGTGGTCGGCCTCTATGCTGCGGCGCAGGACGCGGCCCTGTCCAAGGATGTGCTCCTGCCCTGCGAACTCGTCGAAGTCGCGTGGCCGCATCCGGGCCGCCAGGGGAGCCTCCCGGCCGAGTGCCTCCCTCCTGCGCCTCTCGAAGAGGTCCGTTACCTCACCTCCACGCCGACGGCCCGCGCCATCGCCTGCCCTCGCCTCCGCTTCACTCTCCGCCGAGCAGGCGTCTTGGGCCGTTCACGGTCATCTCGCGGATGGCGTCTTCGCTCACGCCCAGCTCTCGCAGCCTCGGCAGCACCCTGCGAATGATGAAGCAGTAGCCGTCCGGGTTGTGGGCGGGGCGCGCCTCAGCAGCCTCCGGGAGAGCGGGACGCGCTCCGCCGTAGTCGTGCGAAAGTGTTATCTGGTTCGCAAACCCCAGGTCAATCAACTGCTTCACGACCTCCGTACGCTGTTCCCAGTTCAGGCCTCCCGCGCGGCCTCCTGGGTAGCGGTCCATCCCCAAGAAGGCACCCTTGCGCATGATGCCAGTAAGGTATTCGATGTTGTCGGTGTCGTTGCTGTGGCCGATGCACACGCGCCCCAGGTCCACGCCCTCCTCCTCGAAGATGGCAACCTGCAGGTCGCCGGCCCTGGCCGGGGCTGCCGTGTGCGATATAATGGAAACGCCGGTTGCGATGCAGGCGCGCGCGGCCGCACGCAGGATCAGCTCGTTGGGGCGGGTCAGGCCGTCGTCCGTAATATGCTCCACGTCCGTGGCCACCTTGATGACGCCGGCCTTGATTCCGGTGCCCTCAATGCCGACCTCTATCTCGCGGATGAAGGCTGCGGCCAGATTATCCACCGTCGCCCCCAACCCAATGTGGCGAGGTATGTCCCGCCACATGCCCGTGGCAGGTACCATGTGCAGGTTCACCCCGGCCGCCACGTCCTGGAGCAGCCGCATGTCCCTGCCCAGGTCAAGCGGGGTGACGATGAGGACTGTGCCAACGCCTTCGGCAGCAGCCTCATTGAGGCGCGAGATGCCGCGAGCCACGTCATCTTCGTGGTCGAAGAGCTCCGGGTATGTGTACGGTACGCCAGCGGAACTCTCTCGAACGTGCTCATGGGTCAGTACGTAGCCGAGGTCGTTGACGTCCACGGGGCCGCGCATGGTGTTCACACTGGGCATGATACCTCCTCCGTGCTCTCACGCTTAACGTAGCGTTGACGTTCCCTACCGGCGCATTCCGGCTCAGGGCTCCATCGCCTCCTCGAGGCGCTGTATCTCCCTTTCCACCTCCTGAAGACGGCGGTAGTCCTCCTCCAGGAGCTTGTAGCAGCGCTCCAGGTATAGCTGGGCCAGCACGGATGCTGCCGGCGTCGGCATGACCGTTGCCCGCACCAGCAGAGGTATGCGGTAGTGCTCCGGCAGAAAGCGGGCCAACGTGGCGATCTCTTCCTCGATCTCTCGCACCATGCGCCGGTCGGTGCCCTCCGCGGCGAAGCGCAGCTTGCCCGCGAGCTTGGCCAGCTCGCTCAGCTTGTCTCGCTCGCCCATCAGGTCGTAGATGAGCTCGTTCACCGATTGAGTCGGGAGCGGTGTCCGCGCCTGCATCGAGCGCTCCCACCGGCTGGAGTACTCCTGCTGCACCTCGCTGACCACCTGTATCAGGTCCATGGGGTCGCTGTCGTCCACCGAGCCGCCGTCGATAAGATCGTCGTCTCTGGCCTCGGCCATGCGCCTGATATGGTCCAGGTCGTCGACCTTCTCCGGCATGGGCGGGAAAGCGAAGCCGGCCAGGTCGTGCGTGATCATGTCCTGCATCTTGCCGGCAAACATGGGCGGGATGTACTTGCTCACGTCCACCTTGATGGGGAGCGCGATGACATAGGTTGCCAGCACGGTGGCGGGATCAAACTTCCGGCGGAAGAACACCAGCGCGTGTCCCTTGGGGGTGTCACTCTCGCCGCGCTCGAAGTACAGGTCCAAGTGCGCCTCTCCCCTCGAATGTTCGCACATTATACTACGAAATGGCTGAGCGTGGCCTGCCAAAGGGTGTCTGACCCTGCGATGTGATACAATGTACCCGTCGCGGAGGTGGAGCCCTCTACATGAGCGCAGACATCAGGGAAAAGGTACGCGCACGCCGGGAGGAGATGGTATCGCTCCGGCGCGATCTTCACGCACACCCGGAGACGGCCTTCCGGGAGGCGCGCACATCCCAACTCGTGGCAGAGCGTCTGTCCGCTTTCGGCCTGGAGGTGTCCACGGGGGCGGCCGAGACCGGTGTCACTGCCGTGATCGACGGCGCCGCGCCTGGCCCGACGCTAATGCTGCGCGCTGACATGGACGCCCTGCCCATCCAGGAGACCTCGGACAGGCCATACTCATCACGGACGCCCGGCGTCATGCACGCATGCGGCCACGACGGGCATACAGCTGCGCTTGTCACAGTCGCAGGCATCCTCGCAGACCGCAGGCAGAGCCTCCGAGGACGTGTCCTGCTTGTATTCCAGCCTGCCGAGGAGAACATGGGCGGCGCTCGCCTGATGATCGAGGAAGGCGTCATGGCCGACCCGGCCGTGGACCGGGTGCTGGGCTTTCACCTCTGGAACGGCCTGCCCGTGGGCCAGATAGGCGTCAAGCCCGGGGCCATATTCGCCGCCGTGGACGAGATCGAACTCGTGGTCAAGGGCACGGGCGGGCACGGCGCCATGCCGCACCAGACCGTTGACCCCATACCCATCGCTGCGCAGGTCATCAGTGCCTTACAGATCCTGGTCAGCCGTGAGAAACACTACGCAGAGGGCGCCGTGCTCAGCATCGGCCGCATACAGGGGGGAATCGCGTTCAACATCATCGCCAGCGAGGTCGAGATGAGAGGCACGCTGCGCACATTCGACGAGGGAGTGCGCCGGCAGATCCTTGCTCGCATCCCGGAGGTCATGGCGGGCGTCTGCGCCGCCTTCAACGGCACGTTCGAGTTTCGTCACCTACAGGGCTGTCCTGCCGTCGACAACGACCCGGAGGTCGCGGACTTCGTGCGGCGCGTGGCGACAGAGGTGGTCGGCGAGGCCAACCTTCCCACCGTGGTGCCAAGCACAGTGGGCGACGACATGGCGCTCTTCCAGCTTGAGGCCCCCGGCTGCTACTTCCTGGTCGGCTCCTCCAACGCCGACGCCGGGCTGGACGCGCCGCACCACAGCTCGACCTTTGACTTCGACGAGGACGCGCTACTGATCGCCGCCGAGACGCTCGCCAGAGCGTCGCTCGAATACCTGGGCTGACCCAACCAACGCCAGGGCGAGGCCGTCTATGGACCTCCTCGCCTATCTGAACCTAGCCGGAGGAGGACAAACCAAACTATGCAGCAACTCACCGAGCCAAGAGATCGCCTTCTACTGGGCCCAGGCCCTAGCAACGTCAACCCCAGGGTCATACGGGCCATGACCATGCCGCTCATGGGATACCTGGACCCCACCTTCCTCAAGGTGATGGACGACGTTACGGCTCTGCTCAGGCAGACCTTCCGCACATCCAACGAGCTGACCCTGGCCGTCTCCGGGACCGGCACGTCCGGCATGGAGGCCGCTCTGGTAAACCTGCTGGAGCCGGGCGATTCCGTCGTGGTCGGAATCAACGGCCTGTTCGGGGGGCGCTTGGCGGACATCGCCACTAGATGCGGCGCCACCGTAACCACCGTCGCCGCCGAATGGGGACAGACGCTCGACCCGGCCGCGGTGGAGCAAGCCATGGCCGGCGCGGGGCAGGTCAAGCTGCTGGCAGTCGTTCACGTCGAGACTTCCACGGGCGTGGTGCAGCCACTGCCGCCGCTGGCGGAGATAGCCCAACGCCACGGCGCGCTCTTCCTCGTGGACGCAGTGACGTCACTCGGCGGCGTGGACCTGCGCGTGGACGAGTGGGGCATCGACGCGTGCTACAGCGCGACCCAGAAGTGCGTGGGCGCACCGCCGGGCCTCTCCCCCATCACCCTCAGCCCGCGCGCCGTCGAGACCATTACGGCTCGCAGCACCCCCGTCCAGAGCTTCTACCTGGACCTGCTGCATCTCCAACGCTACTGGATCACCGACAGGACGTATCACCACACCGCATCCAATCCCATGATCTACGCGCTGAGAGAAGCGCTGGTCATGGCAATGGAGGAAGGCCTGGAGAACAGGCAACGGCGTCACGAGCGCAATGCGACCGCCCTCAAGGCCGGCCTGGCTGAGTTCGGAATGCGACCGGTGGCGCCCGAGGGCATTCAGGCCACTCCGCTAACCGCAGCCCTGGTCCCGGAGGGTCTGGACGAGGCAAAGGTCCGCCGGGCCCTGCTGAGCGAGTACGGAATTGAGATCGGGGGCGGCTTCGGGCCGCTGGCAGGCAAGATATGGCGCATTGGCCTTATGGGCGAGTCCTCGCAGGCCAGCCATGTACTGACGCTGCTGCACGCGCTCGACACGCTTCTGGTAAGGGAGGGCGTGGAGATTGCCTCCGGCGCTGCGGTGGCGGCGGCGCACAGGGCGCTGGCGGAGGAGTAACCTCTCGCGGATGGTCTCTCAGGCACTCCGCTGAGCTTCGGGCCGGAGGTGGTGCGCGCTAGTTGGCACGTGGCCGGTACTGGATGGCTTCCGCCACGTGCGCTACACCGATCTCGTCTTCGCCGGCCAGGTCGGCGATGGTGCGAGACAGCTTCAAGGTGCGGTGAAACGCCCTCGCAGACAGGTGGAGCTGTTCCATGGCGGCCCGCGCCAGGCCTTGCGCAGCCTCTTCCAGCTTGCAGTGCTCCCACACCTCGGCAGGTCCCATGTCGGCGTTGGACCGGACGGCAGCCGAGTCCCCGAACCGCTCCCTCTGCCTACTCCTCGCGTTCTCCACTCGTTCGCGCACCTGCGCCGAGCTCTCCCCTACCTCATCGCCCGTCAGCTTGTCGTACTCCACCCTGGGCACTTCCACGAAGATGTCGATGCGGTCCAGCAGGGGTCCGGAGATGCGCTTTTGGTACTTGGTGACCATGCCCGCCGAGCAGGTGCACTGGCGCTGCGGATCGCCGTAGTAGCCGCAGTAGCAAGGATTCATCGCCCCGACCAGCATGAAGTTTGCGGGAAACGTCACCGAGCCCTGTGCCCTGCTGATCGTGACCACTCTGTCCTCCAGCGGCTGTCTCAGCACCTCCAGAACGTTGTGGCCGAACTCGGGAAGCTCGTCGAGGAACAGCACGCCCCGATGACTCAGCGTGACCTCGCCGGGCCTGGGCAGCCTGCCGCCGCCAACGAGGCCGGCATGCGATATGGTGTAGTGAGGAGCGCGAAACGGCCGGTGCGCCACCAAAGGCGTATGGGACGGCAGGAGCCCGGCCACGCTGTAGATCTTCGTGAGGTCCAGCGACTCGCCGGGGGTCATCGCAGGCAGAATCGATGGCAGGGAGCGAGCCAGCAGCGTCTTGCCGCTGCCGGGCGGGCCGCTCATGAGCAGGTTGTGTCCGCCGGCCGCGGCCACCTCAAGAGCCCGCTTGGCGTGCTCCTGTCCCCTCACGTAGGCCAGGTCGCCTCCGACCCAGGTCGGCTCGCTCGCCAGTACATCCTCCTCGGCGCCCGCGTAGGGCGAGATAGCGCTCTGTCCCCGCAGGTGCGCCGCAAGCTCGCCCAAAGTGCCGGCCGGGAACACGGTGACGCCGTTCAGAAGTGAGGCTTCCCTGGAGTCTGCCGCGGGCACGTACACGTCACCGATGCCCTCGCCTTCCGCGAGTCCCACCATCGGCAGGACGCCGTTCACGTGCTTGATGCTGCCGTCCAGCGACAACTCACCCAGGAACACGGCGCGGGAGATGTCAGCCGTGACTTGGCCGGAGCTGGACAGGATGCCAATGGCGATCGAGAGGTCGTAGGACGGGCCGGCCTTCTTGAGATCGGCGGGGGCCAGGTTTACCGTGATGCGGCGCATGGGAAACTCGAACCCCGAGTTTCGAATCGCCGCTCGCACCCGCTCCTTGGCCTCCTGAACGGCCGTGTCTGGCAATCCCACGATGTTGAACGCGGGCAGGCCGGGCGCGATATCCACCTCCGCCTCAACCATGGAGCCGTCCAGGCCGATCATGGCGCAAGTAAGGGCCTTGGCAAGCATAAGGAATCTCCCTTTCGAGCGATGGGTGCGACCATCATAAGTGGCTGCCGACCCGCCGTCAAACGCGACCCTGATTCAACACCCCACACTCTACGCCATCGACCGCCGGCACAAAAGAGGGAAGGCCGAGGGTAGTTCCCTCGGCCTTCCCTGTATTCTCCGAGTTGGAGACTCTTGCCGGAGTCTGGCCTAGGTGCCCCGCAGGCGGGGGTCCAGAACGTCCCGCAGAGCGTCGCCGAAGAGGTTGAAGCCGTACACGGCCAGGGATATGGCGACGCCCGGGAAGATGGCCATCTGAGGCGCCAGAGCGAAGTACTCTCTGCCCCTCTGGGACAGCATTCCGCCCCACGTCGGGGTGGTGGGCGGTACGCCCATGCCCAAGAAGCTCAGCGAGGCCTCCGAGATTATGGCGGTGCCCAGACCGGCGCTTGCGATGATGAGCCAGGGCGCCACACACTGCGGCATAATGTGCTGCAGCATGATCCGCATGTCACCGGCGCCGATGGAGCGAGCTGCCAGAGCGAACTCCGACTCCTTGACGGCCAGGGCCTGCGACCGGACTATGCGGTTGGCCCTGGGTATCTGAACAATGCCGATGGCAAGCACCACGTTGTTCACCGAACCTCCCAGAGCAGCCATGATGGCAAGCGCCAGGATCAGCGTGGGAATGGACATCAAGGCGTCCATGATCCGCTGCATTACCACGTCAACCTTACCACCGTAGTAGGCGCTGGCCAGTCCCAGCAGTCCTCCGGAACCGGAGCCGAATGCCACTGACAGGATTCCCACGTACAGGGACACGCGGGCGCCGTTCACTATCTGCGCCCAGATGTCCTGGCCTACGTCATTGGTGCCCATCAGGTACTGAGGGGAAGGAGACAGGAAGTTGTCGCTCAGGTTCCACTCATTAGGGTCTCCGGCGATCACTGGAGCCGCCAACGCCAGGACTACCATGAACATGATGATTATGGCGCCTGCAGCTCCCAGCGGCTTCCTACGCAGGAAGGTCACCGACCCCTTGTACATCCGGATTCCCAGCGGCGCCCGATCCCCTCGCCTTAGGACGTCTATTCCTTCTTGCTGTGCCGCCATTTGCTTTTTCCTCCTTAGCCGCGACGCGTCTCAAGCTATTGTCAGATACCCCACTAGTCGAACCGGACGCGGGGGTCAAGCCAGCCGTAGCTTAGGTCCACCATCAGGTTGGTTACCACGATCCAGCCGGCGAAGAACAGAACCAGCGTCTGCACCGCCGGGTAGTCCCACCGGCTCAGGCTATAGACCAAGAACGAGCCCATGCCTGGCAGAAGGAATATGGTCTCCATGATGACCGAGCCGCCGACCGTCAGTGCCACGGTTATGCCAATGATGGTCACGACCGGCAGAAGAGCGTTCTTCATTGCGTGCCGGTACACAACCACCACGTACCTCAGGCCCTTCGCGTGCGCGGTCCGTATGTAGTCCTGACGAAGGACCTCCAGCATGGTGGACCGCATCATCCTGGCCTTGGTGGCCTGGGACACCCAACCCGTCGCAAGCGCCGGCCACAGGAACATGATGAAGTTTCCACGTGGATCTTCGAAGGGTGTCACGTACTCCAGTCTGGGGCTCCAGTTGAAGTACAGGGTACCGACGAGGATGATCATGGTGCCGGTCCAGAAGCTGGGAATGGATAGACCACCCAGCGACACAATCCGCAGGACGTAGTCGAGCCAGGAGTCCTGCCTCAGCGCCATGATGACCCCAACCGGAATGCCGAAGAACACGGCCATTGCCACCGTCATAATGGCAAGCTGCAATGTGATTGGCAGTTTCTTCTGGATCTGTGGCCATATTGGCTTGCTGTCCACCAGGGACTCGCCCCAGTCGAGCCGTACGAAGTCGTACATAAAGATGAAGTACTGCTCGTAGAGAGGCTTGTTAAGGCCGAGCTGCTCGCGTAGCAGTTCCTCCGTCTCCTGGGAGTAGAATGCGTCCTCTCCGCCGAGTATGACGTCAACGACATCTCCGGGAGCGATTCTCAGGATGACGAAGACGATCACCGACACGAGCAGTGCAGTAAGCAATCCCAGAAACAGACGCCTTAGCGTGTACTGTAACATGGCCCCTCCTAGAATCGATCTGCTTGTCGCCTGCTATCTGCGAGACTATTCCCCAATGCCTCGCAGAAACTCGATATGCACTTGAACATACCACCACCATAGGCTCTTGTCAATAAATCCGCCTCACCCTTTATTACAAAATCCTGAATCTGTACAGGGAGACGCCAAAAGTTGGTGAAGAAGTCGAATGCCCTTCCTGTCTCGCCGTGGCACACTCCTCCGGGAATGCGGGCCGGCGCGTCTATCTTGGCTGCCAGCTCCGTTTGTCTTCTCACGGGCGCCCCACAACGTCCCCCGGACGCGGAAGCGCCCCCATATGGGGGCGCTTCCTTCAGTCACTCGATCCGATTCCAGGGTTTCCGGCTACTCTACCAGCCAGACCCTGTCGTGGAGCCTCTGCTGTGAGTAGGTGCCCAGGTTGTAGTACCGGACGCCCTTCACCGAAGCCCTGTTGGGCCACGCCACGTTCATCACGCCCAGCTGGTAGGCCGTGGTCCGCTCGTTGACCATGTACTCTTCCAGCTCCAGCGCTAGCACGCGCCGCCGGTCCTGGTCCAGGCTCGTGTCCAGCTCGTCAATGAGGCCGTTGATCCTGTCCAGCTCCTCGTCAGGTGCTCGACCGTCGCCCTTCCAGCCCGTAATGTCGCACTCGGGGCTTGTGCTCAGATTGGTGTTCATACCCCAGAAGGCGTCCGCCGGGTCGGAGGTATACACCTGTCTGTTGGGGGCCGGGTTGGCTTCGGCCCTGATGGTGTAGAGACACTCGGTGCTGATGTTGCCGTAGGTGTCCACGTACTGAACGTCGAACTCCCACCCGAGGTGCCTCTTCATCTGGTCGATCAGCCACAGGCTGACCTCACGCCGGCTCAGCAGCTGGATAACGTACTGGTCGGTCCGCGGCCGGTTGTCAGGTCCAAACGCCTCGTCCAGCAGCCGGTTTGCCTCTGCTATGTCGGCGTCCTTCGTGGCGGGGTTCCAGCCGGGAAGCTGCATGAACTCCTCGGTCGGCTTGCCCCAACCGCTGTCGATGTGCAGGAAGTAGGCGGGGTCGGACATCTTGACCTCTCCCACTGTGCTGAACGTATCCCAGTTGCCCCGGTCAAGGAACAGCTGGACGGCCCAGCGGACTTCCCACTTGTCGAACGGAGGCCTCAGGGGGTTGACGCGGATTCCGGAGATGTGATTGTACCGGACAATCTGCTGCTCGATGATGTCCGAGTACTGCTCCGAAACCTGCTCCACCTGCGCCTTGGTGATGCCGCTGCTGCCGTGACCGGCCTGGCTGATCTTGCCCGTCACCAGAGCAGCGAACTTTGTGTTGTAGTCCTGGATGGCGAAGTTGTCCATCCCGTCCACGAATGGCGCTCCGGTCAGCCAGTAGTTCGGGTTCTTCCGGGACTTCATCACGGTCTGTGAGTCAGCGGACGTCGGGATGAAGGGACCGGTGCCCATGTTGATCAGGTAGCCCTCGGGCACTGCCGTGGACTGCACGCCAGGATACTCGGCATCCATCCACTCCCTGTAGCCCTTGTTCCAGATGGCTATGCCGGACGCCATCCACTGCAGAGTCGCATTCCTGAAGTAGTCGAAGTTGATCTCCACAGCCTTGCCATCCGGGCCGTCCGGGCACGTCACCTCGTCCATGTGGCCCATGTAAGCCTTGCCGCTCTGGATGTAGCTCGCCCGCGTCTCGGGAGGCGGGTTGGCAAACCACTCATGGCTCGCCTTGATGTCCTCGCACACAAGCTCTTCACCGTAGCCGGGCGCACCCTGGTCCTTGGCCCAGCCCTCGTCGTGGAACTGCACGTTGTCGCGCAGCACGAACGTGTAGGATAGACCATCGGCCGATACCTCAAAGCTCTCGCACAGGTCGCAGATGGGTGCGTCCCGGATGGTCTTCCAGGGGTCCATCATCAGCAAGCTGTTGTGCGCAGCAAACTGCCACCGGCTGAATGCGCTGTAGCCCAGCGTCGTCTGGAATCTAGACGCAGGCCTGGGGTCTGCTGTCTTGTAGATCCCGCCGTACTGAGGCTCGCCCCACTCAGGCTTGTAGCCCGGATGGTTCACCAGGTAGTTCACCCAGTCTTCGCGGTAGTCGGTTACTACCTCTTCTTCTACCGGGGCTTCGGTGGGTGCCGTTGTCGCCGTCGGCTCGCCAGGCGCCGGGGTGTCAACCGGCATCATGGCCTCTGTCGCCTCAGGCTCAGGTGTCGCCGTGGGCGGCGTCGTTGCCGTCGGCGCAGGCGTGTTCGTCGGGTCTTCCCCTCCGCACGCTAGCGCCACCACCAGCACGGTGGCGGCAAAAACCCCCAGAAGGGGTCTCAACTTCAATCCCTCAACCAATCTCATACTCGCCTCCTCAGCGTCAGTTAGGCAAGAAACTTTGCGGGCAACAGTAGCATGGCAATTCCGGCATTGTCAATATGCGCGCATCTTCAAAATTCTTACAGACTTCCGCCCTCAGCGTAGAAGATCCAACGGCGACTCCGCCCTTCTCTACCATCTATCATGTCCCCCACAAAGAAGGAGGACGCACCGTTTGGTGCGTCCTCCTTTGCGATTCCCCTGAGAGTGAGGTCTACTCTACCAGCCAGACCCTGTCATGGAGCCTCTGCTGCGAGTAGGTGCCCAGGTTGTAGTACCTGACTCCCTTGGCCTCAACTCGGTTCGGCCACGCCACGTTCATGATGCCCAGCGGCGTGTGAACGGCCGACTCGTACAGGTACAGCTCCAGCTCCCTAGTTATCTCCTCGCCCCGCTCCCGGTCGAGGGTCACGTCCAGCTCTTCAATCAGAGCGTTCAGCCTGTCCCATTCCTCCTGGGGTATCGGGCCCTTGCCAGTCCATCCGGGATCGTCACGGCATAGCTCACGGCCCTGCCACCTGCTGTGGATCTTCAGGAACCCGTCTATGGCGTGCTGGATGTAGGACTGCCCGTAGGTGGGACTCGCCTCTGCACGCATTGTGTACTGGCAGTCCGTCTGGATGTTCCCGTAGGTGTCAACGTACTGAACGTCGAACTCCCAGTTCAGGTTCTTCTTGAAGAAGTCCAGACCCCATAGGCTGACCTCTCGACGGCTCAGCAGCTGGATGACGTACTGGTCGGTCCGCGGGCGGTTGCCAGGGCCAAAGGCCTCGTCCAGCAGTCGGTTCGCCTCTGCTATGTCAGCGTCCTTTGTCGCCGGGTTCATCCCGGGAAACGTCTGGAACTCCTCAACCGGTATCCCCCAGCCTGCGTCCGAGTGGAGCACCAGGTAGGGGTCACCCATGTTCACTTCGCCTACCGTTGTGAATCTCAGCCAGTCCTCGCGGTCGAGCGCCAGCTGTACTGCGTGCCTCACGTTCCAGTCGTCGAAGGGGGGCCTCAGGTGGTTCAGCAGGAAGTGCTGCTGGTGGTTGTACCGGACTATCTGCAGCTCAATGATGTCCGAGTACTGGTCCTGCACCTGCTGCACCTGCGCCTTGGTGATGCCGCTGCTGCCATGGCCGGCCTGGTTGATCTTGCCGGTCAACAGCGCTGCGAACTTCGTGTTGTAGTCCTGGATGGCGAAGTTGTCCATCCCGTCTACGAATGGCGCTCCGGTCAGCCAGTAGTTGGGGTTCGTCCGGGACTTCATAACTGTCTGCGAATCAGCCGACAGCGGGATGAAGGGGCCGGTCCCCATGTTGATCAGGTAACCCTCGGGCACTGCCGTCGACTGGACGCCAGGATACTCCGCATCCATCCAATTGCGGTACTCCTTGTCCCAGACGGCTATCCCAGCAGCCAGCCAGCCAAGCGTCCCGTTCCTCACCCGGTCAAAGTTCATCACCGCTGTCTTGCCATCCGGGCCGTCCGGGCACGTCACCTCGTCCAGGTGGCCCATGATCCTTGCGCCGAATGTGATGTAGCTCGCTCGGGTCTCGGGAGGCGGGTTGGCAAACCACTCATGGCTCGCCTTGATGTCCTCGCAGGCAAGCTCCGTGCCAAAGCCGGGGGCGCCCTGGTCCTTCGCCCAGCCTTCCTCGTGGAACTGCACGTTGTCACGCAGCACGAACGTGTAGGTCAGGCCATCGGCGGACACCTCAAAGCTCTCGCACAGGTCGCAGATGGGTGCGTCCGTGATCTCTCCCCACGGGTCCTGCATCATCACGCTGTTGTGCGCAGCGAAAGTCCAGCGGCTGAATGCGCTGTAGCCCAGCGTAGACTGGAACCTGGACGCGGGCCTGGGGTCCGCCGTCTTGTAGATCCCGCCGTACTGAGGCTCGCCCCACTCAGGCTTGTAGCCCGGATGGTTCAGCAGGAAGTTCACCCAGTCCTCGCGGTAGTCGGTCGTTGTATCCACTACCTCCGTGGCAGTGGGCGCCGTTGTCGCCGTCGCGTCCGGATCCGGGGCCTCGTCCGTCGCCACCATCGCCTCAGTTGCCTCAGGCTCGGGCGTCGCCGTGGGCGGCGTCGTTGCCGTCGGCGCAGGCGTGTTCGTCGGGTCTTCCCCTCCGCACGCTAGCGCCACCACCAGCACGGTGGCGGCAAAAACCCCCAGAAGGGGTCTTAACTTCAGTCCCTCAACCAATCTCATACTCGCCTCCTCTATACGTCTGTCAGGCAAGAAACGTTGCGGGCAAGCCTAGCATGGCGATTCCGGCATTGTCAATACGCGCCACGCCCAGAGATTCTTACAAACTGCCACCGATTCCGACGAAGAGTCAGCGGCGACACCCCGCGGCTATACGTCCTGCGCTCATTCCTGCGACCGGCCCGGTCAGGCAGCGCGAAACCGACAGGCGTACCGCGGACGCTGCCCGCGCCTTGCCACAGGCACGCTCCGGTGCTAGTATGGAAGTGTCAGTGGCGCATTCGTCTAGTGGCCCAGGACGCCGCCCTCTCAAGGCGGAGATCACGGGTTCGAGTCCCGTATGCGCCACCACTCCCCGGGCGGAGCTTCTCTTCAAAATGGACCGGTATCTGCCCATAATAGCGTGTTCTGCAACGTGGCCGGCGCGCCGCCCGCAGGCAACCTCGCCTCAGACTCCGCGGGCATGATTGCGCGAACTCCGGCCGCCGCTCCAGAGGACCTCCCGACTACGGGGCGTGGCCCGTCGTTCGTCGTACTCTCCTTAGACGCCCAGTTCCGGAGCGGGCACACCAGTCACCAGGCTCTCAAGGACTAGCTCGATGCCTTTTCCCTGGGCCAATGTCTTCATCCTGATCTTCGGCGGCTTCTCGCTGGTGAGCGGCTTCCTCGGGCTCATCGGAGGCTCTCCCGAGTGGTGGCTCGCGCTGGACGTGCACCGCATCTCCGGCTTTGGCCTGGTTGCGCTGCTGCTCTGGAAGGGTCGCAACATCCTTCGTTCGTTGTTAAACAGGCGCAACTGGCGGAGAAGGCCCGGCATAGTGCTCGGTTCCGTCGCCACACTGACACTGCTCCTTGCCGCGCTCGGTCTGGGAATAGTATGGAGCTTCAGTGGCTACTTCACGCTACAGGGGTTCAGCGGGGTTAGCTGGCACATCTACCTGTCACTGCTGCTCGCCCCGTTCGTGCTGGTTCATGCCTACAAACACTCCTGGACCCTGCGAACCCGGTTCTGGCTGGAACGCCGGTCGTTTCTGCGGCTGGCAGGGTTGGGCGTCGCCGGCCTGGCACTGTGGCGAACGGGCGAGATCGCAGCAGCCGTCCTGGACCTCCCCGGCGAGGACAGGCGGTTCACGGGGTCGTACGAGCGGAAGAGCTTCGCCGGCAACTCCTTTCCTACCACGTCGTGGCTGAACGACGACCCCAACCCGGTCGCCAAGGACGGCTGGCGGCTGAATGTCACCGGCCTCGTCCGAACGGATCTGGACCTCGGCCTCGACGACCTGACCCGCAGCGGCGACAAGGTCACCGCCGTCCTGGACTGCACCGGCGGCTGGCATTCCACCCAAGAGTGGCAGGGCGCGCCCTTGAAGGACGTGCTTCAGGCCGCAGGTGTCGAGCCCGGCGCCGGCAGCATCACGGTCCGGTCCGTAACGGGCTATCAGCGCAGGTTCTCGCTGGCAGAAGCGAACGGCTACTTGCTGGCCACCCACGTGGGCGGCGACCCTATCTCTCATGGGCACGGAGCCCCGCTCCGGCTCGTCGCCCCCGGCAAGCGCGGCTTCGAGTGGGTGAAGTGGGTGGTGTCCATCCACGTCAACGACACCGGAAAGTGGTGGCAGCCGCCCCTTCCTCTATCGTGAGCCAGCTGCTGGGGTGACCGCGCGGCGAACCCGGCTGTGGAGCGGCGAGTTGCGCTTCGTTCTGCGCTCAGGAGGATGGAGGTCGCCCGCAACGCTGCGACAAGGGCCGGGAGTGGGCGCGCCCCTACGAATCTGGTGTGCCTGCCTCACGTGAATCGCGACCCCCGATCTGCTCGCCTTCGTAGGGGGCGTAGCCCGCATCTTGCAGGCGCTCCCACACCTCGACCGAGTGGGCGTGGTTCCTCGTCTCCAGCGTGAGCTGGATCTCGACCTGGCCAAGGTGTACCGAAGCGGCGTGCCTGAGGTGCCCGACGTCCAAAACGTTCACGTCGGTGCTGGACAATATGCTCAGCAGGCGGTTCAGCCTGCCGGGGCGGTCCTCCAGCATTACCCGCATGACCAGGTAGCGGCCCGAGTTGGCGAGGCCGCGCTCCAGGACGCGCGCTATCAGGTGGGTGTCCACGTTCCCGCCGCTGAGGACAATCGCCACCTTCTCGCCGTCGACCCGGACCTTGCCCGAGAGCACGGCGGCGAGTCCAACCGCGCCCGCTCCTTCCACCAGAAGCTTGCACCTCTCCAAGAGCAGCATCATGGCCTCCGTTATCTCCTCCTCCCCAACCACCACCAGATCATCCACGTATCGGGAGACCAGCGGCAGGGTGATCCTGCCCGGCGACCCAACCGATATTCCATCGGCCACGGTGGCCTGACCCTTCACAGTGATGCGACGGCCGGCCTTGTGCGAGTCGACGACAGCGGTGGAGGCTTCGGCCTGGACACCCACCAGCCTGACTCCCGGCGCGCTTTCCTTGATGGCGAGGCCAATGCCGGAAATCAGACCTCCGCCCCCCACGGGCACCACAACAGTGTCGATGTCTTCCACCTGCTCGAGCAGCTCCAGGCCGATTGTGCCCTGCCCGGCAACTATCGCGGGATCGTCGAAGGCGTGGATCAGCGTCATGCCGCTCTCCCGCACGACGCGCCTGGCGTACCTTTGGGCCTGGTCGAAGTCCTCGCCGTGGAGGATCACCGTCGCGCCGTAGCCGCGCGTGGCCTCGACCTTCGGTATGGAGGCTCCTGAGGGCATGACAATTGTGCACGGAATGCCGAAATTGGCCGCCGCCAGAGCAACTCCCTGGGCGTGGTTTCCGGCGCTCGCGGCGATGACGCCCTTCGCCTTCTGTTGGTCGCTCAGTGCCGCGATCTTGTTGACGGCGCCCCGCACCTTGAAGGATCCGGCTCGCTGCAGGTTCTCGGCCTTCAGGAAGATCTCACACCCGGCCGGCTGTCCCAGGGAGCGCGCGGGCACAATGGGCGTCCTGATCGCCAGGTCGGCGATGACGCTTCGCGCCCGCCGGACGTCTTCAAGCGTGACCTGCGGCCTCATGTGGGACCTCCCCTCCCGTGCGTCGACGTGGACCGGGAGTGCAGGCGCGATACCCGACCGGCCGGCGCCTCCCCCGCACGTGTATCTACAGGTATAGTATATCCCAAGCAGCTTGCGTCGATTAAGCCGCAGCGCCGATAATTGTCGCTTAAGGCTAATCAAGGGAGCAGAAGAGAATGTCCTATGGGACTCGATGGGGACCGGACGGACCTCCACCCGAGGCCTACAGCCGGGTCGCCGACGCCGAGCGTTTCCGGCCTCTGCACGCGGCTATGCGGAAGATCATCGACCGGCTGCAGAGCGAGTACGACGTGACGCTAACGGAAGGGTACGGGCTCGACGAGGAACTGGAGCGACGGATGACCCTCGCTGCTCCGACCGTCATCCTCACCCCGTCAGATAGCGGCGCAGCACCGATCTCGATTGTGTTCTCGGCATTCCCGGGGCTTCATCTTCGCTTCGGGCGCTGGCACATGGAGCCCTTTCCCGACTGCGGCTGCGACGCGTGCGATGAGTCAGCGGAGGGAGAGATGGAGCGGCTCATCGACATTGTCGACGACGTAACCGCCGGACGCTTCCGAGAGGGGATTCGCATCCCCTTGCTGTCGAGGTCGGGTTGGAGGGAGACGGAGCTGTGGGCGGATAAGACCCAGCTACCTCAGAGGAACACCGGCATCTGGTCTCGGGGGAGTTCCCGCATCAACAAGCAGCAGGCTCGCAGCATGACCGGCGGGGCCCGCCGAATGGATCTCAACTGGAAGCCGTGGCCCCGCAGACAGTCCCCCGGCTAGACCCCGGTCAAAGGCCACGAAACTTGATTGCCTGACCACTGGGACTGGGATGCTCTACCACAACGATGTTCTGCTAAGTGGCCGGCGGGTATTGGCCGTAGCAACGAGGCCGGTCCACTATTTGCATCGCTCTAACAGCCAGAAGCACTGATTGGACCTGCTCAAGAGTTGCTCATACACTTTGACGGTGCCCTTCCGAATGAGCCTGAAATCGCCCTCAAACAACCGTGTATACAGATCGGCCGGTCGATAGGTGGCAGGGTTGTTGGGAGAAACCGGCGTCCCGGAATTGCCCTGGAAACAGCTCTCCCGGAAGAACAGTATGCCTCCGACCCGCATCCACGAGCAGACCTTGTCGCGCAGCACTGCTAGGTCCGCATCGCTGAGATACATCAATAGCCAATTCCAGAACACGAAGTCAAAGGACTCGAGCTGAAACTCAATGTCCAAGACGTTGGCACAGTGATAGCTAATGTTGCTGAATTGTGCCGTCGCCTGGCGGTTCTGTTCAAGGAACCTCTCGACGAAGTCTACCGCGGTTACGTGATTTCCCACTCGAACAAAGTGGGACGTGTACCTCCCTATACCGGCTCCAAGCTCCAGAATGTCCTGTCCGTCCAGGTCAGGCAATTGAGCCAAGATCTCGGCTCTCTCCGCCTGCCCGAGCGTGGGAACATCGTCTTGAAGCAGCATACCGGCCACAGTCGCCGGCTTCTCCTTCCAGAAGTTCTCAGTAAGCTGGCTGTTGGGTCGCTCCATGAATTCCTCCTGTTGTGAGAATGGACACCGCTCTGGGCCGTTCGTGCTTGGAACCGGCAATGGAGCCGGACTGCACGGCACTCAAGCGCACGTCCGCTGACTGCTGTTCGGTAGCGGTCCTGAATGGACGGGGGCTGCCCCATGGAGGTCCACCCAAGGCGCCAACTCCACCACTTGCGGCATGGACTCTTGGGATTGAGAGAGGCGCCATGAAATCACACGCCCCGGCAACGCCGACCGTGTTCAAGGGTAAAGCTAGCTCCGATGGAAGTCAAATCGACCTGCTGCCCCAATTGGCAAATTGTCGGCGCTTTCGCCTCATTTTCCTTAAACCGAGCCATGATCCTGCGCCTGTTCGCACTCCTTCGCGGCCGTCCACGGAAATCACCATTCGCGGCAAGCAAGCGTGCCAAGTGGCCACCCGTCGCATCGTGGCACGCGGCGGCGCCCAGTGGCCAAGAACCGCGGGGCCTCAGATATCGTGGCCCTGGGCCGTGACCACCAGCATGTCCAGCACTTCGTGGCTGGAGATGGAACCGATCAGCTCACCCGATATCCTCTCGGACACTGGCAGGACCGAGAGCGAATTCTCGGTCATTCGTTGCAGAACGTCTTCGACCAGTTCGTCGCCGTAGGCGGCGGGCGTATTGAGCCGGAGCACGCTGCTGAGCGATGTTCCCTCCCAAACGCTCCGCGGGAGATAGCGCAACATGCTCAGCGAAACAATTCCGGCCAGCTTGCCCTTGTCCACCACCACGTAGTCGTGCTGCTCGGGAAGCAGCCAGGTCTCGGCAAAGGCCTTCACGGTCAGCGACTTCTCCGGGTACGTCCGGGAACGGTCCAGAACATCTCGCACACGGACGTCCTCCAGGACGAAGCGCACCAGCAACGGGGGAACGTACCCCTGCCCGCCGGGGGATTCGGAACTCTTCAACCTCTTGAGAGCGAAACTGATGCCAAAGGGCGTCAGCAGTATGTATGCGAACATCAGGAACACCAGCAGCGAGAATACTCCTTCGTCTATCGCGCCGGTGTTAAGGAGCAGAAGCAGCAAAGCGATCTCCGCTACGCCCTTTGCCATCAGTCCCGCGGCCATGGCCAGCGGCGCCTCGAGTCTCATGACATATGCGCTGAGGAAGGACCCTGCAAACTTGCCCGCAAACGGCACGAGCGTCAGCGCCAGAATTGTCTCCGGGTGCAGCCTGAGAAAGTCAAAGCTCAGCTGCAGGCCCGCGGATGCGAAGAACAGCGGCACAAAGAATCCCTCCGCGGCGCTCCTCATGCCCGGCATGATGTCCCGCCGCACCTGATACGGCAGCGTGGACAGGGCTGCGCCGAAGAGCAGCGCGCCGAGTGAGCCGTGCAGTCCGGCCTTCTCCGCTCCAACGACAACGAGGAACAGGCCACCCAACAGCACTCCAAACGACAGCTGCGGCACCTGCAGAAAGTGATGCAATACAACAATGATTCTGGGCAGCACCTTTGTCGAAAACAGCCACGTCAGAATGGCAAACCCCAATATCTGCACAACAATTGTCCCAATGGTTTGCACGTCTGGAGCGTCGCCGTGCCCTCCAGTGTAGAAGTGTTCGCTGATCGTGAAGCCGACAACGAACAGGGCAATCAGCTCCGCGATGATGACCGCGGTGAAAATCTGAACGCCTACTGGCTCCTTCAAACGCCCCTGGTCGATCAGCGCCCTTGCCACCACTCCCAGACTCGAAAGCGACAGCACGCCGGCCAGCCCCATCGCCTGTGTGAAGTCCAGGTCCAGCCCCAGATCGACGACGATGTCCGAAGTCACCGCCAGCGACACCAATAGCGAGAAAGCCACCGACAACACCGAGGCGAAGAATAGGCGTCCTCGAATCGCTGCCACGAAGCCCCTGATGTCGAGCTCCTCCAGGCCAATCAGGAAGAAGAACATGAAGATGCCGATGCTCAGAATGAGATCGAGGTCTTCGGTTGGTTCCACAAGGCCAGTCACCGGACCGAGAATCGCTCCGGTAACAGCGAAAGCAATTATCGAGTTCAGACCGAACCGCTTGAAAGCTCCCTCAAGCAGCTTGGCGCCAACAATGAGCAGGCCAATCGAGAACAGGGCATCGTGGATATCCAATCCGCGTTGAACCCCCCAACATGAGCTAGCCCTCCGGCGGCGCTGACTAGGAGTCAGGCCTCCACAGGCCTCGGTCTGCATAGCGCGGCCGCAAGGACCTTCTTGCTCCCGGTTGCCGCACAGCGCCTTAGTCGATTGCCCATTATCCCGACTGCCATATCTGCAAGTCAAGTGCAGTCACGCCCATTGTGCGTCACCCCCCAACAGGCCCGCAACGTGACAATCGAGCGCCGCGCCAGGGTATTCGTGGCCTCCTGACACCCTACCTTCACTGCCGACGCTTGCCGTATACACGCCGCAGTGTTGGCGCGTCAGCAACACTGCGGCATAAGTTGCCCTGAGGGAAATCTCGCAGGCCCCGTACTGTTGTGCCGGTGCCTGAGTGAAAGTGTTAGTGCCATGTGAATCTCCGCCCCGCAGGATCGCCGCACTGGAGGCTTCCTGTTGCCCAGGAGTGAGGCCTCTGCCGGCAAAGGGCTTGCGCAGACCTCCGGAGCACGCGCTATTCCGCCACGAATTCCCAGCCAGGACTCCCAACGGGAAGGAGCATACTTGTGGCGTCCGCACGGAAACCGGCCAAGCGTCGGGGAAATTAGCCGACCCTCACAATTCCTTATAGTTGTGAATATACGCTTCCGTGGATCGGGTCGAGGCCAAGAACTCCGGCCGGACTTGCGGATTTCAGGGACGGCGGTGCTGCCTCGTCTGATGGGTCGGCCCCGTCGCTCAGAGGCGGCCGGCTGCCGCGTTCACCCTCTACAGCAAGACCGCCGCCAACGCAATGTGATTGGCGCAGGTCTTCAGTTCATCCCTGCATGCGAATAACCTCGCACTACAGCTGCCTAAGTGATAGAATGCACAATAATGACACTTCGCCCCAAGCCGGTGCTCGGAGTATGTCCGATATGCCAGGCAAGGGGCGCTATTTCTTTCAGGGAGACCCGTCATGCACTTCATAACCGGCATGGCCATCAGCAGGCGGTCCGTAACCCTACTGGCCATAATCATCCTGCTGATCTCAGGCGTCACGGCCTATAACACCCTGCGAGTTGACCTGTTCCCGGACATTGAGTTTCCGCTCGTGGCCATCACCGCCGAGTACCCCGCTGCCAACCCGGACGCCGTGGCCGCAGCGGTCACCGCGCCCATAGAGTCTGCTATCTCCGGCCTTGACCAGCTGGAGCGCGTCCAGTCCACCACCTTCGAGGGCAACACCATCGTCCTCGCCACCTTCGTCTTTGGTACGGACATGGCTCGCGCGGAGAGCGACGTTGAGGCCGCAATGGGCAGCCTGGACCTCCCGGACGGCGTCGAAAGGCCGGAGGTAGGTCGCTTCAGCCCGCAGGAGTTCCCGATCATGCAGATCGGCGCAGTGTCCGACCGGGACCTGGCCGAAATACGCGCGCTGGTGCAGTCCACAATCCTGCCCGCGCTCAACGAGGTCGACGGGGTAATGCGGATCTCGGTCGCTGGCGAGGTGGAGCGGCGCGTCCAGATTACGGTCAACCCGCAGAGGATGCTCCAAAACGGCATTTCGCTGGCGCAGATAAGCGCAACCCTCACTGACAACAACCTAAGCGCGCCCGCTGGCCTCGTCTTCGATGGACGCCAGGCCATGCCGGCCAAGACCACCCACACACTGAGCTCCGTTGAGGAGATCGCAGACCTTATAGTCGGCTCCTCGGAGACTGGACCCATTCGGCTGAGCAACGTGGCGGACGTGCGGCTGACGGCAGGTGCTCCTCGCACCATCTCCCGCACAAACGGCAAGCCAAGCGTCAGCATCTCCGTGCTCAAGGAGGCCGAGGCCAACACTGTGGAGGTCACGGGTGGCATCCGCGATGCTCTCGACAACCTGGCCCTGCCGGACGACGTGGAAATAGTGATTGTGTCCGATCAGGGCCCGCAGATCCAGTCCCAGATAGACAACCTGAGGCGGGAGGCAATCTTCGGATTCTTGTTCGCTGTATCGGTTGTCTTCGCATTCATGCTCACGATACGGCCATCGGTGCTCCGCGGGCTTGGGAACACCCTCCGCCCGACCATTGTCATCGGGCTCTCCATTCCTCTTAGTGTATTCACGGGCGTGTTGCTGCTGGCCTGGCAGGACCTGACGCTCAACTTCATGACGCTCGGCGGCCTTGCCATTTCCGTGGGCCGCGTCGTCGATGACTCGATCGTTGTGCTGGAGAACGTGTACCGTCACATCCAGGCGGGACACGATCGGTGGAAGGCTGCCCTGGACGCCACAACGGAAGTCGGGCCTGCCATCTTCGCCTCTACGCTGACGACGGTGGTCGTGTTTGCGCCACTTGCCTTCATCCAGGGCCTGGTTGGCTCCTTCTTCCTGCCATTCGCCCTCACCGTGACCTTCGCGCTTCTCGCCTCGCTGGTGGTGGCGCTCACCGCCGTCCCGGTACTTGGCGCGTACCTCCTACGGCCCGGCGACCTGACCGGCGCCGCCCTGGAGGACGAGAACGGCGTAATCGTTCAGGAAACGTGGATGCAGCGAGCCTACACCCCTGCTCTCCGATGGGTGCTCCGCCACAAGGCCGTCACACTGGCTGTCGTATTCCTGCTGACAGTTAGCAGCCCCGCCCTACTTGCGGTCATCCCCATCACTTTCCTGCCCTCCGGCGGTGACCGCAGCATCACAATGGAGCTCACAACGCCTCCCGGTACCCCCTTGGACGCCACAATCGAACAGGTGGAAGAGATCGAGGCGCGTGTCGCCGAGATCTCGGACCTTTACGTGGCCACAATTGGCTCAGCCGCCTTCGGCCTAACGGCGGCGCCCAGCGGCCTCAACGAAGCGAGTTTCCTTGTGAACCTGCCCAGCGACGCCCCGGAAGACATTGCTGACACTCTGCGGGACGAGCTGGAGCAGCCGGGCAGGACGATAAGGATCACCGAGGTGACCAGCGGGCCGCCTTCAAGCGGCGTGGACATCAGCATTACCGGATCGAACTACGACGACATCGTTATCGCGGCTGAGCAGCTCGCCGCCGCCATCACGCCGATCGAAGGCATCGAAAACCTGGAGAGCAACGTGGCACAGGCCCGCGATGAGGTCACCATCACGGTCGACCCGCAGAAGGCCGGCGCCATTGGCCTTAGCACGCGCCAGATAGGACTGCAGCTGAGCCAGTACCTGGCCGGACGCACCGTCACCAGCGTTGTGCTTGACGGCGAGCGGACCGACGTGACCCTCGCGGCCGATCCGCGCTTCGTGGCGGGACTCGACCGGCTGCGGCAGCTGACCATTACCGGACCGGGCGGCACAGCGCGCCTCGGGGATCTGGCGACGGTGGAGGTTCGCAAGGGCCCGGTGACCATCAGCCGCACCGACGGACGACGCTCCGCCACGATTACCGGCGACATCACAAGCGATGACACCCAGGGTGTCGGAGCGCTGATAAACCGAGAGATTGCGGCCCTGGATGTACCGCCGGGTGTCAGAATAGTGAGCGGCGGAATCTTTGCGGACATTGCCGAGGGCTTTCGGGCAATCTTCATCTCGATGGCAGTGGGCATTGTGCTCGTGTACCTGGTCATGGTGGCCAGCCTGGGCTCACTGCGGAATCCGCTGGTCATCGTTACCAGCCTACCGCTGGCCCTGATCGGCGTTCTGGTTGCGCTGGCCGCCACGGGTCACTCCCTGGGAATAGCTGCGATGATGGGAGTGCTGCTCCTGATCGGTATCGTGGTGACAAACGCCATCGTGCTCATCACGTTCGTGGAGCAACTGCGAAGGCGCGGACTGAGCGTGTACGATGCGCTTGTCACGGGCGCGCGCGTCCGACTCCGGCCCATCCTCATGACGGCGCTGACCACGAGCTTTGCGCTTGTGCCGCTGGCGGCAACAGCGCAGGAAGGCGGCATTGTTAGCGCAGAGATGGCGACGGTGGTCATAGGCGGCCTGGTGAGCTCGACGTTCCTGACACTGTTCGTGGTGCCCATCGTGTATACCCTGTTCAACGAGAGCATACCTGGGCTGTTCCGGCGAGGTCGGCGGGAAACGCAGGAGGAGGCGCCGGAGACGGCGTAACTTGGGTACGACCACCTGTAGGGATCGGGCGGCTGCGTCCGCTGATACAGGGAAACTGGCGCCGCGCGTGGCGGCCTCACGCCAGTATCTTGGACAGGAATGCCTGGGCCCGCTCGTGCTTGGGGTTGCTGAAGAACTCCTCCGCCGTTCCCTCCTCGATGACGACCCCCTCGTCGAACATCATGATGCGGTCCGCAACCTCGCGCGCAAAGCCGATCTCGTGACTCACGATCAGCATTGTCATCCCTGAGTGTGCAAGCTCCCGCATCACGTCCAGGACCTCGTTGATCATCTCGGGGTCCAGTGCCGACGTGGGTTCGTCGAAGAGCATGATCTTGGGCTGCATGGCAAGCGCCCGGGCGATAGCCACCCTCTGTTGCTGCCCGCCAGAGAGCTCTCCAGGGAACTTGCCGGCCTGCTCCGGGATGCCCACGCGCTCCAGAAGTTCGTTCGCAATCTCCTCAGCCCTTGGCTTCGGCCACTTGCGGACCTTCTGGGGCGCAAGCGTGATGTTCTGCATTACCGTCAGGTGAGGGAATAGGTTGAACGACTGGAACACCATTCCCACTTCCTTGCGGATGGTGTCCACGTTCCGTACGTCGCTTGAAAGCTCGATGCCGTCCACCACGATGGTGCCCCGCTGGTGCTCCTCCAGCCGGTTGAGCGTCCGAATGAAGGTCGACTTGCCGGAACCGGACGGGCCCAGGATGACCACCTTTTCGCCGCGCGTAACAGAGGTGGTGATGCCCCTCAACACGTGAAACGAGCCGAACCACTTGTGCAGGTCTGTGCACACGATGATATCGTCGTTGGAACTGACTTGATCTTCGTACACTTTACTCCCTCCTGTACTCAGCGTCTGCCCACGCCCAGGTTCAGCTCGATCCTTCTGCTTATGTGGGACATGCTGTAGGTGAATATCCAGAAGACAACGGCCAGGAACATGAATAGCTCATGGGCGCTGGCAATGAACTCAGGATTGCCCTGAATGAACGCCCTGCTGTACGTCAGAATGTCCTGCATTCCGATGATGAAGACGAGCGTGGTGTCCTTGAAAAGTGAGATGAACTGGCCCACTATGGCAGGTATCACGTTGCGTATGGCCTGGGGCAGCGTGATGAAGAGGGTGGTTTGCCAGTTCTTCAGGCCCAGCGACTGCGAGGCCTCCGTCTGTCCGCGGTGAAGCGCCTGCAGTCCTCCGCGAATATTTTCAGCCATATACGCGGAGCTGAATAGCGTGATCACGATAGCAGCGCGCATCAACGAGTTCACGGGGAAGTCTTTGGGAAAGGCAAGGGGTACCAGCACCTGGGACATGAAAAGCAGCGTTATCAGCGGCACTCCCCGGAATATCTCGATGAATCCTACGCACAGCAGCTTGACCAGCGACAGGTCGGCGCGCCGCACCAGGTTCAGCACGGTTTCACTGCGCAAGACCAGAGCTAGCTCGACAACTGTGAGCACGACCAGAGTGACCCCAGTGAGTAGGAGTGGCACGGTTCTGCTCAGCGATCTCTGCCCAACCTCGGCAGCGCCGGTAAACGGAAACAGGGCAGACGACAAGATATTTAAGAGAACGAGCGCCGACATCACAATGCCAATGAACAAGAGTATCGCACTGACAATGCGCAGGGGTAGCCGCCGGCGTATGTTGCCGATGAGCCAGCTCAGCAGAATGCCGGTAGGTAGACTCAGGTTGCTGCGTCGGCCCAGGGCCAGCGCAACGCCAATGGGGAAGCTGAGCGTTATCCCCGCCACGGCCAGCAGCAGGTTCAGCATGAGACCACCCCAGTGGTTGACGGACACGGGCTGGAGTCCGGGAAACCCCTCCACTCCCCGGAGAAGGAGCAGCGTGGCGCCAAATGTGCCAACCGCCAGTATGGCCAGCCAGCGGACTGATCCCAAACGGGTATTGCGGGCCAGGAACCAGCCCAACGCCAGGGCAGGTATGTTGGCCAAAAGCAGCAGGCGCACGTCTATGCCCATCTTGTCCAGGCTATAGGGAAGGAGGGAGAAGGCGGCAAGCGCCGCTACGATTCCGATTGCGAAGCGCTTCGCCAGACCTCCGCCTGCCACTACCCATCCTATGCCCAGCAGCATGGTCACCAGCAGGAGGGCCGCCTGGGGTCTCCAGAAACAGTTCTGCCCTGGACATGCACCCTCGGTGTTGTACGGTCCAATTATCAGTCGACCACCCAGGGTGCCTATGACCGTCCAGTCGGAATCCATGATGAGCCATCGCAGCCCGAACCAGAGCACGGTGCCCAGCATGGCGCCGGAAATGACGGTTAGAGCCGTGTTGAACCGGTTGCTGAACAGGTTGGCATGGACCCAGCCGAGCACGCCCTGCTCCGTTACAGGGGGCGGAAGAACTGGGATTGGCAGTGCCGCGTCTGGATTCGATGTCATGAAGTTTGCCTATGCGAACCGGATCAGGCGGTTGTATGCGTTTCCTATCAACGAGTATGTCAGGCTCATGGCCAGGTAGGCGAGCATAATCATGATGAATATTGACACGGCCGGGGCGGTCTGCGTCATGGTCACGGCTACGTTTGTGAGGTCGGAGTAGCCGATTGCGGCCGCAAGGCTACTGTTCTTGGTGAGGTTCAGGTACTGGCTGATCAGCGGAGGGATGATGACCCTCAGAGCCTGCGGAAACGTAACGTGGCGCAGAGTCTCCATGTAGGTCAGCCCCACTGAACGGGCGGCCTCGGTCTGACCACGACCGACGGACTGTATTCCGGCCCGGACGATCTCTGCAATAAAGGACGAGGTGTAGATTACGAGGCCGGTCAGAAGTGCGATCAGTCCGCCCGAAGCCGTGAATCCGCCCGCCGGTCGCCCGAAGATCCCCTGAGGCCCCGGTATCGAGATGTGGAAGGGCGCCTCGCCGGAAGCGACCATGATTACCAGCCAGCAGACAACGGAGATGACACCGGTAGTGATCAGGCCCAGCGCCACGGGATAGGAGGAGGCGCCGGTAGCGGCTTCACGCCTTGCCAGCGCTTTGTGAACTATCAGTCCGGCGATGACCGCGACCGCCGCGAGGCCGACGAAGAGCAATCCACTCTCCTGGCTGGTCGCGCTGGGCCAGGGGACGGAAATGCCTCCGTTGTTGATGAAGATACGCTCCGCGATCACATAGCCCTCGCGGACTGGAGGCAGCGTCAGAACGATGTAGAACCAGAAGAACAGCTGTATCAGCAGGGGCACGTTGCGGAAGAACTCAACGTATGCCAGCGCGGCCCTGGAAACGATCCAGTTGCTGGACATTCGAGAGACTCCCACGAAGACGCCCAGTGCCGTCGCCAGGATAACGCCCACGATGGAGATAACCAGGGTATTCGTGGCCGCCACTCCAAAGGCGTATAGGAACGTGTCAGAAGACTCGTAGGGCAGGAAGTGCTGTCCTATGGGCGTCTGGTATTCGCGGGAGAGAAAGCTGAAGCCATACGGGATATCTCTATCCCGTATGGCTCCGCTTATGTTGATGAAGAACCATGCTACGAGGCTCACCACCAAGAGGCCGGAAACGACCTGCAAGGCCCCCTGGATTACCCTGGTATGCCGCCAGAGCGGGATACCCTTATAGGTTAATCCTCGCGGTATGGCCGCCATAGCATTGATTTACCTCAGAGGCGCAGCGTAGATCTGCCCTCCCTTGGGACAATCGGTGCAGCGGGCGTCGGCCCACAGCGCGTTCCGTCCGTTCTCCCTGGGCAGGTTGATGCCGCCGGCGCCCAGGTTGCGCTCGTAGATCTCACCGTAGTTGCCGACGTTGCTAATCACGTCCTGTGCCGCCGTGTGGCTGATGCCCAAGGTCTCCTGACCGAAGGAGCCCGACAGGCCGAACAGCCGGTCGACTGCCGTGTCGCCCGTCTCGGCGGTCGGCACGCTGCCGGAGTCTATGCCGTATGCCTCGGCGTAGATGAGCACTCCCATCACGGTCTTCACAATGTCATACCACTGCTCGTCGCCGTGGGGGACCACTGGGCCCAGGGGCTCTTCAGAGATGGTTTCCGGCAGTATGATGTGATCGTCCCTGTTCTCGAATGCGCTGCCAATGGCTGCGAGCTGGGAGCGGTCGTTGGTGAATGCGTCGCACTGCTCGCTCTCGTACGCAGCAACCACGAGGTCGGTGTCCTCGAAGGTCAGCGCGGTGATGTTCAGGTCGTACTGGTTGGAGAAGTCCTGCAGGTTCAGCTCCGTGGTCGTACCCTGGGTTACGCACACCGTCGCGTCCCTCAGCTCCAGTGCGCTCTCGACTCCAACGTCCTTTCTGACAATGAAGCCCTGGCCATCGTAGAACATAGTCTGGGCGTAGTTTCCCCACTGTGCGTCCCGAGAGGTGGTCCATGTGACCGTTCGGACCAGCATGTCTACTTCGCCTGACTGGACCGTGGGACCGCGCTGGGCTGCCGTAATCAGACGGATTTCAATGGCGTTGGGGTCGCCAAGAACGGCCGCTGCAAGGGCCCGACATAGGTCTATGTCGAAGCCGACGTTGTTGCCGGCATCATCCAGGTACCCGTAACCTGGGACGTCATCACGGCTGGCACAAATGACCCTGCCGCGATCCATGATCGTCTGCAGCCGACTCTCTTCTTCCGCGGGCATCATGGCCTCTGTAGGCATGACCTCAGGAGTGTTGGTCGGCTCCGCTTCGGATTGGGGTGTGGCCGTGGGGTTAGGCGTTGCGGTCGGATCCTCGCTGCATCCAAGCACTGCCAGCAGCCCGACGGCCAGTGCCACCAGTACAATCCCAGTTCTTGCCATCAATTTGAAGTCCCTCCATGAAGCACAGATTGGAGGCAAACTAGCACACCCCAATTCCGGAGTCAACCGCTGCTTGTTCTCTCACCACAACAGGTACAGGTTGTGTAGAATGAGATATGGTGTGAGTAGAGACAACAACCACAATGGAGGCGTGGAAGAGGTGTCGAGAGAATGGTTCTGAAGCAGCCCGGCAGTTGGGCATAGACCGACTTACAGTGAATCGCCGGGCCTACGCAAGACAACTAGCTGCAGGCCGGCGAAGCCAGTTACATTGCACACAGCGGCTGTGCGCTTGCGCCGGCAGCATTGCACCGAATCGAGCGAGAATATGATCAAGCCTGTCACGACCACAACCCGTCCGGCCCTCGCCATAGGCCACGGCCCGCCACACATTCCGCCCTCCGCTCGCGTCCGCAATTGGCGCCGCGCATTTCTGACTGCCATCGCAGCCGTCCTATTGCTGTTCTCAGCTGCAGCCTGCGGCTCCGGCAACGCCGGTGACACGGCCCCGGACTTTACCCTGCCGTCCGCATTCGGTTCCAGCGTGTCCCTGTCCAGAGTGCTGAGCGAGTACGACTCCGCGGTTCTGGTCTTCTACCGAGGCTCCTTCTGAGGGGTCTGTCAGGCCCAGCTGGTCCAGCTGGCAGAGGCGTACCCGCAGATCAGGGCGGAAGGAGTGGAGGTCCTGGCCATAAGCATGGACGGTGTGGTGAGGGCCGCGCAGATGGCCTCCTATGCCGGTGCTGAGTTCCACGTGCTCTCGGACCCGGCCGGTGGGGTCGTCCGAGACTACGGCGTGTACAACCTGCTCGGTGATATGTTGGCGGCCCCGGCCACGTTCCTCATACGCCGGGACATGACAATTGCCTGGCAGCACGTTGGAGTGGACGTTTCCGACCGCCCTACTCCCGCGGACATACTGCTCCGCATCCGGCAGCTTCAGCAGTAGTTCAGCCCAGGCCGGCCCGAATCAGACACCATGTCCAACGCAGTCTCGACGGGCAGGTGAGCAGCCGCTTTGAGATGGGCAACTCGCTCGACGCGGTAACCCTCAATGACCTGGCCACTGGGCCAGACCGTCGATGAGGAGAAGCGAGCCCTGCCAGGCGGGACCTCACCACCCTATGTTGTCAAACGTACCGGCCCATCTGCGTGCCGCCCAGCACGTGAAGGTGTGCATGCGGCTGGCTCTGCATGGCCTCCGGCCCGAAGTTGGACAGCAGTCGGAACCCGCGCGGGCAGTGCTCCTTGCCGGCGCGGACGGCAGCCTCCGCCACCCTGGCCATCATGGGGTCGCGCCACATCTCCTCCTGGGTCATGTGGCGCCGCGGCATCGCCAGCAGCATCACCGGCACCCAGTTGAGCACGTTGTGGATGACCAGCACGTCGTCGTCCTCGTGGACGATACGCGCCGGCGACTCCCCTGCCACGATTCGACAGAACTGGCACCCGTCCTCGCCCGTCATTGCGGGATGGGCCCACCCTTCGAGAGGGGCGCCCATACTCACGATCGCGCACCCCTGTTCGCAGCACGGTCACGCCGGCCGCCGCGCCTGTAGCGATAGTCGGGCGCGTCCATCGGCATGGTGATCACTAGGGTTGAGTCCTGCAGCCGCGATCTGATGAATCCCGACCGCCTATCCTCGTCAACCTCAGTGGTGGTGATGATGGTGGGCAAGCGGGCGTCGTAGCGGTGCACCAGCAGCTGCTTCAGCTTCTCGCGTGCCCAGGGCGTCACGTGCTCTATCTCCATGTCAAAGTCGTCGATAACGACTAGGTCGGCGTTTCGCACGCTCTCAAAGAGCCGATAGTAACTGACGGTGCTGTCGGGGCTGAAGGCGTCCCGCAGCCGGTCCAGCAGGTCCGCCGCCATAAAGTACCGGACGTCACGGCTCTGCCTGAGCTGGGCGTCCGCGATTGCAACCGATAGGTGGGTCTTTCCGCAGCCCCGCGGGCCCAGGAACACCAACCAGCCCTCCAGTGCAGCGGCAAAGTTCTGGGCCATCCGCAGGGCCGCTTCCAGGCTCTGCCTCTGCGCGTGGCCAGCCGCATTCCCGGCAACGTCAAAGCTCTCGAACGTCATCCTGCGCCTCAGCTCCGGCTCGACCATCCCCCACTCCTCTGCGGGGCCGCGGCCGCGTCCGGCGCCCAGCGCATAGGAAGCGGCCAGCTGTGGGTCCCAGATTCGGGTCTGCCAGCGCTCGTCCAGCGACTCCGGCTGCACGCCGATGGTGATGACCGTCGGCAGTTGGGAGAGGTGCCGGTAGTTCAGCACCTGGTACAGCTTCTCCTGCGCCCAAGGCGTACTGCTGTGACCGCCAAGGTCGTCCAGCACCAGAAGCGGAGCGGTACGCACTTGCTCGAAGAGCTGGTCATACGTCATCTCGCTCGTCGGCGTATACGTGGAACGCAGATGGTCGAGGAGATCTGGTACGAAGACAAAGAACACCGGCTGGCCAAGTTCCATCACGCGGTTGGCAACGGCCGCCGCAAGGTGGGTCTTGCCTGCGCCGCTGGGGCCGGTGAGCACGAGCCAGCCCTGCGGCTCCTCGGCGTAGGACGCCGCCGCGTCGAAGGCGAGACGGAACAGCGCGCGGTTGTCGGTGTCGGCGCTGCGTCCGTCGAGTACGGTCCTTTCGAAGGCCAAGCGCGTGAGCAGGCCCATGTTGCTGTAGCGCTGCAGGCGTTCCAGGCGGGAAGGGTCGTCCGTCCGCTCCTGGCAGCGGCATGGAATCGCCTTGCCGAAGTAGGGATGGCCCACCGGCACCTGCAATCGAACCCAGCCAAAGTCGCCGCAGATGTCGCAGGCCGGCGCCGGTTGCTCCTCCTCTGTGAGGTCGAGGGGCGAGCCATCGCTATACCTTGGGTATGCCGTACCTTCTGATCCACTCCCGGGCGTCAACCTTCTTAGGACGTCCCCCAGGCTCTCCATGGTCTCTTCCTTCCTTGTCCCACGCCGTCAGTATAGCCTCGATGTAGCGCCAGCTGCGTTTGTTCCTCGCCACAGCCTCGCGAAACGCCTCCTCGACCCAGGCGGCGGGGAAGGTCGTCTCCGCCTCCTTCAGGGCTTCCGCCATCATCGGCCCGATTATGCCAATGTTCTCCTCGTACAGAGCGAAGATGTTGGGCTTAACGTCGGGAGCCTGTCGCTGCCTCACGGCTGGCCGGGCCGCGACGCCCATGCCACCGGCCTTTACGTGCCCAGCAGCCCTGCGGCCCTCGCGGGTGTTGGGCATGTACACGTCCTGGACACCCTCGCTCTCCCCCATCCGCAGGTGAATGAGCAGCCCCAGGCCCTCCAGCTTCGCGAGCGCCTCGTCCAGCGCCTCTTCAGGCCGTGAGCCGGTGGAATCCAGCGCGCGGGACATCGTACGGTCGGCGATCATCTCTCCTCTGGTTATGTATCGCGGAAACAGCTTCTTCTGCGAATGGAGCCAGAGCGCTCGGAGCAGGCATTTCAGGGCCGCCGGGTCGTCCAGCTCCTCCAGGACCGGCCCGAACACCAGGTTCGGCACCGGCGTGGTGCGTGAGTCGTCCGGGAAGCCGTTCTGCAGTGCCATCACAGCACCTGCGACGGAGTGTCCTCGAACCGGGCCATTGCGCCGTTGAACCGCAGGTTGATGTTGCCGAGCGGGCCATGCCGGTGCTTTGCTACGATGAGCTCTGCGAGGCCCCGGGGGTATTCCTGGTCCGGGTACTGGCGCTCCCACTCCTCTCTCGTGTAGCGCAGGTCGTCCCTGTGGATGAACATCACCACGTCCGCGTCCTGCTCGATGCTGCCGCTCTCCCGAAGGTCGGAGAGCTGCGGCCGGTGCGAGGGACGCATCTCGACCGCGCGACTAAGCTGGGAGAGCGCGAGCACGGGCACGTTCAGGTCGCGGGCGATGCCCTTCAGGGCCCGCGTGATCTCGCCTACCTCCTGTACCCGGTTCTCCCGCCGGCCCGTACCCTGGATCAGCTGCAGGTAGTCAACTATCACCAGATCGAGGTTCCGCTCCATGTGCAGACGGCGGGACCTACTGCGTATGTCAACGATGCTCTGCAGAGGCGTGTCGTCGATGAATATGGGCAGCTCGGAGAGAGTGCCGGCCGCGTTGATGATGCGCCTCTCCGCAATGTCGCCATATAGCCGCTGCCTCACTGCTCGGAGGTCAACGCCTGCCTCGCTCGAGAGAAAGCGATGGCCGATCTGCTCCCGGCTCATCTCCAGGCTGAAGACGGCAACGCCGCTCCCGTGCAGCGCGGAGTTGCGCGCTATGTTGAGCGCTAGCGTGCTCTTTCCAACGCTAGGGCCGGAAGCGAGCACAATCATATCGGACCGCTGCATTCCGCCCAGGAGCTGGTCAAGGTCGTCGAAGTCCGTGTGGACCGGCGCCTGGTCCTGTTCTTGCGGGCTGTCCAGCCTGGCGCTCTCCTCCAAGTACTGGTCGAGCACGTCCCGGATGGCCACGAAGTCTCGCAGCTGCTGGCCGCTGCGGATGCCGTACAGCAGGTCCTCCGCCTGCGACAGCGCCCTGTCCACGTCGTCGCCGCCTTCGTAGCCAAGCGACGCGATCTCTCCCGCGGCTCCAATGAGGCGTCGCAGCGTGTGAGTCCTGCTGACGATGCGGGCGTAGTGTTCCGCATGAGCAGAGGTTGGTACGGTGTTGACCAGGTGTCCCAGGTAAGTCGGGCCACCAATCAGGTCCAGGCGCTCCAGCATGGCAAGGCGGTGCCCCACCGTAACCGGGTTGATGGCCTCGTTGCTCTCCCACAAAGAGAGGCAGGCCTCGTAGCACCACCGGGCCCGCTCTCCGTAGAAGTCCTCCGGATGAAGGAGCGTGGACACGGTGAGAATCGCGTCGCCGTCTATGAGCAGCGACCCGATGACCGATTCCTCGGCCCGTTCGTCGTGCGGGGGCAGTCTCTCTACGTACATGTGCGGCTGCTACAACGGCTGCACGGCAAAGCTGACTGTGGCCGTCAGGTCGGGATGCAGCCTGACGACGGCCTGATACTCGCCCGGCTCGTGGATGGTGTCGTCCAGCGCCACGGTGCGGCGGTCTATCTCCACGTCCATGAGCGCCGTCAACTCCTCGGCGACAATGGCGTTCGTGACGGCACCGTAGAGCCGGCCGTTAGGGCCGGTGCGCACCTTGATCACCACCTCCGCGGCCTCCAGCCGCTCCGCCAGCGCCTGCGCTCCCTCACGCAGCTTGGACTGACGCTCCAGCCCGACCTTGCGTATGGTCTCAATTCTCGCAAGCTCCGGCGCCGTGGCTGCAACTGCCAGCTGCTTGGGCAGCAGGTAGTTCTTGGCGTACCCGGTCTTGACCTCTTTCACATCCCCGGCGCGTGCCACGTTGGGAATGTCCTCAAGAAATATCACTCGCATGGAATCCACCCCTTGCACAGATAGTTTGTTCTATTGTAGCTGCCAGGCAGCCAAAAGAAAAGAGCACCCGGTTGAAGCCACCGGCGCCGGAACTACCAGCAGAGGATAGCATGGAGGAATAACGCGCCCGCCAAGTCGCGAAGGAGGAGGTTTTGAGGGTTTTCTTGCCGCTTGCGGTCCCCCGCGAGCCTCTACGAAGACCGGCGCCGGTGCACTTCCACCGCCGCATACTGAAGCATGGAGTCGCGGATGGGCACGTGCGGCTTGGCCACGCGCACCGTGACGGCATCCAACGGGAAGTCTCGCAGGAGTCTGCGCGCCAGGCCGTCGGCCACGCTCTCGAGGATGTTGCGACCCGGCCCCTCCACCACCTCCTTCACCACGCCATACACGGCCGAGTAGTCCACCGTGTCTCGCAGGTCGTCTGAACGCCCCGGACCGCTCAGGTCCAGCTCCATCTCCAAGTCCACGACGAAGGGCTGTCCCCGTTCCCTCTCGTGAGGCGTGACGCCGTGGTATCCGTAGAAGGTCATCCCCTTCAGGACTATGCGGTCTGCCATCTCACGCGCGGCCGTACCTCTGGGTCAGGCCTGCCGGCCGGAGCCCGAAATAGCGTCCTGAATGGCCAGAAGGTTGCGCGCCCGCTTCACGATGGGCACGTCGACCATCTTACCGTCCAGCGACGTGGCTCCCCTGCCCTGTGCCTCCGCCTCCTCGAAGGCCTCCACCACGCGGCGGGCGTATTCAACCTCCTCCGGCAGAGGGCTGAGGATCTCGTTGATTGGCCCGAGCTGCGCGGGATGAATGGCGAACTTGCCCTTGTACCCCAGGCTCTTGCCTACCAGCGTGTCACGCCGGAGGCCCTCCTCGTCGCGGAAGTTGGCGTAGACGACGTCGAGGGCTGCAATGTCTGCGGCCCTGGCGGCGATGGCCACCAAGGCCCGCGGCATCAGGACCTCCGAGCCTTCGTCCGTGCGCTGCGTGCCCATGTCCACGGTGAAGTCCTCCGCGCCGAACGCGGCGGCAACTATCCTGGGCGACGCGGAACACACCGCATAGGCGTGAACCAGGCCAAGGGCCGTCTCGACGTACGGCACCATACGGACGCTGCCTCGCGCGACTCCCACCCTGGCCTCCATCGCCGCCATGATCGCGTCCACCTCGTGTACGTCCCACGCCGTCTCGATCTTGCCAACGTTGACGGCGTAGGTGTGGGGCGTGATGGCCGCCCGCATGTCCTCCTCCAGCAAGCCGGTGCTCAAGGCGTTTACTCGCACCATCACGCGCCTGCCGGCCTCTGCAAGGACGGGAAGCATGTCTCCGATGGTGTCCCGCGCGGCGCCCTTCTCCGACAGCGGCACCGAGTCTTCCATGTCTGGCACCACGATGTCGGCTGGAAACGATACCGCCTTCTCAAGCATATCCCTGCGGTTGCCCGGTACGAATATCAGGCTCCTGAACAGCTCCACGATTACCCCTTGTGGTGAAGAATCAAGCGCCGGCTGCGCCCGCGCGCTTGCGACGCCAGTATAACACCTATGGCGGCGGCCCCGCATTCACTACGCCTGCGCCCACCGGGCAGGCAGCGAGACCACGCAGGCTCTCTACGGGTAGAACCCCCTCAGCTCTATCGCCTCTACCACGCGGCTGATGGCCAGCACGAGCGCCGCCTTCCTCAGCGTGACGTCCCTGGTCTGCGCCGCCTCCACCACCTGGTCATATGCCTTCGACATGACCTGCTCCAAGCGGTCCTCCACCTCCTGCCGGTCCCAGAAGAGTTGCTGCCGGCCCTGGATCCACTCGAAGTACGATGTCACGACGCCACCAGCGTTGGCGAGTATGTCCGGCACCACCTGCACGCCCATCCGCTCCAGCGCTTGGTCGGCTTCCGGTGTGACAGGGCCGTTCGCGCCCTCCACGATTATCCTCGCGCCGACGTTGCGGGCGTTCTCCCCCGTGATCTGGCCCTCCAGCGCGGCCAACACCAGAATGTCGCACGGAATGGCAAACAGGTCCTCGTTGGTCACGTGCTCAGCGCCTGGGAAGTCGACCAGACGCATGCCCTGGTCCTTCCATTCCTTCAGCTTCTGCAGGTCCACGTGCCCGCCCAGGAAACAACCGCCGCTGCTGTCCGTCACTGCGATGATGCGGCAGCCCTGCTCCTCCAGGAGCTTTGCGGCGAAGTACCCCACGTTTCCGTATCCCTGAACCGCCACGGTGGCGCCCTCCAGGCTTCGGCCCACGCGCGCCATCTCGCGGGCCGCAACAATCATGCACCCGCGCCCCGTGGCGTCCAGCCTGCCGAGGCTGCCGCCGATGCCCACGGGCTTGCCCGTCACTACCCCTGGCACCGAGTAGCCCATGTGCATGCTGTAGGTGTCCATGATCCACGCCATGACCTGGGGATTGGTGTTCACGTCCGGCGCGGGAATGTCGCTTTCCGGGCCAATGAGGATGGAGATCTCTGTGGCGTAGCGTCTTGTGAGGCGTTCGAGCTCCTTCTGCGAGAAGGGCCTGGGATCGAAGGCCACGCCGCCCTTGGCGCCGCCGTACGGTATGGACGCCACGGCGCACTTCCACGTCATCCACATCGACAGGGCCTTCACCTCGTCCAGGGTCACCTGAGGGTGATAGCGAATGCCCCCCTTGGCCGGGCCGCGGGCCAGGTTGTGCTGCACGCGGTAGCCCGTGAACATCCGCACGGACCCGTCGTCCATACGCACGGGGAAGTTCACGCTGAGCTCGCGCTTGCAGGTCTTGAGATACGATGCCATGTCATCCGACAGGCCAAGCAGCGCGGATGCCTCGTCGAACTGCTTGATGGCCATGTCGTAGGCGCTGCCCTGTTCGTAGGGGGCTAGACTATCCACCATTCGTTCACCTCCCTCTCCTCACATTTCGGGGCGCGGCGGTACGCTGTCTTGCGTTAACTCGGGAACGGGGCGATTCGGTACGGGAAGGGGTGGTGGCGTCATTCAGCGGCCGCCGGACCGATAGTGGCCGGGGCCGCCGGCGGGAACCTTACCGCCAGGCAACCCGCGCACGCCGGACTCAGGACCTCTTACGCTCGAAGTCCTCCAGGTCCAGGCCTCCTATGAACTCCTTGAAGGCCGACATCTTCTTCAGATCTTCCTCGGTCATCTGCTCCTTCTCCTCCCCGTTTACGTCGCTGCCCGTAGCAAATGGCCGGTTTGTCTCCTTGTCCAGCGCAACGCCCGCCTTGTCCAGTACCGTCTCCTCAACAAATATGGGGCACACCTTCTTGATCTCAGGTGCGTAATCGGGATTGTATTTGCGCTGATTTGTCACGAAAGCTTCGGCTTCCGACAATGCATCAAAATACTGCTTTCGCCCCTCAGGATCTATGAGAAAGTATCCGTGGCGTACCGCAAGAGCGATAGCGTCACTGGGCCGGCAGTCAATCTCGTGGGTGTTGCCGTTCACCTGGATGTGTATATTAGCGTAGAACGTGTCGTCCATGAGGTCGTACACCACGACATGGGACACCTCACCGCCCAGGGAGGCGATGACCAGGTTCAGAAGGTCGTGCGTGAGCGGTCGAGGTGTTGCCATGTCCTGAAGCTTGATTGCTATAGATTCGGCCTCCGCGGGGCCAATCCAAATTGGGAGGTATCTGTCGGAAGTCTTCTCCTTCAGGATGACCACCCTCTGATTGTTCAATAGGCTCAGCCGGATGCTATCTATCTGCATTTCTTGCATCTGAGACTATCTCCTTCCCGGTTGGCCTACACTTGCATTCTAAAGTCCACGATAACCTAGTGTCAACGACCCTTGCTCGCCGCGACGCCGGTGCAGCTAGCTTGACTTTGCTCCTGAGGCCTTCAATAATTCCACGCATGAGACTGGCAGCCGCCTTCCTGGTCCTCGTACTGCTGTCGGCCGCCTGCACCGGGCAACAGCCTACGGAACTCCCGACGACGGCTCCCGCCACCGCAACCGCCACGCCCTCGCCATCCTCCACTCCCAGCGCTACGATTCAACCTACCGCCACCGTCACGCTCGCGCCCGCGCCCACAGCCACCGAAGCCATCCCACCGACGGCCACGAGCGGCCCGGACACAGTCCCCACGCCGTCGGCCACCGTATACGACGAGGTGCTTGGCCGCGTATCCGCAATCCGCGGCCTGAATCCGACAGAACCCGTCGTTCCGCAGTTCATGACACGGGAGACGCTGGCAGCCGAGCTAGCAGACGACCTGAAAGAGGACCTCGAAGAGCTGCTCAAGGTCCAGGAAGTGCTTCGCCTGCTGGAGCTCATTCCCCGCGACGCCGACCTGACGGAGCTGCTTCTCGATCTCTACTCGGAGCAGGTGGCCGGTTTCTACGACAGTGAAGAGGAGGAGCTCTTCCTCATCGGAGAGCCACAGGAGGAGCTTTCTGTCCAGGACGAGCTCACGCTCGCCCACGAGTTCGTCCACGCCCTGCAGCAGCAAACGTACGACATAAACTCTATGCTGGAGTCCGTGGAGGACAACGCCGACGCCGCCTCTGCCCTGATCGCGCTGGTCGAAGGCGACGCCGTGGCTGTGCAGTACCAGTACGCCAGCGAACACATATCCAGGGAGCGCATGCAGGAATCTCTAAGCGGTGGCTCTGCAACAGCCTCGGTCTTCGATTCAACACCGTACTTCCTTCAACAGGACCTCCTCTTCCCGTACGTGGAGGGGGTAGTGATGGTCTTGACGCTGCGTGCCAGTCTGGCGTGGGACGGCGTAGACGACGCTTACTCCAGGCCTCCTGCCTCCACGGAGCAGGTGCTCCACCCGGACAAGTATCTGTCAGGAGAGGCCCCCATCACCGTGGAGCTGCCGGATGCCGCGGCCGCGCTGGGGGAGGGATGGGAAGAGGTCTACGGCAACGTGATGGGTGAGTTCTTCCTGAGGACTTACCTGGAGACTCGTCTGGGTCAGGGTGTCGCCAACTCGATTGCTCAGGGTTGGGGCGGCGACAGGTACGCACTCCTGAGCGGGCCTGGCGGAGAGTATGCGCTTGCGTCGCTCATAGTGTGGGACACGGCCGAGGACGCCCGCGAGTTCTACGAGGTGATGGTGGAAACGGAAAGCGTCGCTGAGGACAGCTACCTTGGCCTTGAGGGCGTGCGCGTCCTGTGGATCGTTTCGCCGTCCCGGCAGGTCACCGACACGCTGCTCGCTTTATGGCCCCGGTTTCGCTAGCACGACAGCACGCGGCGTCCTGCCACAATTCCCGTTCCGCACACTAACTCCGCATATTATGCGGAGATTACGTCTCCTATTCTCCGCACGGCACGGGCGACGGCGCTAGGCCGCCGCCCGCACTTCCGCCAGAGCATATCTCGTGCTGCGCCCGCCCGCTGAGCTCCTCACCACGATGCCACGCTCCATCAGGTCAGTAATGTCACGCAGAGCAGTGTCCTGCGAGCACCCGGTCATGCCGGCCCATCTAGTGGTGGTCAGCCTGCCGTCGTATCCGTCCAGCAGCCGGTTGATGACCCTGCGCTGTCTCTCGTTCAGCGACACGCCGGCGTTTTGCTCCCAGAACCGTGCCTTCCCAAGCACCACTGCCAGCGCGGACTCGGAGTGGGCGATGGCCTCAGCCAGGCAATTCAGGAACCACTCCATCCAGCCGGTAACATCCACACCGCCGCGCTGCGTCCGCTCCAGGATCCGGTAGTATGCGGACCGCTGCCGCAGTATCTGGGAGGACATGCTGTAGAAGCGCTGCGGGCTGTGTTCGGAGCGCGCCAGGGCCATGTCCGCGATGGCCCGCGCGACGCGGCCGTTGCCGTCTTCGAACGGGTGGATGGTCACGAACCACAGATGCGCCAGGGCTGCCCTCAGGACGCCGTCCACGCTTGCAGGCGAGTTGAACCACTCCAGAAAGGCGCTCATCTCTTGGCTGACTCTGTCGGCAGAGGGCGCCTCAAAGTGGACCCGCTCCCTGCCTACGGGGCCGGAGTCCACCTGCATTGGCCCGCGGCTGTCATCGCGCCACTCCCCAACGTTTATCGCTCCCAGGCGGTTGCGCCCCGAGGGAAACAGCCCGGCCTGCCAGCCGAACAGCCTGTCCGGGGTCAGCGGCCGGTCGTAGCCCTGGGTAGCGTCCAGTGTCATCTCCACCACGCCGTCCACGTGGCGGTCCACCGCGCTTATCCCTCCCGCGTCCATGCCCAGTAGCCGCGCCACCGACGAGCGCACCTGCTCCGTGTCCAGCACCTCTCCTTCAATGGCGCTGCTCCGAACTGCTTCCTCGGTCAGTGTGTCCAGGTGCGCGTCCATCCTCAGCTCGAAGCCCAGCGCCTCCATGCGTCCGCGCAGCCAGCCCTGCCGGTACTTGAGCGCGGTCAGGCGGTCCGCTATACGCTCCTCCTGCCAGTGCATATTGGGCCAGGCGGGATCGTCATGGATGTATATTCTCCGCTGTTATTGCGGTGCTTATACCCCTAATCACCGCATCCTTCAAGGAGCAGCCAGGTGAGTTCGCAGGGCATGTGACTCAGGAAGTGGTTCGTCAGACCGCATTATATCCGCATATAGTGCGGAGTTTATGCGGCATATTCTCCGCATGGGGCAGCCTCCGGCGGGTGGCTCACCGTTTTCTAACTACGTCTACCTTCGGCCTCTGGCCGTAGGTAGACGCGCTCACATACCCGCAGGTCCCAGGGCCGCCGGCGCTTAAATGCCGTTCCACTGCGTCCGCCCGCCACAGCCGAGCCCGTATGGAGACACGACCCATCCCGGGCGAGGACCCGTGACAGCCCCGCTTCAGGAATCACTGAATCATGTTTGTGGACAGCCCGTGTATTGCCTGCTATAATCTCCGAGCGCAAGAGGTTGACGCCCAGAGATGGTAAGGAAACATCCACCCATACTCAGTTCTAATTCGTCCTCGGCACAGACGGCTGCTGCCGAGGCTTGTTGTTGATTCGGGAGCGAGCGACGCAATGAAGCAGATCTCTCTGGAAGAGCTGACCGCCACCGCCGTGCAACTGCGTCGGGACATCCTGAGCATGATCACCGAGGCGGGAAGCGGCCATCCCGGCGGCTCACTCTCGGCGGTTGAGCTGCTCACGGCCCTCTACTGCAAGGAGTTGCGGCACGATCCTGCCTCCCCGGGCTGGCCGGACCGTGACCGCTTCATACTGAGCAAGGCTCACGCCTGTCCTGTCCTCTACGTCACCCTGGCGCACTGCGGCTACTTCCCAAGGGAGGAGCTGTCCACTTTCCGCAAGATCAACAGCCGGCTCCAGGGCCACGCCCACACCATGACCCCAGGCGTAGAGATGTCCGGCGGCTCCCTTGGCCAGGGACTCTCCTTTGGAATAGGCGCCTCCATGGCCGCCAAGCTGGACGGCCGATCATCCCGCGTCTTCGTCATGCTCGGCGACGGCGAGTGTGACGAGGGCCAGGTGTGGGAAGCCGCAATGGCAGCCTCGCACTATCGCCTGGACAACCTCGTCGCCATCGTCGACCGCAACGGCATACAGAACGACCGCTTCACGTCCGAGGTCATGGACCTGGAGCCGTTCGCCGACAAGTGGCGCTCCTTTGGCTGGAATACGCTCCAGGTAGACGGCCACAGCATCCCGGAGGTCATAGACGCTTTGGAGGACGTCCGGTCGGTCAAAGGCCGGCCGTCCGTCATCCTGGCCTCCACGGTCAAGGGCAAGGGAGTGAGCTTCATGGAGAACAACCCGGACTTCCACGGCAAGGCTCCCACCAGGGATCAGCTTGATCTGGCCCTCGCGGAGCTGGAAGACTAGCAGGGAATTCACGACATGACCACCGCCTCTACTAGAGAGACCTACGGCCGCACCCTGCTGGAGTTGGGCGGGGAAAACCCGGACATTGTCGTGCTCGGCGGCGACCTGAACAAATCCACGGTCATCAACCTGTTCGCAGAGCAGTTCCCGGACCGTTTCTTCGACATGGGACCTGCGGAACAGAACATGATGAGCATTGCCGCAGGACTTGCGAGCTCCGGCAAGACCGTCTTCGCCAGCACGTTCGCAGTATTCGGCAGCGGCCGCCCCTATGACCAGATCCGCATCGGCATATCGCAGGCGCGCCTCAACGTCAAGATCGTCGTCACCCACGCCGGGATCACAACCGGAGAAGATGGCATGTCCGCGCACGGAATAGAGGACCTGTCGCTCATGTGCGCTCTTCCCAACTTCACCGTACTGGTACCCGCGGACGGGCCGGAGACCGATCAGGCTGTGCGGATGGCCGCAGCTACACCCGGGCCCTTCTACATTCGCCTGTCCAGGCCCGCGACCCCCGTCGTACACGAGGACGGCTTCGAGTTCACCATCGGCCAGTCGGAGACGCTGAGACAGGGCAACGACGCCGCCATCATCGCCTGCGGCACAATGGTGCACACGGTCCTAACAGCCGCGGAGGCCCTGGAAAGCGAAGGCATCGGTTGCCGCGTCCTCAATATGTCCACGCTTCAGCCGGCAGACACTCAGGCCATAGTCGCGGCAGCACGGGAGACCGGCGCAATCGTCACCGCCGAGGAGCATCTGCGTCACGGCGGGTTGGGCAGCATCGTAGCGCAGGTGCTTGGCGAGTCCTGTCCCGTGCCAATGCAGATGGTTACGCTAACGGGATACGCCGAGTCCGGCGCGCCAAACCAGCTGATCGAAAAGTACGGTCTGGCGCCCGCAAACGTGGCTGACGCCGTTCGCAGGGCGCTGGAACGCAAAGCCCAGCTGTCGTCCAACGGAAATACCGGTTCCTAGCACGTCACGGCAACGACTCAATGGCGCAGGCAGAAGTACGGCGAGCGGACCAGCGGAGCGGCGCCTCCGCAAGGGCCAAGGTGGCGGTGGTGTACACCAGGCCCGGGACCGTGCTCGAGGACATCGGCAGGGCCATGCGCCTCGCCGACTACGGGTCGCACCTTTCCCCTGACGTCTCCACCCTACTGAAGATCAACATCTCCTGGCAGCACTACTACCCCGCGTGCTCAACCACGCCGTGGCAGCTAGAAGGAGTCATCAAGACGCTGCTGGAAGACGGCCACAAGGACCTCATCGCCGCACACAACGGAACCGTCGTCGTCGACTCGTTCGAAGGCGAGGTTAGCAACAAGCAGAAGCCTGTTCAGGATAAGTACAACCTGACCAACGTACACCTGGACGTGGCGCCGAACCGGTGGATTCCCTTCCAGCCCAAGGCGGAGATGATGGTACTGGACAAGATCTTCCCGGAGGGCCTCACCATCCCCGAGATCTTCCCCGGCAAGAACGTGGTGCACCTGCCCACCATGAAGACCCACGTCTTCACGACCATGACCGGCGCAATGAAGAACGCCTTTGGCGGCCTACTGAACCGCAAGCGCCACTGGACGCACTCCGTGATCCACGAGACGCTGGTGGACCTGCTGGCCATCCAGAAGGAGATTCACCCCGGCGTCTTCGCCGTAATGGACGGCACGTTTGCGGGTGACGGTCCCGGCCCGCGGGCCATGCAGTGGCACGAGAAGAACGTGTTTCTCGCCAGCACCGACCAGGTGGCCATCGACGCCGTGGCCGCGAAGATGATGGGCTTCGACCCCATGTCCATTCGCTTCATACGGCTTGCCCACGAGCGCGGCCTGGGCTGCGGTGACCCGTCGCAGATCGAGACCGTGGGCGAGGACATATCCGGCGTGGACTGGCAGTTCAACGGCAGCGGTAATACGTTCGCCAGCCGCGGACAGAAGCTGATCTACTGGGGCCCGCTCAAGCCGCTGGAGAACATACTGCTCAGGTCACCGATAGCGCCGTGGGCCTTCTTCGCCTCCAACGTGTACCACAACTCCTACTGGCTCCGTTTCGTAGGCAGCCGCAGGGTGAAGGCCGCGATGAAAACCGGGTGGGGCCAGCTCTTCCAGCAGTACTAGGGGTTCTCCGTGGCGAACAATCCACAGCCTCACTCAGCCGCGGGCCGGCACTCATCGCATCCGCCCATCACCACCGTGCTGTTCGACTTCGACGACACGCTGGTGAGCACCTACGACGCCCGGCTCGACGCCCTCCAGCGCGTCTTCACGGAGGCGGGCATCACCGACCCCACGGCCGAGGAATTCATCCGGGAGATGAGCGGCCGCCAGCTCGAGGACACACTCAGACCCCTGGAGGAGAGGGAGGGCCTGCCTCCCCTGCACCTCTTTCAGGGCTACCGCCGCACCTATTGGACCAAGGCCGCCGGACTGGTAAGCCTGTTTCCTGGCGTCCGCTCCCTTCTGGAAGAGCTCCGCCATCGAGGCCTCAAGCTGGGAATAGTTACGCAGAAGGGGTGGATCACCGAGATGGGTGGGCGGACCGTGGGCGCCTCGCAAGAACTGGCCGAGGTGGGAGCCAGCGAGTTCTTCTCCGTGGGTGTCGGCTTCGAGAGTGTGACCAACCACAAGCCTCACCCGGAATGCGTGTTGCTGGCGCTGGACACTCTGGGCGTGAGGCCGGACCAGTGCGCCGTCGTGGGCGACACACCCGCCGACATGGGCGCGGCGAAGGCCGCCGGTTGCTGGAGCGTCCACGCCACATGGGGCATACCGGCCGCCAACCTCAGCCACCGCGAGACCGATGCCGACTTCGTCATTGACAGACCGGAGGCGCTGCTGGAACTGCCCATATTGTGAGTCTCAAGCTCAGGCCGGGTATCAGGTAGTCCGTCGGTGAAGTCCCCTACGCTTGTGGCATAATGCCTCCGACATGCAATCATCCAGCGAGACATACGACTCAGCGGCCAAGAAAGCCGTCCAGGACCTGGCGCGAGAGCTCGGCTTCGACCGAGTGGGCGTCACATCCGCCGAGCCGTTCGAACAGGCCGAGGCGGTTGCCTTGGAGCGCGTGCGCGCCGGCCTGATGGACGGCCTGCCCTGGTACCATGAGGCGCGCGTCCGGCGCGGCGCCAGCCCGTCCGACATCCTGCCCGGAGCCTGTTCGGTCATCTCGGTTGCTATGAGCTACTACGCGGACGACGAGCCGCCGCCCGCACACGATCCCGCCCCGCGCGGCAATGTCGCACGATACGCTCGGGGCCGCGACTACCACGGCGTCATGCAGCGCCGCCTGAAGCAGCTGGTCGAGTCACTGTCGGAGCGCATTGGGCGGCCCGTCCAGTCCAGGGTGTACGTGGACACCGGCCCCATGCAGGACCGCGCCGTCGCCGAGCGGGCGGGCGTCGGGTGGTTCGGTAAGAACACGAACGTACTCACCTCCAGCCACGGCTCGTGGGTGTTCCTAGGCCAGATCGTGACTGACCTTGCACTGGAGCCGGACGCGCCTGTTAAGAAGACGTGCGGCCGCTGCACCATCTGCATCGACGACTGCCCGACGGGCGCGCTGATTGCGCCGTACGTCCTGGACAACGCGAAGTGCATCTCGTTCCTGACCATCGAGCTGCGCGGCCCCATACCGCGGCACCTGCGCCCTCTGGTGGGCGACTGGGTTTTCGGATGCGACATCTGCCAGGACGTTTGCCCCGTCAACCGCAAGGCGCAGCCCACGCAGGAACCGGCGTTCCGCACCGGCGAACACGGCTTCGAGGCCCTGGACCTCCTGCCGCTGCTCAGCATGACTGAAGAGGAGTTCAGGGAGCGATTCGCCGGAAGCCCCATCCGGCGCGCGAAGTACGCGGGGATGCTGCGCAACGCCTGCGTGGCCCTCGGCAACATCGGCGACGAGCGAGCGGTGCCGGCTCTGACCGCCGCGCTGGGACATGAGAGCAGCCTTGTGCGAGGCCACGCGGCGTGGGCGCTAGGCGTCATCGGCGGCGAGGCCGCCCGCGCGGCGTTGAGGTCTGCACAGGCCACGGAGACCGACGAAAGCGTACAGGAGGAGCTGACGGCCGCGCTGCCGGCGGGCTGAGTCCTACTCTATCCCCAGCTCCTGCTTGACCTCGCGCACCGCGTCACTGATCACCTGGAGCTTCGCCACGCACTCCTCCTCGGTGCGGGTCTTCATCCCGCAGTCCGGGTCGATGAACAGCTTGTCCGGAGGAAGCACCTCCAGGCCCATGCGTATGCCCGACTTGACCTTCTCCAGAGACTCCACCGCGTGGTTGTGGACGTCCACAACTCCCATCGACACGTACTTGTCGAAGGAGGGATAACTTCGTATCAAGTCCAGGAAGTCGTAGCTGCTGTTGGTCGTCTCCATGTCCAGCATGTCCACGGGGAAGTTGGCCAGGTGCGGGAACACGGCGGCGAAGTCCCCGTAGCAGATGTGCGTTATCGTGAAGGCGTCAAGGCCCTCGGTGACGATGGCGAATGCCCTGGACGCCATCTCCATCTCCTCCGGCCTCACGGACAGCGCCGGTTCATCGATCTGGATGTACCGCGCGCCGGCCTTCGCAAGGTCCATCGCCTCCTCGTGAACTACTCGGGCCATGTCCATCAGAAACGCCTCGCGCGTCGGGTAGTACTCGTTGAAGGACCAGTCCACGATCGTGTACGGTCCCGTGAGCATCCCCTTCACGGGCTTGTCGGTCAGGCTCTGGGCGTACCGCCACCAGTCCACGGTCACCGGCTGGTCCCGGCCTACCGGTCCGGTGGCGATGGGCTTGCGATAGTAGCGGTTTCCGTACGAGCGCACCAGGCCGCTGTTCGTGAACCCTGACATGTTCTCGGCAAAGTAGGCCACCATGTCGCCGCGATACATCTCCCCATCCACCACCACGTCCAACCCCAGCTGCTCCTGGATTTCGATCCAGTGCGCGGTGGCCTGCTTCTCAAGGTCCGCGAGTTCCTCCGCGCCTATCTGGCCCCGCTGAAAGCGGGCGCGGGCGCGCGTGATGTAGTCCGGCTTGGGATAGCTCCCTACGGCGGTGGTCAGCAGTCCATTGCTCATGATGCACTCTCCCGGGCCAGTCTGGCGCCCTCTGACAGGCGCACCAGCCTGGCTCTGGCGTTGGGCCGCGGCAGATAGTCCAGCCCGCAGCTTGGGTTGACGTGAAGCCTCTCCATGGGCACGTTCCCGGCCAATCTCAGGATCGTCTCGGCGATCTCCTCGGCTGTCTCCGCCCTGGTGTTGCGGGCGTCCACGATTCCGCATCCCAGCATCTTGTCCTCCGGCAGGTCGGCGATGAGATCGAAGTTGCCGGGACCCATCACGAAGTCCAGCCCCACCAGGTCGACCGGCAGGCTGAACAGCCGGTGATGAATGCCCGAAGCGTCGCCGAAGTAGGTGTAGAGCGCCTTGGTGGCAGTGATGCCGTCCACGGCGCACTCGATGGCCTCCGCGATCAAGTCAGCGTCATCCTTGTGCCTGAGTATGGATGGCTCGTCAAGCTGGATGATCGGCGCCCCGGCTTCCTGAAGGGCGCGAGCCTCCTGGTTGAGAATCTTGGCCAGGTCCATCACCAGCGAGCGCAGGTCGTCATAGCAGCCGAGCTGCGATAGGCGCGCCAGCGTGTACGGGCCCGTTAGGACTGCCTTGACCGGACGCTCGCTGTGGGCGGCTGCGAACTCGTAGTCCTTCACGCTGATGCCGCCGTTGGGCTGCAGCCGCTGCTCCGGAATCGGATGGCGGTAGTAGGTGTTCGTGTCGAAGTAGCGGATCAGGCCGTGGACCGTGTAGCCCGATATTCCACGTGCGAAGTATGTCTGGCCATCGTCCCAGCGGATCTGGCCGTCCGTGACCAGGTCCAGGCCTGCTTCGATCTGGTCCTCTATCACCTCACACGTGACCTCCTCCTCCACGCGACGCAGGTCGTCCAGAGAGATGCGTCCCTCATCGTAGCGGTTGATGGCTGTGCGCAGGCTGGGGGCTCTGGCGTCCGGGGATATCTTGGGGTAGTTGCCCACCATGGTCGTAATCAATCCGGCCTCTCCTTCCATATTCAGTTGATTGCCTCACGCGCCTACACAGGCTTGTGCGCCACCACCTTCACGCTCACTACGTCCGGGAACCCGCCCTCCTGGGACCTGGGCTGCCCTTCCTGCTCTATTGCCACGTCCACGAACCCGGCGCCGACCAGGCGGCCCAGGTACGTGTCCCGCTCCTCGGCGCCCGACACGCAGCTTGACCAGCTCTGAGCGTCGTCCCGCAGCTCCTGCGGCATAGGGCCCAGCGACATCATGTCCGAGAGGTGGAGCCTGCCGCCCGGCGACAGCACCCGATAGGACTCCGAGACCACGGCCTCCTTGTCCGGCGAAAGACACACCACGCAATTGGATATGACAACGTCAACGGACGATTCGGGGAGCGGTATGTCCTCGATGAACCCTTCCAAGAACTCCACGTTGGCTACGCCCAACGTCTTCGCGTTTCGACGCGCAAGCGCCAGCATGTCCGGCGTCATGTCCAGGCCGATCACATGGCCGTCCGATCCCACCTGCCGTGCGGCCAGGAAGCAGTCGATGCCGCCGCCCGAGCCGAGGTCGAGCACGCGCTCGCCAGGCTTCAGGCCGGCCAGAGCCGTGGGGTTGCCACAGCCGGCAGAGGCGGCGACCGCCTCCATCGGCAGGCCCTCGAGCTCGCTCTGAACGTAGAGGTTGGGGAATGCGCCCAGCGAATCGTCCATACAGGTCGACGTCTCTCCAGTAGCGCAGCAGGCCGCCTGCTCCACGCTGACGAGGGTCAGACCCGACACGCTTCGCGCACGTTCCCCGTAGCGCTCCTGCACAGCCTGCTTTATGGTTGAATTGTCATCGGACATACTGAAACCTCCACAGTCGCTCTGCCGCCGCGTCGCGCGGCAACGGGTAGAGTATACCACGGCTCGCGCCGCGGCTTAAGCGGGTCTACGAATCTCGTCCCCGCCTACCCCGCGAAGCGCTCCCGCAGCCACTCGATGGCTGCTGCCATTGCGGTAGGCTCACTGCGAAAGCGGTGCCTCACGCCCGGCAGCATCCGCAGCTCTTTGCCCTCGCCGGCGCGCTCGTACAGCGTGTCCGCGTTGTGCGGCGGGACAACGTCGTCCGCGTCGCCCTGCAGTATGAGTAGCGGCCGCGGCGCGATCATCGACACCCACTTCGCCGGGCTGAGCTCCAGACCCTCGTTGGCCCACTCCTCCAGCGACGGCGGGAAGTCCGGGTCTCGAATGATGCCCATTTCCCTCATGCGCTCCACGTCCTCGGCGGGCCGTGTCCGCGCCCGCGTCTCTGCAGGCCCCGCGAACGACACCAGGCCCGCAACCTCCGTCCTGTGCGCCGCGGCGTATACCGCAACCGCAGCTCCCATGCTCGAACCTAGCAGCGCCAGGCGGCGCGCGTCCACCTCCGGCCTCGCGAGCATCCACGAGATCACCGAGTCCAGGTCATGTGCCCATCCCATCGGGTGGAAGTTGCCTTCGCTGTCGCCCGTGCCGCGGAAGTTGAAGATCAGAGTGGCGAACCCCTCCAGGGCGCACCACTCCGCAACGCCGGGGTAGTCCAGGCCGTCGTCCGGGGGAGGCGGCGCGCCCGGCTCCGGGCGCGGCCCTGCCGGCATCCCGTGGCAGATCACCAGTCCCGGGTGCGGCCCGACGCCCTGCGGGACAAACAGCGTCGCCGAAAGGGGTACGCCTGCGCCGTCCAGCCGGAAGCTCTGTTGTGAGACCAAGTGTGCCTCCCTTACGCGCGAGTGGGGTCTGCCGCGCTCTTCTATCCGACGACATCCGCATTGTACCATCGGAGTCGCACCTCTCGCGCCGTTTCCCCTTGGCAGCGATGTGGCGTATAATCGAGCCGCCCCTAGCGGCTACTCCCTGAGCAAGGATGGAGCACATGACCACACTCTCAGCCTACCGGTTGCCCACCAATGTCCGCCCAGTCAAGTACGCCATAACGCTCACGCCGGACCTGGAAGGATTCACCTTCGACGGCGAAGAGACCATCGAGCTTGAACTGACGGAGGCGGTCTCGTCAATATCGCTCAACGCGATCGAAATCGAGGTGTCTTCGGCTGAGCTCACGCCCGCCGGCGGCGCCGCGATGCAGGCCAGCAGCATCACGCTGGACGAGGAGATGGAGACCGTCACCTTCTCCTTCGGCAGCGAGATTGCCGCCGGCTCCGCATTGCTCTCCATCCGGTTCACCGGCACACTGAACGACCAGCTTCGCGGCTTCTACCGCAGCCGCTACACCACGCCGGGAGGCGAGGAGCGGTACCTGGCGACCACCCAGTTTGAGGCCACGGACGCCCGCCGCGCCTTCCCCTGCTGGGACGACCCCGCCGTCAAGGCCGTCTTCGACGTGACGCTGGTCATTCCAGAGGACCTGGTCGCCATCTCCAACACCCTGCCCGTGAGCGAGACGCCGGCGACGGGCGGCCTCAAGGCCGTCCGCTTCGGCGATACGCCTCGCATGTCCACCTACCTACTCGCCTTCATCGTCGGCGATTTCGCCTCGGTGGAGGAACGCGCGCCCAACGGCACACTCGTGCGGGTGTGGGCCACGCGAGGCAAGGAGGAGCAGGGCCGCTTTGCCGTGGAGAACGCGGTTGGGCTCCTCACCTACTTCAACGACTACTTCGGCATACCGTACCCGCTCGAAAAGCTGGACCACATCGCCGTGCCGGACTTCGCCGCCGGCGCAATGGAGAACTGGGGCGCCATCACCTACCGCGAGACCGTCCTCCTGTTCGACCCCGAGAACTCCTCGGCAGCCACTCGCCAGCGCATCATGGAGGTGGTCTCCCACGAGATGGCCCACATGTGGTTCGGTGACCTGGTCACCATGGAGTGGTGGGACGACCTGTGGCTCAACGAGAGCTTTGCCTCCTGGATGGGCGACAAGGCCGTCGACCACCAGTACCCCGAGTGGAACATGTGGACCCAGTTCGTCTTCCAGGACACCAACTCCGGACTGAGCCTGGACGGCCTGCGCAACTCCCACCCTATAGAGGCAAGGGTGGAGAACCCGGCGCAGATCCGCGAGCTCTTCGACGCCATCAGCTACAGCAAGGGCGGCTCCGTCCTCCGGATGTTGGAGGACTTCCTCGGCGCGGACGTGTTCCAGCGCGGCCTCCACGGTTACCTGTCCGCTCACCAGTACGGCAACGCGCGCACGGAGGACCTGTGGAAGGCGCTGGAGGAGGCGTCCGGCCAGCCGGTAACCGCAATCATGGACTCCTGGGTCAAGCAGATGGGCTATCCCGTTCTGAGCGCCGGCGCGCAACGGCACAGCGGCGAGGTGCGGGTGGCCCTCTCGCAGCAGCGCTTCCTCTACGATCACCTGATGGAGGATGGCGAGGAGGACTCGACTCTGTGGCAGGTTCCCATCGGCATAGCCCGCGAGGGCTCGGATGAGAAGGTGACCGCGCTCATGGGCGACCGCGAGGCGGAGGTCTCGCTGGGCGCGGACGCCGGTGCGGAAGGCTGGGTCAAGGTCAACGCCGGCCAGACCGGATTCTATCGCGTCAGCTACGCCGACCAGGAAGCCGACATGCTGCGCAGCGCCGTCGAGCGCCACGAGCTGCCCGCCATCGACCGGCTGGGCATCCAGAATGACGCCTACGCACTCGTTCGTGCGGGCCACCTACCCGCGACGCGCTTCATGGCGCTGGCCGAATCCTACCGCAACGAGGTGGACACGTCCGTATGGAGCGACCTGTCCACGAACCTCCGCGGCCTCGAAAACCTCCTCCTGGACGAGGCCTGCCTTGGCGGCTACCGGACCTTCGCCGGTTCCCTCTTCGAGCAGGTTGTTGGCAGTGTGGGATGGGATGCCAGGCCGGGCGAGGGCCACCTGGACTCGCTGCTCAGGGCGACCGTGCTTGGACAGGCCGGCGCGTACGGCAACCCCGCCGTCCTCGCCGAGGCCCGCGGCCGCTTCGAGCAGTACCTCGGCGAGCCTGCGTCGCTCCACCCCGACCTGCGCGGCCTGGTATACGGCCTGGCCGCCCAGCAGGGAGACGAGTCCACGTACGAGACGTTGTGGCGCCTCGAGAAATCGGCGGACCTCCACGAGGAGCGAATGCGGCTGTTGGGCGCGCTCACACGCTTCGAAAGCGCTGAGCTGCTGCAGGACGTACTACAGCGGTCGATGTCGCCGGACGTCCGCTCCCAGGACACGGTGCTGCTGGTGGTGGCGCTGGCGGGCAACCGGAACGGGCGCGAGCTGGCCTGGGAGTTCGTGAAGGAGAACTGGGAGGAGTTCGACCGCAGGTACGGCCGAGGCGGGTTCGCCATCATGCGGCTGGTGAGCATTACGGGAGCGTTCACAACGCTGGACCGAGCCAGGGAAGTGGAGGAATTCTTCAACAGCCATCCCGCGCCGTCCGCGGAGCGCACCATACAGCAGTCGCTGGAGCGTATACGCCTGAACGATCGGTGGCTGGAACGTAACCGCCAGGACGTCGGAGAGTGGCTTTCGACGCGGGCGTAGCGCATGCGGTACGAAGTTTCCCCTTGCCCTTTGCCCGCGCTGTGATATACTATCCGCAGCCTAAGAGAGGATGTGCCATGCGAGATTTCGAGTACGTAGCACCCACAACCATTGACGAAGCCGTCAGGCTGATGGCCGAAAGCGGGAACAGGGCCAAGGCCCTGGCTGGCGGTACGGACGTCATCGTCCAGCTGAGGGGCGGCCGGTTTGACATAGACCGCTTGGTGGACATGAAGAAGATACCGGAACTCAACGAGGTTTCCTACTCGGATGGGGACGGGCTGACGGTCGGGGCCGCCGTGCCCTGTCACCAGATCTACGAGGACGAGACCGTCCAGGAGCTGTACCCCGGCTTGGTTGACGCTGCTTTCCTGATTGGCGGCATCCAGATCCAGGCAAGGGCTACCCTCGGAGGCAACCTCTGCAACTCCTCCCCCAGCGGCGACACCATTCCTGCTCTCATGGCCTTGGGCGGCATGTGCGACATCGCCGGCCCCAACGGCCGCCGGAGCGTCCTCGTCGAGGAGTTCTGCACCGGCCCGGGCAGGAATATCCTTCAGGACGGTGAGATTCTCGTCGGTCTGAACTTCCCCAGCCCCGAGGCCAACTCCGGAGCCGCATTCCTCCGGTTCATCCCCAGGAACGAGATGGACATTGCCATCGCCAATGCCGCGGCCTCGGTCGTACTGGACGATTCCAAGCAGCGCGTCGTATCCGCCAGGATCGCAGTTGGCGCCGTGGCGCCCACGCCCATGATGGCCACGGCGGCAGCCGAAGGCTTGGCGGGCAAGGACGCAACCGAGGACAGCATCGAGGCGGCGGGTGAGGCCGCGAAGGCCGTCGCAAGCCCCATCAACGACATGCGAGGCACCGTCACCCAGCGCGTTCACCTTGTGGGCGTCCTCACCAAGCGAGCCCTCCGAACCGCAATTTCGAGAGCCAAGGGAGAGTAAGCAGATATGGCAAAGGTACACGTACAGACCAACATAAACGGAACTGACATGGATTTCCTCTGCGAAGCTCGCCAGAGCCTGCTTGAGGTGGTCCGCGACGTTCTCGGCATGACGGGCACCAAGGAAGGCTGCAACGACGGTAACTGCGGTGCCTGCACGGTCATTGTGGACGACAGAATCGTGGACTCCTGCTGCGTCCTGGGCGTTGAGGCAGAAGGCAAGACCATCCTTACGATCGAGGGCGTGGCTTCCCCCGAGGGACTCCACCCGCTCCAGCAGGCATTCCTGGAAGAGGCCGCCCTCCAGTGCGGCATCTGCACGCCCGGCTTCATCGTCGCCGCCAAGTCCCTCCTCGACCGGGAGCCGGACGCCGACGAGGGCCGCATCCGTCACTGGCTCGCCGGTAACCTTTGCCGGTGCACCGGCTACGACAAGATCGTCCGCGCCGTGCTCTCGGCCGAAGACATAGCCAGCGGCCGGGCCGACCGGGCCGCTGCCTCCGCCGGAGCCGGCGCCGGCTCCGGCGAGCAGCGGGACGTCTACAACGACTAGTCGCTGAACACTCGCTCCGGCGGACGGCTGCCGTGCATCCGCGCGGCGCCAGAGGATCATACCTGAGTCAAAGGAGATTCAGCATGGCCACAACAGCCGACAGAGACGCAGCGCCACAGAGCAAGTTCAAGGTACTGGGCACACGGCCCGTCCGTCACGATGGCATTGAGAAGGTGACGGGCGCGGCGCGGTACGGCGCAGACATGCTGCTGCCCGGCACGCTTCACGGGAAAGTGCTCAGAAGCCCCTACGCCCACGCACGCATCCGCTCTATAGATACCAGCAAAGCGGAGGCCCTGCCGGGAGTTAGGGCAGTTGCCACCTCCCAGGATTTCCCCATCATCCGCAGCCGTGAGCTCAATTTCGCTCAGAGCCTACAGAACCCGCGGATCATGGCCGAGAACGACTTGGCCGACAAGAAGGTATTCTACAAGGGTCACGCGGTCGCGGCCGTGGCGGCCGACAACCCTCACGTCGCTGAGGAGGCCGTCGAGCTGATCGAGGTTGACTATGAGGTCCTGCCCACCGTCCTCGGCTGGCGCGAGGCCATGATGGAGGACCCGGTCCTGCTCCACGACACCCTCACGGAGCGCAAGACCGTATCCCGCGCCGACCCGGGCGAGGACACCGGGAAGCCCGGCAACGTAGCAAGCCACCTTCAGCTCAAGGTGGGTGACTTGGAAGTGGGCTTCAATGAAGCCGACGTGGTCGTCGAGCGAGAGTACAACACCCAGACGGTGCACCAGGGTTACATCGAGCCCTTTGCTTGCACCGCCCAGTGGATCCCGGAGGGGCGCCTGACCATCTGGACCAGCACCCAGGGTATATTCGGCGTGCGCGGTAACGTGGCCGCCATTCTGGACGTCCCGGAGTCCATGATCAAGGTGGTCCCCATGGAGATTGGCGGAGGCTTCGGAGGCAAGGGCACCGGCTACCTGGAACCCGTCGCAGCCGTGCTCTCCCGCAAGACCGGCCATCCGATAAAGATGGTGATGAGCCGCAAGGAGGTCTTCGAGGGCACCGGCCCATCCTCCGGCACCTTCATCCGCTGCAAGATAGGCGCCAAGAACGACGGCACCTTCACCGCCGCCCAGCTGTACATGGTCTACGAAGCCGGCGCGTATCCCGGCTCTCCGATGGCGGGCGGCGTCACCTCCGGCTTGAGCACATACAAGCTGGAGCACGCGCAGGTCGACGGCTACGACGTGGTCTGCAACAAGCCCAAGGTCGCCGCCTACCGCGCGCCCGGTCATCCGCAGGCCTGCTTCGCCGTAGAGAGTTGCATTGACGAGCTCGCACAGATGCTGGACATGGACCCCATGGATCTGCGCATCAAGAACGTTGCCAAGGAAGGCGACCGCGCCGTCACGGGCGTACCTCACGCCCACGTTGGTCTCCTCGAGGTGATGGAGGCCATCAAGGCTCATCCCCACTACAACGCTCCACTGGGCGGCCCCAACCGCGCCCGCGGCGTGGCCACGGGCTACCGCCTCAACGGCGGCGGAAGCGGCTCGTCCGCGACCATCAACGTGCTGGCAAACGGCACGGTGAACCTGACCACCGGCTCAATGGACCTGTCCGGCACCCGCGTGGCCGTCGCCATGCAGGTGGCCGAGGTGCTGGGCCTATCCGCCGAGGACGTTACGCCCCAGGTAGTCGACACCGACTCCGTGGGATGGACGGGCGGCTCCGGCGGCAGCCGCATCACCTTCGACACTGGCCGGGCATCCATCGCCGCTGCACGGCTGGTCATCGACCAGATGAGGGACCGCGCTGCACTCCTGTGGGAGCTACAGCAGGACGACGTGGAGTTCGTGGACGGCTCCTTCATCTCCAATAAGAACCCCGAGGACCGCTTCACGTTCAGCGAGCTTGCAGGCCGGCTTATGGCCACCGGCGGCCCCGTCACCTGCTCCGCAATGGACACCCAGGGCGGCGTCGGCGGTGCACTAGCCGGCAACATCTTCGACGTTGAGGTGGACCCGGAGACCGGCAAGGTGGACGTCGTCCGCGCAACCGCTTTCCTGGACATCGGCCAGGCTGCTCACCCCTCCTACGTTGAGGGACAGATGCAGGGCGGCACCCTCCAGGGAATCGGTTGGGCTCTCAACGAGGAGTACTTCTTCTCGCCCGACGGCGTGATGGCAAACTCCAGCCTGCTCGACTACCGGATGCCCATCACCCTGGACCTGCCCATGATCGACTGCGAGATCATCGAGTACGCCAATCCCCGCCATCCATACGGCCTGCGGGGCGCCGGTGAGCACCCGATCATTGCACCCCTGCCGGCATTGGGCAACGCCGTCAGCCGGGCCATCGGCTCACGCGTATACAACCTGCCGATCACTCCGGGCTCCGTCCTGGAATCCACCGCCGAGAAGGACGCCTCAAGCGACTAGAGACCGGTCTGGGTCGGTTGATTCCGGCCTTGGACAGGGCATCGTTGCGAAAAAGCGCCCGCCGCACTCCCCATTTGGAGTGCGGCGGGCGCGGTGCTTAAGGGGAAAACGGGCTGAGCTACTACCTCAGCCAGTAGGCCGGCGGGCGGGCGTCAACCTCCACCCTGCCATCCTTTATGAGCTTGGACAGATGGGCCGTAACGTTCCTGGCCGCCGCCCTGCGCAGGCCCTTATTCAGGTTGCGCGGGTAGATGTCACGCACCATATCGTCCACGTCCGAGATACCCTTCTGCAGCGCGGACAGCACCTGCTCCTCACGCTCGTTGCGGTGCCGGATGTACCAGGATATGAGGCGTGCGCCGCGCGGCGCAGGCACCACCGGGCCGTGGCCGGGACAGACGACCTCCACCCTGTAGCGGGATAGCTTCTCCAGCGAGCTCATGTAGTCCGAGAGGTCCTGCACCGTGGATGACGAACCGCCCAGGACGGTATCGCCGGTGAACATCGCCCTGTCGCGCGCCATGTAGTAGCAGACGTGCGCCTCCTCGTGGCCCGGCGTGAAGATGGCGGTCAGGTTGACCCCATCGCACGCCCGTATGCGCTCGCCCGAGCGCAGCCTTTCGACGTTCTCCGAACCCACCACTGCTCCGAGGCGTCCCGTCAGCTTGGGGTGGCAGCGCACCGGCGCCTGGACCACCTCGAATATGCGGTCTAGGCCGCCGATGTGGTCGCTGTGGGCGTGCGTGATGGCGATTGCCGATATAGGTGGCCGGCCCAGCTCCTCGTAGCCGTCCAGGATCTGCCGCGTCCACTCCCGGTCGTGCTCACCCGTGTCCACGATAACCATGCCCTCGGACGGGTTGCCCGCGAAGAAGACGTTTGAGCCGCCAGGATGAGCCGCCGCCGTGTCCGCTATGTGCACCGAGTGCACGTGGGCCGAGACCTGCATGTTTCCACCTCCGTGGCGCTCCTTCTCGGATGCGCCCGCGCTCACTGCCTGATGATGGTGTTCCTGTCCCTTCTCCACTTGCCGCGCAGCTCCTCGCTTGCCTCCAGGAGCCTCTGGAGCGTCTTGAAGGGCGACGTGCTCAGCTTGGACACGCCAAGCACCTCGGCGGCGTCTGCGGCGGCCGTAGGGCCCGGTATGGGATCGCCCCGATTGGCGGCGCGCTTTTCCCAGGCGGCATCCACGCCCGGCCACCACGCTCCCGAGTCCTTCTGCTCCGCAGCGGCCGGTCTTGTTGTGACATCTGGCCCCGGCTTTGACGCGGACGACGAGCCCAGGTCCGCAAGCTCAACTGTCACGTCATTGGCGCCGCGCCTCCGCGTAACCTTGACCTCCGGCGACGCCTCCAGGTACTTCGTGAAGGTGGAGTGGCCCGTGGAGCGTACGTCGAAGGCGGGGTCAAGCCGCATCATGGTCTGTATCAGCTTGCTGCCCGCGACCCTGCCCTCCCCGTCCATGGCAGCGCCCATCGCCCTCAGGATGAGAAACTCTCCTTGATGCTGCCCCTGTTCAGTGGTGGTCTGTTCGACCTTCTTCTCGTTCTGGTCCATGTAGATGTACCTGTCGCAGGAGATGACCAGGGCGCGAGATGCTCCGCCGCGGCCCGCGCCGATGACCAACTTGCCGCCGGACCTCAACTTGCTCACCAACGGCACAAAGTCGCTGTCCGAGGACACGATGACGAAAATGTCTATGGGCGACTGGTAAAGCAGGTCTACTGCGTCTATGACCAGTCGTATGTCGCTGGCGTTCTTGCCGGAAGCCGTCACGTGAAACAGATGGATCGGCTCAATGCCCAGCTCCACCATCTGGCTACGGGCGGCCCTTGTCACGGACGACCAGTCCCCGTAGGCGCGCTTGATTGTGACGCGGCCGTAGTCGGATATCTGGTCGAATAGCCACTGTATTGAGCCAAGGCCTACGTTCTCCACGTCAATTAGAACCGCCACCTGCCGCTCTATCCCATGTCCACCATTGCTCACCATTCCTTGCTCCTATCCTCGCAGTCGTGCATTGGCAGTCCGCCCAGCACCCTGGCCAGGCTACTCAATCGACACCAGCTCAATTTCGAATGTAAGCGCCTGTCCCACCAGCCTGTGGTTTGCGTCCACTGTGAACGTTTCCCCGGTCACCTCCAGGATGACGCCCTGGCCTCCGTTGGTGAAGACTACGCTGTCGCCCTCATTCACGCCTTCCGGCAGTTGATCGATGGGGAACGTCAGGACCAGGTTATCGCGCCGCTCGCCGTAGGCCTCCGCCGGCTCCATCCTCACCGTGCGGGACTCACCGACCGTCATGCCGCGTACGGCGGCGTCAAACCCCGCTATCATTTGCCCGGCGCCGACAACGAAGCTCAGCGTTTCCCTCCCCCGCGATGAGTCGAACTCCTCGCCGTCGTCCAGCGTACCCGTGTAGTGCACGGCGACCCGGTCGCCTTCGCCTGCACCCCTGGACTCGCTGGGCGCTTCGCCGGTGGTTGGAGTGGGCGCCGCGGTTGACGTGGCGGCAACCGTGGACTCGGCGGCGGGGGTGGAGGTGGGCACGGCGGTAGGAGTGGCGGCATCCGTCGGAGTAGCGGCATCTGTCGGCGTGGCGGCCGCGGTCGGCTTGGGCGCCGTCGTGGGAGTGGAGGTTGACTCGGCCTCGGAGCAGGCCGCGAATGTTAGAGCCATCAACATCAGAACTGTGACCCCTAAGGGGCTTTTTCGCATAGGGCAATTATAGCGGGTTTCAGGAATGGGGCAACACCTGCAGCAATTTGCATAGTAGGGCCAACCTCGCTAAGATTCGATGCGTGAACACTCTCATGGTCGCGGCGCGCGCAGCGGGCGGGGCGATTGAGGCCGCAACCGGTATAGTCGTGCTCCTGTTCCGCCTGTGCAGGCTCATTGGTTGGCCCAGGTCGATTACGATTCTGAGCACGGCTGCGGCCGTGGCGTGGCTCTTCGGTCAGCGCAGGCGGCGGAGGGCGGGCTCCCGACCACCACGACGACCCAGCGCGCCCGTCATCCAATCACCCCGACGGTGGACGCGCGGAAGGGCAGCTGTCGCAGCGGTGGGAGCTCTCCTCTTTCTGGCCGTCGGCGCCCTGCACGGCATCACGGCCACCGCCGCATCGTCCATACCTGCTCTCGCCGTGCTCTGGCTATTCGCACCATCGCCCCTGGTCTTCGCGGCCCGCGTGGCAGTGCGATGGACTCGCTTCCGCACTCTGTCCGCCGCATACCTCGGCGTCTCGGTAGTGATGAGCCTGGTGGTTCTTGCCGGAGTGGGTTGGGTCGGCTCCGAGCGCGGCCTGCACCCGGCGCCGCCGGACGACCTGCCGCTGCTCGAGGACTACCCCAGGCTGGCGGCAGCGCTGGAGGACGTTGAGTTCCCGAGCGCGGACGGCACCGCCCTCTCCGGCTGGTTCATCCCCGGCACAACGCCCCGGACCATCGTCCTGCTCCACGGCTTTGGCGAGAACAGGCACCAGATGCTGCCCCACGCGGAATTCCTCCACGATGCGGGCTACTCGACGCTGCTCTTCGACCAGAGAAGCCGCGGCGAAAGCGAAGGCGAAGACGTATCGTTCGGCTACCACGAGCGCGGAGACGTGGAAGGCGCCGTGCGCTACCTGCAGCAGCAGCCGGACGCGGACGGCGAGAACTTTGGGGTGCTGGGCCTGTCCATGGGGGGCGCCACGGCCATATTCGCGGCTGCGGAATTGCCGGAGATCAAGGCCGTGGTGTCTGAGTCCGCCTTCAGCAGCGTCGACAGCGCCGTGGCCAGCAGCTTCGAGCACTTCATCGACCTGCCCGCCTTCCCCTTCGCTCCCGTTACGGTGTTTATCATCGAGCAGCGCCTGGGAATAAGCTCCGACGAGGTCGTCCCGGAGGATTACGTGGCGAGCATCAGCCCCCGCGCGGTGTTTATCATTCACGGCCAGGACGACGTGACGATTGTGCCTGAGGACGGGATTGCCCTCCACGCCGCGGCGGGCGAACCCAAGGAGCCCATGTGGCTCATCGAGAACGCGGCCCACTCGGAGGGCGTGGACGTTGCGCCGGACGAGTATGCAAGGCGCGTGCTGGACTTCTTCGAGCGCCACCTGCCCCGTTAGCCGGGGCCCGTCGCAGCCTACTCAGCCCACGCTCTGTCGCTCGCCCGTCTCGGAGGCCATGCGTATCGCGTCAATGAGTTCGTGGAGCTTCACGGCGGAGTCGAAATCCGGCTCTGCCCTGTTGCCGGACCGAATTGCCTCGCCGAACCGCCGGTACATCTGCGCAACGTTGAATGGAGGCCCATCCGGAACGTCCGCGGGCACCCACGCCAGACTGTCAGGAACGGGCAGCTCTTCCAGGACGGGCTCCCCATCACGCGCGCCCAGCAGGCGGTTCTCGCTGCTGTCCACAACCAGCGTGCCCTCGCGTCCGTAGATCTCCAGCCTCTGACCGCTGCCCAGCACCGGCTGGGATGCCACGTGCGCCGATACCACGCCGCCGCTCGCAAGCCTTCCGCTCACGATAATGTTGTCCGGCGAGGTGACGTCCACGTGGCCGCTGGTATCCGTGAGAAGCCAGCGCTCGATCTGCGTGCTCACCACGCCTGAGACTTCGGCGAAGTCGCCCACACACATGGTGAGCGCGTCGATGGCGTGGCCGAACGATATGGACATTGTGTTGGCCCCGTTTGCCGCGTCGCCCATCCACGCACGATCGGAGGTGCGGGACGTGCCTCCCGTCCCCATCACGGTCAGGTGGCACGACACCACGTCGCCGATGTATCCCTCCTCCACGAGCTCCCTGACGCGCAGGTAGAGCGGAGAACAGCGCCTCTGCATACCGGCCAGTGTGCGGACGCCCTTCTCGCGTGCGAGGTCCGCCATTTCCTGCGCCTGCGCCAGATTGGCGCCCAGCGGCCACTCCGTAAACACGTGCTTGCCGGCGTTGAGGGCGGCCATCGTCATCTCGTGGTGGTACGGCACACGCACCACCACCGCAACCAGATCCACGTCCGCGCACTCCACCATCTCGTGGTAGTCGTGGAACGCCAGGCGCGCGCCGAACCTCTCCTGCGACGCCGCCGCCGTCTCCGGTCGTGAGGTACAGACGGCCGTCAGCTCGAACTCAGGCAGCGCGAGTATGGCGGGAAGGTGCGCCCTGAGACCCCATCCGTAGCTCACATTGGCCCCGATGACACCCACGCGAATCTTCTGCTCAGACATGGCTCCTCCTGTGAAGGCTACTCCTGGTTTGGGCGCGGCCCTGCCCTGCTCTCAATCGAACCGCGCTGCGTGCGGCCTTGCCATTCGAGAGTATAGCACACGCCGCCACCGCGCCGGGCCGTTGGCGCACGCCTGGCAAACGTGCGATAATTGCGGGAGCGGCATCCGTGCCGTGGAGCGTGCGCCCGTAGCTCAGCGGACAAGAGCATCGGTCTTCGGAACCGAGGGTCGGGGGTTCGAATCCCTCCGGGCGTACCAGACTCCCAGCGCCAAGCCGCCATGCACTCCCTACGATTGTCCCTCGCAAACCCGGGAGGCCGAAATGTCGAGGACGGGATGGCTTCCAGTCACGGCAATTGCATTTCTCGCGACTGTCGTCATCGCCGTGCTTGCATCCATCGGTCAAGGAAGGGACTTGAGCGCGGAGGCGTTTCTGCATCGGGCACTGCAACTGCAAACTACAGATTTCCGCACCGTCTATTCCACAAGCACTGGCACCGTGACCATGCTCAATGGGGACGTCCACCGCCGGCACACCGAGGCGTTCTTCACCTACGCTGGAGACATGCTATGGCACCAGTGGTACGAGGGTTGTACGTATCCCCACGCTCAGAACGCCCAAAGGTGCAGCATAGAGTCGGTGGTTCACGACAATGTCCATTACCAGAAGGTGAATTCGTCGGATGGTCAAGGGCAATGGGAAGCAATGAGTGGCTGGGGGAGTCCCCCAGAGGGCATTGCGCCGGGCGAGATATTTGAGATCGTCTCAGAGGTGTTGGTGGCGGGAGACTTGCTGGAGCTTGAGCGAGAGACGATCGATGGGGTGACGTACAGGCGTTTCCGGGTAACTCGCCGGCCCGGCGAGGAATCGCTCGGGCTGATTGAATCGGGGCAGTGGGACCCGCAGGAGCCTCCCGAGGGGTTCCCGGACAGCTTCACGGTGGAAGACTACGTCAATGCGCTCCGGGAGATGGTCGAGACGGAACTGTTCACGGACGTATACTGGGGCCGCGAGGACAACGGTGAGATCTGGCGCGTCCTCCGCAAATGGGAGAAGACCCATTCGGACGACCTTGGGTCAGCACGCTACTACCTTCCCGAAAGCAGCTCAGACCTAACGGAGTACTCCCGCTACGCCGTGCCGGTAGAGATCCGCCCGCCCCCATAGTTGACACTCCGAATGTCGCAGAGCAAATAGAAGAGGCTGAAAGGGGGACTGGCCACATTGAGTATATCGAAGCCCGGGTACATCATCCTCGTCGCAGGCTGTGTCGCTGGATTCTTCGCAGGGTACGTAGCGTTAGTCGTCTACGCCTTTGAATGGCCTATCGGCCAATGCGACAGAGCGTACTGGGGAGGGGAAGATCAGCTCGTCGAAGGCGAGAGAAATACTGAGGAATGCCGCGCAGACGCCTGGGCAGGATTTATGGCCGGAATCGGCGCGGCAATCGCCTTCGTGCTTCCCGCGTACCTCACCGCGATCCTGGTATCCATCGACAAAGACCAGATTCGAGGCCGGAAACTGACGCCACTCGTGATCGCTGGCGTCGGAGGTATCGTGATGGTGGTCGTCCTGGTACGCGCGTTGATCAAGCTATTTGCTGTCTGACTGAGCGCATCCAGCCACGCCCGCGTCACCGGTCGTCAGCTACGGCTGTGCCGGAGTCTGGGCTCGCCGTCTCCCCTAGTACACATCCCGGCCGCGACAACGGCGGTGCCTCCCTACCGCCGCATCCGCTCCGGCGGTCGCGGGGGCGCCGCAATCGCAAAGAACAGCGAGCCAATTCCCGTAAGCGCCGCGATGACGACGAACGGCACCCTGTAGCCGTCGAATATGTCCGCCATGAACCCGGCAAACAGCGGCCCGGTCGTCATGCCAATCATCACGACCAGCGAGGAGAATCCCATGATGGTTGCGAACGCCGCGCGCCCGAAGTAGTCGGCACGTATCGTTGTCATCATTGGCCCGCGCACGCCCCACGCCGTCCCGTGCATCACCGCGAAGGCGTACACCATCGGCACGGTTGAGGCGAAGGCCAGCGTCAGCATCGCCACGGAGTGAACCAGCATGGCCAGCGCCGCCAGTATTCGCTTGCTGAACCTGTCGCCAAGGAAGCCACCGCCGAGCTGTCCCACTATGTTGAACACAGTCATCACGGCCACCGCTCCGGACGCCGCAGTGATCGAAAGACCCACGCTCTCCATGATGTGCGGCACCAGGTGGAGGGACACGGCGCCCACCGTGAGCAGCGCCAGCGAGTGTCCTAGGCTAAGCAGCCAGAACGCGGGAGTACGCATTGCCTCGCCGGCCGTGAAGCCGTCCACCTGATCGGCCGGCGGCGTGTTTCGGTCGAGGGACTCGGATTCGCCCGCAGTATCAGGCGTGGCGCCGTCCGGCAAGTAGCCGTACTGCTCCGGCCTCTGGCGGAAGAGCTGGCCGATCGGTATGCCAAGCACGATGATCACAACGCCGGAAATGAAGGCTGTCTGCCTCCAGCCAAGCTCCGTGAGGGACCAGGCGATAGCGGGAACCAGCAGCCCGCCGATGCCAAAGCCGCTCATGGCAATGCCCATCGCAACGCCCCGGCGCCTCTCGAACCAGTTGACCACCGTCGTGGCGACCGTAAGGAATCCACCCACGCTCGATCCGAGAGCCATCAGAAGGAAGGCCACGTAGTAGTCCAGCACGGAGTCCAGGCGGCTGAACATTATGAAGCCCAGCCCGAAGAGGAGCATGCCCCCTCTCACCATCACCCTGGGGCCAAACTTGTCGATCAGCCAGCCCTGGAGAGGCCCAAGCAGGCCACTCTCCGCACGCGAGAGCGCGAACGCGCCGGACAGCACGGAACGACTCCAGCCGAACTGCGACTGCAGCAGAGGGAAGTACGCGGTGAAGCTGTGGATCATCAGCGATCCCACCAGCATCTGAAGGGAGAAACACCCGCCTACTATCCACCAGCCGTAGAATATGCGCGGCTTACGGCGCCGCTCTACCTCTACGCCGGGCGAGACTGAGTCCATTCAAGACCTGAGAGCAGCATATCCTGTTCATCCTATCACAGTACGTGGCGTCGGTGTGCACCGCCGCCTGCTCAACCGATCAATTCGCTGGACAGCGTCGCGGGGCGGGCATACAATACGGAACGTCGCCGGGCGACCCGCAAAACGGCCCGGCAACCGGAGCGGCCCTTACATGGAACTCGCCCCCGGCGTACATCGCCTGGAGAACGTCAACGGCAGCAACGTCGTGCTACTTGCCGACGAGCAGATGGCCGTCGTGGACACCGGCATTGCCGGCAACGGCGAGGCCATCGTGGAGGAGATCAGGAAGCTTGGTCGCAGCCCCTCGGATCTGCGCTGGATCATCGTCACCCACTTCCACTTCGACCACTCCGGCAGCGCCGCCGAGCTGCACGAGCTCACAGGAGCGAGGATAGTGGCACACAGCGCGGAGACTCTCGCAAGCGAGGACGGCACGCTGCAGCTCCGCAAGGGCAACGAAGGCGAATCGCCGCCCGGATGGTACCGCTGGGCGCAGCGTCTTGCCGGCGGTGGAGGCGGGCCGCGTAGGCCTCAGGCCCAGGTGACCTTCCCTGATACGCCCGTGCACGAGACACTGGAGCACGGCGACGTTGTGCCCTGCATGGGCGGGCTCAGGATACTCCACGCGCCAGGACACACCCCCGGCAGCATCTGCCCCGTACTGACCTCGCCCAGGGTGCTCTTCCTCGGCGACTCCGTTCTCAACAACATCGACCGGCTCAGCCGGCCGCTCATGTGGGACCGATCGAAGCGCAGGGAGCTCGACGCATCGCTCCACTCGCTGCGGGAGCTGGATGCCGACGTGGCATGCTTCGGACACGGCCCGCCGCTCACGGGGGACGTGATGACCAGCGTGCGCGGCCTGACGGACCGCCCGTACGACCTGCCGACGTGGAGAATCGCCCTCAAGAACTGGGGTACGCTGAGACGCTGGCGAGCGAGAACGCGGCGCCCCGGCCACTGGGAGGGCGGCCGCTAGCGGGCTGCCCCGTCACCGCCGGAACCGGCTGAGGACTTCCCCGCGGAGGAAGGTCAACACAAACGCCGCCGACCCCAACACAAAGAGCCACAGGCTGCTGCGCGCCATCCCTCCCAGGACCTCGTCCGCCATGGATTGCGCCACTTCCAGCGCCTTCTCCACGCCCAGGACCGCCGTTGGACTGTCTAGCTCCTCCACGGCCTCGGCCTTCACCTCGCCTATGGCGGTTTGCAGCAAGGGGCCTACCGACGCCACCAACACCAAAAACAGCAGGATCGACGCAACGGCCAGTGTCGCCGATGCCCACGCCAGCCGGCCTCTCCAGCTCTGCCCACCGAGAAGTCCTGCAGCGGCAAGCAGTGCCGCCAGCACCAGCACTGACACGAGTCCGGCCGGCACCGACCTGAGCTGGTCAAGTACATCGGTCACGTCCGATCCGTCGTCGGTGCCGGACTGCGATTCGTCCGAGTCGCCGAGAGTTATGCTCCATCCTTCGCTCAAAATGGACCGCAGGTCCTCCACGCCCTCGGAGCTCTCCCCGGCCCAGTCCTCGCGCAGGTCAACGTCCGTGTAGGTCCATCCGTCGCCGAACAGAATCCGCAGCCGGTCCATGGCCAGCACACTCCGCGAGTCCTCGCCGCCCATCCCGCGGCGCATATCGGCATGCGTATACTCCACAGACCCGGGGAAGTGCCGGCCTACCATGCGTTCCACGTCCCCCGCCACGTCAACTTCCAGCATGCCGAGCAACGACTCGGTGTCGATGCCCGGCGGTGAGCACCCCGGCAGCTCGTTGGCCGTGGCGTATCGAGCGCGGAACGGCTGCTCTCCCGACGCGCACCGGCGCAGCCCTACCAGGCGGGCCTCCAGCCTTTCCCACACCAGCGCCTCCACAGCTGCCAGGGCGGAATCCCGGCCCCCGGTGGTTGAAAGGTTGGCCCTGAAGCCGTCAGTCCTGCCCACAATGTAGGGTGCGGCGCTTGCCACCACTACACGAGCCTGTTCATCAAGCCACTGGTCGGGCAGCCCGCTCTCGACTGCTTCCGCGACCTCCGCCCCGGTTACTGAGACGCCAAATAGCATCTCCACTATGGCCGGCAGCTCCGATTCCAGCTCTGAAGCGACCACATCTGCAAAAGAGGTGCTGTCCAGGTCGGACTCTTCGAAGAGCCCGTTCAACTCCTCGGCGGCGACCTCCGCCCGCTCGTAGAGCGGTACGTGAATCTCCATTGTGTCACGCTGGCCCGACATGTAGGCCGCGACCTCGTCGATGGCATTGTCCACGTGCTCACTGAGCCACTCCTGCGGCACGCTCCTGTCAATGGCGGCAACCACGTCGTCCTGGTCCAGGCTCGCTCCGAACGGCGCCACGCCTTGCTCGAAGGCCTCGCCCACCTCCGCGGCAGCGTAGTGCTCGAGCACCAGGTCATGAACGCGAGAGCTTCCGAACAGCGCCTTCAACTCATCCGAAGCGGCAGGCACCCGCTCGTGGATCGCTATCCGAATGTCCAGCTCGTCGCGATCCCCGTTGACGTAGCCGACAACCTGGTCGATAACCCCCTCCAGCTGCTCCTGCACCCAGTCGGGCGGAAACACGCCATTGACGGACTGCACCAGGTCGGTTGTCGGCAAACCCAATGCCGCAATCGGGTTGTCCGGCAGGAGTATAGAGAAGAAGTCCGGAGGCTTGCCGCGAAGCTCTTCTATGGAAGCCGACGTGAGGTCGTCCAGGACGAAGCCGTAGACCTCCTGCTCAGCCAGGTGACGCTTGTAGAATTCCGGGTCGTATAGCGTCGCGGAGACCCTGGAGCCGAAGAGCGCGAACGCCAGAAACACAAGAAATACCGCCCCCACGGGCAGTACGAAGAAGCGCCTCACCCAGATCATCCGGCTTCACCCCTGACGCCATTTCGGACCAGAGAGGCCAGCCTGCGCCCTACCCGCCGGCCTGTTCCGGCGTCAGCTCTGGCGCAGTCCACCCCACGGCCCGCTCCAGCCCATGCCGCCATGCGTCCTCCAGCGCGGCCAGCGAAACGTCCACGACCCCAGGAATCGCCAGCGAATCGCCGCCCGTCACGCCCAGCCTGGTCCACGGCACGCCTTCCTGGGCGGCCAGCCGCTCGAAGGCAGGAATCGCGTCAGAGGCAAGCGACGCCACTATGCGCGACTGCGCCTCGCCGAAGAGCGCCGCGTCCCACCGACCGGTCACCTCGGCAGTGCCCCGGAACCCAATGCCTCCGGCGATGCAGCTCTCGGCCAGGGCAACGGCGAGCCCGCCGTCCGCGCAGTCGTGCGCCGACTCCAGCAGCCCGCCGCGGACCGCCATTCGACAGAGCATTTGCACGCGGCCTTCGAGATCAAGGTCAATGGACGGAACGCCTGCGACAACGCCGTGCTCCGCCTCCAGGTACGCGCTGCCCGCCAGCGCGCCCGCGTCGCCGGACACTTCAGAGGCCCCGAGCAGGATGACCTCGCTTCCGGTGGTGGTGAAAGCGGTGTCGCATCTCCGATCCGCGTCCTCAATCAGGCCCAGCGCGCCCACAACCGGCGTGGGCCAAACGGCCACGCCTCTCGTCTCGTTGTACAGGCTCACGTTGCCGCTGATGACAGGGATGCCGAACGCCTCGCACGCACGCACCATGCCCTCGATGCAGCCCTCCAGCTGGTAGGACACCTCCGCCCGCTCCGGGTTGCCGAAGTTCAGGCAGTCGGTTAGGGCCAGAGGCTCCGCGCCCACGCACGCCAGGTTTCGGCACGCCTCCGCAACCGCGATTGCACCCCCCGCAACGGGGTCCAGGTAGCAGTAGCGGCCGTTGCCGTCGGTCGCCAGGGCGATGGCCGTTGCCGTGCCCTTGATCCTCAGCACCGCGGCGTCTCCGCCGGGCGGCTGCAGGGTGTTCGTCTGCACCTGATGATCGTACTGGCGATAGATCCACTCCTTGCCGGCGATGTCCGGGTAGGCGAGCAGCCGCAGCAGCGCCGCGCTCGCGCCATCGTCCGGCAGCGGCAACGCGTCAAGATCCACGCCGCGCGTCTGCTCCATGTACGCCGGCGTAGCTCCCTGGAGAGTGTAGAGAGGCGGGTCCGTGAGCACGTCGACGGGAAGCGTGGCCTCCTCGCTGCTACCGTCGTAGACGCGCACCAAGCCGTCGACGGTAACCCGCCCGATGACAGAGCTCTCCAGGTCCCACTTGTCGAACACGCTCCTCACAGCAGTCTCGTACTCCGGCGCGACCACAACGAGCATCCGCTCCTGTGACTCCGAGAGCATCACCTCGTAGGGTGACATGCCGTGCTCGCGGCGCGCCACCTTCGACACGTCCACCACGGCCCCGGCGCCGCCTCGCGCCACCGACTCCACGACCGTGCTTGTCAGGCCCGCCGCGCCGAGGTCCTGCATCGCCAATACGTGGCCGGTTTCCAGAGCCTCCAGGCACGCCTCGATGAGCACCTTCTCCAGGAACGGATTGCCCACCTGTACCGTGGGGCGCATCTCCCGCTCCTCCTCGAACGTGCGGGAGGCCAGCCCGGACGCGCCGTGGATGCCGTCCACCCCCGTGTCCGCGCCCACCAGCACCAGCAGGTTGCCTTCGCCGGACGCCCTCGCACGCACCACTCGGTCTACCTCCACCAGCCCGAGGCACAGGGCGTTCACGAGCGGGTTACCCGAGTACGACTCCGAGAACGCGACCTCGCCGCCCACGTCCGGCACGCCGATGCAGTTGCCGTACCACGAGATGCCCCCAACGACGCCAGCGAACAGCTCCCGGTTCCTTGGAGTGTCCAGCGGGCCGAAGCGCAGGGAGTTCAGCAGCGCGATCGGCCTGGCGCCCATCGCAAGGATGTCCCGCACAATTCCGCCGACTCCCGTGGCAGCGCCCTGGTATGGCTCCACGGCCGAGGGGTGGTTGTGGGACTCGACCTTCATCACGACCGCCAGCCCGTCCCCGATGTCGACCACGCCGGCGTTCTCCGCGCCCGGCGCGACCAGCAGACGCGGGCTCTGGGAGGGCAGCCGTCTCAGCAGCAGCTTGGAGTGCTTGTAGCCGCAGTGCTCGCTCCACAGCGCGCCGAACATGCCTAGCTCCAGCGGGTTGGGCTCCCGGTCAAGCCGCTCCACGATGGCGGCGTACTCCGCCTCCGAGAGGGCTATCTCATCGAGGACTTCCTTGGAGACAGGCATGAGCTACTTCTCACAGATTAGCTGGAATAGTGCAAGAATGCTTGGGAGCGACAGGCTCGCGCGTGGTGTCTCCACGCCGGTCACGCCATGGCTCTCAGCACGGACTCGAAGATGCGGCGTCCGTCCGTCCCGCCCAGGACGGCCTCGCAGCACCGCTCAGGATGGGGCATCATGCCCAGCACGTTGCCCCCTGCGTTGACGATGCCCGCTATGTTCTCCAGCGAGCCGTTGGGATTGGCGTCCGTGGTCGCTTCGCCGTCCGAGGCGCAGTAGCGGAAGGCCACGTGCCCTCCGGCGTTGAGCATCGCGAGCGTATCGGGGTCGGCGTAGTAGCTTCCCTCGCCGTGGGAAATGGGGATGCGTAGCACCTCTCCCCTCTCGCACGCGGCGGTGAAAGGAGAGTCAGTAGTCTCAACGCGCAGGTCGACCCACTGGCAGCGGAACTGCACGTGATGGTTCCTGGTCAGCACGCCGGGCAGCAGACCGGCCTCGCAAAGGACCTGGAACCCGTTGCATATCCCGATCACCAGCCCGCCCGCTTCCGCGAACCGCTCCACCGCATCCATGACGGGCGAGAAGCGCGCAATGGCGCCGGTGCGGAGGTAGTCGCCGTAGGAGAACCCGCCGGGCAGCACAACGCAGTCGATGCTCGACAGGTCGGTGTCCTTGTGCCACACGTAGCGGGCGTCCTGGCCCAGAACGGAGGTGGCGACGTGGTAACAATCGCCGTCGCTCCACGTGCCGGGAAAGACCACGATGCCGAATCTCACCGGCGCATTCCCGTTGACGATGTCGGACGCGCTGACCTCACATCGCCTCCAGAATGCCGGTGACCACCTCGTTGACAACGGAGCCGTCGGCGCGGCCCCTCACCAGAGGCATGAGCTTGCCCATTACCCTGCCCTTGTCGCCCGGGCCTCGGGCGCCGACCTCGCCGACGGCTTCCCGCGCCAAGTCGGCGATCTCCGCCGGCGTGAGCTGCTGAGGCAGGTACTCTAGAAGGACTGCCAGCTCGGACTCCTCGCGCTGCACGAGGTCGTCCCGCCGGCCCTTGCGGAACTCGGAGATGCTCTCGCGGCGCTGCCTCACCTGCCTGGAGATGACGCCAATGATGGCGTCGTCATCCTCCAGAGGCTTCTGCTGGGCGATCTCCTCGTTGTGCACCTCCGAGCGGAGCGAGCGCAGCACGTTGCGTCGTAGGGCGTCCTGTGCTCGGATGGCGCTCTTGAGGTCCTCGTCGAGGCGATCCTTGAGTGGCATGTTTGTCTGCGAACGGGCTACCGACGCCGGCCTATGCCGCTGGCAGCGTTGGTACTGCGAATGCTCTTGCGCCGCTTGGCCGCGGCCTTGCGCTTGCGCTGTACGCTGGGCTTCTCGAAGTGGGACCTGCGCCGCGCCTCGGAAAGGATGCCGTCCATCTGCACCCTCTTGTTGAAGCGTCTCAAGAGGCTATCGAATGTCTCGCCCTCTCTCACTACCACCTGTGACAAGCTATCACCCCTTTCATTCGAAGCTGAGGCGGTGCCGGGGAAGAGCGCGAATAACGCGCCTACACGCGTGTGCCGCCGGGAATGGCAATTATAGCTACGCGCAGGCGTGGTGTCAAACTGAGGGGGACATGGCTGGCGCGGCGCGTGCTCTGTCCGCTCATGGTGAGCTTGTCGAACCGAATAAGCGGAGGGCGGTTGCGTAGGGGACGGTGCAGACCTGCTCTCTATTCATTCACCAATACATCGATCGTGGTGCCAAGTGCACCGGCGATGCGGGCCAGGGCCGACGTCGATCCCGGCTTTAGCCCACGCTCAATCTCGGAGATGTACCCTGCGGCAACTCCTGTTTTCTCGGACAGTTCCCTCAGAGTAAGGCCCCGGTGATTCCGAAACGCCAGGATAGGACTCTTGCCTCGCATGATGTCGAGAGCGACGTTGTGGGGAACACGCACACCGTCGTCAGCATCCTGGGCAGCCAGCATGTCCTCAAGTTGGATGTTGCGCTCGATGAGTGCTTCGTACTCCCTCCGAGTCAAGGTGATGGTCTCTTCGCTAGTCATAGGCCTCCTCTTGTACGCACCCTATATGTTCTCAATTAGCGAACAGGATGTCAAGCATACATAGTCGCTCGGACCCTCTTGGGCGGGCAGTCGCCCGCCAACCGCGGAACAACTATCCCCCTCCTCCCCAACCACCCCTAGCCAAACCGCCCTTTCGGCTATAACATATCCCCCATGATTGCTATGCACCTCATACGTGACATGCTGGCGAACGCCCTCGCCGAGGCCCAGGCGTCGGGGCAGCTGCCCTCCGCGCCGCCAATCGACGTGCCGGTGGAGCACCCGCAGAGCGCGGAGCACGGCGACTTCGCCTCCAGCCTACCGCTCAGGCTGGCGCGCTCGTTGCGCATGAACCCGCTCGAGATCGCGAACCGCCTCGTGCCGCTCATCCCGGCCAGCGACGCCCTGGCACGCGTGTGGGTGGAGCCGCCGGGCTTCATCAACTTCGCTCTGGAGCCGCGCTGGCTTGCCTCCCAAGTCGAGACCGTCCTGGAAGAGGGCGCAGCCTTCGGCAACGTCCCCCTGGGCAAGGGCGAGAGCGTGCAGGTCGAGTTCGTGAGCATCAATCCCACGGGGCCGATTCACGTCGGCCACGCCCGCGGCGGCGTACTCGGCGACGTGCTAGCCAGAGTGCTCGACGCCGCCGGATTCAGCGTCACTCGCGAGTACTACTTCAACGACGCCGGCAACCAGATGGACAACTTCTACGGCTCCCTCTACGCCCGCTACCTGCAAACGCTGGGCCAAGAAGCTGAGCTGCCGCAGGGCGGCTACGTGGGCGAGTACATGGTGGACGTGGCAAGGGAGATTGCGGACGAGGACGGCGACCGCTTGGTGGACCTGCCCCCCGAGCAGGCCATCGAAGAGCTTGGCCGCATCGGCCTCGACAAGATGATGCGGGGCATCCAGAGCGACATGGAGCGCCTCCGGATCGACTTCGACGTGTGGTTCAGGGAGCATACCCTCTACAACGAAGGCCAGTACGAGAAGGCCATGGACACGCTCGCTAGCAACAATCACCTGGCGGACCGGGAGGGCGCGACGTGGTTCGTGTCCACGGCGCTTGGCGAGGACAAGGACAACGTGCTGGTCAGAGGCACAGGCGTCCCCACCTACTTCGCCGCCGACGTGGCCTACCACTACAACAAGTTCGTGGAGCGCGGGTTCTCGCGCGTCATTGACGTGTGGGGCGCCGACCACCAGGGACACGTGTCGCGGATGAAGGCCGCCATCGGCGCCATGGGCATCGACCCGGACCGCCTCACCATCATCATCCACCAGCTGGTCACCCTCAAGCGAGGCGAGCAGATTCTTCGAGCCTCCAAGCGCGCCGGCGAGGTCATCACCCTGCAGGAGCTTCTGGACGAGGTGGGCACCGACCCCTGCCGCTACTTCTTCCTGGCCCGTTCGCCGGACAGCCAGATGGAGTTCGATCTGGAGCTCGCCAAGAAGAACTCCAACGAGAACCCCGTCTTCTACGTCCAGTACGCACACGCCCGCGTGGCCAGCATCCTGAAGCTGGCCACAGAGAACGGCATCGACCACGGCGACGGGGACGTGTCGCTGCTCACCGACCCGGCGGAGCTCGCGTTAATTCGCAAGATACTCGAGCTGCCTGAGCTCATCGAGTCAATGGCCGTGAAACTGGAGCCGCATCACCTGCCCCACTACTCGCAGGACCTGGCGACGGCGTTCCACTGGTTCTACCAGCAGTGCCGCGTCGTCTCCACCGTTCCCGGCGACGAGGCCATCACACGGGCGCGCCTCAAGCTGGTCCAGGCGTCCGCAATCGCGCTTGGCAGGACCCTTTCGCTCATGGGCATGGAAGCGCCGGAGAAGATGTAGCGCCGTTCGCGCCGGCGCCGGCTAGCTGCCGGCAGACTTCCAAGCAGGCTGCCCGCTGTGGAAGCCCTCTGTGATGCGAACCTGCCCCGTACCGTCCGCGTTCATCAGGTAGATGTCGTAGTACCCGTCCCGCCTGTCCGACATGAACGCGATCTGCGTGCCGTCCGCCGAGTAGGCGGGGAACCTGTCGTCCGAGGAGCTTAGAGTGAGACGGCGCTCGTTGGAGCCGTCGGCATTCATCACATAGATCTGACCCTGCCCGCCGACGCCCTCCCGCGTGAAGACGATGCTGCTTCCGTCCGGCGACCAGTTGGCACTGATCTCGTCCGCGTCCGTGCCGGTCAGGTTCACCTGGTTGGAACCGTCCGCATCCATCACGTATATCTCGGAGTTCCCGTCGCGCTTGGAGACAAACAGGATCTTGGAATCGTCCGGCGCAAAGCGCGCAATGTCGTCCTCCGCGCTGTTGTCGGTAAGCTGAATGGGCCGCAGCTCAAGAAGGTTCATGATGAAGATTTCCTTGTCGCCGTCCCTGTCCGAAGTGAACAAGACGGCGTCTCCGTCGCTGGACCAGGAGGGAAAGGTCTCGTTGGTGTCACGGCTCTCGGACAAGTTGGTTTCGTCCGAGCCGTCTGCGCCGATCACATATATCTCCAGCATGGCGTGCCGCGTTGTGTCGTAGACTAGCTTGGAGCCGTCCGGCGACCACTGCGGCGATGCGTTGTCTCCTTCCAGGGGTGCATCATCGCCCTCAGGGGGAATGACCCTCAGCAGCCCTGAGCCGTCGTCGTTGACGCGAGCCAGCTCGATGTTGCCGCTCTCGCCGGACAGGGAATGGAAGGCGATGGGCTGGCCGTCACTCGGCTCGTAGAGCGGCGATGCGGTGGGGGACGAATCGGACGCGACGCTTACTGTCATGGGCTGCGGCTCGCCGCCGTCCAGCTCCAGCGAGAACACGTCGGGATCGCCCTCCGACCACGTCTCGTAGTAAACCACGCTGCCGTCCGCCGACCACGCCGGATTCAGGTCACGAGCTGTGTCTCGCGTGAGGCGCTCCACGCCGGTCCCGTCCTCGTTCATCACGTATATCTCGATGTTGCCGTTCCGGCCCAGCTGGTTCCGGTCCGACTCGAACAGTATCCTGCCGCCGTCCGGTGCCCAGGCCGGCGACCCCTCGAAGGTTGTCTCGTTGGTGAGGCGCGTCTGCCGACTCGTTGTGACGTCCACAATGTAGATCTCGCCGTTCCCGTCCCGCTCCGACTGGAATGCGATGCGTGTGCCGTCCGGGGCCCAGGTTGGGTTGAGGTCCCATCCTGGGTTGTTCGTGAGGTTTGTCATTCCGCTGCCGTCGGCGTTCATCACGTATATGTCCGCATCGCCGTCTCGGAACTCCCAGAATGCCAGCCTCATCCCGTCCGGCGACCAGGTGGGAGCCCGCTTCAGGTGGCCGGTCTCGGTGAGGCGCTCGGTGTCGTATCCGTCAGCCGTGATGGTGTAGACGTCCCAACCGTCGTCGCGGTCCGACACGAAGGCCACGGAACCTCCGTCCGGCGACCAGGACGGATCGACGTCTGCGGCGGTGTTGTCCGTAAGCTGGGCGTGCACCGTGCCGTCGCCGTTCGCCAGGAAGACCTCAAAGTCGCCAGTCCTGTTGGTGGCGAAGGCCAGGGCGGGGTTGCGAATTATCTCGGCCTTGGCCGGCAGGCGGGGCGACCACGCGCCGTCCATATCCGTGGCCGGATTCCTGGTCATGCGATACAGGCCTGTACCGTCGCGCCTGACCATGTACAACTCGTTGTTGCCTTCGTGTTCCGAGCGGAAGGTGATGGCCTCACCGCTTGGGGACCAGCTGGGGCTGCGCTGCGCGTCGGGTAGGTCGACCAGCTTCACCTGCCCACTGCCGTCCGCGTTGATGAGGTAAATGTTGAAGTCGCCTCCGATGCTTGACTCGAACGCGATGGCGCGGCCGTCGGGCGACCACGCCGCCCTGAAGCTCACCGCGTTGTTGGTAGTCAGTCGCCTGACGTTCGAGCCGTCCGCGTCCATCACCGCGAGCTCCAGCGAGCCATAGCGGCTGGTGGTGAACACAAGTGAGTTGCCATCCGCCGACCAGGCCGGGCTGCGGTTCACGCCCGTGCCTCCGGTGACGTTCACCGGCTCCGTGCCGTCCGCGTTCATAACGTACACGTCGTCGTCACCGCCGCGGTCGCTCTCGAACGCTATCCGCGTACCGTCCGGCGACCAGGATGGCAGGCCGTCCTGCGCCTGGTTGTTGGTCAGATTGCGCTCGCCCGTACCGTCCGCGTTCATCAAGTAGACCTCGTCGTTGCCGTCGCGGGAAGTCCTGAACGCTATTAGGCTTCCGTCGGGCGACCACACGGGCGCCTCGTCCCTGCCCGAGCTGTCGGTCAGCCTGAAGATGTGGTTGCCGGAGGGCTCCATGGCGTAAATGTCCATCTGTCCGTTGCGGTTGGACACAAAGGCAATCGAGGTGCTCGGTTCCGAGTCAGGCCTGGCGTCGGTGGGAGGCTCCACCCAGCGCGGGTAGAGCTTGGAGCCGCCCCCGTTCGTAATCTGCCTTCGCCTTGTCCCGTCCGCGTCCATTACGTACAGCTCTGTGCTGCCGTCGGCCAGCGTCGTGCCAAAGACGATCCTGGTGCCGTCGGGCGACCACGCCGGGAAGCTCTCATCGAAGTTGAGGCCGGTAAGGCGAGTCTCGTTCCTGCCGGATCTGTCCATCACGTAAATGTCGCCATTGCCGGTGGCGTCGGTGTCGTAGGCGATACTCATGCCGTCCGGAGACCAGCGAGGGAATCGCTCGTTGCCGCTGCCGGTGGCCAGCGCTCTAACGTTGGTGCCGTCAATGTCCATGACGTAGATGTCATTCTGCTCGCCCACGGCCGACCTGTCCGAGTTGAAGACGATTCGGGCGCCGTCCGGCGAAATGTGCGGCGCGTAGTCAAAGGCTTCGTTGGCGGTGAGCTGCTCCGCGTCGGTGCCGTCCCCGTTCATGATGAAGATCTCGTAGTCGCCGTCCCGGTCGCTGGCAAACACAATCTTCTCGCCATTCGGCCCCCACGACGGAAAGCGATCGACGCCCAGGTCGTAGGTCAAGCGCGTCGCATCCGAACCGTCCGCGTTGGAGACGAAGAGCTCGCCGCCGTGTCGGACGCCCTGTGGAAGCGCGTAGACGATCTTGGTGCCGTCCGGCGAAGGATCCACCCAGCCCGCCGGGCGGCTCTGCTTGGGAACCAGCTTGCCGCCCGAACTTTCCGAGTCCGTAATGAACATGTACGCTTGATTGGACACGAGCCCAACGCCTGTGTAGTAGATCTCGTTCCTGATCACGGGCGGCGGCTCGGCGCCCGCGCCGCGCGTCCTGACAGCCTCCGCCACCCCCGTCGCCCACTGCGACAGGCTTCCCACGTAGCCGAGTCCAACCAGGCGGCCCTCCGAGTCCACCAGAGGCGCCCCGGTCCCGCCGGGAGTCAGGGGAAAGTCGGCCGCAACGAACGTCCTGAGCTCGCCCGTGAGCGACGTGATCTCGAACTTCGGTTCCGTCACCTCGCCAATGGTCTCCACCACGCTGCCTTCAAGCGGGTATGCCACCATCATCACCGGGTCGCCGGCCTGTAGAGACTCGGACTCCCCAATCTCGATGTTTGTGGGATAACCCTGACCCGAAATCTGCACCAGGGCTATGTCGGTCAAACTGTCCGTCAAGAGTACAATGCCAGTCTTCCGGGTGCCGTCGCCAAGTTCCACCATAACGGTGGCGTCGCCGCCCACCACCAGCCGGTTGGTGACTACAACCCCGTCCTCGGTGGCCAGGAAACCGGTCCCCTGGTCAAACGAGCTAACCACGCGCACCACGCTCTCCCTCAGCGAGAGGATCAGATCGGGTGTGAACGGCTCTGGCGTGGACGTCGGGCCGGGCGTGGGCTCGGCGGTGGGAGCCGTCGTGGGGACGGGCACGAGCGTCGGCGTTGGCGCGACGGTGGGAGTTGGCACCGGAGCCGCTGTTGGAGTGGGGGATGGCTCCGCGGTAGCGGTGGCCGTAGGCGTAGGCGTAGGCGTAGGCTCAGGAGTGCTGGTTGCGGAAGGCGTGGAGGTGGGTACCGCAGTCGGCGTTTCGGTCGGTTCGCCCTCCCCATCGCAGGCGGCCATCAACAGCGCCGCAAAGCTGGCGATGAGAAGGAGGCGCTTCCAGAAGCTCATGGAGTCAGAGACCTCCCTGGCAAACCGGAAGTTGCTCTATAGGGCAGCCCAACGTGGTCGCGAATGGTAATGACGGACACTAGGAAATCATACTCTCATTCCAGAGCGCTTGACAACTACCGCAGCGCCGAAGTGCGCTAACGCATTGCATCGGACGTGTCCATTGTCTAAAATGGAGCGAGAGGCCAAGGGGCGAGCGCGCCGCGCAACGCCGGCCGCACTGACTACCCTTTAGAAGGCCGCTCCCCGCAGCGACACATCCATGCCGGGGAGAGACACCACCAAGCAAAGGGGGACTCATGCAGAGATTCTCAACGGATCAGCTGAGAAACATCGTACTCCTCTCTCACGGTGGTACCGGCAAGACCTCGCTCGCGGAGTCCCTGCTCTTTGCCACCGGCGCCACAACCCGCATGGGCCGGGTCGAGGATGGCAACACCGCTTCCGACTATGAGGCGGAGGAGGTCAAGCGAGGCGGCAGCACACAGTTGTCGCTCGTGCCCTGCCTCTGGAGCGACCACAAGATCAACGTGATCGACACTCCGGGCTACGCGGACTTCCGTGGTGAGGTGGTTTCCGGCCTGAGGGTTGCCGACGGGGCTGTTGTGCTCGTGGCGGCGCCATCCGGCATAGAGGTCGGAACCGAGCACGCGTGGTCCCTCCTGGACAAGCGGGCCACACCCCGCATTGTCTTCGTCAACAAGATGGACCGCGAGAACGCCGACTTTCAGAACGTCCTGGCCGCGCTGCAGCAGAGGTTTGGCCGCTCCTGCGTCGCAACCCACATTCCCATAGGAGCAGAGACCAGCTTCCGCGGCATCATCGACCCACTGAGCGGCGATGACCACCCTGCAGAGCTGGCCGCCGAGATCAGCACCGCCCGCGAGCTCCTCACCGAGGCAGCCGCCGAGAGCGATGACGACCTGGCCACCAAATACCTGGAGGGCGAGGACATCACCGACGATGAGCTCAGAGAGGCCCTGCGCAAGGGTGTGGCCTCCGGCCTGGTTATCCCCGTCATTCCTGGCTCGGCCACAGGCAGCATTGGCATGAAGGAGCTGCTTCAGGCCGTCGTGGAGTACATACCGGCTCCAAGCGGCATTGCGGCCGGCGGCGAGGAGTCACCCGCGGCAGACCCGGCCGGCAATCTGGCCGCGCTGGTGTTCAAGACCTCAGCAGATCCCTACGTCGGCCGGATCTCCTACTTCCGCGTATACAGCGGGACGTTCCAGGGCGACTCGCAGGTGTGGAACGGCTCCAAGGGGCAGGCAGAACGCGTCGGACAGCTGTTCACCCTGAGGGGCAAGACCCAGGAGCAAGCCGACGGGATTCCGGCAGGTGACATCGGCGCAGTGTCCAAGCTCGCGGTCACCACAACAGGCGACACGCTCTGCCAGAGGGAGTCCGCGGTGGAGCTTCCCGGCATCACCTTCCCCGCGGCGCCTCACACGGTGGCCGTCTACCCCAAGAGCAAGCAGGACGTAGACAAGATGTCGGCGTCCCTGGCCCGCATGGTGGAAGAGGACCCCAGCCTCGGCGTGCTGCGTGAGCCGGACACCGGCGAGGTGTTGCTGACCGGCCTGGGCGACGTCCACGTGGAGGTTACAGAGGAGAAGATTCGGCGGAAGTTCGGCACGGAGCTTTTGCTCCAGACACCCAGGGTGCCCTACAAGGAGACCATAACCGCTTCCGCCAAGGTGGAGTACAAGCACAAGAAGCAGACGGGAGGCCACGGCCAGTATGGCCATGTGTTCCTGGAGCTTCAGCCTATGCCCAAGAGCGGCGGCTTCGAATTCAACTCAAAGGTTGTCGGAGGCAACGTTCCTCGCGAGTACTTCCCGGCCGTGGAGAAGGGCGTGGTCAAGTCGCTCGAGGAGGGCACGGTGGCCGGGTTCCCCGTCGTGGACATCAAGGTTGTGCTCTACGACGGCAGCTTCCATCCCGTGGACTCGTCCGGCATGTCCTTCGAGATTGCGGGTGGCTACGCCTTCCGCAAGGGCCTCTCGCTGGCGCAGCCGGTACTCCTCGAGCCGATCATGAGCGCGTCCATTAGCGTTCCCGACGCCTTCACCGGCGACGTGACCGGAGACCTCAATACGAAGCGTGCCCGCATCCTGGGCATGACGCCTGAGGAGGGCTACACCACCATCGACGTGGAGGTGCCGCAGGCCGAGATGCTGCGCTACTCGACCGACCTGCGCTCCCTCACCCAGGGCCGAGGCTCCTTCACAATCGCCTTCGACCACTACGAGCCGGTGCCGGCGCACCTGACCCCGAGAATAGCTGAGGAGGCTAAGCGTGCCGCCGGTTAGAGCCGGCAGCGCGCATGCAAAGCCCATGATTAGGCTGGCTCGCACGCTGTTCCGCAAGCTCCACCACGCCCTTGCGGCCGTCGACAATGCGCTCCTGGGAGGTCCGGGCTACCCCTCGACCGCGTCCTGAGGGTACGACGCCGTGGTGGGGAGCCCGGTCTGGGCTTCGAGACTCCGGAGCGACATCGACGCCGAGGTTGGCATAAAGAAGTAACCGCGCGGCCTCGGCAATATCACCGCAACGCGCGACCTATCGCCGCGACTTGGCCATGCCTTGTTGCAGAACTGCGCACCGTCCAGCGCGGCCTCATCCAGCCCGCCCTCTGCCCCACCTGTACCGGATTTCACAATTGCCCTTGATGATTACCTTCCCTAGTGATAGAATTCCCATGCCTGAGCGCCCGTCGCCGTGCCGGCATTGAGCACGGAATTCCGGCGTCCAAGGCGGCCCAGCCCGGTTGCTCACAATCCCGATCGACCGGATTCAAGGAGCAGGAACAAGGGGCCAAGCTAGATGGACACACCCGCCGAATCACTGGACCACGTACCGGAGGTTGTGGTTCTCCGCCTCCCCCAGTACGTGCGCGCCCTGAGCGACCTGCTCCGGCGCGGGGTGACGGTGGTCAGCTCCCACCAGCTGGGGGAGCACCTTCAGATGACCCCGGCACAGATCCGCAAGGACCTCAGCTACTTCGGTCGTTTCGGCAAGCAGGGGCGCGGCTACCCCGTAAACTACCTGCTGGGCGAGCTGCGGCAGGTGCTGGGACTGGAGCGAAAGTGGAACAGCTGCCTGGTGGGGGTGGGGCGCCTGGGCCGGGCTATCATCAACTACCCGGGATTCACGCCGGAGGGCTTCAACATCGTTGCGGCGTTCGACATATCCCCTGCCGAGCTTGGCGAGAGCGTCGGCTCACTGGTGATACAGCCCATTGACGAGCTGGAGCCGACCATACGGGAGCGCGACATCCGCATCGGAATTGTGGCGGTGCCCGCCTCGCACGCTCAAGAGGTCATCGACCAGCTGGTGGGCTTCGGCGTCAAGGCCATGCTCAACTACGCGCCGATCGGCCCGCAGGTCCCGGACGGCGTGCGCATTCGCAACGTCGATCCCATTCTCGCGTTGCAGTCCATGACCTATTATCTCAAGGACAACTAGGCCACTCCCCGGCACCACGTCAATAGCTTCTGCAGGATCGCCCCCGCGCCGCCTCCCCACCCCCCTCCCCTGGCACCCGGACACTCGACCCCGCTTCCACGCTGCAATGGCATGCCGAAACATGAGCGGCCGCGCCATCCTGCCCTCGCGCACCACAGTTTCGAGAGCCGCGCCGAACCAGGGAGTGTTCTCTTTACTTGTCGCAGCGTTGCGGCCTCGAAAGCCGGCGCGGCTGCGGTGAAGGCTAGGTTTGGGGCTGGCCGGGAGGCGCCGTTGAACGCGAGCGACGCCGCTGCACCACTCGCAGCCTTGCCTGCGAACGCTGCAAGGCCGCCACGGTGCGCTGCAGGTCCATGTCCGAGGTGCGCATGCTCAGGCGCTCCTCCGCCCTGCGCAACGCCTCACGAACCCTCGCCTCGTCGATCTCGTCAGAGCGTTCGGCGGTGTCTGCCAGGATGGTGACGTGGTTGGCCATAACCTCCAGGAACCCGCCGCTGATGGCAAGGTAGGCGTCCTCCTCGCCCTCCTTGCGCACGGTGATCTCGCCGGGAGCAATGATGGTCATCAGGGGAGCGTGATGAGGCAGAATGCCAAGCTCCCCCGCCATACCGGGGGCTATCAGCACATCCACGTCATCCGAGTAGACGACACGCTCCGCCGTAATGATTTCCAGCCTCATTGGCGCCATGTCGGGTTCTCCTAGCCGGCCTCGGCCCGCATTCGCTCCGCAGCCTCCACCGCCTCCTCGATGTTGCCCACCATGTAGAACGCCTGCTCAGGCAGGTCGTCGTGCTTGCCCTCGAGGATCTCCGCGAACCCGCTCACGGTGTCGCGAATGGACACGTACCGACCCTCGCGGCCGGTGAACACCTCAGCCACGAAGAACGGCTGGGTCAGGAAGCGCTGTATCTTGCGAGCGCGGGCCACGGTTAGCCTGTCTTCTTCGGACAGCTCCTCCATACCCAGGATGGCGATGATGTCCTGGAGGTCCTTGTACCTCTGCAGCACCTGCTGCACGCCGCGAGCCACCTGGTAGTGCTCCTGCCCAACCATGTTGGGGTCAAGGATGCGGGAGTTGGACGTCAGCGGGTCCACCGCCGGATAGAGGCCCTGCTCCGTAAGCGAGCGATCCAGCGAGATCACCGCGTCCAGGTGTCCGAACGTGGTCACGATGCCGGGGTCGGTGTAGTCGTCCGCAGGCACGTAGATGGCCTGGAAGGAAGTGATCGACCCCCGCTTGGTCGTGGTGATACGCTCTTCCAGCTCCCCCATCTCCGTGCCCAGCGTCGGCTGGTATCCCACTGCGGAGGGCATCCGGCCTAGCAGAGCGGACACCTCCATACCCGCCAGGATGTAGCGGTAGATGTTGTCGATGAACATGAGGACATCCTGGCCCTCCCTGTCCCGGAAGTACTCTGCCATGGTCAGGCCTGTCAGGGCGATTCGCAGCCGCACGCCCGGGGGCTCGTTCATCTGTCCGAACACCAGCACCGTGCTGCTGATGACGCCGGACTCCTGCATCTCGTGCCACAGATCGTTGCCCTCGCGGGAGCGCTCGCCCACGCCGGCGAACACGGAGTAGCCCTTGTGGACGTTAGCGATGTTGCGAATGAGCTCCTGGATGATGACGGTCTTGCCCACGCCGGCGCCGCCGTATGCACCGACCTTGCCGCCGCGTGTGAACGGGGAGATGAGGTCAATGACCTTGATACCCGTTTCCAGCATCTCTGCGCTGGTCTCCTGCTCCTCGAAAGTGGGAGGCTCGCGGTGAATGGGCCAGCGCTCCTCCGCGTTCACTTCGCCCAGGTTGTCCAGCGGCTCGCCGATGACGTTGAACAGCCTGCCCAGCGAGGCCGTGCCAACGGGAACGGATATTGCCTGCCCCTGGTCTACGGCGTCCTCACCGCGGCGCAGGCCCTCCGTGGGGCCGAGAGCCAGGCAGCGCACCCAGTTGTTGCCTATGTGCTGCTCCACCTCCAGCACCAGCCTCTCACCGTTATTGTCAATGTCAAGGCCGTTGTTCACCTCAGGGAGTTCATCCGGCGCGAACTCCACGTCCACAACGGTGCCTATCACCTGAACTACTTTTCCCTTGGCTCCCGCTCCCATGGTCTTGTCTCCTCTCGACTCTCAGGGTGGACTACCCCTCCAGGGCCGCAGCTCCTCCCACAATGTCCAGGAGCTCCGTGGTGATTGACTCCTGGCGTACCTTGTTCATCAGCAGCGTAAGTCCCTGTATCATCTCGTTGGCGCTGTCCGTAGCGTTGCGCATGGCAACCATCCGGGCGGACTGCTCCGAGCCAATGGACTCTAGGATGGCGTGATACACCTGCATCTCCACGAAGCGCGGCAGAAGCGAGGCCAACACCTGCTCCGAGCCGGGCTCGTAGATGTATCCGCTCAGCATGCTAGAATCCAACTGCGCCGGCTCCACCGGCAGCAGCTTCTGAACCACTGGACGCTGCACCACTGTCGATACGAAGCGGCCATAGGCCACGTATACCTCGTCGGCGTAGCCGCTCTCGTAGTCGTCCATGGCCAGCCGCGCTATGGGCAGCACGTCTATCAGGTTCGGCCTGTCGCCCTGGTCAACGAACACCGCTCGCACATCCCGGTTGGATCGCACCATGAAGTCACGACCCTTGCGCCCCACGGGGATCACCGACACTGGCACCGCCTGGTCCAGCACAAACCGACCGACAAAGCGGTTCAGGTTGGAGTTGAGGCCCCCGCAGAGGCCGCGGTCCGGCGTCACGTGGATCACCTCCACGCGGTTGACCTCCCGCCGCTTCAGCAGCGGATGGGCGTCGTCGCCCAGGTCACCGGTCTGGGCGGCAAGGTGGCCCATTACCTCCATGATCGTGTCGGAGTAGGGCCGGCTTGCCAGGAGACGCTGCTGGGAGCGTCGCAGCTTTGAAGCCGCGATCATCTCCATTGCGCGGGTGACCTTCGCGGTGTTCTGGACGCTGCGGATGCGTCGCCTTATGATGCGTATGTTTGGCATTCACCTATCCTGTCCGCGGGCGGAGTGTCTCCGCGAGACGGCTGCCTAGAATGGTACCGTCCTCTTGAACTCCTCGATTGCGGATACCAGGGCCTCCGTGATCTCTCCGTCAAGCTCGCGCTTGTCCAGAATGGACTTGAGGAGGTCGGCGTGGGCGCCGTCCATGTAGCGATGGAATGCGTCCTCGAAGTCCTTGATCTTCTCGATTGCCACGTCATCCATGAAGCCGTTGATTACGGCGTACATGACGGCTACCTGCTTCTCGAGCGACATCGGCTGATACTGAAGCTGCTTCAGTACCTCCGTGATGCGCTGGCCGCGGTCCAGCTGCGACCGCGTTGCCGCGTCCAAGTCGGACGTGCCGAACTGCGCGAAGGTCACTAGCTCACGGAACTGTGCGAGGTCAAGCCGCAGCCGACCTGCAACCTGCCGCATCGCCCTGGTCTGCGCAGCGCCACCCACGCGCGACACCGAAAGACCGACGTTCACGGCAGGGCGAATGCCGGCGTTGAACAGGTCCGCCTCCAGGTAGATCTGGCCGTCCGTGATGGAGATGACGTTGGTGGGTATGTATCCGGACACGTCCCCTGCCTGCGTCTCGATGATCGGCAGGGCCGTAAGCGAGCCCCCGCCGAACTCGTCGTTCATCTTGGCCGCCCTTTCCAGCAGGCGGCTGTGCAGGTAAAACACGTCGCCGGGGTAGGCCTCACGGCCGGGCGGTCGCCTCAGCAGCAGGGACAGCTGCCGGTACGCCCAAGCGTGCTTGGACAGGTCGTCGTAGATGATCAGTGCGTCCTTGCCCTCCTCCATGAACTCCTCGCCCATGGCGCAGCCGGCGTATGGCGCAATGTACTGGAGGGCGGCCGGGTCGGCCGAGTTGGCCGCGACCACGATTGTGTGGTCCATTGCGCCGTTCTCCTCCAGAGTGGCAACCGTCTGTGCAACCTTGCTGGCCTTCTGGCCAACCGCAACATAGATGCAGATGAGGTTGCCGCCCTTCTGGTTCACGATGGTGTCCAGGGCAATTGCGGACTTGCCCGTGGAGCGGTCGCCGATGATGAGCTCGCGCTGGCCGCGCCCGATGGGGATCATGGCGTCAACTGCCTTGATGCCCGTCTGGACCGGCACGTTCACCGACCTGCGCGCCACCACGTTGGGAGCCACGCGCTCGACCGGCCTGTTCTTCTCCGAATGGATGGCGCCCCGGCCGTCCAGCGGTCGCCCGAGTGCGTCCACCACGCGACCCAAGAGGCCGTGGCCGACCGGCACCTCCACGATCCGGCCCGTGGAGCGCACCTCGTCGCCTTCCTTGATGCGCGAGTCGTCTCCCATGATCACGCAGCCAACGCTGTCCTCCTCGAGGTTGAGGGCAATGCCCATGACGCTGCCCGGAAACTCCACCAGCTCCGTGTAGCGGGCGCCGCTCAGACCCTGGACTCGTGCGATTCCGTCACCCACCTCAACCACCGTCCCCACGTCCACCATCGTGACCTCGCCGCCAAAGTCCTGGATCTGGCGTCGTATTACTGACGTTATGTCCTGTCCTCGAACTGCCATATTTCTACCTCTAGCGAGAGATTGGGAGCTACGCCTAGTAGCCCGTCTCGGCGAGCGACTTCCTCATATCCTGGAGCCTGGTCCTTACACTACCGTCGATGAGCCTGTCGCCCACCCTGGCCACAAGTCCTCCCAGGAGCGCTGGATCCACCGCCGTCGTCACCTCCACCTCCTTGCCTACCAGCTCTCCGAGATAGCCGGCCAGGCGATCGATCTGCCCCGCCTCCAGGGGCACAGCGCTTCTGACGACCGCCCGCTCACGGCCTTCCTGCTCGTCCACTAGCTTGCCATACTCCTCACGAACGGACGGCAGTGCGCTCGCCATGTCCCGCGAGATCAGCACACCCATGAGGTTTTGCACCATCAGGTCGATTTCCGGCAGCCCCTCGCGTATCACGCTCATCTTCTGAGACAGCAGTATCTTCGGCATCTCCAGGAAAGCGGCAAACTCCCGCTCCTGCATGGCCTCGTCTACGACCTGCAGGTCGGCGTGCCAACTCTCCACGCTGCCCCGTTCAAGGGCCAGTTGGTAGAGGGCCAGTGCGTATCGCTTTGCGGAGGGCCGTCTGGGCATAGCTCCCTCTACCTCCCGCCGTCCACGGAGGGGCTCTCCTCGAGCACCTTCTCAATGATGTCCCTGTGAGCGCTTTCGTCCAGGGAGCGCTCAATGACCCGCTCCGCGGCAAGAATGGCCAGGTCTGCGAAGTGGCGCCTCACCTGCTCCACAGCCTCGTCACGCTCCCGCTGGATGTCGTTACGCGCGCGGGTAACGAAGGCTTCCGCCTCCTGGCGGGCCCTCTCACGCTCCTCATCCCTGTACCGGTCCGCCATCTCGCGGGCCTGGTTCAGCAGGGCCTGTCCCTCCCTGCGACCCTCCTCCAGCCGTCGCTCCATGTCTTCCTGCTGGGCGGCCGCCTCCTGCCTGACACGTTCCACCATCTCCGTGCTCTCGCGGATGCGCTCGGACCTCTGGTCCAGCATCGCAAGGATGCGCTTGTAGCCCACGAAGTAGAGGATGGTGAGCAACAGGATGAAGTTCACCAGGTAAGCCAACAGGCTGGGTATGTGGAAACCCAGCTTCGCCAGAGCCTCCATGCCTTCCTCCCAATAAAATGTGCGCTGCGTAGCGCGTGCGTGGCGCTAGGCCACGAATATCAGCAAGAACGCCACGACGAGCGCGTAAATGGCGATTGCTTCTGCGAAGGCGATGGCCAGAATCATGTTGGTGAGGATGGGGCCTCTCGCCTCGGGGTTGCGGCCAATGGCGTTCATGGCCGCGGCGCCCAACACGCCGATGCCCACGCCGGGTCCTATCGCGCCAAGCCCGATGGCGATAGCCGCTGCCAGCAACTTCATGGTTTCCGCTTCAATCATGACTCCTCCTCTTGGTCCTTGCTATTCCAGATTTTGGCACTTCGCCTAATCTACTCAAGCTTTGAGAACACTGCCATTACGCCGGCCAGCGCCGCCGCCGACAGCCCCACGCCCACTACTACCATCGCCAGAATCACGATTTCCATGTACTTGACCTCCGACTAAGAATGCTCTTCCTCTGAATGGGGAGTTACCGCCACCACCACGAACACCAGAGTCAGACCGGCGAATATCAGGGCCTGGACAAGGCCCACCAGGAGCTCCAGGCCGTAGAAGGCCACCACCGCTACAAAGGGCACCAGGTAGGTTATCACAAGAAGCACGATTTCCCCTGCGGTCATGTTACCGAAAAGCCTGAAGGTGAAGCTGACAATTCTTACGAACTCGCTGAGCAGCTCCAACACGCCTACGAAAATGTCGATGGGCACCTGGAGGAAGTTGCCCTTGCGCAGGTTTTCAAGCCTAACGAATTTGCCGAAGTAGCCGATGCCCAGCATCCGGATGCCCCAGTACTCCACGAAAACGAAAGAGGCAAGCGCCAGGGCCAGGGGCATGTTCAGGTCCGTGCCGGCGGGACGCAGGAGGTGCGTATGAATCGCCTCAGTCGTGAAGAACGACTCTGCGTCGTAGGCAAGCGTGGGATAGAAGGGCAGGAGGCCAACCCAGGCGTTGAGCATCACGAACATGAAGATGGTGGCTATGAAGGGGAAGAACCGGCGTGCGTTCCCCGACCCGGCCACGCTCTGGACAAAGTTGTAAAGCGCTTCAACTCCGGCCTCCGCAAAGTTCTGCAGGCCGCGGGGCACCACCTCCATGCGACGCGTTGCAAAGTAGAACAGGGCAATGAGTATCAGGGAGACCACCCAGGCCGAAAGGAGGGTGTTGGTAATCACGAACCCGTCCTTCTCGGTGATGTCGTACTTGGCCTTGTCCCCGGATTCACACGGCGGGGCGTAATACGTATGGTCTTCAGCCTCGCACTTGGAGGGAGACAGCTTCTGAGGAGGGATATGGGGCGAAGGCTGCGCCACGAACGGCGGATCGCTGTCCTCGCCGGCAAAGAGGGCTGTCCCGACTGCCCCGGTCACGACGCCGGCCAGCATAAGGGCCAACAGAACTATGGCGCTCAGCGCAACTATCTGTTTTGCTGAACCCGACATGGTGCGGCTATCGCTCCTCGTTGTCCTTCTCTTCGCCGTAGCTACTCTTCACTAGAGGCAACACCATCTTGTAGGTCCCGTAAAAGGCAACGCAGGCGCCCAAGACGACCCCGGCCAAGGTGAACGCCGGCAGCGTGTCCAGCTTCCCGTCAAGCCACAACCCACCGAGCGTGCCTCCGACTATGCAGAGTGCTACGTACCACCCCACACCCACGAGCTGCAGAACCGTGGCCAGCGTTCCTCTATCCATAGCGGGCGCTCGAAGCCTTGTGCATGCTATCACATACAGTTGCTACGGTCAACGCCATGTACTCGTTCAGGACATATGAGATTGGCCGCCCGCCATCGCCACCAGCCTACGTCTCCCTGAACCCGCTCTGCTTGCCCAGTCGAAAGGCGCGCGGAATGACGCGCACCAACCGGAGCCACATGGGTGCGTCCAAATACCACTCCACCATCCTGCGAATTCGCCGGTCTGCATTGACTCGGAACACCTGACCGTGGGCAAGGCACGCGATGTCGAACTCCATGGCTGCGATCCTTCGCAGGGACTTCTCGTACTGCCCCATGCTGGTCTTGGGGAACGGCATGGAGGCTCCCACGTATTCCCCCATGTTGACCACGTTGTCCCCCACAAATATGGCGCTCTGCGACTCCAGGTAAAAGCACACGCTGCCGGGAGTGTGACCCGGCGTGTGAATCACCCGCAGCCCGCCCCGGATGGGCAGTGTCTGGCCCTCCTCCAGAAAGCCGTCCGCCTCGACACGGCGGAGAAAGGGAACGGGCAGTCGCGTGGCGCCAAAGACGTTGAGGTATGAGACCAGATAGCGCCCCTGGCTGTCTCGGCTGGTGTCAGCGCGGTGGGCCATGACCTGGAGCGCGGGCACCATATCCTTCAGCTCGGGCACGCTGCCCGTGTGGTCAGGGTGGGAGTGGGTGATCAGGACCCGCTTCAACTCGTCCAGGCTTCGCCCTATCCCCTCAATGTACTGGGCGATCACGCGGCCGTTGCCCGGGAAGCCAGAGTCAATGAGCGTCAGGTCCTCGTCCACGAGGAGGTAGATGTTCTGCCCCTTGACGCCGTTTATGAGGTGAATCCCGTCCGTTATCTCCACGCGACCCTCCACCCGTGCACGACCGCAGCCTCACTCCTCCAGCACGATGTCCCCACTCTGGCCGCCGCTCTTCCGCGCAAGCCGCACGCCCTCGATGCGCATTCCCCTATCCACAGCCTTGCACATGTCGTAGACCGTCAGGGCGGCGACGCTGACCGCGGTCAGGGCCTCCATTTCCACGCCGGTCTTTGCGGTGGTCCTGGCCGTTGCGGTAATGACGACGCGGGTATCGATCTCGTCCAGGTCGAGCTCCACGCGCACCTGGTCGAGCGGCAGCGGGTGGCAGAGCGGGATGAGGTCGGACGTGCGCTTGGCGGCCATGACGCCCGCTATGCGCGCCACGCTGAGCACGTCGCCCTTCTCCACGCCACCGCTCATGATGAGCGCCATTGTCTCCGGCTGCATGGACACATAGCCGCGGGCCACGGCCTCCCGCACCGTCTCCGGCTTCCAGCCCACGTCCACCATGCTGGCGCGGCCCTCCTCGTCCAGGTGCGTGAGGCGAGCGTCGCCGCTGTCTTCGACCGGGTCTGCCCTGCCGCTGGCCAGCCGGTCGGCGCGCTCATTCTGGGGATGGCCCGCGTGGCCGCGCACCCACTGCCAGGCGACTGTCCTAGTCGATACAAGCGCGTCCAGGCGATCCCACAGGTCTGTGTTGACGTTGCGCTTCCAGTCCCGCGTCATGGTGTTCACCAGGTAGCGGCTGTCGCTATGGATGGTAACGCTTGAGCCTTCCGGCGTGGCCTCGAGGCCCTTGATGGCGGCCGTAATCTCCATCCTGTTATTGGTGGTCTTCGCCTCGCGGCCGGACAGCTCTCTGCTCTGGCCATCCTGCTCGATGATGGCCCCCCAGCCGCCGGGGCCGGGGTTGTCCTGGCTACCGCCGTCCGTGTAGATGTTGATCATGCCGGCCAATTGCGCGGTTCTCCTGCTTTACGCTTCGGGCAATCCGCTTGCCCTACCCGCCAATCTGGTACATCTCCACCTTGCGCTGAGGGGGCTTGGTCAAGGACGCCCGTATCTCGGAGTAGCGGTCCACTCGCCTGCCCCACACGCCCGTTATCAGCGCCGCCAGCTCATCGTCGCTTGCGCCCGCCCGCATCGGCCCGCGCAGGTCGCGACCGTCGCTGGCGAACAGGCACGTGAACAGCTTCCCATCCGTTGACAGCCGCGCCCGAGTGCAGTCGCTGCAGAACGCCTCCGTCACCGACGAAATGAACCCTATCTCGCCGTTGCCGTCAAGGTAACTGTACCGGTCTGCCACCTCGCCGCGGTAGCTCTTGTTCACCGGCTCAACCGGCATCTCCGCGTGTATCCGCTTCAGCAGCTCAGCCGAGGGCACCACCTGGTCCAGCTTCCAGTCGTTGAGGTTGCCAACGTCCATGTATTCGATGAACCGCACGATCACGCCCGTGCCCTTGAAGTACCGCAGAAGGTCAATGACGGTGTGGTCGTTCACGCCGCGCTGGACCACCGAGTTCACCTTGATGGGGGCCAGACCAACCTCCCGCGCCGTGTCGATGGCGTCAAGGACGGTCTTCACCTTGAAGCCCCGGCCGTTCATGAGCCCGAACACCTCGTCGTCCAGACTGTCCAGACTCACGGTGATCCGCTGCAGGCCGGCGTCGCGCAGGCCCTGCGCCTGCTGCGCAAGCAGGTAGCCGTTTGTCGTGAGCGTCAGGTCTTCGATGCCGTCGATTGCCGACAGCATGGACACCAGTTTCTCCAGGCCAGAGCGCACCAGCGGCTCGCCGCCGGTCAATCGAATCTTCTCGGCGCCAAGGCTCACGAAGACGCGAACGAGCCGCGCTATTTCCTCGAAGGTGAGGAGGTCTGCCCTGGGGAGGAACTCATACCGCTCGCCATAGATTTCGGCGGGCATGCAGTACGGGCAGCGGAAGTTGCACCTGTCCGTGACGGATACGCGCAGGTCCCTCAGAAGCCTGCCAAAGACGTCACGTATGATGGTCGATTCCTGGGCGATCGACCCGTTTTGCTCGTTGTGCGCGGCGGTTTCGCGCGCTCCCTCGTCACTGCTGCTCAAGTGTTCACTCCTGCTGTGGGTCGGCTCCCACGCGGCCGTATAGCTTCAGGGCGTCCGGGCTGCCCAGAAACTCCACCGCCCTACGGGTCGCCTGTCCTCGATGGCTCATCCTGTTTTTCTCCTCCAGCTCCAGTTCCGCCATGTGCATGTCCAGGGAGGGAATGTAGAATACGGGATCGTAGCCGAATCCTTTGTCGCCTTGCGGCTCGAATGCTACCATGCCCTCGCACGCCCCCTCGAACAGCCTCACTTCGCCGCCGGGGTATGCCAGCGCCACCACCGAGCGGAACCGTGCGCTCCTCCTCTCCCATTCTACACCCTGCAGCATCCCCAGGAGATAGCGCACGCGGTCCTCGTCCGAGGCCTCCGGCCCGGCGTATCGCGCCGACCGCACGCCCGGCTCGCCGCCCAGCGCGTCCACCTCCAGGCCGGAGTCGTCCGCAATCGAAAGCAGGCCGCTTGCCTCCGCGAAGGCCCTCGCCTTGAGGACGGCGTTCTCCTCGAAGGTGTCGCCTGATTCCTCCACGTCCAGGGCAATGCCCTCGTCACCCGGAGTTGCCACCGCGAAGGGCGTTCCGGCCAGCAGGACGACCAACTCCCTCACCTTGCCGGCGTTGTTGGTGGCCAGAAGAATCCTGGGGCTACTCATGTTCGAGGGCAATTGCGCGCCGCTATACGCCTGAGAGCTGCTTCTCCGTCTCCGGGACGTACGCGCCCTGTCGGGCCGCGCTGGAGAGCATGGCTCGGCGGTGGAATGCCTGCTGCGCCGCCTCCACGTTGGCTGCCTGACCACCCCAGGCCTTGAGGGGCGCGGCCTGTAGTGCCCGCCCGTAGGAGTAGCTCAGTTGCCAAGGCGCTCCTACCTCCGCTCCCCGCAGGTTCACAGCGTTCAGGTTTTCGATTGCCTCATCGTCCGCCTGGCCGCCGGAAAGAAACACCACGCCCGGCATTGCCGCGGGCACCGCTCGCATGAAGCACTCGACCGTCTTCTCGCCCACCTCCTCCGCGCATGCCCGGTCCGTGGCCTTGTTGCCGGAGAGTACCATGTTCGGCTTCAGCAACATCCCATCCAGCGCCACGCCCTGCCTCGCAAGCTGCGCGAAAACCTCCCGAAGCGTGGCCTCGGTTACCTCAAAGCAGCAGTCGATGTCGTGACCCCCGTCCATGAGCACTTCCGGCTCGACGATGGGCACAAGCCCAGCCTCCTGGCACAACGCGGCGTAACGGGCCAGAGCGTGAGCGTTGACGTCAATGCAGCATGGCGTTGGGATGCCCTCTCCTATGGCAATGACGGCGCGCCACTTGGCGAAGCGGGCTCCCAGCTCAGCGTACTCGTTCAGACGGTCGCGCAGACCGTCCAGCCCTTCGGTTACGAGCTCACCGGGGTGACCCGGTATGGCCTGCGTACCCTTGTCCACCTTGATGCCCGGAATCATGCCCCGGTCGGTGAGCACCTTCGAAAGGGGCGTACCGTCCGCGCCGTTCTGGCGCAGCGTCTCGTCGAACAGGATCACGCCGCTGACGTACTCGGACACGCCCGGCGCTCGGAACAGCATCTCGCGGTAGTCGCGCCGGTTCTCTTCCGTGGACTCCACGCCGATGGAGTCGAACCGGCGTTTGATTGTGCCGCTACTCTCGTCAGCGGCCAGGATACCCTTTCCCGGCGCGAGCAGCTCCTCAACGGTCTCGGTGAGTTTCTGAATGTCCATGACCATCTCCTTGCTGCACGCAGGCCTGCGCCCTGCGAGTGTGACGCCTGCCGCGGCGGGTGGTGTGACGGTTCCCCTACTGGGCTGAAGATGAGGTGCTGACAGCGGCCGGCTCGTGGCCGTTGCGCACGCTGAACTGGCTGAGCAGCCCCTCCACCGTGTCCCGGAATCCGCTGTACTCCAGCTCGTTGTAGGGCAGCATTGCGGCGCCGGACCAGCCCTGGTCGCGCATGGCAAGCGCCTTCTCCTGGGCCTTGATGCGCACGTAGTCCCACGCCGGGTTGTCGAAGATGTCCACCACTTCGTTTGAGAAGTAACCGTCGGCGTCCAGGGAGAAGCCCACGCATGAAACCAGGGGCAGGCAGTAGATGCCGGTTACGGGCGTGTTGATCGGCACGGGCATGAGCGGCATCACATGCGAGCCGCGGGCATCGCCGCCGATGTAGTGGGCCTTGGTGAACGGCGAAACCAGCTCCTCAGGCGCCGGGAAGATGCGCTGGTTTCGCACCAGCGCGACGGGGTCGTCCTTGCCGGTGTACGTCCCGGCGATGCTGTGGAGGCGCTGCGCGGAAATGGCCGCCGCCTGCTCGCCGTACCTGCGGGAGTAGATCGAGTCGATGCCAAACCGCTCGTTGTCCCGCAGCAGCATGGCGATCTTGTAGACGTCCTCCGGCGCGTTCAACTCGATGATGCTGTCGCCATCGGTGTGGTCCATGTCGATGATATTGAAGCGGAAGCCGCCGATCATCTGGGGCAGCATGAGTCCGCCGCAGTACATGGGGTCTGCGAAGCCCAGGAACAAGGGCAGGTTGTATGCTCCGGGACCGCACTTGTCTGCCGCGAACACCATGAAGGACTCCGCCGGTCTGACAGGGTTTGTCTTGACCGGATCGTGTTCGAATTCCACCTCCGCCACGGCCGGGCCGGCGCCCCGGATGTTGCCGGACGGCGCGTCGACCAGCAGGTCCTGGCCTGCGCCGTAGAGGCCGCCCTTCTGGGCTATGGCAGTTGCGGCCAGGAACGTCTGCCAGGCGAATTGATGGATGTCGTCGTTGTTTGCGCCGCGGGTGTGCGAAACGACCATGGCGATGTCGTCGCCGGTGTGTGAGACGTATCCGTCAATCAACAGCTTCTTGTCAATGGCATCAGCCACTGCCCTCCGAGTGGCCTCCATCATCCCCTCGGACGGTTTGGTATGACCTCCAATGGAACCTACGTCGGCCTTCAGGATGGACAGGGTGATTCGCATGATTCCCTCCGTACGCAACTAGGACTTGCGCTCAGTATACCAATCGCCCTTCCGCAGGGTCAAGGACGCGTAGCTGCGGACGGCTTGGTGGTAGAATAGAGGAATGTTCAAATCCCTCAAGATGATGTGGACGTACCCCGCGCCGTTGCACGTTCGCGTGAGGTTGATGCTCCGAAACGTGCTGATCAAGATCCGGCAGAGGAGTTGGTGCTGCGGTCACCCCGGGCAACCCGGCTGTTGAGAGGAAGCCACTGAGGCTCCCGGCGGGAGCCATCCACCACACAGGCACTAGTGCTGAAGCGCAAGCACTTGCGGACAATGGCACGCGGTACGTGGAATGCAATACGGAAGCAGGCGAAGTTAGAGCGAGATTGGTGAGGACATGAAGTACGCTGCGATCATCGAGAAGGGGCCTAGTAGCTACGGAGCGCAGGTGCCAGACTTGCCGGGCTGCGTCGCAGTAGCTGAATCAAGAGAGGAAGTGTGCAACCTCATCCAGGAAGCCATTGAGATTTACGTAGAGGAGCTTAAGGAAGGTGGTCTGCCCGTCCCGCAGCCTCAGTCCTACGAGCTAGTGGAATTGCCCGCATAGTCAGTCCTCTCCTTCCAAGCCTCAACCGGATTGCCCAGACAACTTCCCCGTGATCTCAACTTGCACGACCAAATGCCGTTGCAAGCGCATTGACAACGCCCGCGCCCGTAGTAAAATAGTCGCGCCACCGACCTGTGGTAGGCGGTGAGCCAAACGGATGCGCACAGCAGGGAGCCGCGGGGATCGCGAGACCACGACGGCAAGTGAATAGAAAAGACAAGTCTCCGGCAATTGCCTTCCCCCATACCTTCCCCTTCCCAAGGGTGAAGAGTTCCCGCGGGTTTTTCGCGCGAATCGCACTCTATCCGGGGTGTGCCCGTGCATAACGCCATCACGGACGTGCCAGGCATTCTTGTGGGCCACTCCACCAACCTCGAGGCCGCAACCGGCTGCACCGTCGTCCTCTGCCCGCAGGGAGCCGTGGGCGGCGTGGACGTGCGCGGCTCCGCGCCGGGCACCCGCGAAACGGACCTGCTGCGACCCGGCAACCTTGTGCAGCAAGTGCACGCCATCCTCCTCAGCGGCGGGAGCGCCTACGGCCTCGATGCAGCCTCGGGCGTCATGCGATACCTGGAGGAACGCGACATTGGCTATCGCATTGGCGCGGGCGTGGTGCCCATCGTACCGGCCGCCATCATCTTCGACCTGGGCCTCGTCACCCATCGCGTTCGCCCCGGCCCCGACGACGGCTACGCCGCCTGCGTCAACGCCTCCGACGCGCCGCCTGATGAGGGCAGCGTCGGCGCGGGCACGGGCGCGACCGTCGGCAAGACGATGGGCCGCGAGCGTGCCACCAAGGGCGGCCTTGGCACGGCCGGCGTGAACCTGGACAGGCTGGTGGTCGGAGCGCTGGCCGTGGTCAATGCTATCGGCGACGTGGTGGACCCTGAGACGGGTCAAGTTCTCGCAGGCCCAAGGGACGACGAAGGCCTCCGCTTCTTCCGAAGCGTCGACGTTCTGGCGGGCGCCGCGGAAGCCCCCGCGCTCGCCTCGCCCACCAACACCACCTTGGCCGTTGTCGCCACCAACGCCACGCTCACCAAGGAACAGGCCAACAAGCTGGCGCAGGTGGGCCACGACGGCATGGCCCTGGCCGTCCGGCCGTGCCACACGATGGCGGACGGCGACGTCGTCTTCGCCCTGGCGACAGGCGAGAGCGACGAGCCGGTCAACATGAACAGGCTGTGCTCGGCAGCAACGAGAGCGGTTGCGCGGGCCATCGTCAGCGCGATTGAGAATGCCACGGGCCTCGGCGGTGTGCCGTCGGCGAGGGAGGCCTTCGCACAATGAGCGCAGACCTGCTTGGGCCTCGATTGCTGGCGTGGGGAATGACGGCCGCGGGCCTGGGCATTGGACTGATTGTGGCGGCATTCGTCGGCGAGTTCACTCCAACGATACTAGTATGGGGCGGAGTCCTGCTGATTGCCGGTGCAGGACTGGCCGCCGCGTCCCGGCTGCTGAGGAGCAGGCAGGATGAATAACAGCGAGCCCAGAGTCGGCTTCATAGGCGCGGGCCGCGCGGCCGGAGCCCTGGCCACTGGCCTTAGCGACCGCGGCTATCGAGTGGCGGCGGTCGCAAGCCGCACCCACTCTTCGGCGACCGCGCTGGCCGGTCGCATCGAGGGGTGCGACACTGTGCCCACCGCGCAGCGCGTCGCGGATACCTGCGACGTCGTGTTCATCACCACCCCCGACGGCGCGATCGAGACCGTCGCCCGGGAGGTGGACTGGCCCCGCGGCGTTGGCGTGGCCCACTGCTGCGGCGCAGAATCGGCCGCCATCCTCGACGCCGCACGTGAACGAGGCGCCGTAACCGGCTCATTCCACCCCATGCAGACCTTCACGCAGGCGACGCTGGGAGCGGAGGTCTTCGACGGCGTGACATTCGCCGTGGAGGGCGGCGCACCCCTGCTGGACGTGCTAATCGAAATGGCGCGCGCGCTTGGCGGCCGGCCCGTGGAGGTGGACCCGGAGCACAGGGCGCTCTACCACCTGTCCGGTTTCCTGGCCTGCGGCCTGATGACGGCCCAGATCGGCCGCGCCTCCGACCTCTGGCGCGCCATGGGCTACACACGCGAGCAGGGCCTGGAGGCACTCATACCCATCCTGCGGGGCACCGTGGATAGCCTGGAGGCCCAGGGGCTGCCCGGCTCTCTTACGGGCCCCATATCCAGGGGCGATCTGGGCACGGTCCGGAAGCACCTGCAGGCCATGGAAAGCTACGCCCCGTCGCTCCTGCCTCTGTACTGCGAGTCCGCGCTCGGCGCGGTCAAGCTTGCGCTGGAGAAGGGCGGCATCGACGGGGCCACGGAGTCCGAGCTGTGCGCTCTGCTTGAGGAGTGGCGATTTGCTTCGGAGCGGGTCCCAAGCATGGCGGTGGAACACCAATCGTAGGTTGAGTTCGCGCGACCCCACGCGGGCGCGCAGGAGGTGCAACATGCGAGTTACCATCAACGACCTGAGGGAGATGAAGGCCAATGGGGAGAAGATCCCCATGATCACGTCCTACGACTACACCTCGGCGCGCATTGTGGACGATACCGGCGTCCCCGTCATCCTGGTGGGCGATACGCTTGGCCAGGTGGTGCTCGGCTACGACTCCACCCTGCCCGTCACCATAGACGAGATGCTGCACCACACCAAGGCCGTTGCCCGAGGGGCCTCTCGCGCACTCATCGTTGGCGACATGCCGTTCATGACCTACCAGACCGGCGCAAAGGACGCCATGCGCAACGCAGGCCGCTTCCTGCAGGAGGGCGGCGCGCAGGCCGTGAAGCTTGAGGGCGGAGTCCACATGGCGTCCACCGTCCGCCGCATGGTCGAGTCGGGCATCCCGGTAATGGGACACATCGGCCTCACGCCGCAGTCGGTGAACCAGCTCGGCGGCTACCGCGTCCAGGGCAAGTCGCTCAAGTCGGCGGTGCGCATGATGGAGGACGCGAGGGCGCTGGAGGAAGCGGGCGTCTTCTCGCTCGTGCTCGAGTGCGTGCCCGCCTCTCTTGCGACCCTGATTACGAACCGGCTCGCCATACCCACCATCGGCATCGGCGCCGGCAGCGGCTGCGACGGCCAGGTTCAGGTATTCCACGACATGCTCGGGCTCTTCTCGGACTTCGTACCCAGGCACGCCAAGCGCTACGCCACGCTGGGAGAGACCATCGCGGAAGCGGTCGCGGCCTACATGGCCGAGGTCAAGGACGGGACCTTCCCGACTCGCAAGCACAGCTACCACATAAAGGACGAGGTCCTGGCCGAGCTGGAGGCGCAGGTCCGCTAGCCGATGAGGCTCCTCCACAGCGTCGCGGAAATGGCGTCGGCCCGCGCGGAGGTCGAGCGTCCGCTGGGGCTGGTGCCCACGATGGGCGCGCTCCACGAAGGTCACCTCTCGCTTGTGCGCCGCGCCAGGAGCGAGAACGCGTCGCTGGTTGTCACGATCTTCGTCAACCCGACGCAGTTCGCCCCCAACGAAGACCTCGCGGCCTACCCTCGCGACCCTGAGCGAGACCTGGCCTTGCTGGAAGCGGAGGGAGCCGACGCGGTGTTCATGCCACCGCCGGAGGAGGTGTACCCCACCGGCTACGATACGTGGATCAGCGTGGAGCGCACCTCCGCTTCGCTGGAGGGCGAGGCCAGGCCGGGCCACTTCCGCGGCGTGGCCACCGTGGTGTGCAAGCTCTTCAACATGGTGAGGCCGGACAGGGCGTACTTCGGGCAGAAGGACGCGCAGCAGCTGCAGGTCATCCGCAGGATGAACGCCGACCTGAACCTTGGCGTGGAGGTGACGGCGATGCCCACCGTGCGGGAGCCCGACGGCCTGGCGATGAGCAGCCGCAACGCCTACCTCAGCCAGGACGAGCGCCGCGCAGCGCCCGTGCTGTACGCCGCGCTCCAGGCTGCGCAGGAGCTGTACGACGACGGCGTGCGGCAGGCCCCAGCCCTGCGAGAGGCCATGCAGCGAGTCCTCGCAGCCGAGCCGCTTCCCCTGCCCGAATACGTGAGCGTCGCCGACCCCGACACGCTTGCGGAGCTGGATTTCGTCGATGGGCCGGCACTGGCGTCGCTGGCCGTGCGCATCGGCACAACGCGCCTCATCGACAACGTTGTGCTGGGCACGGACGGGCCGTGAGTCGCGGGGCGCGCCGGCCAGCGCGGCGCATCCTGCTACGGCTATGGTATTATGGTAGGTGGAGCAGCGCTGCGTCCGGCGCCGTGAGAAGCAGCATCGAGGGCATAGCAATGGACAGCCATCGTATAGGGAGATAGAACAAGTACGTGCCCGCAATCGCCAGGGAGCGCGAGGGACAGTTTCTGATCCTTTTCTTACTGCTCTTCTCGTTGACGCTGGGAGTGGTTACCTAGTATGAACTCCGACACGAGACAACAGACGACGGATGGGACACCACAATCGCCATTGGCATCGGCATGTCCTACTGCGTTGTCATTTCGACAGCGATCACATACGTGATCGTGGAGGGAGCGGCCATGCTGGCAGAGCAGTTCAAGAAGAAGCGGTATGACGCCGGACTCGAAGAGGGGCGCGCAAAAGAGCGCGCGGAGAGAGACGCACTCTGGGAAGCGTGGCTGGAGCGTCAGCAGGCGGCGTTCTCCAGGGGCGAGCCGTTCGATGAGCCGCCGCCCTCAAGGAACGGCAACGCAGACGTGAACCACGGCTGACGCTGGCTGCCATCCGTCCCACCGAACGCTCCCCAGACCGCAAAGCCTCAGCCCACAGGAGCCAACACTGAGAGTCCTGGCCATCAACGACGACGGCATCCACTCCCCGGGCCTCTGGGCAGCCGTTGAGGCCCTTCGAGACGTGGCAGACGTTACCGTGGTGGCTCCTGACCGTGAGCAGAGCGGCGTCGGCACGGCGATCACCCTCGCTCAGCCCCTGCGCGTCACGGAGATCCCGCCACACGTGGAGGGCGTACCCACCTACGCCGTCGAGGGCACGCCGTCCGACAGCGCAATCGTCGCACTGCAGACGCTGATCGAGGAGCCGGTGGACCTGGTTGTTTCCGGCATCAACAAGGGCGCCAACATGGGCAACGACGTCTTCATCTCCGGCACCATGGGCGCGGCCCTGCAGGCCCACTTCCGCGGCATTCCCGCCATCGCCATATCCGTTGCCGCCCTCAGGGACATTCAGTTCGATGCGGCCGCTCAGGTGGCGCGCCTCCTCGCGCAGAACGTCGCCGACGGCACGCTCACCGCTCCCCTGCTGCTGAACGTCAACCTGCCCAACCTGCCGCCGGAGCGAATCAGGGGCGTGTCGCTCACCCGACTCGGGCGGCGCACCTACATGGACGTGGTCAACGAGGGCGACGACGGTCGGCGCAAGTACTACTGGATCGCGCGGGACAGGCCCGGATGGGTGCTTGAGAGGGGCCTCGACGTGTGGGCGGTGCGCCGCCGCCGGATCTCGATCACGCCCATGGACACGGACCTGACCGCAGACGCGCCAACACGCGCCGTCCGGGACGTCACGCGCCAGGTGCGCGCGTCGTTCCGGCGGTAGCCGCTGCCCAACCACCGGAGCCACCTGGTGGCCCGCTCACCCTGAGCCTGTCGAATGGCGTGAGTTGACGGAGCGACGACAGCGGCGCCAGCCTCTACGGCCACTCCCGCGAAAGCCGGATCCAAGGCTTGAGGGCTGTATCGCAATGGCTTCCCCCTTGCTCGGGAATCCCCATGTCCATTTCCCGTGGCGGTTGTGAGTTCACAATTGGCTTCAATCTGGCCTAACGGCCTAACGGCCTAGGCAATAGAGTCACACTGAAGGCTGCTCGGACGGCCCGTTTTGGTGACAATCAATCCCACATTGCTGGTGCAAGTCACCATGTTAATGGCAAGATGTCCCTGCAATGTTGCCGACCCATTGGTCATTGAGGTGCATTTTGCTATATCTCCTGTCATATATATTGCCAAGCATTTATTGATATGTTACGCTATTAATATACTGGTCGGGAGTCAGTAGAAGGTTGAAATGGCACGCGACAAGAGAGAAGCGTTCGAGAGGCTGGCAACGCAAAGAACAAGAGCTGTTCTGGAGAAGCTGCGAGTGTTGGGCAACTGCGCGAATCCTCAACTATACGAGTACACGGAGGATGACGTGAAGACGATTCTCCGAGCAATTCGAAGTGAGCTGCGAAACGTTGAGACGGCATTCAGCCATAAAACGAGGCGGGAATTCAAGCTAAAAAAGATTCCGAGGAGGATGATATGACAACGCAAGTTAAGGAGACCATAAGCCGGCAGGCAATTTTGGCATTTGCTAACACCTATTCGAATATGACCGACGCGCTCATGGAGATAATTGATAATCCCTTCGACTACCGTAAGGGGCGGGAGATTCGTGTAGACATATAGGTTTTAAAGAAGGGCAAGACTGGTGGGCACATCTCGGTGTTGGACACGGCCGGAGAGGGGATGGATGATGATGGCCTGCGGCAATGGATCCAGTGGGGAACCGGACCTGAGCACACCACTACTGACATTGGGCAGTACCATGTGGGAGGTAAATTAGCGTCGATTTACCTTGGGCGTTCTCTTGAGATCATTTGTCGAAAATCCGGTACATCAAGTGTATATCGATTCCATGACCCGGATTGGGGTACTCGGAAGGAGTCTGGTGGGTTTGACATTGTAGAGCTTGACATGGCAACGGCCGCATGGCTGAACGAGCCCATCTCGCAGATCCCAAAGGACAGTGGCTTCATGCTCGTGAGAATCGAGGACCTAGAGAACCACCGATACGAGAGAGCATTGCTCCTTGAGCGCCTATCCAGCACCTACAGAGATCTCATTAGGTCCGGCGCTTGCGTCATGACCTTGGACGGGGAGACCGTGGAGCCTCTAGAAATTCCAGAGTCTGCAACGCACGCGGAAAAGGCAGTGGATATACCCAGACAAAAACTGGAGCAAGGGGTCTTTGTGGAGGGCCGCATCTGGATAATTGACAGAGACCGAATTCCGCATGGACGCGGTGTTTCCATTAGGGCAGGCATCCGCACTCTCTTCAATGGCCGACTCATAACCCAGGGTGAAGAGTTTGGGCACAATCTCGCGGGTAAAGGGTCGTTGCAGCGGCTCATAGGAGAGATAAGGGTAATCGGAATCAAGCCCACTTCAGACAAGAGCAAGTGGTTGACCAGCGATCCCAATTGGGCCGGGCTACACGACTATATTCACCATAAGATGAGGCCTCTTGTTTCTTATCTGAACAGCTTTAGCGAATCCACGCCCGTCTCGCGAGCGCTGAGAAAACGCACGGAATCGGTGCGTCGTGACTTGTCAGCTGCGTTCAAGATGCTGGCAAGGTCGGCCGGAGTCCCTAGCGGACCTCTGGGGGAAGCAGACAACCCGAGCGGCAGAAAGCCAGCTGAGCCTTCAGATAGCCCACGCAACACCGTTAAGCACAACAACGGGAACGCGCCGAGCAAAACCGTGAAGAATCGAACGTCCGCTCCCAAGGATGCAGTTGGCAGTCTCCTCAGGAGAACCGGGGGCGATATTCCAAAGATAGACTTCGAACGTCTGGGCCAGGGCAAGAGAAGTCAATGGGGCGTACCGTGTGAGTCCATAGTCGTCAATACCAACTACCCGTTGTACGAGGAAGAAAGTGACCAGTACTTGGTGGAAACCATTTGCCTGCATCTGCTAAGTGAGGATGAGTCCTTCAAGTACGCTCCAATATCTGCGACACTGGAACAGATCGACCGAATAGTGTGGGCTTGGGCTGACGTGGTTGAAGAAGGCCATCGGCCGGACTAACCGCTGCGCCTTGCCAGCTCCCTCCTAGCTAGTCTCTGTTTTCTCTGCCGTCCGAGCGCAGCGGAGTCGCGAAATCCAAGACGTCGCACCCGCTTATACCCCACCCAGACCGCCGCGCGATTTTCACCGCGAACCTGGCCTGGTCGCCGGGTTGCCGCACGAACGGCGGCTTGTGCCACGCGCTCTATTCCCCTAATATATGGGCGCTCAATCCCAACCTGCACATTCTCGGAGGCACCATGCCCGTCATCCGTATTGGCCACACCCCCGACGCCGACGACGCCTTCATGTACTACGCCATCGCCCACGGCAAGGTGCCGGTAGGCGAATACCAGGTCGAGCACGTGCTGGAGGACATCCAGACCCTCAACCAGCGCGCCCTGACCGGCGAGCTTGAGGGCACCGCCATCTCCGCCGGCGCGTATCCGCAGGTAGCGGACAAGTACCGCATCATGCGCGTGGGGTCGTCCATCGGCCGCAACTACGGCCCAATGGTGGTTGCCACAGCCGAGCGCGCCGGCCTGCAGCTCGAGGGCGCGCGCATCGCCATTCCGGGCGAATACACCACCGCCTACCTGCTGCTGCGGCTGTACGCTCAGGGCTTCGAGGCGCTGCCCATGCCGTTCGACGAGATTGTGGGCGCAGTCCAGAGGGGGGACGTGGACGGCGGCCTGCTCATCCACGAGGGCCAGGTGACCTACGAGTCCCTTGGGCTGGCCAAGATCCTGGATCTCGGCGAGGCCTGGGGGAGTGACACCGGCCTGCCCATTCCGCTGGGACTCGACATGGTGCGCCGCGACCTGGGTCAAGAGGTGGCCGAGCTCATGGTCGACTCGCTGCGCGACAGCATCCAGTACGCTTTCGATAACGAGGACGACGCGCTGGACTACGCGATGCAGTTCAGCCGCGGCACGGAGCGCGAGACCGTGCGCCGCTTCATCCTGATGTACGTGAACGACGACACGCTGGACATGGGCGACGAGGGAGAGAAAGCGCTGGAGACCCTCTTCGGCAAGGCGCTGGACAGGGGCATCATCGACTCGATGCCGCCCATCGACCTGATCTAGCCGACTCCCCCAGGGACGGCTCCCTCCCACAATCTCTCCGCCGCGGCCATGTTTTCGGCGATGGCGTCGCGCAGCTCCTCCGCCGAATCGAAGCGGAGCCGGCGCACCAGGTACGCGAACTCGCGCGTGTCCACGGCAGGCACCGTCAGATCTTTGGCGTGGCCTCGCACCACTCGCAACGCGTCGATGAGGCGGCGCAGGAATCCGTAGGTCGCCTCCATCTCGTCCGCCTGCTCGCTCGTGACGTACCCCGCTTCCGCCAGGAAGGCAATCGCGTCCAGGGTGTTTGTCACGCGGAGACTCTCGTCCTCGCGACCCTCAGCCACCTGCCACGCCTGCACAAAGTACTCCACGTCCGTCAGACCGCCGCGGCTGTACTTGGCGTTCAGCGCTCCCCGCTGCACAAGCTCGTCCGCCTGGCGGCCCCGCAGATGGCGGATGTTCTCCACGTCCAGAGGAGTGCCGGAGTATACGAAGTCGTCGCGGGCATCCGTCACGCGCGCGCTCAGCGCGGCGTCACCCGCAACGAGCCGCAGCCTCACCAGCGCCATGCGCTCGAACTGGCGCGCCAAGCCTCCCTCCGCGTAGTAGTCGCGGAAGCCCGCAAGCGAACAGGCCAGCGCGCCGGCGTTGCCGTGGGGACGCAGGCGCATGTCCACCTCGAAGATGCCCTCCCTCTTGGTCTTCAACACGCCCAGGAATGACCTCACGAACTCGGCGAAGAACCGGGAGTTTGCCACTGAGTCCTCGCTGGACGTGCTGCCCTCTCCCTCGTACACGAAGATCAGCTCCACGTCTGAGCCGAAGCGCATCTCGCGCCCGCCGAACTTCCCCAGCGCGCAGATGCACCAGGAGCAGGCCCGACCGTCCGGCAGCTGCGGCTCGCCGTACTGCTCCGCTCGCAGCCGGTACGCGAGGGCAGCGGCCGCGCGCACGGTTACCTCGCCCAGCGTGGTCAGCTCCACGGCGAACTCCCTGAAGCCGATACGGCCCGTGATGTGCCGCAGGTCAATGCGGAACATCTCGCGGTCCTTGAACCTGTTGAGCACATCAACCCGATCCGCGTGATCGTCGAGATGCTCCAGACGGCCGTTCAACTCCTGCTCCAGCAGGTGCGCCAGCCTGTGCTCGTCCAGCGAGGGCAGGTCAACCACCACGGGGAACAGCTCCTCGTACTGCATCCGCAGGAAGTCTTCCCACAGGAACTCGCTCACGCCCATCAGCTGCGCCAGCGTCCCCATGACGGTCACCGATTCCAGGTCCTGCAGACCGCTGCTCCAGTCCGGGCGGGAGAGCATCTGCAGGGTCAGTGCGTTGAACTGCCGCAAGGCCATCGCAGGATTGGGCGAGCGCGGCAGCAGGTGGGTAAACTGCTTGATCAGGGCTGCGGCCACGCGCACCTCGCGCAGCTGTTCCTCGCCGGCGATCTTTCCCCCGTCACGCCCCGTGACCATGAACACGTCGCGGGTCTCCCCACCCACGGTGCGAATCTCCGCCCTCTCCACGTTGACGTTCAGCACAGCAAGCGCGTTGGCAAAAGCGTACAGAAAGCCCACCGTGTCAGTAGACCGGATGACAACCTGCGTGTGGTGCGGCGACGCGTCGTTGCTCACCTCAATGGACACGGGATACACGCGGTCGCCCTGGCCGGCGTGAGTCGAAAGGGCCTCGCTTACTCGGTCGATCAGCTGCTCCCGCGCCCGATCACGCCTTCCCGCCACCAGCAGCGCCACGAACTCCTGCAGCTCCACGCTGAACCGCTCCCATACGTCATCGCTCGTTGGGGATAGGAAACGCACGCGGAATACGTCCAGGAGCCTGCGCGACACCGGCGCGGGCCTTGGGGCGGGAGCCTTCCAAGGCCTGCGTCCTGCAGGTCTGAATGCGCCTCCCGGCCTGGCCGCGGCCGGCCGGGAGGCCGGAACGCGCAGCGTGAACACGTCCGCGCTCTCGATGTCCATGCCGTACGCCGGGAACAGGCCCGCGATGGTGGCCAGCGCCCCAACCCAGTCGGAGGTGCACACCGTGACCGTCCAGCAGTCGTCTCCCGCGGCCTCGGTGTGGACCGCCACGTCCTCGGGCCGCTGCACCTTAGCCAGCAGTCGCTCGTGAAGCACCCTCTCGTCGGCGCCGTAGGCCTCGTACGCAGCCCCCAGCTGTTCCGCAGGCGAGGCGACGTTGGCGGCCTCTGTGGTGTTCGTCATCGCATGTCTCCGGCGCTTCCTGAGAGCCATCCCAGCGCCGGGACGACATCCCCTTCGATTCCATGATAGCATACGGGGCGATTCGGCAGTCCGGACGCGGGCATCGCGTCCGCAACGGTGAAGGCAACATGAGCGACCTCGAAGAGCTGCTGGCTGCATTCGACTGTGGCGAGCTGCTGCGACCCTCACACCTCGTGCCCAACATAGTGGACCTCGCCCGGGCTGTGGCGACCCTGGCAGGAGCCGTAGGAGTCCCGCCGAGCCACGGCTCGGAGTACATGCAGAGCCTCATAGGCCCCGCAGAACACCTTGTGTTCGTGCTTGCAGACGGGCTGGGAGCGGAGCAGGTCGCGGCGCTGCCGGAGGACGCCTTCCTGCGTCGGTTCCAGCTCGCAGAGCTGCAGACGGTGTTCCCGTCCTCCACTGCGCCTGCCGTCACCTCCTTCGCAACCGGCGAGTGGCCTGCTCGCCACGGCGTGACCGGCTGGTGGACCCACATTCCGCCCATCGGCGGAGCGGGGGCCGTGCTGCCATTCGTGACCCGGACCGGCAGGCGGTCCCTGGCGTCCATGGGCGTCACGCCCGACGACGTCTTCCTGCTACCATCGCTCCTGCAGTCCGTTCCGAGAGACTCCCTATGCGTGTTTCCCTACCAGCTTGCCGAAAGCGTCTACTCCGCGTACCTCAGCGGCGGCTGGCCCAAGCAGAGCTATGGGTCGCTGCAACAGGCCGCGGACGCGGTTGCGGCCAGGGTCGCCGGGGCCGTCGCTCCCACCTACACCTTCGTCTATACGCCACTGGTCGACGACGCCGGCCACAGGTACGGAGCCACGCATGCGCGCACCCTAGAGGCCATCGCGGAGGTGAACGCCGAGATGGAGAGGCTGTCCGCCGGGCTCCGCGGCGCCGGACGCCTGGTTGTGAGCGCCGACCACGGCCTGCGTGACGCTCCGCCCGGCGCGAGGCGGCGAATCGTGCCGTCCAGCAGTGTCACGGCGCCTCTCAGGTTCGCGCCCTCGGGCGATGCGCGGATCCTTTACCTCCACCTTGGGGATGGAATGCAGTTCGGCGACCTGGACGGCCTCAGGCACCGGCTCGGCAATCGGTTCATGATGATCACACTCGATGAGGCGGAGAACCTGGAGCTGTTCGGGCCAGGCCCCATAGCTCCCGCCGTCCGGGAACGAATGGGCGACGTGGTCGCCATCTCCAGGGGTCGCGACGTGGTCTCCTACGATCCCGACGGCATGATACGCCCCATCATGGCCGAGGCGTCGCAGCACTCCGGCCTGTCGCATTCCGAGATGACGGTGCCCCTGGTGGTGGCGTGATGCCGAAAGCCTGCGCGGCCGATGCTCGCTTGCCTGTATAATGTGACTGCAGCCTGCACAGGCCGCCACCTGCCATGCTTCTACGCTCGATAGACCTTCTGTTCAACAACCCGGGCGCGTTCCTGGACGTTGTCATCGTGTTCTTCGCCGCCGTGGCGCCCGCGCTGCTCATCGCAGTCACCGTCCACGAGTTCAGCCACGCCGTCGTGGCCACCTACCTGGGAGACCATACGGCAAGGAGGCTTGGCCGCCTCTCCCTGAACCCAATGCGCCACCTGGACCCGATGGGCGCCATCATGATGCTTCTGGTGGGCTTTGGCTGGGGCAAGCCGGTGCCCGTCAACCCGTTCTTCCTGCGGAGCGGGCCGAGGGCAGGGATGTCCGCCGTGTCCGCGGCCGGGCCCGTCTCCAATCTGGTCACCGCTTCCCTGTGTGCCGTGCCTATACGCGCTGGGCTGGTGCCCTGGCACTCGCCATTCGCCTTCTCGGGGCTGGATGGCCCGCTGACCGGCCTCTTTGCTGACCTCCTGGGCTTCGTGATCTTCTACAACATCATCCTGGCGATATTCAACTTGATACCGCTGGCCCCGCTGGACGGCTCCAAGGTCGCGATCGGCCTGCTGCCGCCGGGCCCGGCCTCCGCCATGGCCCGCCGCGAGGCTTACGGCCCAGTGATCCTGCTAGGCATAATCATGCTGGACTGGGCCACCAACCTGAATTTGCTCTGGGGGGTTCTGCGTCCCATTGTGAATGTGGTAGGCTTAGTTATCGTGGGTCAGGACATCTAGCATCGTCGGCTGCCGGACGGGAAGAGTCGGCAGGCGCAAGGAGGCCGGGAGTGGACAGAATCACCATAGTCGGCATGGGACTGATAGGCACGTCCCTGGGACTGGCTCTCAAGAAGGCGAATCTGGGCGTGGAGATCGTGGGAACGGACCGGGACAGAGGCGTGTCGGGGACCGCGCGCAGGATGGGCGCCTGCGACTCGACTGAGAACAACCCGATCGACGCCATCCGCGGGTCGCGGATGGTCATACTGGCGACGCCCGTGGGAGGCATTAGGGAGATGCTCAGGCTGTACGGACCGGAGCTGGAGCCCGGCGTCATAGTCACCGACACCGGCAGCACCAAGGCGGAGGTGCTTGCATGGGCAGAGGAGTTTCTGCCGGACACCGTCAGCTTTGTGGGCGGGCACCCCATGGCCGGCAAGGAGCTGTCCGGGCCGGTTGCAGCCGAGGCGGACCTGTTCCAGAACGCCACCTACTGCATCATCCCGGGCAGTGGCGCCGACGAAGAGGCGGTCAAAATCGTGACGAACATGGCGGAGTCGGTGGGCGCCAAGCCGTTCTTCATCGACGCCGCCGAGCACGATAGCTACGTCGCCGCCATAAGCCACCTGCCGCTTGTGCTATCGACCGTGCTTGTCAAGCTCAACTCCGCCAATCCCTCCTGGCCGGAGATCGCAAAGCTGGCCGCGAACGGATTTCGGGACGTCAGCCGGCTGGCCTCGGGCAGCCCTGAGATGAGCCGTGACATCTGCCTGACAAACCGCGAAGCGCTCAATCGATGGATCGACGAGTTCATACGCGAGCTCGAGGAGTTCCGCGGAATGGTGGAGGAGGGAGACGAGCGCACGCTCGGCAGGGCCTTCGACGGCGCATGGGAGGCGCGCGACCGGTGGGTGCAGAACAAGGTCACCGCCCGGGCTGCCGCCCCCATGGTGGAGCTGCCCACCACGATCGAGACCATGGGCGGCCTCGTCATGGGCGACAGGGCCGCCGGACGCGTGCGACAGATGCTCGAGTGGCAGAAGGACGATAAGAAGAGAGAGGACTAGAGGTCAGATGAACAGGTCTGTTCTTCCCGCCGATGGGCTGGCCGGCACACTTTCCCCGCCGGCAGACAAGTCCGTCTCGCACCGGGCCGCCATACTCAACAGCCTGGCGGCCGGACGCGTCACCGTGCACAACTACTCGGAGGGAGCCGACTGCCGCTCCACGCTCGAGTGCCTGCGGCTGCTTGGCGTGACCGCGGAGGTGGTGGAGCCGGAAAAGGGGTCCTCAGACACGCCCATGCTCGTGCTCACCTCGCCCGGCCTGGAGCACTTCAAGGAGCCGGAGGACGTTCTGGACGCCCAGAACAGCGGCACCACCATGCGATTCATCATGGGACTGCTCGGCAGCACGCCATTCCTGTCCGTGGTCACCGGCGACCGCTCTCTACGCGCCCGCCCCATGGGCCGCGTGGTACAGCCGCTGCGGCTGATGGGCGCGCAGGTCATGGGCCGCGGAAGCGATTCGCTGGCTCCGCTGGCCATCCGCGGGGGCGACCTCAACGGCATCGAGTACAACATGCCGGTTGCCAGCGCGCAGCTAAAGTCAGCGCTACTTATGGCTGCCCTATTCGCCAATGGGGAGACGGTCCTCCACCAGCCCGCGCTTTCCCGCGACCACACGGAGAGAATGCTTCGCGCCATGGGCGCCAATGTGGAGGAGGACGGGCTGGCGCTGATCGTGAAGCCGGGCCCCGCGCTCAAGCCCCTGGACGTCACCGTGTCCGGCGACATCAGCTCGGCGGCGTTCTGGCTCGTGGCCGGCGCGATCCACCCTCGAGCGCGCATTCGCCTCGCCAACGTGGGCGTGAACCCGAGTCGCACCGGCGTCCTGGACGTGCTGCGTGAAATGGGCGCGAACGTGACCGAGGAGAACCCTCGCATGGAGGGCGGCGAGCCCGTCGCCGACCTTATGGTCGAGTCCAGCGAGCTGCGCGGCGTTGAGATCGGCGGCGACATGATACCGATCGTGCAGGACGAGGTGCCCGTGCTGGCCCTCGCCGCGGCCCTGGCCCACGGCACCACCACCATCCGGGACGCCCAGGAGCTGCGATACAAGGAGTCGGACCGGCTGCACGCAACCGCTACGGAACTTACCAAGCTGGGCGCGAAGATAACGGAACTGCCGGACGGCCTGATAATCGAGGGCGCCGGCGCTCTACAGGGAGGCGATTGCGACAGCCACAGAGACCACCGGCTGGCCATGACGCTCGGCATCGCAGGGCTGGTGACCCAGCAGGAAGTGAACATCGCTGACGGCGACGTGGTGGACATATCCTACCCCGGCTTCTGGGAGGACCTCGACTCGCTGAGATTCGAGTGAGAGGATCGAAGAGTGAGACCACTGGATAGACCCGTCTACGACCAGGCCGGCGGAGGGCCTTTGCTGGTCATCCTGTCCGGGCCTTCCGGCGTGGGCAAGGACTCCGTGCTCAGGCTTCTCAAGGAACAGGGCCACGACTGGCACTTCACCGTCACGGCGACCACCCGCACGCAGAGGCCAGGTGAGGTCGATGGCGTGGACTACGTATTCCTGGACAGGGACACATTCCACCAGAAGGTTGAGGATGGCGACTTCCTGGAGTGCGCGCAGGTGTACGGCAACTGGTACGGGGTCCCACGCGACCAGGTGGCCGGCGCGCTGGAGGAAGGCCGGGACGTGATCATCAAGGCCGACGTCCAGGGCGCGGCAACCATAAAGCGCAACGTGGAAGATGCCGTGTTCATCTTCCTCATGCCGCCGTCGCCGGAGGAGCTGGAGCGCCGCCTGCGGGAGCGCAAGACGGAGACCACGCCGGACCTGGAGCTCCGCATCCGCACGGCAATCGACGAGCTGTACCAGCTGCCGCTGTTCGACTACGTTGTGGTAAACGACTTGCTCGACTCCGCAGTCGACAGCATCGGGGCCATCATGACCGCCGAGAAGTGCCGCCTGCCGTCCCGCCGGGTACAGCTGTAGCCGCTCTGAGGCAGCCTGCCGAGACCGCAACCACATTGCCCCGCTCATGGTAAGCCTGTCGAACAATATAAGTGAGCTATCGCGCGCCGCAGTCCACCCCCCACGCAGCGGCTGTTTGATTTCAACAGGAAATCGAATACAATGATACCGCTCAATGCAACATCGGCTACGCAGTGCTATGGAAGGTGACGCCAGAATAGAGTATCCCGTTTCCGCTGGGGGAGTGGTATACCGCATGGGAGACGCAGGCGTGGAGGTGGTAATTTGCGGCCACCAGACCCAGAACGGCTGGACGTGGGGACTTCCCAAGGGCACTCCCGACCAAGGCGAGACTCTGGAGGAGACAGCCCTCCGCGAAGTGCGCGAGGAGACGGGCCTCAGGGTCCGCATGGAAGCCCCGATCAACTCGATCCGGTACTGGTTCGTCAGGCCAGACGACGGCGTCAAGTGCCACAAGACCGTCCATTTCTACCTCATGACACCTACCGGCGGCGCGCTGGAAGACCACGACCACGAGTTCGACGAGGTGCGGTGGTCGACCAGCGAGGAATCTTTGCGTTCGCTCACCTACCAGAACGAGATTAACGTACTGGAAAAAGCCATTGCAATGGTTTCGTAGAAGGCGCGAGATGCAGCCAACACTAATCAGAGGCGAGCTCACGGTCCTCAGGGACAAGCGCATGGAGGACGCAGAGCAGGACTATAAGTGGCGCGTCGACGAGGAGCTGGCGGCCCTGGACGCTACCACGCCCCTGCGCATGACCTACGCCAGCTACGTCCGCCTCATCGAGGACGAGTTGCGATACCCCGTGCCGTGGTCCAAGCGCTTCGCCATTGAGACTCACAACAGCAAGCTCATCGGTAACTGCATGTACTACGACGTCGACAACGCCCGGGGACAGGCGGAGCTCGGCATCTTGATCGGGGACAGGAATTACTGGAGCAAGGGCTACGGCACGGACGTGGTGAACACGCTCGTGAGCCACATCTTCACCACCACCGGCCTGAAGCGAATCTACCTCCACACACTAACGTGGAATCTCCGCGCGCAGAAGTCATTCACTAAGTGCGGATTTGTGGCGCTGCGAGAGGTGCGACGGAGCGGCTACGACTTCCTGCTCATGGAGCTAATGCGGGACAGATGGGAGTCGCTGGAGGAGGAGCGCGTCGCGGGAAAGGCGGAGTCCCAGTCCCCGGGGGAGTTCGACAAGTCGGCGGAATAGTGGCACAATTGCCGAGGTGAATCCGGGCCCCTGTAGCTCAGAGGACAGAGCATCGGTTTCCTAAACCGTGTGCCGGCGGTTCGAGTCCGCCCAGGGGTACCACCAAGCACCATCTAGGCAGTCCTCCCAGCCGAGACTTACGAAGCAATTTGGCAGATCGGCTCCTAAGATACGCGCGGTGCCTCGCTGACACTTCGCGCGAAGGACTTGGACGACCAGTCCGGTTTATACTTTCGCCCCGCTCTCCTTCAGGGCCTCGATGATGGTGGCTGGATTCATGGGCGCTTTGGTCATGCGGACTCCGGTGGCGTTGGACACCGCGTTGGCCACGGCTCCGATGACGGGAACTATCGGGATCTCCCCTGCTCTTCCCCTCAGTCCGAACGGGTGGCCAGGGTTGGGCACCTCCACAATCACGGTATCAATCATGGGCAGGTCCAGGGTGGTCGGCATTCGGTAGTCCAGGAAGGTTGAGTTGGATATCGCGCCGTCTCCGGTGTAGCAGTACTCCTCGCTCAGCGCCCACCCGACTCCCTGCGCGGTCGAACCCTGTGCCTGTCCTTCCACAAAGCTGGGGTGTACCGCCTTGCCGACGTCTATGAAGGTGGTAAACCGCAAGATGTCCACCTTTCCAGTCTCGGGGTCCACCTCCACGTCCACCAGGTTGCCTCCAAACAACACCCCGCCTGGACCGGTCGGGAACGAATACCCAGCGCAGGTGATCGGGCCTCCCGTGCGCATGAGCCTACCCGCCAACTCCTCGAAGCTCAACCGGTCAGCCGGGTTTTTGGAGCACACGAAAGTACCGTTCTGGAACTCCACGTCCTCCGGCTGTACCTCCCAAACCAGGGCTGCACGAGCCTTCATCTGGAGTTTGACCTCCTCCGCGGCAGCGATGGCAGCCAGACCCGTCGAATAGGTGATCTTGCTGCCGTTGGCAACACCGCTCCAACCCGCGGAATCGGTGTCGCCAACAGTTGATACCACGTCTGTCGCTTCCAGCCCCAACACTTCGGCCGCCTGCATTGCCACCGAGGTCCGCGTGCCGCTCAGGTCGTTTGAGCCCGTCATGAGTGCAATTGTGCCGTTCGCGTTGACACTGATGGTTGCAACGTGGGGCGTGGCCCCCTCGCCACCTATCGCCCTGGCGGCCACGGATACTCCACGACCGCGGTTTGGCCCGCCGAGAGGGGCGGTGTAGTGGGGATGATTCTTCATGGCTTCCATGATTTCCGTGCAGGCTATACGCGGATACAGCACTCCGTTGGGCATACGTTCCCCTTCTTGCACGGCATTCCTCAACCGGAACTCCATGGGGTCCATGCCCAGCTTCTCCGCCAGCTCGTCCACAACACTCTCCACGGCAAAGGTGGCGGGAGGTTGTCCAGGCGCCCGGTAGCTCTGCATCTTTTGCGTGTTTGTGACGACGTCGTAGCCGTCCACCTGGAAGTTCTCGATCTTGTATGACGCGAGGCCGTTCTGCACTCCCGCCCCCACCGGCGACCCCGGGAACGCTCCCGCCTGGTAGGCGAGGTGGTACTCGGCAGCTGTGATTCGCCCCGATGCATCGGCCCCCATCTTTAGCCGGATGTAGGTTGCCGAAGCGGGACAGGTACTTTCGAAGGTCTCCTTGCGGCTCATGACCATCTTGACGGGCAGGCCGGTCTTCCTGGAGAGGATAGCCGCCATCGGATTCAGCGGATTCGTGTTCGGGCCCTTGCCCCCGAATCCTCCCCCACACTCCATGGCGATCACCTTCAGCATTGACTCGGGGATGCCGATGATGGAGGCAGTGCCCTCCCGAACGTCAAAGGTACCCTGGGTGGTGGTCCAAACAGTCACATGGCCGTCGGCGTTCCACTGTGCAGCGGATGCGAATGGCTCTATGTAGCCAGGGTGGACTGGCTGGGTCGAATACTCCCGCTCCACGATGACTTCCGCCTTCCTGAACCCGGCTTCCGGATCGCCTCGCCTGAGCTGCGCGTGGCTTGCCACGTTGGACTTCGTATCCGAGACCTCTCGGCCATCCGGGCCGCGAGTGACCGTAGTCAGGCTATCGTGGACCAATGGGGCGTCGTCCTTGAGAGCGTCCGCTATGGTGAGGACGGCCGGGAGTACCTCGTACTCCACGTGAATCAGCTTTGCGGCTTCTTCGGCGATGTGAGGGCTGGTTGCAACGATGGCCGCCACCGGGTGGCCTCGGTACAGAGCCCTGTCGCGAGCCATGAAGTGCTCGGCCATAATCCTGGCGCCGCGGAACTGCTCCGCGACGAAATCTATATCCGGCTGCTGTTCGAAGATGGGGAAGTCCTTGGCAGTTATCACGGCCTTTACGCCTGGAGTGGCCTCCGCCTCCCTGGAGTCTATGGAGAGGATGCGAGCGTGGGCGTAGGGGCTCGTTAGCATTTTGCCATGAAGCATTCCGGGCAGGTGTATGTCGGCTCCAAACTTTGCAGCGCCTGTCACCTTCTCCAGGCCGTCCAGTCGGGGCGCCCTGGTGCCTAATACTCTGTACTGGGCCGGTTCTGCAAGACCCTTTTCGGTCTGAGTAGTCATCGGTGTGCCTCCTTGCGACTCGTTCCGGATGCCTCATGAGTTTAGCTGGAATTCTCTCCCGAGTACAGAAGCTTACGTGGTCAAGAGTGTCGGCAACCGGCAGAATTGGTACGCATTGATGCCAAGAGTTTTGGCATGGGATGGAGGTCTGTGGAGCTCCCAAGGCCCTGTTGTGCTGTCTCCGCAGTTCGATGGTTCGAGCCTTCTCCCCCCTTGTACGGCGTAGCATATCTTCTCGACTGCCTCTTAGCACGTCTGACGGGCGTCACGTTCCGCAAGACCTCGTGATAGCGCCTGTGGTTGTAGCAGCAAACTCACTCCCGCTCGCCTAGGCACAAACGCGCTTGGATCCAGGCGTCTGCTTGAATTGGGTGATGGCTGGTGGCATAATGCCCTCAGAATCCTCGAATCCGGCCCAAACGTAAGCACGTAGTGTCGGGTGTGTGGGTACTACGACAAGGTGCGCGGAGGTAGCCGAATGGTTTCGCTGGATGGCATGGACTTTGAGGACCGAGTTCGCGAGATCTCTACCCGCGTTAGCAAGCGGCTGGAGATGGTAGCCACTGAAGAAGCTACAAAGAATGCTCTCATTATGCCGTTCATCCAAGGAGTTCTCGGTTACAACGTCTTTGATCCCGCTGAGGTAGTACCAGAGTATGTTGCGGACGTAGGTGGCAAGAAAGGCGAAAAGGTCGACTACGCCATATTCCATGATGGAAAACCCATCCTTCTGATCGAATGCAAGGCTTACGGGGTGAACCTTGAGAGAGAGCCCGCAGCTCAGCTAAAGAGGTACTTTCAGGAGACGGACGCCCGAGTTGGAATTCTAACCGACGGTGTCACATATCGGTTCTTCACAGACTTGGAGAAGCAAAATCTGATGGATGAGCGACCTTTCCTGGAGATCGACTTGCTCAATCCAGACTCGATCAACGTGAAGGAACTCCGGAATTTCACTAAGGCAACATTCGACCAAGACGCGTTGCTGGCGAATGCGCGCGACCTCAAATACCTGCGGGAGATTAAGCGAGTATTGGAAAGTGACTGGAGCGAACCCTCAGAGGAATTCGTACGCTATCTCATGGCCCAATCCTCCAGTGGACTAAGGACAAAGCAGCGCCTGGAGCAGTTTACTCGACTTGCCAAAGACGCCACTCAGGAGTTCTTGACTGCCAAGGTAAACGATCGTCTAAAGACGGCGCTACATGGTGGGGCCGCCGCTCAGGACACACCGGCCCCACTCCCTGAAGAAACAGTGGAACCTGAAGAGGATGCGGTCGAAACTACGGCTGAAGAGTGGCAGGCATTCTATGCCATAAAGGCCATATTGCGGGACATCCTGGAGCCTAGTCGGGTTGGAATCCGCGACCGACTTTCGTATTGCGCAATTGTGGTAGACAACAGAGCAACCCGCACCATATGTCGCCTTTACTTCCATCGCGCACGCAAATACGTAGGCTTCTTTGACGGGGAAAGGGAGGAAAGGGTCCCAGTAAACAGCCCTGACGACCTATTCCTACATTCGGAGCGTCTGAAGGCCAGAGCCAAGACATACGAAACCACATAGCAGATCTACTCCGGTATAACCACCGGATCGCGGCGCTCTAGCGTACGCGGGAGAGGAGGATGCGATGCCTGGACCTTGTAGCGGACTGACTGTGTTGGACTTCAGCTTCGGAATGCCGGGGACGCTCACTACGGCGGTGCTGGCCGACTTCGGCGCAGACGTTATCGTCGTGGAGCCGCCCACCGGAAGCCCCTACCGTTCGCACCCCACCTGGCTGGCGTGGAACCGCGGCAAGCGCGGCATAGTGCTGGACCTGGAGGACGCCGCCGACCGCGAGAAGGCGCAGACGCTGGCCGCCCAGGCCGACGTGCTCGTGGAGTCGTACCGGCCCGGCGAGGCGGAGCGTCTCGGCGTAGACTACGAGACTCTCTCCGCCATCAATCCCCGGCTCATCTACTGCTCAATCTCGGGCTTCGGTCGCAGCGGGCCGCTCAGCAACGTGAAGGGCTACGAAGGCGTGATCGCCGCGCGGAGTGGTCGCATGCACAACTTCGCCGGACAGCTCGATCGAGAAGGGCCTGCGTACGTGGCGGTGCAGACCGGGACCTGGGCCGCCAGCCAGGGCGCAGTGCGGGGCATCCTCGCCTCGCTGCGAGCCAGGGCAAGGGCCGGACGCGGCCAGCGGGTGGATACCAGCGTGCTCCAGGGCATGATCCCCTACTACGGCGGACGGCAGCTGTCCACCTACTTCACGCGCATCGACCCGGAGCGGTTCCCCAACACGCTGCCCGGCCCGCGCACCTTGCCTAACCTTGGCTACATCCCCGTCCGCACCGGCGACGGCCGCTGGCTGCAGCACGCCAACATCCAGTTCAGCCCGCGGCTACTGCACGCACACCTGCGCGCCATCGGCCTCGGCTGGGTGCTGGAGGACGACAGATTCAAGAACACGTCCGCCCTCACGCCTGAGAACCAGGAAGCCCTGCGGGAGCTCATTCTCGAGCGCATGCAGGAAAAGACCATGGACGAGTGGATGGAGATCTATGTCGAAGACGGCGACATCGCCGGCGAGCCGTTCCTCCACACCGTCGAGGCGATGAACCATGCGCAGTTCGTGCACAACCGCCACGTCGTCGAGATCGACGACCCGCGCGTGGGCCCCATGAAGGTGGTAGGCGTCCTTGCAGATCTTGCGAACAACCCCGGCGAGGTCGGCGGCCCGGCGCCCGACCTGGGACAGCACACGGAGGAGGTGCTCGCGGAGCTGGCCGGACGCGAGCCTGCGCTGGTCGCCGGAGCAAGCTCCAACGGCAGCCATCCCATGCCCAAGCACCCGCTCGAGGACGTGACCGTACTGGACTTCTCGACCGTGATTGCGGGGCCGTACGGCGCCGTCATGATCGCTGACCTGGGCGCTCGCGTCATCAAGGTGGACGCCGTGCCCGGCCGCGGCATGCCCGGCGTGGGTGCCGTGAACCTGAACAACATCCGCACCTACTCCGGCAAGGAGTGCATCCGCGTAGACCTCCAGACGGAGGAGGGCCGCGAGCTGGTACACAAGCTGGTGGCCCGCGCAGACGTCCTGCTGCACAACTTCCGGCCCGGCGTGCCCGACCGGCTCGGCATCGACTACGAGACCTGCCGGCAGATCAACCCTCGGCTGGTGCACGTCTACGTCGGCGCATACGGCGCCACCGGCCCGCACAGCCGCCGGCCCGGCGCGCACCCCATTCCAGGCGCACTGTTCGGGGGCGCACTGCGACAGGCCGGCAGGGCCACGCCACCTCCCACCTACCAGCCCATGAACATGGACGAGATCAAGGACATGTCCCGCCGCATGATGCGCGCCAACGAGGGCAACCCCGACCCCAACTCCTCGCAGGCCGTCGGCACCGCCATCATGCTGGGCCTGTGGGACAGGGAGCGTACCGGTCAGGGCCAGTCGATCCAGGTTACGATGATGTGCGCCAACGCCTGGGCCAACCACGACGAGGCCTACGACTACCAGGGCCGGCCGCCCTACGCAGTACCCGACGCCGACTGCTACGGCCTCCACGCCCTCTACAGGATCTACGAGGCGAGCGACGGCTGGGTGTTCCTGGCCTGCCCATTCGAGGAGGAGTGGCAGGCGCTCTGCAATGCCATCGGGCGGGCCGACCTCATCGGCGACCCCCGGTTCGCACCGGCGGCGCGAACGTCCCACGACGATGAGCTTGTGGAGCAACTGGCCGCCGTGTTCGCCACGCGCACGGCCGCGGAGTGGGAGCAGATGCTGACCGCGCAGGACGTGGCCTGCGTCCGCGTCAGCTACAGCGAGGACGAGGAATTCTTCATGGACGACCCGCACGCGCAGGAGCTCGGGCTGGCCGTGGAGGTGGAGGACGAGAGCCCGCGCTTCGGGAGGTACCTGCGAAACGGCAGCATCGTTCACTTCTCCGAGATGGCCTGCAGCTACCGGTCGGCCCCGTACCCCGGCCAGCACACTCCCGACATCATGGCCGAGATCGGCTACAGCGAGCAGGAGGTTGACGACTACCGGGAGCGGAACATCGTCAACTGGGAAGAGGTCAACCCCATAGCAGCCCGATAGCAGACGCGATCGGCTAACCAACCTGCCGGCGCGACGGACGCGCCGATGCACACGAAAGGAGACGGGACATGCCCAAGCTCATACCGGTTCCGGACGACGTTGGCAAGCCGTTCTGGGACGCCGTCAACGAGAGGCGGCTGGTGGTCCAGAACTGCCCGAAGTGCGACACGCTCCAGTACCCGCCCAAGCCCGCCTGCCAGGACTGCGGCTCGGAGGACCTGGAGTGGAAGGAGACCAGCGGTCGCGGCCGCATATCCACCTACGTGGTGATGATGGACATCCACCTGGCGCGGCGCGTGGAGGATCAGCCATTCAACCTGGCCTTCATCGAGCTTGACGACGACCCGCGCATCAACTTCTACTCCAACCTGCCTGGCGTCCCCGTGAGGCAGGTGCCAATCGGCGCCGCCGTGGAGGTCACCTTCGAGGAGGTGGCCCCAGGACAGCTGATCCACGAGTGGAAGCTGGTCGAGTAGGCGAGACGCTTTCACGTACCGAAAACTTCATTCTGCACGGAGGACAAGACCATGACAACGGCAGAGACCGGTTGGAGAAGAGACAGGAAGGGGCTCGGCGTCTGGCCGCACCAGGGCAAGGTTGCCATCACGGGCTGGGGCATGTCCCCGGTGGACCGGCGATGGGACGGCGTGTCCATGGACAGGACGCTGGGCGCCTTCTGCATCCTGGCGGCACAGCGCGCGCTTGAGGACGCGGGCGTGAGGCCTGAGGAGGTTGACGGGCTGCTCCAGTGCCCCAACAACATGGCAGGCGCCAATGGCGGCGCCGCGGCCAGTTGGGGCCCTTATCGCCCCTACCTCGCGCCGCCCTATGACTCGGAGGACGGGCTGACCATCGTCACGGGCAAGTGGATGCTCAACAACATGCCGGGCCTGACCGGCGTGACGTACGCCCCGGAGGCACTGCCGGACATCGGCGAGGGCCTGGGCTTCGCCGCTGAGGCCGTCGCTCAGGGCAAGTGCGAGATCGCGCTCTACATCTACACCGCCAACAATCTGGAGGGCCGCTATCGCCGTGGCGGTGACAACGCCGCCGACTACGCTCAGGGTCCCAATCAGTGGAACTTCCCGTGGGGCGCCAACGCGCTGTCCCTGCAGATCGACGGCACAATCTGCATCCAGCAATATTGCGCCCGCTACGGCACAACCTGGGAAGAGCTGATGGCGCCGCTGATCCTCACGGAGCACCGCAACGGCATGATGACGTCCTGGGGTTTCTACGCCACCAACGGGGCGTCCGGCCTCACTACGGAGGACTACCTTGCATCCAGGCCCATCGCGTCCCCGGCCCGCATATGGGACTACGACAGGCCGGTGAACGCCGCTGGCGCCTTCGTGATCACCACCGCGGAGCGCGCGAAGGACATGCGACACAAGCCGGTATACGTGCTCAACCACAACCAGGGCCGCGGCAACGTCGCCAGAAGCAGCTACCTGACCCTGGACGAGTGGATGGAAGGCAAGCGCAACATTGCCTCCATGGTGTACGAGGGCTCCGGCCTGCGCGCGGACGAAGTGGACATCTTCAACCCGTACGACGGCTTCTCGCCGTTCATGCCGCTGGCGCTGGAGGCGTTTGAGTGGCACGGCGTGAAGGAGGGCGAGGCCAAGGACTTCGTCAAGGGCGACATCAGCGTGGAGGGACCGCACCCGTTCCTGTCGGGCGGCGGAAACCTCGGCTGCGGGCGAACGCGCACCGCCATGTACATCGACGGCATCGAGCAGCTGCGAGGCACGGCCGGGGCTCGCCAGGTCAACGTCAAGGCGGAGACGGCCGTCGTCGCTTACGCCCCCGCGATGAGCGCGGCTTACCTCACCCTCTCAAGCTCACCTCCGTAGGACACCGACTAACCAACACTCCAAGGAGGCTCCATGACGGCCAACGGCGAGAAGCTCGGCATTCTGGTTGGCGGAGGACCCGCGCCCGGCATCAACAGCGTGATCAGCTCCGTCACCATCGAGGCCATCAACTCCGGCTTTGAGGTCCTGGGCATCGTCGACGGCTTCCAGCACCTGATCGCGGGCAGCACGGAGCACGTGCATCCGCTCACGATTTCTGATGTGTCGCGCATTCATTTCCAGGGCGGCAGCGTCCTGCGCACCTCCCGCGCCAACCCCACGCGCAGCGAGGAGCACCTGGAGCAGGTGGGCAAGACACTCGGTGAGCTGGGCGTCACCCGGCTGGTCACCATCGGGGGGGACGACACCGCCTTCGGCGCGTCCGAGGTGGCACGCGTGTCCCACGACTCGCTGCGCGTCGTCCACGTCCCCAAGACAATCGACAACGACCTGCCCCTGCCTGGCGGCATGCCCACCTTCGGCTTCGAGACCGCCCGGCAGGTCGGCACGGAGATCGTGCTCAACATGATGGAGGACTCGCGCACCACCAACCGGTGGTACATGGTGGTGGTGATGGGCCGCACGGCGGGACATCTGGCCCTGGGCATCGGCAAGGCCGCCGGCGCCACCACGACCATCATCCCGGAGGAGTTTTCCACGCCGAGCCTCTCGCTGGACCAGGTGTGCAAGGTCATGGAGGGGGCCATCATCAAGCGCAGGGCTATGGGTCAGAGGCACGGCCTGCTGGTCGTCGCGGAGGGCATTGGCAGCAGGCTCGACCCGGAGGAACTGGCGCAGGTGCCCGGTGTGCAGGTGACCCGCGACCCCTACGGACACATACGCCTAGCGGAGATACCGCTTGCGATGATTCTGCGTCAAGCGGTGCAGGGCAGGTTCGCCGAGCGGGGCGAAACGTTCCAGCTGGTGGACTCCACCATCGGCTACGGGCTGCGCTCCGCGGCGCCCGTGCCGTTCGACATCGACTACACTCGCACGCTGGGCTGGGGCGCCGTGCGCATCCTGGCGGAGGAGCCGCGCGAGGAGCTGGCGCGGGGCGCGCTCATCTGCATCGAGAACGGCGACCTGACCCCGCTGCCTATGCACCAACTTCGCGACCCGGACACGGGCAGGACGCGCGTGCGTTTGGTTGACGTGGCGTCACCCTACTACGCGACGGCGCGGGAGTACATGATCCGGCTGGAGCGGCAGGACCTGGAGGACGCCGAGATGCTCGGCCGTCTATCCGCCGCTGCCGGCATGTCGGACGAGGAGTTTCTGCGCGCGTTCACCTCAGTGGTCAACTGAGGCGTGCGGGGGGCTGCACACGGACTCCCGCCGTGCCCGACGATAAGCTGCCGGGCTTCATTCCACGTTAGCGGCGCGACCTGCGCCGGCCCGCTCAGCTCTTTCGTAGATATCCATCGTACGGGATACGGAAACGCCTTGCCGCACTGTCCGGTCGAGCTCCAGTCCTGCGGGACAGACAACCGGCAGGGCGACCTCCCACGCACGCGGAAGGGTAATCAGCCGTTCCGCCTTCTGTGTCCCGCTGCATTCCAATAGCGTGCTCGATAGATCCGGCCTCTCTCCCAATTCTCCATTTTGAAGCAGTCGAATCGTCGAACGTAAGAGTAGTGCGGCGTGGAAAGGTCCGATACTCCCCATGAACGACTTATCCAGAATGGTCAGCACGTTTTCCTCGTTCAATGGCTATTGCTGTGCAGACTCCATGTAGCGCTCTCTGATTACCGTCTGTTCGAAGGCATGTATGGCGGATGATTCCTGTTCAGTGAGACCGTCTGCCACCCAGTCTTCCCAGACGACACTCTGATATACATCGGCGCCCAGATGTTCGAGTCTCCACAGAGCAAAGATGCCTGAACCTTCGGAAGGAGACACGCCATCCAGAATCCAGGGGAGCCGCTCCAATTCGCTGGCATACTCCGGGTTCCGCACTCGTAGGTCGGCAAGAGCTACCTCGCCCAAGTTGTCGTTTGTGATTCCGCCTTCCAATACTGGGTCGGATAGGAGTTGCCTTAAGGGCATCTCTCCATCCGTCCAACTGTGTCCGGCATCCGACGTTTCCCAAAGGATATCCAGTACATATTCGTCATCAGGCTCGAGCGTTTGCATGAATGGCATCCGGAGTACGCTGGCCATGCCTTCATCACTCTTCGCTGCGATATGCCTCGCGAGGACCGCCATCACATGAATTGAGCTCTCGATGCTCCGGAGTGTCCCGGTTAGCCAATGCTCCTCCTAGATTCCTTGCTCCCTCACCCACGGCAATTCCAGGAATACTCGAAGCGATACGGGTGAAAGGTCCGCCATCTCAACCAACCTACGTAGGATCCAGATGTTGAGAGAAGATCTCGAGGCGTCGAAATCGTTTGCACTTAGCGCGACTTCTCGCATTAGTTCCTGCACCCACGGGACCGATTGAATCGTGGCTGCGGCGTCAGGGTCCTCATATTCCAGCGCCAGTACCAAAACAAATACTCTTTCGACCTCCGTGATGCCGTCTTCAAGCAGCGGGTGCAGCAGCAGCTCATCCACGTCACCCACGTCTGGGTCAGTCAATCGGGCCAGCGCGGCAAGAACGTCGCCATCCAATCCATCCCCCCGATCGTCCGCCAGGAAGGGCATCTCCAGGAGCCGCAGGGCTAACGCCTCATCACACAAGGCCCAGGCAATGAATGGCCGGAGCGCGCCGGAATTGTAATCGAATCGCTGAGTGTACTCCTTGAATGCCTCAGGCGCATATGCCGCAAACTCACGCATTCTGGCTCCCGTGGCCTCATGCCACTCCGCAATAACTGCTTCCTGTTCTGGCGTGATCGGCTGGGGCGTCGCCTGCTCGCATCGCCCTTTGGCTGAAGGGGTTGGCTGCGGCGTGGGAGTCGGCTCCGGCGGCGGCTCCGGTACGAAAATTGGCGTCGGCACTTGCTCCGGCGTGGGAACCGGGCGCAGTGTGGGATTCGGCTGAGGCGTCGGAGTTGGGACTGGCTGCGCCGTAGGCGTTGGAGTCGGCTGCGATACGGGCGTCTGGGAAGGCTCAGGCGTCGATGTTACTGGTGGAGATTGAGTGTTGCCGGGCTGGGACGTAATCTCAGGCACAGGCGGGAGTTCACATGCCGCCTGCAGCATCGGTATCATGACACACAACAAGCCAATTCCAACTACCGGTCCAAGCCGACTTAGCATTGTGTTGACCCCACTGGAAGCTTAGTGTCTCCAGTAACGCCCTTGACTTTCCCCTATTCCTGTAGACATACGCTCCTAGGAAAGCAAGCCACACGTTAAATACATGCCACCTATTGAGGATGGTGCGAGATTAGTCACCTCTTCCGGCATGGGGGGCGGTTCACTTGGTCTTGACTCACAATGCTGAACCAGCAGATAAGTTAGGCCCTTGGGATTGTCACCCAAGTTCGGGCCTTTCGCCCACCCTATCCCCCGCCCACGTCCTACTCCAGGAAGTCTTTGAGCTTCCTGGAGCGAGAGGGATGCCGGAGCTTTCGCAGGGCCTTGGCCTCAATCTGGCGTATGCGCTCGCGCGTCACGCCGAACTCCCTGCCCACCTCCTCCAGCGTGCGGCTGCGCCCGTCCTCCAGCCCGAACCGCAGCTGCAGCACCCGCCGCTCGCGGAGGTTGAGCGTGTCCAGCACGTCCTCCACAAGCTCCTTCAGCAGCTGGTAAGAGGCGGCGTCCGCGGGCGCAATGGCGCCGCGGTCCTCGATGAAGTCGCCTAGGTGGTTGTCCTCTTCCTCGCCTATGGGCGTCTCCAGCGACACCGGCTCCTGCGATATCTTGAGAATCTCACGCACCTTCTCCGGGGTCACGTCCATGTCTAGCCCGATCTCCTCGCTGGTGGGCTCGCGCCCGAACTCCTGCACCAGCCGGCGGCTGGTCCGCATGAGTTTGTTGATGGTCTCCACCATGTGGACGGGGATCCGGATGGTGCGGGCCTGGTCGGCAATGGCCCTTGTTATCGCTTGGCGAATCCACCACGTGGCGTACGTGCTGAACTTGTACCCCTTGCGGTAGTCGAACTTCTCCACGGCGCGGATGAGGCCGATGTTCCCCTCCTGCACCAGGTCCAGCAGGGACATGCCCCTACCGATGTACTTCTTGGCGACGCTGACGACCAGGCGAAGGTTGGCCTCCGCGAGATGTCGCTGCGCCTTGTGGCCCTCCTCCAACACCGAGTTCAGGTAGGACCTCATGGCCGACTCCCTCACCCGCAGGTCCCGGATGAGGTCTTGATCGTTCAGTATGCGCGGCAGCTGACCGAGCGGCGTGGCCGCGCCCACAACCTCGAGAGCGTCGGGCGGCACAATCCGGCTGTTCACGGACAGCTGGAGCAGGCCGCTGCGGACCTCCTCCGGCGGGCACTCCAGCTTCATGGCCAGCTCTGCGACCATGTCCTGGTTTATCTCGCTGTCGATGGCGCCAAGCATGGTCGGGTCGGAGCGCAGGTGCCAGAGGCTCACGCCGCCCGGTACGTCCAACTTCTCGCCCAGCGCGTCCGCCAGAAACGACGCGTGCGCCAGCCGGCTGAGCAGCAGGTGCACCACCTCGTAGGCCTTGGGCTCCCAGCCGCCCTGGACGCTGACGTCCTTCTCCAGCGACTTCACCTGGATGCCGCACTCCATTCTCCGCGCAAGAGTGCGTTCGTCCCTCGCGGTCAGCAGGTGAACGCGGCCAATCTCGCGAAGATACATGCGGACAGGGTCGTCGATCATGTCCAGGTTCGCGAGATCCGGCTCCGCCTCTACCTCAGTCTCGGCCTCGGCCTCTTCGCTCAGCTCCTCCAGTTCCACCTTGGGCAGAGAAGTTGGAAGCGCGTGACTACTGGCGTCACCATCGCCGTCTCCCTGGGCCGGGGCGATGTTGATGCCAAGCTCCTTTGGGTCCTCCCTGATGGAGCCCACCGTCGTCATCATATTGTCGGAGTTGGACTCTTCCTCTTCCGGGGTCACATCCATCTCGTTGCTTCTGTCTCTTACCATAGCTCCATCCCGTGCGCTATCCGGAGTCCGTGCCGGAGTACAACTCCTTCAGCTGCTGATTGATTTCCTGTGCCCTGTCCCGTGACTGCTCAAGTCCGGCGATGTCCTTCCAGTCCGCGTCCTCCAACCCCTCCAGCAGGGCAAGTTCCTGTACCTTGAAGAAACGTTCCTTCAGGCGGACCACCACCGCCTGGAGACTCCTCTCCCGGTCCTTGATGTTCAGGGGAGGTTCCTCGGAGTTCAGGAGGGCCTGCAGATGATCGGCCAGATCAACGGGCACACTCCCACTCATCTCCTCTATTGTATCGCAGGCAAGCCATTTTGTGAAGACGTCCCTGTTCTCCGACTGCTCGAAGTAGTCCGGTGAAATGTCGACTCCACTTTCCCTCAGTTCCGGATGCCTGAGCAGAAGCGAGAGGCAGTGCTCCTCAAGGCTGACCGGCGCCGGAACGCCCGCGGATCCTTGGGCTGCCGCACGCCTCGCCGTTCCGGCGGCAGGGCGCCGCTGCGAGCGCCACACGTACCGCTCAAGCTCAGTCTCGCTCAGCACGACCGTCTCTGAAAGGCGGCGGATGTACCGGTGGTACGTGAAGGGGTTGCTCTCGCTCCTGATGAACGGCGCAAGCGCGTCCAGGAGCTGCCTTCTTCCGTCGTCGCTGCCCATGTCGAACCGCGGCGGGAGCGCGTCCATGAGGAAGTCCATCAGGGGCTGCGCCTCCGCAACAAGCCTCTCCCACTCGGCCGCGTCCGAGCGGATGAGCTCGTCCGGGTCTCGGCCGGTCGGCAGAGGCGCGACCTTCAGCGAGGCGCTCAGATGGCGCTGGCTGAACACGATCCCGCTCCGGCCGCCGGCCCGCAGGTAGTCGATCTGCAGTGCCCGCCACGAGGACTCGAGGCTGCGGAGCGTGGCCTCCCTGCCCGCGTTGTCGGGGTCCAGCGCCTGCACGAAGTTGGTAGTCACGTTCCTGAGCAAGGCCACCTGCTGCTCGGTGAGAGCCGTGCCCATGGATGCCACCACGTTGGTGTAACCGTGCTGGTGCGCGGCAATCACGTCCATGTACCCCTCGACGATGACCGCGGCGCCGGTGCTGCCGATGCTCTCTCTCGCCATCGAAAAGCCGTAGAGGATGCCGCCCTTGTCGAACACCGGCGTACGCGGCGTATTGAGGTACTTCGGCGTTCCGTCGTCCAGCGCCCTTCCGCCAAAGCCGGCCACCCTGCCCGAGGAGTCCAGGATTGGAAACATCAGCCGCCTGTGGAAGAGATCGCGCACCCCGCCGGCCCCGGAGCGTGTCGCCAGACCGACGGCAACTGCCTCCTCCTCCGAGTGGCCCCTGCCCAGCAGGTGGCGCAGTAGGGCCTCGCGGCCGCCGGGGCTAAGGCCAAGCCCGAACCGCTCGGCCGTTTCGTTGTCGATGCCCCTCTGGCGCAGGTACTCCCGCGCCTGCGTTCCCTCCTGCGACCCCAGCACAAGGCGGAAGTATTCGAACGCCTCATCGTTCAGCCGATACAGCGCATCGTGGCGGCTTCTGGCCTCTCGCGACGGGAGCTGTACCCCGGTGCGCTGCGCCAGTCCCGCGAGCGCCTGCCCGAAGTCCTGGTTCTCGGACTTCATCACGAAGGTGATCACGTCCCCGCCGGTTGCGCACGCGCCGAAGCAGCGCCACGTCTGCCGCTCCGGGAATACGATGAAGGACGGCGTCCTCTCCGCGTGGAATGGGCAGTTGGCCTTGTAGTTGCGCCCCGCCTTCTGGAGCGTCACGTGCTCCGAGACCACCTCCACAATGTCCGCCCGGCTCTTTACGTCCTGTACAGCCGTCATGGCAATGGCCTCACCTCAACGAGCTCTGGACCAACCGCCACCATTGTACCAGTCCGCCGCCAATGCGGCCTGAGCAGACCGGTTACAGTTGCATCTCTCTTTGACCCGGCTGCTGGCTGATCGACCGCAGGTGCTCCTCCAGCTCCTCCAGGCTCCTCACCAGGACGTCGCCCCTCTGCCCGATGAATGGCGTTGGCTCGCGGGAGGCCTCCCAGAGTATGACCACCTTCTTGGTGGATGCGGCGGCGTATTCGATCTCGGACTGCACGCCGCCGGCTATCAGCGGCTCGCCGGATGCGTCCACGGGGAAGTAGGCCACGATCATCTCGGACTGGTCAATCAGCTTGTAGTCCCTAGCCACTATCTGCCCGTCAATGTCATACGCGATAGCCCCGATTTCACGGCGGCTTAGCCTCACCGTCTGCCCCAGCGCCGTGCACTCCACCTCGTCCGTACCGTCCGCCGTCCGCTGCGCAAGGTCCACCAACCGCTTCTCGTCTATCATCAGCGGGTCAAAGGCCGTGAGGTACTTTCTGGCCAGCCTGCGATATTCGACGACCTTCTCCCAGACGTCCGGCCTGGAACGCGCCCCGCTGATGGGATAGCTTACGTACGACGTCATCTTCCACGGCTCGAACATCAGGCTGTACATCACGTCCAGCGGCATAGTGGACACCTCCTCCTCGAGCGAGACGCCCAGAACGTAATGGGGCGTCTCCAGGACGGAGGCAAGAATCTCGGACGCCAGCATCTCCTCCTCACGCCACACCAGCAGGTCCTTGAGACTGTAGCGAGTGTCGGGCGGCAGCTCACCCGACTCCTTGAACTGGTCGAGTCTCAGCTTGACGGCTTCAACGTCGTCTATGAGGGTGACGATGACGTCCGGCCGCAGGTCCCTAACCTCAGGCAGCTCGAAGGCCCGGAACAGGCGGTTGTTCCACCGGAACACGGCGTGGGAGTTAACCAGCACGTTCGTCTTCTCGGCAACCTCGTTGCGCACGACGTTGAACGCTGACCGGCGCAGAGCGCCAAGCTGCGCGAGCGGCAGGTCGAGTATCTTGCCCTCCGCAAGACGGAGGCCGGACCGCCGGCTCTCAGCGTACATGATGTCGCCGATGTTGAAGATGGCCTGGATGCTCCGGCCCTTCTGGGCACAGTATTCGCCCAAGGCCTGAAGCTGGATCTTCTTGTCGATGCCGGTCTGCCCTGTGAAGAGGACCCGCATGAAGTGCTCTCCTTTCCGGGCAACGAGTGGTCTATCTAGCGGCAGCGTGTGCCGGGCAGGTGGCGAGGCCCGCTCGCGGGCCTCCGTGGAGCGGAATCTCAGGCGTCGGGCCTGGTCTCACTCGACCGTGACCGTCTTCGCCAGGTTCCTGGGCTGGTCCACGTCGCAGCCGCGCTTGACAGCGATGTGATAGGCCAGCAGCTGCAACGGCACGCTGGCCAGTATGCACGTCAGCAGCGGCGAGAGCTGCGGTATGTAGAGGACGTGGTCGGCCACGCCCGCCATCTCCTCGTCGCCCTCGGTTGCCACGGCAATGACCGTACCGCCCCTGGCCTTCACCTCGAATATGCTGTTCAGCATCTTGTCTCGCAGGCCGTCGTTGGGGGCTATGGCAACGATGGGCATCGTTTCGTCGACCAAGGCGATGGGGCCGTGCTTCATCTCGCCGGCCGGATACCCCTCGGCGTGGATATAGGCCATCTCCTTAAGCTTGAGCGCTCCTTCCATTGCGACTGCGTGGTTGGAACCGCGGCCAAGGTACAGGAAATGAGGTCTATCGTAGAAGAGCTCGGCGAGCGCCTCCGGCTGTTCTTGCCGCGACACCAGTTCGCCTAGCAGGTCCGGCAGCCTCGCAAGGTCCTCCAGGACGTCTCCCAGGTCCTCCTGAGGCAGGTAGCCCCGGCGCTTCCCTACGTAGGCTGCGAGGATGTAGAGCGCCTCCAGCGAGCACGTGAAGGTCTTGGTGGAGGCCACCCCGATCTCCGGCCCGCATCGCAGGTATACGCAGCCCTCCGCCATTCGCGTGGCGCCGCTTCCCTCCGCGTTGCAGACGGTGATCAGGCGCGCACCCTTTCGGGACGCCTCCTCCATTGCCGACAGGGTGTCCGCCGTTTCGCCGGACTGGCCCACGGACACAACCAGCGTGCGCGAGTCCAGAATGGGGTCCCTGTACCTGAACTCGGACGCATTTTCCGCCTCCGACGGGATTCCCGCGAGCCGCTCCATCATGTGCCGCCCTATCATTGCCGCATGGTAGCTGGTTCCCATGGCCACGAATATCACGCGGTCGATATTGCGGAGGTCGTCGTCCGTAAGGTTGATGCCGTCCAGCGCGACGTCCCAAGGGTCGAACAAGACGCGGCCGCGGAGCGTGGCGATTGCCGCCTGGGGCTGTTCCTGAATCTCTTTGAGTATGAAGTGGCTGTATCCGCCCTTTGCCACGGATACCGGGTCGTATGGCAGCGCCTGGGGCGACTTGCTGAGCGCGGCGCCCTCCAGCGTGGAGTAGACCGCGCGGTCCGCCGTCACTTCAACCATCTCTCCAGCGGACAGGAAGGCCACGCGCTGCGTGTGGGGTATGATGGCCGGCAAGTCACTGGCCAGCAGCATCTCCCCTTCTCCGTAGCCGACCACGATGCCACCGGCATTTCCAATTCGGAAGGCCATCACTTTTTCCGGCTCCTGCCTGAATGCGACGGCCACTGCCTGGGCGCCCCTGAGCCGCTTCGCAGTCAGGCGAACCGCCTCCTCAGTCGTGGCGCCGTTGCGGAGGAAGCTCTCCACCAGGTGGGGAAGCACCTCGCTGTCCGTCTCCGAGGCGAAGGTGTGGCCCTGGTCGATGAGCTCCTCACGCAGCTCGATGTAGTTCTCCACGATGCCGTTGTGGACGACAATGACGTCCTCGCGGCAATCGAGGTGCGGATGTGCATTGGAGAGGCTGGCCTCGCCGTGGGTTGCCCAGCGAGTGTGGCCGATGCCCACGTTGCCCACCGGCAGCGAGCCATTCATCGAGCTGACCAGGCTCTCCAGCTTGCCCGAGGCCTTCCGGACCGCCACGGAGCCGCCGGAAGAAAGCACGGCAATGCCGGCGCTATCGTAGCCCCTGTTCTCCAGGTTGGCGAGGCCCTCCAGAAGAACGGGCGCCGCCTCCCCGCGTCCGGCGTATCCTATGATGCCACACAAGGACCGGTATCCCCTCAGTCGCTCCCGCCGCCAGGCGCCGGCGACGCGGCTCCGCTGTTCACCAGCGAATACGCCCCCCGGTAGCTCTCCGGCAGCAGTGCCGCTACTCGCTCCATTATCATTGTGGTTATGGCCTCGAACTGCCCCCGCACGATTGTCCCCTCCATGTGAGGGATAGTGAATGGCTGGCCAATCCGTATGGTGAACGCTCCCTTGGGCATTACCACCTGCCAGGGAGGTCCAATTACCTCCGTGCCCACGATCCCCACGGGCAGGATGGGCGCCCTGGACCTGAGGGCTATCACGGCAATGCCGGGTATGGCCCTGCGCATGCCTCCCGGGCTGCGGGTGCCTTCCGGGAACATGCCAATGGCGGCGTCCCGATCCAGCATGCGCACGCTCTGCTGGATTGCGCCCAAGTCGTTACCGCTCTCGTTGAGCGGGAATGCACCGTACGCCTTGAAGAACTGCGCCGCAGCCGGGTTCCGAAACAGGCCGCGCTTGGCCATGAAGGTTATCTTCCTGGGAATGCTGGCCGCCAATATGGGCGGGTCCATGTTGCTCTGGTGGTTGGACACGATGATGAGCGGCCCCATGGGCGGCACGTACTCAAGGCCCTCCACCTTCCAATCCCCAAATATGCGCAGCGCGCCACGCATCAGCACGTTGGACACGCCGTATACAACGCCCATCAGTCGTCTCCCGCCAGTGCGATGATACGTTCTACCACCTGATCTATGCCGATGCTTTCGGTGTTCAGCACGTATGCGCCCTCCGCGGGCCGCAGCGGCGAGTTCGCTCGTTCCGTGTCCAGCTTGTCGCGCTGGATCAGCTCGGCCAGGACCTGCTCAAGCTCCACGGCCTGTCCCCCCTCGCGCATCTCCTGGTGGCGGCGGCGAGCCCGCTCTTCCGGTGAGGCAGTGAGGAATATCTTTAGGTTGGCGTCCGGCAGCACCACCGTGCCGATGTCCCTGCCGGCCATGATGAGCATGCCCTCACCGGCAAGAGCCCTTTGGCGCGCCACCATAGCCGCCCGTACGCCGGTGAATCTCGAGATTAGTGACACGCCCCGTTCGACCTCCTTGGTGCGAAGCAGGCCCGTTACGTCGTGGCCGTTCACGCTTATGCGGGAAACCCCGCTCTCGTCGCCTTCCGATACCTCAATGCCCGACGCTTCGGCAAGCGCCGTCACGTTCGCTTCGTCCTCCGGATCCAAGCCATCCTTGAGAGCCGCCCAGGTGATTGCACGGTACATAACCCCGGTGTCAATGAATCGGTAGCCAAGGCGGGCGGCCAAGAGCGTGCCCACTGCGGACTTGCCCGCGGCCACCGGCCCATCTATGGCAATAGTCGAAGATCTGCTCAAGTAACGCCCTTGCGTAGTGCTGAAAGCCGCGAACCCCGGACGGCCGGGTTTCCTGCAATTATATGTTCACTTCCCCGCGAGCACAAGCGCGGTCTCCCCGGCCCCGCCGATGGCGCGCAAGCTCACTGTCGGGAGTGACGGCCCGCTTCAGGCACACCGCACGCCTAGCGAGCAGCGCCCGACCTTGACAGCCGCTTCTCCAGCGCGCGGCGCTCCAGCATGACCCTTCGACCGCAGGTTGCGCATCGAATGCCTATGTCGGCCCCCACGCGGTACACATCCCAACGGTAGCCCCCGCACGGGTGTACCTTGCGCAGGGTGACCACGTCACCCACCTTCCACTCCATAACCACCGGCCGCTCACCCCCTCGCGGCGTTTATGGCACGTCGAAGCTCGTCTGCTGCACGGCGCGCCGCGTCGGCGAAATCGTCGCGGCTCCGCGAGGCGTACAAGATGCCCCGCGAGGAGTTCACTATCAGTCCGCCGCCGTCGGCGTCAACGCCGCTGCTCACCGTGGCCTCAAGGTCTCCCCCCTGCGCACCAATGCCCGGCGCCAGAATTATCATGTCCGGGCACAGACGCCGCGCCGCCTCCATCTGCTGTGGAAACGTGGCGCCCAGGACCAGCCCGGCGTTTCCGCGTTCGTTCCACTCACGAGCCTTCAGCGCCACCTCCTCGAACAGTGGACGCTTAGACCCGTCCCTTTCGACAGTCAGGTCCTGGAAGTCGACCGAGCCGGGGCCGGAGGTGTGGCAGAGCACCAGGACGCCGCGGTCGGAGTACTCCAGGAATGGCTCAACGGATTCGCGGCCTGGGTAGGGATTGACCGTCGCCGCGTCGAAGCTCCACCATTCGAACAGGGCCTTGGCGTAGGCCACGGCCGTGGTGCCTATGTCGCCCCGCTTGGCGTCGCAGATTACGGGTATCTCCGGCGGAATGCACTCCAGGGTGCGCCTGAGAGCCTCCAGGCCGGGAATGCCCAGCGCCTCGTAGAACGCAATGTTGGGCTTGTAGCAGCACACCAGGTCCGCCGTGGCCTCCACGATCGCCGCGTTGAACTCCGCCACGTCCTCGATGGGCATGAGTGATGGGTCCGGGTCCAGACCCACGCACACCAGTGACTCGTTCTTGGTTGCTGCGGCCGTCAGTTTATCGCGGAATGTGGTCACGTAGACTCCTTTCGTGATTCAGGCCTGCCAATAGTGTAACGGGATGCAGGCGGTGGAACAAGGCCACGCTGGGCCTCTACCGGAAGCTGTGCGGGTAGTAGCGGCGCACGGCGTTCCACTGCCCAGCGCGGTCTAGCGTCTCGATCTCGATCCACATCAGCCGCTCCTCAAACAGCTCTCTAGCGGATTCCATCGCCTCGCCCGCACGCCGGTACGCCTCTTCCAGCGTGTCCACCACCATGGACAATGGGGAAATAACAACCTGGGCAGGCCCGCCTATTGGCGTGCAGTACGCTACGTACCTGCACAACCATTCTTCAACTATCCAGTCGCTTGCCGTGGGATCCATACTCTCCTAAGCTCTGGCCTTCACTACTCGGCAGCAGTTGTGCGCGCACAAATCTCTATGCGCGTGCGCGGAAGCGCTTGAGCTCCGCCAGAGCACTGAGACCTCCGTCCCGGGCCAGCCGGACCACCTCTGCCACAGCCAGTGCCGCCTCCAGCTGCTGCCTGCCGGGCCGCGGGACACGGAGCGCCCATGACGGAGGGTACTCCCGCGATGCGTACATCTGCGTTTCCTGCGCCTCGTCGGACTGTCCGGCCACCGCCTGGCTGACCAATGTCAGCGACCGCCGGTCCCTCGCGGCTGACACGCCGAGCGCGGCGGCCACCGACGGTGGAACCGTGCGCCCGAGCGCTCTCGCCGCCTCGGTTTCGCTCAGGCCGAGTGACAGGAAGAACGTGGCGTTGGATATCATCACCCGGAACGCCGCTGTGGCATATTCGCCCAGCCGCTCTTCCCTCGCATCGTCGCTGAACGCAGCCCACGCAGCAGGGTCGATAGGGCGAAGTCGTTCGCGATCGCCGCCCCGCCCGGCCCGCCTCAGCTGCCTTGCGGAGAGGCGATGGCCGCGCCGGGTGGCAATGGTGCGGACCCGCCGCAGGCGTACCTCCATGTCCACAAGCCCCATTGCGCACAGCCTTCGCACCGACCGCGAGAAGGCCGAGACGTCCGCCCGGGTGGGAGTGGCTCTGCCCATCATCTGCGCAGCGCGCCGTACGGCTGAGCCGTAGGCAACGCGGCGGCGCGGCGCTCCCAGGGCGGCCACCAGCAGCATGAGGGTGTGGCCGCGTAGCACGACGGACGCTCTGGAGTTTGGTGGAGATGGGGGCATCGTCATCTTGTGCCCAGGGAGGGATTCGAACCCACACCCCCTTATCGGGGAGCGGATTTTAAGTCCGCCGCGTCTACCCTTTCGCCACCTGGGCAGAGTGGAGGGTCACGCTCAAGGAGCAGAGGCTGCGCCGGTCGCCTCCTGCTCAGCGCTGGGGTGGTTGGAGGCGACGGGCGGATTCGAACCGCCGAATAGAGCTTTTGCAGAGCTCCGCCTTAACCACTTGGCTACGTCGCCCCGTACCATCTTACCACGTTTGTGGTGCCGAGGAGGAGATTTGAACTCCTACGGGTTTGCACCCACGGCCCCCTCAAGACCGCGTGTCTACCAATTCCACCACCTCGGCATAGCGCCCGCTTGGGTGTGGCAGGAGTGGGAGGACTCGAACCCCCGACCTGCGGTTTTGGAGACCGCTGCTCTAGCCAACTGAGCTACACTCCTGCACTGCCGCCGGCTGGGCCTGCCGGAGCGCCGAATGACAGCGGCCAAGTCCGGATGGTAAGTGTGAGTGATCGCACGACCGCTCTAGGCTAGCTCCAGTCCAAATATTGTGCCACAAATCCGTGCGGATTTACAGGGGTTGTCCGCCTCACGAGAGGCCATAGCACGAACTGATGCATGGTGCCCCACAATACGCCCGACAAAACGCACTTTCGTCTGGGCCAGATTCGAGCTCACCGATGCGCTTATGCCACCAGCCATCATCAGATTCTAGCAGACACCTGAATCCAATCGCTTTGGCCCCGAAGCTGACAGAGTTGAGTCAGCTGCTACAACTGCTGCTTTCCCCACGACCGTAGGAACGTGACGCCCTAGGACGTGGTCAGTGGGAAGTGAGAATGGATACGATAAAGGAATTGCACACACGGAAGCGGTCCCGTCCATCGCAATACCAGGCCCGACAGACCACCTTTGTGCTGCTAGCCTAGTTGGCCTTTAGTTCCGCCAACTCGCTGCCGACGCTCTCCGATTCCAACGACAACCTCTCCCACTCCTCCCAGAGGGATCCGGTCTCCTCTTTGAGCACCCGATACTCCTCTCCTGCGGACGCGAATTGAGCCGGGCCGAGAGACTTGTCAGGCTGGGAGAACATAGCCTCCAATTCCGTTACGCGGGCCTCGCGGTCGGACAGGAGGACGTCTATCTCCTCTATGCGGACCGTCAACCTGCGGGCCTCTTTGGCAAGCAACCGGCGCCGGCTCTCCTCGGCGCCAAGCGGCCGTCCGGAGCGTCCCCTGGGGCGTACGGCCCCCAAGGCTTCGCCTGTCGCTCCGTTGTGAGTCGGATTGGCGCGTCCGTTACTGGTCTCACTCTGCTTCCGGTACAGGTAGGAGTCGTAGTCGCCGAGGTAGACTGTGGGTTGGCCGGCGTCTATCTCGACGATTTTGTTGGCAACCTGCCGTATGAGAGTCCGGTCATGGGTAATCAGGCAAATGGTGCCGTGATAGTCCTCAAGCGCGTCCGCGAGTATCTCCCTGGAGGCGATGTCGAGATGGTTGGTCGGCTCATCCATGAGTAGCAGGTTGCTGGACTGGAGAAGCAGCTTCGCCAGGGCAACCCGCGCCTTCTCACCGCCTGACAGCACTGAAATTGGCTTACGAACGTCGTCGCCGCTGAACAGGAAGCCTCCCAGGGTTGTTCGAAGGTTCTGCTCCGACTCCCTTGGCGCTGCGTGCTGCAACTCCTCAATGATCGTGTTGGCTGGATTGAGGAGTTCGAGTACGTGCTGCGCGTAGTAGGCGGTCACCACGTTGTGGCCCGTCCTTCTCTCTCCCTCATCAATTGGAAGCACGCCTGCCAGCATCTTCAACATGGTGGTCTTGCCGGCTCCGTTCGGTCCGACCAGGGCGACGCGGTCGCCACGCGAGAGCGCCAGGTTCATGCCGCGGTAGACCGCGTTATCGCCGTAGGACTTGCTGACGCCGGTCAACGAAATGACCTCGGAGCCACTGCGCGGCGGCTCCGGAAACGAATAGCGGACTCTCTTGGTCGCTCTTGGCAACTCGATCTTCTGAATCTTCTCAAGTTGCTTCAGGCGACTCTGCACCTGTGTGGCCTTCGTTGCCTTGGACCGGAAACGCTCCACAAAGCGCATCTGCCTCTGAATCTCGCGCTCCTGCCTGGCCGCGGCCGCCTGCTTGACCTTCAGCAGCTGCTCGCGTGCGACAAGGTATTCGTCATAGCCACCCTTCATGAGGACAACGTCGTCTTCCTCGATGGCGAGAACCCTGGTTGCAACCTGATTCAGGAAGGCGCGGTCGTGAGACGTGACGATTACGGCGCCTCGGAAGGAAGCAAGGTACTTCTCAAACCACAGGTTTGCATCGAGGTCTAGGTGGTTGGTTGGCTCGTCCAGTAGCAGAAGGGCGGGGCTCTTGAACAGCAACCTGGCAAGGCCGGCCCGCATGACCCAGCCGCCGCTGAACTCGTTCATTGGCCGGAGAAAGTCGCTCTGCTTGAATCCAAGTCCTGAGAGTATGGACTTGGCCTCGTGTTCCCTGTCCCCTCCACCCGCTGCCTCCAGCATCACATCGAGCCGGCCAAGGGACTGCAACTGAGCGGTCTGCCTTACTGGGTCACGCTCCGACGAAAGCGCCTCACGCGCGGCAGCAATCCTGTCCATGAGGGCAATCACGTCAGAGCCGGCGTCCAACACCTCCTGGAGGAGGGCCTTGCCGGTAAACGATGCAGGCTCCTGCCTGAGATAGCCTATAGAGAGGTTGCGCTGCCTGGACACACTCCCCGAGTCCGCAAGGACATCGCCTGCCAGAATGTCCATCAGCGTAGTCTTTCCGGAACCGTTCGAGCCTATCAACGCAATGCGGTCTCCGGCGGACACAGCCAGGTTGAGGCCACTGAACAGAGTCCTATCTGAGTAGGCTTTGCTGATTTCCGATGCAACTAGCATTCTTCTCCAGCCCGGTGACCGTTAGATCAGCCTGGCGCGGACGTAAAGGGCAACGTCAAGCGAGGACGCGCTCATAGCGCAACAAACGGACCACCCCGTCACTTGCAACATCATACCTGCCGCAGGAGCCGGTGTGAATAGTTTGAGTCATGGCAGGCCGTCCAAGTTCTGGCCTCGGGGCATTCTCCCCACCCGCTACGGCGCGTCGACCATCTCGAGCAGTGTAAGTACAGTCCGCCAGTTTCGCGTGGTGCTCACGGTCTGCAGTTGCGCTGCAAGGTACTCGTTGGTCAGCTTGCTGCGGGCTACGCCGTTGGGGTAGTGGAGATAGACGTTGCGCCCACGCACCGCAAAGGCGTCCGGTGGCGAGCGATCCGGGTCCAAACGAGTCACGGATTCGGCGCCGGGAGTGTCTTGCAGAAAAGCCACGTGCAGGAGCCGCGGGTCGCCGGAGGTATCGAATGGGTTAGAGTCCGCGACCTGCCGCAGTTCCTCCGGCGACCGCACGATGACGGCTGTCTCGATGTCAAACCGCCTGCGAATGGCCAGGGTCACAATCTCAGGCACTCGTTCGGCCAGGTCCTGCGCAGCTTCGAATACAACGTTGCCGCTCTGAATGTAGGTCTGCACTGCCGCGCAGCAGGCCTCAGCGAATATCTCCCTCAGGTCCGCCATTGGCAGCTTGTTCCGGCCACCGACATTGACTCCTCGAAGAAGGGCCACATACCGCTGATTGCCGGTTGTCGCAGGTGATTCACCCTTCCTGATCATGCTCTGTCCGTTATCTCTTGGACTCGGAGCGCACCTGCTATGCCCCGGCCCATTCGAATGCCAGAGTAGCGTAGCGCACGAAGATGCCGCCGCCGGGAGCCCCCAAGGGGCCGTTGACAGCCAGTAGTGCGATTGTGTGCTGCCCGCCTGGGACGGCGCTGCTAGTGACCAGGACCCTTTGGGGCACATTGAAACCCTGAACGGCTCCCCGTTCCCGGTTGCACTCCCCGTCCACCCAGATCTCGCCATAGTCATCTATGCAGGTCTCGAACTGCACGCGCACACCGCTGACAGGATGCCCATCCACCGTTTCCGGCAGAGTGACGTTGATGCGGTACCACACGAAACTGAACCCTTGGGACACCCGCTGCATCAGGTCGGTGCACACCTCCCACTCGGAGTCATCGTAGTCCGCCAGTCTGGCCGGGCTGCCTTGCGACTGTTCCAGCAGACCTTCGTTGGGTTGGCCCGGCACGTACCCCCGGGCGAACTTCCATTGGCCGTTAACCGCGGCCTGTCCTGGTGCGCCTTCCAAGGAAAGAGTTGCTCTAGGCATCCTGGTCTCCTTTCACCTGAGTTTCCGTTGCATTCTACAATACTTTCGGCAACCGGCACGGGACGAAGCCTGCAACAGACCAGGTAAGGGGAATTGGCCGGACTGGCCTCCGAGCGCTGCTGTGCGCCAAGCTCGAGTCAGAACAAACCAGACCATCGACTTTATCCCGAAGCGGTAAGGCAGTGGTCGCAGAGGGGCAGGTACACACTCTTACGTTTACCATTGAGGCATTGCCCCCTACGGTGGCCCCTTGCGGCAGACCACGTCAAGCCACATCCTGGGATCGTCCCACCGCAGGCCGGTGTAGGCCGGTCCACGCGGCCCCGAAGCTGAGCCGGGGAGAAAGGCTGCGGCTCCCCAATGACCGCGAAAGTTCAGCCACTCGAAGTTGAGCTCGCAGTTGCCACCGCACTTCTCCGAGTGCTCGGGGTGGCCCCAGAGGCCGGTTTCCGTGTCAGGCTCCGGAATCAGCAAGACCTTGGCATCGTCCAGGACAACGCCCTCACTGCGCCGGGGCGCGAAGTCCGCAAACTTCAGAACCGGGCCACCTATGACCGGAGCGTCCACGGCCCCAATCTCCAGTCCGAACATCTCCCTGGTGGTCAGATGGGCGCCGGCCTCGAAATAGAGGGCGTGGGACCCTGCCGCTACATATAGCACCGCATGGTTTTCCCTTGATTCGAGGTTGTTCCACGCCCGAACCTCGCCGCCTTCATGCTGCGCCACGGCCACTTCCATGGGCACGCCGTCTTTTGCCAGCACGCAGACCATCTCCCAATCGCCCTCATGCTCGCTGGCCCAATCGTCATAGTAGTAGTTGAGCCAATACTGGATGACGACGATTTCGTCTTCATCCGGGTCCAGCACTCTGGCGTAGTAGACTCGGGGATAATCGCGTTGCGAGAGGATACGGGAGTAGGCCGCCCAGTGACCCTCGCGGTCCGACCGGTTGATCGCGCGATTCTCACCAGGGTATCTGTAGAACAGCTCGCTTTCGTGGGTGTATTGGTCAGCAGGCTTCGACCCTCTTACTATCGATTCCCTCAATAGACGCGACGCTCGCCTTCCAAGGAGTTTTCTGATCGCGAATCTCAACAATCTGTACGGCAGGAGTAGAGTCGCCCGCAACTTGAGGAGTACCCACAGGTAGACAGTGATTGCTCCCGGCACCGCGAATGAGATGAAGACCAGCACATCGACGGTGCCCCGGATCGCGAACCACATCACAGCTAGAGCGAGACCCATTACGGAGTGGTTGACGAGGTGCCAGGAGTTGGTCGGCGCGTGAATCGGTGAGCGCAGCGTCATCAGGAACAGGATGGCGGTGAATACGAACGCCCCCAGCTCTATAGGCACCCTCGCCTCTTGGGGCAATCCTTGTGCCAGACCGATGACTAGCAACGCCAGCGCCACCAACACGACCAGCGGCCAGAAGAACACGTGCGCAAGATCACGGTACGCCCTCGCGAAAGCGACCGTGGTGAAAGGGAGAGGAGGCCGTGGCTGATACGCCTCCGCGTTATCCAGAATTGAGCGGACGTCCCTGGGGTGAAAGTCCCGGCGTATATGAGCGCCTGAAACCCGCCGGGAAGAACTGGTGTCCGGACGATGAACGTGCTGGTCCCGCAGCCCGCTATCGGGGTTGGAGTACGCTGGTATCTCGGGCCACAACACCAGAACCGGCGCGAGACTCCTGGCCAATTCCTCTCTTTCGTGCATATTCAAATTCAATGTTCCTTCAATTGCAACGAAGCGCAATCACCAGTTGAGCTAGGCGGGGAGCTGCTCATTCCGTCCCTTGGGCCGAACGGCACTGACCACGACTCGAACCCAGGGCCGGTTGGCTACGCGTCACCTCTCGGCCTTGTGGCTGGGGTCGCTGCGCACGCCGCTCACATTCGCTTGCTGAGTCATGGCCGGCAGACGCCCCTGCGACGCATCGCTTCCAAGAGTTGCCCCCAGGTTCCTCGCGAAACGGGGCATCTCGGTTGGCTCCAACACCTCATCTTATTCCATAGAGCGCCATCAACTCAAGGGTTCTCAGAACAGCCCACTCAGGCTCACGACGCCCGTATGGCAGACAGCACCGTCAATGAGGCAATGAGATTGACGGGTGCTCTACTGCTATGTGACACTAGAAATGTACCAACGAATTTCGCAACGTCCTCCGGGCGTTGAGGACACGTATACGGAGTCTCATGAGACACTCACTTTGTCAACGGGCATTGGCCGGATTGGTTGGCCTACTGGCCCTCGCTCTCGTAACAGCGTGCGACAATCAGACGCAAGCCACTCCTACTGAGTCGCCAACCAGCACACCCGCCCCGACAAGCACGCCTACTCCTACACCGGTCCCGCCCACAGCCACGCCCATGCCTACCACTGTGCCCGCCACCGCTTCTGACCGGGAGCCGGCAGCTGCTCCTGCAATCGAACTCAGCCCGGACACGCGCTGGGGAAACGTGATTGACGCCCTGAGAGAGCTGGAGGAGGAGTGCATCAGCACCGAACTGGGCGACGAGCTGCTGACGTCCGTGAGAGAAATGCGTGTGATGTCAGAAGGAGATACGGAGCCGTGGGTGGTTTCGATCTTCGGCTGTCTATCACAGAAGACGGCCTCCGCGCTCTACCTGGCAGCCAATGTTGCGCAGCTGCCGCCGCTGCCCCAAGAGGCTGAAGCCTGTCTACAAGGTCTGCTGGTGGACGTGGATATAACGGCCCTCGTCGCTTCGAATCAGGCGGCCGCGCAATTCGGTTTTGAAATGCTGACCTGTCTTCCGGAAGATATGGTGGCCGACTTGCTGGGAGGGGGTGTCCCAGGAATTCCTACGGAACCTCCACCAGCGGATGATGCGTCGGTCTGGAGCTTCCAGACGGGTGGCTGGGTTGTCAACGCGCCCACTGCGGCCAACGGCGTGGTGTACGCCGGCTCCGACGACAACTTCGTGTATGCACTGGACGCCGCGAGCGGTCAGATGCTCTGGAGCTTTGAGACCGGCGATGCTATAAGGTCTACCCCAACCGTGGCCGGCGGAGCGGTGTACGTGGGATCCAACGACAATCACGTTTACGCTCTGGATGCAATTACCGGAGAGATGCTGTGGAAGCACGACACCGGCAAGGCGGTGCAGTACTCACCCGTAGTCAATGATGGAGTGGCCTACATCGGCGCGCGGGGGGATGTGGACTACAGCGTCCACGCTCTCGATGCAACGACCGGGGAGCAGGTGTGGGCTCCCGGAGTGCCGTACCCCTACGGCGCAGAGTTCGCCGTCACAGTCGCGAACGGCAAGCTCTACGCTCCGGGCGAGTCCGGCGAGTTCTACGCCATGGACGCGTCAACGGGGGATGTACTCTGGAGCGTTAGCGTTGGATTAGGGGCGGAGTCTCCGCCCGCGGTCTTGGACGGAGTGGTGTACCTGACGGCTGTCAACACGGCGTATGCGCTGGACGAGGCGACCGGCGAGGAGATCTGGAGCTACGGAACAGAGATGTACCCTGCCGTAGACCACCCTGCCGTTGTCATTGACGGAGTCTACTATTTTGCGCCTGACACCAACCTCTACGCCCTGGACGTCACAACGGGACACATGAACTGGCGATACGTGGCGGACGACCTTATCACGGACGCGCCGGTAGCCGCCGAAGGCATGGTTTTCGTGAGGTCTGAGTCCGGCGTGCTCCACGCCGTGGACGCCCGCACCGGCAGTCTCGCATGGAGTTGGGAGAACACGGACTCGGCGTTGCGGTCGCCAACGGTGCTCGATGGCCTCCTGATGGCAGAGTCCACTGACGGAAACCTCAGGGTGCTGGTCGCTGCAACCGGCGAAGAGGTCTGGTCGTTCTACAGGGGCTACTTCGATGGCGTCCCTTCCTACACCGTTGCCGACGGCGTGCTGTACGTGGGCTCTCTGGACGGCAGTGTGTATGCTTTCGCCGTCCCGCAAGTAGGATAGCCCTTCTCTACGGCGGCCGGTCGAGGGCCCGCGGGAGTCTGTCGCGGCCAAGTCGCGGTGTACATTGCGGGCGGATGTGAGTAGAATCGATCTACATGACCCATTCTGAGCTCATAGGGAGGCCCTGATGACTGCTACGGATGATGTCCTCAAGAATAACGCCCAATACGCCGAGAGTTTTGACAAGGCCGACCTGCCGCTGCCGCCGGCGCTCAACATGGCGGTTGTGGCATGCATGGACGCGCGCCTCGACACCCACAAGCTGCTGGGGATTCAGGAAGGCGACGCGCACGTCATACGCAACGCCGGCGGAGTGATCACCGACGACGTGATCCGCTCTCTGGTTATCTCTCAGCGCCTGCTGGGCACAACCGAGGTGGTGCTGATACACCACACCGATTGCGGGATGCTGACCTTTCGAGACGACGACGTGAAGGATGCAATCCAGGCCGACACCGGCCTCCGGCCCTCCTTTGCAATGGAGGCATTCGGTAGTCTGGAGGGGGACGTGCGCCAGTCCATTGCTCGCATCAAGGCCAGTCCCTTTGTCCCAGCCAAAGACCGGATTCGCGGCTTCGTGTACGACTGTGCCTCCGGGCGTCTCAACGAGGTCTCCCCGGCCTGACGCCACCCGCGCCTCAGCCGGCTAGGACCGGATAGTTGTCGAACGCCAGCGAGAGAGGCGAGAGTATCTGGTGTCCATGCTCGCGTACTCTACCAGCCAGTGATACTTCATACGGGGTGAGGTCAGGCGACCCCCATTTTCCGACACACCTCCAGGACCGGCGTGCCACCCTCAGCCTGCTTAAGGGCAATGGCTATCTGCTCCGATGTGTACCGGGAACTCTTCATGGAATGATCCTCCCCTCACATGTGTAATCATCCCACAAAACTAACACTCCAGTTGGACCAGCTTTCGGGGTGAAGACCACAACGCTGCCCGGAGAGCCAGCTGAGCTGCACGTCATGAACAATTGCCACATCATAGGTGAGGCATTCTTGAAAAGGATTGCTCAAGAAAGCCACATTTACAAATTGCTGCATGATCCCACGGTTGTAGGTAATTCTGCACTGAAAGAAATCAAGGCTGGTAATGTGACTAGATTGCCATGGGATATGACTAAGGTTGTCCCCATCAAGAAACGGGGCACGAGCATTGACCAATGCACCTGGAGATTCGCTTGCAGCTACCACGACAACCTGGTTTTCAAGGACATCGATAGACCAGACACGGACATCAATTCCCGAACCGCGCAGTTCCTGCTTGCGTTTGGGGCCATTGCCGCTGCTACTTCGTGGGCGGAAAGCTACTTGCACTTTACAGATAAGGTCTTCCTGAGGCGAGCCAGAACGAAAAAGATGCTTAGGAACAATCCGGAGGAGCAATCTGCAATCCCACAGCTCAAGCAGCATGTTGGTCTCCTAGCGATCGGGGTGAGCAAACTGGCAGAGGAACTTAGTAGATGGCAGGACCTCTACAGTGCCCACTCAAGGGGAAATGTCCCGATAATGAGTTGCCGACGTATGGCAAGACCTACCATCAGATCTGCTGGAGCCGGGGTACCCGCTTGGAGCGGACGAAGCGCATTGGTGGCGACGATTCTGCCTAGCCAACAGAATGTGGGGGCGGACGGGCGTTGCGATATAGTCGTGACCTGTGTCAGGCCGAAGTTTTGGCTGTCAAGACTATACCTGCGCTGGAGAATCAATGAAACGGCAAGAAGGATGGAGAGGTTGCTAGGCGGCGACCCCGTGACTAACATACCAACCTTAGCGACGGAATTGGCATTCTTCTACGTCGCCCCGGATGATTTCGACGACGATTCAATCATAGATAAACAGCAAAGACGGGCGATTCACGCGAGAGTGACTAGAGAAGGGCTGTCGCCCCTTCGTTAGCAGCCTACAGATTGTCGTTGTTCAGAGTCGCCTGGCTTGGGCCCCAAGCAACTTTCTATGTAGAGAGAGTCTTGAATTCTGGGCTTGCTTCGGGCGTTTCGCTATTGACGTCCGGTTGGTGGATTGGGGCGACCCGCCGTGCGCGGGAAGTATCGGCGACACGGAACCCAGTGCGAGCACCAATCACTATCTCCACATAGGTTTGTAGCTTCCGGAGTCTTGATTCTTCGTCAGGCTGACTGGCAAATTGGTCGGGGTTGTCTGTTAGAAGTTCGCGTGCTCGGTCGATGGATATTAGCCGTATCTCAACGCGCAGGTCTTGGTCGCCGTCGACCTTTGCTCGCACGAAATGGCCCCATCTCGCGGAATCAACGACGTATACACACCGACGCCCATAGTCTGGAGCGCTGAGAATTGGGTGGCCCCGGTAACGTCCTATTTCACCCACCCGGTCAGACTCCGGCAGCCTCCAGTACGCCTCATACCCTTCTGGGTTTTCTGTATTGAGACCAACTTGAAGGTCAAACCAATTGCCCTCCAGCACAACAATTGCATGCTCTGGCTCACCAAGGTCCTCTATCGCTCGGTCGATGCCTTCCAGCAATGCGGCGGGCGTCTCGAGAGAAGCCAGTATGTCCGGTGCTCCCTCGAGCGCCTCGCAAAATCTCCTCAGCACATCGTGCGAAAGAGACCTGCCCCACTGACCGCCACTTAGCGTGGCATAGTGGGTAGGCGCGCCTTCGGGCGTGTCCGTGAGAAAGCCTTTGCCCACCGGCTGCGCAATGACTCGCTCTTCAGGAGCGTCGGCAGCATCTACTGAAAGGCATAGGGAGACACCGGCTTGCTCGAACAGTCTCTCAACTGAATTCCCGGAGAATGCGGCAGCGTACACTTCTGATGTGAGGGCTGAGACTCTGGTTTCACTAAGTTCACGCCCGATGATCTCGTAGTCCTGTACCACCTCATCTCTGCGGACGGCTGACCTAAGAGATGAGGTGGCCAACTCCTGCCGCTGTTCCAACGTTGCATCAAGTCCAGCGCGCACATATGCCCCGACCCATTCCGAGTTGTTGATGAACCAATCTAGGGCCCGTTGTGCTCTGCCGTGTAGGTCGAAGGTTGGCGTCGTGTCGGACGATAGCTCTAGGAGTCGTAGGGAAAAGAATAACAGGGGATATCGTTCAGTAGATATATCGATCATCTGATATGGCAAAGTGCCTTCTGTCTCCCATTCTTGCCACAAAGAGAAATCTGGGGAGTCGTCATGCAGGAGTGCGTGAGCAAGGTCGCTTGCCAGTGGCCCAAGCTGGGCGTACACCAGTCGCCCCACGTCCAAGTACGGGTTCACATCTGCCAATCTGTTAGCCTGAGCTAGAAATAGGGCACGCCCTCCAAGCCCCATTAGAGCTATACGGTATTCGCGCTCCAACTGTTGATATAGTTCTGAGGCCTCTGACGCCGGCCAGTTGTCGAGTCGCCACTCCCATCCAATGGCCTGGAACCACGCCTGAAAGCTTCCGTGCAGTTGACCGTAGTCGCTCGGAAGGTCGCCGTGCATCGCATCGGACAATAGCCTCGCTTGTTGCCTGACCATTTCCCTCACGTACGGGAATATTTCTGCTGGCTCAGCATCAAGAATGAGACCTCCTGCATTTAGGGAAAACCGGTCACGGAGCATCTCCCGGAACCCACCACCTATGCGGTTCGCGATCTGGTAGTTCCATCGATACCCATTTATGCCGACCGTGAATAATTCACCACAACGCTCACGCATGCCTTCGGTAGTAAGCATGTCGTCGAAGCTCTGAAGTTCCGATAGGTATCCCGGGTCACCTTCACGGATCACGTCTTCACGGAACGAGTAGAGGTTCCGGCTTAGCTCCCTTAGCGGCGGCCACTCCGGCTGGCCCCCCGGGGCGCTCCACCGCATATCCATTGTCTTCATCTCGTCCATAGCGTATTTGACGAGTTCCATGACGGAGTCGAGTGACCGTCTGAGTTCCTCATGCCGTCTCTCTGACATGGCCCTGCGTGCATCGTCCAGCAAGGCGCGTACAGCCTCATCGGCCGAGCCTTCACGTTGGGCGGGAATCAAGACTGTAAGATCAGGTTTACCGGCCTCGCGCGCGCGGCGCAAGAAAACTTGGATTGCTTGGCGTACATCGGTCTTGTTGACGTCACGTCGTAGGGCCATCCACTGCCCCAGTCTAGAGTGGAGGATCGCTCTCTCAAAGAGAAAGCCCGCGAGCACTAGGTTGAGGAGGAAGGCTAGCCCCGCCGCCAGTATGAAGTTGCGCAGCTCCGGTTTATCATTGGCCGGCGCTCCGTTTCCACTGATGAACCCCTCGCTCAGGAGGAGTACGCCGGTAACTCCCACAGCTAGGAGACCTCCCCAGAGGATATCTCGCATCCTAGAGCGCCGAACATATTCTCGATACATGCGGTCGTCGACATCACTCCTGGCTCTTACCCCCTGCATCATGAACAGAGTGACGGCTAGTGTAAGCGCTGCAATCGCCGCTTGAGCTGTCAGCAGAGTCCCGAGGATCGCCCCAGCGTCGACCGGTTCCGGCAGGTACGGCATTGGTGGTGTTACAAACGGTACAACAACAAGAGCGGCGATGACGACAATCATCAGAGGCAGCAGGACCGGAGTATGTGAGGTGGGCCGTATCATGCGTAATAGGGTAGTGTACGCTTTCGATAACCACGAAGGCAGGGCGCCAAACACCTTGAGGAACCGGCCGAGTTGAAACCAGCCGTGGATGCGCTGACGCAGTGAAAAAGACATGCTACAGAAATCCTACCATGAACCCATTGGCAGGGTAACCTGCACACAGCAGATCGCCGTGCCTCCCAACTTGCCACTGGGGGCAGCATGTTGGCACTGGTCTCAGTTCCAGCGAGCTCCATGGCATAGCCATTTCGATAGGATGCGAATACAGCTGGCCACATGCGTATGGCACTCGGACATAGGACGACTGGGGCCGCCGGCGACCTGTTTGATCCCCGTAATGGCACTCATTCGTGAGCACCCCTATAGGCTCCACCCAAAAAGACTCGAACCCAAGGTCGGAGCCATCTCAGCAGAATCACGTTCCTACTGCAATTTACTCTGCCCGTGCGCGTCTAGATCTACAGCCCAGGAATAGGTCATTATTTGGTTGCTATCGCGTCCCATCCATGAAGAAGGACCAATGGGCGTCTCCCTGTCGCAGGACACCGCATGCGACGGGATGGGATGATGTCGATTCCGTCTCCTGCGTGCAAGAAGGGTTGCCTTTTATCTGTGTCAAATCCGGCCGCTTCGCAGGCACGAAAAGAGGCCAGTTTTGCCAGGACCCTTTTATCTCCTTCGGCGGCGGCGGCCGGATGCAAAGGGGACGCCGCTGGACGTCGGTGCCGAGTTAGCCCAGGACGAAGCGTTCCAGCGCCCACCCCGCGGCGCCAGCGGCTAGGAGGAGGATCGGTCCACCAGGTCATAGCTAAGACCGGGGGGGGACTCGAACTTCTTCAATGGACAATCGACCGAGACACTCATGTGTCAGGGACTGTTGGAAGTTGGTGGAGAACGAGCCGCAGCAGACGCTCTTCTCATGGATCAATTCATGACCGAGGAGCTGGTCAACCCGAAAGGCAGGAGCCGCAAGGCTCAGCTCGCATCTCTCTCGATGTTCAAGGCTGGCCCATGAACAGGAGCGGGCAACCGAGCCGGTCGGCGCGTAGACCGTGGCGCAAGAGAAGGAGGGAAGCGCCGCCGGAGTGACCACGTATGTGGGTGCCTTTTGCACATGCGACTTGGACGAATGTTGTGATGCGATTGAATTCCAAGTGTCTTGTGTCAGATTATCGGGCGGAGGGCTCCGGCAGTTTTGAACTGGACCGGACTGTTAGGAGACTTCATCTATCCGAAGCTATTGGAAACTGTCAGATAAACATGGGAGGAAATTACGGTGAGGAAGATAGGTAGACACTGGGTCCCAGCTGTGATTGCTCTATCGGTGGTCCTCTTGACCTTGTCCTTTGCCGCCTGTGGGGGCAGCGAAGAGACTCGGGAGGACGTGCCCACGGCAACTGCCGCTGGTGAAACATCTGCCGCTACCTCGCCTACGGTCGATGCCTCTGGTGGTACTCCTGCATCGGCTCCTCCCACAGCGACGCCGGTTGCCGAGCCGCCAAGCACTTCCTCCGTGACCCTTGACGAGTACATCAGGAATGTGTGCGGTGAAGTGGGGTCCTGGGAAGAGGGCGACTCCCTCAGGGGACTCTCCGAAGGTCTGGGGTTCCTAAGCGAGCAGATGAGTGCGCTGGAGCCTCCAACGGAAGTCGCCGAATGGCATGACGCGCAGATTGCATTTGCGGGGGTCTTCAAGGAGACCATAGACGACTTCCTGGAGGACCCGGCGGGTTGAACGGAGGACGAATTCATTGTCTCGATGTTCTTTACCGTTGCGCCTGCATTCGCACCCGTGGAGCAAGCCATCGGCAACATGGACCCGGATGTCCGGGCCCGAATGGCTGAAGCCGGCTGCATCGACGACGACACAACCGGGGGTGGAAGAGTCATCACCGAGTTTGCATCGATTAGCGCCGGCGACAATCATACGTGCGGCGTGGGAACCGATGGCTACGTGGGCTGCTGGGGCGCGGACTGGAATGGCAACACCCAGCCGCCTGACGGTGAATTCTCCTCCGTCAGTGCAGGTCGGGCTCACACCTGTGGAGTGAGGGCCGACGGCACCGTCGCCTGCTGGGGAGGTGGTGATGATGCGGAAAAGACCATGCCGCCCGGAGGGGAGTTCATCTCCGTCAGCGCCGGGAGTGAGCACACCTGCGGAGTGCGGACCGACGGCTCCGTCGCCTGCTGGGGCAGCAATACCAGGTTCGGCGAATTCGCTGGCCAAGCCACGCCGCCCGCGGGCCAATTCGTCTCCGTCAGCGCCGGAAACCACCACACTTGCGGGATAAGGGCCGACGCCTCCGTCGCCTGCTGGGGCGACGGTTATGACGGGCAGGACACGCCGCCCGAGGGCGGATTCGTCTCGGTGAGCGTCTACGGCGAGACCTGCGCGGTTAGGACCGACGGCTCCGTCGCCTGCTGGGGCGACGGTTACGGTCGCCTACCTTTGGCGGTGTCGGAAAGACCTCCGGAGGGGGACTTCATCTCCGTCAGCGTCGGGAATACCCATTCCTGCGGAGTCAGGACGGACGGTTCCGTCGCGTGCTGGGGCTGGGATCACGTCGGTCAATCCTCGCCGCCCGAGGGCGAATTTGTCTCCATCAACGCCGGAGAGTACCACACCTGCGGGATAAAGGCCGACGCCTCCGTCGCCTGTTGGGGCTCTGATAACAATGGCGAATCCTCGCCGCCCGTCGCGCCGTGACCTCAGCGGAGACGGTGTACGGCCGAGGCGTAAGCGGTGATCCTGCCGAGTTCATTCCTTGCTCAAGCCTTATCGTGGGACTGATGCCGACTGCGACGACGAACAGCTCCGGGGTCTGAGGAAGCACGGATATGAAGTCTGCCACAAGGACTCGTTTCCCAAGGCCTGCTGTTCTGGGAGTCCTGCTCTTCGCCGCCGTTCTATTTGCCTGTGACGCACATGCGTGCGATTTTGGGTCATTCCCGGACCCGTTTCCCGTGTCACCTGGGCCCCGTTGTGCAGACGCCGCCGATTCCTGGTCGATTCCGTCAGAGACAACCCCTTCGCCTGGGTCCGAGCCCCTGAGCGGGGATGCAGCGACGCTGGTCGCGTTCTACAACGCCACTGATGGCCCGAACTGGAGGGACAATACGAACTGGCTCACGGACGCCCCAATCAGCGATTGGTCTGGTGTCACCGCCAGTAACATAGTGAATGGGGGCGCCGTGGGCGAGTGCGTCGTTAGGCGCCTATACATCAGTTTTGACCAATTGAGCGGGGAGATACCGGCTGAACTGGCCAACCTCTCCAACCTGAAATCCCTGGACCTCGGTGACAACCAATTGAGCGGGGAGATTCCGGCTGAACTGGGCAATCTGCCCAACCTGGAAGACCTGGACCTCGGTGACAACCAATTGAGCGGGGAGATACCGGCTGAACTGGGCAATCTGCCCAACCTGGAAGACCTGGACTTCGGTGACAACCAGTTGAGCGGGGAGATACCGGCTGAACTGGCCAACCTCTCCAACCTGGAAGACCTGGACCTCAGTTTCAACCAGTTGAGCGGGGAGATACCGGCTGAACTGGCCAACCTCTCCAACCTGAGCCTCGATGGTAACCAATTAAGCGGGAGGATACTGCGGCCAAACGGCATCAATCCGCAGTATGCCTGGGACGGCTCGACGATACTTGTCAGTTGGGACGCAGTGGATGGCGCGGACTACTACAAGGTCTATTACGATGAAATTTCCGATTCCAATTGTTCGCCGAGCAGAGACGGCAGCCCGGTTGTCTGTGAGGAATTGGCGGCCAACGTCGTTGGGATGTCCTATCTCCACGAGAACCCCAGCGCGGTCAACAACTATTACTGGGTGGTCGCCTGCAACAGCGATGGGTGCTCGGAGATCGATTCTGGGAACCCTGCAGCGCCCATCGAACCCATCCCCACCGGGCCGGCGAACGTCACGTATGCCGTCGAAGGCTCAGCGATTCGCGTCACGTGGGAAGCAGTGCCAGGAGCCGACTACTACAGGGTCTACTACCATGAATTCATCGATTCCGCTTGCACCTTGGACAGAGTCGGAAATCCGCTCCCTTGCGAGGAGTTGGCGGCCAATGTCGTTGGGATGTCCTATCTCCACGAGAACCCCAGCGCGGTCAACAACTATTACTGGGTGGTCGCCTGCAATAGTGGCGGGTGCTCGGACATCGACTCCAAGAATCCGGCCAAGCCCATTGAAACCCGGCCAAACGCGCCCGCTGCCACGCCCTCGTCCACGGGAGGTGCGGGAGAATTAGCGCAGGAACGCGCGGCGGAGTTGCTGGCTGGGGAGTTGGGTGTCGCGGTCGCCGGCTTGAAAGTTGTCTCCACTACCGCCATGACTTGGTCCGACGCCAGTCTTGGCTGTCCACAGCCGGATATGGGGTATGCGCAGGTGGTTACCCCTGGCTATCTGGTGCTGTTCCGCGACAGCGAGGGGACGGAGTACAAAGTCCATACCAACGAGGGCGGCTCCTCCGTTATAGTGTGCGATAAGTAGCCGAAGCGCGGGCAAGCTCCGCCCCTCACAACGCCACCTCCCACCGAAAAGTTCGCAGTCCGGTACGCTCCGGCCCACTCGAAGAGGCTCGAACTCCCCGTAAGGATCGCTGCGCCAGGGCTCACAGGCCGCCTAGCCACAACTCGAAGAGGGTTCTGTCTACCGTCCACTTTGACCCACCTAACTGGACGAAATCAGGAACCTTCACCTTGAGGTTCGTTTTGGACTTGTAGTCAGAACTGATCCGTCCCCGTTAACCTGCCCCTTATCGCAGTCCCATTCTCGCTGACGACCTACAGTGGATTCTCAATTGCTCCTCGGGCGAGCGTCGAGCATCTCGACCCGTACCTCTATTGCTCTGGGATATAGCGCCGGGCCAAACTGGTTGAATATCGCCACGTCGGCCGCATCGCGCCCATAAGCGACGGCAACTCGCCCTCCACGTGGAACGGCCTGCGTTGCATCGAAGGTGTACCAACGGCCACCTACGTACGCCTCGAACCAAGCGTGAAAATCCATCGGCTCGAGTTCGTGCAGATAGCCTACAACGATACGCGCTGGGATACAGAGGCTGCGGGATAACGCGATGCCCAAATGAGCGAGCTCGCGGCATACGCCCTCGCGCTGCTGGTTGACCTCGACTGCCGACATCTGGAAATTGCTAGAATCTGGATTGAAGCGCACGGAGGTGCGGATCCACCCTACAATTCTAGCCACTTGATCGTAGCCGGGCTCGACGCCGTCTACGAGTTCCCTACCGAGGTCTATAAACCGGTCGGACTCGCAATAACGGCTGGGAAGAAGATAGGTTAGAACCTCGTCCGGTAGATTATGCACCTCGTCAAATGGCGCGCCAGGCGACACGTCAATGCCGTCTGCGGTTGAAACGTCCGCAGATCTACGGATAGAAAACTCACCTGGGGGTGCTATCAATCGCTCGCACAGGTTACCGTAACTGTCCGCATACTCTGTGATCGGTACGCTTGGCGTCAACATGCAGTCTTCATGCGCCACCTGCTGATTTGCTCCGCTTCGAGGGCGCAGCATCAGGATAAAAGGCGTAGGGACGCTCACATCAAAGGTAATATTACAACTTGCACGAAGCCACATTTCAATTCCCTTACTTGTCAAAACCACGTTATCAGCTGGCTATGGTTCGGTGTTACAGAGCGCTCGGGTGCAAGATCCGAATTTGATTCGCTCGATTGCATGACAATCACTAATTGTTGGCGGCAATATCATCCAGGTCCAGACCTCAGGTTCAGGATTCCAATGGTCGGTAATCAATCTAAGTATACTCCGAGGATCAAATCCGGAAAAAGGCCGGGGCATTCATCTGCTAGTCCTAATCGCGAGCTTGCTTACGCGTTCGATACCGCCTATCAGGCGGCATGTGTCTGTTGGCAACCAGCAAAAGTGGCACACTTTGAGACCCGAGAGATCATGGGTTGGATGGAGGTCTGGTAAGCTCCCTGAATGCCCTGTTGTGCTGTCTCCGCCGTTCCATTGTCTGAGTCTTCAGCTCCTTCCTCCGGCGCAGTATGTCCTCTCGCCTGCCCCTTAGCACGTCCGATGGCGTCACGTTCCCCAGGGCCTTGTGATAGCGCCGGTAGTTGTAGTAGCTGACGAAGGCCACGATTGCCGCCTCCAGGTCTGAGGACACCTCATACGGCAGCTGGTTCACGTCCCGCTTCAGGGTCTGATGGTACCGTTCCAGCTTCCCGTTGGTCTGAGGGTGGAAGGGAGCAGCGAGTATGTGTCTCATGCCCACCATGCCCAGGTAGTCCCTGAAGGCCCTGGACACGTAACCCGGTCCGTTGTCGCTCAGCAGCCTGGTGCGGTCCGTTACGGGGACCTGGTCCATACCCGTCCTGTCCACGGCCTACTGCACAACCTCGATGAAGGAATAGGAGGTCATGTCCCTTTGAAGCCTCCAGGCGAGGATGAAGCGGGAGTAGTCGTCCATGACGGTGACCAGGTAGTAGTAGCCCCAGCCGACCACCCTGAAGTAGGAGGCGTCGGTCGCCCACATCTGGTGGGGTCCGGTGGTCTTCCGGTGGTACTCCTTGCCCGCAGCCAGTCTCATCTCAGGCCTCTTCACCAGTCCCGCCCTCCTCAGGATGCGGTAGACCGTGGACTCCGACACCGAGAACCCCATGTTGTCGGTGACCCACGAGGCCAACTGTCTGGGACTCAGCTCCGACATCTCCCTCGCCGCCGACAGAACGTGGTCGACTTCCAGAGAGGTCAGCCCATTCCAGGGTGGCCTGCCTCTTCCCGCATCATCCTCCAGTCCTCGCTGCTCACTCCGCCTCAGCCACCGGTAGTAGGTGCTCCGTGGCACTCCAAGCTCTCTCAGGACCTTACGCTTCGGCATGGAAGACGAGGTTACCTTGACGAGGACCTCTGCCTTCTCCACGGCGCTCATCCTCTGGTACCGGCGGCGTCGTGGGGCATCGGCATAGCCGTTTTTTGAGGCGATATCCCTCCAGGGATAGCTCCGCCACCAGCTGCTTCAGCTCTACGTTCTCTCGCCTCAGCCCCTGAACCTCCTGCTGCGTGGCGTCCCGCACCATGTCGCGGGTCAGTCGCTCCTTCCCAGCCTCCATGAACTCCTTCGTCCACGCATAGTAGGAGTGGGGCTTGATCCCCTCACGCCGGCACAGGTCACTCACTGTGACCTCCCGGCGGAATCCCTCCAACACGATGCGGACCTTCTCCTCCGGTGTGTACTTGCGCCGGGCAGCAGACTTTACCGTGCGCACGAAGGACCTCGTCTCCTCTGTCCGTTCCTCTGCGGCCACTGACTTGTCTGTCTCTGTCTGGGACATTGTTGCTCCTCTCTATGAAGTACTCTACCTCATCCAGGGAGCCAACCTTACCTCAACTCTCTCGGGTTTTCCTACCCCATTTCGCGTCCCATTTTCGCTGACAACCTACACATTCGTGAGAAGAGTGGAGTTCGACAAGCAGCAGGTCAGGATCGAGTACACGGTGCCGGTCAAGACTGCAAGCGGGCTGACCGATACGACTGAAGTTCGCTGTATTGGGAAGTCTGGTACCCCAGGCAGGATTCGAACCCGCGACCCGCTGCTTAGAAGGCAGCCGCTCTATCCTCTGAGCTACTGGGGCACTGGCAATCGGTCATCTTATGCGATCGCGGATGGCACCGCCCGGTCCTGGGCCACGATGGCCCACGAGTGCCTATGCGCCGTGGTTGGTGCGCACCCGGTGAACCGTCAGGCCGCCCGTCCCTATTCGACCGACGTCCCGGATGCTCAGCCCGTCCACCTCACCGCTGGTGGTCACGTATCTCTGCACCTGAGGGCCCACGTACTTCGCCGCGAGAAGGGCCATCAGCGACACCGACATCATCCGCGGAATGCTGCTCCACCGCCGCCCCTTGCCCACCGCGATGGCACATCCCACTGCGGCCAGCGTCGCGGCCACCACCAGGTTCGTGCCGCAATACGGCGACACGGCCAGCTCCGACTCGCCGGACTTCAGGCGCCTCAGCGCCTCATCCGCGGCGTTGGAGAGCACGTCTGTGGGCACGTCGCCGTACACCAGGAAACCCCACTGTGTGGAGTTTCCGCCGAGTATGCCGCCCTCGCCCATGCCGGTGTGGGCCAGCGTAATCGTGGCGTGCTCCAGAGCGTGATTCCTTCGTATCTTGTTGAAGAAGCCGAGGTTCAAAAACCCTCCGATCGATCATCAGGCCTGTGTCAATGATAGCACTCGCCGGACGTCATGTACACTTGAACCGCTGCGTTCACGCTGTCATGCTCGCGCCGTGCTAATCGACCAGTATGATCCGGCCCAGCCCGATTCCGCTCAGCGCCACCACAGTGACCACGACGCCTGCAATCGCGACCCCAGCCGCTATCAGAGGTATCGCACGGCTCGGCGGTATCCCGAACACCCACGAGGCCAGTGATCCGGTCCACGCTCCCGTCATCGGGAGCGGGATCGCCACCAGAATGATCAACGCAAGCGACCCGTACTTTTCGAAGCGCGGGCCCTGCACTCGCCTCACGCGTTCCTGTTGCCAGAGCAAGAGCCGGCCTGCGGGATTCGGAAAGCTCAGCAGGATTGAGGAGATACGCTTCAAGCCCGGAACGAGCAGGATGACTGGCACCATGTTCCCGGCGGCGGCCACGGGCAGAGCCACGTACCACTTGAGATCGTAGGTGAGGAGCGCCAGGGGAATTGCCAGTCGAAGCTCGCCCACCGGCGTCATGGCGGCAGCGAACGTCAGCAGGATGTGTGAGAGCTCCATGGGCCACTATGGTACACGATGGCCGGGCGAGTGAACAGCGAGCTACGGTGTCCCGGCCGCTCGCATGGCAAGGGGCCACCGTCGCAGCCTTGTTCCGTTCGCGCCGTTTTGCAACCGCAGGTGAATCTGGTATCCTGAGGTACCCGGCCCGGACCTTTGAGCAATCGTAGGATGGTGAGACCATGTACCCAATTGACCTGAGCGGCAAGAGAGGTGTGGTATTCGGGGTTGCCAACGAGCACAGCATCGCCTGGCCCATCGCCTCCATACTGCATGAAGCCGGGGCGCGTCTGGCCATCACGTTCCAGAACGATCGGTTTCGCGACCGCGTCGCGCGCCTCACCGAGCCGATGCAGGGCACACTGCTCCTGGAGTGCGACGTCTCCCGTGACGACTCCATAGCCGCTGCCTTTGACGAGATGGAGCGAGAGCTGGGCGGGCTGGACTTCATGGTGCACAGCATCGCCTTCGCCAACCGCGACGACCTGCGAGGCGAGTTCTCCAAGACGTCCCGGGACAGCTTCCTGCTGTCACTGGACATAAGCGCCTATTCGCTGATCCCGCTGGTGCGCCATTCGGCCGCCCTCATGCCCAACCGTGGCAGCGTGGTGGCGATGACATTCCAGGCATCGGAGCGAGTCTTCCCCGGCTACAACATCATGGGCACCGCCAAGGCGGCGCTCGAAAACGAGGTCAGGCAGCTTTCGCAGGAGTTCGGCCCAGCAGACGTGAGGGTCAACGCCATCTCGGCCGGGCCGTTGGAGACGCTGGCGTCCCGGGGCATCCACGGCTTCCCGGACATGCGACGCATCCACGCAGAGAAGGCGCCACTCAAGCGAAACATCACCCACCGCGAGGTGGCCAAGACCGCTTTGTTCCTTTGTAGCGACCTGTCCAGCGGCATCACCGGAACCGTGATTCCGGTGGACGCCGGATACCACATAATGGGCATATAGCCGCCGTTCACGGCTTGCGTTTGTTAAAGCAAGAAGCGCCGCTCCCGGCTTTCGGGAGCGGCGCTTCCACGTTTGCGGAACGGATCGTGCTAGTCGAACCGGATGCGGGGGTCCAGCCAGCCGTAGGTGAGGTCCACAATCAGGTTGGTGATGATTATCCAGCCTGCGAAGAACAGCACCAGCGTCTGCACCACCGGGTAGTCCCACCGGGTCAGGCTATAGACAAGGTACCCGCCCATGCCTGGCAGCAGGAAGATGGTCTCCAGGATCACGGAGCCGCCCAGGATGGTCGCTATCTGGATACCGATAATGGTGACCACGGGCAGCATGGCGTTCTTCATGGCGTGTCGGTAAACTACGATGTAGTACCGCAGGCCTTTGGCGTGGGCCGTCCTGATGTAGTCCTGGCGCAGCACCTCCAGCATGGTGGAACGCATCATCCTGGCCTTGGTGGCCATGGACGACGTGCCCAGGGCGAAGGCCGGCCAGAAGAACATCCCCAGGTTCGCGAAGGGGTCCTTCCAAATGGAGACGTACTCCAGCCGCGGGCTCCAGTCAAAGTAGACGACACCCCATAGGATTATCATCGTGGCGATCCAGAAGTTCGGGATGGACAGCCCAAGCAGTGATCCTATGCGGATTACGTAGTCAGTCGCAGTGTCCTGCTTGAGGGCCATGAATATCCCTGCGGGTATCCCCAGCACAATCGAGATGACCAGTGTAATGATAGCGAGCTCAAATGTCAGAGGCATCTTCTGACGAATCTGGCCCCAAATGGGCTTGCTGTCCACCAGAGACACGCCCCAATCGAGCGTTACGAAGTCCCTCATCCACGTGAAGTACTGGACCGGCAGGGGCGCGTTCAGTCCAAGCTGTTCTCGCAGCAGATCGGCAGTCTCCTCGGAGTAGAAGGAATCCTCCCCTCCCAGGATCACGTCCACCACATCCCCAGGCGCTATGCGCATGATAACGAAGACCATAATCGACACAAGCACTGCCGTAATGGTCCCCAGCCATAGTCTCCGAAGTGTGTACTGTAGCACTTCTCCTCCAGTGTTCTTGAAGGTTACCGTTTGAGTATGTCGAAGGATTATACCACGAATCCAGCCCCTCTACGTCAACAATTCCTTACATTTCTCAGCGCATGGCAGCTTTCCGCGCGATTTGCCTGCTCAACACGTCGAAAAATGCATCACACGTGCGCGCCCGGCACGGTCAGGTTGTCGACTATGGAGGTGACGGCCTTGGCGCCGTCGATCCCTCTCGCCCTGGCCTCCGGTGTGAGGATGAGGCGGTGCCCAAGTACCGGGACCGCCAGTTCCTTCACGTCGTCCGGCGTTACGAAGTCGCGGCCGCGGATGAGTGACAGCGCCTGCGATGTCCTGAATAGCGCCAACGACCCTCTGTGCGATGCGCCCAACACGACGTCTTGGTGCTGCCTCGTCGCCTGCGTTAGCGAGACGATGTACTGACGCACCAGCGGATCGACGTAGATGGCCTTGGTTTCCTCCTGGACCTGTATCAAGTCTTCCGGTGAGGTTACCGATTCCAGACTTTCGATGGGGTCGTTCATCTCCTGCCGCCCTATGATCTCCACCTCCTGCTGGAAGCTCGCGTATCCGAGAGTCACGCGTACCGTGAACCTATCCAGCTCTGCCTCCGGCAGCGGGAAGATGCCGTGGTACTCCACAGGGTTCAGCGTTGCGATGATGAAGAACGGCCGGTCCAGATCGTAGGTCACGCCGTCCACGGAGACCCGATGCTCCTCCATGGACTCGAGAAGCGCGGCCTGGGTCTTGGACGGCGCTCGATTGATCTCGTCCGCCAGCACCACCTGTGTCATCAGGGGGCCCCGACGGAACTCAAACTCGCTTGTCTTCTGGTTGTAGATGTTGACGCCGGTGATGTCGCTGGGAAGCAGGTCAGGCACAAACTGGATGCGCTTGAAGCTGCAACCCGTGGAAACGGCCACAGCCTTTGCCAGTGTGGTCTTCCCTAGACCGGGTACGTCCTCAATGAGCAGGTGGCCCTGTGCGATCAGGGCTACCAGGCTCATCTCAATGGCCTGCTCCTTGCCTACGATTACGCCCTTGATGTTCTCCAGCAGCTTTAGCGCTGTATGTGAAGCCTCAGCTAGTTGATTCAAGCGTCCCTCTCAGCCCAATGTCATTTGGATGCCCACAAGTGTACCATGAAGTTTGCGCGTTGTGTCACCCCGTGCTCCGGCGCGTGCCGCACTAGCCGGGTACGGGCTCCCCCTCCCGCGTATGGCGGGCGGAGATCGCCCTCTTGATTCGGCGCCATGCCCAGAGCAGTCTCATCTGTTCCAGCGCCGTGGGGCGGACTCCGCCGTACCTCTCCCTCACAAAGCTCCGAGAGACCATGTCGACTTCCTCCTGCACCTCCGGCAGCAGCGCGCCCAGTCCGCTGGTGAACTCCGCTGGCGTCTGGGATGGTCTCGCTCGGAAGCCAAGAAACGCCGAAAGGCGGTACATTCTCTCGTACGCAGTCTGCCCGGTCGGCAGCCTCCCGTACTGCATCATCCATACCACTCGCAGCAGTACCACTCCCACTATCACGAACGCCAGGAACAATCCGCCGCCCAGTCCAAGCGGTGTGCCGAAGTAGCGCACCGGAAGCGGCTTTGCGCCTTCGCCCCCCGAGAGCGGTCCTCCCGGATCGAGCTCCAGAGTGTCCGGCGAGTTGGGGTCCGGCTCTGGTTCGCCAAGAAGCTCCTGCAACTCGCCTCCCAGGTCCCCACCGCCCAGGCCGCCTATCCCAAACGGGCTTTCGGGGAGACCACGACTCCGAACGGGATAGATGGGAGTCGGCTCAAAGGGCACCCATCCCAGGTCGCCGAAGTAGACCTCCGGCCAGGAGTGGCTGTCCTTGTCTTTGATGATAAAGCCCTCCCGCTCAGGATCAACCTCGCCAAAGCCAAATCCCAGCACCATTCGCGACGGTATGCCCTGTGACCTCAGCATTACAGCCATTGAAGAGGCGAAGAAGTCGCTGAACCCCTTCTTGGATTCGAAGAGGAAATAGTCGACTACATCGGCGTCGTGGGGAATCTCCTGCTGCAGGGTGGTGTACTCCATCTCCGCTCTGAGGTAGGTCTCGATGGCAACCGCCTTGTCGTAGGTGTTCTCCCCACTGGCCGCAAGCTCCGACGCCAGCTCCGACACTCTATCCGGCAGCGATGACGGCAGACCAAGGAACCGCTCCAGTATGCCGGCGGGGTACACCACGTTTGCGGTGCGCAGGGTCTCTTCGCTGGAGTAGATGAACTCGCTGGTGACGGTGTACTGGCTCCCCTCCTCCATTCTCTCCATCGGCTCCACGAAGGACACGGAGTCATCCTGCGGCGCCCGGGTCACCTCCAAGGCCACGGTGTTGCCCTCTTCCCCCAAGACGCTCCTGAGATCTGAATAGTAGTTGATGACCAGGTCCGTGGCTATGTCCACGCTCCTTTGATCGCCTGAAGGCAGTTCCTTTATCACCTTTGTCACTTCCATGTTGGAAGGAATGTCCCTCAGAACGGGATTGCCCGTGCCAGCTGCAGATACCTTCAGCGAGGCGGCCATCTCCCGCATGTCCGGGGGCAGGCCGGCGTTCTGCTCCAGGTCCACAAGGTCCAGCTGGTGCTTCTCGTAAGCGGGATAGAACTCATTGGCGTTGGGTTTGATCTCTATCACGTTGCCGGGCAGCATGAGATACGGTGACTCCACGTGCAGTTCAACCTTGTACACTGTGCCGGCCAGGCCCTCCTCGTGCTCATCAGCGTGCTCCCGTGCGGCCGATACCGCCGGCCGGGATGCCATGCTCTCCACGTTCCACGCCTTGCCCGTGTACCCGTCGTAGGCGATCGCGGGCCAGTAGAGCGGATAGCGAGCTCCCGAAAAGAGAATCTCATCGTCAGAAATCGGCACCGATCGCTGCAACGGCAGCACAGGGCCAAAGAAGCGCACAGAGGTTGGCTCATGACCGGGCACCGCGGCGAAGACCCTGTAGAATTCGTCTTGGAGCACGCGCACCATCCTGTCCACCGGATCAAACACCCTTTCCAACGGCGCGGACGGGACACTCGAGAGCGGAAAGGCTGCCGTTATCCCAAGTATGGCTGCGCTTAGCAGCAGGCCAAGCGCCAGGACCAGCCGGTGAAGTGACGCAGGATACGGCGTGCCGCGCTTCTGGAACAGCGCTCCCGTGTTCAGGCTGTTAACTTGAACAAGCATTAGCAGCCCAAAGAACATGTATACGAAGAGATGCACGTAGAACCGTTCGGGTAGATAGGTCAGGTTGATCACAACGCCCGTGCCAACCGGCAGCAGGACAGCCCACACGTTCCGTCTCTTGAAGAGCATCCATGAGGTGAAGTAGGCGACCATCCAGACCACGGCTATCATGGTCATGGAAAGCGGCAAGCTGTCCGTTGCGGCATCCCTGCCAAATATGGCGGCCAGCCACTCCCCCAGCCTGGCGTTCAGCTCGCCGAATCTCAGGTACCACTGGTCGGCCTCGGTAAGGAAGACGCCGCCCAGGTATGCGATGACCAGGCCAGCGAGAGTAGCCGAGGCGTGGTAGACCGTCGCGCGGCCCCTCAGGTCCGCCATTAAGAACGCCGTCAGCGTCCCCAAGAATGCGATAACGGCCAGGGGCGGCGACTCAACCCAGCCGGCGGACTGCACCGACCAGGCAGCCGATCCAAGGAGCGCCACCTGCAGCCAGAAGGTGACGTTGAACACACTCTGAATGCCCCTCATGCGGTACTGGGGCGAAAAGTAGGCGGCTCCGGCCTGCTGCACTGCGCTCATGCCGTTGCCCCCACGGCCGCCTCGGTTCGCGGCTGGCTGGGTGGGCGCCAGCGCCGCTGAAGCGCCTGCGATAAGTCTTCGCCCTTCCTCAGCATGTAGGTCGGGACTCCACGCCGCTGAAGGCGGCTAAGCAGCAGCCTCGGGTCATCCCTGCCACCGAACGACGTGGGGTCTACGACGACCGCCGACGCCGTGACGCCCTGCCGCACCACCGATTCCAGCGCCACGCCCCAGCCCGGCTCCATCGACGCGGAAATCACCACGAGCGACACGGCCGGCGACGGGACGTGGGTCTGCCAGTAGCTCAGCATCTCGCTGACAGGATATGCGCCCTCGGCCCGCGCCTCCGTCAGGGCCATGCTAATGCGCTCATAGGCCGGCGAGCCCTCCTGAGGGGCAAGCACATACTGCCTGTCCCCGTGGGCCAGCAGTCCAACCGCCCATCCCACCTCGGAGTAGCTCTTGGCAATCGAGGCAGCCGCCGTCACCGCGAATTCCTCCGTATTCTCCAGCTCGTCGCCGATCGTCGTTCCGGCCTGCAGGTCAAGCAGAATCCAGAGCACATCCTCCATGCCGCCGTCGAACTGCTTCAGCATCAGCCGGCCCCTCCGTGCGGTGGCGGGCCAGTGTATGTACCGCGCGCTGTCCTCGAACCGGTACTCCCTGATCGTCGAGGCCGAAGCCGTGGCCTCGGGCGTGCTCCTGAGCAGCGATCCTTCACCGCTCGTGTCGCCCTGCGCCACCGAGAACGGCGGTATGTCCACCACGTACGGCATCACGGCAAGAGGTTCAGTACCAGGTCGACTGCGGCGCATGTTGAAGATTCCAAATGGGTCACCTCCGGCCAGCGTCGGCGGCCCGATCCTGTACACGCCGCGCTTCACGAGTGGCACGCTGAGCGTCAGCGACGTCTCGCCAAAGGGCGGCAGGTTGATAACGGCCGCGGTGTTGTGCCCCGGCATCTCCGAAAGCTCCCTGACCTCCAGACCAAATTTCGGCAGCGGGCTCTTGCTCCGCACCTCAATACGGCTCTCCATCCTCTCGCCCACCCGCAGCTTGCCGAAAGTGCGGTCCACCGTGATCCCCAGCCGCCAGACGCTGAGCTGCGCCCACACCAGCGCGAACGCAAGCACCAGGGCGGTGAGATAGAACACGCGGTAGTACACGGGCACGCCGGAGCCGAGTGCCATGAGCAGCATAACTACCATCAGCAGCGATATGGCGTATGCACGCTTCATGCCTGCTCCAGCGCGATGGGCGCGCCCTGCTCGACTTCGGGCTCGTCCTCATCCTCCGGCGACGCGCTGCTCTGGCCGTACGCCTCCCAGCCGGCAATTACAGCCGCAGCTGCGGCCAGGGCGCCAGGGATTGTGCCTGCCAGCACCGGCAACAGCGGGAAGCGTGCGAAGGGAATCCTCTCGATGCCGTCCAGGAAGTGTGGCCCGGTGTATGACCAGGTTGACATCCACTCGAGGCTCAAGCCCGTCCCAAGCAGGACCACAATTGCCGCCGCCACCAGGCCCTTGCGGGCCAGCACTACGCCCACCACGATGAGGCTGCTAATGCCCGTTGGCGCAGCCACAGTGTAGAAGAGGCGGTCGGGAATGAAGATGAGGATCGAGTTGTTGACCACGTCGCCTATCAGGGCCGTGGTGAAGAACAGGAACGCCACCGCCGACGTCAAGCCAACAAGCAGGAACAGATTGGAGGTGTGGTTGGGCCTGAAGGGAGGCATGGCCGTCTCCAGAAACAGGAATAGCAGCAACGGTATCGCAACGGTATACTGCCAGAGCGGAGGCGCAAGGTCCTTGACGTCCAGCAGGGTTGGCGTGTCGTACTCAATGGGGAGCACCTGCAGCATGGGCAGGGTGACAAGAAACGCAATGCACGTGCCCCAGAACACCAGGGCTATCGTGCGACGCCCCATCACCGCAAATGAGCCGGCATAGAGCGCCAGCGCCCCCATGCCAAGCGTCAGGAATACCGCCGGAATCTGCATCAGGGGCTTGGGGAGGCCGCGAGCCTCGACAATCAGCACGCCGGTTGCCGCAACCAGCGAAACGCCGACCACCGCGGCGGCCAGCCTTATCAGACCGTTGGTCTGCAGATACGAGGTTCGGTCCATCTCCATGTCCTGCCGGGTTTCCCCCTCTCCAAGACTCCAGAAGAACGGACTTAATCGGCCCTCGGCTGACGCCGGAATCGATTCGCGGATTGTACTACTTTTTGTCTGTCAAGACTACGCCTGAGTCGGGCACCGGGTGGCCCGGAACCGGGGTAGTAACTCGGGTAGCGGCGCGCCGCGCTAGCGTCTCCTCGAAGGGGCCCGCGCCGGTGAACGAGAGGCCGGCTTCTTCTCGGCGTCCTGGTCTTTGCCAGAGGCCATCACCTTGCGAAGCTCCATCACCTCGTCGCGGATCAAGGCCGCCTTCTCGAACTCCAGCGCACGGGCAGCCAGCTTCATCTGCGTCTCCAGGTCCTTGATGACCCTCAGCAGGTCCTCCCTGGGCATGTCCTGTCGCACCTGGTACGTGGGCCGCCGCTCCGCCACGGCCTTCACGCGGTCCGTGATGTCACGCACGGCCTTGCGGATGCCCTGTGGCGTGATGTCGTTCTCGCGGTTGTACTCCTCCTGCAGGTCACGCCTGCGATACGTCTCGTCTATGGCCTTGCGCATGGAGTCAGTGATTCGATCCGCGTACATGATGACGTGCCCTTCCGAGTGGCGCGCCGCCCGCCCGATGGTCTGGATGAGCGAGGAGCCGGACCGCAGGTAGCCCTCCTTGTCCGCGTCCAGGATGGCAACAAGGCTCACCTCCGGCAGGTCCAGTCCCTCTCTCAGGAGGTTTATGCCCACCACCACGTCGTACACGCCAAGGCGCAGGTCGCGCAGTATCTCGCTCCGCTCCAGCGTATCGATCTCAGAGTGCAGGTAGTGCGTCTTGACGTTCATCTCCTGCAGGTAGTCAGCCAGCTCTTCCGCCATGCGCTTGGTGAGCGTGGTGACCAGGCAGCGCTCGCCGCGGTCCACCCTCGCTCGTATTTGATGCAGCAGGTCGTCGATCTGGCCCGTTGTGGGCTTGACGTCGATGGTCGGGTCCAGCAGGCCCGTCGGACGTATCACCTGCTCCACCACCTGCTGGCTGTGGTTGTACTCGAAGGCGCTGGGTGTCGCCGATACGTATACCACCTGGTTCAGATGCCTTTCGATCTCCCCGAAGTTGAGCGGCCGGTTGTCCAGCGCGGACGGCAGGCGGAAGCCGTAGTCCACCAGCGTCTGCTTCCGCGAAATGTCCCCGTGGTACATCCCGTGGAGCTGTGGAATGGTCATGTGGCTCTCGTCGACAAACAGCAGGAAGTCGTCCGGGAAGTAGTCCAGAAGGCACCAGGGCGTGCTGCCCTTCGGCCGCCTGCCCAGCGGCGCGGAGTAGTTCTCGACGCCGGAGCAGTAGCCTGCCTCTCGCAGCATCTCCAGGTCGTAGCGCGTGCGGTTCTCAAGGCGTTGGGCCTCCAGGAGCATGTCCCGGTCCCGAAACCAGGCCACGCGCTCCTGAAGCTCATCTTCGATGTCGCGAATCGCAAGTTCCAGCTTCTCGCGGGACGTGACGAAGTGCTTGGCGGGATAGATGGCGACCGAGTCCCGCTCCCCAAAGACCTCGCCGGTCAGCGGGTCGATCTCCATGATGCGGTCCACCTGGTCGCCCCAGAACTGAACCTGGACTGCGACCTCCTCATAGGCCGGCAGGATGTCCAGCGTGTCGCCTCGCACCCGGAACTTGCCGCGGGACAGGTCCGAGTCGTTGCGCTCGTACTGCTGGTCCACCAGGCGGCGTATGAGCCAGGTGCGGTTGCTCTTCTCGCCCTTGTTCAGGAAGACGACGAAGCTCTGGTACTCCTCAGGCGCTCCCAGGCCGTAAATGCACGAAACGGAGGCCACGATAAGCACGTCCCGCCGGGTGAGCAGCGCCCGCGTGGCGGAGTGGCGCAGCTTGTCAATCTCTTCGTTGATGTCCGCGTCCTTCTCCACGTACGTGTCCGTCTGGGGCACGTAAGCCTCGGGCTGGTAGTAGTCGTAGTAGGACACAAAGTACTCCACGGCGTTGTTGGGGAAGTACTCCTTGAACTCCGTGGCCAGCTGCGCCGCAAGCGTCTTGTTGTGAGCGATGACCAGTGTGGGCCGCTGCACGCGCTCCACCACGTTGGCCATGGTGAACGTCTTACCGCTTCCCGTCACGCCAAGCAGCGTCTGATGGCGGAGGCCCTTGTCTACGCCATGCACCAGCTGGTCAACAGCCCCGGGCTGGTCGCCCGTGGGGCTATAGGACGATACGATCGTGAAATCCGGCATTGTGCCTCACTCCGTAACGTTGCGAAGGAGCCTCCCGCATATTCTAGCAGAACGCCTCGTGTCTCTCCTACCCTACCGGGCCGGCAGCCTCCTCGGGCGAGGCCACCCACACCATGTCCGCGCTGTCCTCGTCGAACGGGCCCAGCTCGAAGTCCCCGTACAGCTCCTCCACCCGGAATCCGGCCAGCTCCAGCAGATGCTGTGCCTCGAAGCGGTGGATGTACCTGACCTGGAACTCTCGATAGAGGCGGCGCACCACTTCCCCGCCGGAGTCCACCTCTTCGAGGATCGTGCGCGCGTTGTTGATCTGATTATAGTTGTCGAAGCGGTTGTGGTGCCAGATGATGAGACGCCTGTCCGAGTCGGGATGGCGCACGTCCTCGACGTAGAAGGGCGTTGAGTCGTCGTCCGTAAGCATGTCCAGGTCCGGCACGAACACGTCGAAGATGAGCCTGCCGCCGGGCGCCAGGTGGCCGCGAATGTGGCGCAGGCAGTCCAGCTGCTCCCCTACGCTGAGCAGCGAGAGAAAGCCGCGAAACGGGATGATGACCAGCGCGAACTTCCTGCCCAGGGAGAAGTCCCTCATATCACCCTCCACCCATAGCGGGACGCCTGCGGACGCCTCAGACGCGGCGCCAGTCTTTCGTTGTGCCTCTCGGAGCATTGCCGTCGAGCTCTCCAGTCCCACCACCTCGACGCCGGCCCGCGCGATGGGAATCGCAACCCTGCCGGTACCGCTGCCAAGCTCCAGGACTGAGCCGCCCGACAACCGGGCCTGCTCCACGTAGAAGCGGACGTCATCCCGCCTCCAGGCGTACACCCAGTCGTAGATCTCAGCCCACGAATCGTAATAGTTCAAGACGGCAGACGGGACAGGCAGTCGGCGCCAATCACGAGTCTCGAGCGGGCATCCCGCCCGTGCAGCGTGAAGGCCCTACAGCCACTCAGCTCCCGTACTTCTCCAGGGCTTCGTCCGGGAAGTCTGCGTTCGAATAGACCTTCTGGACGTCGTCCAGCTCCTCCAGGATGTCCAGCAAACGCAGGGTCTGGTCGGCAGCGCGAGCGTCCAGCATGACAGTGTTGCGAGGCACCATGGACAGCTCGGCGGATGTGACGTTCACGCCCTGCTCCTCCATGGAGCTGCGGAGCGCCTCCAGGTTTTCGTAGCCGGTGTAGATTTCGAGGAATGAGCCGTCCAGATTGAAGTCCTCGGCGCCGGCGTCGATGGCCGCCAGGGCGATCTCCTCGCCCATGTCCGGGTCCACCTCCGCCGTGACCACACCGCGAGACTCGAAGTTCCACGAAACGCATCCGGCCTCGCCGAGGCTGCCTCCGGCACGCGTGAAGGAGGACCGCACGTCCGATACGGTGCGCTTGCGATTGTCCGTGAGGGCCTGGAGCATGATCGCGACACCGCCGGGGCCATACCCCTCGTACAGCGCCTCCTCTAGGTCGCCGCCGCCCTCGCCTCCACCGGCGCCGCGCTTGATGGCGCGGTCCACGTTGTCCTGGGGCATGTTGTTCTCGCGGGCCTTCTGGGCGGCCAGGCGGAGGCGGAAATTGGTGTCCGCATCGCCACCGCCTTGACGGGCTGCCACGGTAATCTCGCGGGCCAGCTTGGTGAACAACTGTCCCCGGCGGGCGTCCGTGACCCCCTTCTGATGCTTGATGGTGGACCACTTGGAGTGACCGGACATATCACCACACCTCGGTAGAGCTTCAGTCTTCGCCTAATCGAATTCTACCATCGCGCCGCTGCAAGGTCAAAACGCCTGGTATACAGGCGGTATCGCGGATTGTGATCCGCGAAAGAGAAGATGCGCCGTCAGCGCAGCCCGTCGGGCAAATCAACCGTGATCCTCCCCCCATCCACGTCCACCTCAAGCACCACGCTTTCGATGGCCGGTACCAGCACCTCCCCGTCACCGCGACGGACCACGTACACGTCATTGCTGCCAGTAATCAGGATGTCCTCTACCACGCCCAGAAGCTCCCCGGTGGTGGTCCTCACCTCCATGTCCAGGATCTGGAAGTGGTAGTAGCTGCCGTCCGGCAGAGGGGGCACGTCCTCGATAGGGACTTCCAACTCCACGCCCGCGAGCCGCTCGGCGTCCTCGCGAGTTTCAATACCCTGAAACTTGACGAGGGCCATGCCCCGGTGGCTACGCCGCCCCTCGGAGCGCAGGACGCGGCCGGCTGCCATAAGTCGGTCGCCCCTGGCGAACCTGCGCGGATTGTCAGTGTGGGGCCGGACCCTGACCTCGCCCTTGTAGCCCCACGGCCCGACGACTACGCCTACGACGGCCGTTTGGGGGTGGCGGCTAGATGAGCTTCCCGGCGCAGCTGTCTCGCCTGTGGAGCGAGTGCCGGCCTGGTTGCCGGAAGAGTCCATCAATGGGGTGGACCCGGAGACTAGACTATCTCGAGGCTGGCCCGCGTGTCTTCCTTTACCGCACGCACACGGAGCAGCACCCGCATGGCCTCGGCAACCCTGCCCTGCCTGCCGATGATCTTGCCCTTGTCCTCCTCCGCCACCTCCAGCTTCAGGAGAACCTGACCTTCCTCGTTTGACTCTTCGGTGACCTTTACCGAGTCTGGATTCGAGGCAAGGGACTTGGCGATGTACTCAATCAGCTCTTTCATTCCGCCTTCAGCCTCTCAAGTACTCCCAACCTCTTCAACATCCCCTCCACCGGCTCGGAGGGCTGTGCCCCGGATCTGAGCCACTTGGTCACCTTTTCTTCGTCCAGGGTCACGGTGGGAGGATTGGTGAGGGGATCGTAGTGGCCCACCTGGTCTACGACCATGCCGTCACGCGGCGACCGTGAGTCCGCTACGACTATACGGTAGCTCGGCTTCTTCTTGGCTCCTATCCTGCGCAATCGAATTCTGAGCATCAGACCTACTTTGTGAGATTAGCTTCCGGGAATCTCCGGTGAGTTCAGTTATTCTAGTGGCGGGCAGTCTCAATTGTCAACATTTCTCCCGCGAGCGGCCATTACTCAACGTTAGCGACGCTCGCGCAGCGCGGTGGGCTTCCGATGCGCCTGCACTTCGGGTATCATCTCACCGTTCGCCAGCTTCAACAGGTGTAATGGGCATGCAGACGAAGACCATCCTGGACTACGTGGGAAGCACCCCGCTCGTTGAGCTTTCGCACATGAGCCCAAAGCCGGGCGTGCGGATCTTCGCAAAGCTCGAGGGCCACAACCCAACCGGAAGCATAAAGGACCGCGTGGCCCTTTACCTGGTGCGAGAGGCGGAGGAGCGCGGCGGGCTGACTCCAGGCAGCACCCTGATCGAGGCCAGCACAGGAAACACGGCTCTGGCTCTTGCCCTCATCGCCAAGCAGCGCGGCTATGGCCTAAAGGTGGTGATGCTCCGCAGGACTACGCCCGGCATGGCGGAGCTGCTCTCCACGTTCGGCGCCGAGGTGGTGTGGAGCGAGCCGATGGCAGGCATGAAGGGCGCGATCGAATTGGCGGACCGCCTGAGCCGGGAGGAAGGCCTGTTCAACACCCGGCAGTTCGAGAGCGCCTCCAACCTGCAGGCCCACTACGACACGACGGGGCCGGAGATCCTCGATGCCCTTCCCCGCGTGGACGCATTCGTGGCCGGAATTGGCACCGGCGGCACCATCATGGGGGTTGGGCGCAGGTTGCGGGAGCGGAACCCCGCCACACGCATCGTCGGCGTTGAGTCCAAGATGGGCGAGCAGCTGCAGGGCCTGCGTAACCTGCAGGAGGGCTACGTACCGCCGCTTCTTGACCTCGACATGCTGAGCGGCAGGTTCCTCGTCGATACGGATGAGGCGTTCCGATGGGCCCGCTTGGTCCTTCAGAAGGAGGGCATATTCGCCGGCGTGTCCTCAGGCGCCGTGCTTAGCTGCGCGCAGAGAGTTGCGGAGCGCATGGACGAGGGCAACATCGTGGTCATCTTCGCCGACGGCGGCTGGAAGTACCTGTCAGCCGGCCCATGGCTAGACGAGATGGAAGCTCGCAAGCTGGACCCCGACGAGACGGCCTGGTGGTAGGTACCAGTCCGCTCACCCTGAGCCTGTCGAAGGGTTTGAGCGGGCCGCGGGCCTCCCTCAGCCGTCGCCGTCACGGTGCAGCAGGAAGTACTCCAGGCTGTCTGCCAGAGCCATCCAGCTGGCCTCGATGATGTTGCCGGATGAGCCGACGGTCTGCCACTGGCCCCGCCCGTCCGTCGACTCGATGAGCACACGCACCACCGCTCGAGTGTCCTGGCCCCGGTCTACCACGCGCACCTTGTAGTCCAGCAGGCGCACTGCGTCCAGCGACGGGTAGAACTCCAGCAGAGCCTTTCGCAGGGCGTTGTCCAGCGCGTTCACCGGGCCGTTGCCCTCGGAGGCCGTGTGCAGCACCTGCGACCCCACCTTCACCTTGACCACCGCCTCAGACATCATCTCCTCGTGTCCGTTCTGCAAGCCGCCGCGGCGGTCTTCCACCAGCACCATCAGCTCCAGGAGATCGAATGGCGCCTGGTACCCGTCCAGGCTGCGCCTCACCATCAGCTCGAAGGAGGCCTCCGCTCCCTCGTACTGGAAGCCGCGGCTCTCCTGCTCCTTCAGCCGCTCCAGCAGGGTTCCCACCTGATCGCGGCTAACGCGATCGGAGAGCCCGAGCTCCCGCAGGCGCATCTGGATGTTCCCGCGGCCGGACAGCTCCGAGATCACCACGCGGTTGGAGTTGCCGACGCGCTCCGGAGAGATGTGCTGGTAGCTCTCCTCTATCTTGGCAACCGCCGCTGCGTGCAGACCTCCCTTGTGGCTGAAGGCGCTCGCTCCAACGTAGGGCTGCTGGCCGTTGGGCGGGATGTTCACTATCTCGCTTACGAAGTGGGACGCCTCTGCCAGGCTGGCCAGCTGCCTGTCGGTGACGCAGTCGATCCCCATCTTCACCTTGAGGTTGGCGATGACGGAAAGCAGGTTGGCATTTCCGCAGCGTTCGCCATAGCCATTGATGGTGCCCTGCACCTGTACCGCGCCCGCCATGACCGCGGCGATAGAGTTGGCCACGGCCACGTCGGCGTCATTGTGGCAGTGGATCCCCAGCGTTGTAGAGGTCTCGCTGCGAACGCGCGCCACAATATCGGCCAGTTCCCCGGTGAGTACGCCTCCGTTGGTGTCACAAAGCACCAGGCAGTCGGCGCCGGCCTCTGCGGCGCTGCGTATGGTCTGCAGCGCGTAGTCGGCGTTGGCCCTGAACCCGTCGAAGAAGTGCTCGGCGTCGTAGAACACGGTGCGGCCGTGGCGCTTGAAGTAGGCCACGGTATCGGCGATCATGGCCAGGTTCTCCTCCAGGGTGGTCTCCAGCACTTTGTGTACGTGGAGGTCGGAGCTCTTACCCACCAGCGTAACGACCGGCGTTTCGGCCGCCATGAGAGCCCGCACGTTGCCGTCGTCCTCCACGCTGACGCCTGCGCGACGCGTGCTGCCGAACGCTGCGACCTGCGCGTTGGAGAGCGGCAGGCTCTTGACTCGTCGAAAGTATTCGGCGTCCTTGGGGTTGGAGCCGGGCCAGCCTCCCTCTACGTATTGCACGCCCAGTTCGTCCAGTCTCTGCGTAATCTTGACCTTGTCCTCGGCAGAGAGGGAAATCCCCTCCTGCTGAGCGCCGTCCCTCAACGTTGTGTCGTATAGCTGTATCTCCATGCTTTCCCCCAAAACGAAAAATCCCGTCCCCATAAGGGACGGGACATATAGACCCGCGGTACCACCCTTTTTCCCCGACAAGCGGAGCACTCTGATGACAAGGCGCCAACACGCCCGCGCTTCCACTAACGGGAGCGACCCCGGCCCGGTCTACAGGCCCCCGCTTAAGGGGCGTTCGGCGGGCGGCTCAGGAGGGATATTCGGAAGGACCCTGCATGCCTGCTTGCACCGTACCAGGCTCGCTGAACGAGGGAGGCCTCCCTACTCGTCTCCGTCTTTGCCGTTGACAGGAACATTAGCACAAGCGGTTGCTGGCGTCAAGCAAGCCTTATTCTCTCACAACAAAAGGTACAGGTTGTGTAGAATGAGATATGAAGAGAGTAGAGATACCGACCATAATAGAGGCGTGGAAGAGATGTTGAGAGAACAGCTCAGAAGCAGCCCGTCAGCTGGGCATAGACCGGCTGACAGTGAAGCGGTGAGTGGATCGTGGCCGACAGCCCTGGGGCTACGTCCGGTGGAGGGGAGTGAGGCGCAGGTCCACGAGTTCCAAGCATCCGAGGCGGGTACTGATGAGAGAGAGCGCTGCTCTGGGGAGGAGGTGGCGGGAGGAGACCGGGTTCTGCCGGGAGAAGCTGGTAGTCATAGCGAGATCGGCAGGGATAGAGGTTTCGGCATCCACAATACACCGATACTTGCGTCGGGTAGGGTTGGTCCGTCCCAGTACCAGGAGGCGACGGCCCCGGTTCCAGAATGGGCAGGTCATGCGACCTAGTAACTGTCCCGGGCTGGGCTATCTCCAGATGAACGTGAAGTACATGATCCCGGAACTCTCTGGTGTTGCCCTACACGTGCTACCTATACGCTGCCATGGACATCTCCACCCGCTACAAGGTGGGGATCATCCTCCCCACGGTGGACGAAGCCGGAGCCCTAGTTGCGCTGTACCATGCCACCCAGAGCTTGCCCTTCCCCGTGTGCTACGTACAGACCGACAACGGCCTGGAGTTCCAGAGGCGCTTCCATGCCATGTGCGAGGAGGTGGGCATAGAGCACTTCTACATCCACAAGAGTTCCCCCAACGACAACGCTGTGATTGAGCGCAGCTTCCGCACGGACGAGGAGGAGTTCTTCTTCTGGCTGGAGCAACCACCACGAGACCACATGGAACTAAACGAGTGGTACCAGCGATTCCTTCTCACATACAACACCATACGCCCTCATATGGGCATCAATATGCTTATCCCAAAGGAGGCCATCCGACTGTACCAAAAGCCCTGAGAGAATAAGGCAAGCGCAAGAGCTTGTATCGGCCATTGGGGCTCGGGGCAGAAACCTGGCAGGGGAGGCGCCGGGGGTAGTATGATTCGACCATCGCCATGAGCAGAAGAAGGAAAGCAAGACGCGCTCGCATCCGGGCCGGCCGGAGGCAGAGCCGAAACCGGAGCGGCCTTCCAACATACGGATGGTTGGCCCTCGCGGCGTTAGCGCTGGCGCTGGTCGTGGCGGTTGCCAGGGTGACGCAGTAACGCCGCTAGGAAGATAGCCACGGCACTTGGCAAATCGCGGGCGCCTCGGTTACAATGACTGCGAACGACGGACATCCCCTGGGAGAGGAGAACGGCTTGCAGGAGACCTTAGTCATCTACACGCATCCCGATTGCGGTTACTCCGCAACGGCCAAGAACGAGCTCCTGCAGCTGGACATCCCGTTCCGTGAGGTTGACCTTAGCCAGACTCCGGAGGCGTGGCAGGAAGTGGAGCGCCTCACCGGCGGGCAGCGGATCACCCCGGTGATGGTAGAGGGCGACCTGGTGACCGTGGGGTTCAACGGAGTCGGTTGAAGCTTCTAAGCGGAGGCCGTTGGCCTCCACGAAGAACTAGGCAGTAACCGGCGGGGACATCGAGTAGGCAACTTTGTTGTGGCAGGCCCGTGGAGCACGCGGGCGCCGCGGCAAATCCGCTGCAAGGCGTTATCAGCGGCCCGGTGGTGTAGCATGGTTCAACACGCCGCCCTGTCAAGGCGGAGATCGGCGGTTCAAATCCGCTCCGGGTCGCCAACCACCTGACGAGAGCAAGTCCCCTGCACTCCGCGCCTGCACGCGCGTCGGCGCGGGCCACCTGTCAAGACCCGACGAAAACAATCCCGGCCGGCATTCCTTGGCGGAGCCGGCCGGGATGTCTGTCAAGTCCAATGGGGCGGAGCTTGGGCTAGGGAGTCGCTACCAGCGGGAGCCTCCCCCACCGAACCCACCACCACCGGGGCCGCGTGGCTGGCGCGCACGTGCCTCGTTCACGGTGAGCGTACGACCACCTATGTCCTTGCCATTCAGGTTCGAGATCGCCACTTCGGCCTCGGCCGATCCGGGCATCTCAACAAAGCCAAATCCGCGCGAGCGCCCCGTCTCGCGGTCTCGCACCACGGTCACCTCTTGCACTTCTCCGTGCACCTCAAACGCCTCCCGCAGCTCATCCTCCCTGGTCTCGTAGGCAAGGTTTCCTACGTATATCCTCAAAGCGGTCTCCTCCTCTCGGATGGGCAGTCATGCCCTGCGCGGCAACTAACCGCGCCGGCATGGAAGGGGCATTGCCGCCCCCTCCATGCACGTGGCAATATCACCAGCCAGTCCTGGTTGCGGTGCGTCTCTGACTGAAGCAGTCACTGCAGTATACCGGCCTGTCTCCGCGCGGTACGAATGGGACCGTTGTGTCACGGCCACACTCGGCGCACACGACCGGATACGACTCGCGGGCGCTCTGACCGAAACCGCCGTTGCGCTCGCTCCGCCGAGATTGTCGGCAGGCTCTGCACCGTTTCGGCTCGTTCATGAACCCCTTCTCGGCGTGAAATGCCTGATCCTCCGCGCTGAACGTGAAGGGCTGTCCACAGTCCACACACGTGAGTGTCTTGTCCTCGTATTCCATCAGCGACCTCCTTTCTTCTGGTAGTTGGCGAGAGAGTGGTCACCGATACCGAGGAGTTCAAGACAATCCGCTGGGCTCCAGGGACACCAACCATCGGCCGGGTAGGGCTCAAAGGACGCTGTTACGAACTGGGCTTTGGGACTCAATATTCCGCCACTGCACGCAGTATAGCACACTCCGCATGCGTCCGCACCATGAATCACAAAAGCAAGCCACATTCCGTTGATACTCCGCGACGGGAGGGCACGCGCGGCTCGCATTGTTGCCATTGCGGTTTCCATCTCCTATAGTGTTACGCGATAGAGGCGCACGAGCCAGAGGCGCGCTCCAACCTTCAACGAATCCGGGCGCGCCACCACGCTAAACTGGCTGCCGCGCCGGTGCACGTCGAGTCCGCCGCCGCCTGCGCGCCGCGGTACGCGCAGCGGCCAGTTCAGAAGGAGGATGCCTTGATACGCAGCTTTGGAGACAAGAGGCCCAGGATTCACCCCACGGCCTTCGTCAGCGAGGCCGCATACGTGGTGGGAGACGTGGAGATCGGCGAGGGCTCCAGCGTGTGGCCCGGCGCGGTCATCAGGGCCAACCGCTATAAGATTCGCATCGGCCGCTTCGTCAACATCCAGGACAACAGCGTGATCCACGCCGACGAAGACGCCACCTACGGGGACTACATAACCATCGGTCACCAGGCGCTCAGTCACGCAACTGTGGTGGAGGACCACTGCCTCATCGGCAACGGCGCCACGGTCAACGGCTACAGCACCATTCGCCATCACTCGCTGATCGCGGCCGGCGCCATGGTCCTGGAGCGTGTCGAAATCCCGCCGAACTCCCTGGTAGTGGGCGCGCCGGGAGAGGTCAGGCGCACCGTCATGGAGCGTCACCTGGAGATGATGGAGCGTTACAACACGGACTACCAGCAATACACGCGCGACTTCAAGGAGGCGGGACTCCAGGACCCCGACCAGGAGAACTTCACCGACCCCAACGTCTAGCAGGCGCGCCTTGTCCACGACCGGCCCCACCGATAGAATTCTGAATCTGGACGGAATCGAGCTATGAGAACGATCGACCTGCGCAGCGATACGGTAACCCATCCTTCGCCGGCCATGCGCCGGGCAATGGCCGAGGCCGAGCTCGGAGACGACGGATGGGGCGATGACCCAACCGTGAACCGGCTGCAGGAGCGCGTGGCCGACCTGCTGGGCAAGGAGGCGGCCGTCTTTGTGCCCAGCGGCACCATGGCGAACCTGGCCTCGGTGCTGGCCCACTGCCAGCGCGGCGAGGAGATTGTCCTCGGAGACCAGTCCCACATCTACCTCTACGAGTACGGCAGCGTCTCCGCGCTCGGCGGCGTTGCATACCGGCAGCTTCCCAACGCGGAGGACGGCACGCTTGACCCCGACATGGTGGAGGACGCCATCCGACCCGCTTCCCCACGCTTCCCGCGCACTGCCTTGGTGTGCCTGGAGAACACCCACAACCGCTGCAGCGGCCAGGCGCTCACACGAGAGTATACGGAGGCGATTGCAGGCATAGCCCACGCCCGCGGAGCAGCGCTCCACCTGGACGGCGCGCGGATATTCAACGCCGCGGTCTGCCAGGACGTACCGGCGAGTGAGCTGGTGAAGGCCGCCGACTCGCTCATGTTCTGCTTCTCCAAGGGCCTGTCCTGCCCCGTCGGCTCCATCGTCTGCGGCAGCCATGAATTCATCGCTCGAGCGCGCAGGGTACGCAACTCGCTGGGCGGCGGGATGCGTCAGGTCGGCGTCCTCGCGGCCGCGGCCATGGTCGCCCTCGACGAGATGGTGGAGCGGCTGGCGGACGACCACGCCAACGCGCGGCGGCTGGCGGAGGGGCTGGCCAACGTCCCCGGCATACTCATAGACCCGGCCCGCATACACACCAACATCGTGATCTTCGAGGTCTCGGACGGCGACCCGGTCGAATTCATACGCCGCCTGGGAGAGCGAGGCCTGCTCGCTTCCCATACCCACGGCGCCAAGCTGCGCATGGTCACGCACTACGGCATCGAGCAGCAGGACATCGACGATGCGCTAAACGCGGTGGAGTCGGTGGCCACGGAAGCTCTGAGAGTCCCGGGGTAATGGGCGCCACCTCAAGAGAGGGGACTCCCGGCCTGTCGCCGGTGCGCGCCGGCCTGACCGCGGGGTCAGCGGCAGCGGTGTGCGGGTCCGTTCTGAACCTGCCGCTACACTCGCCCTCGGACACGCTTATGAACAGCGCGACGGTGACCGCCGCCTCGCTCGCAGGGGGTGTTGGCGCCGGCCTGCTGTGGCGGGCGCTAGGAGGCAGCGGGCGCCGACCCGTGTACTTCCTGGGCGCCATGGCGCTTGCACTCGTATTGATGGCCGCAGGAGCCGCGGCCGGCGAGACCCAGCTGGACCGCAGCGTGTCCTACATGGTGCCTCTGGCCGCGCTCACAATTGCCGTCACCGCAGCCTTGACGCTGCTTCTGATGACGGCCCGTCGCGCCCTACCGGTGGCCGTGACCATCGCGTCGGTGTTGGTGGCGCTGGGAGTTGGCGCTGCGCTGGCCGGCATGGGCGACCAGGAGAGCGGCAGGCTGGAGCTTCCGCCAAGAACGGCGCCGCTGTCGGTCGACGGCTCCGATTCGCTTTGACAAGCGCTTCGAGTAAGTGAGCAGGAGAAACTGACATGGCTCGAATTCTGAAGGCGGCGGTCGCCGCGTCGCTGCTCGCATCACTTCTGCTGCTGGCAGCCTGCGGCAGCGAGCCTGACCCTACATCCACGTCGCCACTGCCGCCAACAGCAACCTCTGCGCCGCCGCCCACTGCCACGTCACCGGCGCCCGCGGGCACTGCAACGGACGAGCAGGAGGCCACTGCCACGTCTCAGCCGCCTGCCGCCACCGCCACGGCCGAGCAGGAGCCGACTGAGCAGCCGCCCACGGAACCCGCCGCTGCTCCCAGGAGCACGGGCGACTACGAGGGCTACACATTTGTGGTTTCGGACGGCTCGGAGGCCACCTTCACGGTCGAGGAGCAGCTCGCAAGCCTGCCCCTTCCGAATGACGCGGTGATGCGCACTACGTCCCTCTCCGGCGAAGTCCACCTGGACGGCAGGCCGTCCCTGGTGGAGGTCGAGCTGCAGACGCTGTCCAGTGACCAGACATTCCGCGACAGGTACGTGAGGAGCAGGATGTTCAACCAGTTCCCCCTGGCCATATTCACGGTGGGGGACATTGGCGAGATACCCGACGGCCTTGCCGAGGGCGAGGAAGTCACAACCCAGGTGGATGGCTTGTTGGAGGTGCACGGAGGAGAGTTCCCGATCACATTCGAGATCCAGGCCAGGGACGACGGTGATAGCATGTTCATACTGGGACGCACTACGTTCACGTGGGACCAGCTGGAGGTGCCGCGGCCGCAGGCCCAGTCCGTGGTTAGCATAGAGGACGAGGTGCGTGTGGAAATACTGCTGGCGGTCGTGCCGCAATAGCAGCCGGCCCGGAAATCCCCGGAAATCAAGGAGGAATCGAAATGAAGGCTGTGCAGATCACACAGACAGGCGGACCGGAGGTCCTGGAGTACAAGGACGTTTCTGACCCGGTTGTCGGACCGGGACAGGCGCTTGTTGACATTGGGGCATCCGGCGTGAACTACATGGACGTGTACCTACGCTCCGGCTCCAATCAGCCGTCGCTGCCCGTCATACCGGGCGGCGAGGGCGCGGGCGTCGTGTCGCAGGTGGGCGAGGGCGTCACAGAGGTCGAGGTTGGCGACGTGGTCGCATATACGGGCGCCGGCGCTTCCTATGCGGAGAAGGTGGCCGTCCCGTCCTGGCGGCTGGTGAAGATGCCCGAGGGGCTCAACGCGGAAGCGGGCGCCGCGGTCATGCTCCAGGGCATGACCGCCCACTACCTCTGCTACTCCACCTACCCGCTGAAGCCCGGAGACGCCTGCCTGGTCCACGCGGCCGCCGGCGGCGTGGGTCTGCTTCTGACGCAGATGGCCAAGGCGCTCGGGGCGACCGTCATCGGCACGGTGTCAACGGAGGAGAAAGCGGAGCTTGCCCGCGGGGCCGGCGCCGACCACGTGATCAACTACGCAGAGCAGGACTTTGCCGCGGAGGTGGAACGCATCACCGGAGGCGCGGGCGTGCAGGTGGCATACGACGCGGTGGGCCTCTCCACATACGAGGGGAGCCTCGAGAGCTTGGCCCCTCGGGGCATGCTCGCTCTCTACGGCCAGGCCAGCGGCCCGGTGCCCCCCCTCGCCACGGCCATACTCGGCCGTAAGTCCCTGTTCCTGACGCGCCCCTCGCTGGGCGGCTACACCGCCACCAGGGAGGAGCTTCTCCAGCGCGCCGGTGACGTGCTCGGGTGGGTGAATGACGGCTCGTTGGACGTGCGAATCCACGGCAGGTTCCCACTGAGCGACGCCTCCGAGGCGCACAGGCAGCTGGAGGGTCGGATGACCACCGGAAAGCTGATCCTGATCCCGTGGCACGCTCTCCGTATGACGTAATCCGGGCCGGTGGGCCCGAAGGAGACGCAGTTGGGCACCGAACGGGACGAGATACGAGACAACGTACGGTCGTTGCGGGACCGGCTGGCGCGCTCGGCCGAGCGCGCCAGCCGCGATCCGTCAGACATAACGCTCCTCGGCGCGTGCAAGACCGTAGACCGCGACAGAGTCCTGCAGGCCGTGGAGTTTGGCGTAGCCCACCTGGGGGAGAACTTCGTTCAGGAGGCCGAGGCGAAGTTTGACGGGAGTGACCGACCCGAAGGCCTGGCCTGTCTCCACCTCATCGGTCATCTCCAGTCAAACAAGGTCAGGCGCGCCGTCGCCCTCTTCGACGCCATACAGTCCGTGGACAGCGTTCGCCTGCTGTCGCGCATAGACGCCGCGGCGAAGGCGATGGACCGGCGCGTGGACGTCTACGTTCAGGTCAACCTGGCGGGGGAAGCCTCCAAGGAGGGCGCGAATCCCGGCCTTCTCGTGGAGCTGGCGGAGCGCGCCGCCGCCTGCGATAACGTGCGGCTGGCGGGTCTGATGGCCGTGCCGCCCCATACGGAGGACCCGGAGGGAGCGCGGCCGTACTTCAGAATGCTGAGGGAGCTGCGGGACGAGGTGGGCCGGCTGGATGTCTACTCCGACGCATCGCTCGGCCTGTCGATGGGCATGACGGCCGACTTCGAGGTCGCCGTCGAGGAAGGCGCGACGCTGGTCAGGGTCGGCTCGGCGATCTGGGGCGCGCGGCCGTGACGACCGCTTCCTAACCCGTACCCGTCGCCTCCGCTTCCAGGTCGCGATAGAGGTCGACCTCGTCGGCCAGCTCCACGGCCCGCAGGCTCGCCCAGTCGATGCCGGCAGCCGTCTGGCGCAGAATGCCCACAACCATAGCGGCCTCGAGCTGTGTCGCGCCGTCGTCGCCCGTTTCCAGGTTGTACCAGAACAGGGTCACGCTGCTTGCGCGCGGGTCGTCAAAGATGCGGCCCAGGATGGCGATGCTGTAGTTCTGCATTTCCGACTTTCCCGAATCTGAGGCTGGGTCCAGCCCGTTCACGAGCACGCCGATTATGGGGTCGGATACGGAGATGTCAAACTCCGCACCCAGGTATTGGGCCCGACCGCCGGCCCCCCACTCCCGGAGCGCAGAGTCCACGTTCTGCGACAGCCAGGAGTCATAGGCCGCGGCTTCCTCGGAGAGGCCACCGGCGGGTATCACCTCTTCCGGCGCGGCCCCGCCGCGCGGCGACGCCAGCAGCGGCACCATCAGCGATCCGATCAGTGACACCGCGACGACGCCCACCACGACCATCTTGAGCGTGGAGAATCCCTGGCCCTCGGAGCGCGGCTCGTCCATGATGGGACGATCGGAAAGATCCTCCACGTCCTTTGGGTCCGGGTACTCCCACTCCTCGTATTCGTCGCCGGGGCCGCCTCGGTTGCTCAGCATGGCAGCATTCTAGGGGAGAACGAGTCCAGGCGCAAACGTCACCATGCCCGATAGGCGAATCTCGACTATCCCGCGCCGCGGGGTTACAATCCGCCCACTGACCTCGCTAAGGGACTGTGAGCCTGGCGGGAACGGACCTCTTACATATTGCACGCTTCAGGAGGATGAGCATGGCCACGAAAGAAAAGAGGTTCTCGTACCACTGGGGATCCGGCGTGGTGGCCGAAGAGGCCCAGGTGGAAGGCACGTACCACCGCCCTACCCTGCAGCTGCTCAAGTACACGGAGGGCGAGGCGGCCGGACAGGTCGCCATTCGGTTCTGCCATTACGGCCACGGCGGGGGCTTCAATCGCTCACCGCTGCTCATGTCGCCGGACGAACTGTCGGAAATGAGCAGCGCCCTCCGGGAGACGCCTGAGCTCCTGGAACTCCTCAGGCGGTTGCTGGGCACCCAGCCAGCAGGTTAGCCGCTGCCGGCGTTGCCGGACGAGTGGTCATGGCCGCGAAGCCAGCTGTACACCAGCGCGCCGCTAGCGGCGCCGAGCAGCGGCCCGGCCCAGTACACCCAGTGACTCGACCACACCCAGCCGCCAAGCGCCGGCCCGAACGACCTTGCGGGGTTCATCGACGCCCCGGAGATCGGACCGCCGAACGTGGCCTCCAGTGCAACCGTCATTCCAATAGCCAGGGCCGCCGCCTGCCCAACCGCCCGAACGTCGGTGGCGACCGCCATGATCACAAACATGAGGATGAAGGTTAGGGCCACCTCCATGCCCAGCGACTGCACATCGCCGCCGGCAGGTAGGGTTGCCCCCATGTTGCCAACGCGCCCGAAGAGCAGCAGGTGCCCGCCGCTGGCCGCGGCGGCCCCGGTCAGCCGTGCGCCCCAGTACACCGGCACCTCTCGCCAGGGGAAGTGGCGCGACAGGGCAAATCCAAGGGTTACCGCCGGGTTGATGTGCGCTCCGGAGATGTGGCCCGTGGAGTAGATCATCGCGGCCACAATCATCCCGAAGGTGAGGGAGATGCCCAGGTGTCCTATGCTGCCGCCGGACACCTCGTTGACGACGATGGCGCCTGCGCCCGCAAAGACCAGGCCCGCGGTGCCAAGCGCCTCCACGACCGCCCGCCGGATGACGGGATCTCTGCTGCCCGCGTCCGGCAAGGGCTAGTACCTGGAAACGTTGATATCGGTCATCTTCCCAGTGACCAGGAAGATGACGCGCTCCGCAATGTTGGTGGCGCGGTCTGCAATCCGCTCCAGATCGTGGGCCACCCACAACAGATACGTGGCCCTCTGGATGGTATTGGTATCCTGCACCATGAAGAATATCAGCTCCCTGTACACCTGGTCGTAGAGCGCGTCGACCTCGTCGTCGTCGTTGCAGACCGCCAGCGCCGCCACGGTGTCCCTGTGCACGAGCGCGTCCAGGCTCCGCCGCAGCATATCGGTCGCCATCTCAGACATCCTGGGCAGGTCGATCAGAGGCTTCAGCGGAGGCTCGCCATCCATCATCAGGCAGATCTTGGCTATGCCCTCCGCGTAGTCGCCCATGCGCTCCAGCTCAACCGCAATGTGAAGCATGGCAATGATGCTGCGCAGGTCCCCCGCCATGGGCTGCTGCGTGGCGATCAGCTCGATGCACTGCTCCTCGAGATTGTACCTCTTGCTGTCGATGAAATCGTCCTCACGCACGATCTGGCGCGCGGCCTCCGTGTCCCTCCGCTTCAGCGCATCCAGAGACTTGGCGATTGCCTTCTCCACCATGCTTCCAAGGATGAGAAGATCGCTCTGGAGCATCCTGAGGTGCCTGTCGAAATCTGCTCTAACCATGAGTCCACCTCCCTGCGTGCGCATGTCCGTCATTTCAGCTGAAGCGGCCCGTGATGTAGGCCTCTGTGTGCTCGCTCTTGGGATTGGTGAAAACTTCGCTGGTCGGACCGTATTCCACCAGGTAGCCAGCTCTGTCCTGGTCCATCATCAGGAAGGCCGTTTGGTGGGAGACCCTGGCGGCCTGCTGCATGTTGTGAGTCACGATGATGATGGTGACCTCCTGGGAGAGCTCGCGGATCAGCTCCTCCACGGCCAGAGTAGCCATCGGATCCAGGGCGGAGCAAGGCTCGTCCATAAGGATCACCTCGGGTTCTACCGCAAGCGCCCGCGCGATGCAGAGCCGCTGCTGCTGGCCTCCGGATAGCTGCAGGGCGCTCTGCTTCAGCCGGTCCTTGACCTCTTCCCAGAGCGCAGCGCGCCGGAGCGACCGCTCCACCCGCTCGCTGGTGTTCCCGTGGATTCCATTCACCTTCAGCCCGAACGCCACGTTCTCGTAGATGGACTTGGGAAACGGATTGGGCTTCTGGAACACCATGCCGATGCGGCTGCGGAGCTCCACGGGGTCCACTCCGGTCCCGTATATGTTCTCACCCTGGTAGAGCACTTCGCCCTCCACATGGCCGCCGGAAGACATCTCGTGCATGCGGTTCAGACAGCGGACAAGGGTGCTCTTGCCGCAACCGGACGGGCCAATGACGGCACTCACACGCCTGCGATAGAGCGACAGCGAAATGTCCTTCAGCGCTCTGATCTCGCCGTAGTACGCCTGCAGGTTGCGCACATCAATGACCGACTCAGGCCCCGTCTCCCTGCCGGATTCCACCATTTCCTCCGCCGGTTCAATCTGGGGCACATTCAGGAAGTTCTCGGTTACCATCTGCTTCTCCTAGAGTATATGTTGCGCAGGGTTATGGCAACTGCGTTCATCAACAGGAGCACCACCAGCAGCACGATGATACCCGCGGCGGCGTTCGCCTGAAATGCCGGCAGAGGTCTGCCGATCCAGCTGTATATCTGCACGGGCAGCACCGTGAAGGAGTCGGTAGGGGAGCTGGGGACGAAGAGCACGGTTGTAAACGCTCCCACCACGATGAGCGGTGCAGTCTCGCCTATGGCCCTGGCCAGCGAGAGTATGAATCCGGTCAGAATAGTGGGTACTGCCGCTGGCAGCACCTGGTGCCAGACGGCCTGCCAGCGCGTGGCCCCCAGTGCCATCGCCGCCTCCCGCATGGAGGGCGGCACCGACCTCAGCCCTTCCCGAGACGCGACGATGATAATCGGCAGTATCAGCAGGGCCAGGGTGAGGGCGCCCGCCAGGATGCTGCGACCCAGGCCCATCCCGTACACGAACACCGCAAGACCCAGCAGCCCGTACACGACGGACGGCACTCCCGCCAGGTTGTTGATGTTGATCTCAATGATCCGAGTCAACCAGTTTTTGGTGGCAAACTCCTCCAGGTAGATGGCGGCTCCCACACCCGTTATGATGGCGAAGAGCGCCGTGAACATCATTACCCAGAGCGTACCGGCCAGCGCGGACTTCGCGCCGGCCTCCTCCGGCTTGTAGTGCGGAAAGCTGTTTATGAAGTCCAGGCTAAGCACTCCGATGCCATCCCGCACCACGGTTATCAGCAGCACCGCGAGCACCACCACGCCCAGGAAGGACGCCGACATGGCCAGTGCCACAAAGGCCACTCCCCTGCCCTTCCGAACGCTCTGGCTCCTGCGTGTGGGCCTGCCCCGCTCGAACGCTATGTTGGGGATCATTCGTATATCTCCCTGAACTTCGCCAGTACCACCTGGGCCAGAAGGTTTAGAGAGAGCGTAAAGAGGAATAGCATCAGGCCTACCGCAAAGATGCTCTCATACTCCACCGTGCCCCTTGGCGTATCGCCGGTGGCAACCTCCATGATGTAAGCTGTCATGGTCTGCATGGCCTCCAGCGGGTTCCAAGACAGGTTGGAGACTCCACCCGCCGCGATCGTCACTATCATGGTCTCGCCGACAGCTCTGGCGAGGGCCAGCAGTGCGGCTGCCACGATTCCGGACAGGGCGGCCGGCACCACCACCTTCACGGCCACCTGGAACTTGTCGGACCCGACGGCATAGGCGCCCTCGCGCAGTGACGAGGGCACGGCTCGCATCGCATCCTCGCTCAGCGACGCCACCATGGGTATCAGCATCACCCCCATGGCCATGGACGCGCCCAGCGCAGTGAAGATGGTCTCCGTGTCGAACAGCGGTCTGATTATGGACGGATTTATGAAGGATATGGCGAAGAACCCGAACACAACCGTCGGAATTCCTGCCAGGACCTCCAGCACCGGCTTGACCGTGGACCGGACGCTCTCAGGGGCGTACTCACTGAGGTAGATGGCCGTCAGCAGCCCCACCGGGAACGCTATGCCCAGCGCCATGAAGGAGATGAGCGCGGTCGCCGAAAGGAGCGGCAGCACCCCAAACTTCTTGTTCGAAAAGAGGGGCGTCCACTCAGTGCCGGTAAGGAACTCCACCACGGACACCTCGCGGAAGAACTGGAGCGCTTCCTCCAGCAGCACCAGGACTATTCCCACGGTCGTAACCACGGATATCAGGGCACACATGAAGAGAAAGCCGAGGATAGGTGCCTCCCGCATCCTCTGCCGGAGGCGCCTCTTCCTTGAAGACTCGGCGATGATGTTCGCCAACCTACTCAGTCCTCTCCAGGACTTGGTTGATGGGGGTGCCGGCCGCCACGTCCTTGAACACCGACCCGGTTATCCGGTTGTCCAGCCTGTTCAAACCCCACGCATACACCTCTGCCGGCAGCGGCACGTAGCCTACCGCAGTCACCAGCGAAGGCGCCTGCTCTATGTAGAACCGCACGAACTCCTCCACCTCGGGCCTCTCGTCCAGCGTGTCGGCCCGCACGTAAATTAAGACCGGCCTCGCCAGCGGCAGATACGTCCCGGCCTCCACCGTCGCTGCCGACGGCTCCACGCACTCACCGGTCGCAGGGTTCTCGATCAGAACTCCCTTCACCAGCTCCTGGTACTGGGCGTAGTACGCCAGTCCGAAGTAGCCAATCCCTCCATCCGATCCGTTCACTCCCTGGGCTATCAGAGGGTCTTCCTCGGTCGCCAGGTCAATGTCTCCCCTGTGCGCTCCACCCTCGTCCATGATCGCCTCGGTGAAGTAGTCAAACGTCCCAGACGCCGGCGTCGGCCCATACAGCCTCAATTTCAAGTCCGGGAACGACGAGCCCACCTGGTTCCAGTTCGTGACCACGCCCTGGGCTTCGGGCCCGAATATAGTGGCGAGCTGATCGACGGTTAGGCACTCGGCCCAGTCGTTGTCGGGGTTCACCACCACCGACAGAGCGTCGAACGCCACCGGGATCTCTATCACCTCGATACCGTTCTCCGCACACGTGTCAAGCTCAGACTGGGTCGACGGCCTCGAAGCATCCCACACGTCAATCTCGCCCGCACACATGGCTCGGCCGCCGGCCCCCGTGCCGGTAGAGGCCACGTTTACCCGCACGTCAGGCTGCACTCCGCTGAACTCCACGGCCATCGCCTCGCTGATCGGGAACACCGTACTAGATCCGGTTACGGCCACCTCTCCACTCAGCTCCGGCATCATCACGGAGTCTTCGGTGGGAGTTGGGTCTTCGCCGCACGCGGTCGTCAGACCCACGACCAGAAGAGCCAACAGAATGGCTCCCGAAGGAGCTCGGAAGCCTGCGTGCCTAATCTTGGTTGTCCCGGTTGCCAATCTCATCTTTCGTTTCTCAAAACTTCGTCCAGTTTATGAGCGCACCGTTAACGGGCCATTAACCTGGCTTTAAGCGACCGTTAAGCGAAGGATCAGGGTACTCTCCCTCGAACGGTTCCCCCTACGCCTTGCTGTTGGAGTCATTGACTACACAATAGACCGCTAAAGTTAACGGAACTTTAGGACGGCGTTAAGCCGCGGTTAGGGTTTGATGAAGGGCGTCACACGAGCCGCGCAGCGAGCGCGGCGTAACCGGGCAGCCGCAGCTGTCCGGTCTATAGCCTGGCGGGGAGGGCGGGTAGCTTCTTTAGTGTAAGGGGTAGCGATAGCGCGAGCCGACGCGCGCGGGCCCATAGAGGCGATAGGCGATGTGGGATCCCCGGTCTGATGCGTACGCAGTCAGGTGGCGCGTGGAAGCGTGAAGGTGAAGGCGCTGCCCTCTCCCTCCCGGCTCTGCACCGCAACCTCGGAACCGTGCGCCTGCACAATGTGCTTGACAATGGCGAGCCCGAGGCCCGTGCCGCCTCCCTGTCGCGACCGGTCCGCCTTGTAGAACCGCTCGAAGATGTGAGGCAGGTGGTCCTCCGGTATGCCCGCGCCGCTGTCTCTCACCCCAACCCGGACCAATTCATCCAACGGGTATGCCGAGAGCGTCACCCAGCCACTGCCGGGCGTGAACTTCAGCGCGTTGTCCAGCAGGTTGATCAGCACCTGCCTCAGCCTCTCCTCGTCTCCGACCGCCCGCGGCAACCGCTCCGGCGCGATCACCTCCACCCGCACGTTCTTGTAGTCGGCTCGCTCCTGGAAGCTCTCCTTGACCTCGGTCATCAGCAGCCGCAGGTCCACGGTGTTGAGCGAAAGCAGCCCCTGCCGGCTGTCCAGCCTGGCCAGGTCGAGCAGGTCCTCTATCAGCCTGCTCATCCGGTCGACTTCCCAGTCGATGCGGCGCACGAAGTCCCTGGCAACCTCCGCCTCTTCCAGCGCGCCGTTGTCGAGCGTCTCCACAATGGCCTTAACCGAAGCCAGGGGGCTCCGCAGCTCGTGCGAAACGTTGGTGACGAACTCCCTGCGTGTCGTCTCCACCTGGTACATCCTGGTCAGGTCGTGAATCGTCAGCAGCACCGACGTAGCCTCACCCTCGATGATCGGGGTGGCGATGGCGCTGAGATAGCGGATCGGCTGGAACAGCTCCACCTCGCCATGCTGCTGCTCTTGCGTCTCAAGGCAGGATGCCACCAGCCGGTACAGATCGGGGTCCCGCACGACTTCCGGGAAGCGCTTTCCGACAGGCTCAGGCTCCCGCACGCGCAGCATCTCCAGGCCTGCGCTGTTCACCAATTCGGTCCGCTCCTCCGGCCCAATGAGGGCCACGCCATCCGCCATGGTGTCCAGGACGGCAGAGAGCTTGTCGCGCTCGCCGGACAGCTCCTGGACCATGCGCCTCAGCGACGCGGCCATGCTGTTGAAGGCGTCCGCCAGCTCGCGCGTCTCGTCAGCGGACAGCGCCTCCACGTGATGATTGAGATCGCCGAGAGCGACCTGGCGCACAGCCTCGGTCACGCTGCGTACGGAGCGCGCAGTGCGTCTGGCCAGGTAGTAGCCCAGAGCCAGCGACAGCGCCGATACGACCAGGGCGGAAACCGAAATCGTGGCGATTATGCGGTTGACACTGGATCGGATTGCAGACGTTGGAATCGCAACCCTGGCAACCCCGACCAGCTCCCCGTCGGTCCGGATAGGAGCGGCGGTATAGAGCAGCTCCTCACCCAGCGCGGTGCTCACGCGGGTGCTCCAGCTGATGCCGCCCGCAAGCGCCTCCCTAACCTCCGGGCGCTGTCCCTGGTTCTGCAGCTCGTCAGGCGACTGCCACGTATCCGCCAGCACAACTCCGTCGCGGTCGATCACGGTGATACGAGCGTCGATGAGGCTCCCGACGCGGTCGCCGGCCTGACGCAGGTTGTCCACATCTGCCCCCTCATCGAAGAACGGCGCCAGGCTCTCCGCCGCCAGCACTGCCTCCCGCTCCAGCCTCTCCTCAAGGCCCGATATGTGCGAGTCGCGCACAAAGTTGACCAGGTAGATGCTCACCGCACCCATGGAAACTATGATGAGCACGGTGTAGGAGAGTATGATGCGCCACTGGAGGCTGTGCAGGAGGTTCATGCTTCAAACCGGTAGCCCACGCCCCTGATGGTGATGATCTTTCTGGGATGGCCGGGTTCCGTCTCTATCTTCTCCCTAAGCCAGCGCACGTGCACGTCCACTGTTCGGCTGTCACCGATGTAGTCGTATCCCCAGAGGCGCTCGAGTATCTGGTCCCTTGTGAAGGCGCGACCCTTGTTGGACACCAGCAGAGCCAGCAGCTCGAACTCCCTGGGTTTGAGATCAAGCGAGTTGCCGGCCACCCTGGCCGTGTGGCCCGTTAGGTCGATCTCGATGTCGCCCGCTCTGAGCACGGTGTTGCCGCCGGCCTGGTCGGACTGCGCTCCCATTGCGGAGCGGCGCAGCATTGCGCGGATCCGTGCCACCAGCTCCCTCATACTGAAGGGCTTGGTCACGTAGTCGTCGGCGCCCAGCTCCAGGCCCACAACCCGGTCGATCTCCTCGCTCTTGGCCGTGAGCATGAGAATGGGCGTGGGGGTCTCACGGCGGAGGATGCGGCAGACCTCCAGGCCATCCAGCTTCGGGAGCATGACGTCCAAGAGGATGAGGTCTGGCACGCCTTCCCTCGCAAGCTGAAGTCCGCCTTCTCCGTCCGTTGCGGTGAGTACGGAGAAACCCTCTCGCTCCAGGCTATACCTCAGGGCCTCGAGGAGGTTCTCCTCGTCCTCGATGATGAGGACCTTCTGTTCAGGCAAGGTGACTCCCCGCGAAAAAGGGGTGGTCGGGGCGACTGGACTTGAACCAGCGACCTCCACGTCCCGAACGTGGCGCGCTTCCAACTGCGCTACGCCCCGATGCCTCCATTATACGCTCCCGAGACGGCAGTTGCCACGCCCTCCGCGGAAGTCTTGGACTTCACCTGGCCATCAGCCGTCTCCGGGAGCGGCACGTTGACGCCATACATTTCTCGCAGAACCTCCAGAAAGGCCTGCACGCCGGCGCCGTAGTGCTGGGCGCGGCGTACCATCACCGCGGTGGGCAGCGAAACGGAGTGCCCTTCCCTCAACGGCACCACACATAGGCTGCCTCGCTCCAGCTCGTGGCGAATGCTGCTCCTGGGGAGAAACGAAATGCCAATGCCCAACTCCACCATGTGCTTGGTGGCCTCTATGCTGTCCAGCGTCATCTCGACCCTGGGCGAGATGCCCGCCTCACGGCACACCTGCCCGATCAGGACGAAGTACGTGGAATCACGGTCGTAAAGGATGAGCGGCTCGCGTGCAACGTCGTAGATGCTGGCCTCGCCGCCCAACGCGAAGGGATGGTTCGGCGCGGTGACAAGGCAGATGTCCTCGTCGTATAGGTGTATGGTGAGGACTTCCGGGTCCGTGAGCACGCGGCAAAGGCCCACCTGTGCCTCTTCGTCTGCCACCATGCGCAGTACATCTGAGGACCGGCCGACGCTGATGTGCACCTTGATGTCGGGGTACTTTCGCCGGAACCGGTCCAGTATGGAGGGCAGGGTGTAAGTTCCGATGGCCCTCGCCGACGCTATCTGCAACACGCCTCCGGAGGCGCCGCGCGTAGTGTCGATTGCCTCGCGTCCCTGCCGCAGCGCCTCGATCGCCCGCTCCGTGTATGGGCGGAACGCTCTGCCCCAGTCCGTCAAGCGCACTCCGCGCCCCATGCGGTGGAAGAGCGGCACGCCCAGCTCCACCTCCAGCGCGTGCACTCTCGCGCTCAGCGAGGGCTGCGACAGGAACAGGGTCTCTGCGGCCCGCCGGAAACTGCCGCGATCTGCCGCCGCAAGGAATGCCTCCAGCTGTGCCAGCTCCATCGACACACCTCCCGGACCATGAGGCCCAAGTCTGATGCCAGGTCCCGACCTCCCCGCAAGTCACTGATAGAGAAGTTCTATCACTGCTATAGGAAAGGCAGTCCTTGTATTATATCTCATGACGGCTATACTGGTACAGAGGGAAGGGACAGTCATCTGTTCAGCAATCTGGGAAAGCAACAGGGAGAAGGAGGCAGGACATGAACAACCACCACCGGGACTTCGACCAGCAGGTGCGGGAGCTGGAAGACAGCTGGGCAAACGACCCGCGTTGGAAGGGCGTCAAGAGAGACTACACGGCCAGTTCCGTGGTGAAGTTGCGCAACAGCATCAAGATCGAGCACACGCTGGCAAAGCGCGGCGCCGAGCGCCTGTGGCGTGACCTTAACGGCGACGGTTTTGTCAGGACTTTCGGGGCGCTGACCGGCGCGCAGGCCGTGAACATGGTCAAGGGCGGCCTCAACGCCCTCTACCTCAGCGGCTGGCAGGTGGCCGGCGACGCCAACCTTGCTTCCCACACCTACCCAGACCAGAGCCTCTATCCCTCCAACAGCGTTCCCTCTGTGGTCAAGCGCCTTAACAACGCCCTCATGCGCGCCGACCAGATCCAGCGCCTGGAAGACAAGACCGACCTCGACTACTTCGTGCCCATCGTCGCGGACGCCGAGGCCGGATTCGGCGGAGCCATCCACGCATTTGAGCTCATGCGGGGCATGATCGAGGCGGGAGCCGCCGGCGTCCACTACGAGGACCAGCTGTCCTCCGCCAAGAAGTGCGGCCACATGGGCGGCAAGGTGCTCATCCCCTCCAACATGTTCATCCACACCCTGAACGCGGCAAGACTGGCCGCCGACGTTCTGGACGTGCCCACCATCCTCTGCGCCCGCACGGACGCCCGCAGCGCTACGCTCCTCACCAGCGACATCGATGAGCGCGACGCCGAGTTTTCCACCGGCGAACGCACCATTGAGGGCTTCTACGTGGTGCGCGACGGCTTCGAAGCCGCCGTCGCACGCGGGCTGGCCTACGCTCCCTACGCCGACCTGCTGTGGTGCGAAACCTCCGACCCGGACCTGGACGAGGCCATCGCCTTCGCCGAGAGAATTCACGCCGAGCACCCGGACATGATGCTGGCCTACAACTGCTCCCCCTCCTTTAACTGGAAGAGCCACCTGGACGACGCCACCATCGCAAAGTTCCAGAACGAGCTGGGCAAGGCCGGCTACAAGTTTCAGTTCATCACGCTGGCCGGCTGGCACATGATCAACCTCAACGCCTTCGAGCTGGCCAAGGCCTACAGCACGGAGGGCATGCCCGCCTACGTGAGGATCCAGGAGCAGGAGTTCGCCCGAGAGGTGGACGGCTACACCGCCACGAAGCACCAGGCAGAGGTTGGCGCAGGCTACTTCGACGAGGTGCTGCTAAGCGTCAGCGAGGACCTCGCGGCCACCGCGGCGCTGGCAGGCTCCACGGAGGCCGCCCAGTTCTAGGCCAAGGTTCAGCGCCTGAGCGCTGGCAACCGAGTTACGTTTGAAGGGCGCCGGTCACAATGTGACCGGCGCCCTTCTTCGCGTCCATATTCGCGTCCTCCCTATCGCAGACCACTCCTGCGAAGGCAGGAGTCTCCAGGGACGGGGCAGCGGATCCGGGCCCGCCCCCCTGCACGCTGATGCGGGAGAGGGCCCCTCGCGGGCCATCGCACGGGCGCGCTTGCCTGAACGCCACTGACTCACTAATATGAACCCATATCAGGCGGATTCCTAGCGGCGTAAGGGTCCGAGATGGCAAAAGACCGATACCAACAGAATAGCCACACAGCAGCCAAGAACAAGTACCGTAATCTGTACCGGCACCTGTGTGCTCTGGAAGCCCAAGAGTGGAGAGCCACCTTCAGTGAGATTGAAGCGGTTCTGGGAATCAGATTGCCTGAGTCTGCGAGAAAGCACCGGCCTTGGTGGGCCAATCAGAAAGATGGAAACGGCCACAGCCACGCTGTCGCCTGGAGCGCCGCCGGATGGGAGACGGCGCAGGATGATATGGCCGCGGAGACTCTACTATTCCGGCGCATAGACCGAAGACCCGCCCAGAGGCTTCCTCTCGACAAGATTTGGCCCGCCCACACCACGGCAAGGTGGCCGGAGGGCCTGAGCCTCCGCCGAGAGGACATGTTCGCCACGGAGGTTACATGAAATACCACCTGGACCTCTTTACTCCTGAAACATGGGAGGCATTCCGCGAGGCCGGTGCCACCGTCACGGGTTTCCGGGAGCGGCATCAGCGCTTGGCCGAAGAACGGATCAGCCAGGGCGATATCTTTCTCTGCTACCTAACACGCCTGTCTCGATGGTGTGGCGTGCTGGAAGTAGAGTCTGGCCCCTATTTCGACGACAGCCCGATGCTCGCAAGTCCTGATCCATTCACCGTCCGGTTTAAGGTCAAGCCCATCACCGTCCTAGACCCAGAGTTGGCGGTACCCATACGTGAGCAACGGGTTTGGCGCACCTTGACCATCACCAATCAGTACGACATGGGACACTCGAATTGGACTGGGTTCTTCCGCGGCTCCTTAAACACATTCGAGGATAGAGACGGAGAATTCTTGGTGCGGTTGATCAAGGAGCAAGTTGCGAATCCCGTGAGGTATCCGCTCACCGACAGGGAAAGGCGACAGCTTGAACGGAGCAATAGGGTAAGGACAATAGAACGAGAAGTGGAGGTCGAGGTTCCAGACCGTGAGGAAGAGCCTGACCTGGCGCCTGATAGCCGCGAGTCTATTCGATACCAAGCCAAAGTGGCGCAGGTCGGAGCAGAGATGGGATTCCACATCTGGGTGCCCAGGAGCGACAAGACGCGCGTGCTGGAACTCGTACCTGGGACCATGCACGAGAGATTCCTGGACTTGCTCCCTCTGAACTATGACGATACGACTCTGAGAACTGTGGAGCAGATAGACGTGCTGTGGCTCAAGGGCAGGTCAATGGCCAGGGCGTTTGAGATCGAGCACACGACTGCGATCTACTCCGGGCTGTTGCGGATGGCGGATCTGTTGGCTCTGCAACCCAACATGGACATCCGGCTTCATATTGTTGCACCGCCGGACAAGAGGGAGAGGGTGCTGCGCGAAATCAGACGTCCCGTATTCTCGCTATTGGACCGAGGCCCTCTCTATGAACAGTGCTCATTCCTATCGTACGACTCAATCGACTCGCTGGCGCAGACACAGCACATCTCCCATATGAGCGATACGATCATTGCGGAGTATGAGGAGACTGCAGAAGTCTAGCTACTAGTTGGCGTTCAGTCAGCTTTGCGGCGAGCCCTGGATTCTTCGACTCCGCTGCGCTTCGCTCAGAATGACGGTATTAGGGAAAGTGCGGCCCACAGCTGCTCTCCCCCTACCGCACCACCAGGTTCACCAGCCGGCCCGGCACGTACACCACCTGCCGCACCTCGGTGCCCTCCAGGTACGGACGCACCCGCGCGCTTTCCAACGCCAGCTCTCGCGCCTCTTCTTCCTCTATCGACGCGGGCGCCTGTATGCGGTCGCGGACCCGGCCGTTCACCTGCACCACCAGCGTGATCTCCTCGTCGCGGGCCAGCTCCTCGTCCCACGAGGGCAGTAGCTGGTTGTGGATGCTGAACGGGCGTCCCATCCTCTCCCACAGCTCCTCCGTCACGTGCGGCGCGATCGGCGCCAGAAGCAGCAGCAGCTTCTCCATGGCGTCGCTCCAGCTGCCGGAGTCGAGTCCACCCTCGTCCCAGGCGCGGCTCATGTGGTTCGTCATCTCCATCATTGCGGCCAGCGCCGTGTTGAACTTGAACCGCTCCAGGTCGCCGACCACCTTCTTGACCGTCTTGTGCGTCGTGCGAATCAGCGTGCGCACCGCCTCCTCGTCTGCGGGCTGCGAATCGAGCGTCGATGCATCCCTCTGCGCCAGGTCCCACACGCGGTTGATCCAGCGAGCCATGCCGTTGATGCCGGAGTCCGACCAGTCGCCGCCCTGGTCCCACGGCCCGAGGAACATCAGGTAGGTGCGCACCACGTCCGCGCCCAGGTCCTGCACGTAGGGGTCGGGCGTTATCACGTTTCCGCGCGACTTGCTCATCTTCTGGTGGTCGGCGATGATGATGCCCTGGTTGAACAGCCTCAGGTACGGCTCGTCGAACTCCACCAGCCCAAGGTCTCTTAGCGCTTTGTTGAAAAACCGGGCGTAGAGCAGGTGCATCACGGCGTGCTCCGCTCCCCCCGTGTACTGGTCAACCGGCAGCCACTGCCTGACCGCCTCCGGGTCGAAGGGCCCGCGGTCGTAGTTGGGGCTGGCGTAGCGCAGGTGATACCATGACGAGTCCACGAACGTGTCCATGGTGTCCGTCTCTCGCGTGGCGGGCGCCCCGCACTGCGGGCACGGCGCGTTCAGGAACCGCTCGTGGAATCGCAGCGGCGACTCGCCGGTGGGCCGGAACTGCGCGTCCTCCGGCAGCAGCACGGGCAGGTCCTCCTCCGGCACCGGCACCACACCGCAGCCGTCGCAGTAGACCACGGGTATCGGCGTGCCCCAGTAGCGCTGCCGTGAGATGAGCCAGTCTCTCAGCCGGTATGACACCGTGCGGCCACCCCAGCCGTTGGCCTCCACATAGTCGGCAATGCGCTCCTTTCCCACACTCGCCGGCATCCCGTCGAACGGGCCGGAGTTCACCTGCGCGCCGTCCCCTACGTACGCGCTCGACAACTCCGAGCCGTCCCAGTCCGGCGGCGCGATGACCACGCGCACCTCCAGGTCGTACTTGCGGGCGAACTCGAAGTCCCGCTCGTCGTGCGCCGGAACGCCCATCACAATGCCCGTGCCGTATGTGAGCAGGACGTAGTCCGCGACGAGTATGGGCACGCTGTCTCCGTTGAGCCGGTTCACGGCATAAGCGCCGGTGAACACGCCCGACTTCTCGCGCTCCGTGGACAAGCGTTCAACCTCCGACTGGCGCCGCGCCTCTTCCACGTAGGCTTCCACCTCTGCGCGGCGCTCGTCGGTGGTCAGGCTTGCGACCAGAGGGTGCTCCGGTGCGATGACCACGAACGTCACGCCGAAGATGGTATCGATTCGCGTGGTAAACGTGCGGATCTCGGTCTCCTCCAGCCCGTACTCAGAGATGTCGAAACCGATCTCTACGCCCACGCTGCGCCCTATCCAGTTCGTTTGCATGGTCTTGATGCGCTCCGGCCAATCGACAAGGCCAGAGAAGTCCAGCAGCTCCTCCGCGTACCGAGTGATGCCGAAGAACCACTGCTCCAGGTCCCGGCGGCTGACGGCGGACTCGCATCGCTCGCACTTGCCGTCCACCACCTGCTCGTTGGCCAGCACGGTCTGGCAGGACGGGCACCAGTTGGCGGGCGCTTTGGCGCGATAGGCCAGTCCTTCCTTTAGGAACTGCAGGAATATCCACTGATTCCAGCGATAGTACTCCGGCAGTGCGCAGATGATCTCCCGGTCCCAGTCGTAGATGGAACCAATCGACCGCAGCTGCCGGCGCATGTTCTCAACGTTGTTCATAGTCCAGGTGTGCGGGTGTATCCCCTGCTTGATCGCGGCGTTCTCCGCCGGCAGGCCAAAGGAGTCGAAACCCATTGGGTGGATGACGTTGTAGCCCTGCATCCGGCGGAATCGCGCGTGCGCGTCGGAGGGGGCCATGGCGTACCAGTGGCCTATGTGGAGATCGCCTGAGGTGTACGGGTACATGGTGAGCTCGTACCACTTGGGGCGAGGATCGTCGTCGCGGACGCTGTGGAGGCCGTCTTGCTGCCATCGGGCCTGCCACTTGGCATCCAGCTCTTGAGGATCGTATCGACGCTCGGTTGTGCGCATGGACATATCGGATTCTCCGAAGAAGGCTTGGGCCATTATAGAATCTCGAAAGGCGCGCCGCAACGAGGAGGCGCCCGCGGTGTTGACAGCAGGCGTCCATCAGGCGTAGCTTAATTGACGCACCCACCACTACCCGGGAGCGACGGCATGGTCATTTTGAAGCGATTGGCGGCTCTGTATCTCATACTTCTCGGCGTTGCAGTTGCCAGCCACTTCCTGGCGACGCAGCTTTACGACCCCACGTTGGCCGACTCAGCTCTCGACATCTGGCTAATCCTGGACCCCATGATGATCGTGGGGGCGTTCATTGCGCTCCTCGTAGCCTTCTTCAGGAAACTCGAGTTCGGCGGCCTCTCCTACGGCCTGGGCGTCAGCCGGGACTACCTGGAGGCCAACCTCACCTTCTACCTCTCAGCCGCTTTGCTCATCATGCTCACGTGGAACTGGTTCGGCGTGGCGTTCGCGGAGCCCCCCAACGACGCTGCGCTAGTCTGGATCTTCATCGACTCGGTCCTGCCTCTCCTGCTCATATCCACCGGCATACGTCTGATGCGCAGCGAAGATTAGGCGCCCTGCGCCGTCCGCGTCGCCCCGGCAAAGGCGTTCCACGACCGCACCGCTTCTCTGGATAACCGCACGGCGCGCTAGTGAACTCCTTTACAATGGCAATGGCTGAAAGTACAATTGAACACTAAGACGGAAGTTTGACACAAACTTCACAATCCCCTATAGTTTACACTTTGTAATGATCCTGGGTACAAGAAGTGCACTCATGACTACGGAGAGGGAAGAGGCCCGGGAGTACGTCCTGGGGATGGTGCGCGAGCACGACGTCAAGTTCATTCGCCTGTGGTTCACCGACATCCTGGGCGCGCTCAAGGGGTTTGCCATCACCGCTCAGGAGCTGGAGGAGGCGCTGGAGCAAGGCGTCGGCTTCGACGGCTCTTCAATTGAGGGGTTCGCGCGCATTGACGAGAGCGATATGGTGGCCATGCCTGATCCCACCACGTTCCGCATACTGCCCTGGCGGCCGCGGCAGAACGCCGTGGCGCGCATGTTCTGCGACGTCCTCACTCCCCAGTGGCAGCCCTTTAAGGGCGACCCGCGCCACGTGCTCAAGCAGACACTGGAGCGCGCTGCCTCCCTGGGATACACCTACTACGTAGGGCCGGAACTGGAGTACTTCTACTTCCGCAACTCCGAAGGCACGGACGTGCTCGACGAGGGCGGCTACTTCGATCAGACGCCCCTGGACCTTGCAACCGAGCTGCGCCGCGAGACGGTGCTGACGCTGGAGGAGATGGGCATTGCCGTGGAGTTCAGCCACCACGAGGCGGCCACCAGCCAGCACGAGATCGACCTGCGCTACTCGGATGCCCTCACCATGGCCGACAACGTGATGACGCAACGCCTGGTCATCAAGGAGGTGGCCATGCGAAACGGCCTCTATGCCACCTTCATGCCCAAGCCCATCGCCAACGTCAACGGGAGTGGGATGCACGTGCACCAGTCGCTGTTCAAGGGCGCCACCAACGCGTTCTTCGACGGTGACAGCCCCTCCCACCTGTCGCCCCTTGCCCTGTCCTTCGTGGCGGGGCTGATGCACCACGCGCCTGCGATTACGGCCATTACCAACCAGTGGGTCAACTCCTACAAGAGGCTCATTGTCGGTTACGAGGCGCCGGTCTACATCTCCTGGGCCAGCGTGAACCGGTCCGACCTGATTCGGGTGCCCGCCTACAAGGAGGGGCGTGAGGACTCCGTGCGAATCGAGTACCGCGCGCCGGACCCGGCGTGCAACCCCTACCTCGCTTTCGCTGTGATGCTCGCCGCGGGCCTCGACGGCGCAGAGCGCAACCTTCCCGCGCCGGACCCCGTCCAGGAAAACGTCTTCAACATGACGGACGAGGAGCGCCTGCGCAGGGGTATCGATACCCTGCCAGGCAGCCTCAGGGAGGCCATTCTCCTGACGGAGAACAGCGACCTGGTCCGACGGACCTTGGGCGACCACGTCTTCAACAGCTTCATCCAGAACAAGAAGATCGAGTGGAGCCAGTACCAGGCCCAAGTCACCAACTACGAGCTGAAGAGATATCTGCCTATCCTGTAGGCGAGGAGTTTGCCCGTTGCAGACCATACCCCCACTGCCACAGCATGCCCACGGCCTGTATGACCCCGGGTTCGAGCGCGACGCCTGTGGTGTCGGCCTTGTTGCCAACATAAGCGGCCACAAGACCCACGACATCCTGGAGAAGGGACTCGAGGTCCTGGTCAACCTGGCCCATCGCGGGGCGTGCGGCTGCGACCCTCTCACCGGCGACGGCGCGGGCATTCTCATACAGATACCGCACGACTTCTTCCGCGCCTGGAGTTCGGAGCAGGGCTTTGAGCTGCCCGCACCGGGCGAGTACGGAGTCGGTATGGTCTTCCTACCTCCCGACGACGAGCGCCGCCAGGCCTGCGAGCAGCTGGTGCAGCAGGTCATCGAGGCGGAAGGACAGCGGTTGCTGGGCTGGCGAGACGTGCCTGTCGACGCCTCCGCTATAGGAGAAATCGCACGGTACTCCCAGCCTCTCATCCGCCAGGTGTTCGTGGGCCGCGGCCCCGGAGTGACCGACGAGGCCCACTTCGAGCGCAAGCTGTACGTCATCCGCAAGGTGGTCGAGCGCGCAGTAGACGGCACGGACGACGAGACACGCCGCCACTTCTACATTCCGAGCCTTTCCTGCAATCGAATCGTGTACAAGGGCCTACTCATGGGCACGCAGCTCATGGGCTTCTACGAGGACCTCAGTGACCCCGCGATGGCGAGCGCATTCGCCATGGTGCACGCCCGCTTCAGCACCAACACGCTTGGGTCGTGGAGGCTGGCACACCCCTATCGCCTAATCTGCCACAACGGGGAGATAAACACGCTCCGAGGCAACATCAACTGGATGACCGCCCGGCAGTCCATGTTCTCCTCGCCCATGTTCGGTGACGATATGGAGAAGCTCTTCCCAATCATCACTCCGGGCGCCAGCGACACCGCGTGCTTCGACAACACGCTGGAGCTTCTGCTGGCAACCGGCCGCTCGCTTCCGCACGCCCTCATGATGATGATCCCGGAGGCAACGGGCGAACGCGTGGACATGCCCCAGGATAAGCGCGACTTCTACGAGTACCACTCCAGCCTGATGGAGGCGTGGGACGGCCCGGCGCTCATCGCTGCCACGGACGGCAAGCGCATAGGCATCGTGCTGGACCGCAACGGGCTGAGGCCATTCCGGTACCTGGTCACCAAGTCCGATATGCTGGTCATGGCCTCCGAGGTGGGCGTCCTGGACGTGCCACCGGAGGAGGTGCGCTTCAAGGACAGGATACACCCCGGCCGCATGTTCCTGTTGGACACCGAGGAAGCGCGCATAATTGACGACCAGGAGCTGAAGGAGACGCTTTCCCGGCGCAAGCCCTATGATCAGTGGCTCGCTGACAACCGCGTGGACCTGGACCTGCTTCCGGAGGTACCCGCCGCGCAGGCGGTGAGCCGGGACTCGCTCCCCAGCCTGAAGCGCGCCTTCGGCTACACGCTTGAGGACCTGCACATGCTGATGGAGCCCATGGCGGTGACCGGCGCCGAGCCTGTAGGCTCTATGGGCAACGACGCGCCCCTGGCCGTGCTTTCCGACAAGCCCCAAATGCTGTTCAACTACTTCAAGCAGCTCTTCGCTCAGGTCTCCAACCCGCCTCTGGACGCCATACGGGAGGAGCTGGTGACCTCGCTGGAGGCGTTCATAGGCTCCGAGCAGAACCTGTTCGAGGAGACCCCGGAGCACTGCCGCCAGCTGAAGCTGAAGGAGCCCATCCTGTCCGTCGCAGACCTGGAGAAGGTGCGGAACGTCTCCGTAGGCGGGCTGCGCGCGACCACCTGCTCCATGCTCTTCGATACGGGCGAGGGCCCCGGCGCACTGGAGCGCGCAGTCGAGCGTCTGTGCCGCGAGGCGGCTGAGGCCGTGGCGTCCGGCAGCTCCATAGTCGTGCTATCGGACCGGGGCGTGGACAGCCGCTATGCACCAATCCCCAGCTTGCTGGCAACCGCAGCGGTGCACCACCACCTGATACGCGAGGGCGTTCGCACCAGGGTCGGCCTGGTTGTGGAGTCCGGCGAGCCGCGGGAGGTCATGCACTTCTCACTGCTCATCGGCTATGGCGCCGGCGCCGTCTGCCCGTACCTCGCTTTTGAGCTGCTCCATGAGCTCGCAGAGGAAGAGGTCACACCCCTGCCCGTGGACGCCTACACCGCCGAGAAGAACTTCGTCAAGGCGATCAACAAGGGCGTGCTCAAGGTGATGTCCAAGATGGGCATCTCGACCGTCCAGAGCTACCGCGGCGCCCAGATCTTCGAGGCCGTTGGCCTGAACCAGGAGACGATCGACCAATACTTCACCTGGACCTCCTCGCGCATAGGCGGCATTGGTCTGGACACCGTTGAGGAGGAGACGCGCAGGCGTCACGCATACGGCTATGCCGACGGTCACCTGTCCGGCGAGCTGGAGATCGATCAGGGCGGGGCCTACTACTGGCGGCGCAACGGCGAGTACCACATGTACAACCCCGAGTCCATCGCCCTCCTGCAGCACTCCACCGGCAGCAATAGCTACCCAACCTACAAGCGGTTCGCCACGCTGATCGACGAGCGGGAGCGGCAGCTGTCCACACTACGCGGCCTGCTCGACTTCAAGATGTTGGACCAGCCCGTCCCAATCGATGAGGTGGAGCCGGCAATCGAGATCGTCAAGCGGTTTGCCACCGGCGCAATCTCGCTGGGCGCCATCAGCCGCGAGGCCCATGAGACACTAGCCATAGCCACCAATCGCATCGGCGCAAAGAGCAATACGGGCGAGGGCGGAGAAGACTACCACCGCTTCACCCCGGACTCCAACGGTGACTCGAGGGCCAGCGCCATCAAGCAGGTGGCCTCCGGCCGCTTCGGCGTCACCACCAACTACCTGGTGAACGCTACCGACCTCCAGATCAAGATGGCTCAGGGCTCGAAGCCCGGCGAGGGCGGCCAGCTCCCGGGTTTCAAGGTGGACGAGTACATCGGCTGGATACGCCACACCACGCCCGGCGTCGAGCTGATCTCGCCGCCGCCTCATCACGACATCTACTCGATCGAGGACCTGGCGCAGCTCATCCACGACCTCAAGAACGTCAACCCGGAGGCCAGGATCCACGTGAAGCTGGTGGCCGAGGTGGGCGTGGGAATCATCGCCGCGGGCGTATCGAAGGGCCACGGCGACGTGGTGCTCATCAGCGGCGACAGTGGCGGCACCGGCGCATCGCCGGAGTCGTCCATCAAGCACGCCGGCCTACCGTGGGAGCTGGGACTTGCAGAGACACACCAGGTCCTGCTGATGAACGACCTACGCGGGCGCATCGTGGTCCAGACGGACGGCCAGCTCAAGACGGGGCGGGACGTGGCCGTCGCATGCCTGCTGGGCGCCGAGGAGTTCGGGTTTGCCACCGCGCCGCTCATCACTCTGGGTTGCATCATGCTTCGGAAGTGTCACCTAAACACGTGCTCCGTGGGCGTAGCCACGCAGAACCCGGAGCTTCGTAAGAGGTTCGCAGGCCAGCCCGAGGCCGTCATCAACTACTTCTTCTTCGTGGCAGAGCACCTGCGGGAGATCATGGCGCAGATGGGGTTCCGCACCGTGAACGAGATGGTGGGTCGAATGGACAGGCTCGAGCCGGCCGCGGCTATCGAGCACTGGAAGGCGCGAGGCCTGGACATCTCACCCATGCTCCTGCTGCCGGAAGTGCCGGACAGCGTGGCCACCTACTGCTGCCAGCCCCAGGACCACGGCCTGGAGCTCGCGCTCGACCACACGCTGATCGATATGGCGCGACCGGCGCTGGAGAACGCCGAGCCGGTGGATATCAAGCTGCCCATCCGAAACTCCAACCGCGTTGTCGCCACAATGCTCAGCGGCGAGGTCGCCAAACGCTACGGCGAGGACGGCCTGCCTGACGACACCATTAGCATCAGCTTCAAGGGATCCGCAGGCCAGAGCTTCGGCGCGTTCCTGGCCAAGGGCATATCCATGACCCTGGAGGGCGACGCCAACGACTACTTCTCCAAGGGCATATCGGGCGGCCGGATCGCCGTGTACCCCCCGGAGGCGTCCACCTTCGTGCCGGAGGAGAACATCATCGTCGGCAACGTGGTGCTCTACGGCGCCACCGGCGGCCGCGTGTTCATTCGCGGAATGGCCGGCGAGCGCTTCGCCGTTCGAAACAGCGGCGCGCAGACGGTGGTGGAAGGCGTGGGCGATCATGGCTGCGAGTACATGACCGGCGGACGCGTTGTGGTGCTCGGGCCGACCGGGCGCAACTTCGCCGCGGGCATGAGCGGCGGCATCGCATACGTGCTGGATGAGGACAGAAGCTTCCCGGCGCGCTGCAACCTGGACATGGTTGCCCTGGAGCCGGTCGTCGGGGAAGAGGACCTGGCGATCCTCCGCGGGCTCATCGAGGAGCACCTGGCGCACACGGGCAGCCGGAACGCCCGCCGCGTTCTGGACGCCTGGGACGAGATGCTGCCCAGGTTCGTCAAGGTCTATCCCCATGACTACAGGCGGGTGCTGGAGGAGCGCAGGGCGCTCGGCCTACCCGCCGAAGTGGTGCCTCTTGGGTAAGCCGACCGGATTCATCGAGTTTGCCAGGAAGCCGCCTCCGCGCCGCGATGTGCGTGAGCGGTTGAAGGACTCCCGCGAGTTCTACCTGGACTGGTCGGAGCCGGATGCCAGGGATCAGGGCGCGCGCTGCATGAACTGCGCCGTCCCCTTCTGTCACACCGGCTGCCCGCTCGGCAATCTGATCCCGGAGTGGAACGACCTGGTCTACCGGGGTGACTGGCACGGCGCGCTCGATCGGCTGCACGCCACCAACAACTTCCCGGAGTTCACCGGGAGGATCTGCCCGGCCCCCTGCGAGCCGGCATGCGTCCTCTCCATCAACGAGCACCCCGTCACCATCGAGTACATCGAAAAGGCGATTGCCGACCGCGGCTACCGCGAAGGCTGGATCACGCCCGCGCCTCCGGCGCACCGCACCGGCAAGCGCGTTGCGGTGGTAGGATCCGGGCCGGCCGGCATGGCCGCCGCCCAACAGCTCAACCGTGCCGGCCACCTCGTGACGCTCTTCGAGCGCGACGAGTCCGTCGGCGGCCTTCTGCGCCTCGGCATCCCGGACTTCAAGCTGGAGAAACAGGTGGTGCAGCGCCGCGTGGACATCATGGCCGCGGAGGGGGTCCGCTTCGAAACCGGAGTCAACGTGGGCTACGATCTCACCGCCGATGACCTTCACCGCGACTTCGACGCCGTATGTCTCACGATCGGCGCGGGCGCGGCCCGCGAGCTGCCCGTGCCGGGCCGCGATCTCGAGGGCGTTCACCTGGCAATGGAGTACCTGACGCAGCAGAACCGTCGCATCGCCGGCCGCAGTTACAACCAGGAGGAGACCATCACTGCGGAGGGCAAGCGCGTGATCATCCTCGGCGGCGGCGATACGGGCGCCGACTGCCTGGGCACCGCACACCGCCAGGGCGCGGAAGTGGTCTACCAGCTTGAACTTCTGCCGCAGCCGCCTGAGCACCGACGCCCCGGCAACCCGTGGCCGCAGTGGCCTCTCATCCTCCGCACCTCGGCCGCCCACGAGGAGGGCGGCATTCGAGACTACAACGTGCTCACCAAGAGCCTCTCCGGGCGCAACGGCCGCGTGGAGCAGCTGAACGCCGTACGCGTGGAGTGGGGCCCGCCCGACGAGACGGGCCGGCCCTCCATGATCGAAATAGAGGGCAGCGAGTTCTCCATCGGCGTGGACCTGGCGCTGCTTGCGATGGGGTTCGTGCACCCGGAGCACCCGGGCATCGTGACCGACCTTGGCCTGGATCTGGACGGCCGCGGCAACATAGCGACCAATGAGGACCGCATGTCGAGCGTGCCGGGCGTGTTCGCCGCGGGCGACAGCGTGCGAGGCGCGTCGCTGGTGGTGTGGGCCATAGCCGAGGGCCGCCAGGCCGCGCACGGCATCGACAAGTACCTCATGGGCCAGAGCAGCCTGCCGTCCGTGCGGGTTTAGGGCGCTATTGAGCTAGTCCTACCCCGTTTAGTCTGGTCCTGGCCAGTGTTCTGCGATCAGCTTTGCCACCTCGCCGCTGCGCTCCCGAATTGAACTCTCATCCCAATCGGATTGGGCTGCGAGGTCGCCGTTCATATTCATTACGCTGTGGGCAATTAGCGCGTCTCGCTTAACATCCCAAGCGGAGTTCGACAAGGATGAGTTGAGCTTCTGGTTTACCAGGGTGAGATTCCCAATGGTGTGAATAGTCTCATTCCGCTTTCGCCTAGCCAGCTCCTCATCCATTTCAGGATTGAGAGGCCAATTCTCGCCCCAACTAACCGGCATCAGGTGCTCAATCGTGAGGTTTTTTGGCACGTCCGGTTGCTCAGACTTATCCGATCGCCGCTGGCGCTCTATGCCTTCAAGGACTATCCGCAGCCTGCCCCTCGTAAGCAGACGGTACAGGGGCGAGGTCACTAACGCCTCAGATAGCGCGTCGTCAGTGGGCCACTCTCTGGAGTACGCTTTCTGTTCCTGAAAGAAACGCCTTACAACCTTGTCAGCTTCGCCGAGACCACTCTCCAGCAATCGTGAGGCGAGTTCAATAGTCAGCCGGTTGTAGTCCTTCGCGGTCTGGCGACAGAGCATACGTCGCACCAAGAAGCTCTCCAAGACACGGAATGCGCCAATCCTCGTATTGTGCTCTGCGGACAAGAGAAGCAGCAGGACCGGCGTGAAGACCCCAACTTGCATTACGCCCATTCTGTAGTAGAACTGCTCCTCTTCTGGAGAACGGGGCCCTGTATCGAATCGTCTATAGTTGGAAAGGTACGTCCGTGCGTCTGACATCAGGACATCTATTTGCTCTGAATCGGCACATTTGCGAAACACGTCGAACACCCTAGACGGTGAGATTTCAGGGGGAGGCGTTTCCGAACTTGTGCGCATGATGAGCCAGTAATTGAATAGCATGTCCAATCTTGGCCTTCGGAGGCGTCCTTGACTGACTTCTTGCCTCCACCACCAACTGTCGAGACTCTCCCATACATCAAGTCCCTCAGGAGACCTCGCCAGAACGAAGTTCTTGATGAGGTCAGATTGCTCCAGTGGAGTCCCTCGAGCATTCAATGTTTCGAAGATCACATTAGGGTCATCGCCAGCGTCAAGATCAATAACAACCATTTGAAGCAGGGCAGTAACTGCCGTCTCTAGAGCGTCAACTCTATCTGAAACCGAACCCGGCGGGGTGTCGTCGAGCCACTTATTCACCTGCTGCTGAAAGAACTCATGCGCTTGTACAATTAGCGATTCTTCGAATTCATTGGTTGCAAGGCCATTGTCCATGGCATGCCTGAACGCATCCCTATCGGTGCGGGTTGGCCATAGCTTAAAGATGTGGTGACTCCCATCCTCCACCAGATCCTTGTCGTTGATGACGAGCTTCGACAGACGAGTTGCAGGCTGCCTATGGCCTCGCTCCTCGCAAATCACCTGAATGGCATCCAGCAAGAGCTGGAGGGTTGTCACTCGCTGCTGTCCATCTATCACCTCCCTTTGCTCAATGTACTTGGCGGCTGTCGGGACCTGCTGTAGAACAACCGCTCCAAGGAAATGAGGCTTTGTTTGTTGCTGAGCCTTTACGCCGTCGTCATCAAATTGCTCCAGTTGCTCCAAGTATTCCTCGGCCAGATTTCGCACATCGTCCCAGAGTGGCTCCCATTGATTATCTTGAGTCCATACATAGGGACGCTGAAACTCTGGTATGGTGTACCTTACGTCTTTAAGGAACAGGGCTTTTGGATTCAGAATGTTGGTATCCATGTAATGCCTTTCGCCATCTCATGATTGCCCGCTATAGTGCGGTTGAATTATAGCATCAGGCTGGCCTAAGGCCAAAATGCCCCTGCATGTCCATTCCTCTTGGCCTCCCCTTCGCTCCGTTGCATCCGCACAGGCGGTAGGGTGGCCGCCCCAGATGCCGCGGCTGGGCGCCGCATAACACACGGAAGCGCACACGTTTACCTTCCCCGGTGACTCATGTATTCTTTGCGCAGAAGACAAGGATAGTCCCTGGGAGGCAGGAGGATAGAGCACATGCTCATGGGCGGCGGCAGAATACTCGTACCGTGCAACCACTGCAGTCAGAATGGGGTCTGCACCACCGGCGACGAACAGGGGAACAGCTGCGGGCTGTGCCTGACGGACGCCAGGAGCCCGACCATGCTCGACAGGCTGTGGCGGATGCTGGGGATGCAGCGGCGGGACTACTCCTCGCCAGGCTCGAACGGCGAGCCGATGCGCGTCCGGTGCTGCGTGTGCCGCGGCCGCGGCAGGATGTAGGCCTACGCGGGCCGAAACACCGGCATGCTGATCTCGTCAGTGCGGTCGTCCCACACCAGCTCCACCGGCATCCCGACGCGGATGGTCTTGCCCGGGTCGGTGACGTCGGCGTCCACCTGGGCCAGGTTGGTCGGCATGCGGCAGCCCTCCTCCAGGTCCACCATCGCCACCACGAACGGCACGTCCTCCGCCCAGCCGCGATGCGGCGGCCTCACCACGATGCCGAACGTATGCAGCGTGCCCCTGCCCGAGCACTGAATCCACTCGGTGTTGCGAGAGAAGCAGTCCGGGCAGAAGTCCCGCGGGTAGAAATATGCCTGCGAGCAGTCGTTGCAGCGGCGCACCCACAGCTCGTGCTGCTTGCACCGGTCCCAGTAGAACTGCGTCTCGGGCGTCGGCGCGGGGAGAGGCTTTTGGGGGGCGCGTTGCTGTGTCATGTCTCCTCCCGGTTGCGGTTGTTCAGTCCCGTGCGAGAATCGCAGTGCCGCCCGACGAAAGCGAGCCGCCCGTCCCGTGGCACATGGCGATACGGCAGTCTGGCACCTGTCGAGCGCCGGCCTCTCCGCGAAGCTGTCGCACCGCCTCGATGATCAGGAATATGCCGTAGGCGCCGGGGTGCGTGTACGAGAGGCCTCCGCCGGACGTGTTCATGGGGAAGTCGCCGCCGGGTGCCGTGCGCTGCCCTCGCAGGAAGTCGACGGCCTCACCGCGGCCGCAGAAGCCCAGGCTCTCCAGCGTCAGCATCACCGTGTAGGTAAACGAGTCGTAGATCATCGCCAGATCGAAGTCGTCGTGCGTGACGCCGGCCATCTTGAACGCTGCGGGGCCGGTCTCCCGCGCGATGAGCGACGTGAGGCTCGGCATCTGGCTGATCATGCCGTGGTCGTGGCCCTCGCCTGCGCCCAGGATCCAGACAGGGGGCTTCTTCAGGTCGCGTGCGCGCTCCGCCGTGGTTACGACGTAGGCGCCGCCGGCGTCCGTGACCAGGCAGCAGTCCAGCAGGTGGAAGGGCCAGCATATCCAGCGCGAGGCGTGGTAGTCGTCGAACGACATGGTGAGCGGAATCTCCGCTTTCGGGTCGTGTATCAGGGCGCGGGGGTTGAGCGCGGCCCACTTGCGGGTCGCAACGGCCACCTCGGACATGGCCTCACGGCATCGCTCCTCGCCGAACTCGTGCATGTAGCGGGCGCAGGCCATCGCGTAGTTGATGGGCGCGCCAATGAAGCCGTAGGGTGTCTCGAACTGGCCGCCGGGCGAGTTGGGCCCGCCGCCCTCCGCCGCCCCTCCGCCAAAGAAGCGGCGCGAGTGACCATTGTTGCCGTGCACGATCAGCGCAACCTCGCAGTAACCCGCAGCGATGGCCGCCAGGGCGTGGCCGGCGTGGATCACGAACGAGGAGCCTCCAACCTGCGTGCTGTCCGTGAAGCGCGGGTGAATGCCCATGTGCTCCGCCAGGCCCAGCGTGTTGCCACCGGCAAAGATGGCGTCCACGTCCGCCTTCCGAAGGCCGGCGTCCTCCAGGGCGTTGTAGGCGGCCTCGGTGGATAGCTGAAGGTCGGACCTGCGGTTCTCCAGGTAGCCCAGCTCGTCCGACTCCGCCGCGCCCACAATGGCCGCCGCTCTGCTGATGCTCGCCACGCCTGCACCTCCGTGACCTTCGAATCGAGCAGGCCACGCTTTCGCAGGGCCTTCGTCGCGCATTAGCATACGCCCCGGCCAGTGGCTTGGCAACCGGCGAGGGCGCGCCGCCCGCGGCCACTGTCACTTCGAGCGGAGCGCAGCGAAGTCGAGAAATCTAAGGCAGTCGTATTCTGCCGGCTCTACGCATCCGGCGGCGCGATTCGGCTACCGGTGAGGCGCATTGGGCGGCGATAGGTCCTAGATTCCTCGACTACGCTCGGAATGACGGTGGTTATGGGTGGTTCATGCACAGATGGGACTTCCGGCCCGCTCACGCCCTTCGACTGCGCACAGAGCCTGCCCCGCACGTGATGCGGGGATGAGCAGGCCGCCTTTCCTCTCGCTCAGGGTTAGCTTGTCGAACCATTTGAGCTGGCAATCGCGCGCGTCCCTCCGCTCACGCCCTTCGACAAGCTCAGGATGAGCGGACGCGCAAGATGACCGCTCAAATGGTTCGACAAGCTAACCCTGAGCGGCGTATGCAGTCGCCCGTTGTCCGGCCTTCGGCAACCCGCTAGACTTGTGCCATGAGTCTCCCCCCGCCGCGCCCGCGAATGCCGTCCCTCGCCTTCGCCCGACGTTTCCTGCTGCCGGCCGTCGCGACGCTGGCCGCGGCCCTGTCCGTCGTCGGCTGCGCGCCCGCCGAGCCTACGGCCCTCCCAACGCTTGAGGGCTCGCCTCCAAGCGTCATACTCCACGGCGGCAGCGTGATCACGATGGAGCCGGACATGCCTCGCGCGGAGGCGATTGCCGTGCACGGCGACGAGATCGTCGCCGTCGGCAGCAGTGAGCAGCTGCTGGCGCTGGCAGGGCCGTCCACGCACATCGTCGACCTGCAGGGCAGGGCGCTGCTGCCCGGCTTCATCGACGCCCACAACCACCTCTTCAGCGAGGCAATCCGTACGGGAAGTCCCACGCTCCACGAGGTCCAGAACTACGCTCTGAGCCTGGGCATTACCGCGATGGCCGACATGTCCGTGGAGCCGCCCGTACTCGCCGTGATCCGCAACTTCCACGATACGGGCCAGCTGCGCGTCCGCACCAGCGTCTACCCGCCGTACAACCTCCACTGCGGCGAGGTACTGGGCCACTGGTACGCGGAGCTTCAGCCGGAACGCGACCCCGACCTCATGCTGCGAACTCCCGGCGCAAAGGTCTTCACCGACGGCTGGACGTGCGACCTGCTGCCGGCCTTCAGCTTCGATCTACAAGACGCCCCCGACCCGGAGAGCAGCCGCGGACACCTCATCGTCGGGCCGGAAGAGCTCGCCCGCGTGCTCGCGGAGCTGGAAGCGATGGGCTACCAGGCGGCCGTGCACGCGCTGGGTGACCGCGCGGTGGAGAACGCCCTGGACGGGATCGAGAGCGTGCTTGCGGGCGCGCCCAATGACCTGCGCCATCGCATTGAGCACAACATGTTCATTCGGCCTGAGCTGATGGACAGGTACGGGGAAGTCGGAGCGGTGCCCGTGATTTGGGGCTCCGAGGCGTGCTTCATCCGGAATACGTCCTCTCGAAACTCGGAGGGCCGCCTGACGCACCGCTGGGGCGGCCCGGAGACTCACAAGTGGATCAACCCGTGGCGCTCGCTGCTGGACGCCAACCCGGGCCTGCCCGTCGCCTTCCACAGCGACATGTCGTGGGGCGAGCCGGGGCCTCTGGCATATCTCTACAGCCTGGTCACACGTCATGAGGTGTTCCTGGACGGTTCGCCCATCTGCGAGGCGCCGGAATGGCTCGTGCACGAGGCCATTGGCGTCGAGGAGGCGCTGCGTATGATGACCACCGGTGCGGCCTACGCGCTGCACTTGGAGGAGAGAACGGGCTCGCTCAGGCCGGGCAAGTTTGCCGACCTGGTCGTGCTGTCGGACGACCCGCTGGAGACCGACCCGGAGTCGCTGCACCGGCTGGAGGTGCTGGTCACGATGGTCGGCGGTCGTGTGGAGCACTGCGCGGCGGAGGCTCAGTCGCTATGCCCCGCATTCGCGGAGGGCGGCTAGGTCTGGAATACCCGCATCGCCCGGCGTCTGCCCTGGCTCCAGGTCACCATGAATGCCATCACGCCCACGGCTATCAAGATGCCGGCCGTGCGGAACACGTCCTCGATGCTTCCGCCGCTCTCGATCAGGCTGCCGCCCACGGAGCCCGCGAGCACGCCCAATATGAGAACGGCGTTGCTGAAGCCTATCAGCGTGCCGTAGCCGTATACCCTGCCGAGGTCCGTTGTGATGGCAAGCGAAGAGGGTAGGGCTGCGCTCTCCGAAAACCCCAGAATCAGGAACAGCACGAGCAGCACCGTTACGCTCTGTGCCAGCGGCAGCGCCTCCGTGCCGGCGGCCATCAGCAGCCCTCCTCCGATGACCAGCAGGTGACGCGGCACGACATCGGCCAGGCGCCCGAACAGCGGTTGGAAAATGCTCGAAATGATGGCGCGTGAGCCCACCACGAGGCCCACGAGCGTCGCGCTGGCCAGCAGCGATTCGGTCATGAAGATGGCAATGAAGGTGAACACCGACCCCATGCCGAGACCGAAGGTGAAGTTGAAGACGAACAGTGACCACACGCGCAGATCGCCGACCATGACGCGAAAGCTGGGCACGATTCGCTCCTCAGACTGGCTCGTGCGGCCGGCGGCCGGCATCAGGAATGCCACCACGGCCACGGCTACAACAGCGGCGCCGGCCAGCGTCAGGAATGTGGCGTCCACTCCGAAGTTGTCCTTGAGCACGCCTCCAACCAGCGGACCGGCCCCGAATCCAGCCGTGAACGACACCATGAACATACCCATGTAACGCCCCTCATGACCCCTGGGAGCGAGCTCACCGACCATCGCGAGCGCGGACGGGAACATGCACGCGGCGCCGACACCCATGCCCATGCGAAGCAGCGTCACGACCTGGTACGAATCGGCCATTGAGAGCCCGACGCCGATGAACACGTACGCGGAAAGCCCTATGAGAATGAAGGGTCGCCGCCCCAGTCGATCGCCAAGCCTGCCTACGATAGGCGTGAGGGGTGTCTGCGTGATGGCAAATCCTGAGAAGGCCAGGCCCAGCCACACGCCGGAAGCGCCCAGGTCCCGCACGAATACTGGCAGAATGGGCACCACCATGCCAAGCCCGCTGGCTATCACGAACATGGAGAACCAGAGTATAGCGAAAGTCCGCCATCGGCGGGCTGTTGAGGTGGTCTCTAAAACCGGGGTGTTCAATTCAGGCGCCTGTGCGCGATTCTATCACCCTGCGCTCCTTCCGCACAACCGGACGCGGGCATGAAGTCCCGGAGCGCGGACCGGCAGCTCATTGAGACTATGCTTGCGGGGTCTGTCCAAAGCAAGAGCCGAGCAGGCTGTAGACGGCTAAACGATTCTATAGATGGCTCTGCGCGCCATTCGGCCTCGCTTTGCCAACGCTGCTGCGGCGAAGAGCGTCGTGGCCACCAGCGCCATCGCCGGCCCGGACGGCAGGTCGGCGTAGTACGAGAGGTATAGACCGGTCACCGCCGATGCCGCTCCGACGGACGCGCCGACCACCATGACCTCCACAAACCTCCTGGCGAGGAGGTAGGCGGTGGCCGCGGGCGTTATTAGCATCGCCATGACCAGCACAATGCCCGCCGCCTGTATGCCAATGACTATAACCAGCGCAAGAAGAGCGAGCAGCACGTACTCCACCAGCCCCGTCTTGATTCCGACCACGGATGCGCCCACCTCGTCGAAGGTTGTGTATACAAGCTGACGGTGAAAGCCGTAAAGGCCAGCCAGCACCACGGCCGTCAGGCCAAGGGAAACGAACACGTCAGTCTGCGATACACCCAGCACCTGCCCGAGCAGCAGGTCCTCTATGTCCACGTTGATCCCGGTGGCCCGGGACAGCATGACAAGGCCCAGCGCGAACATGCCCGCGAAGATGATGCCTATGGACGTGTCCTCGCTAATGCCTGTACGCCGGCTCACTGTGCCCATGAGCAGCGCGATCGCTATTCCTGCCGGAACGGCGGCGAAGAACGGGCTGATGCCCAGCAGGAAGGCCACTACCATGCCCGGCAGGACGGAGTGGGCGAGCGCGTCGCCCATGAAGGCGCGCCCGCGTGTGATGACGTAGGCGCCAAGCAGTGGACACATCACGCCCACCAGCACAGAGACGATCATAGCCCGCACCATGAAGCTGTATTGGAACGGGTCCAGAACGTAGTCCACTACGGAGCTCCCCCCGCGGCGGTGAAGTGGTCCGGCGCGAACTCTATGCCGTGTGAGCCGTACAGCTCTTCCAGCACTTCCGTCGTGAATGCCTCGCTTGGGGGGCCGTAGGCGCATACGTGGTGGTTGATGCACAGCACTCTGTCGAATCGCTGCGACAGGTTCGTCAGGTCGTGCGTTGCCAGTAGCACGATCTTGCCCTCGTCACGAAGAGATTGCAGCACCTCCACGATACCTTCCTGAGCTCCCACGTCCACACCGCTGAACGCCTCGTCGAGGAGCACGCAGCACGCCTCCTGAGCCAGCGCCCGCGCAATGAATACGCGCTGACGCTGCCCGCCAGAGAGTTCCGTTACCAGCGCCGAGCGCTGCTCCCACAGCCCCACGCGCTCCAGGCACTCCCTGACCGTGTCGCGGTCCCGGCGGCCGGGCTGCCGGAACAGGCCCAGCTTCCAGGTGCGTCCCATGGTAACCACGTCAACCACGGTGGCGGGAAAGGCCCAGTTGATACTGTCTCGCTGCGGGACGTATGCCAGAGCGCCTCTCTCGGACGCCGCCCCGAGCAGCTTAACGCTGCCCTCTGCCACGGGAAGCGTTCCGGCAATGGCGCCGAAGAGTGTGCTCTTGCCGGCGCCATTGGGCCCCAGGACGCCCGTGAGGGTGCCTGGTCCAACCGAGAAGGAAACGTCGGTTAGGGCGGTGTGCCCTCCGCGAACAACACTAAGCCCCTCGCAGACTATACCAGGCTCGGAGGTATCTCTCATCGCGCACCTCGCGGTGTGGCTGCGGCGAGAGAGGTATCTCTCACCGGCAAGGTTGACCTGAGGGCACTAAGACTTAGTATCAATAGCATCCCACAAGAACCGGTTCGCTTCAGCATGAATTCTCACTTTGCCCTGAGTGGGCGTCACGCACGTATGCGCCGATGAACCACTTCGTGATACAATAGCATAGCTGATGCTGGATATCAAGTGGCGGGACGCTGCCGTGAGAGCTGCAGACGCGCTCTACGCGGACGATTGGAGCTGAATCGGCACTTGCCGGGAATACGCTGCGATTCTGGGGCCTCGACCGTGAGGCCCGGAAGCGGAGGCTAGGAGATGGCGCCGTCGGTTCGAGCCTTCCTCAGAAACCTTAGAGTGCCCATACCGTGGCGGCTCCGGTCCAAGCTGGTGGCGCGCAACAACATGAGGAAGGTGACGCGGGTGCGGCTGTGCTGCGGCAACCCCGGTCAGCCGGGCTGTTGAGAGGACGTGAAGGAGGCTCCCGGAGGGAGCTCGGCAAATTAGCGGTCAAGAGTGCGGAGTGCCATTACAGCGCCCGGACCGCCTCCTCAATCGCATTCGTGGCCTCTTGGTAAGCGGTTCTAGGCGGAAACACCAGCGGCTCCCCGAAGCGCACCTCCACCGACCCGCGCCTCAGGATGGGGTACTTGGACGGGCTGCCAAATCGCTTGATCTGCAGCTTCATGGGCACCACCGGCAGCCGTCCCTCGACCGCAACCAGGCCAGTACCGTTCTTGAACGGCAGAGTTGGCCCGCCGACCGTCAGCTTGCCCTCCGGGTAGATTAGCACCGACCACCCGCTGTCCAGTATACGGCCCATGTTTTCGAGACTGGGGCGGATCGGGCCATCCTGCGCCAGCGGAAAGCCGTTGCCCAGAAGAGGGTTGAGCACCGAGCGAACGGGGTTTTGCCACAGCTTCGCGGCGGCGGCGATGGCCAACCGGCGTCGCCATGTCTGCGGAATGGCCTTGATGATGAGCGGGTTGTCCAGGCCAAGGTGGTGGTTGGACGCAAACAACACCGGGCCCTCTATGCCCTTCAGCCTCTCCTGTCCCTGTACACTCAGTTGATAGGGCGCCAGCACAACCGGAAACAACATGGTGCGCTGCAGGAAGCCGCGGGCCATCCGGCACCACCAGCGCATTCCCCACCCAGGGAACCGGTTTATGGCAGTATTGGCCACGCCCTCGTCCAGCACCCGCTGGAGCCGGCCCACGGTCGTTTCCGAGTCCACCTGGTTCTCGTCGAGGTAGACGCCCAGCAGTGACTCCACGGCGGACAGCAACTCCACTCTCCCAAGCGAGTCCAGGCCCAGGTCATTTCCGAGGGTCATGTCGTGGGTTACCTCTGCTGCATCCACTGGGGCCACCTCGGCGATGATTTCCGCGAGACTCGGCGTGTCGTCCCGCCGGCGCGTCGTGGTCGCAGCCTGCCGCGCCAGGGACGCCTCCAGTGGCGTCCTGGTCGACCCCGTCTCCGCCAGGCTAGTCAGTGTTTCGATGAGGGCCGGCTTCTTCACCTTGAGCGTGTGGGTGCGCGGGAAATCCTCCTCCGGCCACACGGTGAAGCCACGTATGTGCTGCTGTTCCGCGAGCTGCGCGTTTGCCCACGAGACGATGGCCTCAGGGTCATGGTCGTCCGCGAGGATGAGTGCGGCGTGCACCTCCAAGCTGCCGGCGCGCGGCAGGCCTACCACCGACGAATCGGTTACTCCGGGGTGCCGGTTGAGCACTGCTTGAATGTCGTCGGGGTAGACGTTCTGGCCGCTGGGCAGGACAATCATGTCCTTCAACCGTCCACGTATGTTCAGGAAACCCTTGTCGTCAAAGTGGCCCAGATCACCGGTCCTGTACCAGCCGTCCACGAAGGCTGCTGCCGTCTGATCGGGAGCGTTGTAGTAGCCCGGGGAGATGCTCTCGCCGCGCACCATGATTTCGCCTTCGGCGCTGAGGGCGACTTCTACGTTGGGCAGCGGACGCCCCACTGAGCCCGGTCTGCGGTCCTCCAACGTATGGTTGCTTATGACGGGCGATGCCTCGGTCGCGCCGTACCCCTGCAGAACCCTTACGCCCATCAGCTCCCACTTACGGCCCAGTGCCGGGTCCAGAGCAGCGCCTCCGGAGACTATGAAGTCCAGCTTCCCGCCGAACTGCCTGTGGACTCGCCCGAAGAGGCGCCTCCGCAGACGGAACGGAGTCCTTTCCGCAAGCTTCATCAGCCTGCCCCACAGCGCCTCTCTTCCCTGCCGCCGCACCTCCCGCTCAATGCCGTTCATCAGCAGTTCAAGCCCCTGGGGCACCAGCAGCAGAGTGGTAATGTGGCGCTCACGCATCGTGCGGGAGAGCACTGCCGGCTGGCGGCTGGTGGGGTATGTGACGCTGGCGCCGAAGTGGAGAACGGCCAGAAGGCCACCCATCTGCTCGTACATGTGGCTCAGGGGCAGGATGGACAAGAGCCGGCTGGAGGTGTCGCAGGCGACGTACTGCGTAATGCCCTCTACGTTGGCGGTCAGGTTGCGATGCGTCAGCATGACGCCCTTGGGGTCTCCCGTTGTGCCTGAGGTGAACATGATCTCGACAAGATCGTCAGGTTGGATGTCCACCGGCTCCGGCTCCGGCAGGTCGAATATGGCGCTCTCCAGGTCTTCGAGGGCGACCTCGGGCACGCCGAGATCCGCCTCACCCTTGGGGGTAAAGCGAGAGGTGAAGGCCAGCCGCAGCGATGTGCGGGCAACCACGCGGCTCACGTAGTCGGGGGCGCTTCGCAGGTCCAAGGGTACCACCACCACGCCTGCCCTCACACATCCCAGGAAGGCCAATACCCACTGCGGCGAGTTGGGGCCCCACAGCAACACCTGGTCGCCCTTGGACAGCCCGCGGGACTGGAGCAGCGAAGCCACCTGGCCGGACTCGCTCCAGAGATTGCTGTAGCTCCAACGCAGGAATCGGAATCCGGGCTTGAACAGCAGCGCGTCGCGCGGGCCGTACCGATGGGCCCTGGTCTGCAGGAAGTCCACCAGCGTTCTCTCCATGGTAGAGTCGGGCCTAAAATCCGCTCGATCCATCCAGCCCTCCTGTCGGCGGCTCGACGGTGCGTAAGGTTCGCCGATTCTCGTCCAGCATTGCCCGCAGCCCAGCCTTCGCGCCGGTACGCATTGGAGGAAAGTGGGCGAAGCAAATGGCATCGAAATCAATGCGGAGCAGCTTCTCCAGAGACGCCAAGGCCTGCGCTGGATCCTCGGTGACGGCTGCGGCTGGCGGGCTGAGCCGCCGCCCCAATCTGTACTGCAGCGAGTCCCCAATGACGACGAGACGACGGTCCGGCACATAAAGCGCAATGCTACCGGCGGTGTGCCCGGGCAGGTGCACCGCACGCACCGGCAGAGTGAAGGGCACCTCGTCCCCATCCTCCAGCTCCACGTCGACGGCGATGGGGCCGCCGCTCATCCTATGCAGAACGGGCGGCGCAAAGCGCGCAACCAGTGGTGTGCGGGTTGAGCTGGATTGTACGTACCGGCCGGTCAGGACGGCAGAGTCCAGGCGGTGAGCCATCACCGAGATGCGCCTCCCCGCCACCAGCTCCGTGACGCCGGATGCGTGGTCAGGATGGTGGTGAGTGAGCACGAGTGAGCGCACCGCGTCTAGCGAGATGCCAAGGGCATCCAGTCCGCTGGCGATGAGGCCTGAGCTACCGCGCATTCCCGCGTCGACGAGGAGGGCCTGACCGCCTGCAATAAGCAACGTGACCCTCGCGCCGATGGCGCGAATCTGGTACACGCCATCAGCGACCCAAATAGGATTGCCCAGCTTCACTTGCCTGCCTCCATTGGATCACGCATGGTATAGCGCGCCTCCGAATGCTTGGGGCTCCAGAGCCGAAGTATGCCATTCGACGCCAGCCAAATCAAGACGGGCTCCCGCTTTCAATGACCGTGGCTCCTTCCAGTCTAACGCGCCCCGCCTCACCAAATTCGGAGCAGGATATTGACGCATGCTGTATGAGTGAGATATACTACCGACATGACAAAGCGACTGCAGGTGCTGCTGAATTACGAGGAATACGGGGAGATCGAGGCCTTCGCGCGCGGCAATAGAATGACCGTGGCGGAGTGGGTCCGACAGGCACTGCGCAAAGCAAGAGAAGGCCCGACAGGAAACTCAGTGAGGGAAAGCCCAGCCACCTACTTGACTCAGGGAACATTAGTAGATTATACTACCGCCATGACAAAGCGACTTCAAGTCTTGCTGGATGAAGAAGAACTCACTGAGATTCAAGGCGTTGCACGCGGGCAACGGCTGACGGTCGCGGAGTGGGTGCGTCAGTCCCTGCGTAGGGCCCGGCATGACCAGCCCGGCGCCACGGACGTAAAGCTGCGCGCCCTTGCGGAGGCGTATCGCCACTCCTATCCAACGTGTGACATAGCCGCCTTGCTGGATGAAATTGAAGCTGGTCGTCAGTATCAGTGATCTTCATAGACTCCAATGTGCCCATGTACCTGGTTGGCGCCCCGCACCCCAACAAAGACCGTACCCTTGCGCTTCTCACTCAGCTGGTAGGGGATGGGGAACGGCTGGTCACAAGCGTGGAGGTGTACCAGGAGATAATCCACAGGTACGCTTGGATCAAGCGTCCGGATGCAATTGACCCCGCCTTTCGGGCTCTCGACGACGTGGCCGACGATGTGCTGTCGTTCGGGATGCCTGAGGTACGCGCAGCCAGGGAGCTGATCCGAACGGGGAGCGGGTTGTCCTCGCGTGACGCGCTCCACGTGGCCGTGATGCGCAGCGCGGGCACCAACCGCATCCTCAGTTTCGACTCGGGATTCGACGAGTGCCCCGGCATAGAGCGCCTGGCGTGATACGTGGGAAGCCGCCCGGTCGTGTAGCTACCTGGCTATTCGAAGACGCCTGACACCGCAGACGCCGCGCTCTCTAGCAGCACCTCACGCTGCTCGGCGCGGGACATGTCGCGCAACACGGCCACGCCACGGCTGAGTTCGTCATCGCCGAGGATCAGCGCGTAAGGTACGCCCATGGAGTTGGCGTAGCGCAGCTGCGCCCTCAGGCTGCGACCGGCCGGGGCCAGGACCACTCCTAAGCCGGCGCTCCTCAGCTCCGATGCAAGGGCCACGGCCCGGTTGGTGGCCGAGTCCCCAAGGTGGACAACCACTGCACTCAGCTGTTCCCCTTCAGGCACCGGCAAGCCCTGTCCCTTCAGGTTGAGGATTATCCGTTCCAGGCCGGCTCCGAATCCTATGCCTGGTGTGGGTGGGCCTTCCAACTGCTCCATCAGCCCGTCGTAGCGGCCTCCGCCGCAGATGTTGGTCTGCCCGCCTTCCTCCGGCGGCTGAATCTCGAAGACTGTTCTTGAGTAGTAGTCCAGGCCACGCACCAATCGCGGCTCCACTCGGTAAGGTATGCCCAGCGAGTGCAGGTAGCCAAGCAGCCGTTCCCAGTGCTCCCGGCACTCTGGGCAGAGATGCTCCTCTGTGCGCGGCGCTTCGAGGGCCATTTCGATGCAGGCCGGCTGCTTGCAGTCCAGCAGGCGGAGTGGATTGCGATCAAGCCTGAGCTTGCAGTCGTTGCAGAGGTATTCGACCCGAGCGGCGTAGTGGGAGCGGAGCCGCTCCAGGTAGGCGGGCCTGCAGTTGGCGTCACCAATGGAGTTGACGAGCAGCGAGAGGTCCTTGAGGCCCAGTTCGCTCATGAGGCTCCAGGCGAGCTCGATGACCTCGGCGTCCACGGACGGGTCGGCGTCGCCGATTGCCTCCACTCCAAACTGGTGGTGCTGGCGATATCGGCCGGCCTGCGGACGATCGTAGCGGAAGATCGGGCAGAAGTAGAAGAGGCGCACCGGTTGGGGAAGGTTGCGCATCCCGTGTTCCAGATATGCGCGGCAGACGGGGGCTGTGCCTTCCGGACGAAGGGCGACGTGGTCACCGCCCCGATCTTCGAAGGTGTACATCTCCTTCTCGACGATGTCGGTGACCTGGCCCACGCCGCGCACGAACAGGCCGCTGCTCTCGAACACGGGTGTGTCCAAACGGCCATAGCCGAAGCGGCGCGCGATATCGCGGGCAACTCCTTCCACGTAGCGCCAGTAAGGCTGCTCCTGGGGCAGGACGTCTGCGGTGCCTCTTGGGGCGCGATACAATTCGGCCCTCCCAAACGGTGGATTCGGCAGGTTGAAGGATAGACCAAGAGGCGGGGTTTGCCAAGGTGGAGTCCACGCCGCTTGCTGGCACAGCACACTTGGAATACAATGGGTGAAGCCATCGCCACCGAGCCCATTGCGGTGGGGAGCACGGCAAAGTCCGCCCCTTGGCGGTCGTTCACAATGCGCTTGTAGCTCAGATTGGATAGAGCGCAGCCCTGCGAAGGCTGAGGCCGTGGGTTCAAGTCCCGCCAAGCGCACTATCTCCGTCCGACTGCGGTCGGGTCCGGCCGATGAACCGGCGCCCGCCGCACGGCCCGAATCGCTTCACGCAAGGAGGTACGATGACGACCACCGAGAACCGCCCCCCCGATTACAGGGTCATTGGGACTCGACCCATTCGCCACGACGGCGTTGACAAGGTCACTGGACGTGCCCAGTACGGCGCCGACGTTTCCATGCCCGGTTTGCTGCACGGCAAGGTGCTCCGCAGCCCACATGCCCACGCACGCATCCTGAGCGTGGATACGAGCCGGGCGGAAGCCCTGCCTGGCGTGAGGGCCGTGGTAACAGGCCAGGACATGCCGCGCATCACCGGCAGGGTGTCAATTGCAGGCGGAGAGGGCGGCGCCATCAACCTGGACTACTACCGCGAGATGATCCTGGCCTCAGACAAGACGCTCTTCAAGGGCCATCCCGTGGCAGTGGTGGCTGCCGACAGCCGGCACGTTGCTGAGGAAGCACTTTCCCTCATCGACGTCCAGTACGAGGTGCTGCCCTACGTGCTCACCGCGCCGGAGGCCATGGCGGAGGGCGCGCCTGTGATCCTGGAGGATCTGCGAACGCGCTCAATGGGCCGCGTCACGGACAACGCGGGAAACGTGGCCTCCTATGAGAAGTACGCGCTCGGTGACTCGGACGAGGGGTTCCGGAATGCGGACATAGTGGTGGAGCGCGAGTTCAACACGGCCACCGTGCACCAGGGCTACATTGAGCCGCAGAACGCCACGGTGCTCTGGAACCCGGACGGCGAGGTCACCGTCTGGACCAGCAACCAGGGTCCGTTCTACGTGCGCCGAGCCACCGCCGCGCTCCTCGGGCTATCGGAGTCCCAGGTACGAGTCATTCCGATGGAGATCGGAGGCGGGTTCGGGGGCAAGATACTCTGCTACCTGGAAGCACCGGCCGCGCTGCTGTCTCGCAAGACTGGCCGGCCCGTGGAGATCGTGATGACCAGGGCGGAGGTGCTGGAGGCCACAGGACCGACGTCCGGGTCGTACATGCGCGTGAAGATTGGCGCGACCAGGGACGGCAAGATCACCGCTGCGGAGGCATACCTGGCCTTCGAGGCCGGAGCCTATCCCGGCTCGCCCGTTGCGGGCGCCGCTCGGTGCATGTTCTCGCCGTACGCCATAGACAACGTGACGATCGACACCTACGACGTCATCGTCAACAAGCCGAAGACGGGCGCGTACCGCGCACCGGGCGCGACGCACGGCTCATTCGCCGTTGAGACCATCGTTGACGAGATTTGCCGCTCGCTCGAAATCGACCCGATGGACTTCAGGATCCGCAATGCCTCCGGCGAGGGCGACCGCCGGTCAGACGGAGTAGTGCACCCGAGCGTAGGAAACCTGGAGACCCTGCAGGAGGTCGTCGCGAGCGACCACTGGAACACTCCGCTTGAGGGCAGGCACCGCGGTCGGGGGATCGCGAGTGGCTACTGGGGCAACGGCGGTCTGGAGTCCAGCGCGACGTTGAGCGTCAACGCCGACGGCAGCGTGAACCAGGTGACCGGCTCCGTGGACATCGGCGGTACGCGGGTCGTCACCGCTATGCACGCCGCCGAGGTGCTGGGCATCCGTGCCGAGGACGTCCACCCCATCGTCGGCGATACGGGAGCCATCGGCTACACCGCCGTTACCGGCGGAAGCCGGACCGCCTTCGCAACCGGCTGGGCCACCTACGAGGCGGCGCATGACGTGGTCCGCAAGATGAAGGAGCGTGTCGCCCTGATATGGGAGACCTCCGCGGAGCAGATCGACTTCGCGGACGGCGCCTTCAGCCACAGGTCCAACCCGGAGCAACAGTTCAGCTTCAAGGAGCTGGCCGCCAGACTCTTGGAGACGGGCGGCCCGGTCATTGGCAGCGCCACGGTCAGCCCCAAGGGCGTTGGCCCGTCCTTCTCGACACACCTCGTGGACGTGGAGGTGGACACGGAGACGGGAAAGGTGGACATACTGCGATACACAACCTTCACGGACGTGGGCAAGGCCATTCACCCAAGCTACGTGGAGGGACAGATTCAGGGCGGCGTCGTGCAGGGCATCGGCTGGGCCCTCAATGAGGAGTACTTCTACGATGCAGTTGGGCGTATGGCGAACTCCAGCCTGCTGGACTACCGGATGCCCACCTCCCTTGACCTGCCGATGATCGATGCGGTTCTGGTGGAGGTGCCGAATCCCGGCCATCCGTACGGAGTGCGCGGCGTGGGAGAGATACCTCTGGTGCCGCCCGTGGCCGCCATCGCGAACGCCATCTACGACGCAGTTGGCGTACGAATGCAGCAAACCCCCATGTCGCCCGGCCGCATCCTGGAGGCGATCTGGGAGAACGAGCGGGAGGCCTAGCGGAACTCTACCTCTCTGCACTTGCTTCCGTCCTGAAATGAAGGACGGGACGTCGGCCGCTCACAACGAAGCGCGGGACTCGGAGCTCCCTCAACAACAGGAGGAAAGAAATGGTACAGGTACAGGCGGAGAAAGCCACCAGGCCGCAGTCCCTGGCGGGCATACGGGTGCTGGACTTCACGTGGGTACGCGCCGGCCCGTGGGGTTGCCGGTGGCTGGGGACGCTCGGAGCGGAGGTCATCAAGATCGAGTGGCCACAGAACCCGGACATGATACGCAATCCCGGCCTCATGAGCCTGCCAGGCATTGAGCCGAGCCTAAACTCCAACTACATGTTCAACGACACGAACGCCAACAAGCTCGGCGTCACTCTCAACGTCCGCTCGGAGAAGGGCATGGGCCTCCTCAAGCGGCTCATCGCAGCTTCGGACGTCATCGTCGAGAACTACAGCTCCCGCGTGCTGCAGAGCTGGGGCCTCCCGTTCGAGGAACTGAACAAGATCAAGCCCGGCATAATCTACGTCTCGCAGGCCGGTTTCGGCCACACGGGACGAAACCACACCTACCAGACCATGGGCCCCGTTGCGCAGGCGTTGTCCGGCATGACCTACCTCTCCGGCCTGCCGGGCGAGCAGCCGTCAGGCTGGGGCTGGTCCTATCTGGACGACACCGGCGGCATGTACACCGCCATGGGCGTCCTCACTGCGCTCAACCATCGCAACATGACCGGCCAGGGGCAGCACGTCGACCTTTCCCAGATGATCATTGGCATACCGCTCAACGGCGCCGCGCTGCTGGACCTAACAATCAACGGCAGGAGCCTGCGGCGTGAGGGCTTCCCACCCGGTAACCGGGCCCACTGGCCCGGCACGCCTCTGGCGCACAACTACCGCGGTCCCATCGTCGCGCCGCACAACGCCTATCGAACAAAGGGCGGCGGATACTACGATTGGTGTACCATCGCATGCTTTTCCGACGCCGAGTGGGGCAGCCTGGTGCAGGTGATGGGCTCGCCCGAGTGGGCCCTCTCCGAGCGGTTCGCCACTCTCCGAGGCCGCCTTGAGCACCAGGAGGAACTGGACCAGCTCATCGAGTCCTGGACCCAGACGGTTGAGCGGTACGAGATCATGGAGCGCTGCCAGGACGCCGGCGTCCGTTCCATGCCCGTTCAGAGCAACAAGGACCGGGTGGCCAACGACCCTCAGCTGCGCCATCGTGGCATGTACACCGAGATGGAACATCCCCTCCTGGGTACGCACCTGTTCCAGAATGCTCCCTTCAAGATGTCGGACTCGCCCGCCTTCAACCACAGGCCCGCTCCGATGATCGGCCAGCACAACCGGCTGGTATTTGAGGGCCTGCTGGGGATGTCGCACGAGGAGCTGGTTGAGTGCTACGAGGACGGCACATTCTGGCCCTCCTCGATGGACCGCTACCCATACGTGGACGAGTCTATACAGGTAGGCCCACTGACGCCAGAGGAGGCCGCCGAGGTGGCTGAAGCCAGGCCTCTCCACAATGCGGACGGTTCGCAGAGGAACGGCGCCGAAGCGGCAGACCACGGTCCTCTGCACGGCCTTCGCGTGCTGGAGCTCTCGGACGAGAAGGCGCAGTGGGCGGGAAAGCTCATGGCCGACTTCGGGGCCGACGTCGTCAAGATCGAGCCTCCCGGAGGACAGTCCACCCGCACGGTGGGGCCCTTCTACCAGGACCTGCCGGACCGCGAGCGGAGCCTCTACTTCTGGCACTACAACACGTCCAAGCGCGGCGTCACTCTGGACCTGGAGACGGAGGACGGCCGAGGACTGTTCCGCAGACTGGCGGAGGGCGCCGACGTGATACTGGAGACTTTCAAGCCCGGCTACCTGCCTTCACTTGGCCTTGGATACGACGACCTGAAGGAGGACAACCCCGGCCTGATCATGTGCTCACTGACGCCGTTCGGACAGAGCGGCCCGTGGAGTAACTTCGTCACGAGCGACCTGATCCAGCTGTCGGCCGGCGGCCAGATGGGCTGCTGCGGCTACAACGAGGAGGACGTGGAGGACCCGCCGCCCATTGCCGGCGGTGGCGGGCAGGCGTGGCACATGGGCAGCCACTACGCCTACATCGCCATGATGGCAGCGCTCAACCAGCGGGCAGTCACCGGACGCGGTCAGTACATCGACTCCGCCGTCCACGACGCCTGCGCTCTCACCACCGAGATGCACGTGCTGACCTACATCTACACCGGCGAGGAGGTCCGCCGCAACACCGGCAGGCACGCCTCGTCGCCGACCGGCTTCTCCCAGCCCAAGAGCCAGCTGCGGTGCAGCGACGGGAAGTACGTGAACGCGTCGCTGCCCCCGCTGCGCTTGACGCCGGTGCAGGTGAAGACGCTTGCGGAGTGGATGGACGGCTACGGCATGGCCGGCGACCTGATGGACGAGAAGTACCAGAACCCGGAGGTCATCCGCGAGAACGGCACGTACATCCACGGCCTGTTCGTGGAGTTCGTGGGGAGCCTGACGCAGGACGAAGTGTACCACGGCGGACAGGAGCGTGGCTTCACGTGGGGCGCAATCCGCGCGCCGGACGACCTGGTGGACGACGGCCACCTGAGCGACCGCGGCTTTTGGACGCCGGTGGAGCACCCGGAGCTTGGCGAGACGTTCACGTATCCCGGCCCGGCGGGCATCTACAACGGGTCGCCGTGGAGCATCTCTCGAAGGGCGCCGCTAATCGGTGAGCACAACGCGGAGGTGCTCTGCGGAGAGCTTGGCCTGACGCCTGCGGAGCTCTCGGTGCTGGCGGAGAGCGGAGTGGTGTAAGCCGGAGACGTGAGGTGCGGGCGCTTGAGGCCTTTGTCATCGTTGGCCTGACTGCGCTGCTGACGGGGGCCTGCAATGCGCCTCCACCTATGCCGCCGGATGCGCCCGCGACTTCGGCGCCGGCCGCGGCTGAAGCTACCGCGCCCGCGGCGATCACCTTCCCTGACCGGAATCTGGAAAGGGCAATCAGGGACGCGCTTGGCCTGACCAGAACGGCGGCCATCTCCGAGGCCGACCTGTCCAGGCTCACGAGCCTGGATGCCACCGCGCGTGACATCTACGACCTCAGCGGCATTCAAGGGCTGAAGGGTCTCACCGAGCTCTACCTTCACTTCAACCACGTTGAGGATGTATCGCCCCTCTTGTCGCTGACTGGCCTGAGGCGGCTGGACCTCAGGACCAACGCCGTCAGCGACCTGTCGCCGCTGGCATCACTCACGAACCTGACCGAGCTGAGCCTCCGCTCCAACGAGGTCAGGGACGTCTCGCCCCTGGCCGGGCTGACACGGCTGGAGGCCCTGGACCTGGGGACCAACAAGATAGTGGACATTTCGCCCCTTGTCTCCCTCACCAACCTCACCTGGCTCAACGTGGAAGAGAACCGTATCAAGGATGCGTCCTCCCTGACATCTCTCACCAAGCTCACGCAGCTCTACCTCCATTGGAACAAGGTCGGCGACCTGACGCCTCTGACATCCCTGACGGGGCTCAGAGCCCTTGGTCTAGGCGCCAACGGGATAGAAGACCTGTCGCCCCTGGCGCCGATTGTGGACCTGGAGCTGCTCCATCTGTGGGGGAACGACGTGAGCGACATATCGCCACTGGCCAACATGACCAGCCTCACCGAGCTTCAGCTGTGGCGCAACCGCGTAAGCGACCTATCGCCCCTGGCCTCCATGACCAACCTCAAAGAGCTACAGCTGTGGGAAAACGAGGTGAGCGACATATCACCGCTGGCCTCCATGACCTCGCTCACCGATCTCCGGCTCTGGTTGAACGACGTGAGCGACATTTCGGCCCTGGCGTCCACCACGAGCCTCACTCACGCGCACCTGGACGAGAACCGCATAGCCGACCTGTCGCCGCTGGCGTCCCTCGCCGGCCTGGAAACCCTTGACGTGACCGAAAACCTGGTGGTTGACGTCTCTCCCTTGCGCGCCGTAACAACCCTGACCGTGCTGAACCTGAGCGGCAACCTGATTGTCGACGTATCGCCCCTGGCGTCTCTGGTCAACTTGCATTCCCTCAACGTGGGCGATAACGAAATCGAGGACTTTGCCCCACTCTCGGCGCTGACCGGCCTGACAAGCCTTTCCCTGGACAGGAATGAGATTGTGGACATCTCACCGCTGGCCTCGCTCACGGAGCTTACGCTGCTCGACTTGAGCTACAACGCTATCGAGGACGTGTCCATACTGGCGACCCTGACCAGCCTGGACGAACTCCACATTCAGTCCAACCTGATAGCGGACATAGCCCCGCTAGTGGAGAACGCCGGGCTGGGTTGGGGCGACCTGGTGCAGCTCAGGTACAACAAGCTGGACTATAGTGAGGGGTCCGAGGACCGGGAGGACGTCGAAGTGCTCAGGGGGCGCGGGATAGAAGTGCGCCTCCGGTAGCCCGGCGCGCCATAGTGTGCGCGCGTGTGTTGACAAAGTGCAAGGCCGGTGCTACCGTGGCGCCATCTTCCTCAGGGGGTCAGATATGAAGTTACGATATACGCACCTCGCTAGTAGGATGACAATTGCGATAATCGCAGCCACCGCCATGGTGGCTGTCTTTGCTTGTGGGGAGGATCCAACTGCCACTCCTGTTCCCACGTCAACACCCAGTCCAACCGCCACGTCTCCCGAGCCAACGGCCGCATCGGAAATGATGGAGCCCACCGCCACGGCCGTGCCGGACGTAATGACGGACGAGTTCCGGGAGGACTGGGTGAACTATCTCAAGACCCACCCAGGCTATCAGGCGGAGTGGGGAGAGCCCCAGTACGGGGGCATTGTCAGGTTGAGCGGCCCCTCCACCCCCTCCCGTTCGCAGATCACGTTGGGTTGGAGCGCCTTCATCAACCTGTCCTTCGAGGCGCATAACAGCCTGCTGATGTTTGACCCCTGGCTGGAGCAGGACGACGGAGTATTCTGCGATCTGTGCGAGACCTGGGAAGTGTCGAGCGACGGCAAGACCTACACCTTCAGGCTCAGGGACAACGTGCAGTTCCACTCCGAGGGATATGCCAAGGACATGGGCGCGCCGGGCTTCGGCTCGGAGCTTGTGTGCGAGGACGTGAAGCACAGCATGGAGTGGTTCGCCGCGCCTCCTGAAGGAACCGTGGCCAGCACTGCAGCCGCCGGCAAGGAGAAGATGGGACACCTGGACGAAGTCACCTGCCCGGACGGCCCGGACGGCAAGACCGTGGTGCTGGAATTCTCCATGTTCAGGAATCCCACGACCGGCTGGCTGGCCTCCGGCATCGCTATCTGGGACAAGGACTATAAGGAGTGGATGGATGCGGAGCACCCGGCCATCCAGTCCACCGGAGAGGAGATGGGCTACCTCCTGGACATGGGTACTGGGCCGCAAATCCCCGTGTCCTGGGAGCCGGAAGTGGTGCTGAAGACCCGCACCAATCCGAACTACTGGATAGAGGGCGCGCCCCTCGTGGACGGCTACGAGTTCTACCCCATCCTGGACTACAACACCAAGTTCACGTCCTTCATCACGGGGAAGATCGACCATGCCGGCCACGGCAGCAGCGGTCTGACCAAGGCCCAGGTCAAGCAGATACAGGAGAGCTACCAGGACTTCACGGTGCATGAGGTGCAGTACAACCACATTTCTCAGCTGCCCATGAGCCCCTTCAGGCCGCCCTTTGACGATTGGAAGGTCCGCTGGGCCATCCATCTTGCGCTGGACAGGCAGGCCTGGCTGGAGTTCAACAAGGCGGGCACCCTCGACATGGCGGCTCACAACTACTACCTCCATCGAGCCAGCCCGTGGTCCTGGCCGGAGGAGGAGTTCTTGAAGTTCCCCGGCTGGAGGGCCGACCAGAAGGACGCAGACATAGCCGAGGCTAACCGCATCTTGGACGAGGTTTTCGGCCCCGGGGAGCGTCCCACCGACACGGAGATGACCATCTGGACTCTGCTCAGTCGTCGTGAGATCGGCGTGTGGGCTCTGGACCAGTTCAGGGAGTCCCTGGGCTGGGAGTTGGACGCCAGGTTTGTAGAGGTGGGCGAGTGGATCCAGAAGCGCCAGGAGGGTACCTTCGTCCTCCAGCCGGACGCCGCCCCCATGCACGGCATGGGCTACATCCCTGACCCCAGCGATGGCTTCTTCGGCGCTCACTCCCAGACGGGCACCCGACCTGACGCCTACGTCCGGGCCTGGAAGGGAGAAAACGAAGGGAAGGAACTACAGCCCGAGCTGGACAGGATAGACGCCCTCATTGAGGAGCAGGACGTTGAAACCGACCCTGCGAAGCGCCTGGAAATGGTCAGGCACCTGTCCAAATACATGATTGAGGAGCGCACGACCGGCGTGTTCCTGGGCGCAATGAACGTTGCATGGGGCACCGCGCCAAGGCTGAGGGGCACCCACTTCTACAGTCTGGGGACCTATTCTCAGCAGCGCCTGTACGACAGGTGGTGGATTACCGAGTAGCAGGGCGCAGTCTCAACGTGCACGAGGCGGCTCCGCGTTTGCGGTGCGTGAGAAGTGATGACGGCCAGTTCTGGGACCGGCATGGCCCCAGAACTGGTTCTTGGCTCAGGTGGGAGCTGAGCGTTCTCCGGCTCATTGAGATATCAGGTGCAGGTCGGCATACGGCACGGCTAGGCACACCGCCCGAACGGCTCAGAGATCAGGAGGCAAAATGACCGAGTACATCCTTCGCAGGTTGTTGCTGGGGGTACTGACCGCGTTCCTGGTGTCCATACTGGTCTTTGCCCTCCTTCGCATCGCACCCGGGGACGTGGTGGACGCTATCCTGGGTGGTGAGGGTGAGGCCTACTCCGATGAGATAAGGGAGGCGCTCCGCGAGCAGCTTGGCCTGAACAGGCCCCTTCCGGTACAGTACCTGACATTCATTCGGGACTTCGTGACCCTGCAGTGGGGGGAGTCTCTCCGCAACAACACGGAGATCTGGCCGCAGATCAAGAAGAAGCTGCCAATTACCCTGGAGCTCGCCCTAATGACGTTGCTTATCTCAGTGTTAATGGGCATTCCCATAGGGACGCTCATGGCACTGTACCGTGACACGTGGGTGGACTACGTACTCCGGGTGTTCTCCCTGGCCGGGCTGTCTATTCCAAACTTCTGGACCGCAACCATGATTGTCCTTGGGGGCGCCTTCTTCCTCAACTGGAGCCCGCGACTGGAGTACGTGTCTCCTCTGGAGGACCCGCGGGCTAACTTCATCATGTTCTTCTGGCCCGCTCTGGCTGCAGGATGGGTTGGCCAGGCCACACAAGCCAGAATGATGCGCTCTACGATGTTGGAGGTGTTGCGACAGGACTACATACGGACCGCCCATGCCAAGGGACTGAGGTATTATGTGGTTGTCTACCGCCACGCCCTGAAGAACGCCCTTCTGCCGGTGGTCACCATTATCGGCATTACTGTGGCGCTGATACTGGGCGGGACGGTCATCATAGAGACCATCTTCCAGCTGCCGGGGCTGTCAAGGTACCTGGTCCAGAGCCTTCAGAACTGGGACTACACCGTGGTGCAGACCGTGGTGCTGTTCCTTTCGATATGGATCGTGCTGTCCAACCTGGTGGTTGACCTGGCTTACGGCTGGCTGGATCCCAGGATTCGATACGACTAGGCCGGCAGCAACGTAGCCACCTGGGGAGACGGTGCCAAGGAGGCGTGATGGCGACTCGGGAAGAGAGACTGGAACCTCTGGCAACCCGGATGCGGGCGCCCTTGCCGGCGCGCCTGTTGAAGGGACTGAGCAACTTCATTGTCAGAAAGCCATTGGGCGCCTTTGGGGCATTCATTATCCTGGCCATGGTGTTTATGGCCCTGACGGCACCCTGGATCTCGGGCGACCCCAACAAGTGGCACATAAGCGACGCGATGTACGGCCCGTCCTGGAAGTACTGGCTGGGTACCAACGACCTGGGCCAGGACATGTGGGCGATGATAGTGAGAGGCGCCAGAATATCACTCTACGTGGGGTTCTTGGCAGTGGCCATGGGGTCCTGCAGCGGTGGGGTAATCGGGCTGGTGAGCGCCTACTACGGCGGGAAGGTGGACATAAGCATACAGAGGCTCATGGACGCTCTAATGTCCATACCCACTCTCATCCTGGCTCTTGCGATTATGGCCGCACTCGGCCAGTCACTCAACAATGTAGTCCTCGCCATTGGCATTGTGCAGATTCCCAGGGCAAACCGCATAGTGCGCTCCCAGGCCCTGTCCGTGAAGGAGTCGGAGTATGCCCTGGCGGCGCGTTCCATTGGCGCGGGTGACATACGCATAATGGTGTACCACATACTTCCACAGTGCATGGCTCCCTGGCTCATCATCGCATCCGCGGGTCTGGGTACGGCCATCATATCGGAAGCTTCCTTGAGTTTCCTGGGCATGGGAGTGCCTCCTACTGTGCCTACCTGGGGAGGAATGCTCTCCACGCGAGGAAGGGAGTTCTTCATCGACAATCCCTGGATGGCGATATGGCCGGGCGTGGCAATCTCTCTTGCCGTCTACGGTTTCAATCTCTTCGGGGACGCGCTGCGGGACGTGCTTGACCCGCGGCTACGCGGACTATAGGCACGGCGGCATACGGCGCAGGCTTGTAGACCGGGGAGGAACTGCCATCCGAGGAGGCCGGCGCCTCCGGGAGCAGAGCGGGGTTACTCAGACTTTCTGAGCGCCACAATAGTCAGGCGGTTCTGCTCGTTCTCGCGCTTGTAGTGCATCTGGTCCATGAGGGTCTTCACCAGGTGCACGCCCAGTCCACCGATTCGGCGCTCTTCCACCGCCGCGTTCAGGTCTGGCTCCGGTGCGTCGCTGAGCGGATCGAATGGCCGGCCGCTGTCCACAATCTCGATGGTTATGGCACCCGAGTCGGACGTGACGTTGATCTCGATGTCCTGCAGTTTGTCGTCGTAGCCGTAGTCCATGACGTTGAGCACCAGTTCCTCCAGTGTGAGATGCACCCGATAGGAGAAACCCGGGTCCCATTCCTCGCGCTCGGCCATGCCTTCCACGGCTTCGATGACCTGCTCCAACTCGGCGCGGTCGCTCTTGACCCTAAGGGTAAGTGTCTCGCTCACTGTCCAAACTCACCTACGCTGAGAATCAGGCACGTAATGTCGTCCGACTGAGGTGTGCCGTCCGCAAAGCTGCGCACTGCTGCAAACACATCATCGCTGGCCTGCTGTGCATTTGTCGGAGGGGCCCCTGCAAATATGTTCAGTAGCCGCTCGTTTCCGAATTCCTCGTCAACGCTGTTCATGGCCTCGGTGACGCCGTCCGTGTAGAGCACCACTGTTTCGCCCGGCGCGAGCCTGGTGACAATCTCCTCGAACTCGAAGTCCGGCAGAAGTCCCAGAGCAAGCCCCGAGCTTAGGGTCAGCAACTCAGAAGTGCCGTCCTTGCGGACCACGAGGGGTGGATTGTGGCCCCCGTTGGCAATGGTCAGCTGCCCACTTTCCGGGTTGTAGACAGCGTAGAGAACGGTTACAAACATGGACGACTCGTTATCTTCCTGGAGCAGGTTATTGACCTCGTTCAGCACGCTCTTGGGTTCGAGGGTGCCGATTGCCGCGCCCTTCAGCAGGGTTCTGGCGGACATCATGAACAGCGCCGCAGGCACACCCTTGCCGGAGACATCCGCAATTGCCAGACCGATACGGTTGTTGTCCAGACGAACAACGTCAAAAAAATCACCGCCCACGCTGCGCGCGGGATCCATACTGGCATAGACCTGGTAGCTGCGGCCCGAAGGGAAGTGGACAGGGAGGATGGACTGTTGCATTTCAGACGCCACGTCCAACTCGTTCTGGATCGCGACCAGCTTGTCGCGGGAGGCAAGGGCCTCCCTCCACTGCACAATGTTGGCCAGCGTCCGCTCGATTGTGACTTCCAGGTCCTCGAAGTCGATAGGTTTGGTTACGAAGTCAAAGGCGCCGCGGTTCATAGCGGTGCGAATGTTTTTCATGTCGCCATATGCGGAGATGATGACGGCACGGAGCTCCGGATCCAGCTTGGAGATTTGTTCCAGAAGGGTCAGTCCGTCCATCTGGGGCATGTTGATGTCGGACAGGACCATGTCGATATCGGATTCGTTCCGGAGCCTTGCCATGGCTTCCACGCCGTTCTGAGCGAACACGAACGAGTACTTGCCGGCGCGTATTTGACGCCTCATTCGCTGCAGGACCAGCGGCTCGACGTCCGGCTCGTCGTCGACCACCAGTATCTTGTAGGGTTGCTGAGTGTCAGTTGTCATATCCGGTGATTCCGGTCTGGCGCTAGAGCAGATGCCGCCTGAAGCTTGGCCATTTGGGCGCGGGAGCAAACTTCAAGAGGAGGCAAGTGATCCTCCGCGAACGGGAGGCAGCTACCGACCGATGGACGAGAGCGCGTCGGACTGAGCGGCGTGTGTAGGAATGATCTTGTCGAAGCCACTGATCTGGAACACCTCGCTGATGGCGTTGGAAAGGGCACAGACGCCGAACTTGGCGCCCTTGCCCTGCAGCTGCTTGGAGATTAGGAGAATGACCCGGAGGCCGGCGCTGCTGATGTACGAGAGGTTTTCCAAGTCCAGGATCATGGCGTTGGAGTTGTCCTTGAGGAGCTTCTCCAAGGCATCCTGAAACTCGCGGGCGTTGGCTCCGTCAACGCGGCCCGCCGTGTTGGCAATAAGCACGCCGCCCTTGATTTCGCCTTGTACGGTGAGGTTCTTGGTATCGGCAACTGTCCAGGTGGCTCCGCTTTCCTGAGTCATGGGCGAATGCTCCTTTAGGGTGGTTAACCGTTGGTTGCTCTAGCTTTGTCGGTAAGCAGTTCGCCTGCCTTCCGAATTGAGCGATACGCAGCGCCCGGTGGTCAGCAGCCGCTATCCGTTCCGTTGCCCGGAATACCACACACCTCTAGGGCCAGACGGCCCACTGGCGTTCTGCGCAATTATAAGGCTCGCAGGATGGGTGGTCAATAGGTTGTACTCGTTCAGGACATTCTATGCAGTGGGGCCTTCGGGGGGCGCGCGTCAAGATACTCACCGGTTGTGGCTATAGCCTGGTGACCGGTTCGCGTGTAGCGAATTGCGGTAGCGCTCATGATATCCGGTGGGAGCGATGGCGGTGGGCACTGTCCGTGGTCGAACGCTGGAAACCCGTTCAATGGCTTCCTCACTGGCTGCCTCCGCACATGATTCCGCTCTCCGACTTGCTCAATACAGCGCGTTGGGTAATCGGCCTGCTGCCAGTGACGCCAGCTCTTGCGCTGCTGGAATTCGATTCCCACCCGTCCTCCTTTGGGATCTGGTCTGGAACGGATTGCGCCCTGTTGACATACCACAGCCATCCCTGTAGACTTCGTATCATCTCATTTGACCATGCGACGCTCGGGATCCCGACCCAATCGATACACAATACCATGAACCAGATGCAGGCCCACCGCCCGGATCTCATCGCAGCCCTGGAGGACCAAGGCTACAGGATCACGGCCCCGCGCCAGGCTATCGCCCGCATGCTTGAGCACAAGAAGGAGGGCTTCACGGCGGAGGAGATCATCGCAGAGCTGCCCGCCGTCGGCCGCGCGACCGTCTACAGGACCATCAAGCTGCTCCTGAGGGCCGGCGTCGTCTGCAAGCTCGCCACAATGGAAGGCGCCCCCATGTACAGCCTCTCCCGCGCCGAGCACCACCATCACACGGTCTGCGTTTCCTGCGGCGCCGTGGGCGAGTTCCGTGCAGCGACCGTCGAGCGTCTCCTGCGCGGCCTGGCCGACGACATTCCCGGCCGGATCCTGGGCCATCGCATAGAGTTCTACGTCACCTGCGACGCCTGCCTGCCCGTAGAGGTCAGCTGACCAATTTCACCAATCATCAAATCGCCGTAGTTCCTTCGAATAGAATGATACTGCATATCACTCCCACCAGAGCCGAGGCTGGTAGCCTTGGCCGACTCTCGTAAGCCATACGTTCCCGAAGGAAAAACATGCTTGGAATACCATTGATACTGAGTCGCAAGGCCCGCCCGATGGGGCGGCTGATGCAAGCGTGGTCACTTGCCATGGCGCTTGCGGCACTCGCGATGTTTGGTGCCTGCAGTCGCGAGGACCCCACGCCAACCAGCGCGCCGACAACGCCAACCACCTCCACGGTCGCTCCCACTACGCCGCCGGAACCGGCTCTGCAGGTGGTCACCACCACGAACATCGTTGCCGACTGGGTTGAGAATATCGGCGGCGGTCACATTGATGTGACCAGCCTTCTGGGCGAGGGAGCGGACCCGCACAACTATCAGCCCGGAGCCCGTGACGTCACCGCCATTGCTGACGCCGACATGGTCCTGAGCGTTGGCCTTGGCTTGGAAGGCGCCTGGTTGCGGGAGCTGCTGCAGAACGCCGCCCGCGACCCGTCGACGATCGTTGATTTCGACGAGACCATAGACCCCATCGAGTTCGGCGAGACTCATGTCGAGGACGTCGAGCTTCTGGAGGAACTCAGCCACGTTGTCCACGAGGTCGAGGAAGGCGAGATAACTCCGGAGGACGGCCTAGAGGAGATTCGAGAGCTGCTGGAGGCCGCGGAGGGCGAAGAAGAGGAGGAGGGGGAGGAGATGAGCGCGATGGTTCTCGATCTGGTTACGGCCGTCGACGACGGACAGATGGACGCCGAAGAGGCCATAGAGGAGATCGAGCACCTCACGGAGGAGAGCAAGGGCGAGCACGAAGGTCACGGCCACGGCATCTTCGATCCCCACTTCTGGTTCGACCCGCTGCGCGTGAAGATGGCCGTGAACGACATCGCAGCACGCCTTTCTGAGCTGGACCCCACACGAAGCGACGACTACGCTGCCAACGCCGCGGCCTACAACGCACGCCTGGACGAGCTGCACGACTGGACGCTGGAGCAGGTTGCCGTGGTACCCGAGGAGCGCAGGCTGCTCGTGACCTCCCACGACAGCTTTGGCTACTTCGCAGACCTGTATGGCTTCGAAGTCGTGGGTGTGGTGTTGTCCATAACGACCGACGTGGGGCCTTCTGCGGAGCACATTGTGGACCTGGTGCACGAAGTTGAGGAGAACGGCGTGCCGGTCGTGTTTGGCGAGACCACGGTGAGTGAGAGGCTCGCCCAGACCGTTGCGCAGGAATCAGGTGCATTGCTGGTTCGTCTCTACTCCGGCTCGCTGGGCGCCGGGGGCAGTGGGGCTGACACGTACCTCGACATGGTGCGGACAAACGTGGACCGCATTGTGAACGCGCTGAAGTGATCTTGTTCGGGGCTCACGACTGCGATCGCCCTGGATCGCGTTCGAGGCGCGCCTCGCAGTTGACGGCGCGGAGTGGTGACACTACAATCGCTCCATTCCGCCGCGCCACAAACCCTGCCGCCGCGGAGAAAGGACGTCCCGCATGAAGTTAGGCCTCATCTCGGACACGCAGGTTCCTTCGGCAGAGCTTTCGCCAAACGTGAGGAAGGCCTTCGAAGGGGTCGATCTCATTCTCCACGCCGGTGACATCCTGATTCCGGCCTGCCTGGACTACCTGGAGGAAATCGCCCCGGTGATGGCCGTGGAGACGGGTGCAGAGCGCCAGTTCGCCGGCGACTCCCGGGTGGCGGAGCACCACCGCGTGGTGGAGGCGGAGGGCCACTCCATAGGCATGGTGCACGAGCTATCAATTCCGCATATCATCGCGCTTGAGGTCCTGCCGGGTGTGATTGAGAATCGCTTCCCGGCGGACGCATCGCTGCCGGACGCGCTGGCCCAGGTTTTCGGCCAGAAGGTGGACGTGGTGGTGTGCGGCTTCTCGCACATCAGCTTGGTTGAGGAGCACCAGGGCATAATGATCATCAATCCCGGCTCCGCAACGTGGCCCAACCAGCGCGTGATGCCGGGCACGGTGGCCGTCCTCGATCTGACGCAGGACAGCCGGGAGGTCCGGATCATCGATCTGAACGCGATGGAGTAGGGGGCGAGGCCAGTTCTCCGTAACCATTCCTGCGAAGGGCTTGCCCCGTACTACGATACGGGGAGGAGTTCACGTCAAGCGCCGGGGGGGGGGGGCTCGTACGGCCGAGTTCCGGACGTCAGCCCTAAGCGCCGGGAGCCATGGTCCTGATCAGCTCCGGGCGAATTCGCTCCATGATCTCGGCGATGTGGAAGTGGCGGTTCAGCACGTAGAAGTGAATGCCGGCCGCGTCGTGCTCCAGCAGGTCTGAGGCCTGCTCGGCCGTGTGTGAAATGCCCACTTCGTGGACTCGCTCCTCATCGTCGCCCGCCTCCTCCAGCCGCCGCATGAGGCCCGCGGGGATGGTTGCGCCGCACATGCCGGTGATGCGCTTGATCTGGTCCACGTTCAGAATCGGCATCAGCCCGGCGACAATTGGCTGACGAATGCCCATAGCGCGGCACCTTTCCACGAAGCTGTAGAAGTCCCTATTGTCGTAGAAGAGCTGGGTGATGATCACATCCGCGCCGCTGTCCACCTTGAGCTTTAGGTTCTGCAGGTCGGTCTCGGAATCGGGGGCCTCCTGGTGCGTTTCCGGGTAGCCGGCGACGGCGATTCCGAACCCCCCGTGGCGTTTCACGTGCTCAACCAGCTCGTAGCCGTGGCGGTAACCGTCGGGGCGCGGCGTGAAGGTGGACTCGCCGCGTGGCGGGTCGCCGCGCAGCGCCACGATGTTCTCGATGTTCTGCGCCTGGATTTCGTCGAGCAACCGGTCGATGTCGTCGCGGCCTGCGCCAACGCAGGTGAGGTGGTGTGCCGTCTCCATGCCAAGGCCGTTCTTGATCAGGGACGCCACCTCCAGAGTACGCTCGCGGGTGCTGCCCATGGCGCCATAGGTGACCGTCAAGAGCGAAGGCCCCAGCTGTAGGAGTCTCGGTATCCGCTCCTCTAGCTCGGCCATTGAGGCCTGAGTGCGTGGCGGGAACAGCTCGAAGGAAATTGCCGGCTGGCCAGTCCCGTACACGTCAGGAAACTTCATCGCTGCTGCCTCTCGTTGCGTCGCATAGCCTGTACTGCCGGGAGCGGGACGCTACAGGAGTGCTCCCAGGATCACGCCTCCGGCGATGGCAGAGCCGAGCACTCCGGCCACGTTGGGCCCCATCGCGTGCATGATCAACCAGGTATCGCTGTCTTCCTCCTGTCCCACCGAGTGGGCTACTCGGGCAGCCATCGGTACGGCCGACACGCCTGCTGCGCCTATCAGTGGGTTGATCTTCCGCCTGGAGACCAAGTACATGGCCTTGCCGAGCAATACGCCGGAGACCGTGGCCACTGTGAATGCGAACAGGCCCAGGGCGAATATGCCCAGCGTGTGAGGCTCCAGGAAGCGGTCGGCCGTCATGGTGGAGCCGACGGTGAGCCCCAGGAATATGGTGGTGACGTTGATGAGCTCGTTCTGGGATGCGCGGGCCAGCCGGTCCACAACTCCGGCCTCTCTCAGTATGTTGCCGAACATGAGCATTCCCACTAGGGGTGCGGCCTTTGGCGCCACCAGGCTGGCCAGGATGATGACGATGATGGGGAAGAGGATCCGGGCCTTGTAGGAGGCGGCACGGGTGGGATACGGCATCTTGACCTGGCGCTCGCGTCGGGTTGTGAGCAGCCGCATGATGGGGGGCTGGATGAGCGGCACCAACGCCATGTAGGAATAGGCGGCGACAGCAATGGGTCCCCACAGGTCGGGGTCGGCAAGCTGCGTGGACACGAAGATCGTCGTGGGGCCGTCGGCTGAGCCAATGATGCCTATGGCTCCTGCATTGTTCAGGTCCCACCCGAGCAGCAGGGCGGCCATGATGGCCGCGAATATGCCGAATTGCGCCGCCGCGCCCAGGAGTACCGTGGTTGGGTTCTGTATGAGAGGCGTGAAGTCGGTGAGCGCGCCCACTCCCAGGAACATGAGGAGCGGGAACAGCTCGTTGTCCAGCCCGACCTTCCGCAGGATGCCCAGGAAGCCGTCGTCTTCGGCGATGCCGGTTGCGGGAAGGTTGGCAAGCAGCACACCCACGCCTATTGGTAGCAGGAGCAATGGCTCGTACTTGCGGGCCAACCCGAGGTATACGAGGAGCAGGGCCACGGCCATCATTGCGACCGCGCCCCAGGTCAGGTCCGGGATTGCGCCGAGTGTCTCGCCGAACACGCTAGGCTCCCCTTCCCCTGGACGACGGGAATGCGCTGTGGGTTCTCTCCCCGTAGGCGGACGGTCTGCGTCCCTGGCTGCGCCACAGAGCGGCCCTTCCCAGGTTGCTCCAGTTGCTTGTCAGCTCCGCGGGTTGCGGGGCTGCTTGCGATGCGGAAACCGGGACCGGCGCGGCGTCTGCCAGCTCGGACTCCTCCTGCTCCATTGCCAGGTACACGGCTACGGCCAGGGCAGCCACCTTGGATCCAGGAACGCCTTCCCGCGACTGCGCCTCAATCGCGACCGGCGGTGGCGCCGGGGCCGGTACGGGTGCGTGCGGCGGAGACGCTTCGACCTGGGGCGGCGCCTCAATGGGCGCGGGCGGCTCAGCGACCGGCGCGGCGGCCTCATCCAGGGCCGCGGTCGACTGCGTCTCCGGCGCCTCGGCCTCTTCCGCCTCCTCGCCCGGGAACAGCCTGCCAAGTGCGAAGAGGATTATCATCAGCGCAACCAGTGTTGAGAACACCAGGGCCATGCCCGCGCCGGCCAGCCTGAAGCCCTCGACCAGTTCCGCGTTCATGCGCGCTCCCCTCCGGCAGCGCTCGCGGCCATCGACGAGGCCGCTCCGCTCCTGCTGCTCTGTGAAACCTGGCCAAGGAAGCGCGAACCCCTCGGCTCCCGGTCCAGGACGTACTGCAGCAAGGCCTCCATCAGGCGTCTCACCTCGGTCAGCGTCTCGTCGGCCAGTCGCAGCTTGATTGCATCCTCGATGCGCTCACACCTCTGCAGGAATCGCAGGGCCTTGAGCGTGTTCAGAGAGAGGGGCAGAACCGACACGCCCGGCGGGTGGCAACCGTCGCAGAGGCACCCTCCCTGGCCCGGCGCGAAGCGATGGCGGCCCGGTTCCAGGGCCGTCTCGCACTCCACGCAGCGATGGAGCTCTGGCATGAACCCGCTGTGACCGAGCAGCCTGAGCTGGAAGTGCGGCAGCAGGGCCGGCCCCGCCGAGTCTGCCAGCGATCGCAGGGCCTCCAGCAGCAGCCTGTAGACGGGGTAGTTGGCCTGGCCCTCCGGCGTTGACACGTCCACCAGCTCCGCCATGTAGATCGCCTGCGACAGCCTGTCGAGGTCCTCCCGGACGGCTCGGAAACCCTCCAGCACCTCGGCCTGCTGCACGGAGTCCATGCTCTGGCCGCGCGTCATGAGGAGCGACGTGCGCATGAGAGGCTCCAGGTGGCCGCCAAGACGGCTCTTGATCTTCCGCGCGCCCCTTGCGACGGCACGGAGCCTGCCCTGATTGGGCGTGTAGAGAGTGACAATGTAGTCGGCCTCTCCCAGCGGGAGATGCCTGAGCACGATGGCCTCGGTCTTGTGAATGCGCGGCTGGGTGGTCATGGCTATTGAGCAGGCTTCAGATCTCCTGCCGTCCCTCCAGGGCGCGGCTGAGGGTGACGGAGTCGGCGAACTCCAGGTCGCTGCCCACGGGCAGGCCTCGGGCCAGCCGGGTGACGTGTGCCACCAGCGGGGATAGCAGCCTGTGGACGTACATCGCAGTGCTCTCGCCCTCCAAGTTTGGGTTGGTAGCCAGAATCACCTCCGTGACCTCGCCGCTCCGGAGTCGCTCCAGCAGCTCGCGGATCCGCAGGTTCTCAGGGCCGATGCCCGTGGCCGGCGAAATCGCTCCGTGGAGCACGTGGTACAGACCTCGATAGGCCTGCGTACGCTCCAGCGACAGCACGTCCAGCGGCTCCTCCACCACGCAGATTCGCGAGCGGTCGCGCCCCGTGTGCGAGCAGAGGTAGCATGGGCTCTCCTCGGTGATGTTCTGGCACACGCCGCAGAAGACGACTTTCTCCTTGACCGAGATGATTGACTCCGCCAGTGAGGTGGCCTCCTCTTCCGGCATGCGTATGAGGTAGTAGGCCAGGCGCTGGGCGCTCTTGGGGCCTATGCCGGGCAGCTTGTGGAACTCCTGTATCAGGCGTGCCAGTGGAGCCGCCACGGATGGAAGGAAATCGTAGGTCATGAGGTTATCCGGGCAGTAGTCTCTTGTCTCCGCGTGTCCTGGATTTCTACGTCAGCCCCGGTATCTTGAATCCACCGGTAATGGCTGAAATGCTGTTCTGGGCCATGGCCTGGGCCTTTTCGAGCGCCTCGTTGGTGGCAGCCGTCACGAGGTCCTGGAGCATCTCCACGTCCTCGCTGTCCACCACCTCCGGCGCTATCTCTATCGAGCGTATCCTGAGGCTGCCGGTGATCACAACCTTGACTGCGCCGCCGCCTGCAGTGGCCTCCACCTCCGCGGTCTCCAGGTCCTCCTGGGCTTTGGCCAGCCGCGCCTGCATCTGCTGCGCCTGGCGAAGCATATTCCTATTCATTCTGAGCCTCCTGAGTTCCGACTTCCTGGACAATCTGGGCGCCCATATTTCGCGCCGCCCGCACAAGGTGGCCCCTCGGTGCGTTTGGGCGTCCCGCGCCCTGGTCTGCGAGGGACAGGCGCAGGTTGTACTGGACGCCGGTTACGCTCTTCACCGTATCTTGTATTTGCCTGCGGGCATCCGGGTTGTCTATCTCCTCCTGCAGCCTCTCCATGTTTGGCCGAGTCTTGAACTCCAGCACCAGTGTATCATCCTCGGCGTAGCGCCTGGAGCAGTCAAGCAGTAGAGCGCGGATGTTGTACTTGTTGGGTTTGAGGACGCGCGTGGCCTTGAGAAGGGCGTCCCACTGGGCCTCCGGCAGGCTGCCTTCAGCCGGTTCGATGTCCCGGTGAGCCCCGTTGCTTGCCTGTGCCTGGACTGCAGCCGGCCGCGGCCTGTCCTGCGAGACGTCCGCGTCCGAGGTCGAGCGTGCGTACCCGCCGGCCTGCGCGGGGGGTGCGGCGCGAACGGGCGTGGCGGCCGGCGGCTGCTGCCGAGCGCGGGGCTGAGGCGCTGGTGGTGCAGGCTCCGGAGCGGGCGCCTCCGCCTGGGGGCCGACTGCCGGCGCGGGTTCCAGGCAGCACTCCAGCAGTGCCAGCTCCAGCGACAGGGTTGACGGCTCGTCCTGGCGTGGCGCAGCCTGCTCGAAGGCGCGGAGCGCTCTGAGGACACGTACCGCCGTGGTGCCCTGCGAGATCTCGGTCAGCATCTGCGCCGCCTCTGGAGAGTGCTCCAGCAGCTCGCGTGCGCCGGCGCTTATCAGCAGCAGGCCTCGCAGGTAGTCCTGTACCTGCCGGTGGAATCGCCGTAGGTCCAGGCCGCGCTCAGCCACGGAGCTGATGGTCATCAGTCCCTCCCTGGCGTCGCCGCGGAGTACGTGGCCAACGAGGGCCAGCGCAATCTCATCGTCGCCCATGCCCAGCATCTCCCTGACGTGGGCCAGGCTGACGTCGGAGTCGTGCGAGACCACCAGCTGCTCCAGCAGGTTCTCGGCATCGCGGAGGCTGCCTGAGGCGCTGCGCGCGAGAGCCTTGAGAGCCTGCGGCTCGGCGCGGATGCCTTCGCCGTCGCAGAGCTCGGCCAGGCGCCCCTCGATGTGTTCCTGGGACAGGCGGTGGAAGTCGAACCGCTGGCACCTGGAGACCACCGTAGCGGGCACCTTGTGCGCCTCCGTGGTGGCCAATATAAAGATGGCGTGGGCGGGCGGCTCCTCCAGCGTCTTGAGGAGGGCGTTGAAGGCGGGCTCAGTCAGCATGTGGACCTCGTCCACGATGTAGACCTTGAACGCGCCCTCGGCGGGGGTGAAGTGTACCTTTTCGCGCAGGCTGCGTATGTCGTCGATGCCGCGGTGGCTGGCGGCGTCGATCTCGATCAGGTCCATGGATCTGGTCTCGTTGATGGCGGAGCAGGTGCGGCACTCGTTGCACGGCTCGCCGTCCCGCGGCTCCAGGCAGCTGACGGCCTTGGCAAGAATGCGGGCGGTGCTGGTCTTGCCCGTGCCCCTCGGCCCGCAGAACAGGTACGCGTGGGCCATCCGGCTCTGCACGACGGCCTGCCGCAGTGTGCGGGTCACGTGCTCCTGGCCTTTCACGTCCGCCAACAGGCGGGGACGCCACTTGCGATAGAATACCTGGGGCAAATTCCTGTCCTGTTCCTGTTATATGGTTACCCGGGCCAGCACGTTGTCCTGTACGGCCCACATGCGCTGTTTTTCGCAGTCGTCTGCGTGATCGTAGCCTAGAAGGTGCAGCACGCCGTGAACAACCAGCAGGGCGATCTCCGCCCTTATGAGCTTGCGGCTCTCCTTGGCCTGCCGCGCCGCCTGCGGATAAGAGATGACGACCTCGCCCACGGGCGCGCTCGCCTCCGGCGGCAGGCCAGGGAGGCTGCCGTTGTCGCCTGATGCGTCGTCCTCACCGTACCGCGACTCCCAGAGCGGGAAGGCCAGCACGTCCGTCGGCTCGTCCAGCCCTCGGAAGTCCAGGTTGAGGCCGTGCACGGTCTCGTCGTCGGCGACCACCAGGCTTATGCAGAGCGGCGACTCCTCGTCCCGCACGTCCAGGGCAAGCTCCACCACGTCACGCAGCCAGACCTTGGACAGCCTGCGCGAGTACGGAGGGAACACCTGAACGTCAATGCTCCGGGAGGGGACTTGAGCCACGGGCTACCTCACAATCCAAATGCAGGTATCAACCGCAGCCATCATAACATAGGGCAATTGAAGGCTACAAGAAACGGTCGCCGTGAAGGCCGCCTCCATCGACTGGCGCGCCCGCGCAGGCTAGAATGGAGTGGAAGACACCATCGCAAGCGTCCGAGCGTCCGGACTCGGCGTTCGGCACGCGGAATTCAGGGCGTTGATCTCATCTCCGATCTCACTGCGAAACCGTCGCACCCCACTGCGAAGCGCCGCTAGATGGCTCGCTCTGGCGCTGCTGGCCGCGCTTCCCGCCGTCGCCGGCTGCGAAGCTGCCGCCACGCCGGAGGTCGCTACAATCGAGGTGAGCCGGCCGGACTGGATAGAAGCCAGGGTCGAGGCAATCAAGGCCATATACCGCCTCACGCCTGAGGGCGAGCGCTTCCTGGAGGAGCACGACCTCCGCTGGATGCGGGGCGAGCCCGGATGGTTCGGCAGCTTCGGCTACGAACGGTGGACGGGTGTTGGTGAGTCCCGCCTGGGACCGATCATGCACGAGATGGGTCATGCCTACTGGGGCGCGTTCGAAGTCACGGGCCGCGCCGACCTGAGCTGGGCGGACCCCGGCGGCGGCCACGAGTCATCCGCCATCCTGCAGCTCCACGCTGACCTGATCACATTCATGGCCCAGCCACCGGACCCGTACGAGCCACTGCGCGAGCGGCTGCGCAACCTGCCGGATACACAGCTTGGCGACGAGTCCGGGTTGCTCCATTTCGGGGAGGCCGACCTCGTGCACACCACGGGAGGCAACGCCCTCCTGCTGCCACCCATCCTGCGCAAGTACTTCGACGGCTACCTCACAGGCGGCTCGTTCGACTCGTGGTACGAGGCGCTGGAGTGGTTCCAGGGCCTCACGCGAGAGGACGCCCGTGCGGCGGCCGTCTTCTTCGGCCTCGACCACCTGGACTTCGATCTGTACAGCGACCTGGAGCCCGCCGGGGACACGTCGCTGCCGGATGGAATCGCCGGGCTGGTGGAGCGCGAGGAAACGCAGAGGCTCCAGGATTTTGCGATTCAGTTCGATCTCGTCACGGGTCTTGAGGAGGTGGATGGCAGGCGCATTTCGCTGGAGCTGCGGTTTCTCCGCGGCTACCTGGAGGATAAGCTGGCACTTCACAAGCGTTACCCGGAGGCCCTGTCAAACGTCGCGGAAGAGGCGCCCACGGCGGCCGATATGGAGCGGGTGTTGGAGGCCTTTGCGGAGCTGGAAGGAAAACCGAGGGACGAGCGCGCCAACCTGCTGGGCCCCCTCATGGAGGATCCGCTGTTCTCGGTGTTCTGGCCGTTGGTGGGCGCCTCCACGCTAATGGAGCTTCACGCCCGCGGCATACCTCCGCGGGACACCGAATCCGCAGAGCGCACCACGGACGTAGAGATCGAGAGGCTGGCGCGCGTGGCGGACTCTGCCACTACGATTCTGGGCCGCGCCCGCGACGACCTGGATGTCGGCGTGCGTGACCTCGAGTCACTGCTGCGCGACGTGCTGGAGCGGAACGACCGCGACGCCGGCCTCGTTCTCGAGCTGGCCCTTGCCGCGGACCGGGAGCTTGCGGAGCGGGTGGTGGTCGAACTGGATCACGGCCTGTTGCGGGAGTTGCTCGCCGAGGAGCCGGGCGTTGTGCGGCAGCTCCTGGAGCCGGAGCAACTGCTGCCGCTCCTCGGCATCGCGGCGGACGCGGAAGCCGACGACCTGGCGAGCGGAATCCGCGAGCTGATGCAGGCCACGTCCGGCAACTACCGCACCGACCGGCCGTACCTTTCGACCGTGTACGAGCTGGTAGCGGAGCGCGGCCGGTCCAGGCCGGACGAGGCGCTTGACGTCATGCTCGAGTCGGGGCTGTTTATGGAGGTCATGCTCAGAGAGCGCCCCGCCGAGACGATCGCCATCCTGGCCTCCGACCTCGAGCGCGCGGCTGCGCTGGTCGCCGGAACGACGGGCCACGGACGGACGCCGCAGGGCATGATACACGCCTTAATCTTCGAGGAGCCGCTGCTGGCGGCCCGGCTGGTCGACATTCTACAGTCGATGGATGCGATGGCGGCCCGCGAGGCGCTGGTGCAGTTCGCATACGACTCATTCCGCAAGGCCGCGCTGCCGTCGCTCAGCGTATCGCCGGAGAACGACGGCGCGTTCATCCTGGCTCTTGCCGACCTGCAGGGCGACCGCCGCATGGCGGAGTCGATGGCCGAGGCCATCGCGGCCTACGAGGTGCTCGTGCGTGACGGGACGGCGCCGCCGGACTTCCTTGAGGCGTACGCGGCCACGCTTGAGGAGGCCGCGGCCGCGCAGCCCGACGCGGCGGACGGCGAGCGGCTGAGTGGCATTGTGCGGGAGGCGTTCGCGCTGGCGGGTGGAGGGTAGGGCCTCTACGTTTGACAAGACTTATTCTCTCACATGAACAGGTACAAGTTGTGTAGAATGAGACGTGACGAGAGTAGCGATACGGACGACAATAGAGACTTGGAAGGCATGTGATCAGCACCTTTCGGAGTCAGCCGGATTTCTGGTCATAGACCGGAGTCCAGCATTGCGCCGGGATGGTCTGGGCCGGCAATGCCAAGCCGCGTCGGGTGAATGGGCGTATACTGGAGAGAAGAAGGGAGACTCAGCGATGCAAAAAGCCCTACACATCAGAACGACTGTACAGCCTGGCGGCAAGGTGGAGATTGCCAGCCCGGAACTAGAGGCCGGACAGACGGTGGACGTGGTGGTACTACACGAGTCCAACGTGAAGGGCCGCTCCGTAATGGAGATCCTCAACAGCGGCCCTGAGCGCCGCCTGTTCCAGACGGCCGAAGAGGTGAGGGCGTACTTGGCGCAGGAGAAGGCGTCGTGGGACCGCTAGCTTTTCCCGCAACCGGCCTGGTCTATCTTGACGCCAATGGTCTCATCTACAGCGTGGAACGGGTGGAGCCGTACCGCACGTTCCTGGAACCGATGTGGCAGCAGGCGCAGGATGGCAATCTTACCGTTGTGAGCAGCCCTGTAATATTAATTGAGGTACTGGTTAAGCCGATTTGAGACGGCAACTCGGAGATTGAAATGCAGTACCGCGAGATATTCGAGGCCAATGCAGTGAGACTGCTTGAGGCCTCGTACGCAGTGTTCGAAGATGCAACTCGCCTGCGAGCGGAAACGGGCTTGGCGACACCCGATGCACTCCACGCTGCGACAGCTCTACGCGCCGGCTGCGCTGTCTTCGTCACCAACGACACTGACTTTCGCCGTGTTGAAGGTCTACCTGTCGTAGTCTTGGACGACCTCCTCAAAGAGGAGAGCCAAGTATGAGCCTGAAAGTGCATGAGGGGGTCCGCACCATCCAAGCATCCCCGAGTACTGGTACCGGATCATTGAAGAAGACGGTCAGAGTGATGGGCGGGAATCCGCATACCCATTTCAACCTGAGCAGTCGGCCGAAGGCTCGTGACTTTACCCGGATAGGCTGGACAGCCCCGGGCGGCGCTACTCCGCTTCTTTGACCGTGAGCGCGGTGTTGGCCTGCACGTCCTTCAGGAGCGTCACCTTGCCGCTGGGCCACACCACCTCGATCTCCGCCACCTCTGAGATGCTCCCAAGCCCGCAGATGATGTCCCGGCCGTTGCCGCCCAGGTAGCCGGAGCCGCCGCGTACCTCCGCGATCTGGCTCCACTCGCTCGTGTGGAAGGTCACGCGAGCGCCGATGCCGTCGCGGTTGGCCACCGCGCCCTCCAGGTGCAGCTTCACCCAGTTGTTGCGACCGGCCAGCTCGTTGCGGTAGAGCGCGTTGTCGCCGTCGGCGTTGACCACGTAGAAGTCGACCGAGCCGTCGCCGTCGAAGTCGCCCACGGCGGTGCCACGACCCACGCCGGGGTTTCCGAAGCCCGCCGCGACGCTAACGTCGGTGAACGTGCCGTCGCGGTTGTTGCGGTAGAGGATGTTGGGCTCCAGGCGTGCCTTGCCGCCCCCGCCGCCCTCTTCCTTGGGCACGCCCACCAACCCGTTGGTGACGTAGATGTCCAGGAAGCCGTCGTTGTCGTAGTCGACGAAACCCGATGCCCAGCCCACGTTGAAGTCCGCCACGCCGGCGTCCTGGCCAATCTCCGTGAAGGTGCCGTCACCGTTGTTGCGCCACAGGAAGTTCTCGTTGTAGTTGCTCCAGTAGACGTCGAAGTGGCCGTCCTTGTCGAAGTCGCCCGCGTCGATGCCCATGCAGCTTCCGAGCACGAACATGCCGGCGTCCTCGGTGACGTCCGTGAATGCGCCGTTGCCGTCGTTGCGATAGAGCGGGCTGACGCCCTGATCGTTGCACTCGACAAAGTCCTGGTCGCCGTCGTTGTCGTAGTCGAACCAGATCGACTCGAACGTCATGCCGCTCTTGACGAGCTGGCCGCCGGCCCACCGGTAGCGCACGGGGCCGTGCTGGCCGCGGACGCCCGCCTGCTCGGCCACGTCCGTGAAGGTGCCGTCGCCGTTGTTGCGGTAGAGGACGTTGGCGTCGCCCATGCCCGTGTCCTCCTCGCCGTAGATGCCAAAGTTTGCCACGTACAGGTCCAGGAGGCCGTCCATGTCGTAGTCGACCCAGGTAGCGCCGGATCCGTGCGCCACGTTGTCCACGCCGGCCAGGGGAGCGACGTCCGTGAACGTGCCGTCGGCGTTGTTGCGAAAGAGAAGGTTGGGCTCGCTGGCCTTGTGATCGATGGAGATGCCCTGGTCCTCGCTGTGGCAGACGACGTAGAGGTCCTGGTCGCCGTCGTTGTCGTAGTCGGCCCAAGCGACACCGTAGGAGTTGCACGGGGCGGTGACGCCCGCCTCCGCCGTCACGTCCGTGAAGGTGCCGTCGCCGTTGCTGCGGTACAGCATGTTGGGGCCGTCGGTGGCGACGTACAGGTCCGGGTGGCCGTCGTCGTTGTAGTCGCCCCACGAGGCGCCTGGCCCGAAGCCGTTTCGGAAGTTCTGCGTACCGCCCCCGGGCACGCCGGCCAATTCGGTGATCTCGGTGAACCACGGCATGGCCTGCATCATAAAGGCGTTGGGCGCGCTCTTGCGGCTGCCGGCGCTGACGGTCAGGCTCACCTCGTACTCGCCGGGCACGTCCGGAGTGAGGCTAGTGGTCGAAAGGTCAAGGCTGGTGAGCTGCGCCACGCTGTGCTCGGGCGCACGCGCGATTTGCCACGAGTAGGTGAGCGGGCTGCCGTCCGGATGCAGGCTTGAGTCGCCGCTGAGAGCGACGGCGTGGCCGGCGAGCACGGTGGAGTCGCCCTCCACGCCGGCCTCCGGCGCAGGGCTGCTGCAGCCCGCGAGTGCAACTGCGATGATGGCCATCGCCGCGGCAACCGGCAGAATGAACTTCCGCATATCCACCCCGTCATTCACGGTGTCAATATGATACGCTCAGCGGGCCTGTTGCACAAGCGCAAGCGACGTGCCGCCAACGCGAACGCGGAAGCGCCCCTTTTCGGGGGCGCTTCCATTCAGTCCGATCCGGTCGATCTCTTGCCGGCTACTCTACCAGCCAGACCCTGTCGTGGAGCCTCTGCTGCGAGTAGGTGCCCAGGTTGTAGTACCGGACTCCTTTGGCCTCCCAGCGGTTTGGCCACGCCACGTTCATGATGCCCAGCGGCGTGTGTACTGCCGACTCGTACAGGTACAGCTCCAGCTCCCTCACGAGCTCTTCGCCGCGAGCCCTGTCCTGTGTCACGTCCAGTTCTTCGATCAGGGCGTCCAGTTCGGCCCACTCAGCGGCCGGTATCGGGCCGTCGTTGGTCCACCCGGGGTTGTCCCGGCAGTCCTCGCGGCCGTGCCACTGGCTGTGGACCTTCCAAAGGCCGTCAATGGCGTGCTCGATGTAGGACTGCCCGTAGGTGGGACTCGCCTCGGACCGTATGGTGTACAGGCATTCGGTCTGGATGTTCCCGTAGCTGTCGACGTACTGCACGTCGAATTCCCAGTTCAGGTGCTTCTTGAAGAAGTCCAGACCCCACAGGCTGACCTCACGCCGGCTCAGCAGCTCTCTGACGTACTGGTCCGTCCTGGGCCTTACGCCGGGGCCAAACACCTCGTCCAGAATCCGGTTCGCCTCAGCCAAGTCTGCGTCCTTCGTCGCAGGGTTCATTCCGGGGAACGTCTGGAACTCCTCCTCCTGGATTCCCCAGCCGGCGTCCGAGTGGAGCACCAGGTACGGGTCTCCCATCTTCACGGCGCCGACCGTCGCGAACCTCAGCCAGTCCTGGCGATCGAGAGCCAGCTGTACTGCATGCCTCACGTCCCAGTCGTCGAACGGGGGCCGCAGGTGGTTCAGGAGGAAGTGCTGCTGGTGGTTGTACCGGACTATCTGCAGCTCGATGATGTTCGAGTACTGGTCCTGCACCTGCTGCACCTGCGCCTTGGTGATGCCGCTGCTCCCATGGCCTGCCTGGTGGATCTTGCCGGTCAGCAGCGCTGCAAACTTCGTGTTGTAGTCCTGGATGGCGAAGTTGTCCATCCCGTCGATGAACGGCGCTCCAGTCAGCCAGTAGTTCGGGTTCGTCCTCGACTTCATAACTGTCTGCGAGTCTGCAGACAGGGGAATGAACGGACCCGTGCCCATATTGACCATGTAGCCCTCGGGCACCGCCGTGGACTGAATGCCCGGATACTCCGCATCCATCCACTCGCGGTAGTCCCTGTCCCAGATGGCAATGCCGGCTGCAAGCCAGCCCAGCGTTCCGTTCCTGACCCGGTCGAAGTTCATCACTGCCGTCTTGCCATCGGGGCCGTCCGGGCAGGTCACCTCGTCCAGGTGGCCCATGATGAACTCGCCGGTCTTAATGTAGCTGGCCCGTGTCTCGGGAGGCGGGTTTGCAAACCACTCGTGGCTCGCCTTGATGTCCTCGCAGGCAAGCTCCGTACCGAAGCCGGGCGCACCCTGCTCCTTGGCCCAGCCATCCTCGTGGAACTGCACGTTGTCACGCAGCACGAAGGTGTAGGTCAGGCCATCGGGGGACACCTCGAAGCTCTCGCACAGGTCGCAGATGGGCGCATCCGTGATCGCGCCCCACGGGTCCATCATCATCAGGCTGTTGTGCGCAGTGAACTGCCACCGGCTGAACGCGCCGTACCCCAGCGTTGTCTGGAACCGTGATGCAGGCCTGGGTTCCGCAGTCTTGTAGATGCCGCCGTACTGCGGCTCGCCCCACTCGGGCTTGTAGCCGCGGTGGTTGAGGAGGAAGTTCGTCCAGTCGTCACGGTAGTCCGTCGGCAGCATTTCCTCCACCGGGGTTGCCGTGGGCGCCGTTGTCGCCGTCGGCTCACCAGGAGCCGGCGTGTCCACCGGCATCATCGCCTCAGTCGCCTCAGGCGCGGGTGTTGCCGTGGGCGGCGTCGTAGCCGTGGGCGCAGGAGTGCTCGTCGGGTCTTCCCCTCCGCACGCTAGCGCCACCACCAACACGGTCGCGGCAAGCACGGCTATTAGAGGCCTTACTCTCGGTGCATAACGCAAACGCATATCCCACCTCCCATCGGAATGACGCCATGTTATCAATTCCAAAGGAGTGTGTCAATTAACACACGCCCTCGGAATATCATAACGTGAAGGTATCCCCTCTAGACAAGTGCCGTATTTCGTACTCGCCTTTGCCCAACTATACTCTTTCTCGCCATCGGCGCGGCGCATTATCGCACGCTCCGGAGCGGCCCGCCCCGCTCAGGCCCTTCGACGTGCTCAGGATGAGCGGAGGCAAGGGAGGGCTGCCGTCCGGCCAGCCGGCAGGTGGATTTGGCCACCTCAACGCGCTATACTTCTCGTCCGAGGCGAAATCGGAGATTCGCGCACACAACGGGAGGAGTCGCGGGCCATGACATCCAGCGGACACAGGGTATTTTCGGGTATGCGGCCGTCGGGACGGCTGCACGTGGGCAACTACGTGGGAGCCCTGCAGAACTGGGTTGCCATGCAGGACGAGTTCGAGTGCATCTACTGCGCCGTGGACGTCCACGCCCTCACCGACATGCAGGGCGAGGACACAAGGGAGATCCGCCCCAACGTGCACGAGATGGTGCTCGACTGGCTGGCTGCGGGCATCGACCCGGACAGGAGCCTTGTGTTCGCGCAGTCGCAGGTGCCGGAGGTGATGGTGCTCCACACGCTGCTGAGCATGGTCACGCCTCTCGGCTGGCTGATGCGGGTGCCCACCTTCAAGGACAAGGTGCGGCAGATGCAGGAGACGGAAGAGTCGGTGAGCTACGGCCTCGTGGGCTATCCCGTGCTGATGACGGCGGACATTATCCTGTACAAGGCGGACACCGTCCCGGTGGGCGAGGACCAGCTGCCGCACCTGGAGCTGGCCAGGGAGATTGCCCGCAGGTTCAACCACCTGTACGGCCCCACGTTTCCGGAGCCGCAGGCCCGGCTGACGGAGGTGCCGCTGGTCGTCGGCTTGGACGGCGCGCACAAGATGAGCAAGAGCCTGGACAACCACATCGAGCTGGCTGCCACGCCGGAGGAAACCAGCGCCAGGATCGCAACGGCCTTCACCGACCCTGAGCGCCTTCGCCGCTCCGACCCCGGCCGCCCGTGGGTGTGCAACGTCTACTCCCTTCACAAGCTGTTCAACCCAGGCAAGCTCGACGAGGTGTACCAGGGGTGCGTGTCCGCCCAGTTGGGATGCGTGGAGGACAAGCGCCTGCTGGCGGACGGCGTCAACGAGAGCCTGGCCGCCTTCCGGGACCGGCGCAACGAGCTGGCGTCGAGGCCCGGATACGTGGAGGACGCGCTGCGAGAGGGCGCCCGCCGCGCCCAGGCCATTGCACGGGAGACCCTGGCTGAGGTGCAGGAGCGGCTTGGCCTGGTGGGAGTCGCCCTGTGAGCGACGGCTCCGCGGCCACGCGCCTGTCGCGAAGCGGCCGCACCGCGCTTGAGGTGGCGCTGGACGTATCGCGGGAGGCCGGCGAGACGCTGCTGGCCAGGCTTCACACCGACAAGGAGGTCTCCTACAAGGGCCGCGCCGACCTGGTGAGCGACGTGGACAGGCTGGTGGAGGCCCGCGTCATCGAAAGGCTGCGGGCGGAGTTTCCGGGGGACGGCTTCCTGGCCGAGGAGTCGGAGGGCGTGGAGACGTCGTCGGGCTACACGTGGATCATCGACCCACTGGACGGCACTCGCAACTACATCCTGGGTATTCCTTTCTTCTGCACGGTGCTCGCAATGGCGGAGGGCCAGGACGTCACGTTGGGCTTGACATTCGACCCGGTGCGCGGCGAAATGTTCCGGGCCGTGCGCGGGGGCGGCGCATTCCTTAACGACAGCCCAATCAAGGTATCCGGCAAGACCGAGCTCGAGGAGGCCCTGCTCAGCTACGACCTGGGCTACGTCGACGAGAAGGCATCAACCGCCATCGAGATGGTGCTCCACCTGTGGCCTAACATACAGGCCACGCGCATCATGGGATCGGCGGCGCTGGGGCTGGCGTACGCAGCCTGCGGCAGGACTGACATGTACTTCCATCACCACCTTTCGCCGTGGGACCTGGCAGCGGCGCTGGTCCTGGTGCCCGAAGCGGGCGGCGTCGTCACGGACAAGTACGAGAACCCCGGCTCGCTTTGCTCCGAAAGCATCATTGCCGCGGGAAGAGACCTGCACGCGAAGTTTCTTCGGGCGACCGATGGCCTTGCGTGGAGGCGCTAGCTCTGCGACGTCCCTCCGGCCGACTACTTCTCTGACTGTCCCGCCACACGCTGAGGATGACACCGGCCCGACCTGGTGGTACACTCAATGGCGTCCACTTCTTACCCGCACGGAGGTGCAAAGTGCCCAAACTCATTCCCGTTCCCGACGAGCTCAGCAAACCCTTCTGGGACGCCGTTAACGAAAACAGGCTGATCGTCCAGCATTGCACCGGCTGCAATACGTTGCAGTATCCACCTCGGCCAGCATGCCAGGACTGCGGCTCCGGCGAGCTGGAGTGGAGGAATACGAGCGGGCGCGGCCACATCATGGCGAACATGGTTGTGGCGGACGGCAGGCTTGGGAGGACCAGGCCGGACCAGCCGTTCAACCTGGCCGTCATCTCGCTGGACGATGACCCCACGATCAACTTCTTCTCCAACCTGCCCGGCGTGGCCGCGTACCAGGTGCCAATCGGCGCGGCCGTGGAGGTTACGTTCGAGGAAGTTGAGCCGGGCCAGCTCATCCACGAGTGGCGTCTGGTCGAGGAGTAGGCGAACTATCGCAGCACGAAATCCGCGCTTGGAGATGTAACCATGACTCAACAGAACACTGGAGGCGCCGACTGGCGGAGAAACAGGTCGGGGTTGGGCGTCTGGCCCCATCAGGGTAAGGTGGCAATTGCGGGCTGGGGCCAGTCTCCCGTGGACCGCCGGTGGGACGGCGTGAACATGGACAGGACGCTGGGAGCGTACGCCATCCTGGCCGTAAAGCGCGCTCTCGAGGACGCGGGCATCGAGCCGGAGGATGTCGACGGCCTGCTCTGCTGCCCGGAGAACATGGCCGGTAACCCTGGTCCCGCCGGCTCGTGGGGGCCGTACCGGCCCTACTTCCCACCTCCGTATGACTCCGAGGACGGGCTGACCGTGGTCACCAACAACTGGCTGCGAGGCCAGATGCCGGAGCTGACCAACATCCAGTACGCGCCCGACCACGCGCCAGCCATCGGCGACGGCATGGGGTTTGCAGCCCAGGCCTGCGCCGACGGGATGTACAAGGTGGGCGTATATGTATATACAGCCAACAACCTGGAGGGGAGATACCGCCAGGGCGGCGAATTCGACAATGCCCATGTCAGCGGAAACCGCCAGTGGGCACAGCCTTGGGGCGACTACCAGGGCCTGATGACCTCGACCAACGTGCCGATCCAGCAGTACTGCGAAAGGTATGGGGTAACCTGGGACGAGCTCCTGAGCCACTTCGTGATCAACCAGCACCGCAACGGTCTGCTGAAGAACCCGGGCGAATACGAAGGGTGGAGCTACTACTACCAGTACGGCCCGTCCCAGCTGACCACCGAGGACTACGTCAACTCAAGGCACATCTACTACCCTCTCAAGATCTGGGACTGCGACCGTCCGGTCAACTCGGTGGGGGCCTTCGTGTTTGCCACCGCGGAGCGTGCGATGGACATGAGGCAGAAGCCGGTCTACGTGGCCAACCACAGCCAGGGCAGCGGCGGAAGAGCCCGGAGCAGCCAGGAGACCCTGGACGATACGGAGAAGGCCAAGGAATGGGTGGCTAGCCTGGTGTACGAGGGGTCGGGCTGGTCGCCGAGTGACGTGGACATCTTCAACCCGTACGATGGGTTCTCCACCTTCATGCCTACCTCGCTGGAGGCATTCCAGTGGCACGGCGTGCAGAAGGGAGACGCGGCCGACTTCCTGAGGGGCGACATCAGGGTGGAAGGCCCGCATCCGTTCTGCTCCGGCGGCGGAAACCTGGGCAACGGGCGCACCCGCACCGCCATGTACATAGACAGCATCCAGCAACTCAGAGGCACGGCAGGGCCCAGGCAGGTGAGCATCAAGGGCGGCAGGCCGCAGACTGCGATCTGCGCGTTTGCTCCCGGCAACAGCGCCGCCTACCTCTGCCTCACCAACGAGCCTTCGGGGTAAGCGCGGAAGTGCCCTACGCCGAGTCAAACGGCCTGAGTCTCTTCTATCGCGTGGGCGGGCCGGAGGATGCTCCTCCTGTGCTGCTCATCACCGGCCTGAGCGGCGACCACCGACTGTGGGGTGAACTGGGCTCCACGCTCGCAGCATCCTTTCGCGTGATTGCGTTCGACAACCGCGACAGCGGCCAGAGCAGCCGCGCCGCGGCGCCGTACGCCATCCTGGACATGGCGCGCGACGCCGCGGGACTGCTGGAGTCGCTGGGAGTGGCCCGCGCACACGTGGTGGGACACTCGATGGGCGGCGCCATTGCGCAGGAGCTGGCCATCTCGTTCCCGTCTGTCGTTGACCGGCTGGTACTGCTGGGCACCTACGATGCACCGGACCCACGGGGCTCGGCGCTGCTCAGCGGGTTCGCGTCCCTCAGGCGCGAGCTGCCCAGGGACGAGTACCTGCGCCTAACGCTCCCGTGGTCCTACACGTACCAGGAGTACGAGCAGCCAGGCTTCATCGACCGGCTGGTGCAGGACGTGATGGACGACCCGCTCTACCAGGAGGCGGACGCCTACGACCGGCAGATGGAGGCCACCATTGCGTTCGACTCCCGGGAACGGGTGCACAACATCTCGTGCCCGACGCTTCTAGTGTTCGGAGAGGACGACGTGCTTACGCCCATGCGCTTTGCACACGAGATGGTGCAGGGCATCAGTGGGTCACGGCTGGTGACGCTCGAGGGAACGGGCCACGGCTTCATCCGCACAAGAGGCCGGGAGATTGCGGACGCGGTACACGGCTTCCTGCGTGAGGGTGGATAGCCCGCTCAAGCTCTTCGACAAGCTCTGGGTGAGCGTGCCGAATGGTGAGCGGGAGACCGACAGGCGTGTTCATCCGCTCCTGGTTCGACAGGCTCACCACGAGCGGGCCGAGTGCTCCGCCTACGTGCTCTCCAACAGCCAGTTCTTGAGGACGGGGTGAAGCTCGTCGCGGCACTCGCGCAGGTTGTGGCCCGCGCCGGGGTAGAGAATCAGTCGCTTCGGCTCACCCGCCCACTCGTTGATGAGGATGGAGCAGCGCGCGCTCAGGCGGTCGTCGTCCTCGCCGTGCACGAGCAGCAGCGGCTTCGGGCTGACCAGGTGCGCGTACCTTGCGCCGTGCGTCTGGCTGGCTAGTCCCGCGACCGACCACACGGCGTCGCTGAGCGGCGCCGCGGCGATGACCACGGCCCCGCCGAACGAATGGCCCACGAGCGCAACGCGCTCGCAGCCTTGAGACCGTAGGAAGTCAACGCCGGCCAATACGTCCATGATTGAGTGGTGAAGGACGTTGGGATGCCGGTAGTCCAGACGCAGCGAGGATATGCCGTCCGCGATCAACTCGTCGGAGAGGATGGAGTAGAGGCCGCCTCCGCCGCTAAACCCGCCGTACGCGCCGGAGACCCAGACCACTCCTCGTTCGGCCGACGGGGCCTCATGGTAAAGACACCGGATGGGGCCGAGGTTGGTTAGGACTTCGATGCCGGTCCCGCCCCGTTCATCCGGGGGCTGCCACGGGCGGGAGCCCTCGTATCGGATGTCGACGGGCGTATGCCCCAGGACAAGGCTCTCCCAAGCCCTGTCAAAGACCACGCTTCACTTTCCCAACGAAGCGCCCGATGCGGTCCAGCGCCTCTTCGATCTCCTCCGTGGCCACGGCATAGCAGCAGCGCACGTGTCCCTCGCCGCTGGGGCCGAACGCCGAGCCCGGCACGAGCGCAACGTGCTCCTCCATCAGCAGCCGCTCTGCGAACTCCACGGACGTCATGTCCAGGCTCTTGATGGATGGGAAGGTGTAGAAGGCGCCCTGCGGCTCCAGGCAGGCGAGGCCCATGCGGTTCAGCCCGCTCAGCATAAGGTGGCGGCGGCGGTTGTACTCCTCGCGCGCTTCCTCCACGGAGCCGTCGCCGGAGCGCAGCGCCTCTATGGCTGCCATCTGGCCCTGTATGGGCGCGCACATCATCGTATACTGGTGCACCTTCATCATGGCCTCGATGATCTCCGGGTGGCTGCACGCGTAGCCCACGCGCCAGCCCGTCATTGCGTACGACTTCGAGAAGCCGCTCAGGTGCACGGTGCGCTCCGCCATGCCCGGCAGAGAGGCGAAGTAGGTGTGCTCCGTGCCGTACACCAGCCGTTCGTAGATCTCGTCCGAGACCACGAACAGGTCGTGCCTCTTCGCGATGTCTGCGATGTCCTCCAGCTCCCTGCGTGGCATCACGGCGCCCGTGGGGTTGTTCGGGTAGCCCATGAGTATGGCCTTGGTCCGGGGCGTCACCCGGTCCTCGATGTCCTGGGGACGAACGCGGAATCCGTTCTCCATGTGCGTGGGCACCGTCACGGCCACGCCGCCTGCCAGTGTGACGCAGGGAACGTAGGAGACGTAGGTCGGCTCGGGGACGATGACCTCGTCGCCGGGGTCAAGCAGGGAGCGCATGGACAGGTCGAGCGCCTGGCTCACGCCCACCGTGACCAGGACCTGGTTGGCCGGGTTGTACTCCAGGCCGGCGCGCCGGCTCATGTATCCGCTTATCTCCTGGCGAAGCTCCATCAGTCCGAAGTTGGAGGTGTACATCGTGTACCCCTTCTCGATGGAGTAGATGGCCGCCTCGCGGATGCGCCACGGGGTGACGAAGTCTGGCTCGCCCACGCCCAGCGAGATCACGTCGTCCATGGTATAGAGGAGCTCGAAGAACTTCCGGATGCCGGAAGGTGAGAGCGCCTTCACGCGCTGGGAAATGTGTGGTGAGCCTGTGGTGGTCTGAGATTCGTTCTGCAAGGGTTTCACCTACGGGGTCAAGGGTAGACGCCGGGCCGTTTCTTCACCGTCTAGGACCACGCCGTCCTCCTTGAATCGCTTGAGCAGGAAGTGGGTTGTGGTGCCATGCACCTCTTCCAGCGCAGCAAGCTTCATGGCGACGAAGCTGGCTATGTCCTGCATGGTGCGCCCGGCGAGCAGCACTGAGAGGTCGTAGTCGCCGGACATGAGGTGCAGCGACCGCACCTCCGGGAAGCGGGCGATGCGCCTGGCAACGCCGTCGAAGCCCACGTCGCGCTGCGGTGTCACCCGAAGTTCCACGAGCGCGAGCACCTCCTGCTCGCCCACGCGGTCCCAGTTGACCACGGCCTTGTACTTGACGATGGCGCGGTCGCGCTCCGCCTGGGCGATGACCTCACGCACCTCCTCCTGAGAGCGCCCCGTCATCTCCGAGATCTCCTCCGGAGTGGCCATGGCGTTCTGCTCAAGGATGGTGAGTATGCTCTTGGTCTCTTCAGTCGTCACTTGCTTCCGCCTCCGCAATTATCAGCAGCTCGTGAGATCGCTTCACGTTGGTGATTGTGCCGCGATCGACGCGGTTCTTGCCAATCCTCGTCTCGCCCTGTCCCAGCGTGTACTGCCACTCCACCTCAAATACCCGGCAATCCGAGTACATCTGCCGGACGGCGGAGCAGTCGTTATAGGATAGCACAAATCCGCCCCGGTGCTCAGCCAGCAAGTCTCGGAGCAGCCCGTGGTCGAAGCCCCTGTGGTGGACGGGGAAGTTGCGCTGCGGGTAGATTCCGCGGAACATCCTGCTGTCCCCGTCCAGGTAGTACGGCGGGTCGCAGTAGAGGAAGTCGTCGCGGTGCCGGGGCAGCACGTCCGCGAAGTCGCCCTGCTCAATGCTCAGGCCGGGGCACCGGAAGGTCCGCACCTTTTCCAGCAGGCGTTCGTACCGCGCCGGCTCCTCGTAGATGCGGGACATCCAGCCGAGGAAGCCCGGGCCGTAGCTCAGGTTGTGGTTGAACCAGTAGTGCGCCGCGAGTTCCAGCGGGTCCTCGATTGGCTCCGAGCGGTCCCAGTGCGCCTTCAGACGCTGCTTCACCGATGCGTAGGTCTCCTTGGTCGGCTGCCAGCGGCCGATGCGGTCCGCCAGCTCCTCCGGCCTGTCCAGTTGCACCTGCCAGTAGTCAGTGAGAATGTCGAAGAAGTCGTATGCGGTCACGTCCATGCCCAGCTCGTTGGCGCAGGCCATCTCCACCGATGCGCCGCCCACGAAGGGCGAAACCAGCCTGGTCAGGCCGGCGGGAAGCTGCTCGATGACGTGGCCCACCGCCAGGCTCTTGCCGCCTCCGTACCTCAGGGGCAGGCCGCCGTACCGGCTGTAGCGGTACGTACTCTTGCCCTTCAGTCTCGCCAGCAGCCTCTCGCGAGGCGTCACGTCGGAGGAAGTTTCGTCCTGCGAGTCGCGGGCATGCCGCGAGGCGCCGTCACGCCCGTCGATCGTCGCCCTCACAAGTTTGGCCTCATCGTGTGCCACTCCGTCGCCTGCTCGTAGGCGTGGGCCGTGCGCAGTATCGTCTCCTCGCCAAGCGGCCGACCGATGATCTGCATGCCCACCGGCAGGCCGTCCACGAACCCCGCGGGCAGCGACATCGCCGGCACGCCCGCGATGTTGATCGGAATGGTGCAGACGTCGCTCAGGTACATCTGCACGGGGTCCTCCACCTTCTCGCCCAGCTTGAACGCGACCGTGGGCGAGGTGGGCGTGACCAGCACGTCGAACTGCCGGAAGGCTTCCCGGAACTCGCGGCCTATCAGCGTCCGCACCTTCTGCGCCTTGAGGTAGTAGGCGTCGTAGTAGCCCGCCGAAAGTGCGTAGGTGCCAAGCATGATGCGCCGCTTGACCTCCGGCCCGAAGCCGCGCTGCTTGGTCGTCTCCATGGCCTCCCACATGCCGCCCGCGTCCTGTGCCGAGTAGCCGTACTTCACGCCGTCGTAGCGGGCCAGGTTGGCCGACGCCTCCGACGGCGCCAGTATGTAGTAGACCGCCAGCGCGTAGGCTGTGTGGGGCAGCGACGTCTCCTCCACGATGGCGCCCAGGCTCTCCAGCTTGGCCAACGCGGCGCGCAGGGTGTCCGCGACGGCGGGATCGATGCCCTCTGCGTAGTACTCGCGCGGCACGCCGACGCGCAGGCCGCGCACGTCGCCGGTGAGGGCGGCGGTGTAGTCGGGCGGCTCCATCGGGATCGACGTGGAGTCGCGAAGGTCGCCGCCGGCTATCGCGTTGAGCACGATGGCGCTGTCGGTTACGTCTCTCGTCAGCGGGCCGATCTGGTCGAGCGAGCTTGCGAAGGCCACCAGGCCGTACCGGCTGACCAGCCCGTATGTGGGCTTCATGCCGACGATGCCGCACAGCGATGCGGGCTGCCGGATGCTGCCGCCCGTGTCCGAGCCGAGGGAGTAGACGCTCTCGCCGGCGGCGACCGCGGCGGCCGGGCCCCCGCTGCTGCCCCCGGGTACGCGCCCGGTGTCCCACGGGTTACGAGTGGGGAAGAACGCCGAGTTCTCGGTGGAGGAGCCCATCGCAAACTCGTCCATGTTGCCCTTGCCGACCATCACCGCGAGCTGGTCGCGCAGCCGCTCGACCACGGTTGCATCGTAGGGCGGGACGAAGTGCTCCAGCATCCGCGACGAGCAGGTGGTGGCGATGCCGCGGGTGCACATGTTGTCCTTGATCTGCATGGGAATGCCGGCCAGCGGGCCGGCCTCACCGCGTGCGATGGCGGCGTCGGCCAGGTCGGCCTGCTGCAGCGCCTCTTCCGCGGTCACGCTGACGAACGCGCCCACGCGCGAGTCCAGCTCGCCTATGCGGTCCAGGTGGGCTTGCGTGAGCTCTCGGGCGGAAACCTCACGCCGGTCGAGGAGGCTGCGCGCCTCGCTGATGGTGAGGTTGTGGAGGGTGGACGGCATCAGTCGAGCACCGCCTTCACGCGGAAGAAGTCGTCCTCACGCAGTGGGGCGTTGGCCAGCGTGTCCTCCGTAGGCATCGGCGACGAGGCTTCGTCGTCGCGCATCACGTTCTGCAGCTCCACGGAGTGGCCCGTGGGTGGGACGTCGGTGGTGTCGACCTCCTGGAGCACGCGGAAGTTCGCCAGGATGTCGGAGAGCTGGTTGCGGAGGCGTTCGACCTCCTGCTCGTCCAACCCCATGCGGTACAGCAGTGCGATGTGCTTGACTTCTTCGGGGGTCAGCCCTGGGGACTCCATGCGCGCCTCCCGAGGTTAATGGCGCAAGTGTAGCAAAGAGGGGAGAGCGCTTCAAGGCGGAGGAGGCGTTTGACTTGCGAACGGATGTTGTGTAGAGTCGTGGCACACTCCCGCCCAAGCCGACGATCCTACGGCAGCTTTAGCTGTATGCCATTTCAGACAGAGCCTAGCGCCAACAACGCCACGGGCAGCCTCCTGCAGGCCATGATGCCCCGCAGCACCGTGCGCTCCGAGAACACCCAAGCCATCGCCGGCCACCCAGGGCTGCGCCCCGACATTCTCATCACCGCGCCCGACCGCGCGCCAGTCGTCCTGGAGGCGGAGTTCATGCCTGCCGCCACCGTCGAACCGGAGGCGAAGGATCGCCTCGGGCTGGAGGTTGCGACCAACGGCCGCGTCATCGAGGCTGCCATTGCGCTGCGCTACCGAGAGGACGTTCGCGAGGCTGGCGACCTCCACGCGACTCTGTCATCGGCCCAGGTATCGTACTGCGTCTTCACGGGGAGCGCAGACGATCCGCAGCGCTTTCCGGAGTCCGGCTGGCTGGACGGCAGCCTTGAGGACCTGGCGGACATGGTGCGCCTGGTGTCCGTGCCGCAGAGCGCCGTGGACCGGGCGGCCAACGCGCTGCAGGAAGGCATTGACGGCGCCGCCAAGCTCCTGGACGAGATGAACCAGACTCGCGCCGGCGTGACCACCGCCATCGCCCGATTGCTGGGCATGTCCAACGTGCCCCAGACCCGCCGCATGGCCTGCGCCATCATCGCCAACGCCCTGATCTTCCACGAGCGAATCGTGGGCATGCACGAGGGCATCAAGCCGCTGGCCGCGGTGTGCGGCGACAGCGTGGAGAACCCGCAGGGCGAGGTGCTGGCGGCCTGGGACGACATACTCAGGATCAACTACTGGGCCATCTTTGCCATCGCCAAGGACATCCTGGAGCAGCTGCCCTCCGCGGACGCAGCGAACATCCTGCAGAGATTGACGGACACGGCCCAGTCGGTCAGGGCCACGGGCGTGGACAACGCCCACGACCTCACCGGCCGCATCTTCCAGCGGCTCATCGCCGACCGCAAGTACCTGGCCACCTTCTACACACTGCCGGCGTCGGCGGCGCTACTGGCGCGACTGGCGGTGGCCAAGATGGAGGGCGTGGACTGGTCGGACGCAGAGGCCATCGGCAGGCTGCGCATCGCAGACTTCGCCTGCGGGACCGGCGCGCTGCTCTCGGCCGTGTACGAGCAGATAGCCGCCCGCCACGAGCGCGCCGGCGGCGACGCGGCCGCGCTGCACAAGATTATGATGGAGGAAGTGCTGTACGGCTGCGACGTGATGCCCTCCGCCGTCCACATCACCGGCTCAACCCTCTCCGGCATGGAGCCTTCCGTCCTCTTCAACAGCTCCCACCTGTACACCATGCCATACGGCCGCATGGCGGACGGCAGCGTGATGATAGGCTCACTGGAGCTTCTCCAGTCCTCCAATGTGCTGACGCTGTTCAACACCAGCGACCCGGCCATGCGCACCGGCAGCGCGGGCGAGGAGACGGCTACCCAGGTACGCGCCGAGATACCTGACGAGGGCTACGACCTAGTGATAATGAACCCGCCGTTTACCAGGCCCGGCTCTGATTGGGAAGGCAGCGAGAGGGACGAGAACTACATCAAGCACTTCAGGGGATTAAGCACGGGGCTAGTTACGCAATTGGAAATGTCTAAGGTCTTGAGTCGCTACACGAAGGATACATGCTATCACGGCTATGCTGGCATTGCCTCCGCGTTCGCGGCGATGGCGCACAAGAAGCTCAGGCCTGGCGGCGTTCTTGCTTTGGTGCTCCCACTCTCAGCCGCCTCCGGCCAGTCCTGGGAGGAGTTTCGCGAGATGATTGCGCGCAAATACACAGGCTTGACAGTCCTTACCATAGCTGCCGCGGATAGTGATGGACTCTCCTTTTCCGCAGACACGGGTATGGCAGAGTGCCTAGTGATTGCCCGAAAGCTCAAGAATGAGAAATCGCACAATGACCGGGCTCTCTTCACTTCGCTAAGGCGCAGGCCACAGGGATTCGCTCACGCACGGTCGTTGGCGAGCAAGCTGCTGCCTAGCAGCAAGATTAGACAGATTGAGGACGGGCCGTACGGAGGCACAACCGTGATGGTTGGCGAGGAGTTGGCTGGCGAGACGATGACCGCTCAGTACGGAAGGAGTAACTGGAGTGCTGTTCGCTTAGCGGATTGTTCAGTGGCTCAAACGGCGTATGCACTGTCCCAATCAATGTTATGGCTCCCAGGCTCAAGTTCCCCTAAAGAGATGAAGGTAGCGGCCCTTAGTGACGTAGGTAGGCGCGGGTGGCACGACATCAACATCGGTGGGTCTAGCGGGCCCTTCACTAAGGCACCACCCAGCCCGACTTCCACTTATCCATCGCTATGGAGCCACGATGCCAAACAGGAAACACGCTTGGTCTGCTTGCCAGACTCCCAATTGCTTGTCAAACCAGGTATGGAGGATAGGGCCTCTGTAGCTTGGGCTACATCCAGCCGGACACACATCAACCGTGACTTTCGTTTCAACTCCCAACCATTGACAGTTGCCTTCACCGAGCATCCAAGCATTGGCGGTCGAGCTTGGCCAAACGTTATGTTTGACGACAAGAGGCTAGAGTACGCGTTCGCAGTTTGGGCTAACTGCACTCTTGGACTGCTAAGCTATTGGTGGAACTCCAACCGGCAAGCCGCCGGTCGTGGCACCACCACGGTCAGCGGAGTTGAATCTCTCCTAGTCCTGGACTTCCGCGCCCTGACGGATGAGCAGCTCAGCACGGCAGAGGCCATCTTCAACGAGTTTCGTGACAAGGAGCTGAAGCCCGCCTACCTCGCGGACGCCGACCCCAACCGCGCGCTGCTGGACCGGCGCGTCGTGTGTGACCTGCTTGGCTTCGATGAGGAGACGTACGCGGGAGTGCGGCGGCTGGCGGCCAAGTGGTGCGCGGAGCCGTCAGTTCACGGCGGCAAGGCTCGGCCCAAGGGCGCGGCGCTGGTGGTGTGAGGGGGAAAACAGCATGCGAGACTTTCGAGAATCCTTGATTCTTGCAGCAATCGGCGCAATCGTGGGCGCGATAGTCTTCGCAGCAGGTCTGCATCTAGTGAAGGAGTTTGCGGAGATGATTCTCCGTATTAATCCATGGCACGCAGGGGCAGCCGGCGCAATACTGGGGGCGGTTGCACTGTTTTCCCTGTCATTGTGGAATAGCCGAAGGCTGCGGCGGAGGTGACGTGATAGGGGCCGCTTTCCCCTACCACACGCCATCCGCTAGAATGCAAGCGCGGAAACCGCAAACAGGAGCACACGACATGGGAACCTTCACCTGGCCTATGCGCATCACAAGTTTGGACAGCGGTCGCAGCGTGGTAGTCGAGGCGACGGTTGACACCGGCGCGTTCCTGACCATGTTGCCCGCTCGCACGCTGCGCGAGCTAGGCGTTGAGCCAACCGACAGCCGCAGATTCGTCATCGCAGACGGCAGCAGCGTGGGGATGGAGGTCGGGCAGGCGTGGGCCACGATTGACGGCGAGAGCGTCACAACCCTCGTGGCGTTCGGCGAGGACGACGCGCCGCCACTGCTGGGAAGGTACACGCTGGATGGCCTGGGGCTGGCTGTTGATCCCGTCAAGCAGAGGCTGGTCCCAGCCCGGCTGATCATGCTGTAGCGGCGGGGCCGCCCGCTCACGCCCTTCGACAAGCTCAGGGTGAGCGGGCCTCAACCCATCCCGCTCGTGGTGAGCCTGTCGAACCATTTGAGCGGGGGGTAGTCCTCCCCCGCTCCGCCAGGGGATGGATTCCCGCAGTCGCGAGAATGACGGAAGCGCCCGCGCCCGCGGGTGTATACTGGATGCGACCCGTTGCGGGACTCTCTCACAAGGATGGCTTGTATGGCGGACTTTGACTTTGACGTGGCGATTATCGGAGGCGGCCCCGGGGGCTACGTGGCGGCCATACGCGCGGGCCAGCTCGGCCTGCGAACGGCGCTGGTGGAGCAGGACGAGCTCGGCGGTATATGCCTCAACTGGGGCTGCATTCCCAGCAAGGCCCTTCTCAAGAACGCGGAGGTCCTCAACCTGTTCCACAGGTCGGAGGAGTTCGGCATTACCGTTGACAACCTGCAGTACGACTTCGGCAAGGCGATCGATCGCAGCCGCGGCGTGGTCAGGCGACTCACCGCTGGCGTCGGGATGCTGCTCAGGAAGAACAAGGTGGAGCACGTAAACGGCCGCGGACGCCTGGCGGACGCGCACACGGTCGACGTCGACGACGGCGCGCGCAGCTTCACGGCCGCGAACGTGATCGTCGCCACGGGCGCGCGGCCTCGCCCGGTGCCCGGCCTGGAGGTGGACGGCGACACGATCATCGGCAGCCGCGAGGCGCTGGAGCTACGCGACGTGCCCTCGCCGGTGGGCATCGTGGGCGGCGGCGCTACGGGCGTCGAGTTCGCCTACCTGTACCGCGCGTACGGCGCCGAGGTCACCATCGTCGAGATGATGCCGCGGCTCATCCCCAGCGAGGACGAGGAGATGGGGCAGCAGCTGGAGCGGGCCTTCTCCGGCCAGGGCATCAAGACGCTGACCGGCTCTCGCGTGACCTCCGTCGAGAAGCGGCTGGATGGCGCCGTGCTGAGCGTGGAGACGCCGGAGGGCGCTCGTGAGCTTGAGGTGCAGAAGGTGCTCGTGGCCGTGGGCGTGCAGGGCAACGTGGAGGGACTGGGACTGGAGGAGCTTGGCGCTCGCATCGAGAGGGGTTTCGTGCAGGTGGACGACAGGATGAGCACCGGCGTGCCGGGCGTGTACGCCATCGGCGACGTGACGGGCAAGCTGCTGCTGGCCCACGTGGCGCAGGCGCAGGGCGTGCTGGTGGTGGAGACGATCGCCGGAATGGACAGCCAGACGCTGGACTATCGCATGATGCCTCGTGCGGTCTACTGCCAGCCTCAGGTGACGGGCTTCGGCTACTCGGAGAGCGAGGCCTCGGAAGCGGGCTACTCGGTGAAGGTCGGGCGGTTTCCGTTCCGGGCCAACGGCAAGTCGCTGGCGGCCGGAGACTCGGAGGGCATGGTGAAGGTTGTGGCGGACGGCGACACCGGCGAGATACTGGGCGCGCACATGATCGGCGCGGAGGTCACGGAGATGCTGCCGGAGCTCGCCATGACCAACCTGCTGGAGGGCAGTGTGAACGAGCTGGGCTGGTTGGTACACTCGCATCCCACGCTGTCGGAGGCGATCAAGGAGGCAGCGCTGGACGTGGAGGGAGCGGCGATCCACATCTGATCGCCGTGCGCCGGTGGCAAGATGACCAAAATTCGGGCGATTGGCGTTCCACCGTCTTACCAACTTCCGCTATAATGTGGGCATGGCTCCCGGAGACAAGCCTGACGGCGCGCAACTGATTGACTTCTACCGCCGTATGCTTCTCATTAGGACCTTTGAGGAGAGATCGGCGGAGCAGTACACGCTCGGACGCATCCGAGGCTTCCTGCACCTATACAACGGCGAGGAGGCCATCGCCGTGGGCTCCATCTCTGCGCTGCAGCCCCAAGACTACGTGGCAACCCACTATCGCGACCACGGCCACGCGCTTGCCAAAGGCATGGACCCCAACGCTGCGATGGCGGAGCTTTTCGGAAAAGCCACGGGGTGCAGCAAGGGCAAGGGCGGCTCGATGCACCTCTTCGACGTCGAGAAGCGGTTCATGGGCGGCTACGCAATCGTGGGCGGACAGCTGCCCCTGGCAACCGGGTTTGCGCTCGCCAGCAAGTACAGCGGCGAGGACAGCCTGACGCTCTGCTTCCTGGGCGACGGCGCCATCAACGAGGGCGAGTTCCACGAATCGCTCAACCTGGCCGCCCTGTGGAAACTGCCCGTGATCTTCTTCGTTGAGAACAACCTGTACGGCATGGGCGCCACAGTTGAGCAGATGCTGGCGTTTCACGATGAGATTTACAAGTTTGCCAACGGCTACAAGATTCCGTCCGTTCGCGTGGACGGCATGGACGTGTTGAAGGTGCTGGAGGCCACCAGCGAGGCGGTGGCCCAAGTGCGAGGCGGCGGTGGCCCCTATTTGATCGAGGCGATGGCCTACCGGTTCAGGGGACACTCCATGGCGGACCCCTCCGAGTACCGGGCCAGGTCGGAGGAGGAGCGCTGGCGGACTCGCGACCCCATCGTCACCTTCGGCAGGCAGCTCGTGGATGGCGGCACGGCGACTCAGGAGGAGTTGGACCGCATCCGCAGCGAGGTTGAAGAGACTATCGACGCGGCCGTCCAGTTCGCCGAGGACAGCCCATTCCCGGAGCCGGACGCACTCTACGACGACGTGTACGGAGGCATGTGAGCATGGCGGTCATCACCTATAGGGAAGCCGTAGGCCGTGCGCTCAGAGAGGCTCTGCAGGACGAGCGGGTCTTCATGATGGGCGAAGACATCGGTCGTTACGGCGGGGCGTACGCCGTTACCAGGGGCCTGCTCGACGAGTTCGGGCCAGAGCGAATCCGGGAGACGCCCATCTCCGAGTCGGTGTTCACCGGAGCGGGCGCCGGCGCCGCAATGGCCGGTCTCAGGCCAATCGTTGAGCTGATGACCATCAACTTCAGCCTGCTGGCCATGGACCAGATAATCAACCACGCCGCCAAGGTGCGGTACATGTCCGGCGGGCAGCTCTCGTGTCCGCTTGTCGTGCGCACCGTCACAGGCGGCGGCGCTTCCGTGGGAGCCACCCACTCGCAGAGCCTGGAGGGCTGGTTCGCCTCCGTGCCGGGCATTCGCGTGGCCGTTCCATCCACGCCCCACGACGTTCTCGGCCTCTTCCGTGCGGCGATGCTGCAGGAGGACCCCGTGATGTTCGTGGAGCACACGCTGCTCTACAGCACGCGCGGGGAGGTGGAGGACGAGCCGTACGTGATACCCCTCGGCAGAGCGGACATCAAGCGCGCGGGCACGGACATCACGATTGCGGCCTACTCGCGCATGGTCACGGTGGCACTCCGGGCCGCTGAGCAGCTGGAGTCCATGGGCATAAGCGCGGAGGTCGTTGACCTTCGAACGCTCAGCCCGCTGGACGGCGAAACCGTCGTGGAGTCGGTGCGCAAGACGGGCCACGCAGTGGTGGTTGAGGAGACGTGGTACACCGGCGGGTTCGGCGCTACCGTGGTGGGACTGATCCAGGAGCGCGCTTTCGACTATCTCAACGCTCCGGTGGCTCGGGTGGCCGGCGTGGAGGTCCCCATGCCCTACTCTCGATACCTTGAGCAGGCGTCCATACCGGACGATGCCCGCGTAATCCGGGCGGTGGAAGCCACCCTCGGTCGCTGACACAAACGGCAGGAGGCACGGGAAATGGCTACATCGGTTGTAATGCCTCAGATGGGCTACGATATGCAGGAGGGCACCCTCGTGCGCTGGCTGAAGCAGGAGGGGGAGGAGATCGCGAGGGGCGATGCAATAGCCGAGATCGAGACCGACAAGGCCGTGATCGAGATGGAGGCCTACGCCTCCGGCGTGGTGCTGAAGACCGTGGTAACGGAGGGAAGCACGGTGCCGGTGGGGGACACCATCGCGTTCATCGGCAGCCCCGGTGAGCCGGTGCCCGACGTGGCAGCCCCGTCCGCTCCCGTAGCCGAGCCAGCTCCCGAGCCGGAGCAGGCATCCGAGACGACGGAGCCTGCCGCAGCCGCGGCGTCCGGCGCGGTGAGGGCGTCACCGGTTGCACGCCGGTTGGCGCAGGAGAAGGGCATCGATCTGGCCCAGGTCACGGGCACGGGACCGAACGGGCGCATCACTCGCGACGATGTGGCTGCCCATGAAAGCTCCGCCGCCGCTCCGGCACCCGCGGCGGAAGCTTCCGCTCCGGTTGAGCCGGCCGTTCGCGGCCAGCAGGGCGAGCTCGTGCCGTTGACCCGCATGAGACAGGCAATCGCACGGCGCACGGCGCAGAGCAAGCGGGAGGTACCCCACTTCTACGTATCGGCGGGCGTGGACATGACGGCCGCGATGGCGCTGCGTCAGCAGATCAACGAGGCGCTTGCGGGCGCGGCGCGCGTCTCCGTGAACGACCTGATCGTAAAGGCGTGCGCGCTGACGCTGGCCAAGTACCCGGCCTTCAACGCCTCCTTCGAGGGCAACAACCTGCGCATGAACCCCGCCATCAACGTGAGCATCGCCGTGGCGGTGGAGTATGGCCTGCTGGTGGTGTCGCTTGGAGACTGCCGTGGCAGGTCGCTCGTGGACATTTCGCAGGCGGCGAGAGGCGCGGTGGAGAGGGTGCAGAGCGGGGTGCTGCGCGAGGAAGACTACACCGGCGGCACGTTCAGCATCAGCAACATGGGCATGTTCGACGTGGACAGCTTCTCGGCGATCATCTACCCGCCACAGTCGGCGGTCATTGCCGTGGGCACGGTGCGGCAGCAGCCCGTGGTCCGCGACGACCAGATAACGATTGCGCAGATGATGCAGGCGACGCTTTCCACCGACCACCGGGTTGCGGACGGCGCGCAGGCTGCGCAGTTCCTGGTCGAGGTGAAGCGCATCCTGGAGAACCCGGTCAGCCTGGTGGTGTGAGTCCAATAGGACTCCACCGAACGTTCGCACAGTCAGGACCGGTAAGGATGCCCACCACATTCTGCGTATGACGCAGGTGGCGAGCAGGCTCTCGCAGCCCGTTTGCAATCGTCGGCTATATCGGCATCCGCATGGCCTGGTAGACCTCGATCTCACAGCCTTCGCCCCAGCCAAGGTGCGGATGGTCCGCAACCAGCGCGGCCGCGGCCTCCATGTCGTCCGTCTGGAGAACTGAGTAGCCGATCACGTCCCCTTTGCCTGGCGAGCTGCCGGTCTGCGTCAGCCTGAGTCCGCCCATCAGCGCCGAGCCGGGGTAGGTGAGTGCATCGCCGCACCGGTCGGCCCACGCCTTCCACGCCTCCATGCCCGCCTGCATGTCCTCCGGCGAGATGTGCTGCATCTGCTCTATGACCGACGGCGATGCGAAGTAGATCGCGACAAAGTCTCCCATCGTTCATTCTCCTGTCTTTCGGCTTTATGGCCTGCGCACTGTAACACCATCGGATGAGGTGGGCAATCGCCTCACTGGTGGGTCTGTAGCGTGCCGACCGATGCGTTTGCTTGACATTCAACCCTGCCTACATTAAGATTCCCTCCAAATGGACGCTCAGGTTCGCTCTTTCTGCTGCTGTTGTAGGCCCTGAACCGGGGGCTTGCGCGTCTTCAAAGGCTTCTAGTCTCGCCCCCTCAGTTGCGCCCTGAGGGGCGATTTGTTTCAGCCGCAAACCCGCGCCGGAGGCGGACTCCCAAGGAGGCATCATGAGCCAGGCAAAAATAAACGAAAAGGGTATCCTGCCCGTTCTACAGGATGAACTGGACAACTTCGAGTCGGTCGTTGGCGAGTTCATCCAGGGCGACTGGGACCCCACTGCCTTCCAGGCATTCCGCCTGCGGATGGGCGTCTACGGCCAGCGCCAGCCGGACGTGCACATGCTCAGGGTGAAGCTGCCGGTGGGTGAGGTCTTCGCCGAGCAGCTGGAGACTCTGGGCACCATCGCGCGAGAGTTCGCTCCCATGAAGAAGGGACACGTGACCACGCGTGAGAACATGCAGTTTCACTTTGTGCCCATTGCGGAGGTGCACCAGGCGCTGAACGTGCTCGGGCAGACGGGCCTCTCGACCCGCGAGGCCTGCGGCAACACCGTGCGCAACGTCGCCGGCTGCCCTCTGTCCGGCGTCTGCAACGACGAGCCATTCGACGTGACGCCCTACGCCGGCGCCTACGCCCGCTACTTCCTGCGCCATCCCGTCACGCAGTCCATGCCCCGCAAGATCAAGTCGGCCTTCTCCGGGTGCGAGAAGGACTGCGCCATCACCAGCATCCACGACGTCGGCTTCATTCCGCGAGTGCGCGAGGTGGACGGACAAGAGGAGCGAGGCTTCAAGATGGTGGTGGGCGGAGGCCTTTCGATCATGGCCCGCATTGCTCCCACGCTGTACGAGTTCGTGCCCGTAAGCGACTTCCTGCGCGTTAGCGAGGCGGTTCTGCGGGTGTTCGATGCATCAGACGAGCTTCGCAAGAACAGGATGAAGGCGCGCATCAAGTTCCTCGTCGACCGCGTGGGCATCGACGAGTTCCGCGTGATGGTCGAGCGCGAGCTGGAGATGCCGTGGGCGCAGCAGCCCAACGATCCCACGCCGCTGCTGTACCTGGACGACGAGGCGTCGGACGCACCGGAAGCAGAGGCTGCGGCGCCGGAGACGCGCCAGTCGCCCAACGGTGACGCTGGTGAGTTCGACCTGTGGGCGGCAACCAACGTGGAGCCCCAGAAGCAGGACGGCTTCTTCGTAGCGCTCATAAAGCTGCCCCAGGGAGACATACAGGAGGACCAGTTCCCGCTGCTGGCAGAGATCACTCGAAAGTACTCCAGTGGTCGTGCCCGCTTAACGCAGCAGCAGAACATGGCGCTCAGGTGGGTGAGCCGGGAGTCGCTGTACCCGCTGTGGCGAGACCTGAAGGAGGCCGGCTTGGCCGAGCCGGAAGTCAACACGATCACCGACGTCACGTCCTGCCCTGGAACCGATAGCTGCAAGCTGGGCATCACGTCATCGATGGGTCTGGGCAGTGCGATTCGCGAGGAGCTTGCGGTGATGGACGTGTCCGACCCGCTGGTGAAGGGACTGCACATCAAGATGAGCGGCTGCCCCAACTCGTGCGGGCAGCACCACATAGCCAACATCGGGTTCCACGGGGCGTCCATGAAGGGCGACCGCGGGAACCAGGTGCCCGCGTACGAGATGTTCGTTGGCGGAAGCTACCAGGACCTGCGCGGGCAGGAGGAGTCTCGCATCGGGATGAGGCCCAAGGGCAAGATTCCGGCCAAGCGAGTGCCGGAGGTGATACGCACGGTCCTAGAGTACTACCAGGGCAACCGTGAAGAGTCGGAGACGTTCAACACCTTCGTGGACAGGGTAGGCATGGCTCCGTTCGAGGCCATTGCCGCCGAGTACCAGGATCTGGGCCCCCTGAACCGGGACAACATCGACACGTACATGGACTGGAACAAGACGGTGCTCTACAAGGTGGAGCGCGGCGAAGGGGAGTGCGCGATTTAGGGCGTTCTCACTAGGCGGTTCGTTCAGCCGGACACAATTGCAATGTAAGGGCGCTCTCCGAAGCGCCCTTACTGTTGTCCTGGCTGGAGTCTTGCGCTGAGCCGGCCGTTCAGTTCACCGACTCACATAGGCATGTGGGCATCTGCATCCGTCCTCGGCTTCCCCGGGCGAGAACTCTTCTAGCGCGTGCAGGAGCTCGCGTCCGGTTTGCAGGACTAGATTCAGAATCTCATGCGGGGCCCGTGGTTGGCTTTTGAATCTGAGCGGCAGAACAAGCTCGTAGTCTGCTTCCCTCCGAAGCGCCATCATGTCATTCAATAGGTTGCCCACTGTCCGAGCTCGTGAATCATCACGAGCGTTGAATCTATCCCGGAGCTCGGTATGTCTGCGATTTGTGTCCAGTGGGACCGACACAGCGTTAGCCCTGAAGTACCTGCAACAGGCTTCGTGATGAAGTCCGTAGTAGAGCCGGTTTACGACTGTGCGCTGTTCAGATTCAGTTCCAGCGGTCTGAGCGAGAGAGACCCCAAGCCGGTAGAAATCAAGCGGCCTCATAGGCTGGAAGGGATCAGGCTAAAGTAAATCCTTCGCCCGTAATCTTCTTGTTCGTCCTCCGACCACTCCCTTGACCACTCGCCGACCTTGACCAGGATGTCATGTCGAAGCCCCCGGATGAATTCCCAATCTGCGTCGATGGCCATGGTCAAGTCCATGGTTTCGGAGTCTTCCTCACCAAACACGTATTCGACCGTGACGTCCGCAGACTTCAACTGGTTACCCGCCAGGTCCAACGCGGTTTTGTATATGAAGTTGAGCGCCTTATCGCGCAGCGGCGTACGCATCCATTCGACGTCGGGCGGGAAGTGCAGACCCGCTCGGGCATCCTGGCGAATTGCGCTCATTGCTCCACTCCTCGCTTTGACTTCTGTCGTCTCGCAGCACTGCCCCGCCTAACGCTTGAGCCAGCGCTGGAATCGCGTCCACGCGCCGTCCTCATTGGGCGACTGCTCAATCGCCCGTCCTCGCCAGCGCCTCTCAGGACTGCCGCCGGGCCGCGCGAAGTAGAGCGCGTAGATCAATATGAACAGGATAAGCCCAAGCCACACGAACGGCCCAAGGAAGCCGGGCAGGATCACGCTGACCAGTATGGCCAGCAGCAACAGCACGGCGCCGATAACCAGCAGGCGGCTTGAACTGCGGTAAACCAAGCCTGCCACGCCCCTGCCGATGCCCCCGAACACGGACGAAGGCGATCTCTTGCGGGGCATTTCGGGCTCTTTGGTGGGAGTGTGCTCCCCCGCCTGCCGGAGGATCTCCTCGATTTCTCTCTGATACCGCTCGGACATGGCTCCCCCCCGGAGCGCCTATCATTATTCCTGATTATAGTCGAATATTCAGACTGGGGAAACCCCCGGCGCGCAATGCAGGATTCGTCGGCCCTTCAATTGGTCACGACGCAATCGTATGTTCCTTCAGGGATTGCGTACCCCTTGACACAGGGTTTACAATCTGTCTCCACTCACACTGTGGAGCGGCGCACATGATTCTGGATAGCGAAAGCAAGGCGCGCAAGAAGAGGGACAAGGCGAAGGAGGCAATTGCGCTTGCCCTTTCCAGCCGTTGGCAGGAAGCTGTCGAGTTCAACCGCGAGATAATCGACGAGTTTCCGCGGGACGTGGAGGCGCACAACCGGCTGGGTAAGGCGCTCTCTGAGCTCGGGCTCTACAGGGAGGCCAAGGCCGCCTTCGGACGCACCCTGGAGATCTCGCCCGCCAACAGCATCGCTCGCAAGAACCTGCGAAGGCTGGACCAGCTCAGCGAGGACGCGCCGGTGCCCCGGCAGGGTGCCAAGGCGACCCTCCAGCTGTTCATCGAGGAGCGCGGTAGGTCAGGCTCAATTTCGCTGACGCGGCTGCCTCCGGGCGGCGCCCACCTCCACGTGGCTCCCGGCGACGCCGTGCAGCTGCGGGTGACCGGCGGAGGCCTCACCGTGGAGAGCCCGGAGGGGCTGTACCTGGGAGAGGTGGAGCTGAGACAGGGACAGCGCCTGGCGCGTCTCATGGAGGGCGGCAACCGCTATGAGGCCGCTGTTACCTCCGTGCAGGAGGACAGCCTGGTCATCATGATCAGAGAGACGTACCAGCACAGCAGCCAGCAGGGCATCATGTCGTTCCCGTACAAGCAGCCGATGGGAGGCGTCTACTCCTACCTTGGCAGCCTGCCACTGCCGGCCGAGATCGACCTGGAGGATGAGGAGATCGAGCTGGACCGGCCGCCCATCATCGACTGGGACGAAGAGGGCGAGATGACCATCGCCGCGCCGCCCTCGGACGAAGAAGAGCCCGTGCCATCCTCCGCCGATGAACTGGAGGAGCAGCCCGGCTTCTAGCACGCCGGCCGCTTAGCGTCTCGGATCAGCCACCAGTCTCCTGCGCAAGTGTCTCTTTCGTACGCCCGCGTCCTGGTGTATCATCACACGCGCGAACATGGAGCTATCCAGGCGAATCTATCCACTTGACCCGCGCGAGCTGACGGAAGAGCAGCTTGCAGTCGTGTTCGCCATGACGTCACGCAACCCCCAGCCCTTCGACGAGATCGCGCGGCTGGTGACCGAGGAGCGGGCCGCCGACTTCCACGAGCGTTGGGTGCTCAACTACGGGCACGCCTCCGTGGCAGAGCACGCCGTGCTGCACATGGCCGTGGAGAACATCTCTCGCCTGGCCTGCGACTCCTTGGAGGACAACCGGCTGGCTTCCTACACGGAAAAGTCCTCGCGCTACCAGGTGCTGGAACGGGGACACTACCACGTCCCCAGCGAGCTGGACGAAGACGTTACCCTGCGCGAGGTCTACGTCGGCGCCTGCGACGCGCTGTTCGCGGCCTATGAGGCGTCGGTCGATGGGCTGCTGACCCACCTGCGTGACGTCACACCGCGCAACGAGGGCGAGCGAGAGGCGGGCTACAACCTCCGGCTCAGGCGCGTTGCCACGGACGCGGCCCGCTTCCTGCTACCCGCAGCTACCCTGACAAACGTGGGCGTCACGCTGAACGCCCGCTCCATGGAACACGCGGTCCGCAAGTTGCTATCGTCGCAGCTTGCTGAGGAGAGGGAGATTGGCGATGCGTTGAAGGAGCAGGGCAGGGAAATCACGCCCACGCTCATCAAGTACGCCGACCGCAACGAGTACATTGCGCTCACGCGCCAGGCTCAGGAGGCGCTGGCCCTGCCCGGCGACGAGGTCCGAGGCATGTACGACTGCCGCGCCGAACTGGTCCACTACGACGCGAAGGGGGAACAGAAGCTGGCCGCCGCGTTGCTGTACCGATTCTCGCCAATGCCGTATGCGGAGGTGTGGGAGCGCGTGCAACGCATGGACCGGTCGCAGTTGGAAGCCGTGGTCCACGAGGCGCTCGACCGGCTGGGCCCGCACGACATACCGCTGAGGGAGCTGGAGGTGGTTGACTACACCTTCGACCTGGTGATGGACTACGGCGCCTTCCGCGAGTTCAAACGACACCGAATGCAGACGTACCTGGCGCAGCCGGCCACCGTTGACCTCGGATACATCGTCCCGGACATCGTGCTGGAGGCCGGGCTTGAGAACCAGTTCAGGGATGCGATGGAGACGGCGGCGGAGGGCTACCATCGCGTCGCCGGGGCTTCGCCCGACGTGGCGGCGTACCTGGTGACTCACGCTCACCTGAGGCGCGTGCTCTCCAAGCTGAACCTGCGCGAGTGCTACCACCTGTTCAAGCTGCGCACAAGCCCGCAGGCGCACTTCACCCTGCGGAGGGTGATGCATCAGGCGCTTGACCTCGCAAGGGAACGCCACCCGCTCCTGTTCAAATATCTGAGTCTGCGTTGAGAGCGGTCTTAGCGACGCCTACTTGGAAGGCCCGCCGCCGACGTTCATGCTGGTTGCCGTGATCACGTAGTCGTCATCGTCGGGCTTCATGATCTTCACGCCCTGAGTAATGCGGCCAAGCGAGCGAATCTCTGCCAGCGGCGTGCGCATCATGACGCCCTTCGCCGAGATGATGATCACCTCCGTGGCGGCGTCCTGCACAAGGTGGGCCGTGGCCACGGGCCCGGTCTTATCCGTAATCCTCAGCGTGGTCACGCCCATGACGCCGCGGCCGGTGGTCTTGTAGGACGTGATGGCGGTCAGCTTGCCGTGGCCGTTGCGGCTTACCACAAGCAGCCTGGCGCCCGGAATCACCACGTCCATTGACACCACCCTGTCACCGGGGCTGAGGCGCATACCGCGCACTCCGCCCGACTGGCGCTGCCTGACAGGCACCTTATCGATGGCAAACCTGGCCGCCTTGCCCATCTCGGACACCATCACCACCTCGTCGTCGTCCGCGGCCTGCCATGCCGAGATTACCTCGTCGCCGTCCTCGATGTCCATCGCAATCAGTCCGTTGCTGCGTATGCTCGCAAGCGCCTCGAACTTCATGCGCTTGATCTCGCCCATGCGGGTTGCCAGGAGGATGTTGCCACCCGTGTCGATGCCGGTCTGCACCACCACGGCGTTGATGCGCTCTCCCTCTGACAGCGAGAGCAGATTGACGGCGGGAGTGCCGCGGGTGTTGCGCGAGCTGTCCTGTGGGATCTCGTAGCACCGCATGGAGTAGGCCTTGCCTCGGTTGGTGAAGAAGAGGAGCGTGTCATGCGTGTCGCCCACAAGAAGGTGCTGCAGCGCGTCCGTCTCCCTTGTGGACATGCCCACTACGCCCCTTCCGCCCCTGTGCTGGGCGCGGTACGTGCTGGTGGGCATGCACTTTACGTAGCCGCGCTGCGTGATGGTGATGACCACGTCCTGATGGGGTACCAGGTCCGCCCGCGTGGGTGCGTCCGGCTCCCGGTCCAGTACCTCTGTGCGGCGGTCGTCGCCGAAGTCCTTGCGGATTTGCCGTGTCTCCTTCTTGACCTCCGCCAGGATCTTCTGCGGGTCGGCGAGCAGCGTCTCCAGCTGGCCGATCGTCTTCTGCAGCTGCTGGTACTCCTGTTCGATGCGCTCACGCTCCAGCGCGGCGATGCGCCGTAGCTGCATGTCCAGGATGGCCTGGGCCTGCACCTGCGTCAGCGCAAACCACTCCATCAGGCCCTGCCGAGCGGTTTCCGCATCGGCGGCCTGGCGTATGATGACAATGACTTGGTCCAAATTGAGCAGTGCCGCTCTGAGCCCCTCTACGATATGAATGCGCTCCTGCGCCCTCCGGAGGTCGTGCTGGGCGCGGCGTGTGACGACCAGGCGGCGGAAGTCGATGTAGTGGCGCAGCATGCGCTTGAGAGGAAGCACCTGCGGCTGACCGTCCACCAGCGCAAGCGTGTTTACGAAGAAGGCGGTCTGCATGGCCGTCTGCTTGTACAGGTTGTTCAGCACTATCTCCGGCTGGGCCTCCCTGCGCAGCTCCACAACCACGCGCAGGCCGTGACGGTCCGACTCGTCGCGCACCTCGCTGATGCCGTCTATCTTCTTGTCCTTGGCAAGCTGAGCTATCTTCTCCACCAGCGACGCCTTGTTGATTTGGAATGGAATCTCCGTCACCACGATCTGCGGGCGCTCAGTGCGTCTCTCGCTCTCCTCAATCGCGGCCTTGGCCCTGACTAGGATGCGTCCCCGGCCGGTGGAGTAGGCGTTGAGGATGGAGTCCTGTCCCATGATGATGCCGCCCGTGGGGAAGTCCGGGCCCTTGATGAACTTGACCAGGTCCTCCACCGTGGCGTCGGGGCGGTCTATGAGGTGGATGACGGCGTCGCACACCTCCCGCAGGTTGTGCGGCGGGATGCTCGTTGCCATGCCGACCGCGATGCCGGAGGCGCCATTGAGCAGCAGGTTGGGCAGCAGGGCCGGCAGCACCTGCGGTTCGCGGAGGGACTCGTCGAAGTTGGCGGCAAAGTCCACGGTCTCCCGGTCTATGTCCGCGAGCAGCTGCTGCGCCATGACCGAGAGGCGGGCCTCCGTGTAACGCATGGCGGCGGGCGGGTCGTCGTCAATGCTGCCGAAGTTGCCCTGCCCGTCGACCAGGGGATAGCGCATGGAAAAGTCCTGCGCCAATCGCACCATCGAGTCGTAGACGGGGCTGTCTCCGTGGGGGTGGTACTTTCCAAGCACCTCTCCGACAAGGCGGGCGCTCTTCTTGTATGGGGTGTTGGCTCTCATCCCCAGCTCGTCCATGGCGTAGAGGATGCGCCTCTGCACTGGCTTCAGGCCGTCCCGCACGTCCGGCAGGGCGCGTGAGACGATTACGCTCATGGCGTAATCCAAGTAAGAGCTGCGCATCTCGTCTTCGATGCGAACGGGGCGTATGTTCTCGGCCGAAGGAGTTACCATTGATCCATCCTCTTTTCTGAGGTTATCTCGAGGCCGCTCCGTGGGCTGGCAGGGCGGCCCTCATCTGCGAGTACGTCTCTCCCCTGTCTGCCAGCGCGAGGAAGAGATTGCCGAAGTTGCGTGGAAGCTCGTCCAGGTTCTCGTTGTGCCACTGTACGCCTATGACCCAGTCGTGGTGCGGGCTCTCCAGCGCCTCTATGAGGCCGTCCTCAAGTGAGTAGGCGGAGGCCATCAAGGAATGGGCCTTCAGAGGTTCGCTCACTCCCTGGTGGTGCCGGCTGTTGACTCTCACGAATCCCCCGGCGCCCATTATGGCGGCCAGCTTGCTTCCGGGAGATATGTACACCCTGTGGTACGCCGAGCCGGGGATGCCATCCTCCCTTCGATGGCTGGGCAGGTGCTGAATGAGCTGCCCGCCGCACACCACGTTGAGGAGCTGCATCCCGCGGCAAATGCCCAGGACGGGCATGTCTCGCTCCATTGCTGCTTGCAGCAGAGCGATTTCCCACTCATCCTGCGCGTGGGCAGGATCGTCCAGGCCTGCGCCGGGGTCCGGATCGCGGTTGTATCGAGGAGGGTGGATGTCCGCGCCCCCCGTGATCAACAGGCCGTCGATGGAGTCCAGGGTGACCGGGACCTGCTCCGGTGAGTCCGGCAGAAGGAGGAGCGTTTCGACGCCGCCCCACTCGGCGGCCTCCACGTAGGTGCGCGCCCAGTCTGCGTCCGAGGCTGCCACGCCAATCAGCGGCATAGCGCGGCCTCCTCATCGGTGCGTAGCACCGGCACTGCGTGCGCGCAGAGAACGCATGCCACCCGCGCGATGCGAGTCACTGCCAGGGAGTCTGGATTGAGGAAGGACACCACTGGGTTCTCCTGACTAGCCTGGCTCTGAAATCCCCAGTGACGAGAGTGTCTCAAGGCAGTCGGGAGGTATCTGCAACCCCTCCTGCACGCCCTGCTGGCACTTCTTTGTGAGGGCCTTTAGTATGTGCTCGTCCGGGCGCTGTCCTTCGCCGGAATGCGCCGCCAGGTCCGAGAGTGAGCCGCAGGCCTGCTGCACGTGCCAGTAGAACGACAGCAGCCATGCAAGGTCGCGCTCGTTGGAGGGTGGCGGAATCTCGTCCAGGTCGAAGATCGCGTTGTTGACCCTGGTATAGCGCAGGATGCCGGCCTTGTCCTTCTCGTTGTCGCCGTAGAAGCGCTTGCGCTTCAGTTCCCGCACGCGCTTGCGGTACTCGTCCTCGCCGTAGATCTCGCGGGGCAGCCACTCGCTGCGAAGGTCCTGCACCTCGCGGCCATCGCGGTCCACTATGGCAACCGCAACCTTCACGCCAAGAACGGGATCGTGCTCGAACTTCACGGCGTTCCTGAGCACCGCTTCCTGCAGCATGAGCGTGATATCCCGAGTGATCTTGCGATACAGCGGCCCGCTGGCTTCCTCGTTGCGCTCAGCGCCAAGCCCGCCGGTGTTGAACATGTAGAACTCCTGGGCCAGGCCGCCTTCCGAGATGCTGTTCAGGATGGAGTACATGTGGTTGGCGTTCTCGTCCTCCAGGCCGATGATGAACGGATCCGAGAAGTACTCCACGTACGGCCTCCCGATTGCCCCGGTGGCCGCGCCGGTCTGGACGGCCTCTCCGTACATGAGAGCGCGGACGTATGTCTCGGCGGTGAGTTTCACCAGCGGAGGAACCACGGTGTTCTGGCGCATGACGCCCTGCCATAGCAGCCTGTCCGTGACCTCCATTGGCACATGCACCGAGTCGCTCAACCGGCCGTCCGTGAAGGCCTGGGGCAGGTGTGCCACGCCCTTGCGTGCCAGCAGCCTCGACCGGGACAGGATCATGCGCATGTTGCGGACCGGGTTGTGGAGGAAGTCCGGGACGCCTTCGTCGTGCTTGAACGGCACGTTCTCCAGGGTCTCCTGCGGGTTGGGCTCCTCGTTTGAGCCTCTCAACACGTCGTAGGTGATGGGGTCTTCTTCCGGGGTCAGCCCGAACGGGACGGCGTAGAGGTTGTTCTCCGTGCCGTCAATGCCGTAAGAGACGGTCACCTGGCGGCCTCCCCGCTCCACCTCAATCGGGTCATCCAGGGGCTGCAGCAGGATAATGTCGTCGTTCATCGGGTATATGCCCTCTTCACTGTCCTGCGCCAGATTTAGCAGGGAGGCGAGCCGGCTTTCGTGAAGCTCGATCATGATGGTGAGAGTGCTCTTGCCGTGGAGAGAGGGGCCGGTGGTGACGAGGGCCGAGTTGGTGATTTCGCCCTGGAGGGTTCGGACGCGGGCCATGCTGAGGGCTGCCTGAAGGGCGAGACCGTTGGCCTGCTTCACCTTGAACATAGCGATGGATAGCGGGCCCATCTTGTGCTCGCCCATGTAGTCGAAGCCCAGGTGGAGCGAGAGTCCCCTGGTGGGCGCCTTGAATATGAGCTGCGTTAGCTCGGCCTCCTCCACGCGGCGCTTGAGGTCGCGCGGCAAGCCAAGGTGTTCCAGCCACTTGGGAATGGAGACCTCCATTATGTGAGGCTCCTCCTGGAGACCGGCGTCAGTCAGGTCGAAGGTGAGCTGGCGCCACATGTAGGGCAGCTGGGGGTAGTCGGTCCCGAACAGGAGCTGCCTGGCGTGGAAGGAGCGTCCGGGCGCGTCGCCTATCTGCCGGTCGGTCTGGACTATGGTATCGCCGGAGTCGAAGCACTCCTTCATGCGCGCCGTGATGTACGGTAGGATCTCGGCGAAGAGGGCCTGGTTTTCCTGGCTGAAGGCCAGGGCGTCACGGTTCCTGTGAAAGCCGTCGATGAAGTACTGGGTGAGGTCTGGCCGACGTGCCACGCCCAGCTGGCTGAAGAAGCCTACGCCTCCGCTGTCGAGACGTACGACCGTGTCCGGCCACGCTCGGATGCCCGCCTTGCCCTCGCCATTGAGCCAGGCGCACTCCTGCGCTACCTGATCGGCCTCCAGGATGAGCTGCTCCTTTTGCTGAGCAGGAAGATCCTGAAAGATGCGCATGTGGCTTTTGAGCCACTCGCTGTCTGGATTGAAGAACTGGCTGTCTCTGGAGTGGCCCTTCCTGGCTGTAGCTACCAGGTCGTCAAGGGCCTTTGAGAATTCGGGGTGCACTGGGGGGCCTTGGAGAGCCGTCCCTATCCCCTGGGTAATTGCCATGTTGCCAATCTCTCCTGATCCAAGTGTGGTCCCATCAAGGGAGGGTATTCCTGGTCCTCAAGGAGGGGCTATCCACGATTGAACCGTGGCAAGGGGCGCGACACAGCCATTCTACACGTAGCGGGGCCGTTTGGCAACCCAAATGTCACCGCAGCGGCTGTCGGAGAGGGCGTCCGGCTGCACACTCCGGGCGGTGCGCGGCGGGGTACGCGAGTCCTGGGGCCCACGCCTGCGAAACGAGAACAAAATTTTGACAATCACGCCTAGATTTGGTATGATTGAACACGCAATATTCCAAGGCCTGCGTCGTTTCGGATACCGCATTTAACCAGCTCTTGATTTGATTGACAGCGCAGGCAATCGGGGCCGTCAACCGGAGCTGTCCCACGTCATGCGGTGAGTACGTTTCATCGAAGTGGGAATGGTATCGCTCATCGGCCCCGGGCAGCGAATACCGGCAGCGGCAGCGCCGCCGGCCGGACGGATTACTAGGGGTGTCCCTAGATAGAGAGGTCGAGACTATGGCGGAACTGAGACACGCGGCGGAGTATACCGCCGAGGATATCCAGGTACTCGAGGGGATGGAGGCGGTGCGGCGGCGCCCCGGAATGTACATTGGCAGCACCGATCACCGGGGCCTTCACCATCTGATCTACGAGATTGTTGACAACGCAGTGGACGAGGCGATGGCCGGCCACTGCACCAGCGTGATCATCCGCATCGCAACGGACGGCACGGTGAGCGTTGAGGACGACGGCCGGGGCATACCGGTTGACCTCCACCCTGCGACCGGCAAGACTGCGGTAGAGACCGTGATGACCACGCTCCACGCCGGGGCCAAGTTCGGGGGCAAGGGCTACTCAGTCTCGGGCGGCCTACACGGCGTCGGCGCTTCCGTCGTCAACGCTCTTTCCTCCTGGCTGCGAGTGGAGGTGAAGCGGGACGGCTTCCTCCATACGCAGGACTTTCAGCGAGGCATTGTGGTCGGCCCACTGGAGAAGGGAAGCACCATTACCGGAACAGGTACCATCACCACCTTCATGCCGGACGTTGAGATTTTCGGACCTCCCGACTACGACTTCGACGCCCTGAGCCAGCGCTTCAAGGAGATGGCCTACCTCAATAAGGGCTTGAGGATCACCCTGCTGAGCGACTGGCACAGGGAACAGGGCTACTCCACCTGGCGCCAGGAGTACCACTTCGACGGCGGGATCGTCAGCTTCGTTTCCAATCTCAACCACGGCAAGGAGGTGCTGCAGGCAGCGCCTATCTACGTACAGAAGACCGTGGAAAGCACGATGGTCGAGGCCGCTTTCCAGTACAACTCCGGCTTCTCCGACGTGACATTCTCCTTTGCGAACTGCATCAACACCGTGGACGGCGGTACCCACCTCACCGGTTTCCGCACCGCGCTGACCCGCGCCCTCAACGACTACGCTCGCAAGCAGAAGTTCCTGAAGGACGACCAGGCCAACTTCTCCGGCGAGGACGTCCGCGAGGGGCTGACCACGGTCCTGAGCGTCAAGCTGATGGACCCGCAGTTTGAAGGGCAGACCAAGGGCAAGCTGGGAAACTCGGAGGTGAGGGGATACGTGGATACCGTGGTCGCCGAGGCCCTCACCTACTACCTTGAGGAGCATCCCCAGGAGGCCAGGCGAACCATCGACAAGTGCCTCACGGCCCAGAAGGCCCGCGAGGCGGCGCGCAAGGCCAGAGACCTGGTGCTGCGAAAGAACGCAATGGACGGCGGATCTCTCCCAGGGAAGCTGGCGGACTGCTCCGAGAAGAACCCCGCACTCTCCGAGCTCTACCTGGTGGAGGGAGAGTCCGCGGGCGGCTCGGCAAAGGCAGGCCGTGACCGCCGCTTCCAGGCCATACTACCGCTGAAGGGCAAGATCCTCAACGTTGAGAAGGCGCGCCTGGACAAGATGCTTGGCCACGAGGAGATCCGCGTGATCATCACTGCGGTGGGCGCGAGCCTCCGGGACGACCTGAACTTGGAAAAGCTGCGATACCATAAGGTCATCATCATGACAGACGCGGACGTGGACGGCTCGCACATCCGCACGCTGCTGCTCACGTTCTTCTATCGCAACATGGAGCCATTAATCAAGGACGGGTACCTGTACATCGCGCAGCCGCCCCTGTACAAGATCCAGGCGGGCAGGGACTCCCGCTACGCGTACATGGAGGCCGAGAAGGACGAGATCCTCAAGAGGATGGAGGGCAGGCGCGGGCTTTCCACACAGCGATACAAGGGACTGGGCGAGATGAACCCGGACCAGCTGTGGGAGACGACGATGAACCCTGAGACCCGAAGCTTGCTGCAGGTGACCGTGGACGACGCGGAGGCTGCGGACAGGGTCTTCACCGACCTGATGGGCGAAGACGTGGCTCCTCGCAAGGCCTTCATACAGGAGTACGCTACCAGCGTCAAGAACCTGGACGTCTAGCCGCGCTTGGCAGGTCGCCTAGCCCCTCACGCCGACAAGCTTCGCCGTGACCATGAGCCGGTGGTCGTACACGTAGGCGGGCACGCATGCCACCATGGTGATGATGGCATCCGGCGACTCCGTGACGGCGAAGTCCTCCTGGTGTACCACCGAGGTCTGGGTAACCCGGTAAAGGAACTCCCTGTCCTCCTCGTTTCGCAACACCACGTACACCTTCTCTCCCTTGCGGAGAAGGTCCGGCACTCTCGCCAGGTTGCGGAACACGGAGCCCTCGCCTCGCACAGGGCTCTGGAGGTGGCCGAAGAGGAACACGTTGCCCATCGTGCCTGGATTGGGCGTCGTTGGTATGTGGCCCACAATGTCCTTGGGCGTCTCCCAGCCTCGTGCGTCGCCGTAGTTGACGACCCGCAACTCCTTGACCGTGGATGCCAGTCCAATCGATGGAATCTGGATCAGTACCGGCGGGCTGAGTTCGTCGGGCTGCGCGGGGAGTCCGCTGCCGGCCGGCGAGGTGAACCCTTCAAGCACCGAAGAGTACCCTTCGTAGTCCACGTCCGCCCACCGCGGGTCCGTCCATGCCAGCGCAGGGACGAAGTTGCCCGGGAATATCGACGAGTACTGCCCGGATCGGTCCGGGTCAACCTCGCCCGCGTAGTAGTTGAGGTTGACCAGCTGGGACCGCGCCACCTGCGAGTACACGAAGTACCCGGCTACGATGGCCAGAATCGCTGCACCCAGCGCTAACAGGGCCGTGGGGACCCATCGGCGCCTGACCGCGACGCGGGGCGTCAGTGAAGCTGCGTCATCCACGGCTTATGCTCCCTAGCCCAGCCTGGCCCCTAACCGCCACGCTCCGCCTCCTCGATCGAGCGCAGCGACGACCGCGCCTTGTGCAGCGTTTCCTCGTATTCGCTGGCCGGCACGCTGTCCGCCACGACTCCGCCGCCTGCCTGTATATACGCCACGCCATCCTTGATCACCATCGTGCGAATGGTGATGGCCGTGTCCATGTTTCCGTTGAAGCTGAAGTAGCCCACGGCCCCGCCGTACGGGCCTCGCCGTTCGCCCTCCTGCTCCGATATAATCTCCATTGCGCGTATCTTGGGCGCGCCCGAGAGCGTTCCCGCCGGCAGGCAGGAGCGCAGCGCGTCGTAGATGGTGCGGTCGTCACGCAGCCTGCCGCGCACCTCCGACTCGAGGTGCATCACGTGCGAGTAGCGCACGACCCGCATGAGGTCCGTCACCTCGACCGTGCCCGGCTGCGACACGCGCCCGACGTCGTTGCGGCCCAGGTCCACGAGCATGATGTGCTCGGCGCGCTCCTTTTCGTCGGCGCGCAGCTCCGCGGCTAGCGCCTCGTCCTGCTCAGCAGAGGCGCCGCGAGGACGCGTGCCGGCCAGTGGGAAGTTGTAGACCAGCCCGTCCTCGACGCGAACCAGCAGCTCCGGCGAGGCGCCGACGATGGAGAAGCCGTCCAGCGAGAGGTAGTACATGTACGGCGATGGGTTTAGCGCCCGCAACGCCCTGTACACGTCCAGCGGCGCTGCCTGCGTGGGCCTGGCCAGGCGTTGAGATGGCACCGCCTGTATGATGTCGCCGGCGAAGATGTACTCCTTGATTTGCTCCACCATTGCCTCGTATCGCTCGCGCGTCATGTTGGACGTGTACGATGGCGAGTCCCCCGGGGCCTCGTCCAGGCGGGCGCGCCGCTCCACCGTGAGGGGGCTGTCGAGCATAGCAGCTAGCTGCTCGATGCGTTCGACCGCGTCGGCGTAGGCCGTCTCCAAGCTGCCGCCGTCGAGACGCACGTGGCTGACCACCTTGATCTTGTGTCGCACGTGGTCGAACACCAGAAGCGTGTCGACGAACATGAACACGGACTCCGGCAGGCCCAGAGGATCGTTTGGGGGAGGAGGCAGCGGCTCGTAGTAGCGGACCGCGTCGTACGCGACGTAGCCGACGGCGCCGCCGTGGAAGCGCGGCAGGCCCGGAATCGAGACCAGCGTGTGCCGCCCGAGCTCCTCTTCGACGAGCCTGAGGGGGTCTACCTCGCCGTGCGCCCGGCCCGGCCCGGTCGTCACAATCCTGTAGGGGCTCGCGCCAATGAAGCTGTATCGCGCTAGCTGCTCTCCGCCCTCGACGCTCTCCAGGAGGAATGCGTAGGGGCCCTGCGCGATCTTGAGGTACGCCGACACCGGCGTCTCCAGGTCCGCGTTGATCTCGCGATACACGGGGATCAGGTTGCCGTGCCTGGACAACTCTCGGACCTCTTCCAACGATGGATAACAAGTGCTCATGCTGATTTCACCTTGAAGATTTCGGCGCCCATTGATTATACATATTGACTAATTCGCATTGAGTCGCGTACCTCGGTCATTGTGGACATTGCCAAGGCTCTAGCACGCTCGGTTCCCTCCAACAGGGCGTCCCTTACCACATTTGGATTCCTCTCATAATAATCGCGGTTCTCCCGAATCGGCTCTAGGAATTCGTTGAGAGCACCTGCGAGCTTGCGCTTCACTTCCACGTCCCCAACCCTCCCGGCCAGATAGCGCTCCTTCAACTCTTCTACTTCATCGGCGTCTGGATTGAATGTGTCGTGATAGATGAATACGGGGTTACCTTCCACGTGACCTGGGTCCGAGGCGTGGATGCGAGTTGGGTCGGTGTACATGTCCATGACCTTCCGGTTGACCATCTCCTCGTCGTCGCTCAGGTAGATGCAATTGCCTATGCTCTTGCTCATCTTTGCTTTGCCGTCAGTTCCAATCAGGCGAGACGCTTGGCCCACTAGCGATTGTGGCTCGGGAAACACCTGTCCGTAGTTCCGGTTGAACCTCCTGGCTATCTCCCGTGTTAACTCAATGTGAGGCAGTTGGTCGTCTCCCGTTGGCACAAGATGTGCCTTGGGCAATAGTATGTCAGCAACCTGGCTCACCGGGTAGTTGTAGAATCCCACCGACGGACCCCTGTTGCCCAGCTCCTGAAGCTCGTTCTTGAGTGTGGGGTTGCGCTGCAACATGCCCAGCGGCGTGATCATTGAAAGAAGCATCGTCAACTCGGCATGCTCCGGTATGTAGCTCTGGATACAGAATGTGCTCCTTTGGGGATCCAGGCCTACTGCCAGCCAGTCCAACGTCACGTCGAGAACCGACCGCCGGATACCGTCGATGTCCTCAACGTGGTCTCCAAGGGCCTGATAGTCAGCTATCAGGAAGACGCAGTCGTACTCCTCTTGCAGGCGAACCCAGTTCTCCAGAGCTCCAGCGTAGTGGCCCAGATGCAGAGCTCCGGTAGGACGAATGCCCGTCAGAATCCGCCGACTTGGTGCGATCATCCCCGGAAATGGCTCCCTTCGTCTATGAATCTGAGGCCTTCGGATTGTCTCGAAAACGAAAAGCCCCGCCCTTCAAGGGGCGGGGCTGATCCGCGGTGCCACCCTTATTGCGAGAGTGGGGCACTCAGTACCCGCATCTCTCGTATCTCGTCCGAGCCGTTCGAAGTCGGCTCGTGAGCCTGTAACGGGACTCTCCCGGCTCGGCCTACGACCCCTGCGATGGGGCCTTCGGCGTGCGGCTCCCGGGCCCATTCGACCTCTGCGCAGGCGCCGGCTCGCACCTTCCCCGGCTCTCTGAGCCCCGCTTGAGGCGTACTATTCCCGTTGCAGCCTTTGGCTATGCGAAATGTCCGCGGAGTATAGGCGCGGCTGCGGCGGAGTGTCAAGCTGCTCCACCCCTACCCCGTGCTCCAGCGCCCTGATATAATGAGGCCAATCAGCCGAGCAGACCCCTCGGCCGGCGCGGGAGTAGCTCAGCGGTAGAGCTCCGCCCTTCCAAGGCGGACGTCGTGGGTTCGAATCCCATCTCCCGCTCCACTCCCAACCAGCCTGCCCCTCCGCGCAAGGAGCCTCATGCCGTCCCCCAAGCGAACCACACGCGCCGCGTCGCCCAGGAGCGACGGCGATCACACTCCAGCCATCACCTCCCGCGACGCGCTTCTGATGCTGGAGGCCGAGCAGGGCCCCGTCGAGTGGGAACCGCGGTTCGACGCAGTATCAGAGCTGGTCTTCACCATCCTCTCGCAGCACAACTCGGACGTGAACGCGCTGCGGGCATACGACAGCCTCAGCGACGCGTTCGGCTCCTGGGAGCACGTGGCAGACGCTGACCCCGACGACATCGCACGCATCATCTGGAACGGCGGCCTGTCCAGGATCAAGGCGCCGCGGATAAAGGCCGTGCTGCAGGACATTCGGGAGCGTCGCGGGTCGCTGGACCTGGACTTCCTGGGCGATATGCCCCTGGAGGACGCCAAGCAGTGGCTGCGACAACTCCCGGGGGTCGGTCCCAAGACGGCGGCCATCGTGCTGTCGTTTGCGCTGGGGATGCCGGCGATGCCCGTGGACACGCACATCCACCGCGTGAGCCGCCGCCTCGGCCTGATCGGACCCAAGGTGACGGCCGATCAGGCCCACGACATCCTGGAGTCGTCCGTTTCACCGGAGCAGGTGTTTGCGTTCCACGTGCACCTGATTGCCCACGGCCGTCAGGTGTGCCGGGCGCGCCGGCCGCTGTGCGAGAGGTGCGTGCTGAGCAAGGACTGTCCGTCTGCATTCAAGGTATGATGTCGGGCGGCGCAGCGGCCGTACCTGGGCACGCCAGGGGCATTCTCTATGGGTATTGGTTATGCCGCACGCCATCGCTCATACTGAGCTTGTCGAAGTAACTGAGTGGTGGCAGTTACGCCCACAGTCTTTCCGCTCAAATGGTTCGACGTGCTCACCATGAGCGGGATGGAAGTGTTGCTACAACCTCCGCTGCATTGCCGATACATGTTGAGAATACCTCGCCCGTCTCGTCCGCTTGCCCCGGAGTCGCACAAGGCCTTATACTGTACCTCTGCGACCGAACGGAGGAGACATGAAGAAAGCTGCAATCATCAACGTAACGGGCTACTCCGGCATAGAACTGGCCCGCATTCTGCACCGCCACCCGGAGGTGGAGCTTACGCAGGTGACGGGTCGGAGCGCCGTGGGCCAGAAGCTCGGCGAGGCATTTCCTCACCTGTCGGACATCGACCTTGAGATAGAGCCGGAGGTCAGCGAGAGCGTGGACGTTGTGTTCTCCGCCCTGCCGCAGACGGCCAGCGCGGAGGCGCTCATTCCGCTGGTGGAGCAGGGCGTGAAGTCGATCGACATCAGCGCCGACTTCCGCCTGAAGGACGCCTCCGAGTACGAGGAGTGGTACGGCGTGGCCCACGCCCGGCCGCAGCTCCTCGAGGAGTCCGTGTACGGCCTGACGGAGCTCAACCGCAGCGACGTTCGCTCGGCCACGCTTGTGGCCAATCCCGGCTGCTATCCCACCGGCGCGATCCTAGCACTCGCGCCCGCCGTTCGCGAGGGTCTCATACACGAGGACATCATCATCGACGCCAAGTCCGGAGTGTCGGGAGCGGGCCGCGGCCTGAGCCTGACCACCCACTTCTCCGAGGTGAACGAGAACGTCTCCGCCTATGCGGTGAGCGGGCATCGTCACATGCCCGAGATAACGCAGGAGTTGCGACGCTACGGTGGCGGCTTCCAGCCCAGGATCACATTCCTGCCGCACCTGATTCCAATGACACGCGGCATCCTGGACTCCTGCTACGCAACTCTGAAGGACGGCGCCATCGCACCCGGGCCGGAGGGCATCAAGGAGCTGAGGGCGCTCTACGAGAGCTTCTACCGCGACGAGCCGTTCGTTCAGGTGGTCGGGTCGTCGCCCATGACCAAGCACACGCTGGGCAACAACAACTGCGTGATCTACCCCACCGTGGACATCCGCACAAACCGGCTCATGGTAATCAGCTGCCTGGACAACCTGGTGAAGGGAGCCGCCGGGCAGGCCATCCAGAACATGAACCTGATGCTGGGGCTGAAGGAAACCGAGGGGCTGGCGCAGCTGGCGCTCTATCCCTAGCCTCACATTGCGGCCGCCGCCACGCACCGGCCCAGCGGGCAGCCGAGTCGAAGCCTACCGTGCCCTCATCGTCTAGCCCGGCCTAGGACGCCACCCTTTCAAGGTGGAGATCAGGGGTTCGAATCCCCTTGAGGGCACTTTCAATCAACGCATTGGCCCCGTCTAGTCGTCCGGCGGGACCAGGGACTCCGGCTCCTCACCGCTCGCCACCCTGGACGTGTTGTACACGGCGAAAGCCCGGCTCCGCTCGTTCGACTCTATTGCGAAGGCGGCCAGGTGCGGCGTGATGAGCACGTTGTCGAACTGGAACAGCGGATTGTCCGGCGGCGTGGGCTCCTCCTCCGTGACGTCCAGCGCGGCAACGGCAATCTTCTTGTCGCGGATTGCGCGGAACAGCGCCTCCTCGTCCACCACGGGACCGCGGCAGGCGTTGACGAGCAGCGCGGTCGGCTTCATCATGTCGAACTCACGGTCGCTGATCATGTGGCGCGTGTTGCGGTTTAGGGGCACGTGCAGGGAGACGATGTCCGAGGTGGCGAGCAGGTCGTCCAGTGAGATGCGCGTGAGATGAAGCTCCTCCTCCAGCGCGGGGTCGATCTCGATGATGTCGCTGTAGACGAGTTCGACCTCCCAGCCCTGGAGGCGCCGCGCGAGCCGTGCGCCGATCCGGCCGAGTCCCACGATGCCCACGGTCTTGCCGGCTATCTCGTACGCCTGCGACATCCAGTTGGCGCGGACGTCGCCGGCCCACCTGCCCTCCTTCGCGGAGTTGAACTGGAGCTGGAACTTTCGGAAGGCGCTCACCATCAGGGCTATGGTGTGCTCCGCCACGGCGATGGCGTTGCCGCCGCCGTTGTTGGCGACTCGAATGCCCAGCTCGCCCAAAGCCACCTTGTCGATCATATTGGTGCCAGCGCTGACGGTCTGCACCAGGCGGACGGAGGGGGTCAGCTGCGCAAGCTCGACGGGGTAGCGCGAGGGCGTGGGTATCACGGCGACAATGCCGCGAAGGTCCTCGGCCTGCTTCTCCACAGGCTGGCTGGAGTCGACCCACACGATCTCCTCTCCACCGGCGCTTAATCTTTCGAAGTGCTCCATCTGGTCCTGATTGGGAGCGAGATATGCGATCCTGGCGGTCATGTCCACCTCCTTGAGTCGATGCGGTGTGCTGCTGGGATCGGGCAGCATGATTATATGTTGCGAGTGTGCATTGGGGCAAGGAATGGGGGAGGAAGCGTTTGGGCCGATGAATTCCGCACTCGACAGGAGTATACTGGCGCGAAGGCCGCCCACGGCTTGATGGCCGGGCCAGTCTGAATCGATTCCACTTGGAGGGCGTCATCAGCGCCGACGGAGACCAGACTGCGGTTGATGCGAGCCGCTCTTCACCACGCCTGGGACCTCTGCGCGCCTTCTCCTATCCTCAGTTCCGCATCTTCTGGGCCGCCTCCCTGGTCTCTATCACCTCCTTCTTCATGACCATGATCGCCCGCGGGTGGCTGATCTTGGAGATGACCGACTCTTCCTTCATGGTGACGGCGATCAACGCCATTGGCATGGCGCCCATGCTGGCGTTCTCGGTGTTCGGCGGCGCCATCGCCGACCGGGCGAACCGCAAGGTCGTGCTGATCGTGAGCGACGTATTCAACTTCGTCATCGTCCTTGCGCTGGCCGTCCTCATCCTGGCGGACGTTGTCGAGGTGTGGCACGTGTTTGCGCTCACCGCGCTTCACGGCGTAGGCTTCTCGCTTGGGATGCCGGCCAGGGCGGCGTCCGTGGGAAACCTTGTGGAGCGGCAGGACCTGGCGAGCGGCGTAGCGCTCTTCACCACGATATTCAGCTCAGCCCAGTTGGTTGGTCCGGCGCTGGCCGGCTACCTTCTGGCGGAGTTCAGCATGGGATTCCCGTTTGCGGTGGCCTGTGTGGTGCTGGCGCCCGCGCTGGTGCTGCTACTCATGCTCAGGATGCCAGGACTGCCGAGAGTGGAGGGCGCCCCACCGCAGCGTGCTTCCGTGCTCGGAAGCATCGGCCAGGGGCTGGGCTTTGTGAGGAACAGCAAGGTTCTCATGGGGCTGATGTTGATGGGAACGGTCACGACGGTGTTCGCAATGCCGTACCAGACCCTGCTACCGGTGTTTGCCAGGGACATTCTCCAAGCGGGGGAGAGCGGTCTGGGCTGGCTTGGCGCGATGGGCGGACTTGGAGCCATTGCGGGGTCCTTTTCCGTTGCAGCGTTCAGCAGCCCCAGGCAGATGAAGCTGCTGATGCTCGTAGGAGGCGTGGGGCTGGGCGTCTTCCTGGCCATGTTCGCCCTGTCCAAGATATTCCTGCTTTCGCTTGTGCTTGTGCTGGTGGTTGGCTACCTATTCCAGATCTTCATGACCAGCAACTTCACTCTGGTGCAGATTATCTCGCCCGACTACATAAGGGGTCGGGTGCTGAGCATACGCATGATAGCCGTGGGGATCGGCCCCGCAGGGATGGTGATGCTCGGGGCGGCCGCCGAGAGGTGGGGCGCCGACAAGGCTACCGCTGTGATGGGCCTGGCCTCGACGGTGCTGCTGCTGATAGTCCTGTTGTCGATTTCGTCGGTGCGGCGCGTGGAACGGGAGTTGGGGGTTGAGCCGGCGGCCACGGCACAGGCACAGGCTGGCGTCGCCGCGGAGGCCGCGGAGTGACGCCTGTGCGGCGTCCGCGTCCTGAGGCGCGGCGCTAGCCCGCAAACGTCTTGCGGTAGAGCGGATCGTAGAAGACCGCCTCGAAGCCGCAGGACTGGTACAGGCCCATTGCCGGCACGTTGAGCGGATGGGTGCTCACCACCGCTGCCTCGGCGCCAAGTGACCTCAAACGCCGCATCCCCTCGAGCATGGCCGCGCGAGTGAGACCACGCTGTCGAAAGTCCGGGTGGCATCCCACCGGCTCGAACTCGCCCACGCGGTTCTCCGAGTCCAGCCAGCAGGTGCAACACGCTGCGAGGTCGCCGTTCGCCGCCTCCACCACGATGTCAAGCTCGCGGCGGTATCCCGGCAGCCTCATTATGTTCCTGTAGATCCGCGTCCGCCGCTCGATTTCGGCGGTTTCTGCAGCCGGCGCTCTGCGGCCCGCCGGTCGGCCGGGCATGTCGAAGTCCAGGTTGGCGAACGCCTCGCGCTGCACCATCGTGCGGGCGGTGGCCTCGTGCTCACCGGCCACCTCGCGCACCACGAACCCGTCCGGCGGAGCGCTCGGCTCCAGCGCGTCGAGTGACCGCCAGAAGAGAGGCACGCCTTTTACGCTGTCGTCGTGCCGGAATCCCCTCGCCTCCAGAAGCGCCTGCCAGTGCGGGTTCTCGTAGCTGCCCGTCTCCAGCGTGGACGCGCCTCCCTCAGGAGCGGCCTGTAGCTGGTGCGTCTCCTCGAGCCACGCCAGCATCTCCTCCTCGATGCCCCGGCGGCGGTGGTTCGGGTGTACTAGCACGTCGCCGGAGTCCGGTCCGTCCAGCCACGCGAATCCCACGCCGCCGCCGTCGTCGCCGGTCCACAGCCTGATCGAGGGATTCGGTACGTCCGGAGTCTCTTCGCGGCCGAGGCCCAGGAACCACCACACGTCACCCACGTGGAAGCGGTTGCGAGGCCAGTCGTGAATCCAGGAAATGGAGACCAGGCCGAGCATGGCGGCCAAGTCTGAAAGCCCTGAGTATTCGTGAGATGTGTACATAACTTGTGCCAGCCTCGCTAGTTGTAGTGGTTCATCGCCCGCTCCAGGCCGTGGGAGATGACGTCAAGCGCAGCGTCCTCGGCCGCGGACAGGGCGTCCCGGAGGGCAGGTTGCTCATCCTTGTCGAAACTGCCGAGCACGTGCTCCACGCCACCTTCGTCCGGCGACGGGCGGCCGATACCGATCCGCATCCGGGGCACGTCCTGGCTGCCAAGCGCATCGATTATCGACTGCATTCCGCGATGGCCCCCTGCGCTGCCTGCCGCTCGTATGCGCAGCTTCCCCAAAGGCAGGTCCATGTCGTCGTAGACGATGAGCATGTCGGGCAGGGCCACGCCGAAACGGGCCACTAGGTAGGCCAGGGCATCGCCGCTGCGATTCATGTAGGTTCGCGGCTTGGCCAGCACGACGGACTCACGCTCGACTTGGCCTCGCCCCAGCACGACACTGCTGCGCCGCTCCGTTAGCGGGATGCCGGAGCGGCTGCTCAGGCCGTCCACGCACATGAACCCCACGTTGTGCCTGGACCGCGCGTAGCCGCGGCCGGGGTTGCCCAGCCCGACTATGAGCTTCATGGAGTGACGTGCCTCCATGGGCGAGGGCTGACGCGCACGGTAGTCAAGCCTCGCCGATCATTTCGAGGAATGCCGCCTCGTCCAGCAACGTGGTGCCCAGTTTCCGAGCCTGGTCCAGCTTGGAGCCGGAGTCTTCACCGGCCACCAGGTAGGCGGTCTTGCGGCTGACGCTGCTGCTCACGGAGCCGCCAAGCTCCTTGATGCGCGCCTCCGCCTGCGAGCGCGTCAGGCCGGCAAGACGGCCCGTTACCACGAACTGGAGACCGGCCAGAGGCCGCTCAAGTATCTCTTGGGGCGAATCGTCCACCAGCCGCACCCCGGCCCGTTGCAGCTTGCGCAGTATCTGGCGGTTGGCCTCACTCTCGAAGTAGCTTGCGACACTCTCCGCTATCTTCGGGCCGACGCCGGGAATGGCTGCCAGTTCCGCCTCCGTGGCCCAGAACAGACGCCACAGATTGCGGTAGTGCGACGCCAGCGTCTCCGACATCTCCGACCCCACGTGCAGGATGCCCAGCGCGAACAGCACGCGGGGCAGCGGACGCTCCTTGCTGCGCTCGATGGCGGCCACGATGTTGCCGGCACTCTTCTCGGCCATCCGCTCCAGCGGTAGCAGGTCGTCCCTGGTGATGCCGTAGACGTCGGCGATGTCCCGCACCAGTCCGGCGTCGAGCAGGGACTGGCAGAGTCGCTCGCCCATGCCCTCGACGTCCATCGCGCCGCGGGACACGAAGTGCTTGAGCAGCTCGAACAGCTGGGCAGGGCAGGCGGCGTTGGGGCAGCGGGTCGCGGCCTCGCCCTCAGCGCGGACCACAGGCACGCCGCATACGGGGCACCGCCCGGGCATGGCGAACTCGCGCTCCTCGCCGGTGCGCCTCTCCGTGACTGGGCCCACCACCTGCGGAATCACCTCCCCGGCCCGTTCCACCACCACCCAGTCGCCGATGCGTATGTCCTTGCGCCGGATGTCGTCCTCGTTGTGGAGGGTTGCCAGCTTCACCATCGCGCCATTGACGTCCACTGGCTCCAGCACGGCGAACGGGTTCAGGCCGCCCGTGCGGCCCACGTTTATGCCGATATCCAGCAGGCGCGTCACCACCTGCGTGGCAGGGAACTTGTAGGCCGTGGCCCAACGGGGCTCCCGGCCCACGAATCCGAGTGCATCCTGGAATCTCAGGTTGTTCACCTTCACCACCACGCCGTCGGCCGCGTAGTCCTGACCGCCTATCTGGTCCAGCCATCGCCGGTAATAGGCCTCAACCTCCTCGATGGTCCGGCAAACGGCGTTGTGCACGTTGACCCTGAAGCCGAACGACGCCAGCTTCTCCATCGTGCCCCAGTGGTTGTCCGGCATGTCGCCGCCCTCGGCGTAGCCCAGGCCGTATACGAAGATGCCCAGCGGCCGCTGCGCAGTCATGCGCGAGTCCAGCTGCCGCAGCGAGCCGGCGGCGGTGTTTCGCGGGTTGGCGTACGTGGGAATGCCCTGCGCGGCGCGCTCCTCGTTGAGCCGGTCGAACTGGGAGCGTGGGAAGTACACCTCACCGCGCACCTCGAACGCGCCGGGAGCCTCCGGGGGAACGGACAGCGGAATCGAGCGGATGGTGCGGAGGTTGCGGGTGACGTCCTCGCCGCGGTAGCCGTCGCCACGCGTGGCGCCGTGGACTAGAATGCCGTCCCGGTAGGTGAGCGCAACGGCAAGCCCGTCGATCTTGAGCTCGCAGACCATGTCGAACTCTGCGCCGTCCAGGAGTGCGGTTGCACGCCGGTGCCATGCCCGCAACTCTTCCTCGTTGAAGGCATTGGAGAGGCTCAGCATGGGCACGGGATGCTGCACCTCCGCGAATCCCTCGGCAGGCGGGGCGCCCACCCTGTGCGTGGGCGAGTCCGGCGTCACCAGGTCCGGGTTCTGCTCCTCCAGGGCGCGGAGCTCCCGCATGAGGATGTCGTAGTCGGCGTCGCTGATCTCCGGCCGGTCGAGGACGTAGTAGAGCCGGTTGTGACGGTTAATCTCCTCCCGGAGCTGCCTGGCCCTCTCTGCTGCGTGGGTGTAGGTCATGGCTGCGGATGCTCGGTGTGGCGTGCCGCCTGAGCGGTGCTGTCGGGCGGGCGGCTCGACGGCCGCGGCGTCACGTCAGGCGGTTGATCACCAGCCCCGTGGGTAGCTTGGGGCTGAAGTAGGTGGACTTGATCGGCATGCGTTCGCCGGAGAACACCACCTCCTCGAACAGGTCGAGGGGCGTGGGCGGCAGCACCAGCCCGAACTGAAAGCCGCCCTCGGTGACGGCCCTGGCCACCTCCGCCGAGTCGTGGGTGTACTGGAGCATACCCCTGTCGACTGCATCGGCCTCCGACCTGAGCACGGGCGTCAGCAGCTTGCTGCCCACGATCCAGGTGACGCATCGCTCCAGGGGTGACGGCGCCTGTCCGTGAGCGTCCTTGAGCGTGAGCAGGTTTGCCGTCGCGCCTCCGTCCGAGAGAAGTCCGAGCGTCGACCGGCCCGGTCCAGCGGCCTCCAGACGCTCTTCGAGCGCGGCCGCGGCGTCCTCACCCCTTACGTCGACCGGCTCAACGTCGAACGACTCCTCGACGCAGCGCCAGAAGTCGTCCGTCTGCTCCTGCGAAAGCCCGCGCACCATGCGATGGTACGGGAGCACGATGAGGCCCGGCATGGTGATCTCCAGCAGGGACATCATTATGAAGTCGCGTTCGCCGCCCGCGGCCCCGGATCGGCTCAGCTCGTTGCGGTACTGGAGCGCGGTCTCGTACCTGTGGTGGCCGTCGGCGAGGTAGACGGACGCGTCTGCGAGCGCGTCGGTGACGGCCGAGGTCTCCGCCTCATCTTGTATACCCCACAGAGTGATGCCCACGTCCTCGTGGCATGCATTGGCCAGCGGGAGTCGAGAGGCCACGTCGTAGAGCAGACCAGCGACACGGCCGGTGGCATCGCGGTACACCGACATGATGGGGCTGAGGTTGGCCTGGGTTGCGGCGAGGAGCGCATGCCGGTCCTTCTTGGGCGCAGGCGACGTGAACTCGTGGGGCAGGATGACACCGGCGTTCATCTCCTCCAGGCGGACGCGCGCTATCAGAGAGTGGCGCTGCATGCGACCGCCGCGGTGCGGAAACTCCTCTCGGAGCAGGTAGAAGGCGGCCCTGTCCTCGAGACCGAGCACCCCGCTGTCCAGCCACTCGTCGAGGAGGGCGGCTGCGCGCGTGTAGCGGTTGGACTCGTCCGAGTCGTCGGGGGCGTCCAGACCCAGCTCAAGGCGGATGGCGTTGTGCGGGCTGGATTCGTGGAGTCGTCGTTGAAGTTCGGGGGAGATGACGTCATACGGCGGGCAGAGCAGCCGTGACAGGTCGTCGCTCTGTTCTGGGTTGTATCGGATGCCTCGAAATGGCTGAACGTCTGCCAAGACACGCACCTCGCAGCCGGATGGAATTGGGCACGGTGCAAGTATAGCGTTAGCGATTCGGGCCGTCTACCGACCCTGGAGACCGCTCGTGTGCGGTACGGCAGTTGCAGATATTCGCCGGCGGAGCTCGTTCGACCCGCGGGCCGGCTCATCGTGGGCGACCGCTCTCGCCACTGACTGTCAGCCCTTTCGAGCCGAGCGGGCGCGTCGCCGCTCGCCCGGCCGCGGCAACCGGCGGAACGCACAGGAGCACAAGCGCGGCAGCCGCAAGGAAGGGATAGCCGGCAAAGTCACTGGGAAGCTCGGCCAGTCTGCCGCTGCCGGTTGCTCCCACAACCACGCCCAGGGAGTAGACCGCGTAGAAGATGCCGAACGCCGTCCCGCGCCGCTCCGACCCGGTCGCAGCAGTGGCCATGGCGGCGGAGGCCGGGAACACCAGGCCATACCCCAGGCCGAAGAGCGCCATGCCGACCAGTATGGCTGTGTAACCCTCCGAGACGCCGAGCGCAACAAGCCCTCCGGCAACCACGACCAGGCCGATGGACAGCGGCAGTACCCGGCCGTATCTGTCTCCGGCGCGGCTGGTGGGGCTTGCCATCACAATCATGGCGACCAGCGCATATACGGCGAAACCGTAGCCGGTCCTGGCCGCGGACTCGCCCAGGTCCTCGATGAGCATGGGCAGGTGGGTGACCAGTGCCCCCACGCCCACGGCAATGGCGAAGCCTGCGCCGCACGCCGACCACATGGCGGCCTTCTGCCACGGAGCGCCACCCCCTGCCGCTGGACGCGCCGAATCAGTGGGGGCAGCATCCAGCGTCTCGCCGCGGGTAGCCAGGATGAATACGGACAGGGTTGTGAGAAGTATCGCAGCGTCCACCATGAAGACCGCATCGGCGCCGAAGGCATCGCGCAGGATGCCGGCGGCGGGAGGGCCGGTCAGGGCCGCCAGGGCAATGAGCGCGCCGGTGAAGCCCATCGCCTGCCCGCGCCTGTCGTTGGGCGCCCGGTCGCCGACGATGGAGAATGCGCCTGGGGCAAGAACGGCCGCGCCAAGGCCGTGAATCGCTCTCACGGCCATGAGCTGCCCTGGGGATTGGACCAGCGAGTAGGACAGCACGGCCGCGACGGAGATTGCCATGCCCGCAATCATGGGGCCGCGCCTGCCCAACCTGTCGAGCAGGGGGCCGGCGCCCAGGTTGCCAAACAGGTTCGTGAAGGAGTAGGCGGCTACGGCGATGCCGGCAATCGCAGCGGACGCGCCGAGAGACTCGGCGTAGGGCGCAATGGTGGGGAACTGCATGAACAGGTCGAGGAACACGGCCAGGACGACGAGCCGCGCCACCCACGTTGTCCGCCGCGTACCGCTCGAAGTGTGGGTTGTGGCTGACATGATTGCTACCCGCTCGTTTTCCGGTGCCTGTCCTGGGTCCTGCAGCGCAAGTCAATGACGCTCCAGACCGTAGCGTCCATTGTAGCACGGCGCCCAGCGCGGGCGCATACGGCGAGAGAGAGCGCGGTCTGCGGAGCCGCGGTTGGAGGATGCGAAGCGCGCTGGATTGAACATCGCGAAGAGGCCTGGGTGTGAGGGCGAAATCCGCCACGGCACTTGACAGTTGGCTCCTGAATTTCCTATACTTCGCCAGGAATTAGCAGTCTATCCATGAGACTGCTAGTTTGCGCGAAATTCGCCAGGAGCATAGAGCACAAGGAGGTACTGAAGGTGGCGCGTACGTTTCAACCACTCGGAGACCGGGTGATCGTCAAGCCTGTTGAGCGGGAAGAGGTCTCCGCCGGCGGCATCGTCCTACCTGATTCGGCCCAGGAAAAGCCTCAGGAAGGCGAAGTCGTGGCCGTGGGACCGGGCCGCGCCGGCGACGACGGCAACCGCATAGCAATGGAAGCCCAGGTCGGCGACATAGTAGTCTATTCGAAGTATGCCGGCAGCGAGCTCAAGGAAGAAGGGCAGGACTATCTGGTCCTGCGCGAGAGCGATATTCTGGCCAAGGTATCCTAGCCACAACCTGTCTAACCCGGGAGGTATAAATCGAAATGGCAAAGCAGTTGGTATTTTCTGAAGAGGCCCGCAAGGCCCTCAAGGCCGGCGCCGACAAGCTGGCCGAAACCGTTAAGGTGACGCTGGGACCCCGTGGCCGCAACGTGATTCTGGACAAGTCGTTTGGGGCGCCACTGGTCTGCAGCGACGGCGTGACCATCGCCAAGGAGATCACGCTCGAAGACCCCTTCGAGAACATGGGCGCTCAGCTCATCAAGGAAGCGGCCAGCAAGACCAATGACGTTGCCGGCGACGGCACTACCACCGCCACGGTCCTGGCCCAGGCCATCATCCAAGAAGGCTTCAAGAACGTGACCGCGGGAGCCGACCCCATGTCCATCAAGCGCGGCTTGGAGAAGGCTGTGGCAGTCGTGCGGGACCAGATCAAGGCCATGTCCCAACCGGTGGAGGGCAAGGACCAGATCGCCCAGGTGGCTTCGCTTTCCGCTCATGAAGAGGCCATCGGCGAGCTGATCGCGGAGGTCATGGAGAAGGTTGGCAAGGACGGCGTCATCACCGTCGAGGAGTCCCGCGGCCTCCAGTACGAGCAGGAGTACGTGGAGGGGATGCAGTTCGACCGCGGCTACATCAGCCCCTACTTCATCACCAATACGGAGCGGATGGAAGCCGCCATCGACGACCCCTACATTCTCATCACGGACAAGAAGGTGTCCGCGGTGTCGGACATGCTCCCCGCGCTCGAGAACGCGCTGAAGGTTACGAAGAACGTGGTCATCATCGCCGAGGACGTGGAGGGCGAGGCCCTGGCCACCCTGGTGGTGAACAAGCTAAGGGGCACGCTCAGCCCTCTGTCCGTGAAGGCCCCCGGCTTCGGCGACAGGCGCAAGGCGATGCTCGAGGACATGGCCATCCTCACCGGCGCCAACATCATCAGCGAGGAGACCGGCCGCAAGTTCGACTCCGTAACGGTCGAGGACCTGGGACGGGCCCGCCGCGTTGTGGCCAACAAGGAAGAGACGACGATCGTGGGCGGCTCCGGCTCCGACGAGGACATCCAGGCCCGCATCAACTCCATCAAGAGCCAGATTGAGGAGTCCACGTCCGACTACGACCGCGAGAAGCTGCAGGAGCGAATGGCCAAGCTGGCCGGCGGAGTCGCCATCATCAAGGTTGGCGCCGCAACGGAGATCGAGCTCAAGGAGAAGAAGGCCAGGGTGGAGGACGCACTGTCGGCCACCCGAGCCGCTGTTGAAGAGGGCATCGTGCCGGGCGGCGGAGTGGCACTTGTCCGGGCACTGGACGCCATTTCCACGCTGGACCTCACGGGCGACGAGGCCACGGGCGCACGCATCCTCCAGAAGTCGCTGGAGTACCCCATCCGGCTCATCGCCGAGAACTCTGGCTACGAGGGATCAGTGATCCTGAACAAGGTCCGCGAAGGCGAGGGCGACTATGGCTTCGACGCGGACAAGGAAGAGTACACCAACTTGCTGTCGCACGGCATCATCGACCCTGCCAAGGTGACCCGCGCGGCGGTTGAGAATGGCGCAAGCGTTGCGACGATGATACTGACCACGGAGTCTATGGTCAGCGACATCCCGGAGAAGTCCGCCGCGCCTCAGATGCCCCCGATGGACTACTAGGGAGCGCTTCGGAAGAAAGCTTCGGCTTGGCAGAGAAGCACAAAGGAGAGGGACGCTCGCTTGAGCGTCCCTCTCCTGTTTTTGGGGGGCCGCCGCCACTGTCTTTCCGAGCCCTTCGGCGACACTCAGGGTAAACTCCGCGCAGCGGAGTCGAGGAATCCATGACGCCCCGGGTAGGTACACGCTCTGCACAACGTCACCTCCTCTCACCCTCCTCTCCCGCGGAGCTTGTCCCGCACGTGATGCGGGAACATGAGTCCAGAGGCTCGGGCGGGTCGCAAACTGTACCGCTCATCCTGAGCTTGTCGAAGGGCATGAGCGGACTGCGTTCTCGGTCGTCGGCACGCTCATGGTGAGCCTGTCGAACCATTTGAGCGTGCCGGAGGCGTCAGGGGTGGTGGCCCGCCCTCACTCCGACGTAATGCGGGCCGAGGCCATCCTTCGGGCACGTATCGCCTGCCGCAGCAGGAACACCACGCCGCCCAGTACCACGATGCTCAGGTAGCTTATCGAGCGGTCCAGCAGCGCCACGGACACCGCCTCGCTGCGGGCAAGGCTCAGCGTCAGCAGCCCAACTATGCCGGGCTCCACGATGCCCAAACCGCCGGGGGTGATGGGCACCGTGGTCAATATGGCGTTGGCCAGCGTAACGAACACCACCAGCGAGAAACTGGCTGTGCTGGTCAGGTCCAGGGACTGGATCACGAAGTACAGCCTCCCCACCTCCGTGAGCCACGTCAGCAAGCTGATGAACAGCAGCAACGGCAGCTGGCGGAAGCTCCCCATTGCACCCTCGTGGAAGCGCACGTACGCCTCCCGGAAGCGGTTCGGGAGCAGGCGGGCCAGTCGCATACCGAATCGCTTCATCACCAGTATTCCGGCCACCCCCACCAGCACCAGCAGCGAGGCGATTCCGAGAAACAGCGCTGTGCCGCTCAGGTCTCCCACCCACGAGAGGGCCAGTGCGGCCACAACCAGCAGCACGAAGATCGTCACCACGTCCAGTACTCGCTCCGCTAGGATCGTTCCCATTGTTCGCGGGAAGCTGTGTCCGGTGTCCTCGGTGAATACGTATGCCCGGTAGGCGTCTCCCAGGCGGAACCACGTTATGGCGTTGGCGAACCAGCCCAGGAAGATGTACTGCGAACAGGCCAGGACGGACGGAAGCTCTGCGGGTGATTCCTCGTCCGTTTGCGAGCTGCGAAGCATGATGCGCCATCGCAGTCCCCTGAGTATGAAGCCTACGTAGTACGAGGCGAAGGCGGCCCCGTACAGCAGGAGGTCGCTGGCCCTCAGCTTGTCCCACGTGTCCGTCCAGCTCACGTCGAAGCGAATGGCGAGGAATGCCAGGAAGAACGCCGCCACGCCGAACGATACCAGCGTCGGCAGCGACAGGACGCGTCGCTTCAGCGATATGGACCGGCCCCCGTTTTCGGGTGGCCGCTTCGCTTCAGGAATGGTCTCGTCTCCTCATCTCGACGTGTACGTTAGAGCGGGCGCTTGGCCGGCATGCCCGGTCGCCGCGGGTAGGCCGGCGGCGTCGGAGAGACCTTCGTCAGCACCACCAGGCACCGCGGCTCGCCCAGCTCGTCAAGGTCCACCGGCACTACGGCCTCGAGACGGCCGCCAAGGACCTCGATCGCCCGCTCCGCGCGGCTGAGCTCGTCACCCACGTCCAGCTTCTTCTGCGCGATCACCCTGCCGCCGACCCGGCACAGCGGCAGCGCCAGCTCGGCCAGCGTGTCCATCTCAGCCACGGCGCGGGCCGTCACCACGTCGAACGCCTCTCGCAGGTGTGGCCGACGTGCCAGCGTCTCGGCTCGCTCCGCCAGAACGTCCACGTCCTCCAGGCCCAGCGAGCATGTCGCGTGGCGAAGGAAGGCGGCCTTCTTCCCGATCGACTCCACGAGCGAAACGCGCAGGCCTGGACTCGCGATCTTCAGGGGCAGTCCAGGGAATCCGGCGCCGCTCCCCGCGTCCGCCAGCGCGCCGCCGTCAAGGGCGTCTTCGGGGATGGCCTGCAGCACCGATAGGGAGTCCAGGAAGTGCTTCGACTGAACGTCCTGGCAACCGGAGATTCTCGTGAGGTTGATGCGCGAGTTCCACTCCACCAGATTTCGGTAGTAGCGACGGAACTGCGCCAGCTGCGCCTCATCGAGGCGAAGGCCAAGGCGCGCCGCGCCTGCGATGAGCGCCTCCACGTGGGCTGGGCCTCCTTCCGTGCTCCGGTGTGCCTGCAAGCTGCGGCATTATAGCATTGCATGGCGCGGAAGTCATTTGCGGTGAGTTACCGCCGCGCAGCCCGCTCCTTGTGGGGGTAAACGCCACCTGGCCCGCTCACGCCCTTCGACAGGCTCAGGGTGAGCGGGCCGGAACGGCCGCAGTACCGCCTCGCGAGGACCACTTACATCCTGCGCCGCCTCGCTCGGAACACGAGCGCCAGCGCGCCGGCCACACCGAAGAATGCGAGTAACCCACTGGCCACCAAGACGCCGGACGAACGCCACAGATCTGATTCCCGGTAGGTATGAAGCTGCACCGTAACGCTCGCCTGTAAGTCGTTGGCCTGCTCGCCTTGGCGCAGACGGCCGTCGCTCTCTACCTCGCGGTGCAGGACAACGCCGTCTCTCGCCATGGACGTGAGTGTCCCATCGAGGGCGGATGCGGGCACCAGGAAGCTGAGGAACGCTTCCTGGCTGTCTTGTCGAATCGTCATGATGACGCGACCCATAGTCCCACCGGACCCGTGCACCAACTCCTGGACGCGGTTCACCGAACGCTCGACATCGTCCACTTCCATCTGCAGAGACGCTGAGGGAGAAACGGGCACGGAGCCGGGAGGCAGAACAAAGCTCACGGTAATGGTCGCTAGCGCCACGCTGCGCTGTATGAATTCGAGTTGCCCCTGTAATCGCTCGATGTCCGCGCGCACACGACTGAGTTCACGCTCGACTGTGAGCACATCGCTGACGGACACTGCCCTGTCGAGCAATTTCAGCAGGCTCTCCTCAGTGCTTCGCTCGCTCCTGAGGCGGGCCTCAAGGTCGATGGCCTCTCCCGTAACGTCCCGCTGGCCGAGGCTCTGCCCCAAGGGCTTCCCCAGCCGTTCGATGCCGTCGAGCGCATCGAGGAATCGGTCGCTGGGGACACGCACTACGGCAGAGCCGTACTCGGGGTTGGGGCCTCCCGAGGTGGAGATGTGCTCGACGTAGCCCCCAACAGACTGAACCAGCCCGCGAAGTCGGACGGAGGCCGCGTTAACGTCGATCACCTCAAGGTCAATCGACGCCTGAGAGATGATCTGTCGCTCGCTAGCCAATTCTTGAGGATTCCCACCGCTGGGTTGGCTGGTCGTGAGAGCGGACTTGGGCCTTTCCAATGTTGTCGAAGCCTTAGGTGCCGGCGTTGGCTCTGCATGGTTCATTGGATCCATGGCGAGCGATCCGCTGACCGAGACACCACTCGCAAACTGGTTCCCATCAGGGTCCTCCAGGTAAGAATCGGTGTCGTCGAGGGTTATCGCTTCGAGTGACTCGCCATTGGCCCTCATCCATCGTCCATCCGCCAGAGAGGCCCCATCCTCACCGCCCGAGAACTGGCCGGTAGCGATTAGTGCTGTGCCTGCTCCCCCCAAGGTCAGCACAACAGCAGCCGCAGCGCCTGCCGCCACTAATCTCCATCGCCTCAGCCAACCGTCGGAGGACGTGGACGGCGGCTCCAATCTCGGCTCAACGCGTGCCCACAAGTTCTGTGACGCCGGCGCTTCGCTCGCCTCTGCGAGGAGTGCCTCCCGGATACGGAGTTTGGTGTTGTCATGCTGTTCGCTCATCTCTCAGCCCCTAGTTCTCAACTGCCCAGTATCTCTCGCAGTTGCTCAAGCGCCCTCGCTAGCCGCGACTTGACCGTTCCCTCACGTGTACCCAGGGCGTCTGCCGCTTCTCTCGTGGAGAGGTCCGCGAAGTAGCGGAGCACAACGACTCGACGGTGATCGGCGGACAGTTGGCTGAGCGCCCGCCGGACCTCGTTCCGATCATCCGACCGTCCGAACTCCGGATCCGTGCCGCCACCTTCATTGGCCGCCGATAACGGTTCGACCGGCGCATGGTGGCGAGCCCTCGCGTTGAGCGCCTGGTTGACTGCGACCCGAACCAGCCAGGGCTTCAGTGGCTGGCCGAGGCGGAACGTCGCGATGCCCTTCCAAGCACGCACGAATGTCTCCTGCACCAGCTCTTCGCTGACCGCCCTGTCGCGCATCATCAGGTAGATTGTGCCCATGAGCACGTTGCCGTAACGCTCAACAATCGGACGAAACGCTTCACGGTCGCCCAACTGGCAACGCCGGATGGCATCCTGTTCGTCAATCAAGCTGTTTTCTCTCCCGGCTGCCGGAGTCCTTCACTATGATAATACAGGCCATGAGGGTGATCGGTTCCCAAGGAATTGTGGCGCGCGCCGGTGTGGGCAAAAGAGCCGATCAATTCACTAGCCCGAGTTGGCGAGGCCAGCCAACCTGGGAAGGCTAGCATCGATGGCCCAGCCGTCGCAAGGCAGATGGTCTTGTACTCCCGATTCACCTGCCCCGCTCAAATGGTTCGAGAACCCTCTTTCTCTATTGGCACAAACTCTTGGGTTGGGATACCCAATGTGATAGTAACGTTGTTGTCACGGTCGATTGCGATCTGGTCCACGATCAGCCGCAGGACTTCTCGACGCTCCTCGGGGGGCAGGCCATCCAACCCATCGCCAACCTTGACGGCCCAATCGGCGACGTTCGACATAAGTACCTGCTTCTCGATAGCCATTGTCTCCTGGGCTCGGTAGTCATCAAGCTTCGCCCGTGCGTCCTTCAAGCGTTCGTGTATTGGCTTGCGCTGTTGGTCTAGCTGGCCCTCGGTGATCTTGCCGGATACGAACAACGAAATGGCCCTGTCCTCTTCTGTCTGGACTTTCCGTAGATCACGCTCTGCACCTGCAATCCGCTTCGGGAGCCCGCCGTCTCCCCGCTCCCCAAGGGATTCCAGGCCCTCCACGATGAGGTCGGGATTCTGGACCACCGTCTTGACCTCTCTCCAGACCAGCTCTTCCAACCTGTCGGCTCGGATGTACGGCCGTTGCCTGCACTTGAGGTCCTCCCTCTGCATCCCATAGAAGTGATAGTGCCGTTGGGGAGTCTTGAAGTTGTAACTGTACGTCTTGTCCTTGCGCTTCACCGTCGCCCGAGTCTTCGACCGGCAGGCGAAGAGCAGCCCGCACTCGGCGCACCTGAGGAGGCGCTGCAACAGGTAGAAGACCTTGGTGTTCCTCTTGGAGAGCGAGGTCCGGTCCTTCTTGACAGCCTGCGCCCGGTCCCACGTCTGCTCGTCCACAAGGGGCGGGAAGGGCACCCCTATCCACGTATCCTCCGGCTGTCTGATGACCCTGTCCCTGCCCTCCGTGGCGATCCAGCGGGCCTTGCCGTACCACCAGCTGCCCTTGTAGACCTCCTTGCCGAGGAGGGTGTGGACGTACGAGTTCTGCCACCGCGAGCCCGGTCTCCAAGTTGGCGCGTTGTCGCGGGCCAGCTGACGGGCAATCTCCAGACCCACCATCCCTTCGTGGACGTACAGGTGGAATATGCGCTGCACGATCTCGGCCTCAGGCTCGTACACCACCGGCCTGCCATCCTCCCCGATCCGGTATCCGTAGGGGACCGAACCATTGGGCATCCGGCCTTGCTTGGCCTTCCCGCGCCTGCCCATGGACGTTCTCTCTCGGATGTTGTCCAGCTCAATCTTCCCGATTGCCGCCATGATTCCGAACATCTTCATGTCGATGGGGTCCATGACCGACTCCAAGCGTATCTGGTGCGCCTCGACCACCTCCATGAGGGCTGCAGCGGGGTACATCCCACGGCTGAGCCTGTCCATCTTCCAGCAGACGATGACGTCGAACCGGGCATCACTCGCATCTGCCAGCATGCGCTGGAACTCGGGACGCTTCTTGGACCAGCTTCTGCCCACCTCCTGGTAGCGCGCTACTATGATCAGCCCCATGCGCTCGCAGTAGGCCTCCATATCGGCGATCTGCTCGGATAGAGAGGTCTTGTCTTCCGTGTCCTGGCTCTTGTCCGAGACGCGGGCGTAGATGGCCGCCCTGTTGCCTTTAATCTTCCCGTCGATGGTCATCACCACTGCTTGCCTCCTTTCACCCGTTGCCTCTGAAACCAAAAAGACCCGCCTCCTGTCGGGAGCGGGTCCGCGAGTAGTACAATGCTATTCGCATCACCTGCTCTATCAGGTGGCGCCACGGCCCGGGGTGTTTGCAGCATCGCCGGGCCAACTTCTACTTGGGATGCTACCATGATCAGTCTTCGATGAGAAGGCATCAGTCCTGTTCCTCGCTCCCGTCACTATGAGGCGGGTCCGCTGCGGCTGGCGGTCCTTCGCGGTGCGCCAGCTTCAAGAGGATGGCAGTGAGGCGGCGCAGACGGTCCTCGGCGTCGGGTCCGGGGTCGCAGACAATGCCGGCGATCCTCACCTGAGCGCCATACCCGTCCCACCTGTCCGGTCCGTTCTGTCTCTTCGATCTTCCCATTTCGCCTGCTCGGAGCACCCTCTAGTCGGCCCGCCGAACTCTCGTCACTGATGCGGCTCTCGAGTTAAAGTGTACTCGTTCAGGACATATGAGACAGAGGGGTCTCCGGGTGGCACTGAAGAATATACTCCATGGGAGAGTGATAGCCAAGGGACTGATGTGGGCGGTGTGTGTTGTAGTAGAGTTCGTGGTCTCTGAGAGCTGGGGTGATGTCCTGGACGGTCCAGTCGCCGTCGTAGAAGGCGTAGAACTCCTCCTTGTGGGTGCGGTGAGCTCGTTCGGCGAAGGCGTTGAGCTTGGGAGAATGAGGAGGAGTGGTGAAGAGCCGGATGCCTCGGTCTCGGCAAGCGGTCTCGAAGTCGGCCTGGAACTCTGATCCATTGTCCACCTGGATGGCGCGTACAGGGAAGGGGCATCGTGTCTGGAGGGCGTCCAGGATGCGGGTGGCGGTGTTGGCGGTAGCACGTGAGGCTATGAGTAGGGTGTCCCATCGAGAGACGACATCCCGTGCGCTGAAGTGTTTGAGGACTACGCCTGGGAGAGGGCGGAGGTCGGTGGTGTCCAGGTGGAGGAGGTCACCGGGGGCCTTGGGGCGGTAGTCCCTTGGGGTGCGGCGTAGGGACGGCGGACGCGGCGTTTAGCGCTGGCTACACCGGGGCGTGGTGGTTCCTTCAGGACCCCGCGACGCTTGAGGTCGGCGAGTATGCGGCCGATGGTGGAGGTGGAGACCATCCATCCACGCTGTCGCAACAGGGGAGCCAGCTTGTCCTTGCCGAACCATGGCGGCTGCCGGCGCAGGTCCTCAATCGCTGTCACCAGCTGCGGGTCCCACTGGGGCGTCCGCCTGCGGTGGGGTGCACGCGACCTCGGCTCCAGACCCGGGATGCCAACCTCCCTGCGACGCCGGGCCCAGCGGTACAGAGTGGAGCGGGGTATGCCTATCACCTCAGCAGCGACTTGACCCCGCAGACCCAGCGCCTGGAATTCCCGCCACAGGCGCAGTGCCCTCTCCCTTGCTCTCGCTTCGTCACTGACCGGCTCCGCAGTGGTTCTCGCCAGCCGGTCCGCTTGGTACAATACCCTGGGTAGCCCAACTACCCGCATGGGGGGCCCCCTTTAGTGTTTACTCACCTCAAGGATGGCCCCTCCTTTTCGTCTTGACTAGTCTCACATGTTTCTGAACGAGAATAAAAGTCTATGGGGAGGCTCGGATTCGCAGTAGGGCAATAACTCCCGGGCTGGCACGTGCCCCTTGGTAGAAGTTGGTGCACGAGACCGACATCCATGCCATCTGCTCTTCGACTCCGAAGGCCGACGACCAATGGGAACAGGCATCCAAGACCTGGAGACGTAGGGAGCAGGCCTTCCCCTAGGCTGTAGGAGAAAGAGAGGGCGGGTGCAGACTCACCGCTTGGCGGTGTGGAAGGGCCCGTGGCGTTTTGCGATGGCTCGCTGGTACCCAGGGACGACCTTCGGAGATTTTCCCCCGAGACGCTGATGCCAGATGCGCCTCAGGGATTCGTAGGTAAGGCGAAGTGCCGGGTCTTCGGAGGCTTTCAGTACCTTTTCTAGGATGCGAATTCCGGACACGCCATCTGCCTCGGGCTTTATTCCCGTCCTGCGCATGATCTCGATGATGAACTGAATGTCGAGGTCACTCAGGAGCTTGGTCGACGTGGCGGGGCGATGGCCCGAGATCGGCCTCATGCCGGATTGACGCCGTGTACCGGCGTCAACCTCATTCTTCCACCCAGAGAGCTTGCTGGGTATGGTATTGCCCCGCAGCTTCAACTCGTCCCAGATGAGCCCGAGGGCGTTGAAGTAGTTCGGGTTGGACTCGGATAGTTTGATGTACTTTTGCAGGGTCTTGCAGGTGCCTTCGCGCAGCCACTGGTCTGCCAGAACCCGGCACTTCTGCTGACTCCCACTCCAGGCCGAAATAGTCCTCGCCTTGGGCGTCGGCCCTGAGTGACCTGCCGGGTATGTCGGCCACCAGTGCCCTGGCAAGCCGGAGCGCCTCCCTGCAGGAAGGAGGGTCTGTGCCGCCGGGAGAGGAGCAGCCCACCTCGCGGAGCGCGGCCCGGCGAAGGAGCTCCCCTAGCAGCGTCAGTTCCCGGAAGTCCTGCCACAGCTCTCGCACCTCCACTCGCATACGGGCCAGAATGGACTCATCCTCGGCCTTCCTGTCCTTCCTCACTACGGCCAGCCGAATGAGTTCAACCGCGTCTTCTAGGCCCGGCCCGCTGCTCCCGAAGCCATCGGGGTCGCAGGCGAATTGCTCGATGAGTTCCAGGTACTTCTCGAAGACCCACCGGTTGTTCAAGTTCAGCTCGGTATTTCCCGTCGGAACCAATCTCATTCGCCCGACCTTCCTTCCAACGTGGTTATCCCAGCCGAGGGCAGTTGCACGAGATCTGAGAGGCATTCTCCGACAATGTCTCTCAACTCGCGTGTCTCTGGGTGCAAGTGAGCATGGCACACACACTCCCGCCCCAGCCGCCCCTTGCCACCGATTGAGGCCGGACATGACGGCGCGCATCCTTGCTGCACCTGCGGTGTCGCAGATCGCTCCGGACCAACCCACAAGGTCAGAGGTCGCATAGAACCATTGTGCGCAATCCCTGCCCCAACTGCAAGAGGCGCCGGCGGGAGTATGGTCCTGATGGCATTCCACCGATTCGTCCTTGCTACTCCATGCCGTGCCATTGCAGGGCGCATCCGGCCGACTCTCGGCCGACGTCGTCTCAAACTGTCCGCACCTCAGCCTGTTATGTCGCTGCGAAGCAAATGAAGGGTGACTCCGATGTCGTCCCCCAAAATGCGTTTATCGATCGAGAGGGCCACTTAGGATAAGCCGGAGTGACTAGTCAGGCAGGGGATGCTGCCGCTTGAGAGCCTTGGATGGCAACCCGGGGTTGAAGTAGCCTGCAGGCATCGGAGACGGCAGGTCGCGGAACGGGCCCTCCGGCCATGACGCGAACGCCCGCCGCTGGCGCAAGGATGGCACGGAGGCCGTGAATGGGGCCCTGAGTAGTACGATGGGGTCTGGATTACACCCTCAGATGGGCTGTGCGGGCGCTATTGATGCCCTTCGCTCAGGGCGCAGCAGCCCCAGACGGGGTCTCAGCAACGGGGACGGCCAACGTCCCGATACCCCCCTGGATGTATCGCCAGCTGTCTAGCACGGCCTGGAAGCCCGCGAGGGCCACCGGCTCCAGACGATGGAGGACCAAGATGCGGAGTGCGGGCGACCTGACGAGGTGCCGTCGGGCTATACGACGACGTCGAGCAAGAGCTCGCGACCCCTTCAGCAGCTTGGAGGCGGTGGCCATACTAATACCAGCCACGAGGGTCGCCCGTGGCCTGCCTGATCTTCTCGGAAGTCACGGGCTGCCCTGGCCACTTCTCTATAGGAGCGTCGCCCCTTGCAGAGTAGTGCGCCAGCTCAGGCGGATCAACGTGCCATCCAGGCATGACCACCTGCCATACCTTCAATGGGTCTAGGCCGATTCCCCAGAGAAGGGGGGGGTCAGAGTTTTGAATCTCTCTAATATAATATACCCGCGTGAAGAGGCGTTGATTCCTATCTTTCACTCTTGTGCCTGTATGTTGTTGCTGTGTTTGCAGTCTATTAGCAGCCAGGTTCATGGTATCTTCGCTTATGTTCATGGTAGGTTCGTGGTATGTTCGCCAAGGTTCACGGTATCTTTGTGCGCTTAAATGCGCCGCCCGCGGAGGGCTAATCGCGTCCTCTCGCGTCGGGCCGCCACCTGTTCTGGTGTTAGCAGCGGCGGTATGTCCGCGGCCTCTAGCGGGACCTCCTTGTGAGTCTTGCCGTTGACCACTTTGCTCACCGTGACTGTCGAAAAACCGAAGTGCGCCGCGATGTCCACGATTGTGTAGCCGAGCCCAAAGTACTTCCGCATCAAGGCAACTTCCTGGGGCTTCACATGTCTACGCTGCTTCTTTGTCATGGTGGCTAATACCCCCTATATCCTAGTTCGCCGGCATGAACCGCCACCGCCGATGTCTATGGCGACGACTAGCTCCGGCAGCTTGTAGCCGCCCTTCTTTTCGTCCGGGCGAGCCCGCCCGCGCCTGCGCTTGGACGCCTTCTGCGCGCGTTGGTTGTCCTGCATTGTAGATTGTCAGCGATAGTGGGTCAGGTGAATGGGACGGTGTTTCGGCATCGGCTTCACGGGTAGCCGCCCCAGGCGCCCGGCATCAGTATCACTGTGCCACTTCTTCAGGGGGCCTGGAATAGACTCGTCACAGTGCTCCATCTCCTCGCTTAGGAACCGAAGGGCGTTGAAATAGACCCTTATTCCAGAGTGCTTGACGAACTCTCGCAGCAGGAGATTGGAACGGTTTAGTAACAAGTGGTATGCCAAATGCATGGAAATGAATTCGGACTCCCAGTCCAGGTTCAACCAGTCCGCGCCTGGGATCCGGGCCTCTAGTGACCTGCCCGGCAGGCGAGCCACAACTGCCCTTGCAAGCTGGAGACCCTCTTCTTCGGTAGGAGGGTCTGTGGTGCCCGGAAAGCCGCGTGCCGTATTGCGGAGGGCGGCCCGCCTGAAGTGGTTCCCGAGGAGCTCAAGCTCGGGAAAGTCCTGCCAAAGCTCCCTAGTCTGAACTCTCATGGCGTCCAGAATGGCTTCCTCCTCAACCTGCTTGTTCATCATTTCGACAGCAAGGCCAATGCGCCCGTTGATTTGCTCTGCACTAGGTCCTGCAGTCCCGAAGGCACTCGGATCACAGGCAAACTCCTCAATGGTCTTCAGGTAGCCATCAATGACCAAACGGACGTTGTCATCCAGCTCCCCAACGCTTGTCGGCCATGATCTCATCCGGCTCCTGCCTCCCTCCGCAATGGCACTACTCTATACCCTGGCGCACCGGGAGATTCTCAAGGTCACCTCCTGCAAACACCGTCCCGCCGGTCGGACTCACGGCACTCGTAAGTATGGACTGGGAAATGGGGCGGTATGGCAAGCAGCGGACCGCGTACTGCGCCATCCCGTTCCAGCGGTCAATAGCCCTCCAATAAAGACCGAGCATTGTGCCGACCCAGACGTACGGCGCATCCGGTTTCCGGTGCAACCCTAAGTCTTCCTCTGGAAGTTCGATCGCATTTAACCATTGTGCACAGAGTCCCGTCCCGCCATCAAGGCCCGCGCTGCGCAGGTCAGTCTGTCCGGGCACCGGGAAAGCTACCATGTTGACAATGTAACCTGCTTTCGCGCCGTGGTTCTCGCTCGTTGATGGTCTTATGCCAACCTAGACTCATCGTGTCTGAGCCCCTTGCAATTTGAGGTAAAGAAAGATTGCAGATGTACCTATGGCAAGTCCTATGCAGATGTGCTCAACTTACTGGGAGCACTTCGAACTGTGGTCCTCGCGTGCCGGTTGCAGTGGGAGATTCGCTGACCTGAACGCATTGGTGGTCGGCAGCAGGGGTGATAGAGTAGGCGGCAAGCACCGATGGCCAAAGTCCACGAATTCGGCGCTCAGGCTAAACCGCGACGGCCCGCCGCTGGCCCGGAGAGCGATGGTGGGACGCGGAGCAATGCACTGGTATAGAGTTGCACACTAAGAGTCGGCTGTACGGACACCCCTGAAGCCCTTCGCTCAGAGCGCCAATTGCCTTCTAGAAGGTGGCAGATGTGAAGGCAGTCAACATTCGAATTTCCCTTGAGGTCTCGCGAGGCGCTGAGAGCCCAGGGTAGCTGATCAAGAACACCAGCTCGAGACACCAGCGGGACCAGTCACGTTCATCGCCGCTCGCCGCCGTGATGTCGCCCGGAGTGACGGGGCGCCTGGGTCACTTCTCTATCCGCGGGTCGCCATGTGAGGCGAACCGCTCTAGATCTGGTGGGGACTCCAACCTCGCGGGCATGCGCGCCTTCCTTATGTCAAGGAATGGGAGGGTGCGGCGAGTCGGAGTTGGAATCTCTCTAATATAATATACGCGCGTGAAGTACCATTTTGCTCTTACACACACACAAGAGCATTCCCACGCGGTGGCCGACACCCGGTCTGTCGAAGACCTTCATATCGAGCGACGGCGTCTTGAGGGCTGACTCTTGTCTATGCCTTTGCGCCGTTAGCGTCTTCGCTGACGACTTACAATTCAGGTAGCTCGCCAAAGGTCAGGCATCTGGTTGAAGTCCAGCTAGGTGGACGACGAAGGCGGTTTCATCATCTACCTGGGGCCGCGGGAGCTTGGGGAAGCCTACGAAGCCCACAGGGAAGTCCACTACGCGCCGGACCTGTACCCTCCAGCACGGAGCGCAGTATGAAGAGGCCCACGCAAATGCCCGACTTCTGGCGGCCTCGCGGGACTTGCTGGAGGCAGTGGAGGCAATGCTTTTCGAGCACTGCGGGGCAAAGTGGACTCTGACGGCATACACGCAGGGAACTTCGACTGCGAGATGGGCCGCCAGATGCGCTTCCGTCTCGCAGTCGCGATAGCGCGGGGCCACATCGACGCTTAGGGATAAAAGGGTCCTAAAATTCCAGCCCGATTTCAGGCACGGAATTGACCTCTAAGCACGGGAGATAAAAGGGAACCCCTTTAACTCAGCGCTTGGGGGCACTATTGGCGAATGCCTCCAATAGCAATGGTTAGGCGCTAAGAGAGTTCGCTGAATCTATGGCGGGACTCTACTGGCCAGTGATACTAATTCCGGGGTAAGGTCATCGGCTACGTTACTTGCGGAGCGTCTCTCCCCCAAGGAGTCTAGCTCGAACTTTCTCACTACCCGTAGACACCAAGAACTGCGGTCCTCGTGGGCGGTGGGATTGGGGCGCGGTGGAGGGTGACGACACTGGGCAACTAGTCATCCTTCTCCCACCACCGCTTACGGTAGATACCACTATCTTTGAGATGTGGCTCGGTAGCCTTTCTACGCATGAGGGTCTCTCGATTCCTGTAGTGTGACACGTCGGAGCAGAGGGGTGCAGGACGGCCACGTTGGGCCTATTTTGACGGTAGACAGAACCATCTTCGAGATGTGGCTGGGAAGCCTGTGAGACTCACCAAGGGTTGCTGCAGCATGATTGTGACAGGATGGCAGCGCGGGCGGCCAATGTCGCCCGTTCCTATGCCGTTGCAACCAGCCTGAGTCAGGGGTTGACCTTCTCTTCAGAGGTCGTCTGGAGGAGCATGACCTTAGAATTTCTCGGCCTCGGACCCGAACCACTTCTCGATGAGGGCGTTCAGAGAGCCGTCCTCCTTCATGCCGGCGATGGCCTTGTCCAGCTTGTCCTTCAAATCGCCATCGTCCTCCCTGACGCCCACGCCGATTCCGGAATCCAGTTCGACACGCGGCCCCACCAGGGCCAGCTTTCCTTCATGCTCCGCCATACGCTCCCGGGCGAACTCCAGGTCTACCAACGCCGCATCCGCCTCTCCGCTCAAGACGGCCGAGACCACCGCAGGGGCCAGCTCGTACTCCAGGAGGGTCGCGCCTGACTGCGACAGGTGGTCCGCCTGGACGGTAGCCACCTGGGCAGCCACCTTGCCGTCTACCACATGGCCGCCAGCCCCGGCCAGTGCCAGGTAGACTGACTGGCCGGGAGGGAAGTACGGATGCGTGAAATCGATGACCTCGTCCCGCTCGTCGGTGATGCTCATCCCGGCGAGGATGGTGTCATAGTCCCCAGCCACCAGGTTGGGTATGATGCTGTCCCAGTCGTTGGTCACCCAGGTGCATTCGAGGTCGGCCCGGCGGCACAGCTCGTCACCCAACTCCCGCTCGAATCCGTCGACTTCTCCCTCGTCGTCGATGAAGTTGTAGGGAGGATACGCCCCCTCGGTACCCATCCTGACGGCTTCGGGGCCGCCGCACGACAAGCAGGCGAAGATTAGTATGGCAATTGCGAAGATAGTCCAGCGAGTATCCATAGAAATACCTCCATGTAGCCTGTCGGCTCACGGCTCCAAGCGCCCGATCCGACGTCCAGACCTGGCAGAGCGCGGGGAGACGATTCTTTTTGAAAGCGGTCCGTGCCGCTAGTCACCCAGCAGTCCGTTCCGTGCGGACCAGAGCACCAACTCCTGCAATGACCCGACACCCAACTTCTGCCGGATGCCATAGATGGCGTTCCGAGCGGACACCGGCTTGATCCCCCTCGCCTCCGCTATCCGGGCGTAGGACATACCCTTGGAGAACGAGACGAGAATCTCCCGCTCCCTCGGAGTCAGCCCGGCGGCGGCATCTCCTGCCCTTCCGCTGCCGCGTATCTCCTCGAACGCCCTTCTAACAACTTCAACAGGCACCCTAAGCTCGCCCGAGACCGCGTCCCGCACGGTTGACAGCAGCCGCTCCCTGTCCGTCTCCTTCTGGAGGTATCCGGTGGCGCCGGCGGCCACGGCCTCCACTATGGCGTCAACCTCCGTCGAGGCCGTCAGCATGACCACGCGGGTCTCGGGGGCGGACACCATGATCTCCCGGCACGCTTCCACGCCATCCTTCCTCGGCATAATCACATCCATCACCACCACGTCCGGCGACACCTCGGCGGCCACCCTTACCGCCTCCTCGCCGTCCGCCGCCTGTCCCACCACCTCGAACTCGCCGGACTGTTCCAGGACCTGCTTCAGGCCGACCCTTACGATTGAATGGTCGTCAACGATCATCACCCTTATGCGCTCGTCCGCCGACATTTCGGACCTCCTATCTCTATTGTTCCAGCGGTACAACGCAGGTCACGGCCGCGCCGCCCATGGCGCCTCTCTGCTCCACCGCGAGACGCCCGCCCAGCCGTTCGGCGGCCCTGCTCATGTTCGCGAAGCCGTTGCCGCGCTCCGCGTAATCATCGGGAAGCCCGACCCCGTCGTCTGCTACCGAGAGACGGCTATGATTCTCAGCAAACTCCAGGTCGATGGCCACCCTGTTCGCTTTCGCATGGCGGTATGCGTTGGTGAGCGCGTTGTGCGCTATCGAGAAGAGCAGGCTCCTGGCCTCTATCGACAGCGGCGGCTCCACCCCCGTGTGAGTCATCTCGACGGGCACCGAGGTGACGTTCGTAAAGCTGGTCGCGTGGGTCCTGAGAGCCCGGCTCAACTCCCTGCCCTCGTAGATGCCGCCCACATTTATGGGATGCCGCAGCTCCAATATGACGGACCGGGACAGCCGGGACGCCGCCTCAAGCGTGTCGGTCAGCTCCGGGTTCGCGTCTCCGGCCAGCGCCTTCGCCGTGTCGATGCCCAACCCAACCATGTACGCAGACTGGGCCGCGGTGTCGTGAATGGCCTGGGACAGTTCGACCCGCTCACGCTGAAGCGCCCGCTCGCGCTCCACCGCCTGCCTCCATCTCATCCGCTCGAACCTCGTTGCCAGGTTGACTGCCGCCACGACCGCATACATGACCGCTATCCTGGCCAGGAGCGCCTTCTCGTCCCTTGCCTCGGTGTCTATTCCATCCCCCACGGTCAGACTGATCGCCACGTAGACGACGGACGCCATCGTCACCCAGACCATGTTGAGCCTGAAGGAATTGAATAGCACCGCCAACCCGGCCAGTGCGGGATAGTAGAACAGGTGGTGGAAGGAGTGACTGAAGCCGTCGCTTAACGCCACCACCGCCGAAATCAGGAACACGTCCAACGCGTAAAGAGCCACAAGCCAGTGCCATGTAATCGGCCTGCTGGACAGGAGACGGTATTGAAGGTACCCGATAAACCCAGTCAACACCAGAAGGATCAGCGGAAAGGGGGCATACCTGGCAACCCCGAAGTACAAATAGGGGCGATAGACCAGTTCGAACAGTAGTACGGCGATCATGAACCAGTGCGCCCTGACAGAAATGATGGCCACGAACCTCAGTCCGTCCGGGTCGATCTGGTTGAGCACCCAGTCGTTTACCCGGAAGGTGGCGGCTGCTCTCTTCACTAGCTGCCGTACCCGGACGTTGTGGAACCCGTGAGGCATCTCGTATCCCCGGCCGTGGATGTATAAGGCGCTTTGATAGTTGTGGGCGGGCGTACCCGGCGCATCTCCAATCAATCTAACCATCATGGGCCATGTGCACAAGAAGCATATGCCCTAGCGGCTATAGCGATAGTACCTGTGGTTAGGTCACTACAGCTGTTTGTAGATAGGCGTAACTAGTCGAGAGCTGTGTGCGGCCCTGAATGACTCTCTCCAAGTCAGGCTGGAACCAAGGTCGTCCAGTGTGTGCATGAGAGGGTTCACGGTTCCATTCAGCTTCCATCCAGAAGGGCATTCGACTGTCTCGCGGCAGGGCACACGCCCCAATGCCTTAGGGCATTTGCTACTTGCGCCGGTATGGAGAATTCCGGTAATCTTCGGCAGCTTTCAGACGTCGCGATAACGCCCATCCTGTGGCACTCCCGACCTGATAAACAGCAGGAGGTTTCGTAGAATTGTTCATCAACTCCGCCATCAGCCGCCGGAATGCACTCACCGGCTCGATCATGCTCATCGCAGCCCTCCTCATCGCAGCCCTCGGGTTGATGTTCACCCTGCCCTTCCAGGTGGAGGCGGCGAGTCCCTGTCCCGCGGTCAACGACTGGTGCACGACGATGACGGTGGCAGACGCCGAGGGTGACGGATTATTACACGGGTATGAATTTGACAAGTACGGCTCGATCGTCGACGACACGATCCAACCCGGCGGCGCAAACATCAACGTCTGGACCGTGCACGCCCTTGCGCACCCGCTCCCGCAACTGCCCGATTACATTTACTTCGGCTCTATCCCGAGGGTGCCGCGCGGCACGCAGGTCACCATTGAAGGGCACACGTTCATAGCGGACGCGGAGTCGGACGACGGCGAGTTCGGCGATCGATGGGATATTCCCTCTGGCGAGTTGCCCGCCAGCCTGGTCTGGTCGCCAGGCCAGGAGGTCACGGTAAGCGTGAAGCTTGCCTCCCCGTGCGACAACCTGGACAACCTGGTCAACGCCATCGTCGTCAAGAACCTGACCGGTGAGATCACCCAAGCGGGAGACACCAACCTCCACAAGATCAGGCTCGACCCCTACAAGAGCTACCTCATCGAGGCCATCGGAGTGGACGGCAGCGACATGCTCGGCGTCGAGGAACACCCCAACCTCACCCTGGAGGACCCTGAAATCCCCGCCATCTGGAACGCCAGAGGCAGATCCGAGTTGATTACCTACGGTTCCAAGAGTGACGGCAACGCCATCAGGCGCATCTTGCGAACCGACCACCGCACCTACAAGATCGAGGTTTCCTCAGGCAACAACGGCACCGGCACCTACCAACTCAAGGTCCGGGTCAACAACATCTGCCGGATCAACGACGACGACGACGCACAGTACCAGTGGGCAGGAGGCCCAGAGGGATACCCCGCCGACTCCGACCTGCTGGCTGGAACCGGAGGACGCCAGGTCCTCCGGGCCGGCACCGACTGGGGGAACAACAACGTGACCCGACCGGAACTCCACCACGTTCTCGGCGACAACTGGGACTCCAACCCCGACGAGGACTGGTTCGGGGTAGACCTCGAGCAGGGTGAGGAGTACACCGTCAGACTAAGGACCAAGACCAGCCTGCCGGAGAGGCTGCAAGCCACCCAGCTCAAGATCCTGGGCATCAAAGACGCCGACGGGAACGCCATCAGCGGCACCGCCAGCGCGGGAGACGCCGGAAAGAAGGTCTTCGTCGAAGACTGGACAGCCCCCAGCACGGGCCGTTACTATATCGCAGTGGGTTCTGAGGGCACAGACCGCACCGGAACCTATTGGATCAGCATCACCAGGAAGGTCTCGAACTGACGACAACCCGCGACAGCAGCGTCTCCGCCACCTTGGACACGACATCCGCAGTCGCCGTTATGACGGCCCTCATCAGGGGCATGTCGTCCTCAACTCCAGGGAAGAATCGCGGGACACGCGGACGTATCTCATCTTCGAGGTGACCCCGAACCGGGAAGCGAACAAGGAAGTGCGCGTGGACTACGTCACCGTGGACGGTACTGCGGTGGCGGGCCGGGACTACGAGCCGAAGTCAGGGACGCTGGTGTTTGGCAGGCGCGATCTTACGAAGACGATATGGATGCCGGTAGAGTTCGACGCGGCGTACGAGGACACCGAGACTATGACGCTGCGGCTGTCGAACCCACGTGGCGGAGTCTGGTTGGCAAATGATAACTCGCCAACCCGCATTGCCCGGCGCCTCCAAGGCCATCAGGGCGATAGTCGCCGGTCCACTCCTCGTTGCGGCGCTATGCCTCGCCGGAGCGATGACGACCCGCAGGCAAGGAGGTATATTCGCAACACCCTCTCGGAGGCAGGGTTCACGCCGGTTCTAACCGGCAATCCCGACGAGGTGGAACGCCTCGTGGAGGCGGAAAAGCCACATCTTGTCCTGGTGGACCTGATGTCGCCCTGGGCCGATGGATTCGAGCTGATGGAACGCATCGACAGGATATCCGATGCCCCGGTCATCTTCCTGTCCAGGCAAGGCATCGGCCAAGACATGGACCGGGGCTTCGAGCTTGGTGCCGCCGACTACGTCGTCAAGCCCTTCACGCCAACAGAGCTGGTGGCGAGAATCAGAGCGGCCTTGCGGAAGCGGGCGGCGCCCGGCCAGACAGGGCAGCTGGAGCCTTTCCTGCTTGGCGACCTGGCTATCGACTACGCCGAGCGCTTCGTGACCGTTGCCGGCCGCAAGGTGCATTTGACAGCGACCGAGTACAAGCTGCTCTTCGAGCTTTCCACGGCTGCCGAGCGCGTGTTGACGCACGAACAGCTGTTGAGAAAGGTCTGGGGACCGATATACTCAGGCGATGCGCAGATCGTGTATACCTACGTCAAGCAGCTACGCAACAAACTGGAGGACAACGCCAGGCGGCCCACGTACATATTTACCGAACCTAGGGTGGGCTACCGCATGGCAATGCCGGCAACGGTGTGGCCATTCCCAGAGTGATGTCGTGACCGTCAGGATCGGCACCGACAGCACTTCCGATATCGCCAGCTCTGTAGCCCGGAAGCTAGGCAATACCGTGGTTGCCCAGAATGTCCACTTCGGTACCCGCGCCTTCGAGGACAACGTTACCATTACACCGGACGAGTTTTACTCGATGCTGTCCGCCAGCCCGGAATAGCCCAAGACTTCACAGGCGTCACCCGGGCGACTCAAGAACGTCTATGACGAGCTGAGCCAGGACGCCGACGGGATCGTGTACATCCACATCTCGTCTAAGATCAGCGGCACATACAACTCGGCCCTTCAGGCAGCCGCTGCGACCTCCGCAGGGTGTTCGGTCGAGGTAATCGACTCGGGGCAGGCCTCGATGGGCCTCGGTTTGGTCGTCCTGGCGGCGGCGGCGGCCGCCAGAATGGGGGCAGGACTGGATGAGGTCATCTCGGCAGCCCGAAACGCGGTGGGCAGAGCTCAGTGTCTCTGCCTGTTTGAGACGCTGGAATACCTTCAGAAGGGCGGTCGGCTCGGCAGGGCCCAAGCGCTCGTCGGCTCGGTACTGAAGATCAAGCCGATGATGATCGTACGGGACGGTGAAGTGCATCCTCTGGGCAAGGCCCGGACGTTCCCGAGGGCCCTGGCCAAGATGAAGCAGACTGCGCGTGAGTTCGCGCCGATCGAGTCCCTGGCTGTGATGCATAGCACCACGCCCCAATTTGCAGAAGAGATCGCTGACGAACTCGCTGACATGCTGCCTGGGGACACGGAGCCTCACGTCACCCGCTTCGGTCCTGCGCTGGGGGTCTATGCCGGCCCCGGTGCCATTGGAATAGCACTCCTTCAGGCCGGGGGGGGGGGGGGGGTAGGTGTTGCCTCGGCGGGATCTCTGCGCTTCTTAACCGCGCTGCCGTCGCGCTCCACCACCGCCAGCAGGCCTTCCTCACCCTAGCTGGGCGTCTACCGCAAGGTGCGGCAGACGCTGGCCAAGTCTTCACTGATAGGGTCTTTGGGTAACGCCGCGTCTCCTGGACCTGTCGACTCTTCCAGCAAAACCGACCCCGACGCTGTCGGCACGAGAAGAAACTCGGAATACTCTCAGAGCAATTTACCCCGTTTCTTCAGACCAGATTCAGACTCGCCTGCGAAGATTGTTTACCAGAGAAACATTTGAGAGGAGCGCATGTCGCCGTGAATTTGAATCAGACTCGACAACATGCCGCCATTGCGGAAAGGCAACCCGCCGATCTGGGGGAATGCGTGGCTGGCCTGGTAAACGTAGCCTACAGGGGGATGGCGGAACAGGTTGCGTCCCACGATATCAACCCCTTGGAGTTCGCTCTCCTCAGAGCCTTCCTGGTTAAAGAAGAGTGGACCACCTCTCGATTGGCGCAATTCTTGCCGGTCAAGGTTCCCCGCATAAGCCTTATGGTGACCAAGATGGTGGACAGGGGCCTGGTTCGGAGGCGGCGCCCCCGCGACGACCGGCGCGTCGTGCTACTGACCCTGACCGAGGAGGGCAAGTCGCTGACGCTGGAGCTTCACCGGCGCGTGCAGGCGTACGACGCAACGCTCTCCAAGGGCATCTGTGAAGAGGAGATGGCGGTTTTTATTTCCGTCACCTCCAAGGTCATGACCAACTACGCTGCCTTGGTGCAGTCGAAGTCACTGTAGGTGCCCACGTAAATGAAAAGGCTTGTGGTTAAACCGGTCTGGCTTATTCTCGTCATTTCTGCGCTGGCTTCTAGCCTGACCATTCTCCTCGCCGCACCGGCCTATGCCCCGACCTTGATCCCCGAGTTCAAAATCCAGGTGGTTCATGCCGGACCTGACGCTCAGGTTCACGAGGGCGCTCAGGCCGAGTTCCTGGTGACCAAGAAACGAGTATGTCCGTGTACAGCGTGACCGTGGACTTTGAAACATGGGAGCCCGGCCTGGAGACAGCAACGGAGACAACCCGAGCCTCCAGACGCACCGGATCACTTTCTTTAGAAACGGAAGCACGGCTAAGACGATCAAGTGCCAGAAGACAATTCCCACTCCTTCCTCGCCGCAACCACACATCATGCGTCACCGCAGCCTCAAACCAGGCCACCCTGGGACCCCCAACCCAAAATGATTCATAGGCAATAACCCGACCTTGAAGAATCGCTACTGCAACGCACCCGCGCTGGCGGTCATTGCCGCCGCAATGGCCCTGGGCCTGTTCTCAATCTTCCACATTGCCCGGCCCCTCACGTCCCACGCCCAAGCCAACCCCACTTACGTCTCCATCCACACTGTCCAGACCGCCGTGCATGAGGGCGGGCTGGCGACCTTCACGCTAAAGCGCACCGGCGGCAGCTATAACAACTCCCTCACCGTCCGGGTGAAGACCTGGGAGACGAACCACCTGCTCCCCAACAACGCCACCGAACAGTTTCACGACGTCACCTTTCCCGCCCGCGACAAGGTGGCCACCCTTGAAGTCCTGGTCTACAAGGACCAATTGGTGGACGCCGGCGCCCCCGAACTCAAAGCCCAGGTACAAGCCCCCAAGCGACAGCAGCTACACCGTCGGCACCCCGGATACGGCCGCAGTGGGTGTCATCCACGTCGCCTATCCTCTCCCCGCCGGCGTGACCAACATTGGGATCACAGTGTACGACCCGCAAATCGACGAGGGCACTTCCGTAACCTTCACGGTGACCCGCTCAGGCGTGACCACCCAACCCGTCACCGTAGACCTGAAGGTGGATGACCCCTCGGGCGTTCTCCGCGGCAACCACTGGGACCCGCCTCCGGACCTTCCGACCCAAGTCGAATTCGGGGCCAATGAGACCTCCCATACGCTTGTGATCACAGCACCGGAAGACCAGCACGACTCTCCCAGAGATTCATTCAAATTGACGGTCCTGCCCTCCCACGATTACGTCATCGTGGGGCTCTTGGACATAGACGCGGGTTACGAGTTGTCGCGGTCGGTAGAGGTCATAGTCAACGACACGCCGCAGGAGCTGGAGCTGCACTTCGGCAAGGACAGCGTCAATGACGCCGACGTAAGCGAGGGCGACACCCTGGGGGTCGTCGTCAAGCGCCGCCAGCAGGACGCCGACAACGGCACGAACGCAACCTTCACCGTCAGGCTGGAGACCGACCGCGCCGGGGACGACAACATCGTGGACGACTGGACCCACGACGACGCCACCGGACGGCTCTACAAGGACTACCCTCTCGAAATCACCGGCTCCGCCCTGGAGGTTAGCGAGACATTCACAGTCCCCGAGAACGGAGAGTCCGAAGCCGACTGGAACTACTGGACCGCCATCAGACCCCTGGTCGACCACCAGGGAACGGCCCTGGACGCCGCCGTAGAGGCCAAGTACTGGACGGTCAAGTCCGGTTTCCGGGAGACAACGGTCGAGGCCACCGACAGCGGGGCCAGCGACGGCACGGTCCAGATGACGGCTGACCGGGCCACCGTTACCGAAGGCAGCGAGGTCGTATACACCGTCACCCGGCTGCAAGGCCCGATCAGCCAGGCCCTCACGGTGACGGTCAGGACCCGGGAACCCAACCGATCGCCCGGGGACGGCAGCGGCAACCCTAGCCGAAGGGACCACCTAGTGGACTTCGAGCCATGGGGAAAGCGTCGTCAAGCTCAGCGTCCACCCCTACGTGGACGGAGTGGCCGAACCAGGCACGGACGAACTGGAAGCGTCGATCCGGCCGATCAGCAACAGCCGCTACAGCCGGGGCACTCCCTATGAGGCCACGGTCGAGATAGACGACCCGCCCAGCGGCAGCGCCCTGGTCAGCCTCACCGCCACCCCGTCATCCATAGCCGAGGGGGAGAGCGCCACCTTCACCCTCACCCGCACCGGCGGCGATACGGCCCAGCCGCTGACCGTGGACATACGCGTGGACGACCCCCAGGACTTCCTGCGCGGCAACCACTGGGACCCGGCGCCGGACATCCCCACCCAGGTGGAGTTCGCCGCCAACGCCCTCACCCAGACCTTGACTCTAACCACACCGGACGACCAGCGCGACCTCACCGACGGCGACGCCAAGGTATGGGTACTTCCCGGCGCCGGCTACCTGCTGGCCCACACCGGCTTGGAAACCTCCGCCACCGTGTCGGTGACCGACAACGACACCCCGCAGGTCCTGAGCTTGGAATGGGGTTTCCTAGATTACACAGATAGTTCCTGGGAAGAGGGCGAGAGCTGGCTTGACTGCACTCCCAGACCCTGCACATACGGTCCGGCGGAAGGGATTTTCTACTACGAGGACAACCGGACCTTCCGGTTCTTCCACAACGGGTTGGACGAGTATTTCTCGGCTCACTTCGAGGTCAGGAGACGACCCACAGACACCGGGAAGACGGCCACCTTCATCCTGAGGCTGGAACACGACCGGGGCCGGACGACTCCCCGCCACTCCGATTGGCCGGTCGACCCCGTCACGGGAAACCACTACCAGGATTTTCCCCTGACCCTGACGGGCAACCAGACCAACGTGGTGGGCAGGGTGGAAATCCTCGACAACGGGCTGGTTGACCCCAATCGCTGGGAGTACTCTGCGACGATAAGGAACATTGAGGATGCCGGAGGCAACGCCCTCACCCCCACCGAAGAGGCGGAGTACTGGACGGTGACCAGCCCCAGGAAGCGCACCGGGCGGCCCTTCGACAGAGGACCGGTGCAGGTCGCATGACCTCAAGCACCCCCAGCCCCGTCTCAGAAGGTCAGCAGGTCACATTCCAAATCGAGAGAGAAAGAGGCAATCCCCTCGAGCCTTTGACCGTCCAGCTCCGCACCTGGGAGCCCAACCGCGAACAACTGGATGGCACCAATCCCACCGAGCAGATCCATGACATAGTCTTTCCTGCGGTCCCGATGACCGACAGCTTTGTCGACTACGTCACCCAGACCGCGACGGTCTCCGTCACCGCCGAGGACGACTCGGTCTACGAACCGCGGAAAAGCCTCAGGGCCAAGCTCTTCCGAAAAAACGGAGGGCTCTACGATGTTTACTCTGGTCTACACCCTCCAACCGCTCATAACAGAGAAATATCCATCATTGACGACGACCAGCCCACCATCACCCTTTCGACAAACTCAACCTCTATAACCGAGGGTGAAACCCTCACCTTCACGCTGACCCGGGGCAACACCACCACAGAGAGGGTAATAGTCGGCGTCTCCGTCGACGACCCTGGCGGGTTCCTCCAGGGCGACATTCCCACCGACGTCGTTGCCGTCCCTTCCAGCATCGTCTTCGAGCCCGGAGACGTCACCAAGACCGTCGACCTGACGCCGCCCGACAATGCTCGGGACATACCGGACAGCACCCTGACGTTCACGGTGGCGGCGGAACCGGACTACGGGATTCTGGGGTCACCCTCGGCCACCGTGGCGGTCGCGGACAACGACACGGCCCCCCAGGTCCAGATCAGCTTCAACCAGGCAGAGGTGGATGAGGGCAATGACCTCATCCTCACCATCACACGCACAGGCGAGCTCAAGAATGACCTGGACGTGCACGTCACCGCCGGGCCAGTGGGCAAACAGGAACACATCTACGCCGGCATTGACCCCGGCCAGTCCGAGATACCCCTCCGTTTCCACAGGGTGGACAACAACCGGAAGACCCCCGACGTGCAATACGAGGCCACACTGCACCCGGAGCCACCCGAATTCTGGATAACAACGGGGCCGACCACCATCAACGCCACCTTCGTGGACGACGATCCCTACAACGTCGGAGTCGAAATCCTCACACCCGTCGTGAACGAAGGACAGGCAATGCCGTTCAGGCTGCTCCGCGACGGGCACACCAGCGAGAACCTGACGATCAACGTGCGCCAGTCCGAGGACGGCAACGCCGTCGGGGACACGTTGCTGGGAGACCGCATCTGGTCCATCTACCGGAATTCATCCTACAACAACCTCCTGCTCTTCTCCGAAGCCCGGGACGGCAACGACGGCGACGCAACTTTCACCATCGAGATCCTGCCGGGCGACGGCTACGCCATTGACCCGGCCCACGCCGCCGCAACGGTCGTCGTGCGGGACAGGGACCCCCTGCCGGTGCTGGGATTCCGGGACGTGGGCGCCACGGGAAGCGAGGGCGACGCCACCATAGACTTCTGGGTGGACTGCTCAGCCCGCTGCCGTCCCTCCGGACGGTGTCCGTGGACTACGAGGTTCGGGAGTCGGACACCCTGGACGGCGACGACATCGTTGACGCCACCGGGACCCTCACTTCGCCCCCGGCGAGACCAGCGCCGTCATCCAGGCCCAGGTGCTGCAGGACCTGATCGTCGAGACCAACGAAACCTTCACCGTAATACTGACCAACCCCGTCCATGCAAGGCTCCAGGACCGGCAGGCGTCCCTGACGGCCCGGGGGGATCGTCGAAGACGACGAGCCCAGGGTCACCGTCGTAGCTGGGCAGACCGCGGTGGACGAGGGCAGCAGCATCACAATGGACCTTACCCGCACCGGCGACACCACCGGCGAACTCACGGTGTGGCTGCAGGTGCTCCAGACCGCTCCAAAGGAGCTCACCCGCCAGGATTCCGTCGTGTTCGCCGCGGGCAACGCCACGGCGCAGCACACAATAACCACCGAGAGCGACGATGCCAGCCTGGGCAACTACACCGTAACCGTCTACGTACTGAACCCGGTCACCATCGACGAACCCTCGACGTATCTGAGCGCATATCCGTCCTCCGCCACAACCACGGTCCGGGAAACCCGCGTCCCGGCGGTGAACCTGGGAGCCGGCAACCTGCGGGTCATTGAGGGAGAGGCCATAACCCTCACGCTGTCCAGGCTCGGTACCGGACGACCCCTCACAGTGAACCTGGACATTACCGAAACGGGCCAGTTCACCACCGGGACCCTGCCCACCACCGTGACCTTCGGCAGCATGGATTCCGTGGCAAACGCGACAATCACAACTGAAGACGACAGCGTCGTCGAGGACGTCGGCAAGCTCACCGTTACGTTACAGGACGGCACGGACTACCGGGCCGGTTGGCCCAACACCCACACCTTCGAAATCCACGACAATGACGGCGTCAAGCCTCTGGTGTCCGTCAGCGGCGACCAGGACTGGGTGAACGAAGGCGACCCGGTTTCGTTCACGGTGACCCACAACGGTTCCACCACCAGCAGCCTGGAAGTCAGGCTCAAGCTGACGCGGGTCAGGTACCGGGTGACTGCCGATGACCTGAACGACCCCACCCGAGGCATCACCACTCCGCCGAACCACATCCACTTCGGCGTGGAGGAGATCACCCTCACAATCCCAGCAGGAACCAACACGCTGACCGTAACCCGCCCGACCACCGACGACAGCCTGCCACACAGCAACAGCACCTACCACCCCCTGGTCCTCAACGACCCGGACGACGAGTACGTAGCCCCCTTTAGCCAGAGTCCGACAAGGTGTGGGTCCAGGACAACGACATCCCTACGGTGACCGGGTTGGACACCCTCAGCGAGCACTACGGGGGTCCCGACCCCGTCCTGCTGCCCTTCACCCGCACTGGTGACACTTCCGGCCTCCTGGAGCTCGTGTCGAACACCGAACAAGTTTCATACCGGCCCCGTCCGCTCCGCGACGTGGAAAAGAACTATTACAACGTTAAGCGTGGGGGCTTTTCACCAGGGGCATCCAGCGGCGTCCAAATAGGAACCTTTAGACCGAAAGCCCTGGGCGACGGCGGGAGCATGGAGATACTGCCCTACCACTGCCCGGACGATCCCGAGGCCTGCGGATACTACCCTCAGTACCAACTGGGCACTCCCGCCACCATCACGTTCCGGGTATACAGCAACACCATGGGGGTCCGCGTCGCAGCGGACCAGACCACTGTGGAGGAGGGAACCGCCGCGACCTTCACCTTCCACCGCCACGGGGGCAAGTCCGACTCACTGACCAGGCCGCTCCACGTGATGGTCCAGGTAACCCAGGACGGCGACTACATCTCCGGCGCTGCCCCGCAGACAGTGACCTTTGCCGGGGGCGAGGCCACCGCTACTCTCACCCCTCCCCACGCTGGACGATGCCATCGACGAGGCCGACGGCTCCATCACCGTCGAGATCCTGAGAGCCCCCGTCCATACCCAGGGGCCAACCGAAACGGTCGACGACCAGTACGGCTACAGGCACTACGACTACCCAGGCTCCCGGTGGGAAGATTACACCGCCACCACCGGCGTCACCGACAACGAACTGCCCGCCATATCGGTGGAAGACGCCAGCGCCTACGAGAACGGGGGCACCATCGAGTTCTCGGTGTCCCTGGAGCGTCCCAACACCGAGAACGCCTCCTCAGTGGACTGGGCCACATCCGACGACGGCTCGACAGCCGCCGCCACCAGCGGCGTGGACTACACCGCCGCCAGCGGTACCCTGAATTTCGCCATCGGGGAAACGGAAAAGACGGTCACCGTAACCCTGCTGGACGACGAACTGGACGAGGACGACGAGACCTTCAACCTGGTCCTCAGCAACCCATCGGAGTTAACGCTGGGAGACGATACCGGCACCGGCGCCATCAAGGACAACGATCTGGCCTTCGGAGTGGTCTTCTGGGCCCCCGCCATCATCCACTACGAGGAAGGCGACACCGTGAGAGTGCCGTTCCGGTGCCTGGTGCCCCTGGACCCGGACGGGGTCGTCACCACCGAGGACGACTGCTTTTATGCGGGGGGAACCGAGTGCTTCCATCCAGATATCAACCCCGACCCCGGAATCGGTCCTCTCACCGTCAACCTGGAAATCACCCAGGAAGGGGACTTCATCTTCGGGGCCATACCGAATTCAGTTACTTCCCCGGCCGGAGAAGGCAGAACGTTCCTAGAGCTGACCACGGTGGACGACAGCACGGTGGAGGCCGACGGCGCGGTCATTGTCCGGATACTCCAGGGCTCAGGTTACGCACCCCTTCTTCTCGGGTCCATCGGCGGCCGGCCCACAACCAACCCCATCCGGACTCACAATGTTTACGACAACGACCTGACCTTCTCCATCGACGACGCCCAGGCCGGCGAGTCCGCCGGACAGTTGGATTTCACGGTGAGCCTGAACGTCCCCGCCACCAAACAGGTGACAATAGACGCGGCCACCGTTGACGGCGACGCCACGTCCCACGCCTACGTGACCGCCACCAGCCTGGGCAAGGACTTCGATGCCAGGACCGAAACGATCAACTTCGAGGTTGGGGAGCAGCAGAAGACCTTCTCGGTGATTCTGGAGAATGACCGAATCCATGATAGGGACGAGACCTTCACAGTCCAGCTCAGCAACCCCTCCCAGTACACCACCCTGGCGGATGACACTGCCGTGGGGACCATCCAGGATGACGAAGCAGCGATGGTCGCCAGTGTCAGCCGCACCTACTCCATAGTCAACGAGAACCAAGCCGGCCCGGTCAGGTTCAACGTCGAGCTGGCCCACGCGAATACCATCGCCAGCGAGCGGAACCCGGCAGTGGCCTGGCAGGTCGTCGCCGGAACCGCCACAGAGGGCCTGGACTACCAAGAGACCGGAGGCAAGGTCACATTCCCCTTGGGAACCACCAGCGGAATTATCGAGGTCAACCTGGTTGACGACAACCTGCTCGAGCAGGAACTGGAAACCTTTACCGTCAAACTGATAGCGACCGGCACCCGGCTGGTCGAAATCTCTCCCGCGGGCAACTCTTTCGAGACCAGCATCAGGGACAACGAATCACTGATCGCGGCCATCGTCGCCAACGCGGAATCAGTGGCGGAGGGCGACGAAACGACCTTCACCGTGACCCTGAACGGCGCCGTCACCGAGGAGCCGGTGAGCGTGGAATTCGAGGCAGCAGGGACAGCCTCCGCAGCCCTCGACTACGGCACGCCCACCGGAAACCTGGAGTTCCCGCCGGGCAACATCACAGGCAATGAGGGAACGCTCCTGATACCGGCCGGACAGTATCAGGGAACCATCACATACCCGATACGGACCGACTCCGTCCAGGACGGAGACGAAACCCTTGAGGTGGGCCTGTTCGCCGTCACCTCCGGGGCGAGGAGCCTTTCAATCTCCCAGACACAGTCGGAGGCCACCACAACGATCCTCGACCAGGACTCGTTGACGGTATCCATTGAGGGATCTCCCTCAGTGCTAGAGGGCGGGGTAGCTACCTTCACCATCAGAATGTCCACAACCGACGACGAAGCCGTGTCCGTGGGATGGTCGACCAGGCAGGCCGGGGATACCCGGGGCCCGGAGGAGACCGCAACGCCGGGCATGGACTTCACGGCGCAGTCCGGCACAGTCGCAATCCCCACGGGAAGCACCAGTGCAACCTTCACCGTCCAAACCACCCAGGACACCCTCGTGGAGGGGGATGAGACATTCCTGGTGGAGTTGGATGAGGCAATGTTCGCCAGCACCAATCCGCCTGAAATGATCCCGCTTGGAGTGACCAGCACCCACGGTACCATCGTGGACAACGACACCGCGCCAACGGGGCTCACCATCACAGTGGATCCCAACAACGTCGCGGAGGACGCGGGAGCCACCGACCTCAGCGTCACGGTGGCACTGGACGGGACGACCCAGTTCCCCACGGACACCCCTGTGACCGTGGAAATGGTCAACCGTCCCGGTGTTGCCAACAACGCGGAACTGGGGGTGGACTACACCGCCACCACCTCCAGCACGGTGATACCTGCCGGCGATTCCAGCGTTACCACGACCGTCACCATCACCCCGGTAGACGATACTTACTCCGAGGCAACCGAGATAGCCCGGCTTTCCGCCAAGTCCCTGGCGCTGGCGGTATCAGCAGCCACCAGGGTGAATATCACCGACAACGATGTGGAACCCATCGAGGTGTCCCTCGCGGTGTCCCCGGACACTATCAATGAATCGGCCACCAGCGTATCCCTGTCTGTTACGGCAACCCTCGTCGGCCAGTCGTCCCGGCAGATTGACACCGTGGTCAGCTTGGAACTGACGGCAGGTACCGCGGTCCTGGGAGACGACTTCCAAGCCGCCACGGGGACACTCACCATCCCCGCCGGGCAGACGTCCGCCGCCGGTACTTTAATCCTCACCGTACTGGACGACAACATCGCCGAGGGCAGCGAGACCCTGAAGGTCGCAGGCGAGGCGCCGGGAAGCATCCAGGTGACTCCTGTGGCGGTGACCATTCTGGACAATGACACGGAGCCGAACGGGATAGGGCTTTCAGCAATCACCGGCGCCCTGGATGAGGCGGGGGCGCCGTCACCATCCCGGTGCAGGCAACACTGCTGGGAGGCGGGACCCGGAGCTAGGATACGCTGATAGCGCTAAGCGTCGCGGGCATCACGGCGACGGCTACCGACGACTACACGGCGTCCTGGAACCCCGCGGTCTTGACCATACCCGCGGGCGATTTCGATGCCACCGCGACCCTGACCCTGATCCTGGTTGACGACACCATTCACGAGGACCCGGAGCAACTGGCCGTGCGCGGCGACAACTCCGACCCCGGACTGCCGTTGAATGGGGTCCGGCTCATCATAGTGGACAATGACCCCGCACCAACGGCAGTCATCCTCTCGCTGAGCGACGACACCCTGCCGGAGTCCGGCAACCACCTGCCGGACATCTACGCGACCCTCGTTGGGGACAGCACGCTGACCTACGATATCGAGATCAGCATCACCATTGGGAACTCAGCCCTCCGGGCCCAACCGTACGGCGGAGGACTGCTGGCCCCGTTGACCATAGCCGCAGAGGAGTCCACTGGCGAATCATTCATGTCCCTGAGAGATACCGATGACGATGTTGAGGATGCAGACGAAACCATAGAAATCCACGGCACCACCAACTAACCCGGGCTGATCGTGAACCCCGCCCGTGTAACGATAGTAAACGACGACACCTCCGGCATATCCCTCTCCAAGGACTCCCTCACCGTCCGGGAGGGAAGGACAAGCCCATACGCGGTCTGGCTGGACTCGGAGCCCACCGGGACCGTCACGGTAACCGTTGACGTCCCGGCGAACGCCGGGTTCACCGTGAACCCCGGAACCCTCACATTCACCCCCCAGAGTTGGGGAACACAGCAGGTATTCGTCAGGGGCACTCTGGACCTGGACGGCGACGACGAACCGCCGGCGGTGATCACCCATTCCATCAGTAGCCCCGACCTCAAGTACGACGGCGCCGCCGCCGGCAGCGTGACGGTAACGGTGCGGGACATCTCCGCCGCCCAGGTAACGGTATCCCCCACCGAACTGACCATCAACGAGGGCGGGACCGGTACCTACACGGTCTCTCTGGACACCGAGCCGCCCGGTGACGTGACCGTGACCATCGGCGGCGCCGGAACGGCCCTCACTCTGGACAGCGACACCCTCACCTTCACCACAATCAACTGGGGCACAGCCCAGAACGTGACGGTCACCGCGAACGAGGACGACAACGCCGCCCAGGACTCCCACACCCTCACCCACACGGTGAGCGGAGGGGGATACGACGGGATAACGGTCGATGATGTCGTGGCAACCGTCACCGACAACGACACCGCCGGCGTCACCATCGAGCCCACGGCGATCACGGTCGTCGCCGGCAGGAGCAACGAATACACAATTGTGCTGGACACGGAACCGACGGGCAACGTGGTGGTGTTCGCCCAAGGCTATGCGGGCACGGGCCTGGATGCGGACGATCCAGTGCCGGTCTTCAACGACACGAACTGGAGCACCCCACAGACGGTGGAGCTGACGGCGCTCCCGGACGCCGCCAGGGCCACGGTGAGTATCAACCACATTGCGGCCAATGGGGGCTACGACGGCGTCCTGGTGGACGACGTGATGTTGACCCTGCTCGCTGCGCCAAACGGGGCGCTGGTGCAGATCGGAGTCACGACATCGGACCAGGACCTGACGGTGGGAGAAGGCCAGAGCGAGACCTACACCGTGGTGCTGGGCCACAGGCCAGCCGGCGACGTAACCGTCACCCTGGGAGGCGTCAGCAACACCGACCTAACGTTGAGCGACAGCACGCTGACCTTCACCCAGACCAACTGGAATGCTGCGCAGACAGTAACGGTGACGGCGGCCCACGACGGCGATGCCCTGGACGACACGGTGACGATCACGCACACCGTGGCCTCGGCCGACGACACCGCAGGCGTCACTATCTCCGAGACCTCGCTGACCATCCTGGAAGGAAACACCGGCACCTATACCGTGGTACTTCGTACCCAGCCGGCAGGAAACGTCACCGTGGCCATCGGCGGCGGCGGAACCGACGTGTCGCTCGACAAGACCACGCTGACCTTCACGGACCAGAACTGGAGCACGGCCCAGACGGTAACGGTCACAGCGACCGACGACGCAATCGACGAAGAGAGCGAGAGTTTCACCCTCACGCACACCGTGAGCAGCACTGCCGACACGGACTACAACGGGATCACCACCGGGAGCGTTACCGTCTCGATCACCGACAACGACACCGCGGGGGTGACCATCAACCCCACCACGCTGACCGTAACCGAGGGAGGGACTAACACCTACACCATCGTGTTGGCCAGCCAGCCCGCCGGGGACGTCACGGTAATGGTCAATGACCCCACGGACAACACCGACGTGACCACCGACCCAGCCAGCATCACCTTCACGACTACCGATTGGAACACGGCCCGGACGGTCACGGTAACCGCCTCCCAGGACGGGGACGCAGCCGATGAGATCGCTACCATCACTCACTCGGTCGCATCCGCAAGTGACACCAACTACCAGGCCATTAGTACCGACGACATGGCCGTCACCCTGGAGGACGACGCACCGGACACCGTGACCGTGAACTTCAAGGAAGCTGCCTACGACGCGGACGAAGGCGCCTCAGTGGACGTCACGGTGACCCTGGACAACGACCCGGAAAGGACCATAACGGTGCCCCTGACCCACATGGGGCAGGGCGGGGCCACCAGCGCCGACTACTCACGCGTGCCCGGAAACGTGACGTTCGAGAGCGGGGACACCGAGAAGACCTTCAGTTTCGCAATCACCGCCGACGATGTCGACGACGACGCTGAGTCGGTGAAACTTGGTTTCGTGAACCTGCCCACCGGAGTGTCGGAAGGGAGCATAGACGAGACGGTAGTCTCCATCATTGACGACGATGTCCCGTCCGTCACAGTCAGCTTCGAGCAAGCAAGGTACACCGCTACTGAAGGCGGCACGGTGGACGTCAAGGTGAAACTGAACGCCGACCCGGAGCGGACGGTGACCATCCTGATCACGAAGACCAACCAGGACGGGGCCACCAGCGCGGACTATTCCGGCGTCCCGGAGAACGTCGTCTTCAACTCTGGAGACACGGAGAGGACCATAACCTTCCAGGCCACTGCCGACAGCGTTGACGACGACGACGAGAGCGTCAGGCTGACGTTCGGAACCCTCCCGGACCAGGTGTCTGCCGGCACAACCAGCGATACGGTGGTCTCCATCACGGACGACGACGTGCCGGCAGTGACGTTTAATTTCCAGCAGGCGACGTACACGGTGAACGAGGGGAGTTCCATCAACATCACGGCCACCATCAGCCCCGACCCGGAGAGGACGGTGAGGATCCCTCTGAGCGTCGCAAACCAGGACGGAGCCACCAACGACGACCATTCCCTGGTGCCGGGGGGGGGGGGGGGGGGAGGCGATCACGTTCAATGCGGGGAACCTGAGCAGAATATTCTCCTTCCAAGCGGATCAGGACACCACTGACGATGACGGGGAGAGCGTCAAGATCAGCTTTGATGCCCTTCCCACAGGGGTAACCGCTGGGACCACCAGCGAGACTGTAGTCTCGATCACCGACGACGACGTCCCGTCCGTGACGGTCAGCTACGAGCAGTCGACGTACACCGTGACCGAGGGCAGCAGTGTGACGGTGAAGGTGAAGGTGAAGCTGAACGTTGACCCGGAGCGGACGGTGACCATTCCCGTCACCAAGGCCAACCAGAGCGGGGCCACCAGCGCCGACTACTCGGGAGTGCCCGGGAACGTCACCTTCAACTCTGGAGACACGGAGAAGACCTTCAGCTTCGCCGCGGCCACCGACTCCGACAACGACGACGGGGAGAGCGTGAAGCTCACCTTCGGCACCATGCCCACCGGAGTGTCGGAAGGGACCGTCAATGAGACGGTGGTCTCCATCACCGATGACGACGATACCACGCCCGCGACGCTCATATCGGTCCAGGTGTCCTTCGGCGGGTACGCCTACGCCGTGCCTGAAGGCAGTTCCGTGGGAGTCACCATGAACCTCAGCAACGATCCCGAGAGGACCGTCACCATCCCCATTACCATCACGCGGCTGGGCGGTGCAAGCGACGACGACTACAGCGGGGTGCCGGAAAACGTGACATTCAACAGCGGGGTCACCCAGACGAGTTTTACCTTCAGCGCCACCCAGGACTCGGTCCAAGACAGCGGGGAATCGGTCAGGCTGACCTTAGGAGACCTTCCCGACGGAGTGACGGCGGGCAGCCCAGCCGAGGCCAACTTCTCCATCACCGAAGGCGTGGGGGTGAGTTTCGACATGGCAACCTACGTTGCCACCGAGGGCGGATCGGATGCGACGGTGACCGTGGAGCTGAGCAACCCAGCCCCCAGGCAGGTGGTCATCTCCCTGACCGCTGAGGGCCGCAATGGTGCGATTCCGACTGACTGGTCCGGAGTACCGGAAGGGTTGACCTTCAACGCTGGCGACACCTCCAAAACCTTTACTTTCGTTGTGGTTGACGACTTCGTCGAGGACGACGGGGAAATGGTTGAGCTTGGCTTCGGCACCCTGCCGTCCGGGTTCGCCCCAGGGTCGCCGTCCACGGCCAGGGTCACCATGATGAACGACAACCCGCCCCTCTCTGACCCGGTCCAGACCCGGTGCCCTGGTGACTCCGGAGAGAGAATAGTCATGGTGGGGCACGGAGAGATAAGCCAAGCGGTCGAGAGTGAATTCTGGCGGGTCGAGCTGGACCCTGGGCGGTTCTACGTTGTAGAGGTGCTGGGGATGAACGACCCATCGGACGTTATGGGCGAGAGCAACCCCGGAAACTTGACCCTGAGCGACCCGCACCTGTTGGCAGTATGGAGCGGGGACGGGTCTGAGCGGATGAGGAGAGTGGGGATCAACAGCCACGCGAGGTTGGTGCTGGAAAGGGCCAGCGACCCGTCAGGCTTCCAACAGTTCGAAGTGCAGTCATTCGGAGGGAACACAGGGACATACCAGATTAAGGTCCGGGTCAACAACATCTGCTACATGAATGGCAACAAGGCGATTTACATGTACGCGGGAGGACCGGACGGGTATTTGTGGGACGTTCCGGCAGACAGTAACACCCGGAACACACTTCGCCCGCACCCTCTGCAGAACATACAGATACATAACCTCCTAGGAGACAACGAGGATTGGTACTGGGAGTCGGAACCGGACGAGGACTGGTACAAGATCGAAGGCGTTAAGGATGACCGGGAATACACCCTAGAGGTGTGGACTCCGGACGAATTGCCTGCAAAGCACCAGGCAACCCGGTTGAAAATCCTCGGGATCTTCGACAGCAACGGAATAGAGGTCCCAGTTACATCGATCTCCGGCAGCGAGAAGAGGGTGAGCGTCACCTTCCAGCCGTATAACACGGAGGTATTCTATGTTTCCGTCGGGTCTGATTCTTCAGACCGGACCGGCGTTTACCGGATCAGGATTTCGGAGGTTTGACCCTGGGGAAAGCTCCAACCAGAGACGAGGGCCGGAGCCCCGGGAAGAACCTGACAAAACCAAGAAGGACCAACCCGACGGAGAGGAATCCTCGAGGAAGAGCATCGAACCCCAGAAGCAGAACTCCCCCGCCCAAGGAGTTCACGTCATCAGCGGCGCTGCCCAGGTCGGCCAGACGCTGACGGCGGACCCCTCGAAAATCGCCGACACTGACGGGTTGACCAATGTTTCCTACAGCTTGCAGTGGATTGCCAACGACACTGACATATCGGGGGCGACGGGCTCAACCTACACCCTGGTTGACTCCGACGAGGGCAAGACAGTCGAGGTGAAGGTGTCCTTCTGTAGGTTGTCAGCGACAATGGGACACTGGAACGGGCAGAAAAACCCGAGAGATAGGAGGTTGGGTGAGCTCCCTGGATGAGGTAGAGTACTTCATAGAGAGGAGCAACAATGTCCCAGACAGAGACAGACAAGGCAGTGGCCGCAGAGGAGCGGACGGAGGAGACGAGGTCCTTCGTGCGCACGGTGAAGGCTGCTGCCCGGCGCAAGTACACTCCGGAGGAGAAGGTCCGCATCGTGCTGGAGGGATTCCGCCGGGAGGTCACAGTGAGTGACCTATGCCGGCGTGAGGGGATCAAGCCCCACTCCTACTATACATGGACGAAGGAGTTCATGGAGGCTGGGAAGGAGCGACTGACCCGCGACATGGTGCGGGACGCCAGCAGGAGGTTCAGGGACTGAGGCGAGAGAACGTGGATTTGAAGCAGCCGGTCGTCGATCTGTCCCTGGAGGGATACCGCCTCAAAAAAACGGCTATACCGATGCCCCACGACGACGCCGGTACCAGAGGATGAGCGCCGTGGAGAAGGCGGAAGTCCTCGAAAAGATTGCCGCCTCCTACACCCAAGCGTAAGGTCGTGCGAGAGGTTGGAGTCCCCAGGAGCACCTACTACCGGTGGTTGAGGCGGAGTGAGCAGGGAGAACTGGAGGATGATGCAGGAGGAGGCAGGCCACCATGGAACAAGCTGACCTCTCTGGAAGTCTGCCACGTTCTGTCGGCGGCCAGGGAGATGCCGGAGCTGAGTCCACGCCAGCTGGCCTCGTGGGTCACAGACAACGTGGGGTTCTCGGCGTCGGAGTCCACGGAGTACCGCATCCTGAGGATGGCGGGACTGGTGAAGAGGCCTGAGATGAGACCGGCTGCGGCCAAGGAGTGCCACCGGAAATCCACGGTCCCCCACCGGATGTGGGCGACCGACGCCTCCTACTTCAGGGTGGTGGGCTGGGGCTACTACTTCCTGGTCACCGTCATGGATGACTACTCCCGATTCATCCCTTCGGCAAGCTCAGGACAGGCCTGGCCTGGAGGCTTCAGAGGGACATGACCTCCGACTAGCTCACCGAGGTGGTGCAGGAGGCCGTGGACAGGACTGGCATGGACCAGGTCCCCGTAACGGACCGCACCGGGCTGCTGAGCGACAACGGACCGGGTTGCGTGTCAAGGGCCTTCAGGGACTACCTGGGCATAGTGGGCATCAGGCACATACTCGCTGCTCCCTTCCACCCTCAGACCAATGGGAAGCTGGAACGGTACCATCAGACCCTCAAGCGGGACGTGAACCAGTTGCCTTATGAGCTGCCCTCAGACCTGGAGGCGGCCATCGTAGCCTTCGTCAGCTACTACAACTACCGGCGCTATCACAAGGCCCTGGGGAACGTGACGCCGTCCGACGTGCTCAGGGGTAAACGAGAAGTGATCTTGCGCCGGAGGAAGGAGCTGAAGACTCAGACAATGGAACGGCGGAGACAGCACAACAGGGCCCTCAGGAAGCTTACCAGACCTTCATCCAACCCATGATCTCTCGGGTCTCAAAGTGTGCCACTTTTGCTGGTTGCCAACAGCCAGAAAAGGGGTCGACCCCTTTTCTGGCCGTCAACTTGCGCTCCGTGCAATAGCTGCTATGGTTCCCTGGCCGAAGGCGGGATCCCCACTTAGGGAATCCAGGATCTCCAGACTGACTCGTTGGCGTCAACCCACTCCTGCGCGGCCTGGCGTACGGTCAGGTCGTTCTCGGTAAGGTTGAGGACAATCTCGTTCTGCTGCTCATTGGTCATCTGGAATCCGGACAGGAAGTCGTATGCCTCGGGAAAATCGTCCTGGAGGCTTGGCCAGATTAGCTTTGCTACGGCGTCGGTTGGGAAGCCGCAGTTGAAGCTTTCGCCATCGGGATAGCAGTCCGAAGTCCACTCGGGCATCTCAATCTGCACCAGGTTGTACTTGGCGTGTGCCCAGTGGGGCTCCCACAGGTATGTGAGGATGGGGTCACCCCGTTGGAAGGCGGCGTCGAGTTCAGCCAGGGCCGCGCCCTCGGACCCGGCGAACACAGGCCGGAAGTCGGCGCCGAAGGCCTCAAGTCGCTCCTCAGGCTTCGTGTCCCACGCCGCAGTGAACTCCAGGAGTCTGCCACTGGTGCCGGTATCGCTCGTGGCGAAAACGTCCTTGTACTGATTCAGGTCGCCAACAGTGCGAAGGTTGGGCGCCACTGCATCAATGCCGCGGTCGGCGTCGCCATTGATGACGTAGGAAGGAACGTACCAGCCCGTCTCACCGACTATGCCCACCGTCCCCATCCGCTCGACCGTGCCGTCCTCGGCGTTCACGTATTCGTCGAGGAGGTCGGCGCTGTAGGAAGGCCAGTTGCAGCAGACGAAATGGAAATCGCCCCGCTCAAGACCTATGAACAGGGGCGCCGAGTCGGCAGGTGCGAACTTGGTCGCAACGGTGTGGTCCATCTCCTGCTCCAGCAGGATCTGCGCTACAGCAGTGGTGACCAGCTGGCCGTTCCAGTCCTGGTCGACGAGATACAGGGTCCCCCTGGCCTCCGGCTCATCAGCGACTTCGTCGGCTTCTTCTTCACAGGCCAATCCTACTACGAGAACCATGGCCATCACCACGACCATAGAAAGACCAGTCCACCTATTCTTCACTGTTTTCATTTTCTTTCTCCTCTCTGTGACAGGAGTGTTCTAGACATTCCTGTCAGATTGCAAAATGCTGCATCGTCCCATAGGCATTCCCCCTTGTGCGAGTTCGCTGACCAGGTGCCGGATTCTTGCTACCTCAGTGCCGCAAGAGGCATTTCCGCGTCTCGTTTGCCTCTGGTCATGCGGTCGAGTGCCATCGCCATGAAGACGATGGTCATTCCGGCAATCAGGCCATCGCCCATTCTTAGCCAGATGGAGTTTATGAAGACCTCCTGTCCCAGGCCCCCACCGCCCACAAGTCCAGCGATGATCACCATGGCAAACACCATGATAATGGTCTGGTTTACACCCATCATTATCGTTGGGAATGCAAGGGGTATCTTTACCTGAAGCATGGTCTGAATACCGGTCGAGCCGTGGGCCTGGGCCGTCTCAATCACCTGTGCAGGCACTTCCTTGATGCCGAGGCTGGTCATGCGGATCACGGGAGGCAGCGCGTACACCGCCGTTGCTATGATGCCGACGAGGGGCCCGATACCCCATAGCATTATCACCGGTATCAGGTAAACGAATATCGGCATGGTTTGCATGGTGTCCAGGAATGGCCGCAGGACCGACTCGAAGGCCCTGCTCTGGGAGGCGGCAACACCGATTCCCATACCAACCACCACCGTGAACAGCGCTGCGGTCAGAACCTGGCTCAGGGTGTCCATGGTCACGTCCCAAACTCCGCCGAAGCCTGCGAATGCCAGACCTGCAACCGCGAGAAGCACCACCCGCCATCCGGCAGTGAAGTAGGCCAGCCCGGCCGCGAGGGCCATGACCGCCGGCCATGGGAGCCAGAGGAATAGCGTGTTAAAGGGCGAGTACCCAAGTTCCCGGAACAGGCTGTCCCGTACCCAACTTGTAATGAAATGGAGATTGACGGCCATCCAGCCGAATGCCCGGTTGATGGGATCCGCCATCGAGAAGGTTAGCTCGTCCGGAAAGTCTCTAAGAGGTCCGACCAGAAACCCAATGACCAGCAAGACGGCCAATAGACCCCCGCCCGAAATAGGAAGAGCGTAGCGGGCAGCCATATTCTTGAGGCTCAGGTCGGCCGTGTCGTGAGAACGCGGACTGATAGCCTGGACGGACATAGCTGAGCTGGGGCCGGAATTCGCAAGGGCGTAGCTGAGCCTGTCCAGGATGATCGCCAGGAGCACAATGGCGATGCCGCTTTCCAGTCCCTTCCCCGCGTCCACTTCCCGCAGCGATAGCCATACATCCCTGCCGAGCCCATCGATTCCCACGAGGGCAGTAATAATAACCATGGCAATTGCCATCATAATGGTCTGGTTGATGCCCATCATGATCGAGCTCTTTGCCAGCGGCAGCTGGACCTGATACAGCGTCTGAGACATCGTCGATCCGTGCGAGTGGGCCGTCTCCATAGCGGCCTGGGGGACCTGCCGGATCCCCAAGTTGGTGAGCCTTATGACGGGAGGAATGCAGTAGACCACCGTAAGAAAGACGCCTTGTGTGCCGCTCACTCCGAATAGGACCAGGGCTGGAATGAGATATACAAAGGCAGGCAGGACCTGCATGGTGTCGAGAACGGGGCGGACGACCGCCTCGAAGCGATCGCTGAATGCAGCGAATACACCGATCGGCACACCAACTCCTACAGCGATAATCACTGAAACCCCCACTACGCTTACAGTGAGCATCGCGGAATCCCAGTACCCGTTGAAGGCAGTGAACAAGGTTGCAGCGCCGCAGAACACCCCAAGCCACCTTCCGCCGAGCCTGAACCCCAACATCGATACCGCCGCCACGACGACGGTCCAGGGGAGCCAGAGGAGGAACGTGTCTAGCCCGGCGAGAGCCGAGTCTATCACTTCAGAGATTGGGTTGAAGAACCAGGCGAGGGTATCGCCGAACCACTCAAAGAAGGTGTCAATCGGTTCCTGAATGGGAGGCTCCCAGCTCCGCGGCCAGTTTCCGAAGTCGGTGCTTGCATTGGTGGTCGCCAGTGAATAGGCCAGAATGTATGCGGCGATGGCAAGGGTTGTCCATAGAATGGTCTGGAACCGGCGCTCCAGGAAAGGGCGAATCTGGAGAGCCTCCGTGCGGATCACGTCGCAACTCCATCGTCGCCTACGAGGGCCGTGATTACCGCCTCACGGCTGATGATGCCGATGCACCGGCCGTGATCCAGGACGGCGATGGGGGCGTCGCCGTCGATGGCCAGGGGAATCAGCCGTTCGAGGCGGGTATCCGGCTCCACTATGGCGCAGGAATTCCACATTACGGAGGCGACGCTCAAGTCGGCCACCCCGCTACCAAGCACATCCGCCAAATAAACCGTCCCGATGAAGCGATCCTGCCCGTCTACGACGACCGCGCTGTCGCATTCCTGGGCGGCCAGCCTCGTCATCAGGTCGGCTATGCCTTCATCTACGGTGGCGAATACTCCGGGCGGGGTCATGATCGAACGCGCGCTTAGCACCTTGGATCTGGGCACGTCCCGGGTAAAGTCCCGCACGTAATCGTTGATCGGGTTGGAGACCAGCTCCTCCGGCGTGCCTGTCTGAACGAACTCGCCGTCTTTCATTATGGCGACCCGGTCCCCGATCTTTAGGGCCTCGAGGAAATCGTGGGTTATGAATACCATCGTCTTCTGGACCAGCTGCTGGAGCCCAATCAACTGGTCCTGCATGTCTCGGCGAATGAGAGGATCCAGAGCGCTGAACGGCTCATCGAAGAGGAGGAGCTCCGGGTCGACTGCAAGGGCGCGGGCCAGCCCAACACGCTGCTGCATTCCGCCGCTCAGCTCGTGCGGGTACCGTTCCTCCCATCCCGTGAGCCCCACCATTTCTATGACTTCGGCGGCGCGGTTGAGTTGAGTGGCCTTGTCAATTCCCTGAATCTGGAGGCCGTACACTACGTTGTCCAGAACCCGTTTGTGGGGAAAGTTGCCGAAGTGCTGGAAGACCATGCCCATCTTGTGGCGGCGGATGTCCCGCAGCTGCTGCTTGTTCATCGCGAGCAAGTCCTCGCCGTCTATGAAGACCTCGCCGCGAGTAGGTTCGATGAGACGGCCAAGACAGCGGACAAGTGTCGACTTACCGCTGCCGGAGAGGCCCATAATGACGAAGGTCTCCCCTTCCCGTACATGGAAGGAGACGTCCCTGACGGCGAGCACGCAGCCCGTCTGGGCCAAGACCTCCTCCCTGGAAAGGGCAGCGTCGACGGAGTCCGCAAGATCCCTGGCTCCGTCTCCAAACACCTTCCAGAGGTTTCGGCACACGAGCGTTACGCCAGCGTCTACTCCGGATAGACTGGCCGACCCCGACGCATTCGCTGAGCCGGATCCCCCTGGTATGCTATTGATATTCTTACCGCCTGCTACGTTATTCCGGTCGGGATGAGCGCAGGGTTAGCGGGAAAGAAGGCCGCCAGTGCAGGGGCTCAGTTGCCCAAGGTGATCAGTGAGGCCGGATGCGCTTGCAGCTCTGCCAGTGCTGCTCTGTCAGCGTCCTCTCTTCATGCAGCGTGTAGAGAATCTCGCTGTTGCAACTAGTACCTCAGCTTCCCGCCGCCAAGCCCTCTCCACCCCTTGCGGTCCACGCTCCGGCCGCCACTCCGGAGAAGATCGGTTGGCGTGGACATGCGCAGGAGCGTGGACCGGGTGCGCAACCGCCTTGCCGAGTCGGGCAATGGCAACGTTCTCCATGCTCGACCGCCCGGAGGAGTTCGGCCAATCGGTTCTTGGCCTCTATGGCACCAATCTGACGCAGGTCGATTCCAACCTGTCGCTCTGACCAAACCACTTTACCAATTGTTTCCTACCAAGGTCAACCACGTGTGCCGGGTCAGGAGATTCGGACAAGACCTCTCTGCCCCTTGCACTAGTATTGAGCTAGTGGTGATAGAACTGGTCCGTAATCTCATAACCCGGGGCTTGGTGGAGACGCACCGTCTCGCAGGTGCGGTTCCAGGCCAGGAGGGTCCGCTTTAGCCCGCCCTAATCAGCGGAGACGTGGGGACGAGCGAGGACGGCGCGTTCTGGCTGGCGTTCCTGCGTTCGCTGGTGACCTCCGATGCGCATCGGGGACTGAAGGATGCCATCGCTACGGTGTTCGCCGGCGCGTCGTGGCAGCGCAGCCGCACCCACTGCATGACCAATCTGCTCTCCAAGGTTCCCCGGCGTGCCCAGCCGTGGGTGGCGACCATAGTCCGGACGATCTATCAACAGCCGTCACCTCAAGAGGTGCACGCGCAGCACGCGCGCATCGTGGGCATGCTCGATGAGCGCTTCCCCCAAGCCGCCGAGCTGTTGGCTGACGCGGGCCCCGACATCCTGGCCTTCACTACCTTTCCCGCGATCCATTGGAAGCAGATCTGGTCGAACAACCCCCAGGAGCGCCTCAACAAGGAGATCAGACGCCGGACTGACGTGGTGGGCATCTTCCCGAACCGCGCTGCGGTCCGGAGGCTCATCGGGGCAGTCCTCGCCGAGCAGCACGACGAGTGGCAGGTCGCCCGCCGCTATCTGCCCGCTCTTGCCATGGACATCGGCGGCCAGCACAGCATGGAGGCATCAATCATTCTTCCCGCAGGAGCAGCTTGATCAATCAGCGAGGGTGACGCTCTTACACCAGTTGACGGGACACGACCCCTCTGAGCCGGCAATGGCTTCAGTCTGCGCACGAGCGATCCGTCGACTACCCTGCCCAAGGCGTGCTTGTACAATGACTTCCGAACCTGATGTGCAACGGTCGAGAGCGGCCCAGGTAGGGTTCGCAAAGAGGGCTTACCGCGAGTCCTTCACCTCCGAAGACGGCCGCCGTGGCCTGGCCCAGGAGGAGCTGCTCCGGCGCTTGATACTGTAGGGTAAGAATATGATAGACACGGAAAGATCATCAATGCACTGCTGAGGGGATGAGGTCCGCATACACGGGCTGGCAGGGGGAGGCCGTAGCATTCGGCCTTTGGGACACGATGTCGGTCCCGCTTACCCCTTGGGAATGGCAATCCGGCAGTGGAAGGCTTGGTTCAACGCCGACCAGATTTGACCTTATAGGGGCGCTCACACATGAGCGTCCCTATAAGCCCCACCTAACTGGACTCGAACCAATCGACCAGTTCATACGAGGCAAGCTCGTTGGTCCTGAGCGGCGCAGCAACTAGGGGATCCGATCTTCTCCTCTCGCCGCCTCCAAATCGACCGCCCACGAGTACCTGAGTTTTTGGTGTCGATTGAGTAATTGGGATGGACGAGCTTAGGATGAGCGGAGGGGTGGTTTTCCTTCCCGCTCGTGGTGAGCCTGTCGAACCATTTGAGCGGTCATCTTACGCGTCCGCTCATCCTGAGCTTGTCGAAGGACATGAGCGGACGGCTGTTGCGGTACTGGCCTCGCCGCCGCCCTCACCCCAGCCCGCCCTACTCTTCCCGCACGTACACCAGTTGATTCACGTCCAGCGGGCCGTCGATGGTCTGCCGCCGCCCGGACGGCCACACCACCTCTATGCTTTCAATCGATTGCGCTTCACCCAGCCCAAAGTATAGCGGCAGCAGGCTCTGCGACAGGTATCCCGACTTGCCGTCGTGGACGCGGGTGTAGGCGCCGCCGCCTGCGCGTACCGTCACGGTTGCGCCCAGCCCATCGCGGTTAGACTCGGTGCCCTCCAACGCGACCTTCAAGTAGCTGAGCGTGTCGAGGGACTCCGCAAGGCTGCTCACCAGCAGCTGCGGCCCGGCGTTGAAGTCGCTCGTAACGATGTCCAGGTCGCCGTCGTCGTCCAGGTCGAATACGGCGGACGAGCGGGAGCCGATGGCTCCCCACACGGTTGTCCGGCCAGTGAGACCGCCCTCCAGGCAGAGGCGGTGCGCGCGGTCCTCGCCTGCGCAGTCGATCTCGAAAGCCGGCTCGGCGGTCCGGCCGGACCGCCGAGGTTCCACGCCCAGGATGAACTCGCTGTCCAGGAAGCCTTCGCCGCGGTTGTTGAGCAGCACTGAGTTTACGGCATAGCGGAAGGGGAAGCTCATGCTGCCCGTGACGAACGCGTCCTGGTAGCCGTCCGCGTTGAGGTCGCCCACACTCAGGCCCCAAGGCCAGTAGGTCTCCGCGCCCAGCTCATTGGAGACCTCCCGGTATGAGCCGTCGCCCTGATTCTCGTAGAAGGCGTTGCCATAGATGCTGCGGCCACCGCTCCGCAGGAAGATCTCCGGCCACTGCATTCTCGACTTCGCCTTCTCTCTCTCCGGCCCTATGTCCTCACTCATGTCCGAGTGCATGTCGGTCACGAAGACGTCAACGTCGCCGTCGTTGTCGTAGTCGAACGCCTTGACGCCCATCGCGCCCCAGGGCGTCCGCGGGAACGCGTCTTCGCTCAGCACGAAGCGGCCGCCAACGTTCTCGTAGAGGCGGTCGTGGCCCTGCATGTTGAGCACGTAAAGGTCCGGCATGCCGTCGCCGTTCACGTCCAGAGGCGTAGCGTCGCCGGACCAGGCAGCGTCCGCCAGGCCGGCCTCCTCCGTGACGTCCGCGAACCGGCCTCCGCCCAGGTTGCGGTACAGCACGCTGCTCTCCGAGCGATCGGGGTACAGATGGCCCTCGAACGCGTCCTCCAGCCCGTCCGGGAACTCGAAGCTGTCCGACTCGTATTCGGCGGCGGTAACATCGAGCGTCATTTGCCGCAGCCGCTCCGATGTGTACCGGCCCACGTTTGCCACGTAGAGATCGACAAGACCGTCCGCGTCGTAGTCGAAGAACACGGCGCCGGAGGAGTGACCCGCGTATCCGGTGCCGGACTGGGCGGTGATGTCGCGAAACGCGCCCGCCCCGTCGTTCTCGAACATGAGGTTGCCCGAGCGAATGGTGGTAACGTACAGGTCGGGGTCACCGTCGTTGTCGATGTCCGCGAATGACGCGCTCACGCTGACGCGATCGTCGACGGCCACGCCCGCGGCCGCCGTCACGTCCTCGAACCGGCCGCCGCCGAGGTTGCGCCACAGCTGGTTGGCGCCGACCTGGTTCACGAAGTAGATGTCGTGGAGGCCGTCGCCGTCCACGTCCGCGACGGCGAGGCCATTGCCGTGATCGTAGTGGACGGCCTTGTATGTGCGGGCGGCGTCATCCACCGGCCGGTGCCGGAAGGTGATGCCGCTCTCCTCAACGCGGTCGACGAACCGGAAGGCGCAGAAAACGTCGAGCCGGTCCGCGGAGGCAATCTGTTCCGACCTGCGCTCGTCGAGCCACGGCGGATCGAGCGCCTCCGCGGGATAGGCGTACACGCCGTCCGCGACGGGCGTCCGCTCCACAGCGGCGTGTTCACCGCACGGCGGTCCCGCGGGCTGCGCCGAGGCGTCCGGCTCGACCATCCTGTGCCCGCACGCGGCCGCCGCGAGGAGCAGCAGCGCCGCGAGCGCGGCGGTGCGGAGGAACGCCGGCAACCTGCGCCCGGTCACGCCTGCCCCTCACTCGATACGGTGGTGAGCCGCGCCCCGGCACCGTCATTCCCGCGAAAGCGGGAATCCACACCCGGAGCCTCGCAGTTGCCACGGCCCAAACGGTTACCCACTTCAGCAAATCCCATCATACAAGTCTCGCCACGCCGGGTTGCTCTCCTCAATCAACTCAATCTTCCATGCCCTGTACCACTTTTTCATGGCCCTTTCCCTCGTGATAGCGCTGACCATGAACTCGTGAATCTCATACCATACCAGCATATGAACGCCGTAACGCTTCGTGAATCCCTCTACGTACCCATTCCGGTGTTGCCAAACGCGACTTACAAGGTCGGAGGTTACTCCTATGTACAGGCTCCCTCTCGGTCGGCTTGCCAGGATGTAGACAGCGGGTGTTTTCGTTTGCAACGTCAGTGGACTCCTGCTGCGCGGGAATGACGGTCAAGGTGGGTTGCGGTTCCCAGCGTGCGGGGGAATGCTTGCGGGTACGGCCGCACGACGCGGACGGGGACATAGATTCCCGCTTGCGCGGGAATGACGGTGCGCCACGGGAAGTGGCCCCCTATCCCGGACCCTCCAGCCGGCCCTGCTCGCCCGCCGGGCGCGCGATGCGCTGCGCAGGCTGGTACGTCTGCGGGTGCCTCGGTATCTCGAACGCCCTGCCCTCCAGCAGCTCGCCGACGGTGCGTATCTGGATCTTCGGGAAGTCCGTCTGCCACAGGTCGGAGTGGTAGTACCCGGCGCTGACCGCCTCCGTGCGCATGCCCCTGGTCGGCTCCTGCAGGGTGATGAACAGCCCCATCGCCGCCTTTTCGCGTTCCACGGTGCCCACCAAATCTCGTAATTCGGAAGGCCCCACGTCACCGCTCTTAACCTGGACGATCGCCTTGTTGACCGCGCGGCGCGGGCCGTCGATGAAGTAGACCACGCCGTCGATGCCCCGGTCCGCGCCCCGCTTGTCCTGCTCGCGGGGGAACGCCTCCAGCAGCGACATGGCCCAGAACTGGAACTGGAAGCGGTCCTGCTCCGCCAGGGCGCGAGCGCTGCCCACGTCAACCGGCTCGCCGACGACCTGGTAGTCCTGGCCGGGCAGGATATCGAAGGCGGTCTTTAGGCGGTTCTTCATGAGGGCGACGGCCAGGTGGGTGATGTCGATACCTATCCAGTTGCGGTTGAGCTTGTGGGCGGCGGCGATGGCGGTGCCGCAGCCGCAGAATGGGTCCAGCACAACGTCACCCTCCTTGGAGGACGCCTGGATGATGCGCTCCAGCAGGGCCATCGGCTTCTGCGTGGGGTAGCCAAGGCGCTCCGCGTTGGAACCAGATAACGAGTATATGTCTGTCCACATATCTTGTACCGGCACGCCCCGAGACTCATCCAAGTACAGTTTCCGGCGAGGATATCCGGTTCTAGAGTAATATAGGCGACCCTCTGCATCCAATTGCTTCATCGTCTCCTGGTTATACCGCCACGCTCTTACGTGTCCATTCCACTCGTACACGGGATTGCCCTTTTCGGCACCGCCTGGTCCAGTCAGAGGAGTCGTTGTGAATCTCCTTCCAGTCTCTTCATCAACGTACCGGTATGTGCTTTTGATGTAATTCTCATCCAAATCTGTGAATTCTTGGTTCCAAATCACCGAGTCAGACTTGCCGTAGAGCAGAATGATATCGTGTACTCTCCCGAATCTAGTGGAGCCTTGGCCTACATCATTATGGGCTCCGTAGCGCTTCCACGTAATTTCATTCCTAAACTTCTCCTTGCCAAACACGGCATCCATGAGCACCTTGAGGTAATGGCTCGCAGTGGGGTCGCAGTGGAGGTAGATGGAGCCGGTGGGCTTGAGCACGCGTCGCAGCTCCACCAGCCGCGGCGTCATCATCACCAGGTAGGCCATCATGGCGTTGCTGCCTATGAACTGGCGGAAGGCGTTCACCATCTCGCGCACGTTGGCGGGCGCGGCCGGGTTCAGCATGATCTCCTGCTCGAACGTGCGCTGGGACTCCTGCGTCCACTCCCAAGTGTCGGTGAAGGCCTTGATCTGCGCCGGCGACCCCTCGCCCGTCCGCTCGCGGAACAGCACGTTGTAGGAGGCGTTGGAGTTGAAGGGCGGGTCCAGGTAGACCAGGTCCACGGACTCGTCCGGCACGTGCTCGCGCAGGATCTCCAGGTTGTCGCCGTAGTAGAGGGTGTTGTCCATGGCGGCCCAATTAAAGCACACGGCATCCGCTCCCGCAATGCGGAGGCTGAAGCGAGAGACGCGCATCCACAGCCACCGTCATTCTGAGCGTAGCGGAGCGGAGTCGAAGAATCCAGGACTCCCGTCTGAGTGTACGCCAGGAAACCTCAGCGGCCTCGCGCCAACACTCATATGCCGCGCGGTGCACGATTGCCTTAGATTCCTCGGCTACGCTCGGAATGACCGACACGGGAGCGTGGCCTGAGTCCCGGACTCCCGCCCCTACCGTGGTACGGGCCAAGGCTTTCGCAGGAGTGGTCACTGTTACCGCCCCCAGAGGGGTTCAGCATCCGCGCCACAATCGCGTATAATGGGGCGAGGGTCGGATCCGGCGGCCGAACGCCGCATTCCATGTTGCCGGCCCTGCGGAGGTTAGCAGTGACGCTGATTCCGAAAGTGATGAGCACCCAGCACCCGGATAACGCCAGGCCGGCGCCGTTCGCCGACGACATGGGCGTTGTGAAGGGCGACGGCGAGGTCGATGAGGCCGTCGACGTCTTCGGGCTGGGCTGCGACGAGCAGATGTGGGACTCGGAGGGCAAGGAGGCCGACAACCACGTGGTGCGAAAGCTCCTCACCGGTTACTCCCGGGTGTTCGACAGCTTGCGCTTGGGCCGGGACGTGGCCCTCACCCTGCGCGTTCCCAACCCCAGCGTCGAGCGGGACATGCGCAAGTCCATGGTGGAGGCTCTTCAGAGCGTGCCCTCCGCCTGGGACACGGCCACCACCTTCTACGGCGAGGGCGCAGACGCTCCCATCCAGGAGGTGATCCTGCCGTTGACCACCTCCGCCAGGGAGCTGGCGATGGTGGAAGCATACTACCGGCGCGTGATAGTGGAGCAGGAAGACCAGATGCTACTGGGCGACCAGCTCGTGAAGAGCTGGGTGGGCGAGTTCTGCCCCAAGGAGCTGAGGGTGATTCCGCTCGTCGAAGACATGGAGAGCCTGCTCACCTGCGACAGCATAGTGGAGGAGTACGTCAGCGGCCGGGACCTGCCTCACCAGCGTGTGTTCCTGGCCCGGAGCGACCCTGCCCTCAACTACGGCGTGGTCACCGCCGAGCTTCTGCTGAAGGTGGCCCTGCAACGATTGCGCCGGCTGGAGGAGCGCATCGGACTTGGCATCTACCCCATCATCGGCGCCGGGGGCGTGCCCTTCCGAGGCCACCTGACGCCCCTCAACGTCGATCGCGCCCTGACCGAGTACCCCAGCGCGCACACTTTCACGGTCCAGTCCGCGTTCAAGTACGACTACGACCGGGAGGACGTTCGGCGCGGCATCGCCGAGATCCTGGCGCACGAAAAGGGCGAGGCCGTGCCCATCGACGAGGCCCGCGCCCGCGAGGTGATCGACAAGGCCACTGAGGAGTACCAGTCGCAGGTTCAGCAGCTCGCCGGCATTATTTCCAACGTGGCTGTCCACGTTCCGAGGCGGCGGGAGCGCAGGATGCACGTGGGCCTGTTCGGCTACGGTCGCTCGCTGGGCGGCGGCGTAACGCTTCCAAGGGCCATCGGGTTCTCAGCCGCCCTCTACTCCATCGGCGTTCCGCCGGAGCTGCTGGGCATGGCCTGCCTCAAGCCCGACGACTTGGCATTCGTGCGGGAGGTCTACCCCAGCCTGGACGGCGACCTCCGCGCAGCCCTGCGCTTCACCAACGAGCAGCGGGTGCGCGAGCTGCTGGGCGAGAAGTACGTGAAGCTGGTGGCACAGTTCGCGGGCGACATCGACCGCGTCCACGAGGGACTGACCGGCGCGGTGTGGGCCGGCCTGAGCAGCAGCGACGGCGCTGTTAACGTCTTCCACTACGTGGAGGAGGCCGCCCAGCTTCGCCACTTCCTGGGCTAGCCTAAGATCCGACAACCGGAGCGAAAGCGACTTGCAACCATGACCAGAGTCAAGATCTGCGGTCTCAGCAAGCTGGACGACGCCATCGCCGCGGCGGAGGCGGGCGCCGACTTCCTCGGCATCGTCTTCGAGCCGCGCAGCCGGAGGCGCCTAGACGAGGATGACGCCCGCGAGCTGGTGCGGGCATTCCGCTATCGGTGGCAGGGCAGCGCGCCTCAGTGGGTGGGTGTGTTCGCCAACCAGCCGCTGGAGGAGGTCAACCGGCTGCTGGCCCACTGCGACATGGACCTGGCCCAGCTTAGCGGCCAGGAGTCGACGGACTACTGCTCGCAAGTGTCGCGGCCGGTGGTGAAGGTGGTGCACGTTCGCAGCGACGCCCCGCAAGAGGATGTGCTGGAGGACGTTCAGCACGCCCTGAACGCCTACCGCGACGGCGGCTGCATGGTCATGCTGGACACATACAAGGAGGGCGTGCTGGGCGGCACCGGGCAGGCGTTCAACTGGGACGTCGGCCGAGAGCTGGCCCGCAGCCACTCGTTCCTGCTGGCCGGCGGCCTGAGCGCGGAGAACGTGACCGAGGCGATGCGGCGCGTGAGGCCCTGGGGACTGGACATTTCCAGCGGCGTGGAGACGGACGGCCGGAAGGATGAGGCGAAAATAGTCCGGTTCATCGAGCTGGTGCAGCGCACGGACAGAACGCTTTCGGTTGGCGGCGAGGCGGCGATTTGAACGTGAGATTCGACAATCTGCCGGACCCCTGGGGCCGCTATGGCGCACACGGCGGGCGGTACGTGCCGGAGACGCTGATGACCGCGCTCGAGGAGCTGGTGTCTGCGTACCGCGCCGCCCGCGAGGACGCGGGGTTCGAGTCGCAGCTGTCGGGCTACCTGAGCACGTACGTTGGGCGGCCCACGCCGCTGTACTTCGCCGAGAACCTGTCGCGCAGGTTTGGCGGCGCTCGAATCTATCTGAAACGAGAGGACCTCGCCCACACCGGCGCACACAAGATCAACAGCGCGCTGGGACAGGCACTGCTCGCAGTGCGCATGGGCAAGCAGCGCATCATCGCTGAAACGGGAGCCGGTCAGCACGGCGTCGCCACGGCCACGGCCTGCGCCATGCTGGGGCTGGAGTGCCTGGTGTACATGGGCGAGGAGGACATGCGCAGGCAGGCCATCAACGTGTACCGGATGCGCCTGCTCGGTGCGGAGGTGCGCGGCGTGTCGTCGGGAAGCCGCACGCTCAAGGACGCCATCAACGAGGCCATTCGCGACTGGGTGACCAACGTGCGCACCACCTACTACCTGCTCGGAAGCGCCGTGGGCCCGCATCCTTACCCCATGATGGTTCGCGACTTTCAGTCGGTCATCGGCGAGGAGGCGCGCGCGCAGGCGCTGGAGGCCGAGGGCCGCCTGCCGGACTATGCCGTCGCCTGCGTGGGCGGAGGCAGCAACTCGATAGGCCTGTTTCACCCGATGATCGGCGACGAGTCGGTGAAGCTCGTGGGCGTGGAGGCCGGCGGCGAGGGTACAGACTCGACGCGGCACGCTGCGACCCTGGTGGCGGGCCGGCCGGGGGTGCTGCACGGCGCCATGTCGTACCTGCTACAAGACGAGCACGGACAGGTGAGGGAGACGCACAGCATCTCAGCGGGTCTCGACTACCCTGGCGTCGGGCCGGAGCACAGCTATCTGAAGGACACGGGCCGGGCGGAGTACGTTGCGGTGACGGACTCGCAGGCGCTGGAGGGGTTCCACCTGCTATCGACGGCGGAGGGCATCATACCGGCGCTGGAACCTGCGCACGCGGTGTACTACGTGAGCCGCCTGGCGCCAACGCTGCCATCGGACGCGGTGGTGTTGATGTGCCTGAGCGGCCGCGGGGACAAGGATGTGGACACGGTGATGGGTCTGGGGGGATGAGGGGGCGGCAAAACGGCCGAAGCAAGAGAGGGCCGGCTTGCGCCGGCCCTCTCTTATGAATTCTAACTGCGTTGTGCCCCGCTACCGAATCGCCGCCATGTGCCGCGCCTCGTCGTCCGAGAGCACGTAGGGCCGCTTGAGCCAGCGGTACACCTCGAACCAGCGGCCGGCCACCCTCACCGCCAAGATGGGATCCACCTCCTCGGCCAGCACCGCCGTCTCCTCGATCTCGTGCAGGGTGGACAGCGGCAGCCGGTAGGCCTCCGCCCCCACGCTCATCAGGACTTTGTCTGCGTTGTACTTTGTGAACACGCCGCTGCGGGGCATGCGCATCGAAAAGCCTGCCACGCCCGGAACGCCCACGCGGACCGCCTCGCTCCACGACACCCGAAAGGTGCCGGCCGTCTCCCAGAGGCCCATGAGGCCTCCACCCAGCAGCTTGATGCTCAGCGGCTTGGGCGTAATGCCCAGCGCCGAGGCCCGCGCAAGGAAGCGGTCGATAGCCTCCTGTTCAAGGGCCTTCTGAGCGCCCCGCGGCGCTAATACTGCGCCTGAACCCGTATTGCTGAAGGTCGTCATCTCCACCTCCTTTGGGCATCCCGATCAATGCCCTCGTTTGCGCTGCTGGAGCCATTGTACCGCATCGAATCCCGCTGCGGAAGTGCCCCGGCCAAAATGTAAGATTCGTAAGCTGTGCGCTCCCCGCTCGCGGTTCCTTGAATCCGCGCCGTTTCGCCCTGTATACTCCTGCTATGCGTTCACGAAGCGTCAGCGTACGAGTGCCCGCCACCACCGCCAACCTCGGACCGGGTTTCGACTGCCTGGGCATGGCATTGGACTGGTGGAACGACGTGCACATGGAGGTCTCCTCCGAGCCACGCGTGGTAGCCCTGGGCGAGGGCGCCGGCAGCCTGAGCAGCTCGAGGGACAACCTGGTCTACCGCGCAGCTCAGGCCCTCTTCCGAGAGGCGGGAGAGGAGCCGCGGCACCTATCCGTCACCTGCGAGAACCGCATACCCCTGGCCCGCGGCTTGGGGAGCAGCGCCGCCGCGCTTGTCGGCGGGCTGGTGGCGGCGAACGCCCTCTGCGAGAGCCCGCTCGACGAGAGTTGCTTGTTGCAGCTGGCCGCGCGGATGGAGGGCCACGCCGACAACGTCGCTCCTGCCCTGCTCGGAGGCTGCCGCGTGGTGGTGCGCAACGGAGACTCGATACTCACCGACGCAGTGCCCACGCCGCCCGAGCTCAGGGCAATCGTCCTGGTGCCGGACGTGCCCATGCCCACCCGGCAGACAAGGGCCGTGCTCCCCGCGGAGGTTTCGCGTGAGGACGCCGTGTTCAATCTCGGAAGGGTGGCCCTGCTGGTGAACGCACTCGCACAGGGCCGCGGGGAGAACCTGCGCGTGGCCACTCAGGACCGGCTGCACCAGCCGGCGCGGGCCCAGATCTTCCCCGCCATGAAATACGTCATCCGCGCCGCCGAGAGCGCCGGCGCGCTGTGCGCCTTCCTCTCGGGCGGCGGGTCCAGCGTTCTGGCGCTGGCCGCATCGCGGTTCATGACCATCGGCTTCGAGATGGCGGACGCGGCCGACAAACTGGGGTACCAGGCAAGCATCAGGATCACTACGCCCTCGGCCCTGGGGGCGCACGTGGTGTCCAGGGATTGACGGAAGAGACGGAGCGCACCATGACCACTAACAGCCTCATTATCCAGAAGTACGGCGGAAGCTCGCTCGCGGACGCCGAGCGCATCAAGTCGGCGGCCGGACGCATTGCACGATCCAGAGAGGACGGCAACCAGGTTGTGGCCGTGGTCTCGGCGATGGGCGACACCACGGACGACCTGATCCAGCAGGCCCACACGGTAAACGACAGCCCGGACCCGCGGGAGCTGGCGCTGCTTCTCTCCACTGGAGAGATCGTGTCGTGTACGCTGGTCACCATGGCCCTGCGCGCGCTGGGCTACTCCGCCATCGGACTGAGCGGCGGACAGGCCGGCATACGCACGGACACCGACTACACGCGGGCCCGCATCGTGGGCATCGACCCCAGCCGCATCCTCTCAGAGCTGCGCGAGGACCGGATAGTGGTGGTGGCAGGCTTCCAGGGCGCCACGGAGGACAGCGAGGTCACGACCCTGGGTCGCGGAGCGTCGGATACCACCGCCGTTGCGCTGGCCGCAGCCCTGGAGGCGAGGGTCTGCGAGATCTACACCGACGTGGACGGCATCTTCACCGCCGATCCAAGGGTGGTGCCGGACGCCAGGGTCCTGGAGAGCCTCACATACGAGGAGATGCTGGAGCTGGCAAGCTACGGGGCCAAGATGCATCCCCGCTCCATAGAACTTGGCGCCATGTACAACATACCCATCCTGGTCACGTCTAGCTTCAGGGACGTACCGGGAACACTCATACACTGAGAGGAATATATGGAGACGCGCAACCGCGTAAGCGGCATAGCCCACAACAAGAACGTTGCCAAGATCACCGTGCTAGGGGTGCCGGACCGCCCCGGCATTTCCGCCTCGCTGTTCGAGCCCATGGCAGAGAAGGGTATCAGCGTGGACACCATCGTCCAGAACGCCAGCGTGGAGCGCATCACCGACCTCACCTTCACGGTCGCACGCGCCGACCTGGCGGCCTCCATGGAGATCGTGCAGCCCGTGGCCGAAAGCATGGGCGCCCGCGGCTGCGTCAGCGACGCCAACCTGGGCAACGTCAGCATCGTGGGCACGGGCATGCAGCACAACCCCGGATACGCGGCGCGCATGTTCCGCGCCCTGTACGAAGCCGACGTGAACATCGAGATGATCACTACCTCCGAGATACGCATCACCTGCATCGTGGCCGAAGACAGGGTGGAGGACGCCGTCCGCGCCCTGCACTCGGCCTTCCGCCTGGACCAGGTGGACTGAGCAGGGAGTTGGTTCCTTGGCGCAGCCCTTCCTCTCCATCGTAATACCCGCGTACAACGAGGAGGCACGGATCGCCCAAACCCTGGACACCGTCGCCGCCTACGCAGGGTCCCAGGACTACTCGTGGGAGGTGGTGGTCGCGGACGACGGCAGCATGGACGGCACGGCGGCCCTGGTGGAAGCTGCCGCCCGCGAGTACAACGAGATACGTCTCATGCGGCTGGCCCACGGCGGCAAGGGTTCGGCCGTGCGAGCGGGCATGCTGGAGGCTCGCGGCGAGTACCGGTTCCTGGCCGACGCGGACCTGTCGATGCCCATCGAGCAGGTGGAGCGGTTCCTGCCGCCGCAGCTGGTGGACTTTGAAGTGGCGATAGGCTCACGAGAGGCGCCCGGCGCCCGGCGCATCGACGAGCCGGCATCGCGGCACGCGATGGGTCGCGCCTACAACGGCATGGTGCGACTGCTCGCCGTGCCCGGTCTCTCCGACACGCAATGCGGCTTCAAGTGCTTCGCTGCCGGAGCGGCGGAGGCCCTTTTCCCGCTGCAGCGTGCGCTTGGCTTTGGCTTCGACGTGGAGGTGCTATTCCTGGCGCGCAGAATGGGCATGCGCATCCAGGAGGTGCCGATCGACTGGTACTTCCGGGAGGGCAGCAAGGTGAAGCCGGTTAGGGACAGCTTCCTGATGCTGAGAGACCTGCTCTCCGTGAGATGGAACCACGCCAGGGGCCGGTACGGCGACCTCCAGTCGGTGTCGCGAGAGCCAGAGAGCAATGCTCCCGCCGCGGAGGAGTCGGGGGAGAAGCAGGACGGCTGACCCCCCAGCCCGCTCATGGTGAGCCTGTCGAACCATTTGAGCGGGCCGGCGCGGCCGGCGGCGGATCAGCTCTCTATTCCGAGCTCTGCCAGCAGGTCCAGGAACTCGTCGTAGCTTGAGACGGCCGCAACCGTCCGCACGAACTCGCCCAGCGAATCGCTTGCCTCCCGCACCGCTTTGAGCTGCCCGTCGATTGGGCTGACCGACGCCGCGCTGTCGGCGTATGAGCCGTGGAATGCGAAATAGGCCTGGTTGAGCTTGCGGATGTAGTACCCGTTATCGGCCAGGAACAGCCTCCGCTCCTCCATGTACGCCTCCGCCTCGTCGATGAGACCTTCCGCCAGCAGCTCCTCCGTCCTGAGACGTGTGGCGCGCATCTCCCCGCGGAAGTCGAACTCCTCTTGCTCAGGCGGTGGCGGAGGCTCTCCGGGCGGGGGTGGCGTTTCCTCCGAACTCAGCCTGAACCTCTCGTAGGCGAGGTCCCCAACCTCATCGCCGACGATGTTGGCCACAGTCTCGTTGAGGGTCGTGAGCTCTTCGGTCCTGCCGTACCCCTGGCCGAGCGGAGAGAAGAACAGGTAGTGGTGCGTCCACTCGTGGGCCGCGGTCACCAGCGTGCCGTGCATGGAGAAGTTGGGGGAGATCACCGCGGGAACCGTGGCCACTCCACCGGTAGCCTGCACCAGCGCGGACAGGTCGCGCTCTTCGAGTATCGCCTGCTCCAGCGCCTCTATCTCCTCGACTGCCGTGCCCGGCCTCAGCAGCACATCCTCAAGCCTCTCGATCCGGTCGCGCGGAGAGACGACGGTCACAGGAGGCGAGGCCTGGATCCGAAAGTCGACGGGCGGGAAGTGCACCCCGATCGCGCTGAGGGGCCCACCCACGTGAAGCCCCCCCCTGAACACGATCGAGTCGATCTCCCCTTCCATGATCTCCTCCGCCCTGTTGCGGATGGCGGCCTGGTCAGCCTCCACCATCGCCAGCTGGGCCCGCAGGGAGTCGAGGCTGCCCGTTCCGGAGCCTGCGCGGGCGTCCCTGATTGCCTCCTCGAGGCCTCGCCGCCGGTCTGCCAGCTCGAAGAACTCCCGAACAAGCGCCTCTTCGGCCTGCCTGTCCAGCGCATTGCCGGGAAGAACCAGTCCGAGCCGGTATAGCCATTTTTCCGGAAATGTGGCAAGCTCCCATTGAACAAGGGAGTAGCGGTGGGGCGCGGCCAGCTCGCGAACGGGCGACAGGTTCAGCGAGCCCCTGCTTGTGAGCAACAGCAGCGCCACGAGCGCGAACATGGCATAGCGGAGCGCTGGCCTGGCTACTCGCATAGGCATCACCTGGTCTCAGCTTAAGGCATCATGGGGGCGCGCTCAACCGGCGTGTGGAGGCAATGGAGAACCAACGCAGCCGCCGAACCACTCTGTGAAGACCTTGGCAAGGGCAGAATTCCGCGGAAGTCTCAGGTGCGGAACGAAGGACGCGTCTGGCGGCTAAAGGAATTGCACTGGCTAGTGGCAGGATGTGAGGCGCCGGAGTGCTGCGTGACGCCGCAGCGAAACGGGTCCCGGCGTCAGGCCGAGGCGGCCGCAGGAGCCGCGGCCTCTTTGGCCATGGCTGCGATCTGTGCGAAGGCGGCGGGATCCCTGACCGCGAGGTCGGCCAGCATCTTGCGATCGACCGCAACCTGCGCCTGGCCCAGACCGTGGATCAGCCGGCTGTACGATAGCCCGTGCTCGCGGGCCGCGGCGTTTATGCGTGTGATCCACAGGCGCCGCATGTCGCCCTTGCGCTCGCGGCGATGGTTGTAGGCGTGGCTGAGCGCGCTGAGCAGCGACTCCTTCGCCTGCCGGTAGAGGTTGTGCCGGCCGCCGCGATGACCCTTGGTCATCTTGAGCAGTCTCTTGTGCCTTTGCCTTGCGGCCACGCCGCGCTTGATTCTTGCCACGATGAGTCTCCGTGTGGTCTACAGGTACGGCAGCACCTTGTGGATCCTGTTCAGATCCGAGGAGCTGACCTCGTGCTTCTTGTGGTACAGCCGGTGCACCCTGGCAGGCTTCTTCCGGCGCAGGTGGCTTCTGTGGCCCTTCATGCGCAGCACCTTGCCGGTACCGGTCACGTGAAACCGGGCCTTTGCCCCCTTATGGGTCTTGAGCTTAGGCATTCGCCACCGCCTCTTGTTCTCTCCTGTCCTTGGCGTCCGGCTCCTTCTCCACCTTGGCGCGCTGCTGGGCGAGGGGAGCTATCACTATGCTCAGCCTGCGCCCCTCCATGGTGGGCGTCTTCTCCAGCTTGGCCTCATCCTTAAAGGCCTCCGCCGTCTTGCGAAGGAGCTCGACACCCAGGTCCTGATGCGTGATCTCTCTACCCCTGAACATGACGGTCAGCTTGACCTTGGAGCCTTCGTCGAGCAGCTTCTTCACCACCCGGCGCTTCGCCGCCATGTCGTGCTCGCCGATACGGGGCCGGAACCGGACCTCGCGCAGCAGGTTCACCTTTTGTGTCTTGCGGCCCTCGCGCTCCTTCTTGGTCTGTATGTAGCGGAACTTCCCGTAGTCGAGCAGGCGGCACACTGGAGGCTGGGCCGCAGGCGCTACCTCCACGAGATCCAGGCCTCTTTCCTGTGCAAGCTGGATGGCCTGGAGCGTGGGCATAGTGCCAAGCTGCTCGCCTTCCTCGTCCACGACAAGCACCTCAGACACTCTGATACGCTGGTTGATCCTGTAGTCCCTTGGTATGCCGTTCCCCCCGCCGTAGATTCTGGGAATAGTGACGCGAAATATAGCACACCATTCAGGCGTTAGTCAATCGTAAGGTCTCAATTTCACCTACAGGTGTGAGTCCATGCGACGGTTCCGGGCTTTCTTGACGGCGGTATGTGAGCCGCCTATAGTGGCCCTGACCCCGGAGTAAGCGCCCTATTGAAAGCGTCCGTTCAGCTTGTCCTCCTGCTTCTCTGCTTGGCCGCCCTCGGAGTGGGGGCGACCGTGCTGTTGCTGCAGCCCTCCCCGGGCCGGATCGAGGTGGCGCTTCCCACTGCCACGCCGCAGCCCGAACTCAAGGTCTACGTCAACGGCGCGGTGAACCGTCCGGGCGTCTACGTCGTGCAGCCCGGCGACAGGCTGGAGAACGTGTTGGCCATGGCAGGCGGCCTCACCGGCGACGCCGACCAGCAGAGAGTCAACCCGTCGCTGCGCGCCAGAGACGAGGCCCACTTCTACATACCCGGCATCGGAGAGCAGGTCGATTCGCCCGAGGAGTCTCCGGCAGGGGCCAGGGTCAACATCAACACAGCATCGGCCGCGGAGCTGCAGACGCTTCCCGGTATCGGACCTGGAAGGGCCGGGGACATCATCGAGTACCGTACCGCGGAAGGCCCCTTCGCCCGAGGAGAAGATCTGCTTCTGGTGCCAGGCCTGGGCCCCAAGACCGTGGACAGCCTTCTCGACTTCGTAAAGGTGGAATAGCCGTGAGGCTCGTTCTGCTCGCGGCAGGCTGGACCGCTGGAATCTACCTGGCCACACTGGTAGACATCCCCCCGATTGGCATATTCGCAGTCCTTGCAGAAGCCCTCCTGATTGCCCTGCTGCTCAGGCTGCGAGCTCGGCCCGTGCTGCCGGCCGTTGTAATGGCTCTCATCGCACTTGGCGCGCTGCGAGCGAGCGTCGGGATGGGTGACGGAATCGCGCCGCCCATTCAATCCTACAACGGCCAGGATAGCGTCGCGGTGCAGGGCGTGGTAGTCTCCGACCCTGACCGCCGCTCCTCCGGCTGGCACTTCCGTCTTGCTGTGGAAAGGGTGCTGCTGGGAGACGACTGGCAGGAGTCCCAAGGCGGGCTGCTCGTGACCGCGAGGCCGCCGGCCGCGATGATCGAGACAGGCCGCGATCCGCTCCTGCGCTATGGCGACCGGCTGGTGGTGACCGGCGAAGTCGAGCAGCCGGAGGCCTTCCAGGATTTCGACTATCGTGACTACCTGGCAAGGCAGGGAATCCACTCGGTGATGCTGTATCCAAGGTTGGCACTCGCCGGCGAGGGTGAGGGCAACCCGCAGCTGGGAGGCGTCTACCGCCTTAGATACAGGCTGTCTCAGAGCCTGTCGCAGTCTCTCTCCGAGCCGCAGGGAGCAATGGGGCAAGCCATCTTGCTGGGAATCAGAAGCGCCATACCCTCCGATCTCGTCCGCGCATTTCGAGAGACCGGCACGTCCCATCTCCTGGCCATCTCCGGCCTGCACGTTGGAGTGTTTCTGGCCCTCTCCTTGGCGGCCAGCAGGTTGGTGTTCGGAGCACGGGGCCGGGTCTACGTGCTGGCGCCGCTCGCAGCCGTTTGGATGTACGCAGCGCTATCCGGTATGTCGCCCTCGGTGCAGAGGGCAGCGATCATGGGCAGCGTTTATCTGGCCGGACTGTACCTGGGCAGACAGAACAGCGGAATGCCCGCGCTCGCCGCGGCGGCCGCGGTGATGGTTGGCCTGAGCCCTGCGATACTGACCAGCGTCTCCTTCCAGCTTAGCTTCGCTGCAATGGCCGGGCTTGTGCTCCTCTCGCCGCCCATAGAGCGACGGCTCCAGCTCGCGCTGCCCGCAGGCCCAGAGCGGCCCTGGAGCCGTGAGCTCACATTTGCGATCGCGGCATCTGTGGCGGCCACGCTGGCGACGCTACCGCTGGTGGCCTACTACTTCAACTACGTGTCGCTGGTGAGCCTGCCCGCAACGCTTCTGGCGATGCCCGCGATGCCGTTCATCCTGGGTTCCGCGCTCCTTACGTCGGCGCTTGGCCTGCTGGACGCGAGCGCGGCGCGACCCGCGGCCTGGATCGCGTGGCTGTGCCTGTCGTACCTGAAGCAGGTGGTTGAGCTGTTCGACGCCATACCGGGCTCGGCCGTCCGCGTGGGCTGGATGGGCGCGCCCCTCGTGGCGGCCTACTACGCGGCGCTGGCGGGCGTGATGATGCTGCGCCCGATGTCCGGGATGCTTCGCTCGGCTCCCTCTCGATCAGAGCTGCCGGCAATGCCGGGAGCAGCGGCGGGCGATCGTGGCCGGCTCGGAGGCCTGGGGCTCTGGTCCATAGTCGCAGTGACGCTGCTGGCGACCGCAGCCACCTGGAGCGCAGCCCTCGAACGTCCCGACGGGCGCCTACACGTCACGTACCTGGACGTGGGCCAGGGCGACTCGATATTCATCGTTACGCCCGGAGGCCGGCAGGTGCTGGTCGACGGCGGGCCGGACCCAAAGCTCCTGCTGAACCTGCTCGGCGAGCGCATGCCATTCTGGGACCGGAGCCTTGACCTGGTGGTGCTCACACACCCGCACTCCGACCATGCCGCGGGGGTGGCCGAGGCGCTGCGCAGCTACGACGTGGCGCTGGTACTGGAGCGAGAAGTTGACCACGTAGCGTCGGAGTACGCATCTTGGCGGGCCGCGCTGAGTGCTAGAGCCGGGCCGGTGGTGCAGGCTCTGCCAGGTCAGCGCATCCAACTCGACCACGGGCTGGTACTGGAGGTGCTGTACCCGCCGGAGAGAGTGCTTGTGGGCACGTCCTCAGACCTCAACAACTCGTCCGTGGTAACCCGCCTGGTCTACGGCGAGACCTCGTTCCTGTTGACGGGCGATATCCATTGGGACGCCGAGAACTACCTGCTGCGCCGGTCGCTGCACCTGGACAGCACAGTGCTTAAGGTGGGACACCAGGGCAGTCGCACCTCGACCACGCCGGAGTTCCTGGAGGAGGTGTCGCCCCGGGTGGCCATCATATCGGTGGGGGCCGACAACCGCTTTGGGCACCCTCATCCCGAGGTGGTGAAGGCGCTGACGGAGGCGCTCGGCAATGACCGCGTCTTCGCCACCTACGAGCACGGCAGCGTCGAGATCGTGTCGGACGGCGCTAGTCTGAGCGTGCAGACGGAGCGGTAGGCGAGGCTCGGTGTGCTATACTGAGCAACCGCAAGGAGGAGGCCACCGCATGTTCAGAGTTGACGGCAGGGCCAACGACCAGCCACGCGAGGTCAAGATTACGCCTTCATACCTGGCGTTTCCCGAAGGCTCCGCTCTCATCGAGGTCGGCGAAACCTGGGTAATCTGCACGGCCTCTGTGGAGGACAGGGTGCCTCCCTTCCTGAGAGGCCATGGCCGCGGTTGGGTAACCGCCGAGTACGGCATGCTGCCTCGCTCCACGCTCACCAGGCGCGCCAGAGAGCGCGAGGCAGGCCGTGTGGACGGTCGCACCCAGGAGATCCAACGCCTGATCGGCCGCTCCCTCAGGGCGGTGGTGGAAATGAGAGGGCTGGGCGAGCGAACAGTGATCATCGACTGCGACGTGCTGCAGGCCGACGGCGGGACGCGGACCGCCGCCATAACCGGCGCCTACATCGCGCTGTACCAGGCGCTGGCACATCTCGTCAGGACCGGCGCCATTTCGTCCGTGCCACTCACCAGCGCAGTGGCAGCCACGAGCGTGGGGCTGGTGGGCGGCGAGGCTATCCTGGATCTCTGCTACGACGAGGACTCACGCGCGGACGTGGACTTTAACGTGGTGATGACCGGCGACGGCGACTTCATCGAGGTGCAGGGCACGGCGGAGGGAAGCGCCTTCTCAAGGCAGGCAATGGACGGGCTGCTCTCTCTCGCAGAGAAGGGCATTCGGGACCACCTCGAGGTGCAGAGGAGCATCATAGCCGGGCTGTAGCGGCCTCCGGAGGCCGGCCCCACGGGTGAGAAGCTATGCCATTCGCCAAGCTCAAGGACGTGGAGCTCTACTACGAGGATACGGGCGAAGGCTACCCGATCCTGCTCGGACACGGCGGCTTCAGCGACGTGACGGAGTGGGACCCCCAGGTCGACGCCCTGTCGCGGCAGTACAGGGTGATTCGATACGACCGCCGCGGCTGCGGCCGTTCCACTCCCGTTGACGTTCCGCAGAGGTCGGAGCTGTGGGTGGAGGACATGAAGCAGCTGATGGACAGCCTGGGCCTGGAGCAGGCCTACCTGGGCGGGGTGTCATACGGCGGTATGCTGCTAATCGAGTTTCTAATACGGTACCAGAGCATGTGCCGCGCTGCTCTCCTCGTCAGTGCCACGGCAAGGGGACGCGACGGCAGCGGCCCCGGCTCGGTATACTTTCCTCGTCGTCTCGGCGAGCTTTCGGCCATCACTGTGCCCGCGCTTGTGGTGCAGGCAACGAACGACCACATCTTTCCGCCGGAACACGGCGAGGAGATGGCGGCGGAAATGCCCAATGCAGAGCTCGTGGTGCTCGAGGGCGGCCACACAATCAACAACGAGCAGCCGGACGAGTTCAACCGGGTGGCGCTGGAGTTTCTGACGCGCACTTAAGTCGCGGGCGCGCCTGCCAGCCCTTCGACAAGCTCAGGACGAGCGGCCCCGTACCACCCTACCTCAGGCGATGCGCCGCCTGCGGTTCGACATGTAGTCTACCAGCACGTACTCCCCCAGGTTTCCGGGGCCCGAGTAGAAGGCGCGGCCGCGGTTGATTCGCATCATCCTGTCCACAAAGTCCACCAGGTAGGCGCTGCTCTCCAGCATGAAGGTGTTGATAGTGATGCCTTCCTGCGTGCACCTCCTGACCTCCTTCAGCGTTTCGCGGATGGTCTGGTAGCTTGGCGGGTAGCTGAAGTAGGAGTAGTCGCCCTCCAGGTGGCAGGTGGGCTCGCCGTCCGTGACCATGAGGATCTGACGGGTGCCGCCCTTGTCCTTGGCCAGGAGCTTGCGGGACAACATGAGTGCGTGGTGCATGTTGGTGCCGGACTGCCAGTCGTTCCAGGTGACCTGCGCGAGCTCCTCCTCGCTGATCTCCACGGCGTAGTCGGAGAATCCCACTATGTAGAGCCTGTCACGCGGAAACTGTGTGCGAATCAGGGTTGAGAGGGCCATAGCCACCTTCTTAGCGGCGACGAAGCTCCCGTGCATGCCCATCGAGCGGCTCTGGTCCAGCAAGAGCACCGTTGACGCCTGCGCCGAGTGCTCGGGCACGTGCACTTCGAAGTCCTCCGGCGAGATCTTCACCGGGGTGCCGCCCCCGCGGTTGAGCAGAGCGTTCCTTATCGTGCGCTCTAGGTGCAGGTCGAACGGGTCACCGAACTCGTACTGCTTCGTGTCGCCGTAGCGTTCTCCGCCGGCGCCTCGCATGTACATCTGGTGCTGGCCGATTCGGTCGCGCTTTATCTGCGCGAAGATGTCCTTCATCGCCTTCTGGCCGATTCGCCGGATCCCCTTGGGCGTCAGCTCCAGCCGGTTGCCCTTCCTGGTCACGTAGCCGGCCTCCTCCAGCATCCGGGCGATGCGCTGAAGCTGCTCCAGGTCTCGCCGTGCGTCGTCGCCGAGAAGCTCCTGCACCTCATCCAGGTCCAGGTCATCAAGGTTGCCTCTGCGTGTGGCCTCGCGTATCTGGCTCTCAAGCTCGTCCATGCTCTGGAGCTGCCCCATCAGCTCCATGGCCTCGTCGTACGTAAGTGAGTCCTCGCCGAGGAACGGATAGCGGTTGGCCATCTCGTCCGGGGGGAACATGCGGGACATGGCGGACGACAGCTGCGCCATCTCGCTCATCGTCTCCGCGTCGAGCGCGCCCTCCATAAGCTGCTGGAGCTCCTGCCGCATCTCCGGTGACATGCTGTTCATTAGCGACTGTGCTTGGCCCATGCGACTCTGTAGCTGCTCCATCAGCTCGTCCAGATCCTGCGGCGGGTCGTCTCCGAACATTTCGCCGTACCGGTCCATGAAGCCCTGAAAGTCCGGCTCCTGCCCGCTCATCCGGTCCTGCAGCATGCGGTTCAGGTCGCGAAGCATCTGTCGAATCGCGGCCATGTCCTCGGGCGTCATGTTCTGGATCTGTTGTCGCAGGTCCTGGAAGGTGTTCTCCAGCACTCGCTGCTTGAGCAGGTCCATGAGCTCCTGGAACTGGCGCTGCGCCTCAGGGTCCATGAAGTCGTAGTCGTTCAGCTCGCGGATGGCGCCGGCCGGGCTGTCCGGCAGGTTGTCCAGCCGCTCGCGGTTGCGGTCGGCCCGTTCCTCCAGCATGCGCATTAGCTGTTCGCGCTGCGCGGCCTCGTCGGGCGACGACTGCGCCTGCTGCTGCCTTGCCTCCTCTACGCGCCGGTCGATGCCCTGGCGCTCCGTTTCTTCGATGTTGCTCAGGCGTTCCTTGATATCGTCAAGGACGGAGTCCAGGTTGTAGCGACCCAGCTGCTCCTGCCGCTGTTCGCGGAGGCGCTGGAGCATGTCGCGCAGGCCCTGCATGCGCTGGCCGGACGGGTCCTGCATTCCTCTCTGGAACAGGCTGCGAAGGGAGCGCATGAGGTCGCCGTGGCCCATGAGGTCGTCGGCGATCTCCTCCATCACGTCCTCTTCCGACGGCTCGAAGACCTGCTGTGTGCCGTCCCATCGGGAGTATCTGAAGTCGTCCATACGCGACCTACCCAGGGGAAAGAGTGGGGGCTTATGGGGCTATGTTACTACACGGGGGAGCGCAGGTTCAACGATGGGGCGCGCAACCCTAGCCCTGACTCAACGTTCTGAGACCGGTGAGGAACTTCTCAACTTCCTCCAGACTCTTGAAGGACCCTCCGAAGCCCTGTGAATTTTCCCTCTCCTCGTCGGAGCTGCCAGACCAACCTCTCACGTTCGCGTCGACAGCGCCTTCTGGCAGCCACTCCCACAGCTGTTCCTTGCTTACACCCCGAAACTCGCTGAACCTGGTCACGTGGACTTTGAAACTCATGCCGGGGCCCTCCTCGGGAGGGTCAGCCCAAACGATGAGAACCGCCCGCTGCCCGCGGTTAGCCAAGCGAACTCCGTACCAGATCCTGTGAAAGTAAGGCCGAGCGAGAAGGATGCCCCGCGTGCCCTCTCGCATCTGGCGGAACATCTCGCCGATCCCGTTCCCGTCCGCCTCCGCCTGTAAGCTCGCTAGGGTGACCCCCTTGTTCTTGGACGCGGCCCTTGCCTTCTCCTCTGCTACCTCTGGCTCTATCAGGTAAACCTGGGCCAGCATCTCCCGACCGTTGGAGTCCTTGAAATGCTTGACGGTCGCCACGTTGATGGGCACGTTCAGGTCTGACAGGTACTTGACGATCCGCTCCGTACTTTCGTCCATCCTCTCTGCAACCACCACCGAGCGATGCGTCTGGTTCAAATCGGTCGGCAGTTCCTCACCGAACTTCTCCTGGAATCTCGCAGCAAGTGAGTCTTTGGCTTTGAAGTTATCGTTAGCTATCTGTGACAGCCGCTCGAAGGACAGGTTCTTTACCCAAGAGGCGTAGTCCAGAGCCTGCGCGGTCACCTCCCTGGGCGTCCTGCCCTTCTTTATCTCGACGACCACGGTGTCCCCTGCGCTGTCCAGGCAGAGCAGGTCAATCTGCCCGCCGGAATCTGTCCTAACCTGCCTTCCAATGACCAACAGATTCTCATCCAGCACGGAGATGTCGCTCTCCAGCCAATCCTCCAACCGCTCCTCCAGTGGAATTGGGTTGCTCTTTATCTCCACGAGCTGTTGGTCAGGGGTTATCTCCCAGAGTCGGACCTGCTGCATTGCTGCACACCTTTCGATCTATTCCCACGCCCGCATAGATGCGGGGTAAGCCAATGGGCGCGCCGGGGTCACCATCGTTTCGTCCGTTCACGCCCTTCGACAGGCTCAGGGTGAGCGGATCTCCACCCGCCTACGCGCCGCCGTCCCGGAACCACTGCAGCGTATCCCGCAGCCCGTCCTCCAGCGAGTAACGCGGCGCCCACCCAAGACCCTCTCGCGCCTTCGCAACGTCCAGGTAGATCTTGAACACCTCGCCGGGCCGCGCCGGCCCGTACGACGCGTCTCCCGCGTACGCCGCGCCATCTTTCAGCAGCTCGTAGATGCGGTTGATCGAGGTGCCCGCGCCGGTGGCAATGTTGAACGACTCGCCGCCACCCTGCTCGAGGGCCGCGACGCTGGCCTCAACCACGTCTCGCACGAAAACGAAGTCCCGCTCCTGCTCTCCCGTGCCGTTTATGACCATCGGCCGCCCCTGCAGCATGGCCTGAGCGAAGATGGCGACCACTCCGGCCTCTCCCGTGGGGTCCTGCCGCGGGCCGTATACGTTGCCGAGCCGCAGCGCCGTGTAGTCCAGCCCCTGCTCCAGCCGGTAGACGTACAGGTACTTCTCGACGGCGTACTTGGACGCGCCGTAGTGCGACAGCGGCTGCACGGGGTGGGCTTCATCGCAGGGCAGATACCGAGGCTCGCCGTAGATGGCTCCGCCGCTGGACGTGTAGACCACCTTCCGTACCCCGTTCCGCACACAGCTCTGGAGGAGGTTCAGCGATCCGAGTACGTTGATGCGAGCGTCCGCAACCGGATCGCGCATGGACTGCTGCACGCTAATCTGGGCGGCGTAGTGGCAGACCACCTCCGGTCTCTCGGCTCGGAGCACGTCGTCCAGGGCAGGGCCGGCGATGTCCGCCTCATACAGGGTGGCTGCAGGCGAGAGGTTGGCTGCTCGACCGGAGGTGAGGTCGTCGACCACCGCCACTTCGTGGCCCAACTCCAGGAGCCGGTCCACCACGTGGGAACCGATGAAGCCCGCGCCCCCCGTGACCAGAACCTTGGTGAGTGTCACTTTCGCCTCATTGCTCCAGGTGTCGAGCGACCGGAACGTCGCCGCCGGTCTCGCCTGCCTGCGACAGGGCCGTAGCATAGCACAGGGGCCAACGGCCGTACACCTCGACGGAGCGCCATCCGGCGCCGTCGAGGTCGCCAAACCGCTCGCAGAGAGGAAACGCTCTTGCTCTCCCGCATTCGCATACTCTTCGCAAATGCACTCCCTACGTCTTGACTGTGGCGCAGTCTTGTAGTAGCCTTACCGCTAGCTTTCGCCTGAGTGACGGCGGAGAGGTTGTATCGCGCACCAGCGAGCCTTCCCTGCCGGTGATGGACTCGAGTTGTCGATAGCAGATATGGACGCCAGGAGGGCACAATGCCTGTACTAAGAGAATCGAAGGGGTTGCTCTATACCCTCATTGTCGTAGGGGTCCTCGCACTAGTTGCATCGCTTTACCTTACCGGCTGGGCAGGCAGCCCGCAGAGCGCCAGCGCGCAGGACACGGGCACCACTAGCACGGACGGCCAGGCCACTGAGGAAGCCACGGAAGAGGCCGCCGAGGAGGCCACGGAAGAGGCGACCGAGGAACCGGCAATCGCCGTGCCGGAAGGTGGAGCCATTGTTGAGCTCGCACCCGGCACAGCGGCAACCCTGTCTTCTCCGGACGGCAAGGTTACCGTATCGATCCCGGCATCCGGCCCCCGGGCCGCCGGCTCCCTGCTGTACGCCCCCACAACGGCGAGTAACGCTCCTGCGCCCGCGCCGGGCAACGGCTCCTTCGGTGACACGCTCTTCGAGCTGACGGGATACGACGAAGCCAACGAAAGCATGGCCAGCGTACGACTCGACAGCGCCGCCACCATCACAATCAGCTACTCCGATGCAGACCTCGCAGCGGCGGGCGGCAACCCCACGAGGCTGACCATCTACAAGTACGATAGCAATTTCCAGACGTGGTCACCCCTCACCACCTCCGTCAACGTGGTCGACGGGACCATTTCGACCACCGCGAGCCGGCTGAGCTCTTTTGCAGTCGTGGGCTTCCCTCAGCCTCCAACTCCTACGCCTACGCAAACGGCGACGCCTCTGCCCGGACTCTCCACGGCAACGCCCACTCCCACCGCGACGCGGCCTCCGACGGCAACTCGCCCGCCGACGTCCACGCCGACTCCTCTGCCTCCTGTGGTCGGTGACGTTGCCCCGACCTCCGGTCTCATGATCGGTCTGGTGGGCGTGGCCCTCGTCCTGATGGCGGCCGGCGGCTACTACCTGAGGCAGAACAGACAGCAGAACTAGCGCCAACAGCGATAGGATATGAACAGGGCCGGTGAGCTTTCGCTCACCGGCCCTGTCAGTTAAGGCAACCCTGGGCGCACAAGTCGCGCTACGCTGCGACTCGCCAGACCTACGTCATTCTCAGTAGCCGCGTTCGCGGTCGTGCACGTTGAGCAGCTCCCGGCCGTCCAGGAACCTGCGCAGGTTCTCGATGAATAGCTCGGTGGCCCGCTCTTCGTACTGGTACGAGTGTGCGGCGTTGTGGGCGGTCAGCAAAATGCGAGGCTCGCTCCAAAGCGGGCTGTCCGGCGGCAGCGGCTCCTGCGCGAATACGTCCAGCGCCGCGCCCGCAAGCCGGCCGGTCCGTACCGCCTCGACCAGCGCGTCCTCGTCCACCAATCCGCCCCGCGCCACGTTGATGAGGAAGGCACCTTCCTTCATCTGACGGAGCTCGGCCGGGCCGATCAGGCCCGCGGTCTCGCGAGTCATCGGCAGGCTTAGCACGAGAAAGTCGCTCTCGCGTAGCATTAGCGGCAGATCGCTCGGCGGCAGTATCAGATCAGCTTCACCCTGGCCTTCCTGCGCCGCTGTCACAGAGCGACGCATTCCCAGGACTCGCATGTCCAGCGCCTTGCACAGACGCGCTACCCTGCCCCCAATGTTCCCCATGCCTAGGATGCCTGCAGTACGTCCGGCAAGCTCGCCGCCCATGAACTTCCAGTACTCACCGCGATCCTGAGCGCGGACGGCACCGGGGAACTGCTTGCTCAGGGCGATCATTGCACCCACGACCCACTCCGAAAGCGGTATGGCCTGCACGCCCCTGGCAGTGGTCACTGCGATCCGATCCCAGGCCGCCTCGTCCCCAATGGCCATGTCCGCGCCCGCGCTCAACAGCTGCAGCCAGCGGAGGCCGGGGGCCAGGTTCAGCGCATCCGGCGGCAGCCTGGACGTGAAGACCACCTGAGCGCTTGGGAATAACGAAAGAAGCTGTTCCGGGAAGGGGAAGGGCGGCCACACCGGCGGCCTTGGGACGTCCAGGTGGGGGTCATTGAGGAGGCGCACACGCTGGTCAACGGCCGCGATGCGCTCCATCAGCAGTCGCGGCATGCCCCAGCCCACCAGAATGTTCACGCTCTCCATTACTTTAACATTGTAAGGCTCAATCGCCGGCGCGTCACACCTCGTCTATCGCGCGGGCAGCCCCTCTCCCTTGGGAGAGGGGCTGCCACACCTAGACTATGCAAGCTCCAATGGAGCCGATATTCGGAGCCTAGACCACTCCGCTCTCGGCCAGGACTGCGAGCTCCGCGCGGCTGAGGCCCAGCTCACCGCACAGCAACTCCTCGTTGTGCTCGCCGATCATGGGAGCGCGACGCGATATGCGCCACGGCGAACCGTTGAAGATGCCGGCGGGTCCGGGGTGCAGGAAGCTCTTGCCAACCTGCGGCTGCTCCACTGCGGTCCAGAAACCGCGGTCCTCCAGGTGCGGGTCCTCCATCACCTCGTCAGGAGCGCGGACTGCGCCCAGGTTGAAGCCCCGCTTCTGCCCGCCGTGGTAGATCTGGTCGCGTGTGGCGCTGGCGAGCAGCATCATGAACAACTCGTTGTCGGTGATGACCTCGGGGTTTCGCTCCTTCTCGTCGATCAGGTCGACGGGCAGGCCAAGCTCCTCGTACCAGCCGCGTAGCACCTTGAGCTGCTCGCCGGTGATGCGGGTGACGATCTGGGCGCCCACGTTGACGAACTTCCCGTCGCCGCACATGTGCTGGGAGCGCTGGTTGGACTGAGCGGCTGCGTGGCGCCCGGTCTGGCGCTGCACAACCGCCTTGCCGTAGATCCAGGTGTTGACATGCATCTCCGTGGTGAGGGCACATGACTCGTGTACGGACGTGTCGATGTACTGGCCCTTGCCCGTTTGAGTGCGATGCATGAGCGCCGAGATGATACCCATGCAGGCGAAGTGACTGCCGGTGTGCCACGCCTGGCCTCCACCCGGCGCGATTGGCGGGGCTCCGGGCAGGTCCTCGTCCGAGTATCCGCAGCACGCCATCTGGCCGCCCGCCGCAAGGTGCAGCAGGTCGTTGCCCACGTAGTCCTTCCACGGACCCGTCTGGCCGAACGAGGTCAGCGAGCACATGATCAGTCCGGGGTTGCTCTCCTTGAGGTCATCGTATCCCAGGCCGAGCGAGGCCATGTAACCGGGGTCGAATGTCTCCAGTATCACGTCCGCGCCATCCGCCAGCTTGCGGAACAGACGCCGCCCGTCCTCTGTCTCGATGTCCAGCGTGATGCCGCGCTTGGAGGTGTTGTAGTGCCAGAAGTAGAGGCTCCGCTCCCGGTCCGGCATGTCCCCGTAGAACGGGCCAATGGTGCGCGTGGTCTGGCCTCCGGGAGGCTCGATCTTGATGACGTCAGCGCCCAAGTCGCCCATGAGCTTGCCGGCCCACTGCCCCTTCTCGGCCGTCAGCTCCAGCACGCGCAGGCCGCTGAACGCTCCAGCCGTCTCCGCATCAGGCGTGCGGACGGGCGCGGGCGCCGGAAGCGGGCCCTTGGGTTGACCCATCCACTCCGCGGGCGTCCCATCGTCGATCATCTCCTGCAGGTAGGGGTACGGTGTCCGGTCCATGTCCTTCGGCCAGAAGGTGCCGTCCTCGAAGCCGTCCACGAGCTCCTCGTGGCTTACCCCCAGCAGGCCCTCGAAGATGTCCTTGTTGTGCTGACCAACCAGCGGCCCCGTCTGATGGTTGTACACAGGAGTCTCCGACATCTTGAAGGGCGAGTTCTGCAGCGGCCACGTGCCCAGCACAGGATGCGTCATGTCCTTGAACATCTCGCGGGCCTGAAGCTGTGGGTCGTTCTCAAAGCGGTCCTCGTTGCTCTGCACCGGCATGGAGGGCACACCGGCCCTCTGGCACCGCTCCATGATGTCGTACTTGTCCAGCGTGGACGTCCACGCCTCGATGCCTGCGTCCAACTCCTCCTGGTGAGCCAGCCTGCCCGAGAGCGTGTCGAACTTCGAGTCCTTGGCCCACGGCGGCGATCCCATCACTTCGACCAAGCTCCGCCACTCTCCGTCGGTCACGCACACGATGGTGGACCAGTCGTTGTAGCCGCCCGGGCTCGTGCGATAGGCGTTGTGGGGCGCAACGGTGCGCTCCCGGTATGCGTTCAGCAGAGGCGTCCCGGGCCAGTGAGCGCGGTTTCCGGGCGGGTAGCCCTCTCGGATGGAGGATCGCTCGTTGGCCTGAAGGTCCAGGAACACCGCGCCGTTCAGGGGAACGCCGGTGATCCACTGCGACTGGTCAACGTGCTGGCCTTCCCCAGTCATGTTGCGGTGGTACAGCGCGCTTAGCGCGTAGATGGCGCCGAAGTAGCCACCGGTGTCGTCCATGTAGGACCAGCCCCAGCCGGCGGGCTGCTCGCCCGGCAGGCCGGACGTGTACGTCAGGCCGGAAAGCGCCTGAGCGATCGGTCCCATCGTTTGGTAGTCCCTATCGCGGCCGGTATGCCCGAAGCCGGACATGGACAGGTAGATGATGTCAGGCCGTAGCTTCTTCATCTCCTCGAAGCCCAGTCCCCACCGGTCAAGTACCCCGGACGCGAAGTTCTCGATCACGATGTCGGATACGGAGACGAGCTGCCGGACCAGGTCCTGGCCGCGGGGCGTTCGGGTGTTGAGCGTTATGCTGAGCTTGTTGGCGTTGGTGTCGCTGAAGTGGCCGGAGGTGTTCAGTGTCGGCTCAAATCCGGGCACCGGTTGCCCACCTATGCCGCGGGTGTTGGGGCTCTGGGGCCACTCAACCTTGATGACCTCCGCGCCAAGGGCACCCAGCCACCGGTTGCACCACGGGCCTGCCCTGACCCACGTAAAGTCCAGAACGCGGATGCCGTCCAGCGCTCTGGGTGCGGTTGCCACCCTGGTTTCAGTCTCCAACATTACCTCACCTCCTGTCGAGATGTTCTATGTCAGGTATCGATTGGCGGCTGAGTCTCGCCGATCTATTGCCATGCGACCGGTCGGCTGCCGAGGAGGCTGTGGAGCCGGCCGAGCAACTTCTGCTCTGAGTGCTATCTGTAGTCCGACAACTCCACTATCGTGGCCTCCGGACCTTCCGGCAGCAGCTCCAGAATACCTACCTGGCCCAGCCGTCGCACCTGTCTTGGAAGCGTGGGGCTGCCCGGGTTGACCAGCAGGACACCCTGATGCTTCTCAACCACGGTGTGATGCGTGTGGCCGAAGACCATGACATCTATCGGAGCGCCGAAGACGGCCTCCAGGGCCTTGGGCAGGCTGCCCTCCGCGGTGAACTGACGCGGGATGGTACCCTGCATCACTTCGCCGCCCATGCCTGGGATGATGAGGTCATGCACCAGTGCGATGGTGTAGCCCTCCAGCTCGAATACGCGCTTTTCTTCAACGCGCGGATCATCCTCGAAGTGGGCCTTGGAGCCAAGCTCCACCGCCGTCACCGGTGCGATGCGCTCCAGCCAGTCGAGGCATGATGAGATGTATATGTCACCGGCGTGGAGGATGAGGTCCACGCCCTCAAAGGCCATCGCCACCTCGGGGGGCGGTTCCTTGCCGGTTCCCGGGGTGTGCGTGTCCGAAATCAAGCCTATTCTCATTCCTCAACCGTTCCCTCGGCAGCAGTGCGATCGGTGCAGGCACAGAGCCGAGCCATTCAACGAGAGATACACCATTGTAACGGCGCAGACTGCCGCCGTCAAATGGCGTCCGAGGGGAACTCCATCCTATCGTGATATGATGAGGACTGCTGGAAACTTCAACGCAACGGGAGGAAAGGCGACGTGTCGCAGGGTGTGTTCGTTGGCGTGGACGGGTGCCGCTACGGCTGGTTCAGCGTGGCGCTGGACATCAACGGCAGCCTGGTCCAGTGCGGCGTGTATGGCACTTTCGACCAACTGCTCACGTGCAACGCAGAGGCTGAGTTGGTGCTCGTGGACATGCCTATCGGCCTATCGGAGGACGGCTGCCGACGCAAGTGTGACAAGGAGTCGGTCGATAAATTAAAGCCTCATCGCCACTCCAGCGTGTTTCGTACGCCTACACGTCAGACTGTGCGGGAAGTTATGCGCCACCCGTTTCCAAAGACCGAGACCGACAGGAAGAGGGCCTTCGCCGCAGCTTCCAAGGTCGAGCGCGAAATAGCCCAAAAGGGCCTCACCTGGCAGGCCTTCTTCATTTCGCGGAAGATCGCGCAGCTTGACTATGCCCTGGCTTGTCGTGCCGCAGACGCGCGGCCCAAGGTGCGAGAGGTCCACCCGGAGGTGTGCTTCTGGGCTCTGACCTCGAGCGACGAAAGCAAGAGATATGCAATGCTCAACAACAAGAAAAGGTCCAGGGGGAGAGAAGAGCGCCTTGGCGTGATTGGAGGCCGCTTACTTTCTGCCAAAGGGATGTACGATGATTTGCTAAGGTATCGCGAAAGCAATGGTCTGAGTAGCAAGGTTGCCAAAGACGACATACTAGACGCGCTGGCGGCGGCCGTCACGGGCTGGCTCGGAAAGACCGGCCGCGGAAGGCTCGCGACTCTGCCGGAGCAGCCGCCGAAAGACTCACATGGCCTGCGCATGGAGATGGTCTACTGCGAGCCGCATTCGCAAACGGTTTCGACCGCGGCTGACCAGTAGTCGCCGCCCTACAGCGGCAGCTGGTCCTGCACCTCTCGCAGGCGCCGCCGCCGGTCCGCAGCGTCCGGCATTGCACTTGCCACGAGCGCCCAGAACTCCTTCGAGTGGTCCATGCGCGTGAGGTGCGCCATCTCGTGAACCACAACGTACTCGATCAGCTCCGGCGCAAGCAACATCACGCGCCAGCTGAAGCGGATTGTGCCATTCGCGGAGCAGTTGGCCCACTGGCGGCGCTGGTTGCCAATGCGAATATGGCCTCGCTCTCCCCTTCCCAGCGTGGGCCACCAACGCTCGACTTCAACCGGCAGCCGGTCCGCGGCCTGCCCTCGCAAAAACTCGATTACGGCATACCTTGCCGCCTCCTCGCGCTGAATGTCTTCGAGGCCAGCCTGTACGTCGACGCGCATGACGCCTTCCACCAGCCGAGCCGCCGCCGACTTGACCGCCGCCCGCTCGACCACCACGGGAATACTCCAGCCCATGAACGGGAGCTCGTTACAGCCGTCGACCAGCAGCTGCGGAGGCTGGGCGGATACCCTGGCGATGTGGTCCAGGATCCAGCGCTCGCGCTTACGTATGATGTCCTCTGCCTCGCTCAGGGGCGTGCGTACAGGCACTGCGAGTACCACGCGATCGCCTTCCACCTTTATGTGGATGGTCTTGACGCGCCGGGCGCTGCGCCTAACCTCGAACCGGATGTCGTCGTTGCCTATGCGAATGGTGTGCAGCTTGGGGGCGGCGTGCGCCCCCCTACGGGCACGCACGCGATGGCTGCGCATCTCGTTATCGATCTGGTGTCCTCCGCCGCGTCCAGTCCGGCTTGTGACTCCCCTGCGGACGCCGGCAGGCGCCATTATATCAGGACGCCCCGCCGCGCTACGAACCGTCGGGGGGCGGGAACGGGTCCGCCTCGCTTATGAAGGACTGTTGCTCCACGATGGGCGCGCCGCGCACCTCCCTATCGCCCCATAGACTCTTGACGTATTCCAGCACGGCGATGATCTCCTCGCGCGAAAGCTGCATCTCGAAGCCGGGCATACCGCTCTTGAGATTGGGCAGGCTTGGGTCCTCCCAGAGCTCTCCGCCCTTGCTCACTATGCGATACAGGAGACCGTCGGCGTGGTGCCAGGTGTGGCCCGTGCCATTCAGGGGAGGAGCCGGCAGTGTGCCGTCCGCCTTGCGAATGTGCCAGTTGGGCTGGCCCTCGCCGGCGGCTCCGTGGCACGCCGCGCACACCGTTGCGAAGGTCTCCTGGCCGGGCGGTGAGCCGACAGGCGTGGCCGTCCCGTCAATACCCTGCGACGAAGAGCAGGCGGCTGTAGTAGCAAGCCCCGCGATGAGAACCAGCAGGGCAATCCACGTGCCTGTCATTCGACATACGGCGCTCATACGAATGCTGACATGGGCCCGCTACCTGCGCACGGCCCGCGTCACTAGAAGCGCTACTCGTACCAGCCGGACGCGAAGATCAGGCCATCGTGGCTCACAGCCCAGGTGTGCTTCCGCCGCTCCGTGCCCTGTTCCGGATTCGTCAGCACGTAGCTGACCCAGCTTCCGGACTCCGTTGCGCCCAGGAGGTCGTCACCGTAGAAGTATCCCGTGGAGTCGACTCGCTGGTCCGGGTCCCGCCCGATGAACATGGGGTTGAAGTGTGCAATCGTGCGGCCGTCCTCGCCGACGATAAACACGTACCAAGCGCCATCCACGCTCTCCTCTGTGTTGTAGTAGTCGACCGAAGCGTCACGGTCGACCGCATCGTAAAGGGCGATGGCCCGCCGCACGAACGACTGCGTATAGGCGGCAGGGTCGGACTTGAGAGTTCCCGGCTCGTACCAACCGGAGCCGAACAGCAGCCCGTCGTGTCGCACCGCCCACGAGCGCTTGGTCTCAGGCGTTCCCGTTTGAGGATTGAGGAACGAGTAGGTGAACCACGACCCGTCCTCGTCAGCCACCGCCGCCACAGCCTCGCCTGCGGGATAGCCGTTGGGGCCGACCGCCTCGGACGCGGACCGCCTCGGACGCGGGACGACCCACGAGAGCCGGATTAGCCGCGTGCGCCAATACAGTATCGTCACCGTCAAGGATGAACATGTACCACTGGCCGTCAACGCTTTCCTGCGTGTTGTAATAATCGATCGCGGCGTCAAGACCGTCCGACTCGTACATGTCGATGGCCTGCCTGACGAAGTACTGAGTGTAGGCGTCGTTATCCGACCTCAGGGGCACGTCGGTCGCGGAGCCCGGGCCTGAAACGGACGTTGGCTCGCCGGTGTCGCAGGCGGCCAGGACAGCGAACAGCGTCAGAAAAAGTGCCGCAGCGGCGGTGGTTGGAATTGTACGGCGGTTCATCGTAACTCTCTCCTTACGTATGCGGTGCGAGGCGTGCCGACGCTCGGAATCAGGTGCGCGTCTGCCGCCTTCCGCAGTCAAAAGCATATACGAGCACCAAGAGGGTAGTCAACTTTCGCCCCTTAGCGGGGAGAGCCCAACAGCCGAACTGGGATCTGTCCCCAAGGGGTTGACAACATTGAGACAGGTGATTATCTTGTAAGCGAACGCTTACTTTCATAACCTTATGGCTATCCGAATAGACAGACAGAGCACCACCGTCCGACGGCGTCAGATCATCGACGCGGCGCGGGACCTCATCACTTCCAAGGGCATGGAGAGCGTCACAATCGACGCCATCGCCGAGGCCGTCGGGGTCACCGAGGGAGCGATCTACCGCCACTTCCAGAGCAAGCGCGCCATCCTGTCGCTCCTCATTGACGACATCGAGGAGAGCCTCATGGGCACGCTCCGCGGCGCACGCATGGAAGAGGCGCCCGCGATGGAGAACCTAGAACGCATACTGGAGGCCCACCTGAGCGACGTGGAGGGCCGCGGCGCCGTATCCTTCATCATCATTTCGGAGGCCACGGGCTTCGACGGCATTGGCCTGCAGAGCCGAGTGGCGCTGATGCTCACCCACTACCTTGAGTTCCTGCAGGAGGTCCTGGAGGATGGCAAGCGAGAGGGCAGCATAAGGCCGGACGTGGACGCCCAGGCGGCGGCCACAGCCTTCCTTGGTCTTGTGCAGAGTACCGCTACTCTCTGGGCACTCAACAGCTACCTGCCCAGGCTGGCAGAGAGACGCGCCGAGATGTGGCGCATTTTCATGGGAGGAGTTGCCACTCAGGCATGACTCCATCTCCATACGGCCTCCGTGTCGCCTCGTGGCAGCCAGTGCGGACTGCACCACCGAGGAGGCCCCAGCGGGGGCATGGATCCGCCAGGATCACCGGATTCGGGAGTCGCAGGGAGCGACAGAGCGGCGGGGGGACGGGCTCTTAGGGCGCGTCAATCCTCCAGACCTGGTAGGAGGTTGATATTGAGCATGGAGAACGGACTTCAAGAGAGAACAGCTATCCTCACCCCGGACGTCACAGGAACCAGAATCTCGGTGAGGTCGCTCTGGAAGGTGTTCGGGCCGTTGCCTGAGCGCGTGATGACGCCGGAGTACGCAGGCCGCTCCAAGGCCGACATACAGGCCGAGCTAGGATGCGTGGTGGCGCTCCAGGACGTCAGCTTCGATGTCGACCTTGGCGAGACCTTCGTGGTCATGGGCCTGTCCGGCAGCGGCAAGTCCACCCTCATTAGATGCCTAATCCGCCTCATCGAGCCCACCGCAGGTCACATCTGGATCGACGGCGAGGACGTCCTCGAGTACAACGACAAGCAGCTCACGCAGTTCCGCCGCCATAAGTCCGCCATGGTGTTCCAGCACTTCGGACTGCTCCCACATCGCACCATAATCGACAACGCCGCCTGGGGCCTCGAGGTGCAGGGCATGAGCAAGCGCGACCGACACGACCGCGCCCGTCAGTCCCTGGAGGTTGTGGGCCTCAGGGGCTGGGAAAACGCCTTTGCCTCGGAGCTCAGCGGCGGTATGCAGCAGCGCGTGGGACTGGCACGGGCCCTGACCGTCGACCCGGAGATCCTTCTAATGGACGAACCCTTCAGCGCCCTGGACCCACTCATACGGCGGGAGATGCAGGAAGAGCTGATCAACCTCCAGCAGCGCATTCAGAAGACAATCATCTTCATCACTCACGACCTAGACGAGGCACTGAAGCTCGGTACGCGCATCGCCATCATGAGGGACGGCAAGATCATCCAGATGGGCACACCGGAGGACATTGTGGAGGCGCCTGCCGACGACTACGTTGAGGACTTCGTCCGGGACGTCTCCAAGACACGGCTCATGGGAGCCGGCAGCATCATGGAGGACCCTGCCGTCAAGGCGCTCGCAACCCAGTCGCCGTCAACCGCGCTTGACGCCATGCGCGGCGCGGGCGCTGACATCGCATCGGTGGTGGACTCGGCGGAGGGCTTCATGGGCGTGATCACTGCGGCGCAGGCCGCGGAGGCCGCCGGGCGTGGAGTCGAACGCCTGCAGGACCTGGACTACCCTGGATCCCCAGCGTGTCCCCGGGTCCCGCCGGAGACCTCCATAGATGACCTGGTCCCGCTGGCGGCGGCCACGGAGCATCCCATATCAGTTGTGGACGAAGACGGCAGGCTTTTGGGTGTCATCCCAAGGACCGCCCTCCTGACCAGCCTTGCCGGCAACCACCAGACGGCAGATCCCAATCGCGAGAGCGTGGTACGCTGAGGACGCCATAGCGGACCCAATCGCGAGATCAGGACCGGGACGGCCCGGCAAGAAAGCGCAAGGAGGATGTCATGGATATTCCTCGTAGTATGAGTACAGTTCGCACATGGAGCGGCACAGCACCTATGCGGCAGTGGGGCCTTCGGTTCGGCTTCGCAGTGGTGGCAGCCTTCCTGATATGGGACCTCTGGAACCACATGGTGGGCCCCACGATAACAACCTTCTTCCCTCGACTCTTCCTTTGGCTATTTGTAGTGCTCATGTCGACCATCGTGTGGCACACGCTGAAGTCGCTAGCCTCGTGGCCGTGGCGACTTGCCATCGGCCTCACGGCGGCTCTGTTCACCCTGGTCGCCGTCATGGGCCCCTCAAACACTTTCCCGTTCCGCGCCCCCGGCCAGGAGGTTCAGGTGAACGAGCGGGAAACCCTGGTGAAGCCTATCTCCGTTAACGTGCTGGGCCTGGAGGTCCGCCCCGGCGGGCTCGATAACTGGATAGACGATAGGGTCACGTGGATGGTGGAAGAATGGCGTCCCTTCTTCCAGTCCGTCAGGAACGGAATGAACAAGATACTCGTCCCTCTGGAGAAGGGACTCATAGCGCTGCCGTGGTGGCTGACCATTTCGTGCATGTCGCTGGTGGCGTGGAAGATAACCGGCATGCGCATAGCCGTCATGTCTGCAATAGGGATGCTGGGCATCTCGATATTTGGCATGTGGGACAGCGCCATGCGCACAATCGCCGTGGTGGGCACTGCAGCAGTCATGTCGGTAGCAGTAGCCATTCCTCTGGGGATCGTCATGGCCAAGAATGACCGGTTCCAGGGCGCGATGCGGCCCATGCTGGACCTGATGCAGGTAATGCCGGCGTTCGTGTACCTCATCCCAGTCATCTTCTTCCTCGGAATCGGGAAGGCCCCTGCGGTGGTGGCCACCCTGATCTACGCCATACCCCCAGCCATGAGGCTCACGAATCTGGGTATCCGCCTGGTATCGCCCGAACTCGTGGAAGCAGCCAAGGCGTTCGGCACCACGCCGTGGCAGCTTCTCGTGAAGATCCAGCTGCCTTTGGCAAGACCCACGATAATGGCGGGCGTCAACCAGACCATAATGATGGCCCTCGCCATGGTGGTGATAGCCGCACTGGTGGGTGCGCCTGGGCTGGGTACCACCGTGTACGACGGAATATCCCAGCTTGAGACCGGCAAGGGCCTGCTGGGCGGCCTGGGCATCGTCATACTGGCCATCATCATAGACCGCACGTCGCAGGGCTTGGCCAAGGACCCGCGAAGCGAGCGCGCCACCTCCTGACCTACCGCGAAGCCGCGCACATCGCAACGCCCCGCTCACGCGCTTCGACAAGCTCGACGTGAGCGGGGCGTGTCGCGCCGGCAGTCATGAGCGGGCCAAGATTATCCGCTCATCCTGAGCTTGTCGAAGGACATGAGCGGACGGCCCCTGCACGCGCCGGCGCATCGCATGAGGCGGTCCGTTCGGGTATAATGCACGCATCATCTTCAGGAGGCCTCCCATGCCAGCAGAAGTAGGAGACAAGGCGCCCGACTTCACGCTCCGCTCCCAAACCGGCGAGGACATCACCCTGAGCCAGTATCTGGGACAGAAGAACGTGGTCCTGCAGACCCACGTCATGTCCTTCACAGGCGGTTGAACGCACCAGTGCTCCGGGTTCCGGCTGGAGAACCGCCGGTTCGAGGAGAAGGATGCCCAGGTTCTGGGCATGAGCGTCGACAGCGCACCCACGCAGAGGGCCTTCGCCACCGGGCTGGGCAATCTGCCCTACCCGCTCTTGGCCGACTTCCACCCCAAGGGCAACGTGTCGCAGCTGTTCGGCATCTACAACGAGGAGCGGGGCGTCACCATGCGCGCCGTCATCATCATCGACAAAGAGGGCGTCATCAGGTTCAAGAAGGTATACACCCAGGGCCTTCCCGACCCCAAGGAGATCCTGGATGAGCTGGACCGGCTTTAGCCGACTCCGCGGCTCTCACGCATGACCACCGTCAATGGCCCTGACGACCAGGCTGCTCAGCGCCCGTTCGCCGAGGGCGATCCCGCCCTCCTGGTGGACAGGCGCGGCAGACGCTACCTCATAACGCTGACGCGGTACAAGTCGTTCCACACGCACGTTGGCGCCATAGACCACAACGACCTGATAGGCCGCAGCCACGGCGCCCGCCTGAACACCACCACCGGACACGTGCTACTGGCCTTCTCGCCCACGCTAGGCGACTTTGTGGAGGAGATGCCCCACCAGACCCAGGTCATCTACGCGAAGGACCTTGGGGCCATGCTCATGCACGGCGACATCTTCCCCGGCGCACGCGTGCTGGAAGCGGGCCTCGGGTCCGGCGCACTCACGATCGCGTTGCTCAGGGCCGTGGGCGAAAGCGGCCGCGTGACCACCTACGAGATCAGGCCGGAGCTGGTGGAAGGGGCAAAAGCTAACATTCGCACGCTGGTCCCGCAGGCCGTCAACCTGGAAGTGAAGCTGAAGGACGTGTACGAGGGCGTCGAGGAGATAGGGCTGGATCGCATCGTGCTGGACGTGCCGGAGCCGTGGCACGTTGTGCCGCATGCGGCCATGGCGCTGGCGCCCGGCGGCATCTTCCTTGGCTACCTGCCGACAATTCTCCAGGTTCACGAGCTCTACGAGGCCCTGGCCGAGAACCCCAACTTCGAGATGATGGAGACGGTGGAGGTGCTCACGCGGCCGTGGTCGGTCACGAAGCGCAGCGTCAGGCCGGTTCACCGCATGATCGCGCACACCGGCTTCATCACCACGGCGCGCAAGTGCGACCCGAAGGAAGAGCCGGCGGCCGTTGAGGACTCCAGCGACTGAGCCGCGTTCGGCGCGCCCCGCAAGGAGGACGAAATGGATAGAGACACCGCATGGGCCCTGGTCCAGGAGTACGCACAGTCCGAGCGGCTGCTGAAGCACTGCATCGCGGTTGAGGCGTCGATGCGCGCCTACGCCCGCAGCGCCGGCGAGGACGAGGAGACCTGGGGCATTGCCGGTATGCTCCACGACTTCGACTGGGACGCGTGCCCCTCCAACGACCAGCACCCGGAGTTCGGCGCAGCCATCCTCAGGGAGCGGGGATACCCCGACGTCATCATTCGCGCCGTCCTGTCCCACGGCAACCACACCGGCGTAACCCGCGACAGCCTGATGGAGAAGGCGCTCTTCGCCGTCGATGAGCTGTCGGGCTTCGTTACCGCCGTGGCGCTCGTGAGGCCAAGCAAGAGCCTGGCCGACACCGACGCCCGCGCCGTGCGCCGCAAGATGAAGGACAAGGCATTCGCTCGCAACGTGAACCGCGACGACCTTGTGGAAGGCGCCGCCGATCTGGGCGTTGAGCTGGACGAGCTCATAGAGTTCGTGGTGGACGCCCTCAAGCCAGTCGCAGGACAACTGGGGCTGAACGCGGGGGAGTAGGCGCTACCTAAGCCCGCTCATGGCAGGCATCCAACCCGCTCGTGGTGAGCTTGTCGAACCATTTGAGCGGGCTGCCATATGTCATTTCGAGCGGAGCACAGCGGAGTCGAGAAATCTAGGACGTCCCGCCGTCGTAGCCCACCACCCTACCCCGCGAACGCGCTACACCCCTGAATGAGATTCGATTCACCCTACAGCCGCCTTAGATTTCTCGGCTGCGCTCGAAATGACAGTAAGGGGCAGGCTTAGGGGTATGTAAGATGGTCTGCTCAGTCGACTGCGCCGCCCAGGTGTCCCTTCACTGTTGCCTTGAGAGGGGCCTGATGTGGGCTATACACTGCTGGCGAGCTTGGCGCTCACCAGCCGGTTCAGGCTGACGCCCTCCTCCGCGGCCCGTATGGCAAGGGCGCGGTGGGTCTCCGGCGGCACGCGCACCATGAATCTGCCGCTGTAAGCGCGGGCTGCCATAGGCTCCGGGGGTCGTTCATTGTTGGACTCCATATCCGCCACGCTATCCGCAACCAACTGCCGAATGCCGGAGAAGGCGTCTTCCTGGGAAGACGCCAGCCAGCTCAGCAGAGGAAACTCGGCGCACAGCCCAACGAATTCGCCGTCCTCAGAGGACCAAGTGACTCTGTATGTGTAATGTTCAGGGGAAATCATCTTGTAGTTTTTCGAGAGCTCTTGTGACTTGGCGTACTTGATAGGGTTTCGCCATACCTTTATCGTCTTGAATGTTAACTCTCGGATCGCTTGGCCACGGAGTTTTGTAGACCCGGTGGCTGGTTCCCTGTTGACGAGGCTCTCCAAAGAAGTTGTCGCATATTCTAGCGAGGCGTTCAAACCGAACGCCTCTAGGATTCCTGCGGAGTTCACTTATGCAAGATAAAATGTCCACTTCTGTACCTCGCTATAGTAGCCAAAAAGTAATGCATCTTCGTGTCCTCCCAGCTTGCAGATAACATGATAGTATCACTATTGGTATCTTTTGTAAACCGACCGCCTACTGGCCCTGGGGTCTATTCGTTGTCGAAAGGAAAATCCGCTCACGCCCTTCGACAAGCTCTGGGTGAGCGGACGGCAAGCCGCCTAAGCCCGCTCGTGGTGAGCTTGTCGAACCATTTGAGCGGGCGGCCATATGTCATTTCGAGCGGAGCGCAGCGGAGTCGAGAAATCTAGGACGTCCCGCCGTCGTAGCCCACCACCCTACCCCGCGAACGCGCTGCACTCCTGAATGAGATTCGATTCACCCCACGGCCGCCTTAGATTTCTCGGCTACGCTCGAAATGACAGTAAGGGGCAGGCCGGCCAGCCCCCAACGCCCCAGGGATTGTCGAGCCTGCTCGCTTTGGGCTAAGATAGAACCAGCCCCCATTCACTCGGTCTTGCGGTGCAAGGAGGCAACATGGACTATCCATTTATAGCAAAGCCCGGACTGGACGACTTCACGGTCCGCCCGAACCTGGACCGCTACGACTCCATGCGCGAGTCCTTCTCCTGGCAGGAGCTCAGGCAGGAGCTGGACGGCCTCCCCGGCGGCGGCCTGAACCTGGCCCACGAGGCCATCGACCGGCACGTCGACCACGGCCGCGGGGACAAGGTGGCCATGTACTGGGAGGGAGCCGGCGGCGAGGAGGAGCAGTACACCTTCGCCCAGATGCGAGACCTGACCAATCGCTTTGCAAACGTGCTACAGGGACTCGGCGTGGAGAAGGGCGACAGGGTGTTCATCTTCATGGGGCGCGTGCCTGAGCTGTACGTGGCATTTTTCGGCATCCTGAAGGCGGGGGCCATAGCGGGCCCGCTCTTCTCCGCATTCGGGCCGGACCCCGTGAGGGACCGGCTGCAGGACAGCGGAGCAGCGGTGCTGGTGGTATCGCCGGAGCTGAGGAGCCGCATCGCTCACATCTTCGGCGACCTTCCGGAACTGAAGCACGTCATCGTCGTCAACAAGAACGGCCGCTCCCAGGAGCCGCTCGCGCCCGGCGACGTCAGCTACGAGGAGGCGATGGCATCGGCATCGCCCGACTTCGAGACTGTGCCCACCACGGAGGAAGACTACTCCATAATGCACTACACCTCCGGCACCACGGGCAAGCCCAAGGGCGCAGTCCACGCCCATCTGGCGGCCCTGCAGCACATGGCCACGGGAAGGTGGGCGCTTGATCTCCACGAGGACGACATCTACTGGTGCACGGCGGACCCCGGCTGGGTCACCGGAACGTCCTACGGCATGTCCGCGCCGTGGACCAACGGCGTGACCCAGGTCATCTACGAAGGGGGCTTCCGGGCCAGCGCTTGGTACCAGATCATCCAGAAGTACGGCGTAACCGTCTGGTACACCGCGCCAACGGCCATCCGAATGCTGATGAAGGCCGGCGACGACGTCCCGTCGCGGTTCGACCTTTCCACGCTCCGCCACATCTGCTCCGTGGGCGAGCCGCTCAACCCGGAGGCGGTCGTTTGGGGCGAGAAGGTGATCAACAACCTGCCATTCCACGACAACTGGTGGCAGACGGAGACAGGGGCGATCCTCATCGCCAACTACCCGTTCCAGGACATACGCCCCGGCTCTATGGGGCGTCCGATTCCAGGCATCCGCACAGCGATCGTAGACGAGAGCGGCAACGAGGTCGAGCCCGGCGAGGAGGGCGACCTGGCGGTCCAGCCCGGCTGGCCCTCCATGTTCCGAGGCTACTGGCGCAACCAGGAGATGTACGACTCCAAGTTCAAGAACGGCTGGTACATCACCGGCGACCGGGCAAGAATGGATTCAGACGGGTACTACTGGTTCGTGGGCCGCGCGGACGACGTGATCAACACGGCCGGTCACCTGGTGGGCCCGTTCGAGGTCGAGAGCGCGCTCATCGAGCACCCTGCGGTGGCCGAGGCGGGCGTCATCGGCAAGCCCGACCCGGTGGCGATGGAGGTGGTCAAGGCGTTCGTGTCACTTCACGAGGGGCAGGAGCCGTCGGACCGACTGCGCAACGAGATCATGGGATTCGCGCGCCAGAAGCTGTCGGCGGCGGTTGCGCCTCGCGAGATCGAGATAGTGGACTCGCTGCCCAAGACGCGAAGCGGGAAGATCATGCGCCGCCTGCTGAAGGCCCGCGAGCTGGGCCTCCCGGAGGGCGACACCTCCACGCTGGAGGAAGACTAGGCAGGGGCGCAGCCTGCGCTGCGTGCGGCGTTGCGCCCAAGCACGACTAGGGAGGAGGTTGAATTGGCGGAGTATCACATAGACCCGGAGATACGCTACTACAACTACCAGGGCAGGTTTCCACCCCTGCCCATGGAGGATGAGCCCGCGCCCATTCCGCCTGTCACGGACAAGACGCACCGCAAGCTAATCACCGACACCACGCTGCGAGACGGCGCCCAGGACCCGCACTTCGCGCTCTTCCCGGTGGACGCGCGCCTCGCCTACTTCGACCTGCTCCACGAGCTGGATAACGGCACCGGCGCCATCGAGCAGATCGAGGTGTTCATCTACCAGCAGCGCGACCTCTGGGCGCTGGAGCGCCTGCTGGAGCGCGAGTATGAGTTTCCGCAGGTCACCACCTGGACCAGGGCCATCCCCAAGGACATCAAGGACCTGGTCGAGATCTCCCGCGGCACCATCAAGGAGACCGGAATGCTCGCATCCAGCTCCGACCACCACATCTTCGACAAGCTGAAGTACCGCAGCAAGGCCGAGGCCGTCGAGAAGTACCTCGCCCCCATCCTTACCGCCTGCGAGAACGGCATCCGTCCCCGCATTCACCTGGAGGACACCACCAAGGCCGACATCTTCGGCTTCGTCATTCCATTCATGCAGCGCGTCCTCCGCGAGACGAACGACTGGGCCAAGTTCCGCATCTGCGACACCATCGGTTGGGGCTCGCCCGACCCGTACGCGCCGCTGCCCGTCGGCATCCCGCGCCTCATCTCCACGCTCGTGCAGGAGACCGGTGCCGAGCTGGAGTTCCACGGCCACAACGACTTCGGCATGGCCACCGCCAACAGCATGGCCGCCCTGCGCTACGGCTGCCGGCGCGTGAATGTCGCCTTTGCGGGCCTGGGCGAGAGAACCGGAAACACCGCGCTGGAACAGGTGTTGGCCAGCTACATCCGCGAGTACAGCGACCCGGGATTCAAGCTGGACGTGGTCGCGCGGATCAGGGACCTCATCACGAACGAGGTGTGCACCATACCGCCCAAGCAGCCGATCATCGGTGAGGTCTTCTCCACGCAGGCCGGCCTTCACCAGACCGGCGTGCGGCGCTCGGACGAAGCGGGCGGCGGGCCCATCTACCTCCCGTTCGACGCCGCGCTTGTGGGCGACGAGGCCGTCGAGCAGCACCGCATCGGCGCTCTCTCCGGCATGGACGGCATCGTCTCTGTCCTCAACCGCAAGGTCAAGGAAGAGACCGGCCAGGAGGGCACCTACTCCAACGTGAGCCGCGCCGTGAAGCACGTCTACGACCACATCCAGGCATCCTACGACGGCGCCTACAACCGCGAGAGCGACACGCTGGTGGGCCAGCGGCGCACCTTCTTCTCGGCCGAGGAGATCCTGGCGCTGACCCGCGAGGCAGAGGACGAGCGGCGGAGCTCCACCCGGAGCTAGGCCCTCGCCTTCCCAGCCCATGTCCACCGGCTACAGGCGCATACCGAGCGTCGATAGGCTCCTCTCCGACAAGCGACTGCTCGCCCTCGCGGTGGAGGTCTCGCACGAGACCGTGGCCTCACTGGCGCGCGAGCGCTTGGAGGACGCTCGCCGAGGCGTGGCCGATGGCGTCGCGCCGCCCCCGCTTGACGTGCTGGTGGAGGATGTCTGCGCTGCGGCCGCCCGGCTGTTGGCCCCCGCGCCCGCGCCCGTCATCAACGCCACGGGCGTCGTGCTCCACACCAACCTCGGCCGCGCGCCCCTAAGCGCCGCCGCCGCCGAGGCCGTCGCACGCGTCGCCTCCTCCTACTCTGACCTGGAGCTGGACCTGGAGGAGGGCGCACGCGGTTCGCGGCAGGCCCACGTCTCCGGCATACTGCGCCACCTGACGGGCGCCGAAGCAGCCCTGGTCGTCAACAACAACGCCTCAGCAGTCCTGCTCGCGCTCTCCGCCATCGCCTACGGCAAAGAGGTCATCGTCTCCCGCGGCGAGGCCGTCGAGATCGGCGGCGGGTTTCGCATCCCGGACGTACTGAGCCGCAGCGGCGCCGTCCTGCGAGAGGTGGGCACCACCAACCGCACCTACGCCTCCGACTACGAGGACGCCATCTGCACCGACACAGGCGCGCTCCTCAAGGTCCACTCAAGCAACTTCGTCATCACCGGCTTCACGCACGACACCACCATCGGCGAGCTGGTCGAGATGGGCGCGCGTCACGGCGTGCCGGTGATCCACGACCTGGGCAGCGGCTGCCTCCTCGACACCGCCCGCTTCGGCCTCGCGCACGAGCCGATGGTGCAGGAGAGCGTGGACGCAGGCGTCGATCTCGCCTGCTTCTCCGGCGACAAACTCCTCGGCGGCCCGCAGGCCGGCATCATCGTTGGCAGACGGGATGCGATGTCACGCCTGGCGAGCCACCCCCTTGCGCGGGCAATGCGAATCGACAAGCTCAGCCTGGCGGCCCTCACGGCCACGCTGGCCCACTACCTGAAGGGCGAGGCCGTGGAGGCGATACCCGTGTGGCGAATGATCGCCGCGCCGCTCGACGGCCTGGAGGCGGCGGCCCGCAGGCTGCAGGATGCCGCGGGCGGTCGAGGTCGAGTCGAGCGGGGCCCGTCGACGGTAGGAGGTGGAAGCCTGCCCGGCGAGACGCTTCCGACGTGGCTGCTTACGATCGACGCAGGCGACGCGCCTGGCGGCGCGACGGCCCTGGCCGCGCGGCTGCGAGCCTCGGATCCGCCCGTCGTCGCACGGATCGAGGACGACCGGGTGGTCATCGACCCCCGCACCGTGCTCCCCGGCCAGGAGGAGCCGCTGGCGCGTGCGCTTCACGCGGCGGTGGGGTGAGGGAGGGAGCGTTCAAGTTGACTTCACGCCCGGTGTTATGTAGATTCGTTGCACACTCTCGACGGCGCAGGTGAGGTGATAACATGGCCAGAGTGGAACTTGTGATACCTGACGAGGACCGGGAGCGCTTTGACAACCAGGCTCGGCGCGAAGGCCTGACCCTCAGAGCGTGGCTGCTGGTCGCAGCACGCGAGCGCATCGAGGCCGCTCGGAGCGTTAGGCGTCTCGCGTCTCCGGAGGACCTTTGGGCGTTGTTCCATGGGTGCGACGAGATGGATTGGATCGATGAGCCGCGTTTTATCCCACGCTGAAATAGCGATTCGCCATTTCAGACAGAGCCCAGCGGTAACGCTGCCGCCCCGGTATCCTCACCGCCTCGCCCTCCTGGACCGGCGCGTCGTCTGCGACCTGCTCGGTTTCGACGAGGAGGCCTGTGTGGGAGTTCGGCGGCTCGCCGCCAAGCGGTGCGCGGAGCCGTCAGTCCACGGCGGCAAGGCGAAGCCGAGGTGCGCGGCACTGGTGATCTAGGCGGCCGGGATGTGGCTATTGACGCTTCGCTGGTACAGTCCGTCTCATCCTTCCTGCCATCACGGGATTTTCACTGTCTCGCCTTCCCCGACCTGCTCGGTGACTCCGCCTACGCGGAAGTGAATGACGTTGCCCTCCCCATCGTACTGGACGTCTGCGTTCGGCCATGGGTCACTTCTCAGCCCGGAATACCCGGGGTAGCCCCAAGCGGCTGCGGCGCCGTCGCCCTGCGGCGGTCTAATTGAAACGTGCCACTCCGGTATGTCAATCGGACGGATGAAGGGTATGCCGTATATCTCAAGCGTCGAGTAGAGGGGCGCACTGATGGCCGTGGCGCCATCAATCAGCGGGAACCTCAACGACCCGGCCCAGACCGTCTCCCCAGAGCCAAGCTCAGTGAGCCAGACCCCGTACCACTCTCCCTCCTCGTCCAGGCCATCGGGTGCTAGCCGCATCCGGTAGTCGCCCGGGCACCAGTCGTAGCGACGTCGGACACTTATGAAGTCCCCTTCGTACCCCGCGGACTCGTACCAGCCGTCTTCTTCGCCGGCAACCCTTGCGAAGGTCGGGTCGCGTTCGCCGAACCTGGAGAATATCAGGCCCTTGCCACGCCCTCCCCTCTGGTTCGGATCCTGGACGTTTGTCTGCAGGCCGAAGTAGAAGTGGTGATTCGAGATGCTGGAGAAGCAGACCATCAGGTAGAGCCCGTGGTCCTCCGAGAAATTGCCTGGGTCGTTGCGTATAGTGAACTCATACGACACATCCCTGAACTGCGTGCCCGAGTCCCACCTCCACCACGTGAAGGTTAGATGCTCCGGTACGGCTCTGTCCACGTAGAGCTCGGGTCGCCCTGGAATTTGTGTAGGCACAGCCGTTGGCGTCGGCGTCGCCGTTGACCTTGGCGAAGGAGTAGCCGTCGACTGTGGCATAGGCGTTGCCGGGGGTGCGGCCGTCGACTCCCTCGTTGCCGTTGCCGTCTCAATGATAGGTGTGCCACTTGTGGCACAGGCGGAGCCGAGCAGGCACAGGAGTGCCAAGGCTAGAGTGGTCGGCCGTATACGAGCGTCCTTCATCCTGGTCTGGCTGTGTACCCCTTCGGGAGGACAACGCGCCGCCCGTGCTCGGCGCCTACACGCTGGAGGGCCTTGCCCTGGCCGTCGATCTCGCCTCGCAAAGGCTGGTTCCGGCAGACCTCATCATGCTGTAGCGGGCGGGAGGTGACCGCTCACGCCCTTCGACTCGGCTCAGGGTGAGCGGGCCACCGTTTCCCGCTCATGGTGAGCTTGTCGAACCATTTTAGCGGGAGGGAGGTCACCGCAAGGCGTGCGAAGATACCCACCCGCCCTACCGACCGCGGCTAGACAGCTTTTACGCTGTGCAGGGGCAGCGCCTCGGTTTCAAGCGTGTGCAGGTCCAGCCGCCGTGATGCCTGGTCGATGTCGAAGCCGACCACTTCCCCGTCGGCGTCTACGTCGACGTTCAACCCAGAGGTAACTTCTATGGTCTCCGCGCCAGGCTTCGCCTTGAATTCGACATACAGGCTATCGGTCTCCGGATAGTAGTGAAGCTTCATGCTTGTGCCTCCTCCTCAAAGCGCCCACCTCGGCGCCAACATACCACCCCCCCTGTTGCCTCACCGGAAGATGTTACCGAGCTTTCAGCGGCTTCTAATTGACGCCCATGGGTCCGATGTCAACCGGTCGCACCTCACTATTGGTCCCTCTGCTTTTGGATGAAGCATACACCAGTTGCTTCGCCATCACACCCCGCCACTGGGTGACTCTGCGCTGAAGGGTCCGCAGCTGACGCCTGCTGTAGCGCTCAGGGTAACGTAGGATCAGCCGATCCATCAGCTCTGCGGCAGTCGCGTCGGGCTGCTGCTGGAGCCAGCCCAGCACGTCGCACCAAACCCCCTCGAACGGGTCAGGACGAGTCCGCCATGTGCGAGATACCCCGGCCTTCCTTGCGTGGGTCGGCCGTACCTCTCCCTGTCTCCACAGGCCGGGCAACTGCGACAGGAAGCTCTCCAGACTCCCACCATCGGGAGTACCCCCTGACTCGAGAGACCCAACTGCTGCCAATGCAGACTGGGACTCGCGTATGCTGTGCAGCAACGACACGGGGTCCAGCTCAGCGCGGTAGTGGCGCAAGGTCAGCTTCGCCTCCTCGCCCACGTCGTCACGAGCAAGCAGTCGGTCGCAGGGTGTAGCCGGCTTGCTGTATTGCTTGGTCACACTGCCTACATTTCGGCTCTTCGTCAGCAGCTGGAACGAGGGCTGAAAGTAGTTCACGTATAGCCGCATTGCGCCGTAGAGGTGGGCGAGTGTCTGGCCGGCGACCGCTCCCGAGTGGCGGTCGTGACCGACGAAGCGCCGGATCACCGAACCATTCTTCTGCTCTATCCACGCCTGGTCGTTCTTGCGGTACGCCCGAGAACGGGTGAACTCGATCTCCCTCGCCTTACAGTACCCAACCAGGGTCTCGTTGATGAACACGCTGTCATTGTCGGAGTCTATGCCACGCACAGGCACGGGGAAGACACGGGAGATGGCTTCCAACCCTTCGACTACCAGTGACTGCTCGCGAGCCAGCAGCGGCACGGCCTCGGTCCAGCCTGAGCAAACGTCAGTGGCGACCAGGCTGTGGATGAATGCTCCGGACACGGCACCGCCGCCGTGCGCCACCAGGTCTATCTCGAGATAGCCCGGAGTCGGGTCGTTCCAGTCCATGAAGGTGCGAACTGGGACCTGGCTTCCCATCTTTCGCTTCTTCTTGTGCCTCCTGCGGCTTCCCGCCTGCTCCCTCACCGGCCTCAGCAACCGGTCCATGGTACTGGCACTTGCTGAGAACAGCCTCTCTCTCACGTCGGGATCAAGGTCGAGATGGCCGTGTCTCTCCAACGACTCCACCATACTGGGCAGTGCGGCCTTCAGCCTCTTGCCACAGATCCTGTCTGCGGCCTCCCACACCACGATCAGCGCCTGCCTGACAGCCTCGTCGTAGATGCGCCGACCCCTGGGAACCTTACGATCCACGGGCTCACTAATCTGGCCCAGGAGCCTGACGGCGTGCTTCCTGTGGCAGCCAACCATGGCCACGAACTCGTCGAGCATCCTGCTCTTGTCCTTCTTCGATGCCTCACTATACCGGCCGCGGATCGCTTCGAGAACCTCCGTCCTCGTGGCTGTGCTGATCTCTGAGACCATATCCATGCCTCCATGATTTGGGTAACACAATCATGAGGCAACGACCTGATTTCGGTAACATCTCCGTGAGGCAATAGCTCCGCTTCGGTAACATATTCCTTGAGGCAACGCGCCCCCTACGCCACAAACCGGCGCAGCACTATGCACGTGTTCTGACCCCCGAAGCCAAAGCTGTTCGAGAGCACCACGTCAACCGGCTGCCGCCTCGCCACGTTGGGCACGTAGTCCAGGTCGCAGGCCGGGTCTGGGTTCTCCTGGTTCACCGTCGGGTGTATGATCCCGTCCAATATCGTCTTCACGCACGCCACCGCCTCCAGCGCGCCCGCGCCTCCCAGCGCATGCCCGGTCATCGACTTGGTCGAGCTGATGGGCACCGAGTAGGCCAGCTCGCCGAACACGCTCTTGATGGCCATAGTCTCCACCGCGTCGTTCAGCGGCGTGGACGTGCCGTGGGCGTTGATGTAATCGACGTCGTCCGTGGTGATGCCCGCGTTCGCCAGGGCCCATCGCATCGCCCGGCTTGCGCCCTCGCCGGTCTCGTCGGGCTGCACGGCGTGGAAGGCGTCGCTCGATGCGCCGTATCCGGCCACCTCCGCCAGGATGGTCGCGCCGCGCTCCAGCGCGTGCTCCAGGCTCTCCAGGATCAGGATGCCCGCGCCCTCCGCCGGCACAAATCCGTCGCGGTTGGCGTCGAACGGGCGGCTTGCCTTCTCCGGCTCCTCGTTGTGCGTGCTCAGCGCCTTGAGGATGCAGAAACCGGACAGGCCAATCTCGGTGATGCTCGCCTCCGAGCCGCCGGCGAGCACCACGTCGACGGCGCCGCGTCGAATGGCCTCGGCCGCCTCGCCGATGGCCTGGTTGGACGCGGCGCAGGCCGTGACCACCGTGGAGTTGTACCCCTTGGCCCCCACAAGTCTGGCCACGTTGGCCGACGCCATGTTGGGAAGCATCATGGGTATGAAGAACGGGTTGATGCGCATGGCTCCCTTCACGGTCATGTCCGCGCAGGCGTCCTGGGTGGTGGACAGGCCGCCGGCGCCGTTGCCCAGCAGCACGCCGATACGCTCCGCGTCCTCGCGGTCCAGGTCCAGTGATGCATCCTCTATGGCCATGTACGCCGCCGCGAGCGATAGCTGGCTGAAGCGCGCCATCCTGCGGGACTCGCGCGAGTTGATGTACTTGTCAGGCTCGAAGTCCCATACCTCTCCGGCAATGCGCGTGGGATACCTCGTCGTGTCGCACAGCGTGATGGGGCCAATACCGGAGCGCCCGGCCACCAGCCCGTCCCAGAACTGCTCCACCGATGATCCCAGGGGTGTAACGGCGCCCATGCCCGTCACCACAACTCTAGCTCTGTCCGCGTTCATACAAAACCTCTCGTCTCAAGAATGGCGCGCCGGCGCCGCAAGCACGTCGAATACCGGATACAGCTCCGGTTCGATGCCCATCGCATGCTCCCTGGCCTCGGCGGCCACGAACAGCGAGCCGGTGACAAGCACAACGTCGTCGTCGGAAGCCGACGCAACCGCGTCGTCCACAGCTTCCGCTACGGAGCCGGCCGTGCGGGCGCGGGCGCCGTACCGCTCGAACTCCCGCGCCAGCAGCTCAGGCTGCGCGGACCTCGGATGGCGGGAGCGGGTGGCCACCACCTCCGCCGGGGAGAGCCGGCTGAGCTCGAAGGCCACGCCGTCCACGTCCTTGTTGCGAGACACGCCGACCACCAGCGTCAGGCGCAGGCCGGGAACGAGCGACCGCATGGCCTCCACCAGGCGCCCGGCGGAGTGCGGGTTGTGAGCGCCGTCCGCAATGACCAGCGGTTCGCGGCTTAGCACTTCGAGGCGGCAGGGCCACTCCACGCGCCGCAGCCCTTCCTCGATCGCCTCGCGTGACACGTCGATGCCGCTAGCCGCTAGCGCCTCGACGAGCCCCACGGCGACTGCCGCGTTCTCCAGCTGGTGCTCGCCCAGCAGCGGAATCGAAAGGCGGTACGTGCGCCGGGCGGTCTCCAGCGTGAACGTCTGACCGTCCAGCGTGGTGCTCTCCGGCGACCAGAGTATATCCTCACCGGCTAGGGTCAGGGTGTTTTCCTGCGCCTCGCAGACGTCCTGCACCACTCGCAGGGCCTCCGGCCTCTGCGGCGCGCACACCACCGGCACACCCTGCTTGATGATACCGGCCTTCTCCATCGCGATTTCCGCCAGCGTGTCGCCGAGCACTTCCGTATGGTCCAGTCCGAGCGAGGTGATACCGCAGGCGAGGGGCTGGACGACGTTCGTCGAGTCCAGCCTTCCGCCCAAGCCCACCTCGATGACCTGCGCGCCGACGCCGTGCTCGCGGAAGCAGTGGAACGCCATCGCCGTGAGCAGCTCGAATACGGTCACGCGGCCGTGGCCCGTGCGTCGCATTTCCTCCACAGCGGGCCACAGCGCCTCAACCAGCCCTGCGAACTCGTCCTCCGGGATGGGTTGGCCACCGACGCGAATGCGCTCCCGGAAGGTGTGCAGGTGCGGCGAGGTGAACAGCCCCGTCGAAAGGCCCGCCGCGTTCAGGATCGATGCAACCATTGCCGTGGTGCTCCCCTTGCCCTTGGTTCCGGCGACGTGTACGGTGGGCACGCCCAGGTGCGGGCTGCCCAGCATCTCCAGCAGCGCACCGATGCGCTCCAGATCGTAGCGGGCGCGGCCGCCCGGTATGGTGGCGGGGCGCTCGTAGTCCACCATGCCCATGATGCGCTCTATGGCCTCAGCGTATCTCAATCGGCTCTCCCTAACCGCCCCTTATGCGGCCCGGCATGAAGCCGAGCGCAGTCCTCAGGGCCTCCAAGTATGACATGCTGCGAATGTACCCCACGTTGCCCTCCAGCGTGCGGGGCTTGATCCTGAACACCGCTTCCACCGGCGGCTCGCTCGTCACGTTGTCCAGGGCGAGCATCCGCAGCTGGTTCGTGGTCGCGGGCGGATTGGGTATTACCGCCTCCATAATTCGCACGGCCGCGAACATCAGCGACAGCGGAATGTGCACCTTGAGGCGACGGACGCCCAGAGTCCTCTTAACCACGTCCACGATTTCGTCGTAGGACAGGCGTTGGGGGCCGCCCATCTCAATCGTCCTACCGCCGAAGCGCGGGTTGCCAGCCACCTCCGCCACCGCGGCGCCCACCTCCTCCACGGATATGGGCTGAAGCAGCGTCTTGCCGGTGCCCGCGACGGGCACGATGGGGAAGGCTCTCACCATCCCCGCCAGCGTGTTAATGAACTCGTCGCCAACCCCAAACAGAAGCGAGGGCCGGAGGATGGTGTACGCCACGCCGCTCCTCAGAACCGCCTGCTCGCCCTGCCACTTGGAGTGCAGATACGGATAGGCGGGGTTATCCTGCGCGCCAATCGCGCTTACGTGCACCATGTGCCTCACGCCGGCCAGCCGCGCCTCGTGTGCAACGGTCTCCGTGGCCTGCCGGTTCACGAGATCGAAGGTGCGATTGCCGCGCTCGCGGATGATGGCCACCAGGTGGACCACCGCGTCGACGCCGTCCATTGCCCGCGCAACGCTTGGGGGGTCCGTCACGTCGCCGTAGGAAAGCTCAACGCCGTAGTCGAGAATCCGGCGCGCCCTGCCAGGACTGCGAACAAGGCAGCGCACGTCTCTGCCGCGGGTTCGCAGCGCCCTGACGACGTTCCTTCCCACGAAACCCGTGGCGCCGGTAACAAGTATCATGCTGTGCTTGAGGATGGGAGTATTTGAAGACTATCAGATGGCATTTGGGGTGTCAACGCGAGCGCCGCGGCGCAGCGCATGGCAAGGGCAGCCTGGGGAGTCCAGTCCTACACCGGCCAGTCCTGCATATTGTACGACATCTCCCAGAAGAGGTACTCGTAGCGGGTTGCCGTCAGGAAGTGGTCCTCCAGCCTCCGCATCTCCGCTTCGTCCGCGTTCTCGGTCAGCGAGTCCAGGAGCTCCCGCAACCACTCCACGAACTTGCCGAACTCCTCGTCCGAATACATGCGTATCCACTCCGCGTACGGGTTCGCCTCCGAGGCGTCGCCAGTGCGGGCGAGGTGCGCTCCGGTCTCGTAGTAGCCCCACTGGCACGGCAGCAGGTTGGCGATGACGTCGGTGAGCGTGCCCTCGTAGGCCACGCGAAGCAGGTAGTCCGAGTAGGCCAGCGTGACCGGCGCAGGTCGCACGGCGGAAAGCTCCTCGGCCGATACGCCGAGCCTGCGGCAATACGAGCGGTGCAGCTCCATCTCGGTGTTCAACGTCTCACCCAGCAGCGCAGAGAAACGGCTGATGCCATCCAGGTCAGGCGCCTTGGCCGCAGCCAGCGCGAGCATGCGTGCGTATTGCACCAGGAAGAAGTAGTCCTGCTTCATGTAGAAGAGGAATCGGTCCACGGGCAGGGTGCCGTCGCCGACGCCCAGCACGAACGGGTGGCCGAACAGCCTGTCCCACAGGTAGCCGAACCTCTCGCGAAGGTGCGCGCTAGTGCTCACGCGGGCTCCGCCTCCCTGCGGGGCTTCTCGCCCGCGTGAATCGCCACCGTGCCGAGCCCCATCTTTCTGAATTCGACGTCCCTAAGGCCGACACCCTCCATCAAGGCCACCAGCTCCTCCGCCGTTACGTAGTGCTGCACGGACTCCGGCAGGTAGGTGTACGCCTCCCTGCTGCCGCCTACGAGCGACCCCATCCACGGGACGGCACTCCGGAAGTACCACTGGAACAGGCGGCTCAGGCCGTCGCTGCCCTTCACGGGCACGATGTCCAGGATTACCACGCGGCCGCCCGGGGCCAACACGCGTGTCATCTCGCCCAGCGCCGCCCCCAGGTCCGAGAAGTTGCGCAGACCGAACCCGCAGGTGATGCTGCGGAACCGTCCGTCCGAGAAGGGCAAGCTGAGAGCGTCGCCGCGCACCCAGTGCACGCGCGGCGCCTCGCCCACGTGCCTGCGCGTCTTCGCGCGAGCGCGTGCCAACATCCGCGGCGCAAAGTCCAGCCCTACCACCCGCGACACCGACGGCCTGTCTGCCAGCTCCCACGCCATGTCACCCGTGCCCGTAGCAATGTCCAGCGCCTCACCGGAGCCCGCGCGGCCGGCCACCGCCGTTGTCCTCCACCGCCACAGGTGGTGCATACCACCGGTCATCAACGTGTTCATCAGGTCGTAGCGGCCGGAGATGCCGTCGAACATCGAGGACACGTAGCGGGCTTTGTCGTCGCCCTTTAGCTGGACCATGCGCCCGCTCCTAGTCGCTCCGCCGCTGGTATCGCATCCCATCGTCCATGAACCAGTCCAGTCCAAGCGCCTCCAGAGCCTTGGCCACCACGTACTCCACCACGTCATCCACCGATTGCGGCCGGAGGTAGAACGCAGGCTCCGGCGGCAGCACGGTCACGCCCAGGCGGGCCAGAGCCAGCATGTTCTCCAGGTGTATCGGCGAAAGCGGTGTCTCCCGCGGCACCACCACCAGCCGGCGCCTCTCCTTCAGGCACACGTCCGCGGCGCGCTGCAGCAGGTTGGATGACAGACCGTGCGCTACGGCCGCCATGGTGCCGGTGCTGCACGGAACGATCACCATTCCGGCCGTGCGCGTTGTGCCGCTGGCGATGGGAGCCTTGAGGTCGCCGATCGCGTGGTAGGTGAAGTTGGGAAACTCCTGCCACCTCGCCACCGCCGAGTTGAAGGGCGTCTCCATCTCCTCCTGCCACACCATCCGGCCCGCATTTGTGCACGTGGCAATTACGGGAACGTCGCGCCCCAGCAGCACGTCTATGGCGCGTTCCGCCATCGCCGAGCCGCTCGCTCCCGAAATGCCGACTATGACCGGGTCCATCACACCGTCACCTTACCCCTACACGTAGATCGATGCAAACGTGAACACGAACACGATAACGGCTATGTAGCCGTTCACGCTGAAGAAAGCCAGGTTGAGCCTCGAAAGGTCTGTTGGGGAGACCAACCTGTGCTCATAAATCAGAAGCCCCGCGGCCAGTACCCAGCCCACGTAGAACGGCCAACCCAGCCCCATCCACGGGCCGATCGCCAAGAGGGATGCGGCCGTGAGCAGGTGCATGGCCTTCGCCGACCAGAGAGCCGCCGCAATGCCGAACTTCTGCGGTATCGAGTGCAGTCCGCTCTGCCTGTCGAAGTCGTAGTCCTGGCAGGCGTAGAGCATATCGAACCCGCCGATCCACGCGGCAACGGCAAACGCCATCAGCACCGGTTCCCAACTGAGCGAGCCGGTCACTGCGATCCATCCACCGACCGGGGCAATGCCGTCCGCCCAGCCGAGAATGAAGTGCGACGTCCATGTGAACCGCTTGGTGTATGAGTAGCCCACCACCACCACGGCCGCCACAGGCGCCAGCACAAGCGCCAGCGTGTTTAGCATGGCCGCCGCAAGCAGGAACACGGCCAGCGACACCAGTGCCATGGCTCGCATTTCCCACAGCTTCAGCCTGCCGGACGGCAACGGCCGCGACGCCGTGCGCGGATTCCGGGCGTCCAGGTGCCGGTCAATGATCCGGTTGGCGGACATGGCCAGCGTACGAGCGGAGGCCATGGCCACGGTGATCCAAACGAACTGTGCCAGGGTGGGCAGGCCGTCCGCGGCCAGTATCATGCCCAGGTACGCGAATGGCAGGGCAAATACGGTGTGCTCGAATCGTATCGAGTCCAGGAGCAGGCGCAGCTTGGACAAGGGCGGAAAGCCAGCCTCTCTTGGATGTGAAGTTGCCACTGCCGCAGGTCCTCCGCGCCGGCGCATGGTCCGGGGTCAAGCGTAGTATAGTGCAATTCCGCCACCAATGACAGACGAAACGCCCCCTGCCGGTACGCTTGCGCGCTCCGGAGCGGCTACGACCAGGCGTCCTTTCCCTGGAGAGGCACGAAGCGGCACGCTCCAAGGCTGCTGGTGGCGTAGCCGCCCCTCTTTCGGGTCACCTTCATGAGCCACTGCTCGTCCTGCGAACCGACCGGGATCACCAGGCGGCCTCCCACCGCCAGCTGTTCCATCAGCGACCGCGGAAGTCTGGGGGCCGCGGCCGTGACCACAATGGCGTCGAAGGGGGCCTGCTCCGGCAGGCCAAGCTCGCAACCCGCCCTGTGAACCTCCACGTTGCTGTAGCCCAGGGAGCGGAGGAGCGCTGAAGCTCCTTTGGCCAGGGACGCAACGCGCTCTACGGAGTACACCCTCCGCGCCAGCAGCGAGAGGATCGCGGCTTGATACCCGCTGCCCGTGCCCAGCTCCAGCACGCGGTCTCGTGGGCGGACGTCCAGCGCGTGCGTCATTAGCGCAACGATGTATGGCTGGGAGATGGTCTGCCCCCCGCCTATGGGCAGCGGAATGTCCTCGTAGCTCTGGTGCCAGCTCTCCTCGGGCACGAAGAGCTCGCGTGGCACCCTTGCCATGGCATCCAGCACAGCCTTCCAGCGGCGCTGCCGGCGCAGGCCCGCGAACAGCCTTTCCCTGGCGCGCTCCAGCTCCGTGGACACACCGACACCTCCTCCGTGAATGTAACATCCGCATACCCAGGCTGCAACCGGCGGAGTGCTGCAACGCCGAGGCCTGGCCCGCTTGCGTGCGTGTTGCGCTTGGCACGGAAGCGGTGATAAACTCACTCGCATCCAGGGCAGGTCCCGGCCGTATTCATCACTCATGTTCCCATACGGACTAATAGGCGATATGTCCTCCGCGGCGCTCGTCGGGACCGACGGCTCGATCGACTGGTGTTGCTTTCCGCGCTTCGACTCCCCAAGCGTATTCGCCGCCATCCTGGACGAAGACGTGGGCGGCCGCTTCAAGATCTCCCCCGCCGGCACAGTCCTGGAGTCAAGCCAGAAGTACCTGCCCGATACCAACATCCTGGAGACAACATTCCGCACTGAGAACGGCCTGGTCTCCATCACGGACTTCATGCCCGTAACCGACGACGACGATCCGGCCACGCTGCCCGTGCACCTCCACGAGATTCACCGCATCGTCACGTGCCTTGCGGGGGAGGTGCAGATGCGATGCGACTTCCAGCCCCGCCACAACTACGGCCGCAGCACTCCGGCATTCCGCATGCTGCGGGGCAACACGGCGGTGGAGGCGCGCGGCGGACGCCAGACGATGACATTGCTGGCAAGCGTGCTTATGTCCGCCGACGAGAACGGGGGATACTCCAACTTCGGACTCACCGCGGGACAGAGCGCTATCTTCGTGCTGGTGTACGGCCACGGCCGCCCGGTGCGCGTGGAGAGACTGAACACACCTGTGAAGCTTTACCACACCCGTCGCTACTGGCAGGAACTCGTGGCATCCATGGACTACCAGGGCCTGTGGCGGGACGCAATAGTCCGCTCCTTCCTTGTGCTCCACCTGATGATGTTCCGGGAAACGGGGGCCATAGTCGCCGCGCCGACCACCAGCCTGCCGGAGACCATCGGCGGCACGCGAAACTGGGACTATCGCTTCGCGTGGCTTCGCGACTCCGCCTTCACCGTGGACATCCTCTACCGGCTGGGTGACTACTACGGCGCCGACCGTTACATCCACTGGCTGCTGGAGCAGTGCAGGCTCACGGAGGGCAACACGAGCATTGTATACGGCATCAGCCGCGGCTCGTCGCTCAGGGAGCTAACGCTGGACCACTTGTCGGGGTACAGGGACTCGCGTCCCGTGCGCATAGGGAACGGGGCGGCGCGCCACCTCCAGCTGGACGTCTTCGGGGAGGTCATAATCTCCATTCACTCGCTGCTGCTGCTGGAGGGCCAAATACCCCGCCAGGCCTGGGAGCTTGTGGAGTCGCTGGCCGAGACCGTCATGGCCAACTGGCGCCGTCGCGACCGCGGCATCTGGGAGGTGCGCGGCGAGCAAAAACACTTCGTGTACTCCAAGGTGATGTGCTGGGTGGCGCTGGACCGGGCCTCCTACATCGCGAACAGGCTGGGAGATACGCCGCGTGCGCGCCGCTGGGCCGGGACGGCTCGACAGATCGCGCGGGAGATCCTGGACGCCGGCTGGAGTCCCGACAAGAAGGCGTTCCGTCAGCGCTACGATAGCGACACCCTGGACGCGTCCAACCTGGTCATCCCATTCCTGGGCCTGCTCCGGCGGGACGACCCTCGCATTCGCCAGAACCTTGACGCCGTGGAACGCGAGTTGACCGACGGGCCGCTGGTCTGGAGATACCTGCCGGAGGAGACGGACGACGGGCTATCAGGCCAGCCGGAGGGAGCATTCTCACTCCTAAGCTTTTGGTTGATCGGCAACCTAGTGTACACGGGCCAGACCGACCGCGGCTTCGATTACTTCCACGAGATCATCACCAAGCGCGCCAACCACCTGGGGCTGCTGTCCGAGATGTTCGACCCGGTCTCCAACGAGCAACTGGGCAACTTCCCGCAGGGGTACTCCCACGTGGGGCTAATCCACACGGCCCTGAACCTATCGAGGTTCATAGCCGACACGAGCATACGGCGAGCACGCCGCACACCCCGCCGCACTCGCAGGTCGTGAGCCGGAGCTGCCGGCGCGGCGGCGCCTACTCCTCCTCTTCCTCCTGCTCCACCTTACCCAGGAACACCTCAGTCAGTATGTCGGTCTCCAGGACCTCCGCAGGCGTGCCGTTGAAGACCACACGTCCGGCGTCCAGCACGTAAGCCCGGTCCACGATGTCCAGGACGCCCCGAATGTTGTGCTCCACGACCATGATGGTGGTGCCCAGCGTCTTCCCAATGGACTCGATCGTGCGGAACACCTCCTTCACAATCACGGGCGCCAGTCCGAGCGTCGGCTCGTCCAGCAGGAGCGCCTCCGGGCTGGCCATCAGGCCGCGGCCCAGGGCGAGCATCTGCTGCTGCCCGCCGGACATCTGGCTTGCCGGGTCGCGGCGCTTCTCGCGGAGGATGGGGAACAGATCCATGACGGACTCTCTGCGCCGCGCTCTCTCCGCGCTGTCCTTCACGAAGAGGCAGCCCATCTCCAGGTTCTCCTCAATTGTTAGGTGGGTGAAGAGCCGCCTGCCCTGGGGCACGAACGAAATGCCTTCCTTCACTATCTCGTGAGTGGCGGAGGACAGCCTCTCTCCTCGCCAGTAAACCTGGCCGGAAACCACGGGCGCAAGCCCCATGACGGCCTTGAGCACGGTAGACTTGCCCGCGCCGTTCGGGCCCATCACCGCCACCACCTCGCCCCTACGAACGCCCAGGGAGGCGGTGTCCAGCGCGGACACGGCGCCATACCTGACAGAAACGTTCTCAAGCGCCAGCAGCGGCGCGGCACCTTCGTCGCCGTCCCCGGCCGGTCGTCCGCCGCTGTTGGCCTGCGAGCCTGTTACAGACATACCTCACACCTCGAATGACAGCCTAGGCCGCTACACACCCAGGTAAGCCTCAATGACCTCCGGACGCGAGAGCACCTCCTCCACGTCGCCCTCCACCAGCAGCTTGCCGCTGTCCATGACGATCAGGTGGTCGGCCAGCTCGCGCACCAGGTCCATGTTGTGGGAGATGAAGATGATGGCGCGTCCGTCGTCGCGCATCCTCTTGACCAGCGTCTTGACACGCTCCAGCATTTGCGGGAAGAGGCCCGCGAACGGCTCATCGAACAGGTAGGTGTGCACGTCCATGGCAAGAGCCCTGCCCATCTCCAGCAGCTTCCTTTGCCCGTAGGACAGGTCCATTGCCAGCGAGTCACGCTTCTCCCACATGCCAACCGCCTCTAGGATGGACTGCGCTCGATCACGGTGACGTGCGCGTGTGCGCTGAAGCATGGCCGGAAGGAGGCGCCGCTCCGTGAGCACCACCAGGATGTTGTCCAACACGCTTATCTGGTCGAACAGCCTCACGTCCTGAAACGTTCGGGTGATGCCCAGGCCCGGTATCTCGTGCGCCCGGATCACCTTCAAGCCCACGCCGTCGACCACAATCGCGCCGCCGTCCAGGGGCAGCATCCCGCTGAGCAGATTGATGAGCGTGGACTTGCCGGAGCCGTTCGGCCCTACGATGGCGGTCATGCCCGTTCGAGGTACTGATATCGAGAGCTCGTCGACGGCCGTAACGCCGCCAAAGCGCTTGGTTACGCCCCGGGTCTCCAGCGCGTACTCCTTCCGCGGATCAGGGGACGACTCGCTCACAGCTTGAACCTCCCAAGCAGGCCCTGCGGCCTGAACAGCATGAGCAGCACCAGCATCAAGCCGAGCGCCATCTGCCGGGCCTGACCCACGTGCTCGTCGGGCACAAACGGCAGGAAGCGCAGCCCCTCCTCCAGAAGAACGAACGCCAGCGCTCCGAGGATCGAGCCCCAGATGCTCGCCAAGCCTCCAAGGATTACGATGCACACCAGCAGGACTGATTCCAGCAGGACAAAAGCGTTGGGATCCACGAACCTGGTCCAGCTTCCAAACAGCCCTCCGGCCAGCGCCGCCATCATGGCCGAGATGACCCAGACCGCCAGCTTGTAGTGCGTCACCCGGTATCCGAACACCTCCGCTGCCCGCTCGTCCTCGCGAATGGTTGTGAGGACACGCCCGAAGGACGAGGTCACGATGAGCCACGAAACCAGCGTCACCAGCGCAAGGCACACGAGAGCCAGCGCCAGGAACTCGACCTCGTCGTCGAACACCCACCCGCCTATCTGCGGCCTTGCGACCTCGTGGATGCCGAACGCGCCGCGGGTGACGCCCCTGAGATTCAGGAAGGAGTTGAAGGCGATGATGGCAAAACCGAACGAGACAAGCACGAAGATGTCGTCTCTGAATCGGTTGAACACCACGCCTACGACCAGGGCCGTTAGCCCAGCGAGACAGACACCCACGGCCAGCGCCGCGAAGAACGTCCACTCGTAGGTGGGAACCGAGCCCGTACGAAGCAGCTCGTAGTCGGCCGTGGAGGTGAGGACTGCGACCGAGTACGCCCCAATCCCGAAGAAGCCGATATGGCCCACGGACAGCAGGCCCGTGTATCCAACGACCAGATTGAGGCTAACCGACAGTATGGCCCAGATCGCGAACACCGTGCCCAGCCCGATCGCAAATCCCATGCCCTGCCACACGGCGAACACCACGGCCCACGTGAGAATGATCAGGTTGGCCCACAGCTCCAGGTTGCCTCGCATGCCGCTCAGCATGCGCCTGGGGTCCCAGACCGGTCTTGGTTGCCCGCCAGTGTCGACGTTCACTGCACTACCTCCGGGGCAGCAGGCCCCTGGGCCAGAACGACAGGAACAGGATGAGCATCACGAAGGAGATGACGTCCCGCCACTCGCCGGCCAGGTCCCATATTCCAAACTGCTCCACCATACCGAGAGCAAGCCCGCCAAGAGCGGCGCCGTACAGGTTCCCAATCCCCCCGACCACGGACGCGATCCACCCCTTGAGCAGGAGCAGCAACCCCATCCTTGGCTGAATCGCCGTGTCGTGCCCGCTCAGCACGCCCGCCAACGCGGCGAGGACTGCGCCGATGAAAAACACCACGGCGATCACCAACGTCGTGTTGATGCCCACGACCTTGGACACCTCCTCATCGTCCCCGATGGCTCGTATGGCCCTCCCCAGCGACGTGCGGTTCAAGAGGAACAGCAGCCCCGTGAATGCGACAATCGCCACTCCGACCGTGAAGAGGTTGAATCCCTTGATGGTGCCGCCCAAGATATTCAACGGCCTGCTGCCGAATGCGTCCGGTAGCGGACGGGGCGCGCTGTCGAACACCAGGACAATGGCGGCGGAAATGGCCAGCAGTATGCCCAGCGTGGCCACGAGCATAACAAGGGGAGACCTGGCCCGCTCCCTCATCTGAGCGTACAACCCGCGGTAGAGCGCCAGGCCGACCGTCCCGGCCAGCAGGCAGGACAACGCCCAACTGAGATACAGCCGTGATCCGGGCTCGCCGATCAGGAAAAGGGTGGTGAACGCTCCAACCGCCAGGCCCACCACGCCTGCCACAACAACGACGAGCCGTATAGCCTCGTCCGGAGCCAGGCGGTCCAGACCTCTGTACACGACCCAGCCGGTCACCGCGGCCGCCGCGCATCCCACAGCCGGGCTCAGGGTCACGTTCAGGTCCTCTGCGTAGTGCAGGACCGCCAGGGTGTAGCATCCCGCGGACGCCGACAGTATCCCGCCCGCGGCGAGCAGTACCTCCCTGTTGTACCGGCGGCTCAGCCGGTGGTAGAGCGTCTCGTAGAGGATCCAGGCGACCACACCGGCCACGACGGACGCGAACAGCACGTTGACGTAGGCATTGTGCACAGCATGCAGCCCGCTCAGTGCGTCCTTGGAGCGCACGTAGAAGACGCCGTATGCGCCGATGGCCGCCGCCGCTCCGTAGTAGAGATCAAAGAACCAGACCGTGCTGTAGACAATGGTGAACCCCATTGCCAGCAGGGCGTACACCGCGCCCACCGAGAGGCCGTTGAAGCCGAACTGCAGCGCCTGGCTCGGCGACTCGCCTATCTTCCAGCCGACATAGGCGATGACAGCCGCGACCAGCGCCGCTGCGAGCAGCCTGCCCCGGTGGTCGCCGGACCACAAAGTCCGGCCGCTCCCCAGGCGCACCTCACTCTCCGGCCGGCCGGACTCCGACTCCCAGGTCCGTGAAGTGGCCGGGGCTACTCAACACTTGGCGCGCCTCCCAGGATCTCATAGCCCTGGTTGTCCAGGTTCCTCTGGGCCACGGGGAGCACCTGCACCACCACGTTGGAGAGACCCTCAACCTCGCCCTTGTCGTCAAAGGTGAAGTCGTCGCCGATTGCGCCGCTGAACGTCAGGTCGTAGAGGCAGTCCCGGAAGCCGTCCGCGTCCTGGTCGTCCTCGGTCTCCTTCAGGCACTCCGCGGCGATGAATACATCGTCGTAGGCGGAGCCCAGGAACCAGGGCAGGGTGATGAAGCCGTAGCGCTCTCGGAAGTTGGTGAGGAATTGCCTGCCGCGCTCGGTTTCCAGGTCCGGGCTGGGGATGATGGCCTTCATGCCGTCCGCGGCCGCTCCCGCGATCTCCAGGGCCTGCGTGCCGGCCACCACGCTCTCGCCGTAGATTGGGCCGTTGTAGCCCAGCTCCCGAAGCTGCTTGACGATGGTGCCGCCGGTGAACTCCGACTGCGCCGCAACGTGGATGGCGTCCGGGTTGGACTCCGTCAGCTTGGTCAGCTGGCTCCGGAAGTCGGTTGCGTCGGAGGCATACGCCTCGGCCACGCTGATCGTGCCGCCAAGCGCCTCGAAGCGCTGCGTGGTGGTCTGGCGAACACCCTCGGCGTAGTCGGTAAGCTCGTTGATGGTGGCTATGCTCCGGGCGCCGTCCGACCACATGGAGTTGCCGGTGTCTACGCCAAGCTTGCTGTCGTTGATAGCGGTGCGGAATATGTAGTCGCCCGCCTCAGCGATGTCGGGGTTGGTGGCGGAAGCGGAGAGCATTACCACGCCGTCCTGCTCCGCCAGGGGGGCCGCGCCGAGCATGGCGCCGCTGCAGGACGTACCCAGAATGATCTTCACGCCGTCAACGTCCGTAAGCTTGTTGTATGCGGTGATGGCGTCAGCCGCTCCGCACTTGGAGTCCTCGATAACGAGCCGGAGCGGGCGGCCGTCTACGCCGCCGGCGGCGTTGATCTCGTCGGCGGCCATCTGCTTGGCCTGTACCATAACCGTCCCGTACGACTCGCCCGGGCCGGTGACCGACTCCATAACCCCAATAGTGTAGGGTTCATCCTCCGCCACTTCGCCGTTTGTTTCGCATGCGGCTAGGGCAACCGCCAAGACTAGAACGAGACCAAGCATGGCAACCATGTTCAAACGCAGGGGTTTCATGTTACGTCCCTTCCGTCCACGTCCAAATACTGCCCGTAGTATTCATTACATCCTATAACACACCCCACCAATCCGCAAGCCTGCGACGGGCGAGCGTAGCGTGTGCGAGGGATGTTTGGCGGGACACGGTTGAGTTCAGCTAACCATCGCCGGCCTAGCCTCAGAATCCGTCCCAGCCGGGGATGGCGGCCGCCTGTCGCACCCAGCTCGCAAAGAGCTCCTCGTCGATGTGGCCGTCCTCGTAGACGTGGTAGTAGCGCGCATCCTCGTCCCTGGAGTCGACGGGAGGCATGGGCGTCAGCGACTTGCCGTAGAGGAAACACACCTTGATGTACCTGTCGAAGCAGTGGTAGCTGAGAAACCAGCCCTGGCCCTCGACGCCGTAGAAGGGCGAGTTCCACCTCACGGCCTTCCGCACGCCGGGGACCGTTCGAACGATGAGGTCGTCCAGGCGGCGGCCCAGCTCGCTCTTCCAGCCTGGCATTGCTGCGATGTAGGCCTGCACGGGCGCGTCGCTGTCCGCCTTGGCGATCTGCGGGTTGCCGCCCGAAAGTAGCACGGGCTGCTTCTCACCGGCGTCTCCGGCATGCTGCTCGCCTGCTGCCTTCCTTGGACTCCTAGGCGATCTGGTGCTCATTTCAATCCTTCCGTTGTCTCTGCATCCGACCGGTTGGGCTGGCGGTCGTTTGGTGCGATCAGCCGCCGATCCCGGACGCCTCGCACAGCGCGTCCGCCATCGAGGTTATCATGTCCGCCATTGCCAACCGCGAGCGCCACTCCTGCGGGATGGCTTCTGCGCCGTAGTGCGCACCCGCTATCTGTCCGTAGATCGCGCCGGTCGTGTCGGCGTCATCGCCGAGGTTGACCGCCAGCAGCGCGCCCTCGCGGAAGTCGCTCGACTTGTCGAACGCCCAAAGCGCCGCCTCAAGCGTCTTCACGACGTAACTTGATCCCACGATTTCCGGCGGCTCCCGGCTCGCGAACGAGCCTGATGCGATCTCCGCTATGGTCTCGTCGAGTGGTTCGCGCTCCCACAGCCCATCGACGGGGCAGTAGCCCGGCGCAAGCAGCGTCTGCTTGTCCACGCCGTTCAGCGCGCCCACGAGCAAGCCGCCGAAGTACCGGCAGGCGTCGACGGCCTGGGGTGCGGCGTGCGTGGTCCGGGAGCTCAGGGCCGCGCGGTCGATTGCCTCTGCTGCGTCACCGGCGTAGTACATCGGAACGGGCGCAAGGCGCATGAGCGAGCCGTTGCCAGCGCTTCCTCGATCCCGTGTGCCGGCGAAGGGTTCGCCGGTTGCCTGAAATCGCGCGAGCGCGGCGCTGACCGTATTGCCAATGTCAAAGGTGTGACCCGTCGAAGACATGTAGCCCTCCCGCCACCACCGCACGTATCGCTGCATCTGGTCGAGTGGATCGAAGCCGCTGCACTCCAGCAGGCTGGCCGCCAGGCAGAGCGCCATCGACGTGTCGTCCGTCCACTGGCCGGGCCTCAGGTGGAACGGCCCGCCGCCCACCATGTCGTCGATTGGCTCGAAGGTTCCGGGCGCCTTGAACTCGAGCGTCGTGCCGAGGGCATCGCACGCCGCGAGGCCGAGGAGGCAGCCGCGGAAGCGGTCTATTGTCGTCGGTTGGCTCATTGCGGTCCGGCCACCTGAGGCTATTCGGCCCACTCCATGATGTACCGGCGCTGCTCGGACGTTTCCGGCGATTGCGGCCTTCGATAGCTCTTGGCCACGCCCTTCCACCACGTCGCAATCTGTGCGAGGGCCTCCTCCCCCGAGTACCCACGGCGACGAAGCCAGCATCCAACAACGGTGCCGGTGCGCCCAATTCCTCCCCAGCAGTGAACGTAGACCGTCTCGCCCCGCTCCATTGCGGAGTCGATCGCGTCCAAAATCTCGACCATCCGCGTTTTGTGGGGAGTGGACCTGTCGACGATGGGGTGGCGCTCCCAGTCTAGGGACCGCGATAGCCTGCCGGCTTCCTGCTGCGCGATCTCGCGATACGAGTCCAGTTCCCCCTCCTCCGTCAGATCGATGAAGCGACTGACGCCGGCAGCGAGTAGGCTGCTCAGTTTCTCCCTGGCGTTCGAACGAAAGATGTCTCCGGGGTACTCTCCGGCCGCGAACTTCCCGGGCCTGACCCAGTAGCTGTTGGGTATGGGGCGTTCGTTGTGTGTGGGTGATGTCATGGGTCGGTAACGCCTCCTCTAGTTTCCAGGTGCGGGCCACGCAGCACTGCGTTGGCTGGAGTGCGGTTCGCCGGGAGGATGAGAGAACGTGAACTGAGTACGACTGAAGCCGGTTGGCTGCCGTCCATTCGCATTCTTTACCATGAAGATTCCCTGAGTCAAGTGCGGCTATGTCCACATGACCACCACGCCGGACAGGATGGGCCCCGACCAAGGCTCAAGACTTGCAACAGTGGTGGTTTGCGCTAAAATGCTGTTGACCTTCGCGCCGCGCGCACCATCACAGAGGAGGTCTCATGTCCGTACGAATTGTGACCGACAGTTGCTCGGATCTTCCCCCTGACACGGCCCTGGCCTGCGGCATTACTGTGGTACCGCTCTTGGTGAACGCGGGAGGAGAGACGTACCGCGACGGCGTTGACATCAGTGCCGACCGGTTCTACGAACTCCTGCAATCGCTTCCCGATCTGCCCACGACCTCCCAGCCGCCTCCCGCAGAAATTGCCGAGATATACGATCAGCTGCTTGAAGATGGTCACGACGTGGTTGCGATTCACGTCAGCTCCATCCTGAGTGGGACCTACAACTCGGCGAGCCAGGCCAAGGAGATGTCGAAGGACCCTACCCGCGTCACAGTGGTGGACTCGTATCTTGCGGGCGGGGCACTTGGACTGCTGGCCCTCGAAGCCGCCGTGCTGGCTCAGCAGTATGATGATCACAGCGAGGTGGCCGGCCAGGCGGAGAAGCGAGTGGAAAGGCAGACCGGCTACGTCATGGTCGATACGCTCAAGTACCTCGCCAAGGGCGGACGAATTGGGAAGGCGCAGGCCTTCATGGGCGAAGCGCTGCAGCTCAAGCCCATTCTGAGCGTTCGAGACGGCGCGGTGCACCCGGAGGAGCGCCCCAGGACAAGAAGGAAGGCGCTGGACAGGCTTTCCAGCCTTGTCCGCAGCCTGGCGCCGGTCAGCCGCCTTCACGTAAGCTACACGACAGGCCCCGACGACGCACACTCGCTGCGCGCTTCGCTGGCCGACCTGGTGGAACCGGAGAATATCGTGGAATCCCGATTCGGTCCGGTCCTGGGGACCCACCTGGGGCCCGGGGCAATTGGGGTGGCGGTAACGCGGGACTAGGCGGCAGAGAGACTTCGTATGCGGTCTTTCCCTCCAAGCCGCGGCGCTTCATGAGACGCAATCCCGAGTCTCAAACTTGGCAAACTTTAGAGTTCGCCCATGGCCCGCTCAAGATTCCGTGACCTCTGCCATCAGAATATGCTGCCAGAATGGTAGCTGAGGTCCTGTGAGCAGTCCCATGCGATGCTGCGGGTAGCCTGCTGAAGTAGAGGCCTACGTGCTGGATGAGAGAACATGGCCAGTCCCGTAAACGAGCATATCCGCTACGAACCGGATGAAGTTCCACCGCCGCTGGTAGCCCTGGGGGCCGGGGCGCAGGCGGCGGCGCTCATTGTGGCGCCCGTGGTCCTCACCGTCGTGATAGTAGTGCGGATCGCCGGCGCTTCGGAGAGCTACCTGGTATGGGGCGTGTTCGCGGCCATGGTGGTCTGCGGTCTAACCACCGCGTTGCAGGCGGCGCGCATCGGACGGTTCGGATCGGGGCACGTTCTCATAATGGGCACGTCCGGGGCCTTCATCGCGGTTAGCGTGGCCGCGCTGCAGCTGGCCGGTCCCGCGAAGCTGGCTACGCTTGTAGTCATCTCATCGCTGTTCCAGTTCCTCCTGGCTGCGCGGCTGTCGTTGCTGCGGCGCATCTTCACTCCCACGGTCGCGGGCGTGGTCATTATGCTCATAACCGCCACCGTCGCGCCGGTTATCTTCAATTCGCTGACGCAGGTACCCGAAGGCACGAACGAAGCAGCTGCTCCCCTTGCAGCCGGGGTCACACTGCTGGTGGTCACAGGGCTGATCCTTCGAGGGCCGCCGTCTCTGCGCCTGTGGTCACCCGTCCTGGGCGTCATAGCAGGGTGCGCCGTCGGCGCGCCATTCGGCATATACGACACGGGAGTCGTGCAGGACGCTGCGTGGTTCGGCGTTCCCGTGGGCGAGTGGCCCGGATTCGATCTGAAGCCTGATGCGGCCTTTTGGGCGCTCCTGCCCGCCTTCGCAGTGGTGACGCTCGTGGGAGCCATCGAGACCATAGGCGATGGCGTTGCCATCCAGCGCGTGTCGCGGCGCCGGCCACCGGCCACCGACTTCCAGGTGGTGCAGGGCGCCCTGAACGCTGACGGTATGGGCAACCTGTTGTCAGGACTGGCCGGCACACTGCCCAACACGACGTACTCAACCAGCATATCGCTGGCGGAGGTGACGGGCATCGGCGCGCGGCGCGTTGGCATAATCATCGGCGCAATCATCTTCGCCCTGGCGTTCTTCCCAAAGATCGCGGCGCTGCTCATTGCCATACCTTCGCCCGTAGCAGCCGCGTACATCATGGTCCTGCTTGCCCTTCTCTTCGTGCAGGGAATGCGCATCATAGTCCAGGACGGCGTGGACCATCGCAAGGCGATGGTCGCCGGCCTGAGCTTCTGGCTGGGCGTGGGATTCCAGAACGGGTGGATCTTTCCCGACCTCCTGGGCGACGGCTTTCTGGCGATACTGCTGGGCAACGGCATGACCTCGGGCGCGATCGCCGCTGTGATCATGATGGTGTTCCTGGAGCTCACTGGGCCAAGGCGTAAACGCCTTCGCGTTTCACTCGACGACGACACACTTCCGCGCGTGAGCGCTTTCCTGCGGGACTTTGCCATGAACGCGGGGTGGAACGCCGCGGCGGCCGAGCGGCTGGTTCTCGTGGGTGAGGAGACGCTCCTCAGCATGTCCTCAGACGACCAGGACATACCGGCCGGTCGCCGGCTGGTTGCCACAGCGCGCAGCCTTGGCCGCGAAGCGGAGGTGGAGTTCATCGCGGCGGCCGGAGGCGAGAACCTGGAGGACAGGCTCGCGTACCTGGGCGACGCGCCGGACATCTCCGACGAACGGGAGATTTCCTTCCGCCTGCTGCGCCACCTTTCAACGTCAGTGAGCCACCAGAAGTACCACGGCGTGGAAGTTGTGTCCGTGAGGGTGGCGTCCAGCCAGGGAGGGGAGCGGGCCGGCGCGGATTCCTGAGGAGCAACGGCCGCCTTACGCATCTAGCCTGCGCCACTCAGCGCCGGCTACTCGAAGGTAGATGCGTCCTCGCCAACCCACTTGACCAGGAGCGTGTTCAGGGAGCCGTCGGCCTTCATCGACGCCAGCGCCTCATCGAGCTTGCCCTTCAAGTCGCTGTCCTTGCGCACCCCGACGCCGAGCCCCCGGTCAAGGACCACGGTTGGTCCCACGATGGCCAGCCGGCCCTCGAACCCCTCCAGCTTCTCCACGGCGTATCCGTGGTCCACCAGGGAGGCGTCTATGTCACCACCGAGCAGCGCATCCGCCAGGTCTATCTCGCCCTCGAGTGACACGAAGGGTGTGCCCTGCTCCGTGAAGTAGTCGGAGTATATGGTGTTGGCGGTTGCGCCGAGAGTGCCCTGGATGGCGGCGTCGCCTTCGCCGGCCCTCGCCAGGTACACCGATGGCGTAGGCGGGTAGTAGGCCTCCGTGAAGTCGATCGTCTCCTCCCGCTCGGCGGTGATGCTCATGCCCGCGAAGATCGCATCGAACTCCTCTGCAACTAGGTCCGGGATCATCGATTCCCAGTCATTCTGGACCCACTCGCACTCCAGATCGGCGCGGCTACACAGCTCGTCGCCAAGTTCACGCTCCAGGCCGTCTATCTCGCCATCGTCGTTTACAAAGTTGAAGGGATCGTAGCTGCCGTCGCTGGCGATCACCACCGGTTCAGTCTCACTGCATGAGGTCAGTGCCGCTACGAGTGCGGCCGACAGCAGAATCACTCCCACGAGGTACAAGAATCGGAATCTCGATTTCATGGTCGCTCCTATCGGGCAACTCTCAGCCAGCGTCCGCAACCGCAGGGCTACCCGCACACCTGCAATGTGCAAGCTATTGCCACCATTGAGAGTATAGCGTTGCGGCCGGGACATTCAACCACCCGCGCCTGTCGTGGACTCAGCTAGAATGGGGCAAAGAATACGCTCCGCGCAGGTGCATACCTACCTCTGTCGTCGCACGTCTTCTGGTTGACTACTAAAATTGTCACGTCCGCAAGCTGAATGCTAATGTACACGCAGCGGAACGCTTGGGGGTGGCCTAATGACATATGGCAGGGAAAGTAGACAAGGGCCGACGTCAATTGCGTCGGAGCGTGGCGCAACCGAGACGCTGACCCTGCCGGATGAACTCATCCTGATGCTCCTCAATGAGGAGAACGGCTACTTCCATCAGGTGCCGGGCTGGAACCTGAACTGCGTCGTCATCGGCGCCGTGCTTGCGGAGCAGTCTCTCATGAATCGCGTTGACACGGACCTCGAGTCGCTGTTCCTCGTGGACCAGACTGAAACGGGCAACCCGGTCCTGGACCCCGTCCTAAAGACGATCGCTTCCCAAACAGGTACGCACAGCTGCCTTGGGTCCAGATGGATGGAACTGCAGCTGGCAGTGAACGTCATGATGCTCGCGCGTCACTTCACCTTCGAGGTTTCCCTCAGCAAGTACAAGGATAAGCTGAAGATCAACTCCCTTCCCTCACTGAAGCCCCATAAGTCCTTGAAGCTCTTGGTTACCGAAAAGCGCGGCCTCTAGGGTCCCTGCTCGTGGCGCCGGTGCACGGCGTCGATGGCCACGTCCAGCTCGTTCGCCCAGTTCTGCACCATCGAGCGCAGCCGCATGTTCTGGTAGGCGCCCCAGACCGTCATCGCGGGCGGCACCAAAAGGGTGGAGACGATGAGCGAGTAGGCGATGGTGATCGCCGCCGTGAAGCCGAACTGCTGTGAAGCGGCCAGAGGCGAGGCGACCAGTACTCCCAACCCGAGCGCTGTCGTAAGCGCGGAGCCCAGCAGCGCCGAACCGGTTGTGGCCAGCGTTCGAATCGCCGCCTGCTCCGGGTTGCGTTCCTTGGCGTACTCCTCGCGGTAACGGTGAATTACGTGGATGGTGTAGTCGACTCCAATCCCGATCGAAAGCGCCGTGATGATGGATGTGATGAGCGAATAGGGGATGCCAAGCAGGGCCATTGTGCCCAGCACGGAGATGAGGACGAGGATGATCGGCCCAACGGCAATGAACGCCAGCGCGGGCTGACGTAGCGTAACCCAGAAGAAGAGCGCGAGCACACTGAGGGCAACTACGATGGTGACGCTGATCGCCTCCGTTAGCCGCTCCGTTATTGCATCCGTAACGGTAACTGAGATGATGCTGTCGGACGTTGCCGTGACGCTTTCATCGTCGCCGAGCCAGAGGGCCTCAATGTCCCCCTGAAGCGACTTGGTGAGCGCAGGGACGCCCGAAACAGTCGGAATCTCAACCAGTATCACGTCGATGCCGTCAGGATTGTTGACGAGGACCCGCTCGACGGCTGGATCCATCGCTGCCATCCTGTCGATGAACTCCTGCATCAAGCCAGGGTTCAGCTGTACACCGGACGATGCTTCCCGGAAGAGTGCGGCGAGCTCCGGATCGTACTTGCCGTCGGAAGCTCCGCTGTCGGTGGTCCAGTCCTCGGCAAGCAGGGCGTAGGATGCCTGAATCGGCCCCGCGGCTGCGCCTGGCCGGCGCTGTTCGTCTGCGAATGCGGCCGTAAGGTCCTGCAGGTTGAGAAGCGTGCGGGTCTCCGTGGCCTCGGCCTTGATGAGGACGCTCGCGAGCTCGGTGGAGCCACCGACGGCCGCATCAAGGGTGTCCATGTCCTGCAGCAGGCTTCCTCCTCGAGGCAGGACGTCGCGGATGCTGAACTCCGATTCGAGGTCTGTGGCCAGGACGCCCAGCACGGCGGTTACCAGTACAACGGCAGCAATGTACGGGGCCGGCCTGCGGGTGACACCTCTGCCAAGCATCTCCGCGACGCGCTCCACCCCGGGCAATGCACCTGAGATCGGGCGGGGTGGCGACAGCCTCCCTCGCGCCTCGCGCCGCCGGTCGATGATTGTCCGGCCGGCCGGCAGCAGCGTCAGCATCACAATGAGGCTGAGACCCACGCCCAGTCCCGCGTTGATGCCGAAATCACCGACGATTCCAATCGGAGAGAAGAGGCTGGCCAGGAGGCTCACAATTGTCGTGACGGCGGCCAGGATGAGCGGGGCGGTGACGTTGCGTAGTCCGGTTCGTGCGGCGTCGGCCACCGGCAGGCCGGCAATGCGCTGCTCGCGATAGTGCGACACTATCTGAATGGCATAGTCAACCGTGAGACCTATTATGATCACCGGCGTCAACGTCGTTAGTGAGTTCGGTGGGCCGGTTAGTCCCAGGCCATTGGGGCCCAGCCAGCCCTCCACCCCGACGGTCGCCATTAGGGCCAGTAGAAGCCCCAACAGAGTGAGAAGCAGATCAGAGAGCGTGCGCAGGAAGAGCAGGAGAATTCCGGCGATCAGCAGGAACGCCAACCCAATCAGTGGCGCCATCCCCTCTTCCGTAGCCCTCTTGTACTCATCCTCTACAATGACGGGCGAGATGCTGGTGACCTGCAACGGCCCCTCATCCGCGGCCGCCAGCTTGCCTATCCGCCTCTCGGCTTCCGCCACGCGGTCGTCTCCCGTGTCCCGCAGGCGGACCACGGCGATGGCGACCTCCGTGCCGTCCGTGTCCGTGCCCGTGAGCGCGTAGAACGCGGCCCGCAGCTCGGGAAGGGCCGGCGCGTCGTCGACCTGTGCGCGGGTGACCGACTCGAAGCTGTCCACCTGGAGCATGGCCTGCACCAGGAACGTCGGCGCGGCCACGGGATTGTCGTGGGCAAGCAGCTCTCCCACGGCCGGGTCTGTTACGATCCTGTTGAGCAGGTCTGCCATCTGGGACAGGCCGCCGGGCGAGATGGCGTCCCCGCGGAACAGAAGCGTGACGACTCGTCCCGCGCCGAACTCTCCAAAGTACTCATCGATTTCGGCAAGCGCCAGCGCTACCGGCCCACCCTCTGGTAGAGTATCGGCTGTCTCCGGCAGAGGTGCACGGAGCGGAGCACCCGCGCCAAGCGCGACAACGACGGCGAACATCACCACCAGTGCGATTTTGGGACGGGCCGTGACCAGGCCGCTAAACTTGCCCAGAATCGCGTTCATATTGAGCGCGCTCCTCTCCGCCGCGGGGGGCGGATTTTCAGGCAGAGGCGACCTTTGCCCTCACTCACGGCCTGAATCGCTAACGCTCCCCACCATCGGCCCGGCTGGGAACGGGCGCGCTGGACGCTTCGGGAGCGGGATAGAACTGGCGGCAGTACCTGCGGTAGGGCATGATGTCGCCGTCCAGCCGGAAGAGGCGCGGCTGGGATCGGTACTTCTTGCGGCCCCATATGGCGATGTCCTTCTTGATGTCCTTTATCTGCTGGGACGCAACGAACTTGTTCAGGATGGGCGCGCGCATTTTCAGGGGGAGAAAGCCCAGTCCGCTGAAGATGCGCTTTGGGCCGCGTATCTCCCTTACCTGTAACAAAATCGACAGGTCAATTAGCATACCATCCACCGGAGTCGCGAATACCCAAAGTCGCATATCCATGCCAATGGAGTGCTCCCGAATGTCAACCTGGGAGATGCCGAGTCCGTACACGAATGTACTGGCAGAAATTTCGTAGCTGACAGAAAACAGACCAACGATCTTCTTGGTGGTGTTGAAGTCAAAGCGACTCTCCAGGCGGTGTCCTTCCACGACCAGAGGCGCGGCGCGACTCACTCCCCCAAAGCCGTGGACGTAATTCAGGTGGGAGAAGTCGACGGCGTTCTCGGTTGTCTCCTGAGGGTGACCGATGAAGCGCAGGTTCCTGAACTCCGTGGATTGCCAGCCTTCCGCATTCTCCGGCGGCTCGGGCATGGGCCACTGAGGCTCGCGCCCGTCGATACCCCACCAGGCGAAGACAAGCCCCATCATCTCTCTGGTCTCGAACACGCGAAGCCGCGCCATCGGCGGCGAGTCGCCGTAGGGAGTGTTCACGCACTGGCCCGTCGTATCGTATTCAAAGCCGTGGAACGGGCAGACGAGCCGCCCGCCGACGATGCGCCCGCCAACGTCGGGACAGAGCGACGCGCCTAGGTGCGGACAGAACGCTTCGGCCAGTCACATGCGACCGTCTCCGTCCATCCAGGCCACTATCTTCTCCCCCATCCAGTCCCGATGGAAGAGCCCTGCCTGCTCGATTACCCGCCGGGGTGCAACGAGATACCAGCCCTCGGGGAACGGGGATGGAAGAGGAGTATCTCTGAGCTCTCTGCGTCGAGTCGTCATGGTACCCGATCCGCTAGCGGCTCCCTCGCGGCAATTTAGGCGTGATTCCCTGTATTCGCTTGGTGTTTGCTCATTCAGCCGAATGCAGCTGCTCGTGTCACTATATCGCCAGTGCCTCGAATTGGTCAAGCTGACGTGCTTGCGTGGAGAAGCTCGCGGCTCCAAATGGGTCGCGGGAGGGAGGGCGGCTCGCAACCGGCTTACCTGGCTGGCATATAGTCGGGCATTCAGACATAATGTCAAGAAGCGGCGTCCGCTGCCGACCTGCTCGGCGCCATGGCCCACCAACCACTCCACGCACGAAAGGAGAGCAACATGAATCTCGGAGCGTTTTCCGTCAGCTTGGCCGTTGCAGACCTCAGCGCATCCCGCGACTTCTATGAGAAGCTAGGCTTCGAGGTCGTCGGGGGCGCCGCTGAGGAGAACTGGCTAATCCTCAGGAATCGCCATCACACAATCGGCCTGTTCCACGAGATGTTCGACAGGAACATCCTCACCTTCAACCCCGGCTGGGACGACTTCGCACAGCCCCTCGACGAGTTTACGGATGTACGAGAGCTGCAGCGCAGCCTCAAGTCCGGGGGCGTTAGCCTCGCCATGGAAGCGGACGAGTCGACCACTGGGCCTGGCAGTTTCGTGGTAGTCGACCCGGACGGCAACCCCATCCTCGTCGACCAACACGTCTGACCCCGCGCCTCGGGATACGACTGGGAACGCCTGCCGTGCAGCCGGTCGGCGGCGTGAAGTGGACTGAGGGGTAGCGAGCATGGAGATTCTAAATCTGCGAGCAGCGGGGATGGTCGTTGGTGGGCTTGGATCCGCGGCAGGTCTGTTCGGCGTCGCGAACGCGCTGGTCAGGCACGAGCCCGGCGTGGCGCCCGGCCCCGGCGACGCGGGAGCCCTGACCGTGTACGGAGTGGCGGCTCTCTGCGCCTATGCCGTCGGGCTGCTGGGAGCGTTGTTGGCCAACAGCCAGCCCAGGCTGGCAGTGACGCTCATGTTGCTGGGCGCAGTCTCCGGCATGCTTGTGCCCAACGTACCGGCAATGGCGCTCTTGGTATTCGGAGCAATCCTGACCTACTCCGGCCGGAACGACGGGTAAGGGGTTCGACGTGAGGCGGTCATCAAGCAACACCTGGCCGACGAGTACGAGCCCGCAGCTCAGCGACGCTCACCAATTCGCGCCTACTTCATCGCCAAGGGTTTCCGGTGGCGATATTGCCTTCGGGGCGGCACTAGCTGCTCGGTCCGCGCTTCAGGCGCGAGCAACAGTTCCTTAAGACTTGGTTTCGTTTGCGGATTCTCTTTCATGGCTCGCTCCAAGCTCAACTGAACAGTTGCCAGATTAATCTCACGACCGACTAAATCAAGCCCCGCTCTACCCCGCACGCGCCCCAGCCCCACGTATTGCGCACTAGGCCTGCGCGGTTGTACTATGGAAGTGTGGGGCATCGGCGCAGGCTCGACCGGTCGGCGAGCGGCCGGACGGGCCTTAGCGTGGAGCAGCCCACGCCATACCAATGCCGAAGTGGCGGAACGGCAGACGCGCTGCGTTCAGGGCGCAGTGTCCCTTGCGGACGTGGGAGTTCAAATCTCCCCTTCGGCACCATCAACCCTTCACATACGGCCAGGCGAGGTATCACGCGCAGGCGCGCGCCGGAGGCACACTGGCCGCACCTGGCCTGCCTGCGCCGTGACCAGCGCCATTCCCCTGTGTGATATCATCAGAACGGCACAATGAAGAGCGAACTCGTAAGGTCGGACCCGGATAGCCGCTGGCTGCGGTCGGGCGACCTCAACATGCACTACCTTGACTGGGGCGGCTCCGGGCAGGCGCTTATAGCGCTGCACGGCGCGGCTTCATCGAGCCACTGGTACGACCTGGTAATTCCGCACCTCGACTGCGAAAGTCGAGTCATCGCGCCTGACCAGCGCGCCCACGGCAAGACCGACCAGCCCTCGACAGGCTACGACTGGCGCACCCTCGCCGGCGACGTGGTGGGCGCCCTCGACCAGCTCGGCATCGAGAAGGCCGTGGTGATGGGCCACTCCTGGGGCGCCAGTACGGCCCTTGGTATCGCAGCCTACCACCCGGACCGCACGCAGGCCCTCATCATGGTCGACGGCGGATTCGGCGGGCGGCGCTCGCCGGAGATGACCTGGGAGGAGTTCAAGACCAGGCTCAGCCCCAGGGACATATACGGACCCCGAGAGCGGTATCTGGGCACCCTGCGGCAGCAGTTCGCCCACTGCTGGAGCGACAAGCTGGAGCAGATGGTGATGAGCATGGTGCGTGTGGACCCCGACGGCAGCGTCCACGAGCGTCTGGAGCTATCGAACCAGCAGCAGATGCTCTGGGCCATGTGGTCGGAGCCGACCGGTGAGCTGATGCCACACGTCCGCTGTCCCACTCTGATGGTGGCCGCGGCGGGCCGCCAGCCGATTGCGAACCCGGAGATGCTGGAGCGACGCCGCGCGAGCGTGGAGGCGGCGCAGGCGGCCATGCCGGACGCCAGGGTGGAGTGGATCCAGGACACGGGCCACGACATCGGATACGAGAAGCCGGAAGAGCTGGCCTCCGTCATCGGAGAGTTCCTTACAACACTCTGAACGTACACGCCGTCGGGGAACGGTCAGGCGTCACCTGCGGCGACGGACTTTGATTTCCTTCGCACTTTGGAGTAAGATGAAATTGAGCTGCGTGAAATGCGCAGCAGGAACAGGTGTCCAATGAACAGTCAGTGGCTGAGAAACAGCTTTGTCTACCTCCTCATCATCGTGGCGGTGGTGGCCATTTTCTTCACCTTCTTCCAGGCGCCGTCCGGCTCGCGTGACCTACCTCTGAGCCAGGTGATACAGATGGCCAAGGGCCTGCAGATTCGTTCTATAGAGGTGAACGAGGACTCCCTCAAGGTAATAGACAACGGCGGGGACACGTTCAGGTCCCGCAAGGAGAGCAGCGCGAGCATCGTCCAGGTGCTGACCGACGCCGGCGTGGACGTCACCACACTGGAGATCAAAGTGGCAGGCTCAAGCGGGCTGGGGAGCATCTTCGGTCTGTTCATAAACTTCCTGCCGATAATCTTCTTCGGGGCCATCATCCTGTTCATGATGCGGCAGGCCCAGGGCAGCAGCAACCAGACCATGAGTTTCGGCCGCAGCCGCGCGCGCATGTTCGTGGGCAACAAGCCGAGCGTAACCTTCGCGGACGTTGCCGGCATAGAGGAAGCCAAGCAGGAGCTGCAAGAGGTTGTGGAGTTTCTGCGCTTTCCTGAGCGGTTCGTAGCGCTGGGCGCCAAGATACCAAAGGGCGTACTGCTGGTGGGGCCGCCCGGCACGGGCAAGACGCTGCTGGGGAAGGCGGTTGCCGGCGAGGCAGGCGTACCCTTCTTCAGCATAAGCGGCAGCGAATTCGTGGAGATGTTTGTGGGCGTGGGCGCCTCGAGGGTGCGCGACCTGTTCGACCAGGCAAAGCGCAACTCGCCCTGCATCGTCTTCATAGACGAAATTGACGCCGTGGGCAGGCACAGGGGCGCGGGCCTCGGCGGTGGCCATGACGAGAGGGAGCAGACGCTCAACCAGATCCTGGTGGAGATGGACGGCTTCGACACGGGCGTAAACGTCATAGTGCTAGCGGCCACCAACCGCCCGGACATCCTGGACCCTGCCTTGCTCAGGCCTGGCCGGTTCGACAGGCGCGTGGTGCTGGACTCGCCGGACATCATCGGCCGCACCGCCATACTTCAGGTGCACGCCCGAGGCAAACCCATATCCGGAGAGGTAAGCCTGAACACCGTAGCGCAGCAGACCCCCGGGTTCAGCGGCGCCGACCTCGAGAACCTCATCAACGAGGCCGCAATCCTCGCGGCCCGCCGCGGCAAGAAGGAGCTTGGCAGAGATGAGTTCGCAGAGGCCATCGACCGGGTAATTGCCGGCCCGGAACGCAAGAGCCGCGTCATCAGCGCCAGGGAGAAGGAGGTCACCGCCTTCCACGAGGCGGGCCACGCTCTGGTTGCCCACCTACTGCCACACGCCGACACCGTGCACAAGATATCGATCATTTCAAGGGGTAGCATGGGAGGCTATACGCGGCTGCTCCCCACCGAGGAGCGCTACCTGATGACCAAGGACCAGTTCACCGACATGCTGGCCACGTCGCTGGGAGGCCGCGTGGCGGAGGAGCTCACGTTCAACCTGGTCACCACGGGCGCCAGCAACGACCTGGAGCACGCCACGAACGTGGCCCGCCACATGGTGACCCGCTATGGTATGAGCGAGCGCCTGGGGCCTCGAACCTTCGGCAAGAAGGAAGAGCTGGTCTTCCTGGGCCGCGAGATTTCCGAGCAGCGCGACTACAGCGACAAGATCGCGGAAGAGATCGACGACGAGGTGCACAACCTAATACAGGCCGCCTATACCGCTGCAACGCAGCTGCTGACCGACAACCGGCCAAAGCTCTTTCAGATTGCTGACTACCTGATCAGCAACGAGACCGTGGAGGGCAAGGAGCTCGAGGAGCTGTTCAACTCGACTGCTCCCGAGGTGCAGGATTCACGTCTCAGGGAGCCTGTCCTCCTGGGCACTAAAGTCAGGAAGCCGGTTACCATGGGGGCGGAAGACAAGGGGAAGGAGCTGGACGAGCCGCGTGACCCAATGGAACCGGCTCCCACTCCCACCTCGCCCACACCCACGCCACAAGCGGGGTGATTAAGTGCAACCCAAGAGGCTCCGTCCCGGTTGGGACGGAGCCTCTTGCTATTCCTGCTCTGCCTGAGTTTCCAGCGGTCTGGGCCTGTAATAGAGGCCCCACCGCTGCATCAGCTCCCTGACTGCGGGGTCGCCCATCTCCAAAAGCTCACGGAAGAAGCCCGCTATGGCGTGGGCGTGGAGGTGCTCCGGCTGGCACACCCAACTGGCCTCGGCGGGGACTGCATACAACAGCCCGCTCTGGTGAGAGCACTGGACCTCCACGCGGACGCTGCCGGCATCTTCCTTTACAGTCACACCGTAGGCCATGAGATTCCTCCGCGAGTCGAATTTGTGCGCATCAGAGAACCGCTTCCGGACCACCGGGCTCCGGGTCCGTGCGTTCCGAGTCACCCCGCAACCCGGATTATAGCAGACCCTGCGTTGACACCCCTTTGAGCGACGCCTACAATGTACCAAAATCCAGATGTGAGGAGGCCTAGGTACAACGCAATGCATTCCCAATCACTACCTGTTTCGGAGGCACTGGCGCAGTACCTTTCGGCGAGGCGCTCAGCCGCGGCCCAGGAGGCCCTGCAGGAGCTCAACAGATTCGTTCGATGGATTGGGCGAGACCGCAGCGTGATGGGGCTGACGCCCCAGGAAGCTGCGACCTACGGCGAGTACATGTCCGAGTCGGTCGGAGCACAGGACACGACGGCCCGGGCGCAGATCGTAAAGGACTTCCTCAACTACTGCTACAAGAGCAGCCTCACCTCCACGTCGCTTGCCAAGCACGTTCGGGTGAGGAGAGCGATGCAGAGATCCCGGTCCTCGGAGAAGGCGCCGGAGCCGATGGACATTACCGAGGAGGGCTACCAAGGCCTGAGCGCGGAACTCGTCTCCCTGCGCGACGAGCGCGTGGTGATCGCAAAGGAGATCAGCCGGGCCGCCGCAGACAAGGACTTCCGGGAGAACGCCCCTTTGGACGCCGCCCGCGAGAAGCAGGGCATGCTCGAGGCCCGCATACGTGAGCTTGAGGACGGCCTCCGGCGAGCCCGGATTGTGGACACGGACCCGCAGGAGTCCGCGCTGCGGGGCGAGCGGCGGGTCAAGCTGGGGAGCAGGGTTAGGCTTGCAGACCCGGCATCCAAGGAAGAGATGACCTACACGCTAGTCAACGCCTCCGAGGCCAGCCCCATGGAATTCAGAATGTCGGTTGCCTCTCCGGTGGGCAGGGCGCTCATGGACCACAAGGTTGGCGACGAAGTGGAAGTGGTCACGCCGCGTGGCAACCTCCGCTATCGAATCGAGCAGGTGGACTGAGCCGTTCACGAACCTCGATCGCCGCACCTGCACCGCAGGCCTGCGCCCGGCGGCAGGCCACAGAGCGCAGGCGGCGTCACGGAGTGCGACTATGGCAGACGCGAAGCATGAACTCGGCCTCGTGGGCGCCGTAAAGGCTGAAGCCATAGGCGTACCCGGTCAGCGGCGGTTTCGACTCCTTCTGGAAGGCCCGGGGGGAAGCGCTTGCCTCTGGCTGGAGAAGGGCCAGCTGTTCCAGCTCTCGCTCGCAATCCAGCAGTTGCTCGCACGCGCCGACGCTGAGCAGGCCGGCAAAGCGGACCAATCCGAGCACAGTCCCGCCGCATCCGATCCCGCCTCCTTCGAATTCGACGTGGGAAACCTGAGCCTGGGCCACGAGCCCGCCGGCGATCTGTTCATCATCGAGGCCTTCGCCCGGGAGGACGAAGACGACGACGAGGCGCTGCTCGGCTTCTGGGCCTCTCGCTCGCAGATGGAGGAGCTCGCGGAGGAGGCGCAGGCGGTGTGCGCGGCCGGCCGTCCACTGTGCCCGCTGTGCAGCGGCCCCATAGACGCCACAGGCCACATGTGCGTGCGCACCGACGGCCATCAGCCTATGTGAGCGTACGCGCGGCTCTCGCGCGTTCGCATCGAACTTCCGCCGGGTGAGTCTCATGGTTTCGGACAATGGCCCCACACTCACATCCGCCCAGCTTCGTAGGGCGCTGCTCGAAGGCGATATATCATCGCCGGAACTGGTGCCGCAGGGGTCCAACTACACCTTCATCGTGAGGGTCTCGCAGGGCACCCAATCTATGTACGCCATCTACAAGCCCCGAGACGGCGAGCAACCACTCTGGGACTTCCCAACGGGCTCACTCTACAAGCGCGAATACGCGGCGTACCTGGTGTCCCAGGAACTGTCATGGGACTTCATCCCGTGCACCGTCATAAGGGGAGGCCCATACGGTGTCGGGGCCGTGCAGCAGTTCATCGATGTTGACCCGCACTCCAGCTACTTCACCATCCGGCAGGAGGCGCCGGAAGATCTCGAGCGAATCGCCCTCTTCGACTGCCTGACCAACAACGCGGACAGAAAGGCGAGCCACTGCTTCCGTGACACCGGCGGCGCCATCTGGTCCATCGACCACGGCCTCACCTTCCACCCGGAGCACAAGCTGCGCACGGTGATATGGGACTTCGAGGACGAGCCGATTTCGGCCCCCCTGCTCGAGCAGATGGCGCGATTCCTGGAGAGCCTGTTCACGGAGAGCGACGTAACGCTTCAGCTCCAACAGCTGCTGGACGACGAAGAGCTGTGGGCGCTGAGAAGCCGCATCCAGTCTCTCCTGACCACTGGACGATTCCCGCCACAGGACCCCTACCGCCGAAACGTGCCCTGGCCGTGGTTCTAGCCACCAAGGAGGAACATCATGACCACCTCGGTACCCATTCATCCCGGAGAGCATCTGGCGGAGATCATGGAGGAGCTCGGCATCACCCAATACCGGTTGGCCAAGACAATTGGAGTCCCGCAGGTACGCGTCCATGAAATCGTCCACTGCCGCCGTTCCATTACAGCGGACACGGCATTGCGAATCGGACAGGCGCTTGGCATGACTCCCGACTTCTGGCTGAACCTGCAGCGAATGTACGACCTGGACTTGGCTCGTGCCAAGACCGACGTGAGCGCAATCAAGCGGCTGGTAGACGCTTCCACCTGAGTCGCAGGGTACCATGCCGCAGGCTGTGTCTCTCCACGAGCCGGCCAGAGAGGGTGGAGTGCCATCCAAGTGGTCACATGCGCCGGCCCCGACAAACCCTTGACAAGTGCGCACATGTGTTCTATCCTGCTATCCATCAACAGCCAGGAGGCACAAGTGATGGAGCTGCACCCAGACGACAAGTACCAACTGATGAAGGCGCAGATGGATGCGGACAGGCGGGCCCTGGAAGCACGAAAGTCCCAGCAGGACCTGGAACGGCTGGTCCTGGAGCTGGAGCACAAGTACGGCCTGATCGCCGACGACAGGAGCATCGACCCTAGGTCGGCGTCGGTGAGCGGCCCGGCGGCCGAGCAGGCGCCCGGACGCAAGGGCAACGGCAAGGAGACCCAGGAGGCGCTCGAGGCGTCGATTCTGGAGCAGGCCGCGGCGGGATAGCGCTCCTGCGCCCTACCGTCGGCCTCTGCGCCCGCCGCGCCGCAGTCCCAACCGCCGCGCCAGCGAAGCGAGGAACGGACGGCGTCGGGGGCTCAACCGCGAGGCCACGTGCGCCGCGATGCCACGGCCTCCGGCCAGCATGGGATAGCCCGGCCCGCGCAGCCCTCCGCGCGGGTCGCGGCCTCCCCCCGGAGCCGAGACCGGGAACCGCTCAAAGGGCCTCCAAGCACCGTCTCTCCACACGAGCACGTCACCCCCAGCTTCCTGCACGAGCAGCACGCCGGCCGCCACGTCCCACACTCGCGGAGCGGTCAGAAGCGAGTACTGCAACACCCCCCTTGCCACCAGCGCCAGCTCACAGGCTATGCTACCCATGACGCGAGGCTCGCCCAGTCCCATGCCGCGATGCCGTCTGACGCTGAACACCCGCGCGAAGCCGGACGGGACGCCTGCCAGGCCCGAGGGCCTGGGCTCGGAATACGTCAACGCCGTGAGCGGGCCGTCCTCGTCGAAGGCGCCACCGCCCGCGCGTGCGTACAGTACGCCGTCTCCCGCCAGCGTGTTGGGCAGGAACATGCTGCCCAACACCGGCCTGCCGCGATGCAGCAACCCGATCGAGACTGCGAAGAAGGGCACGCCCGCCGCGAAGTTCGCGGTGCCGTCCACCGGATCGATCGCCCACTGGTATTCGGCGTCATGCCCGGCCGGCGAGGCCTCGCTTTCCTCCGCAACGATTCCGTGGCCGGGAAACTCCCTGACGATGCGGTCCCTCAGGTATTCCTCAACGCGCAGGTCGGCCTCCGTGACCGGGTCGGTGTCGCCCTTACCCTTGAAGTCGACGTGGGTTGATCCTGGCCGGTACCGCAGCAGCACATCTCCGGCGCCCCGCGCAAGGCTGACGGACGCCACCGACAGCTCCTTCAGTGTGGCATCGTCCGGAATTCCCGCGTTCATCTCTTCAATCCTGTGTACTTGACCAATACCAGCCGCCTGAGCCGGTGTCCGGCCCTGCGCTTTGACACCCCGATGGGGCGATGGTATCATTGGGCGCAAGCTGATGGGTGTGCAAACTCTCTCCTGCCGGCTTCTCTCCTGATCGTGACCTCTTCTCGCGCTCCTATCTTGCCACGAAAGCCAGGCCGGCGCCAGCCCGCGAGCCTGCAGGACGTACCTGCCCTGCCAGCCGGCACGCTCGACCTCACTCCCGTCCGCACCATGAGAACGCAAGACGGCCATCCGGCCGCATAGGTGTACTGCAATGGATCTTTCGACGCTCTACTTCGCCCTGTTGGTCCCATTCCTGCTGCTCTCGGCATTCTTCTCCAGCTCGGAGGCCGCCTTTCTCTCGCTTCGCAAGGTGCGCATCCGGCGCCTGGTTGAAGATGCGGTACCGGGCGCCGATAGGGTGGCCCGCATGGTGGACGAGCCCGCCAAGGTCTTACCCACCATCCTGCTTGGCAACAACCTGGTCAACACCGCCTTCGCGGCGCTGGCCACCGTCATCATGGTGGCGCTCATCGGCGAAGGTCGCGGCGTGCTGGCCGCGACCGCGGTGAGCACCATCGCGCTGCTGGTGTTCGGAGAGACGCTGCCCAAGACGGTGGCCATCCGGCACTCGGAGCGCCTGTTCTTCCTCTTCGCCAGGCCGCTCCAGCTGATCGAGCTGCTGCTCCTTCCCTTTGCGGCCACGCTGCAGCTGGTCAATCGCTTCCTTGCGGCACGCCTTGGCAGCGACGCCCGGGCGCTCTTCACCGAGGAGGAGATCAAGACCGCCATATCCATCGGCATGGAGGAGGGATCGGTGGAGGAGGAGGAAGGGGAGATGCTGGAGAACGTCTTCCGCTTCGGCGACCGGCAGGTGCGCGAGGTTATGACGCCGCGAACGGAAATCGTCCAGCTGGAGTCCGGCACCACGCTGAGGCAGTTCCTGTCCGTATACCGGGATCACTACCACACGAGGTTTCCCGTCTTTGAAGACGACATGGAGAACGTGGTGGGCATCCTCTCCGTGAAGGACGTGGTCACCGCCCTGGCGCGCGAGGACGTTTCCGACGACACGCCCGTCACCACTCTGCTGCGTCCCGTCGTGTTCGTACCGGACACCAAGCTGGTGGGCCAGCTCTTCCGAGAGATGCGCGGTGCGGGCAACCAGATGGTAGTCACCGTAGACGAGTACGGGGGCATTGCAGGCCTGGTCACCCTAAGGCAGCTAATTGAGGAGATCGTCGGCCCGGTTGGCGAGGAGGGAATGCAGCCTGACGTGGAGTACGAAGCCATCGACGAGAACACCTACCACATAGACGGGGGCATGCAGATAGATGAGGCGAACGAAGAGCTCGATCTGGACCTTCCCACGGGCGACTACAACACGGTTGCCGGCTTCATCCTTGAGGCCCTCGGACGCATACCAGCCGAGGGCGACCACTTCCACCACGACAGCCTGCGCCTGGAGGTGACCCACGTGCGCGGGATGCGCATCGAAAAGGTGATGGTGACCCGGGAGCAGCCGGCCCGCGAGGGCTGAGGCCCCGCGCCGGACGGTGCAGCGTGAACGACGCCACCCGAAGCGGCTCACACCCGGAGCGGCGGCTTCTCGCCGGCGTTGAGCGCATCCTGGCCGGACTGCTGCCCGGACTGACCAGCCGCCGCATCGTGGCCGCCATCTCCGGAGGCCCGGACTCGATGGCTCTGCTCCTGCTCCTACAGCGGCTCCGCGGCCAACTGAGCTTCGAGCTTCACGTGGCCCACGCTGACCACGGCCTCCGCGGCGAAGAGGCCCGCGAGGACGCCAGATTCGTGGAATCCGCGGCGCGGGGCATGGGGCTGCCGGTAACGCTCGGCCGCCTGGACATAAACGCTCTTCGAGCCGGCAGGCGCATGTCCATGGAGGAGGCGGCGCGGGAAGCGCGCTACGCGTTCCTGGTCGAGACCGGCGCGGGCCTGGGAGCCTCCGCCATTGCACTGGGCCACACCGCCGACGACCAGGCAGAGACTGTGCTCATGCACCTGCTCCGTGGCAGCGGCGGCACCGGGCTGGCAGGAATGCCGGTCGTCTCACACGTGCCCGCGTCTCGCTATGGCGAGCGCATGGCCCTGTTGAGACCTCTACTGGACTTCACCAAGGCCGAAACGCGCGCCTACTGCGAGCTCAGGGGTGTCACGCCCAGAGAGGACTCGTCCAACAGCTCGCTCGAGTTTACCCGCAACCGCGTAAGGCTTGAGCTATTGCCACAGCTTGAGCGGTTCAACCCGCGCTTCCGCGAAGCGCTGCTGCGCCTGAGTGCATCGGCGGCTCACGACCTCGATTTCCTGGCGCAAGCGGCCGCCGACGCCCGTCTAAGGCTCGAGGCCGCGGGGGAGCCAAGCGGCATAGCGGTCTCGCGTGCGGGCTTCGGGGCGCTGCACCCCGCCGTCAAGCGCCACCTCCTGCGACTGGTGTACCGTGAGCTCGCCGGCGGAACGAAGGAGCTGACGCACCGTCACGTAGAGGACATGGTGCGCCTGTCGAGCGGAAGCACCGGCGCGTGGTTGGATCTGCCAGGCGGCCTGAGGTTCGAGGTCGGCTACGACACGCTCCGTTTAGCGCCTGCCGGTGACCTGCCCGAGAAGGCTCCTCCCATCGTAGGGGAGTACGCGCTATCGATACCGGGGGAGACCTGCGTTGGAGAATGGTGCGTACATGCGGAGGTACTCTCGCCCGCGCGCGGGCATGCGAAAGGTGGCAGCCACCTCGCCGTGCTGGACGCCGACCGCGCGGGCCATCGCCTGTGCGTCCGTTCGCGACGTCCCGGCGACCGCATTACGCCGCTCGGGATGACCGGCTCCCGCAAGGTGCAGGACGTGATGGTTGACGACAAGACGCCGTCGGCGGAGCGGGACCGGGTGCCTCTGGTGGTCTCGGAGAATGGTGTGGTGTGGGTAGTGGGACACCGCTTGGCCCACTGGGCCATGGTAACGGAGGAAACGGAACGAGTGCTGCGACTGGAGTTTCGGCCAGCTAGCGCTAGATGAGCTCCACCAGCCGCGAGTTTTCGGTAACGCCCGGTATCTGCCCGCGCCTGGCCAGCGGCCTGCCATCCACCTCGTGTATGTCAGCGCGGAATCCTATCGGCGGGGCGCAGCTTATGTAGCCGCCCACCTCGAAAGCTGTCACGGGCGCGCTGGCCTCCACGAACTCTCTTATGTGGCTCTTGTCCAGCTCCCCGCTGACGAATATCTCCACGTGAGAGAACCCGGCCTGGTCCAGTCGAGCGCGGACCTCCTTCACCATGTGAGGGCTGACTTCGTCGTTGGTCCGCATCGCTTCCAGCACCACGCCCCGCAGGCGGAGCCTTAGCGACCTTGCCAAGGAGATGGCTTCCTCCGCTTCATCCTTCAAAACGTTGACAGGAGCAACCCGCGAGATCTCCTGCGGCAGATGCTTGTCGAAGGCCTGCATGGCCTTGATGGAGTCACCAAAGATCAGCACAACATCCGGCGAGATTGAGCCTGCCGGGGTAGTGCCCGCGAGCTTTGAGCCGATGGGGGTCGTGCAGGAGACGCACCCTCCCACGGTGGCGGCGTAGTCCATGACGCCGGCCACGCCGGGATGCACGTAGCGCGCGCCCGTTGAAATGACGGGTATGCCCCCGGCTGCTGTCACGCATTCGTGGCTGGCGGTAGCCCAGCCGGTGCTGTGGGACAGCGTTCCGCAAATTGCGGTCTCGTAGAGGCCGAGGGTGCCGTACGGGGCAGTGACACGCAGCGCAACCTCGCCGGCCGACACCGTGTCGCCCTCCTCCAGCGCCCACGCATCGCGGCTGGCCTCAGGGAGCACCCTCTGGAGCAGCGCCTTCACCTCGTGGATTCCGCAGAAGATTCCGCTGTCGGCCGCCGAGAATTCCACCGTCACTACGGGGTTTACCCCCTCGCTTCGCAGGACCGTCAACCCTCGATGGAGTCGCGCGTCCGCCGTATCTCCCACCTGGACCGAAGGTCTTACCTCGAATTCAGGTTCCGCCATTGCTCTCCCTTTGGATGCTCAAAGTTGGGGCATTGCAGCCCAATTGCCCGGGTGACGTTTCGCCGTCATACGCCTACGGGCATCATATCTTGAGGAGTGAACCCCACGCAGTCTACCTCTGCATAGGAGTCTGGCAACACGCCTTTCCCGTCATGACTGCGCGGGCTCAGAAGCTTCAGACGCCGGCACGCTGGCTCCCAGAATGCTCTCCATATGCTGGAGCGCCCACCTGTGGGCTTCCTCGTTGAAGGACGCCACCGCGCCGGTGGGCACCTCGACGGCGTAGTCCCTGTTGCGAGCGTCCGCCGTGGTGTGCAGCACGCAGATGTCCGTGCAGACTCCGCAGACAATGATCCGGTCCGGTGCCAGATCGCGCAGTCGCTGCTCCAGGTCGGTGTTGTAGAAGGCGCTGTACCGCTGCTTGCTGATGCGCTCGCCGGGGTAGGCTTCCAGCTCGGGGATGACGTCGCACTCGGCTGTCCCCTTCACGCAGTGAACCGGAAACATCTTGAACTCCAAGTCGTCCGGCTCATGGGTGTCGCAGATGTAGAAGATGCTGGATCCTCGGGCTTTTTCGCGCTCAAGTATGGCCTGCACCTCCGGAATGATCCTGCGAGCGCCTTCACCGCAGTAGAGGTTGTACCCCTCTTCCAGGAAACCCCGCAGCATGTCCACAACTAGCACTGCGTCCGGCATGGACTCACACCTCGTCACATACTCACTTGGGCCTATATTACCCAAGAGGACGCGGAGATTCAAGGAGAGAGCGTCAGTACTTGCGCGCTATCGACCTTCACGCTCCGCGCTCTCCGGTGCGTCATCGGCGTGGACGGCGCGGCCGTCGCGGAAGGCCAACGGCGGGTGCGCCGGGTCCAGCCGCGCCTCCACGCGCTCACCCATCTCCAAGGGTCGCGTGTGGCTGCCCAGGCTGTGCACCACCGAGCCGGAGGCCAGCGCCACCCGGTACAGGTAGAACGCCCCCTGAAACCTCCGCTCGACAACGACTCCGCCTCCGGACGCGGCGGGACGCAGGACAACGTCGTCCGGGCGTACCATCGCCTCAAGGCCGTCCTCATCGGGTGGACGATTCGGGAGGAGCGCGCAGCCCAGCTCGGTCCGGATGGCCCCATCCTTCACGCTTGCCGGTATGAAGTCCGCCAGACCCATGAAGCCTGCAACGAACCGGGTGGATGGCGCGTGAAATATCCGCTCGGGCGTGTCCACCTGCTCGATCCGCCCCCGGTCCATCAGCGCGATCACCTCGCCGATCACCATCGCCTCTTCCCGCGAGTGGGTCACGAATATGGCGGTCGCTCCACCTGCCTTCAGGATCTCCGCGGTATCCCGGCGCACCTGGTCCCGGAGAGCGGGGTCCAGGTTGGAAAACGGCTCGTCCAGCAGGAGCACCTGCGGCCCGGGGGCCAGCGCCCGCGCGAGCGCAACCCTCTGCTGCTGGCCGCCCGAAAGCTCGTGCGGCATCCTATCGGCCAGCCCCTGAAGTCCCGCCAAGGCCAGCATTTCCTCCACGCGGCCGTCTCGACCCGAGCCGCGGGACAGCCCAAACGCGATGTTGCCCTTTACGCTCATGTGCGGGAACAGCGCAAAGTCCTGGAACACCATCCCAACGCTTCGCTTCTCAGGCGCCAGCGACGACTGCGGCGTCGCGACCACCCGGCCACCGACCTCCACGCTTCCCGCATCCGGCGTTTCCAGTCCTGCGATGAGGCGGAGCAGGGTTGTCTTTCCGCAGCCGCTGGGGCCCAGCAGCGCCAGCACCTGGCCGCTTTCCACGGTCAGGTCGACGCCGTCCACCGCGATCGTTGAACCGAACGCCTTGGCTACGCCTGTGCAAACCACCGCCGTCGTGTTCATCGCTCGCGCTCCTCGCTTCGCAGCACCAGGAAGGCCATCGGGACGGAGGATACAAGCAACAGAAGCACACTTTCCACGGCAGCCCGCGCGAAGAACGCCTCGCTGGCAGCACCCCAGATCGACGTGGCGAGCGTCTCGAACCCTATGGGGCTTAGAATAAGCGTGGCCGGAAGCTCCTTCATCACCAGCAGGAACACCAACGCCCCACCCGCCAGTGCGCCTGAGCGCGCCAGCGGCACCGTCACGCTGTAGACGGCCCGAAGCTGCGTGGCGCCCAAGCTCCTCGCCGCCTCCTCGAGCGCAGGACTCACCTGCAGCAGCGACGCTCTGACAGACCCCAGCGCAGTGGGCAGGAACAGGACTACGTAGGCAAAGACCAGCATGGCCAGCGTCTGATAGAGCGGCGTGGCATAGCGCACGCCGAGAAACACCAGAGCGAGCGCCACGGCGATGCCGGGCAGAGCAAACCCCACGTAGCTGACGCGCTCGATCAGCCTCCCCATCCAGCTCGGGTAGCGGACGGCCAGCAACGCAACGGGCAGCGCGGCTGCCACGGTCGCGGCGGCGGCTAGGGCGGAAACGAGCAGCGAGTTCCAAGCGCGGCCCCACACCAACGGGAGTGTCTCACCCGCGAGGAATCCCCGAACAGCCCAGTAAATCAACACACCCGTCGGCAAGGCCAGCGCGAGGGCCACAACCGCGATGCAGAGTGCAGCAGCCGGCCATCGCCATCTGCCCAGGCGCACCACCGCCGCGGGCCGCCTGCCTCCGGTGTCCGTGCTGTCGTAACGGGAGCGTCCCCTCGTCCGTGATTCCACCGCCAGTATGCCGATTGCCAGCGCGGCCAGCATCAGCGAGAGCACCGCGGCCGAGTCCCTTGCGAACGATCCGTATTGCACGTAGATGGCCCACGTGAAGGTCTCGTAGCGCAGCAAAGAAACGGCTCCAAAGTCGCTCAGCGTGTAGAGCGCAACCAGAAGGGCGCCCGCCGCAATTGCGGGCCTCAGCAGGGGCAGCGTCACCAGCAGGAAGGTCTGCCATGCTCCCCTGCCCAAGGACCGGGACGACTCCTCCAGTGCCGGGTCCATGCGCGCCAGTGCAGCCCTCACGGGCAGCAGCACGTACGGATAGCTCAGCAGTGTCAGGACCAGCCACGCACCGGCGAACCCGTAAATCGACGGAAGGCGGTCGACGCCCAGAGGCGCAAGCCACCCCTGCAGCAGGCCCTTCGGCCCAATGGCGGTGACTATGAGAAAGGCTCCCAGGTAGCTCGGTATGACCAGCGGCAGCGCTGTGAGAACGGCCCACAGGCCCCGCAGCGGCAGGTCGGTTCGAACTGTGAGCCACGCCAGCGGTACGGCGATCGCCGCTGAGGTCACTGTAACCGTGGCCGCCAGCAGCAACGATCGCGCCAGGATGGCGAGCGTTCGCGGCCGCAGCAGCAGATCCCACGCTTCTGCCCCCGCCTCAAGGGAGCGAAGCGCGAGGTAGACCACTGGCAGCAGCACGGCCGCCCCGACGAGCGCCGCGGGAATCAGAAGGGCAGCCGGCGGCCGTGAACCGCGGCCCCGGCCGCCCTCGTAGAATCTCGCCCCCGTACCGGCCAGCTCGCCTAATGCCAAGTGCGGCGGCCTCCGGCTCCGCACGAAACTATGGGAGCACCCCCGTCTCTTGAAGAAGCCTCACGGTCCCCTCCAGGTCTGTCATGTCCCCCGGCAGCACGTCTGGCCTGTTGATCTCCTCCAGGGGCACCAGGAGCCTGCTCGTCTTGACGCCTTCCACCAGCGGGTACTCGAAGGTCTGTCCTGCGAAGTACTGCTGGGCCACCTGGGAGAGCATGAAGTCCATAAACTTCTCGGCATTGTTCCTGTTCTTGGACGTCTCCAAGATGCCCGCACCGGCCACCATGACCACCGCGCCCGGGCCCCCGGACCTGAGGTGGTAGTTACGGGCCGGGAAGGAGTCTCCCTCCTCGGCCAGGAAGCGGAACAGGTAGTAGTGGTTGACCATGCCCACGTCTATCTCGCCAGCAGCAGCCGCGGCCACCTGGGGCGTGTTCTTAGGATACACTATCGGCTCATTGGCCTGCACGCCCTCCAGCCACTCCCTGGTTCTGTCCTCGCCCCACGTGACCCTCATGGCAGTGACCATGGCCTGAAAGGAGGCGTTGGTAGGAGCCCAGCCGATGCGTCCCTTCCAGCGCGGCTCAGTCAGGCCCCAGGCATCGTCCGGCAGATCGGCCTCGGAAAGCGCGGCGGTGTTGTACACCAACGTCCTGGCGCGGCCGGAAATGCCCACCCACCGTCCGTCCAGAGAGCGCGTCCACTCCGGAACGCGGTCCAGAAGGGAGGCCGGAAGCGAGGCGAACATGTCCTCCACAGCGCCCAACCCGCCGGGGTCCTGCGCAAAGAACACGTCGGCCGGGCTCCTGCTGCCCTCCTCCAGCAGTGTCGACGCCAACTCAGCCGTGCCCCCGTACTTGACCTGTACTTCAATGCCTGTAAGGGCGGCAAACTGATCAATTATTGGGCCCACGAGGCTCTCCCCCCTGCCCACGTAGAGGATCAGTTCTCCAGGCGTAGCGGCCACCTCCTCGATCTGGGCCGTTGGCGTCGGCGCCGCCGTGGCCGTTGGGCTCACGGTGGCGGTTGGTGTTTCGCCGCTGCAGGCGATCATGACCACCGTCGCAACAAAGGCGAAAACCGCTAGCAGCGGTATCGCCGCAAGGCTCCTAGGTGCTAATCTAAAGGGTGTCACTATAGCAGGTACCTCCTATTGTTGTTTGTACGCCCTAGCATGTTGCTACGTTCTGCCAATGTCTAGTGCGATTCTGGCACAACGTGTGCTAGTTAGTATAGACTAAGCGCAAGTTGTATACCACCCTAATTCGCTATTGTCAAGACTTGTCCCTGCGTATTGACGCGGACGCGGGCGCGAGCTATCTTTATGGGCGAGGCTGGGTATGACCAATTCCAACGCAAGGGCGACCGAGGGCGCCCAAACAGGCACCGAGCGCCTGTCCCAGGTGACAGAGAACTACCTGCTCTCGCTCTATGTGCTCGGCGAGGAGGGAACGCGGGCCACCGCGGGCCACCTGGCGGAGTTCATAAGGTCGATTCCCGCAGGTGAGGGCCTGGGCACCACGCTCCCGTCTGTGCTGGGTATGCTGCGCAGGATGGCCAGGGAGGGCCTAGTGGTCCTGACATCCGACAAGGAGGTCAAGCTGACCCCGCGCGGACTGGAGCTGGCCGAGGGTATGGTGCGGCGACACCGCCTGGCCGAACGCATGGTGGTCGACCTCCTGGGACTCGAACTGCACAAGGCCCACGAGGAGGCGCACCGGCTGGAACACGCCATCTCTGCGGACCTGGAAGTGAAAATCCGCGAGAGGCTGGGCAACCCGGCCACGTGCCCGTTCGGCAGGCCAATACCCGGCAGCGGTCATCCCGTGCCGGCAGCTCCCAGGCTGTCCTTGGACCAGGCCAGGCCCGGCGTGCCATACACCGTCGACCGCGTGCCGGAGGAGGACACCGAACTCCTCAGGTTCCTGGTTGAGCTGTGCGTGCTGCCGGAACGGAGCATTACCGTTGTGGACGCCAGCCAGTCCCGCGGCGTCATTTCCGTAAGGACTGAGCAGGGCGAGGGTGCCCTGGGCTACGGCGTAGCCTCCCGCATCTGGGTCCGGCAGGACTCCGCCAAGGAATGAGGCTCTCCCATCGATACTCTTCGTGGGAGGCCGTCGACCTTCAGCGGCGAGCAGGCAATCGGGCAGGAACGTTCCTGCTGCTGACCGCGGCCGCCAACGTGGTAATGGTCTTCACGCGGGTCATGGCGGACGCGGACCAGCCCACGCTCGCTGAATCGCTGGCAGCGATCGCTGAGAGCCGCGCCATGTACGGAATGACAGGCGCGGCGCGGCTGATCTCGGGCGTCCTGCTAGTCGGCGCGGCGTTGTACCTGTGGAAAGCGTGGGCCGCTCCCTTTGGACGCGCGCAGCTCGCTGCGATTTTGCTGGCCGCATCCGGCGCGATCACGGCCGTGAGCGGCGCCGGCGCGCTGGTCTTGGCCGCCGTCGCGGAAGCCTCCGCATCTGTAGACGAAACGGTCGAGACCGTCGCGTACCTGAGGCAGCTGACCGGCAACCTGGGCTTCGCCACGGCGGGTATCGGCCTGGTGGCCGTGGCGCTCCGGCGACCGCTACCCGCAGACCCACATCTGCTGTTTCCTATGGCTTCGCTGGCGATCGGCATCGCAATGCAGTTCATCTGGCTGGACGCGGCGACACTGGTTCACCGGGTCGTCGGCGTCGCGTTCTTCGGGTGGCTCCTTGCTTCCGGCATCGACCTGCTGAGGAGGGGCGCGGCCCACGGCGGCGATCCCCGGCGCTGGGGCAGCGGTCCGTAGGCACGGAAGCTATGGCATTCGACAATGCCCATGTGCGCATGCAACGGCGCACATTCGCTGGCAAGCGAATCGTCTAGGCCCCCAGTGCCCACTAGCGGTGTGACCGGGAAGCTAAGTCCTCGTCACTCCTCCGGCCACGGCGCCTCTATCTCCCCGCTGCGCAGCCACTCGCCCACCGGCGCATCCGCCGGAACGAAGCGAACGTCCGGCAGGAGCGTCTCGCCGGTGACGGCCAGGAACGCAAGCTCGATGCGCCCGTCGTTCAGGCGTCTCGCCCGGATCATGCCAACCTCACTGCCTCCCACCTGAACGGCGCTGCTGACCGACCATCTCCCAACGCTGTGGCTGGCGTCCGTGTGGCGAGCATCCGGCAGTATGCGCAGGCCGTTGGGCAGCTCGACGCCGTGTTCCACACGGCCGTCCTCGAGCAGCCTGGCGATCACGCGCAGCGGGAGCGTTCGCGGCTCCGGTGGCGTGGGCTCTGCCACCTCCGGATCGATCTCGGCTTCCGGGTCTGAGGCGGCGGTCACGCTGGTGGTCACAATGCCGCCTTCGCGCTCCTCGGCCGACACAATGAACGACCCCCGGCTGGCCCGCCACAATAGGGTCAGGAAGGACTATAGCCTCGGCCTTGAGATGGAAGGCGTCCGGGTCCACGAGGCGGATGACGAGGTCATAGTCGGTTAGCTCATGGGCATGGTCGCGATCGCCGTGGGTTGTGGCCTCGATCAGGTAGGTGCCCGGGGCCAGGTCATTCTCGACGCGGGAGTTGCGGCCCTGGCCTCCGTCGTCATCGCTGTACAGGTAGGCGCCATCTGAGGAGAGCAGATAGTGGTATGGATCGCCTCCCACGAGCGCGGTGAGGTCGATGCGCACAAGGCCTTCTTCCGCTACGGTGAAGCGGAACGTCTGCGCGGGCGTGTCCTCCCGAAAGGTGGCGCCGCAGTCCTCGCCGGTCCAGGCGCCGCTGAATATCAGTCCTGCCCCGGCTTCCAGACTGCCAAGGTCCATCGGGCCGCAGTTAGTGGGTCTCGTTACCGTGAGAGTGAAGTCGGCAGGGCCGCTGTCTCGGCCCACGGCCGCCGCCGCTTCGATCAGGTAGTCTCCGGCTGGCAGGTCACGCTCGATGCGTGAGTCGAGGCCTTGGCCGGAGTCGTCGTCGTGGGCGATGCGGCTGCCATCGCTCTTCAGCAGGTGCAGGTAGGATCTCCTTCATCGGACGACAGCTTTACCCTGACCTGCCCGCCCTCCAGCAGGCTGAAGCTGTAGTTGTGCGCGTCACGATTGGTGAAGAAGCGCGAGTCGCAGTTTTCCCCGGTCCAGCGCCCCGAGGAGGTTAGGGCATCGTCCCCACCGCCGCCCAGTGAGCCGATCTCAATGGCTTCACATCCCGCGTCCGACTGGCCCAGCGCAACCTCTACGCCCTGGAAGGTCTGGAGGGCCGCCAAGAGCGCGGCGACAGCGCACAGCAACACTGCCGCGCGGCGAGCTAAGATGCGATCCGTCGACTTCCAGCAGTTTTATGTCCAAGGCTACCTCCGTGGCGGCGAGCGAGCCGGCGGAGCTGTTTAGTCCGGCGCACGCCATTGAGGATGACGCCGGCCAGTGGAAGGTGATACCACACAACATCAGCCGATGCCCGTACGCGTGTCCCACACGGGCCGTAGTAGACGATGGAGGACTCGTTCGGTCGCTGATGAGGGCGCTCGCGGTCCGGACTCCCAGCCTCCCACTGACGCCGAGCGATATAGGGCCTGGGGGTGGGAGTTAGAGCGGCTTGCGCGGATCACTGCCATCAGTCTTGACACAGTGCCTGGATGACTACTATATTCTTCTCGCCCCACTGGCTTTCCCGTCGTTTCTCTGAGCCACCTAAAACTTAGTATTCGCAACTATTCTACCCAGCAAGCAAATCCAGGACTACAGCCCGGACTCAGATGCCGGAAGTCGCGGGCGAAGGAGCGTGAACCATGCCGAATAACAGAGAACCTGACTTGGGTCAGTACGAGGAAGAGCGCCCTGGAATCCTGAAGCACATCGACAGCCACATACAGGGCCGAATGGTGGCTGGGCTGATAAACCTTCTGCCCATGCTTATCACCATCATTGTGCTGCTTTTCCTCCTCGGCAACGCCGACGGCCTCATCAGGCCGCTGCCCTTCATCGAAGGCGAGCCGTGGGACTTCCCGGGCGTTGGTGTGGTGGTCCTGGTCGTACTGATTTACTTCGTCGGGTTGATGGTGTGGGCTAAGCCAGGTATGAAGGCGCTCGAGCTGTTGAACGCGCTCCTGAGCAGGACCCCCATAGTGAAGAGCATCTTCGGCGTGTCTCAGCAGGCGGTGGCCGCGTTCGCCTCGCAGTACAACTTCAGCCGCGTGGTATTCGTGGAGTGGCCTCGCGAAGGCATGATCGCAATGGGATTCGTCACGGGGCGCATATACGCGCCATCAAGGGAATGGTCCGTTGTGGCGGTCTACATTCCGACTGTCCCCAACCCCACGTCAGGGAACTTGGCCTTTATCATTGAGGACGACGTGATTGAGACCGACCTGACGGTGGACGGAGCCATGAGACTCGTGTTCTCCGGAGGCATAGTGCTGCCGGAGTACCTGACGTTGGCCAGAATGCCCCGGGATCCCGACGCCGAGCCCTTGAAGATGGTGGGCCGCTTCGAGTCGGAGCGCTAGATTGCGCCCGACCGGCCTGTCCGGGCTGCAGGCGCCCGGCGCATCGATCGGCGAAAGGGCCCCGTAGCAGGTTGCGGGCCCGCGAGAGCTAGACCGAGGACGACTCCTCCAAATCTCCGCCTTCGCCGCTGTCCTCTTGGTCGGCGCCATTATCGTCGTCACCTTCGTCCTGAGCGTCGTCGCCATCTTCCGTCTTTGCAGGCATCACATAGGGTAAGGCTACCGTCATCTCGGTGAACTGGCCCGGCTCCGACTCCACACTGATGCTGCCTCCGTGCTGACGCACGATATCATTCGATATCGCCAAGCCCAGGCCCGTACCCTGGTTCGTCGGCTTGGTGGTGAAGAACGGGTTGAATATCTTGTCCACTACGTCCGGCGGGATGCCGCTCCCGTTGTCCCTTATACGTACGTGGACCATATCGCCCTCCCGGCTCGTGGAGAGCGTCAACGTCGGAATATAGTCAAAGGTGCCGTTGCCTGCCGCTAAGGAGGCGCGTCTCCTCTGGTCAGTTGCGTGGCAGGCGTTGCTCACGATGTTGAGGAACACGCGGCCAAGGTCCTGGGGGATGGCCTCTATCTCCCCAATTTCCTCTTCCAGGTCTCGTTCAATGGTGAGCTGGAAGTCCGCGTCCGTGGCGCGGGCGCTGTGGTACGCCAGCGTGGCGAACTCGTTGAGCAGATTGTTGATGTTGGTGGGCTGGTGCTCTCCGCTGCCGCGTCCCATCTGGAGCATGTCGTTGACAATGCGATTGGCGCGGTCTCCGTGGCTCCGTATGCGTACCAGATTGCCGTTCAGGTCGTCTGATATCTCCTGAATGTAGCTCCGGTCCTCCGGCCCCATTTCGCCGCCCTTCTCCAGCACCTCCCTCAACTCTTCCAGGAGCTCGCCCGACACCTCCGAGAAGTTGTTGATGAAGTTGAGTGGGTTCCTGATCTCGTGGGCCACGCCTGCGGTCAGCTCACCAAGCGCAGCCAGCTTCTCACGCATGACTATCTGGTCCTGGGCAACCTTGAGGTCTGCCAGAACGCTCTCCAGCTCTTCGTTCTTGCCCTGCAGCTCTTCTGCCAGCCTCTCCACCAGGTTCAACCGCTGAACCTCCAACGCGTGCTGTCGGAAGATCTCCAGGGCCGCCGCCATGTCGGCGACCTCGTCCTTGCCGCTGATCTCAACCTTTGTCTCCAGATCACCCCTGGCCATGCTGCGCATCCGGTTGGAGAGGAGCTGCAAACGGCTGAGCAAGACGCGTCCGACGTATTGCCAGGCCAGCAGCAAAGCGCCGCTAACGGCCACGGCACCGATGGCCAGCAGCAAAATGCGGCCCCTGAAGATGGCCTGCGTGGATGCCTCACTTGCCTCCTGTACGTTGGCGTTGGCAGAGTTGACCAGGCCGTCCACTTCATCCACCAGCACGATGGCGAGGTCACTGTTGGCGTCGAGAAGCTCCTGCTGCCGCTCCAGTATGCCGAGCTCTCTAGCGCGCAGTTCGAATCCGTTGGCCTCGCCCATGCCCAGCTCAAATAGCGAGGCGAAGAATTCGTCCAGCTGGTCGTGAAGCATAGGGTCCCGTATGTCGTCCAGTCGCCTCTTGATTCGAGCGGCGACGGTCTCGAATCGCTCAAGGAGCGGCTCAATGAGCGCCTGCTCGGAGACGCTGAATGCGCTCACCAGCAGCTGCACGGCTATGTTGACCTCCGCCTGAATCTCGGAAAGGTTGCGATAGAGGGTCACCTGGTTGTCGGAGAAATAGAGCTCCGGGTCATCCCGTGGCTGGTCAAGCCTGCGGAAACCTGTGATGGTGTAGAAATACTGGTCATCCACTGCCGGAACAACCGTGGCGTCCAGCCGCGTGTTGACAGTGGTCAGCTGGTCCCTGAGATCCTGAACGTCCGCAGCAGCTGCGAAGAGCTCCTCCATGGAAACCTCAATCTGCTCAATGTTGCTGACCAGAGCATTGGAGCGCTCTCGTATCGGCTCAACCCTCTCCCGGCTGGTGCCGCTCTGCTCCAGTGAAGCAATCTCACTTTCGAGAGCCATGTATGCGTTAGCGATCAGCAGCTCCACCACGGCCAGGTCGCTGAAGTTGACCGCGGAGACCAGCCTTGGTGCGGCCGTGACCAGCGAGTTGCTGTGCTGCGCAATGCGGAAAGCGGCCTCCAGCTCCGGGACGCTGCCATCGGTAACGCGGGTCTGGACCTCGCCGACCCGGCTGAAGGAGAACCAGCCCACCAGACTGGCAGCAACCGTGAGGGCAACTGCGCCTCCAAGCACCACGTAAAGCTGCGTGGAGATCAGGAAACGGAGAGCAAGCAGCCTGCCCATCATGGCACAGGATCCCCCAGCGAAGAGGCTGCGTGAACGCCGCCGTCCTGCCCTATGACGGTTAGGAACACGGAGTCGGAGCCCTGGTTGTCGCCCCGCCCGTAGCGAAGGCTGAATCCGTCAATGTCTATCTCCCCGGCGTTCCGTATTGCGTCGAGGAAGCACTCGCGGCTCACCTCCGCCCCACAGAGCTCGAGCCCGGCGATTGCCAGGCGTCCCGCCAGGTAACCCTCCAGCGATACGAAACCGGGAACGGCGTCGGGATCGTACGCGGCCAACGCATCCAGGTATGACGCAACGATGGGGAGGGAGTCGTCCGTTGGGAAGGGCACCACCTGCGTTACGAATACGCCCACGCCGTCCTCGCCAAGCTCTTGCGCAAGGGCGTTGCTTCCCACGAAGGATACGTTCAGGAATACGGACTTCATCCCGATGCGCAGGGCCCACGACACCGCTCTTGCGACCGGCTCGTAAGCCCCTATCATTATGACCGCCTCCGGATCTCCCCGCTGCAGGTCCAGCACCGCCGTCTTGACCGCGGTGGTGTTCCGCGGGTACACCCCAATGGACACGGGCTCCATGCCTCGCCTCTCCAGGGCAAGCAACACGCCCTGATACCCCGCGCGTCCGTACGAGTCGTCCTGGTGCAGGACAGCGATCCTGGTGTAACCAAGCTCGCTTGTGAGCCGCGCCACCATCTCCTCGGTCTCCTGATAGTACGATGCTCGCAGGTTGATCACGTTGTCCAGGTCTGCGCCCCGAAGGAACTCGGCGCCGGTAAAGGGGGCGATGTACGGCACGCCGGCGGACTTGGCGATGGGAGTTGCGGAGCGAGATGTGGGAGTGCCAACGGCCCCTATCAGCGCGAATACCTCCTCAGCCTCGATCAGGTGGAGGGTTCTTTCAATGGCCAGCTCCGGCTCATAGGTGTCGTCAAGCGATACGAGATCAATTCGCCTTCCGTGGACGCCGCCGGTCTCGTTTGCTTCCTGAAATGCGGCACGTATTCCGAGCCTCATGCCTCTGCCAAGCTCCTGCGCCGGGCCCGTGAAGGCGGCCGACTGCCCGAAAAGCACCGCGTCGTCCGTTATGCCGGGCGTCTCCGTCGCAGAGATGACTACGGGCGGTGTGGGCGTGGAGGTACTGCCACCGGTGGGTGTGGATTCCGAGCCATTACAAGCCGCCACGGCCACGCAGGCCAGGATGGCAAGAGCCTTCCAGGCCGTCCTCCACCCGGATACCAACGCGGCCGACAGCGTTCCGTGTTCCATTAGCTCCAAGTGCGTAACTGTGTCGGGCTACTGCTCTTCCGCGCCCAGTCGCCTGCCGATCTCCTCTCAAGAGGCCGTACAGGATTTTGGGCGTTAGGATACAACAATTCGCATTCCTAGGGCAACGCCCACGGCTGCATCTGGCGCTACCCTGCCCAGAGCGCGCCCAGCTACGACCACAACCCTGCGTCCCCTTGTGGCGCATGATGCTACGGTGTATCCTTCCACTGACCGCGCAGCTTCCAGCGAGGGCTGCGCGGCCCGCGAGAAAGAACGTACTCCGGGCGGAGCCCGCATACGATGAAACCAGTCATGAGCAGGCAGGAAGATGTTCTGGGTCCGGTCGTTGCGACGACGAGGGACTGGGAGCTTCCTGACCTCCGGGCCCTCGAGTCAGCGTCCGTCACCGACCGCAGCGCGCGTCCGCCCACGGCGGTCATAGACATCGGCTCCGGTTCCGCCCGCGCAGTGGTGGTACAGGTCAACAGCGGTGGCGTGGAAATCCTGGCGCAGGAGCGCTTGGTCCTCAATCTCATGAGCCACGTGGATGAGCACGGTGCCCTGGACGATGAGGGCGTGGACGGCACCCTGGACGCCATTGAAGACTTCGTAGAGGTGTGCCGGGGATACGGCGTCACCACGCTCCACGCGGTGGGCACGGAGGCGCTGCGCGCCTCGCGCAACGCAAAGCACATAACGCGGGAGGCCCACCGCCGCTACGGCGTCGAGCTGCACGTCATCAGTGGCTACGAGGAGGCCGGCTACTGCTTCATCGGGGCCGTCCAGGGCCTGCCCGTAACTCAAGGCCTGCTGGCAGACCTCGGCGGGGGCAGCATGGAGGTCGTGAGCTTTGCGGACCGGCGCATGGAGAATCGGGACACCCTGCCTCTTGGCAGCCTGCGAATTGCCAACGCCTTCCGGCTTGCGGACCGACCCAGAGCCGAGGACCTGGCCTCCGCATACGATTACTCCATGCGGCTTCTGTCCGAGTCCTCGCTCTCCACCCTGGCGCCAGACGACATCTTGGTGGGATCGGGAGGTTCATTTCGCCTGCTCTGCAAGCTGGACAGGCAGCGCAGGCCATACCCCATGCGCACCCTGCACGGCTACCGCATGGACGCGGACGGGCTGTCCCGTCTGCTCGACGAGCTGGCCTCGTGCGACTTTGAAGAGCGCGCACTCATAGCGGGCATGAACCCGGAGCGCACCCACTCGATCGTGGGCGGAGCCGTGGTTGCCCAGGCGCTGCTGCAGCACACCGGAGCGGGCGGCATAATGCTGTCCGGCCAGGGCCTGCGAGAGGGACTGGCCCAGCAGCCTGAACCTCTGCCTGAGAACGGGGGCGTTTCACTCACGTCGATAGCAGACGTGCGATGGGGCACGCTGAAGGACATGATGGACAGGTTCGCGCCACGGTACACCCTTCGTGGGCCTCGCCGCGCAGCGCTGGCGCGCCGGATCGGCCGCGCCGTGTGGGAAGGAAAGCGCAGGCATCTGACCGCGCTGGTGGAGTGTGCCGCCCTGATCCTGGACATCGGCAGCGCCGTGGACTACTACAACCGGCTCAACCGCGCCGCCTCCATCCTTTCCTGGACGGACATGCCGGGCTTCACCCACCGCGAGTCGGCGATGCTGGCCGCCATGCTGCTGCTGGCTGAAGGCGACAGGCTGCCCAAGCGGTTCCGCAAGTCGCAGCTTCTCACCGGCCGAGATCGCCGCCGCCTGCGGCAGGGCGCGCTCGTGCTGCTGCTGGCGGACGAGCTAGAGCGGCGGCTCCCTCCACAAACCGCAGTGGAATCTGTTACCATTACTCCGGGCGGCGGTGGTCTTGCCGTCACCACGCCCGCATGGGCTGAGGCCACGGCCACGGCCCTGAAGGTTCGCTGGGAGAGCGAGTTCGGTCACCCCATTCTGATTGGTCGAGGTGAGCAATGACGAACAACGGCAACACAAGCTTCCCAATGGGCGCCCGCTACGGCAACCACCCGTACGATGACGCCTACCCCGGCCGTCTCATCATCGTGGAGGGAATCGACGGCTCCGGCAAGAGCACGCAGATAGACCTGCTGGCCAAGTGGCTGACCAACCTGGGGTACGTCACCGTCTTCACCGAGTGGAACTCCTCCCCAATTGTGAAGCGGACCACGCGGCGGGGCAAGGAGATGCGCCTCCTCACGCCCATGTCATTCAGCCTGATCCACGCCGCCGACTTTGCCAACCGGGTGGTCACGCAGATACTGCCCGCGCTCAAGTCCGGCACCATTGTCCTGGCGGACCGCTACGTTTACACCGCGTTTGCGCGGGACGGTGCACGCGGCGTCAACAAGGACTGGCTGCGGCGCCTGTACGCATTCGCCATCCGGCCCTCGCTTGCGCTCTACTTCAGGGTGCCTCTGGACGAGTCAATTCGGCGCATAGTCACCGGCCGCGCAGAGCTGGGATTCTACGAGTCGGGCCAGGACGTCAAGCCCAACTCCCGCAGGGAATCCGCCTTCCGGGATTTTCAGGGCTCTATACTGGAGGAGTACGATAAACTCACGGAAGAGTTCGGCCTGGTGACCATCGACGCCACTCTGCCCATTCACGACCAGCAACGGATGGTCCGGGATCTGGTGGAACCCATGCTTCCCGGCGTCATGCAGCTGCGAGGCCAGGACGTCGCGGAGGTTCTCAGCACCTCAGGCCTCACCGGGCGCTACATCACCAAATCCGGTTCGCGCCGCGTGCCCGAGCTCCTCGCCGCTCCTGACGGCTAATCTCCTACCACGCGAAAAGGAGTAGGCCCCATGAACACGCCCGAGTTCTACGGACACATACCCCTGGACCTGGGGGAGTTTAATATGCCCGGCCACCTCATCGTCATCGAGGGGACGGACGGAGTGGGACGTTCTACGCAGATAGCCCTGCTCAAGGAGTGGCTGGAGACCCAGGGCTACGCCGTGATGGACACCGGATTCCGCCGTTCGGACCTGACCGGGGACGGCATCGACCGGGCCATGCGCGGCCACATTCTCGACAAGTTTACGCTCAACCTCTTCTATGCCACCGACTTCTGGGACCGCATGGAGAAGGGCATTGTGCCCGCACTACGCGCCGGTATGGTGGTGCTGGCAGACCGCTACATCTACACCATCATGGCCCGGGCGAGGGTCCGGGGCGTGCCCGCCCAGTGGCTGGACGACATGCTGGAGTTCGCGATCATCCCGACCAAGGTGTTCTACCTGGACATTGACGTGGAGAACCTGCTGACCCGCGTGCTCGCCAACCGCGAGCTGGACCACTGGGAGTCCGGCGAGGACTTCCTGCGGGAGGCTGACCGGCACGACAGCTTCGTGAAGTACCAGAACGCCATGCTGGAGGAGTTCCAGAGCCTCGCCGCCCAGTACAACTTCGAGAGGGTGGACGCCCGTCAGAGCGTGCGAGAGGTGTTCGAGACGCTGCAGGAGGGCATTCGCGCCGCCATAGAGGGCGAGTAGCTGCACCGCACTCGCCGCTCCCTGCGATAGCAGCGGTGGTCGGAGCGGCTGCAGTGCAGCGAAGCGCCGTCTACCGTTTGGGATGGCCAAAGGTCAGTGTCAGCTCCATAGCAGTCGCCCTTTCATAGGCCATTGCGCATGAAAGCGCGCCACGATCCGGGCCTACACACCGGCACAAGGGACCAATAAATGCAAGAAGACTCTCCACGCGGCTCCTTCCCGGAGGTGCTGCTGGCCTTCCTCCGTCTCGGCCTGACGTCGTTCGGCGGGCCGGTGGCGCACCTGGGCTACTTCCGGCAGGAGTTCGTGGAGCGTCGTAAGTGGCTCGACGAGACCACGTACTCAGACATCGTGGCGCTCTGCCAGTTCCTTCCCGGCCCGGCCAGCAGCCAGGTGGGCATCTCCCTGGGCATACGAAGGGCGGGCCTGCCCGGCGGTCTGGCGGCGTGGCTCGGATTCACGCTGCCGTCGGCCGCCGCCCTGATCCTGTTCGCGTACGGCGTCACGGCGATCGGAGACGTGGCCGAGTCCGGCTGGCTGCGCGGCCTTAAGATCGCGGCCGTGGCCGTTGTCGCACTTGCGCTGTGGGGCATGGCCCGCAATCTGGCTCCTGACAAGCCCAGGGCTACGCTTGCCATCGCCGCTGCGATAGCCATGCTTGCCTGGCCGACTGCGCTGGGGCAGGTCATCGCCATCGCCGTTGCGGGGGCGATTGGCTGGCGCCTGCTGCGAGAGGACCGCGCCGATGCGGGGCCTGCGCAGCGGTTTCCCGTGGGGCGCGGCGTGGCCGTAGCGTCGCTGGCCCTGTTCTTTGCACTGCTCATCGGACTCCCCGCGCTCACGCAGGCTTTCCCCGACGAAAGGCTGGAGATATTCGATAGCTTCTACCGCGCCGGCTCCCTCGTGTTCGGAGGGGGCCACGTGGTACTGCCACTGCTGCAGACGCAGGTGGTGCCGACGGGATGGGTGGGCAACGAGGAGTTCATCGCGGGCTACGGAGCTGCTCAGGCAGTACCGGGCCCGCTCTTCACGTTCTCAGCCTATCTTGGCGCTATTGCCTACCAGGACAAGACCGCATGGCTGGGCGGACTGTTCACGCTTGCGGCCATCTTCCTGCCATCGTTCCTGCTGGTGATAGGCGTCATGCCCTTCTGGGACCGGCTGCGAAGCCAGAGCGGCTTCCGCGGCGCAAGCCGTGGCATCGGGGCGGCGGTTGTGGGTCTGCTGGTCGCGGCCCTCTACAATCCCGTCTGGACGAGCGCTATCCACACGCGCGAAGACTTCGGGCTTGCGCTTGCCGCGTTCGGGATGCTTGCGTTCTGGAGGGTGCCGCCATGGCTGGTGGTCGCGCTGTCCGCCGCGGGCGGCCAGGCGCTTTCCGTCCTCACGTAGCACCCGAGACGCAGCCTCCCGCGTGCGTTACCCTCCTTTCTGCTATACTTCCCCATCATGCCTGTCCGCGGGACGGTCTGTGAACGGCGCCGGCGGATGAATACCGCGCCCGAGTTGGTGGCATAAGAACATGACCTGGACCAGGGTGCTCTTCTGGCTGCTCCCCAAGCGCCTACGCTCGTCATGGACGCTGCTTGCCGTCTCCTCTTTCGGCATCCTGACGGCGGTGACGCTAATGGCGGTGGGCGCGCTCTACTCGCAGGCGCTGGCCGAGGGCGGGCTCCGGCACACGCTGTCTCTGACACCCCGCGTGGCCCTGAACGCACAGGTGGCATTGCAGAACCGGCCTCTGGGCCCGGCGGACTACAACGAGATGCGCGGCACGGTCGATCCGGTGCTGAACGAGAACCTGGGCCACCTGATTCGCGACGTGCAGAGGTCCGGCCGTGCACAGGCCAACCTGCCACTCACGCTCACCGAGGACGGGACTCCGCCGCGAATTGGTGGGCGCGCCGGCCAGCCCTTCTTCCTCACCGGATTCCGGGAGCACACCAGGCTTGTGGAGGGACGCTGGCCGGAGGCGGCGCCAGTAGTTCACGAGTCCGGCATCCACCTGGAAACCGTGGTGGGAGAGCAGACGGCCGCCAACATGGCGTTCGAGGTTGGCCAGGACGTCTACCTGGTGCCCTTCATCGCGGACCCGACGCAGCGGGTCAGGTACACCATCGTCGGCATCGTGGAGCCGGTCGACCCCTCCGAGGAGTTCTGGATGACCTGGGAAACCTACTACTTCACCACGCAGGACAGGGACCCGTGGACAGTCGCCCCCATGTACATGTCCGAAGATGACTACTTCAATGCTCTGGGCGCGCGGTACTCCTCGCTTCTGGGCGACTACTGGTGGTTCCTGTATCTGGACACCGGCGAGCTCACGGCGGACACCGCCGGCCCAACTCGCGATGCAGCGATCGGCCTGGAGAAGCAGCTGAACCTCCTTTACCCGCGTTCGCTGGTGCTCACCGCGCTGGGGCAGACCATAGACGACTACCGGGAGGAGCTAACACTGGCCCGTGTGCCCCTCTTCCTGTACCTGTCGCTGGTGGTCGCGGTCGTCCTGTACTTCCTGGTGCTCGTGCTCGGGCTGCTGGCGCGCACGCAAAGCGATACGGCGAACGTGCTGAGGAGCCGCGGCGCAAGCATGGCGCAGGTCAGCGGACTGTTCGCGCTGGGCGAGGGCATCGTGGTGCTGGCCTCGCTGGCGGTTGGTCCGTTGCTGGCACTGGCTATCGTGAGGTTTGTGCTCGTGCGGACGATCGACCCTGCAGGCGGCGGCGGGCCGGTACCCGTGCAGCTGTCCCCGGACGCGTTCCTGATGGGAGCGATAGGCGGACTGCTGAGCCTGGGAGTGCTGGCGGCGTCCGGCGTGGGACTGGCGCGGCTGGGCATAGTGGAGTTCCTGCGGGTACGCTCCCGTCCGGCCACTGTACCCCTGCTCCACAGGTACTACGTCGACGTTCTGGTGGTAGCAGCGCTGGCTCTGATCTGGTGGCAGGTGGAGCAGCGCGGGGGGTTCGTGCAGCGGGAGCTAGCGGGCGGAGCGCTGGAGCAGGTTGACCTGAGCATGCTGCTGGGGCCGGTGCTGGCGTTGCTGGCCGTCGCGTTCCTGATTCCGAGAGGGCTGCCGTGGCTCATGCGAGGGATGGCGTGGGCGAGCGGCTTCGCGGCCCCGGCGTGGATCGCGCTCACGCTGACGAGGATGGCTCGCGACCCTCTGCCCCAAAGCTCGCTGGTCATCATCGTCATGATGGTCACGGCGCTTGGGGTGTTCGGCGCGTCCTTCCAGTCCACCCTCGTTAGGAGCCAGGAAGAGCAGGCGGGCTTCCGCGTGGGCGGCGACCTGGTCATCAGGGGCGCCTCACTGGACGACGACGTTCTGGGAGAGATCGCGGCCCTGCCCGGCGTGACTGCGGTCACCCCCGTGTCCCACGAGAGCGGCGCGCTTGTGCGCGTAGACCCGCAGGCCCTTCCGCATGCCGCCTGGCGCAGGCACGGAGGCGACGACGCCGGCCTCGCCGCGGGAGCAGCGCAGCTGCTCGGACAGGACGAAGGGGCGCCCGGCGTGGCGCTTCCGGAAGACGCGGAGACGCTTGGCGTATGGGTACGGGTGGACCAGCAGGACCTCTCGCAGGTGGGCCGCCCTCAGCACCTCGGCGCGCGCCTCGTAGACCGGTCCGGCAGATACTATGACATGCCAATTGGCGAGCTGCCGACCTCCGGCCCGTCCGACGAGTGGACGTTCCGGGAGGGTACGCTTCCGGTCGAGCGGGCCTCGCCGCCGTTCAGGCTGGTCTCAATCTACAACACGCGCAATCTGAGCGGCTCACTCGGCGGCGTTCAGCCCGGCAGCATAAGCCTGGACGACGTGACGGCCCGCGGACCGAACACCCCGCCTGAGGGCGTCGTGATTGAGAGCTTCGAGCAGCCTCCCGGCCAGGACTTGTGGGTCACGCTGCCAAACCCTGACTCGAGCAGCGACAGGGTGCAGCGGAGCCGGGGCGCGGCCCGCACCGGAGGCATGGGCTTGACGTTCGGCTGGCGGAACTCCATAGGGCCGTCCGCGCGTGGCATACTGGTGCCGGCCGGCCCGATTCCCATGCCGGCCGTCGGCGGACCCACGTTCGATGTCGGGCAGCGGCCGCGTGTGGAGGGCGACGGCCTGGTCATTCCCGTTGAGGTGGTGGACGTGATCGACCGGTTTCCGACCATCGAAGGGCCCACTTTACCCTTCCTGCTGGTGAACATCGCCGACTACGAGAGCTTCGTGGCCCGGATGCCCGGCTCAAAGCCTGCTGCAGTACCGAGGGAGGCTTGGGTTGCGCTCAACGACTCCGTGGCTCGCAGCAGCGCCGTGCTGGCAGTGAGACGCGTGGAGGGCGTCACGTCCGTGGAGGATAGGGATGCCGCGGTGGACCTGGCGCGGCGCAATCCCCTGGCCGGCGGCGGCTGGGACGGACTGACCATGTTGAGCCTGGCGGCCCTCACAGTTGCAGCCTCAGTCGCGCTGGGCGCCCACTCCGTGGTGTCCGTTCAGGCCGGACGCATTGACCTGACGCTGAGCGAGGCCCTGGGCCTTACGCGCATGGAGGTGCTGCTCTCGCAGGTGTTTGAGCGCGTCATTGTAGCGGGAATCGGGGCTGCTATTGGGAGCGTGGTGGGGCTGTGGCTCGGTCGTTGGGTCCTGGGATTCCTGGACGTGACCTCGGATGGAAGCCCCGTCGTACCGCCGATGATAGTCACTACAAGCGCCGGACTAACCGGGCTGGTATTCGCCTGCCTGGCTGCGGCGCTTGCGACGGCCATCCTGGCCACGCTGGCCTCCCTGCGACGCCTCAAAGCGCCCGACGTGCTGAGAACCGGAGCATAGCGAGAACCCGACATTATGTCACTACTCCAACTTGCATACCTGATAGCGCTTCGCAGGATCGCCACCGGCTGGAGGCTGGAGGCTGTACTGTTCTTGGGAATGCTGCTGGCGGTATCTCTGATGGCCAGCGGAGTCATCTTCTCCAACCTGATAGAGGAGGCTGCGCTCCGCCGCACGCTTGACCGGCTGCCGCCGGCGGAGCTGCACGTAACGGCTCGCACCTACGGTGCCTTGGAGGAGCCGTCCGCAGTCGCACGGCAGGATACCTTTTACGAGAGGGGTCTGGAGGTTGTGAGGCGTGAGGTCGGCGAGCCCTTCTCCGGCTACGTTCAGGACGAGGCTCACCTCTTCCAAACCATTACCTTCTACTTCGCCGGCCGTCCGGAGCTGGAGCTGAATGACAACGTGCGCCCCCGGGGCAAGGTAAGCTACATGACCGGCTTGTTCCCGGAGCGCGTGGAGGTTGTTGCGGGCAGCTGGCCCTACTCGGACGGCAGACCGGTCGACCCGGGTGCCCCACTGGAGGTAGCGCTGGACGTAACGGGCGGCGAGATGCTGGAGATGGCCCCGGGCGACGAGATCGAGGCGTTCCCGGCCGTTGACGGCTCACCTGACGAGTCCATTCGCATGAGGGTGGTTGGGCTGTTCAGCCGGACCGACCCCGACGACGAGTTCTGGTATGGAGTGAAACGCACTCTCAGCCACAACGAGGACGGTGTGCCGATCGTGCCGCTCTTCACCACGGAGACCGCCATTCTCGAGCACGTGGCCCATAACTATCCCAACTCCTATGCGGACGTGCGCTGGTTCTACTACCTGGACCGGCACACCTTGAGGGCCGGGAAGGTCGACGAGATTCGCAGCACGATTGCCCAGGTGAAGGAACGCCTGCCACGCAGGCTGGAGAATGCCTCCACCGCCATTGATCTCGACGACGCGTTGAGCGCGTTCCAGGAGCAGGTGCTCCTGTCGCGGATTCCCCTATACCTCATGGTCTCGCTGACGACCGGCATCCTGGTCTACTACCTGGCACTGATATCAGGGCTGGCGGTCAAGTCAAGAGCGCGGGAGACAGTGATACTGAAGAGCAGGGGCGTCACGACGCCGCAGCTGGGTCTCTTCGCGCTGGTGGAGGGGGCGCTTCTGGCCGCGCCGGCGATTGTGCTTGGCCCCGTTCTGGCTCTCGCAATCTCGCGCGCGCTGGGCAGGGTGTTCGTGGAAGCAGATCTGGGAAGCGGCCCTATCCCCGTTTCGCTGCCCTCCCAGGCCTTCATCTTAGGCACCGCGGGGGCTGTGCTGGCGGCCGCCGTGCTTACCGCGGCCACTGTGATAGCGTCACGACAGGGGATGGTTGAGTTCCGCCAGACCGGCGCTAGACCTCCGAGGGCGCCCTTCATCCATCGCAGCTACCTGGACCTGCTGGCTCTCGTGCTCATCGGTCTCATATGGTGGCAGATCCAGACCAGGAGATCGTTCCTCGTGCGCTCCCTGGGCACCGGCGAGCTTGAGGTGGACGTCTCGCTGCTGCTTGGGCCGCTGCTGGGACTGCTGGCGCTGGGCCTACTGGTCATGCGCCTGTTTCCCATAGGCGTATCGCTGGTGGCGCGAGCCGCGGAGACGGTTGGGCCGGTGTGGTTGGTGCTGGGCCTCCGGCGCGTATCCCGCGATCCCATCATGCCCGGCTCGCTGGTGGTACTTCTAATGCTCACCACATCGCTGGGCGTCATGGGCAGCACCCTCAGCTCCACGATCGAACGCAGCCAGCGCGACCGTGCGCTTTACGACTCCGGCGCGAACCTACGCGTTGAGCACGGCGTCGGCAGGGCGCCGGTGTCCATGCTTGGCATGTCCAACCTTGTCCAGCGCCTCGAAGGCGTGGAGACCATCTCGGAGGTACTGCGCACCACGGGGACACTGTCCGCCGGCGCCTTCGACCAGACCCAGATGTCGATAGTGGCAGTTGACACCGACAGCTTCGCCGATGTGGCCTGGTATCGCGACGACTTCACCGGCGGAGAAACGCTGACTTCGCTGACGGAGGCGATCAGCGTCGACCCGTCCGTCTCCATCCTGAGCGACGGAATCCAGCTGCCCCCACAGTCCACGTCACTGGCGCTGTGGGTGAACCCGGGCACCACGGACCCAAGCGCCACGCTGGTAGGACGCGTGCGGGACGACTCGGGCTACTACTTCGACGTTCCGTTCGGCTCGATGGACTTCGAGGACTGGGAGTTGGACTCGCAGGGCTGGGTACGGGTGGACGCCGACCTCTTCCCGCCGGCTCCCCGGAGGTTCTTCCGCCCCCTGCGGGTGGACAGCCGCGGCTGGCTGGACTCGGTTGGCGCCGTCCCTCCGTTTACGCTGCTATCCCTCCGCCTGACCACCAGGTCAACCATACGGCAGCCCGGGGCCATCTTCCTGGGCGACCTGTCCGTTGGATCGGAGTTGTTCGGAGAGGAGCCGCTGGGAGACTACCGCGGCTTCCTGGAAGGCTGGCACACGGTGGAGGACTACGACGTCCCCGGCCTGTACGCACTCGAGTCAAGCGCCGCGGTTGCCCAGCCCGGCACAGACGGGTCGGCCGCCATGAGCTGGATACCCGGTGGCCTGGGTCTGCCAACCCTGCGCGTGGGCAAGCCGGAGACGCCCATACCCGCAGTGGTCAGCCGGGACGTGCTTGACCTCGCCGGAGTGGGAGTCGGCGACGCGTTCGCCGTAGGAACCATCGACGCCACAGTTCCGGTACGGGCGGTTGCCGTAGCCGACTACTTCCCGACGCTGGACCCCAGGGAGGGGCCGTTCGTGGTCATGGACCTGCGCACGTTCAACCACTACACCAACCTCCACGGGCAGGGCCTTATAGGCGGCAGCAACGAGATGTGGACGAACCTGGACCCGGTGGAAGCGAACGCAGCCTCCGTGGTAGGCAGCTTGAAGAGCTTCGGTATAGACACGGGAAACGTGTTCGTGGCCGCCGACCTGGAGGAGCAGCGCGTGGAGCAGCCCCTGGTCAGTGCAGGATGGGGCGGCCTGCTCATACTCATGTTCCTGGCGCTGGCACTGGCAAGCGCCTCAGGCGTGATGCTCTACTCCTTCACTGACGCCCAAGAGCGCGGAGCTGAGTTCGCGCTGCTTCGCACGCTGGGGTTCTCCAGGGTGCAGCTGAACGGCGTAGTCTGGTTCAACCTTCTCCTGGTGGTGGCGTGCGGCGTAGGTCTTGGAACATGGGCCGGTCAGCAGATAACGGCAAGCGTGCTTCCCATCCTGGAGATTGCCGAGGAAGGCGTGAGGGTTACGCCGCCAATGGTGGTGCGAATCAACTGGAACGTGCTGCTCGGCACGTATGCTGTGCTGGCTGTCGTCGCCGCGGTAACGGTGGCGTGGCTGGCGTTCGTGACCGCGCGGCTCGAGGTGCAGCGAGTCCTGCGAATCGGCGAGGCTTGACCGCGGCAGCCCGATGGGGTATAGAGTTGCAGAAGGAGCGCTCGATGCAAGACCAGTGGAGACGACCCGAAGCAAGGAGCCAAGGCGCAGCCAGAAGCGCGGCCGCGGTAGCTGCAATGGCTCAAGCCGAGCCCTACATCGAGTGCGCTGACCTCTTCAAGATCTTCAAGAAGGCGGAGCTGGAGGTGGTTGCCCTGCGCGGCCTGGATATGGAGGTGCAGCCGGCCGAGATGGTGGCCATCGTTGGGGCAAGCGGGAGCGGCAAGAGCACGCTGCTGAACATCCTCTCCGGGCTGGACAGGCCGTCCGCGGGCCAGGTTAGGGTAGGGACGCGCGACCTGCTGAACATTTCGGACCAGGAGCTGGTGCAGTACCGGCGTCTGGAGGTCGGCTTCGTATGGCAGGCGACTGCCCGGAACCTGGTGCCCTACCTTTCGGCCAGGGACAACATAGAGCTGCCCCAGGCCATCGCGGGCATCGGCTCGGAGATCCGGAGGAAGCGAAGCATCGAGTTGCTGGCACTGCTGGGTATCGAAGAGAAGGCGGACCGCAGGATCCATGAGCTCTCCGGGGGTGAGCAGCAGCGACTGGCGATAGCCGTCGGCATGGCCAACAACCCTCCGCTCCTCCTCGCAGACGAGCCGACAGGCGAGCTGGACACGCAGACTGCCGTGCAGGTCTTTCAATTGCTGAAGGACGTAAATCGCATCTACGACGTGACGGTCATTGTGGTGACCCACTACCCGGGCGTGGCGGAGCACATGGACCGGGTGCTCCATATAAGAGACGGCCGAATCAGCTCGGAGAGCCGCCTGGATGCAAGCGCGGATGGAGCGGATGCCGGGTCCACCGAAGAGTACCTGGTGGTTGACAGGGTGGGCCGCCTGCAGCTTCCACAGGAGTACGTGGACAGGCTGCGCATCCACGGACTTGCCAGTGCGGACATAGCCGGTCAGCAGGTCAACATCAGGCCCGCGGCCCCGGGAAGCAGGCGGGACTCACGTCCGCGACCGGAATCTCCGGAGACCGACGGTCGGTCGAGCGAGCCTGCACCTTGATAGGCGTCGCCGCGCGGGGAGCCGCAATGCCTGGCCGGCCCGGACAGCCCCTCATATCCGTGCGCGGGCTTGTCAGAGTATTCGGCTCGGGCGACTCCGCGGTCACTGCGGTGGACGGCATGGACATGGACGTGTACGGCCAGGAGCTCCTGGCGGTGACCGGTCGATCCGGCTCCGGAAAGACGACCCTGCTCAACATCATGGCCGGCCTGGACAGGCCCACCGCGGGAACTGTGTCGCTGGACGGCCTCAGCCTGCTGGAACTGCGCGAATCGGAGCTTGTGGAGCTGCGCAGGAGGCTCATTGGCTTTGTATTCCAGTCATTCGGTCTGATGCCGCTGCTTTCGGCGCAGGAGAACGTGGAGCTTCCGCTGCACATCGGCGGAGTGGGATGGCGAGAGCGTCGCCGCCGAGCCGCAGAGGCGCTGGACACGGTCGGGCTGGGCCCGCGGGCGCGCCACAGGCCATACGAGATGTCCGGCGGTGAGCAGCAGAGGGTGGCGATAGCGAGAGCGCTGGTAACCGGCCCCGCAGTGATATTTGCCGACGAGCCCACGGGCGAGCTGGACAGCGCAACCGCCATGTCCGTAATCGAAATCCTGCGGGACACGGCTCACAACCGTCAGGTGACCGTGGTAGTAGCCACTCACGACCTCACGCTCGCTCGAATAGCGGACAGGAGGCTGAACCTGGTGGACGGTCGCCTTGACGACTCGGCAGCCTCCCAGACGGGCTGATCAAGGCCCCCAAGCAGTGCACAGTCACCCCTATTCATTGTCATTTCGAGCGGAGCCGAGAAATCTAGTACGCGCCACCTGCGTACATGCCCTGCCCATCGGCGTCTCGAGTCTGTTGGGAGGCGCGGCGTGTAGAATTGCGTGACGTCCTGGATTCCTCGCCTGCGCCTCGCTTGCGCTCGGCTCCCCTCGGAATGACAGTGGTGGTAAGCGGCCGCCCTTCCGACCCCCTCAACGCCAAGTGCGGCAAAGCCGCAATCCCTGTATAATGCACGCACCGGCCGCGCCGCAACTCAGCAGGGGGTGACAACCATGAACGTCACGGACACAATCGCAAGTATCCTGAAGTCGGAGGGCGTGGAGTGGATATCCTGCTTCCCCTCCAACCCTCTCATAGAGGCCGTGGCCAAGGAGGGCATCCGCCCCATATCCTTCCGGCACGAACGCGGGGCCGTGATGGCCGCCGACGGCTTCAGCAGGATGAACGACCGCCGGCGGTTCGGCGTGGTGGTCGTTCAGGACCAGGCCGGCGCCGAGAACGCAATGGGCGGCGTCAGCCAGGCCTTCGCCGACAACGTACCCATCCTCGTGCTGCCTCGCGGGTCCGGGCTCGAGCGCACCGCAGTCCGGCCCTACTTCTCCGCGCACAGGACATACGAGACCATCTCCAAGCATTGCGAGGTAATCACGCGGCCGGACATGGTGGGCGCCGTCATGCGCAGGGCCTTCCACGCTCTGCGGAACGGCCGCCCCGGCCCGGTGGTGGTCGAGATGCCCGCGGACGTGTGCGAGCAAGAGGTGCCGCCGGACAGCGCGCCGTACCACTCACCCGGCGTCTACGTTCAGTCGCCGTCCCCGTCAGACGTCAAGGATGCAGTTGGGGCGCTACTCGACGCTGCACGCCCCGTGATCTGGGCCGGCATGGGCGTTCTGCTCGGCGGAGCCACGGCTGAGCTGCGGGAGTTCGCAGAGCTCACCGAGATTCCCGTATATACAACCATGCCCGGCAAGTCCGCCTTCGACGAGCGCCACCCCCTGGCACTGGGCGGCGGCAGCGGTTCCACCACACGCGCCGCCAGGCAGTGGCTCCAGGAGTCGGACACGCTCTTCGCCATTGGCTCCAGCATGACCAGGACGGGCTACGGACAGCCGATTCCGCCCGGCAAGACCATCATTCACAGCGTCGGCAGCATTGAGGACATCAACAAGGATTTCCCGGTGGACATAGCACTGCCGGGCGACGCCAGGGTCACGCTGCAGACAATGATCGAGGAGGTGAAGTCGCGGCTGGGTGAGCACGGTCGGCGGGGCGAGACCAGCGCGCCTGCGCAGATCGCCACCGTGAAGGAGGAGTGGCTGCAGGCGTGGATGCCCGTCCTCACCGACGACGAGGAGCCGATCAACCCCTACAGGGTGATCTGGGAGCTGAACCGGAACCTGGACCTGGAGAACAGCGTCGTCACCCACGACGCCGGATCGCCGCGGGACATGATGGTGCCGTTCCTCACGGCCACGGCACCCCATACCTACATAGGCTGGGGCAAGTCAACTCACCTGGGCTACGGCATACCGCTGATGATAGGCGTGAAGATGGCCTACCCGGACCGATTCTGCCTGAACTACATGGGAGACGCCGCGTTTGGCATGTCAGGCCTGGACATCGAGACCGCGGCCAGGAGCGGCGTGGCCATCACTACGCTGGTGCTCAACAACGGCGGTATGGCAACCTACCCCGGCGGCTTCCCTACGGCGCGCCTGCAGTACGGCGTGTCGCACATGTACGGGGACTACGCCAAGATAGCCGAGGGCATGGGCGCGGTGGGCATCACCGTCGTCAAGACGGCGGAGCTTGCGCCCGCCATCAAGCGCGCACAGGAGCTCAACGCCGAAGGCAAGACTGTCCTGCTTGACGTGCACACCCGGTTCGAGGACCGCCGGTCGCCCAGGGACCTGTAGGCGCGGGCGCGGGCTGTCCTGTTCGAGCATAGCAGCCGCTTGCGAGGAGGGGAAAGATGACGACCGATTTCGTGACCACTCAGGAGATCATTCAGGCGGCGAGACACAACCTGAACCAGGGAACGTGGGGCTACCTGTCCGGCGGCTCGGAGTCGGAGACCACCTTGAGACGCAACCGGCACGCCTTTGACCGGCTGGCCTTCCGCCCCAGGGTGCTCGTGGACGTGTCCGACATCGATACGTCCGCCACCCTGCTTGGCCATGACTTGCGGATCCCGGTGCTGCTCGCGCCCATCGGTTCCCAGCAGGTGTTCTTCTCGGAAGGCGGCGCCGCAGCCACGAGGGCCGCGGACGAGTTTGGCATTCTGGACGTCATCAGCTCCGTGACCGAGCCCAGCCTGGAGGAAATCGCCTCCACCGCCGGCAATCCCAAGGTCTATCAGCTCTACCTTCACGGCGACTGGGAGTGGACGAAGGAGATGCTCGCCAGGATCCGGGCGGCCGGCTACTCGGCGCTATGTATCACCGTGGACACCGCACGTCCCAGCCGTAGGGATAGAACGATGCTGGCCCGGTGGAGACCCAGGGCGAACTTCCTTGCCTCCGGCACGCCCGGCAGCCACCAGGTATCCGGCGGCAGAGTGGGAGGCCACGCGTCCCGCGTGACCTGGGAGACCATAGACAGAATCAAGGACGAGGTGAAGCTTCCACTCATGATCAAGGGCATTGGTACCGCTGAGGACGCTGCGCTTGCCGTAGAGCACGGCGTTGACGTGATCTGGGTATCAAACCACGGCGGTCGACAGCTTGATCACGGCCTGGCAACTATGGACGTGCTTTCCGAAGTCGTCGAAGCAACAGACGGCAAAGCCGAGATAGTGCTGGACGGGGGCATACAACGGGGCAGCGACGTCATGAAGGCCATCGCCCTTGGGGCCACTGCCACGGCGGTCGGGAAGCTCCAGTGCTGGGGGCTGGCGGCCGGCGGTACGGCAGGCCTCGTAAGAGCGCTGGAGATCCTGGAGGACGAGATAATCTCATCGATGGCGCTGCTGGGCGTCACGTCCATGAACGAGCTAGGCCCGGCCTACATTCGGAAGGCGGAGGCGGTCACCGCTTCTCACGAGATGAGCTCCTGGGTCAACATGCCAGGAGGGCGAGTCCTATAGGACTCGCCCTCCTTAGCGCATTCTCCAAGGGCCCGGGTCCGCAGGCCGGGGACTTAACCCTCTTCCTGGAACGTGGCCGGGTCATAGATCTCTACTAAGGAGACGCCGGTTAACCTGCCTCCATCGTCCTCCTCCTGGCCCCCCACCACCAGTACCCTTCCGTCCTGGAGCACAGTTGCCGTATAGTATGTGCCCCGCTCCTGTTCGAGATTGCCCGCCGAGGCCCACACGTCCGTTGAGGGGTTGTACATCTGCAGTTCCCTGGTGGCCACTAGCAGCACGTTCCCATTGTTGAGCAAGACGGCCGCGTGGCGGCTGCGGGCGTCGTTCATGTCGGCGACGCGCGTCCATGAATCCGTGGAGGGGTCGTACAGCTCCACGTTCCTGATGGGATCGGCTCCGGCTCGCCTTCTCTGCTTGAATTCCCCTCCCGGCACCAGGACCATGCCATCGTTCATAAGAATCACCGGATAGCCTCCCGTGCGCTCCCGAAGGGGTTCACCGACAGCGGCCCACGTATCCGTGGCGGGGTCGTAGGTCTCCGTAAGGTCCGATCCGGCTACCAAAACCCTGCCGTCCTGCAGCAGGACGGCGCCGTGACTGTAGTTCTCGTTCTGCATGCTGCCCGCCGAAGTCCACTCGCCGGTGGCCGGGTCGAAAATCTCAGCCGAGGCAAACGGGTCCTGTCCGGCCTTGGTGGCGTCCCCGCCTCCGGTCACCAGAACACGGCCGTCCGCCATCAGGGTGGAAGTGGCAGCGTTGCGCGGCTCGGTCATGATGCCCGCCTGCGACCACTGCCCGTCGGAGGGGTCGTAGATCTCCGCGATCGCCTCATCGCTGTCCCCGGTCACCAGCACCCGCCCGTCGCTAAGCCGCGTAGCCCTGAGACCAAGGCCTCGTGCCACGGACATTTCTCCTGCCGACGACCACGAATCCGAGGCGGGGTCGTAGATCTCGGCTGAGGCCAGCTTACCGGACGGACTCTCCTGGCCTCCTACAACCAGCACGCGTCCATCTTCCAGTAGGGTAGCGGTGTGGCCCCAGCGTCCCGTGGAGATGCTGGCTGCCTCCATGGCATCGGGCTCACCGCCGCCGCAACCTGTGAAGGCGGCCAGCATGAGCGCCAGGCCAACTATCGCCAGAAGTCTTCCGGTTGCACTCGTTGCCATCTCGTACCTCCTGAAGGTCAACCCCTCAGGGTCAACCGCTGGGAGCCGTCTCCTGTCATCACGCTCTGCCCCGGGCAATGGAAGGCGAGAGAACGCGTCGTCCGAGCATCTCTCCGCGCTACCAGCCCTCAACTGAGTCGTAGATCTCCACGACACCGACTCCTAGGGCTCTGCCACCGTCGCCTTCCTCAGACATACCGCCTACCAGCAGAACCCGGCCATCCTGCAACAGAGTAGCAGTGGATAGAGTACCGTGAGATGTACTGAGATTGCCGGCCTCGGTCCATTCGCCTGTGGCGGGGTCGAAGATCTCCGTCGCCCTGTCGCCTATGACCAATACCCTGCCATCCGACAGCTTGACCGAAGTGTGGTTCTCCCTGGGCTCAGACATGGGAGCAGCCTCTTCCCACGCGTTCGACGCAGGGTTGTAGGACTCCGCGGTTCTGACGGGCACTATAGCTCCGGACCACCCACCCTGCTGGAAGCGGCCTCCCGTCACCAGCACCCTTCCGTCCGCCAGGAGGTCTGCCGTTGTCCCAAAAGAGCGTTCCCTCGTGGGCGTGCCGCCGGCTGACCACGACTCGTCCGACGGGTCAAAGAGCTCACCCATATACCTTCCCACGACGAGCACCTTGCCGTCTTCCAGCAACACTGCGCCGTGGCCCGCGTGCACCTGCTCCATTCTGGCGGCCTCCATCCACTCACCAGTGGCAGGATCGAATATCTCAACCGAGTCCAGCTGCTCCTCGCCGGCCTTGGTGGCATCCAAGCCTCCGGCCACAAGAACGCGGCCGTCGGGGAGCAGAGTCGCAGAGGGCCACGTCCTGGCCTGCATCATGGTGCCTGCGTCAGACCACTGGTCGGTAGCGGGGTCGTAAATCTCCGCCGTGCCCCCGTCGTTCTCGCCGGCGACGAGCGCCCGACCATCCGCCAACAGGACAGCTCTATGCCCCGAGCTGCGCGCCTCCGACATGCTGGCGGCGGCTGACCACAATTCCGTAGCCGGATCGAAAATCTCTGCCGAGGACAGCTTTTGGGACGGCGTGGACTGGCCGCCTATCACCAGAACGCGGC